>NZ_CP082944.1:1462500-2662500 GCF_019933155.2 Metabacillus dongyingensis | reverse complement strand
TGTCATCAAGCTTTGTCCATGAATTCAGAAATCCGCTTACAGCTGTAAAAGGCTTCATTAAACTGATGCAAAATGATCATCCTGATTTGAAGTATTTGGACATCATCAGTCATGAGGTTGATCAGCTGAATTTTAGGGTGTCACAATTTCTCCATGCATCCAAAAAAGAGACGATAGAGAGTAAACGTGAAATGCTTGACCTCAGTGAATTATTAGATGAGGTTCTATCATTTATGTATCCCAGTCTTCTTGATGGCAGCGTCAAAGTACAGGAAATCTCCAAAAGAGAAACAAGGGTTATTGCGAGCAAAGATGAATTAAGGCAGGTATTTTTAAATCTATTGCTTAATTCCATTGATGCGCTTCAGAAAATAGTGTCTGACCGGACGATTACGATTGAATTTGAAATAATTGATAACATGACATATGTACATATTGGCAACAATGGTCCAATGATTCCGCCGAAGCAAATTCAAACGATATTTGAACCTTTTTTCACTACAAAAGAATTAGGAACGGGAATTGGTCTTTACATCTGCAGAAAAATAATTGAAAGTCATCAAGGGACAATTCAATGTTATTCTGATGAGCATTCGACCCGGTTCTCCCTATCACTTCCGCATATTACCTCATAAAAGAGGACCTGGAATAGAATCCAGGTCTATTTTAAATTCTTTATTAATTTTGATGTGATAATCGCCATAAATAAAGTACTGATAATAAATCCAATCAGCATTTCAGAAGCAGCAATCATATTAGAGATTACCCCAATCGAAGTAATATCTCCAAATCCAGTTGTAGTGAACGTCGTAATACTGTAGTACAAAAAGTCATCACCTGAAAGCTCTTTTCCCGAGAACTTAAAGGATTTTTCTCCTTTTATCAGGTATATTTGCATATAAAGATTTGCATAAGTTGTTATAATTAATGAGAGAAGAAAGCCAGACCCTGTAAAGATGTTTTGAAGGCTTTCCTCCGTTTTAGGGATAGTGATAATAAATTCAAAAAGAAAATACAAACAAATAAGGAGCATAATTAATAAAGCTATAAAAAGGATGAAATGAGGTATATTTACTTTTAAAAATGTTTCTATCAGAAGCAGGGTGATCATGAATACGTTTAGACTAAGGTATATATACAGTTTTTTTTTATTAAAATCATGTTTTGCCAGCATAGTTCCCTCGTTATAGTGGATTTCTACTATTTTCTCCTTTCAAAAAAATCTCATACAGTATACTTTTTTCACTATTTAACACAAAAGTGCGTACTTGTTAAATTTGCTTATTTATCTAATAATGTTTTTATTAAGAAAAAGAGAAAGAGAAAGAGAGGGGTATTATGCAACTTAGAGTATCAGCAGTACAATATGATCTTTTCACCATCCGTTCCTTTAAAGAATTTGCAGATCAGGTCGAACATTATATGAAAACAGCAGAGGAATTCGGTTCTGATTTCGTTTTATTCCCGGAGTTTTTCACAACCCAGCTAATGTCCATAGGAGATGCATCGGGAAATGCATTAACAATAAACGAGCTGCCTGATTTTACAGAACAATATCGGGAATTATTTATAAACCTTGCACAAAAAACAGGTATGCATATTATTGGCGGGACGCATGTAATTAAAAGAGAAAATCGCCTTTATAATGTAGCTCATTTATTTTATCCGGATGGAAGAGTGGCTGAACAGGCAAAACTTCACATAACACCCACAGAGGTTCATGAGTGGAATATGACGCCAGGGGACGATCTTGAAGTATTTGAAACAGAAAAAGGAACAATCGCCATGCTGACTTGTTATGACATTGAGTTCCCCGAAATAGTCCGTATTGCAAAAGCAAAGGGGGCAGATGTTATTTTTTGTCCATCCTGTACCGATGATCGTCACGGTTTCCACAGAGTTCGTTATACCAGTCATGCCCGGGCAATCGAAAATCAAGTGTATGTTGTAACAACTGGTACTGTAGGATCCCTTCCAACTGTTGACTTTATGAGAGGAAACTTTGGTCAAGCAGCTGTTATTACACCAAATGATGTACCTTTTCCTCCGAAAGGGATAGCGGCTGAAGGTGAAATCAATCAGCCTGTGATTGTAACGGCAGATCTTGATCTTGAGCTTCTTTATAAAGTCCGTGCGAGCGGTTCAGTTACAACATGGCGTGATCGCCGCACAGATTTATACCCTGATTGGGAAGCAAAGCAGGGGGATCGGACTCTGCTATAAGGAGGAGTACTCTTGTATGTAAAAGAATTTTTTGTTTATGATGGAGACAAGCCTGTAAAAGCAGTTGTTCGAAACTACACACAAAAGGATTTTGATGCATTAATCCGCATTCAGCAGGAGAGCTTTCCTCCTCCATTTCCGTCTGAACTGTGGTGGAATGAAGAACAGCTGAAAAATCATATCACGCTCTTTCCAGAGGGCGCACTTTGCATTGAAATCAATGGAGAAGTCGCGGGTTCTATGACAGGACTGCTTGTACAGTTTGATCCAAATCACCCTGAACATACATGGGAGGAAATCACAGACAATGGGTATATTCGCAATCATGATCCAAATGGAAATACTCTTTATGTAGTTGATATTGGTGTTCGTCCCGCTTACAGAAAGCTGGGACTTGGAAAATGGCTTATGTTTTCCATGTATGATGTGGTTGTACACAAGGGATTGGATAGTCTGCTTGGCGGGGGAAGAATGCCTGGTTATCAGCAGCATTCAGATAAATGGACGCCAGAGCAATATATTGGTCGTGTGGTAGAGGGGAATGTAAAAGATCCAATTATCTCTTTCTTGCTGCGCTGCGGAAGAACGCCTGTCCAAGTTGTACCCAATTATTTAGAGGACGAGGAATCGTGCAATTATGGCATGTTAATGGAATGGAAAAATCCTTTTAATAAATAGGAATACGGGAAGAAGTATGGAATATAAAAGAATAAATAGCATTACCGATCTTTTGTTCAAATCCATGCATCAATTAATGCAAAAAGTTTCCTTCATCTTGGAACAATAATGGCCAAGCTGTGACGGGTCTTGATCTTGGTTTTCTTCCAATGACAGAAAATCTGTATGGGGTAGATGCAGATCTTATCGTAAGCTTTATAAAACGAAATGATTCTGTGCTCTCAAACAAACCTCGAAGAATGGGAAGAAACGATCGGAAATTTGGAGACTAAAGAAAAAGCAGGCTTTCTGCCATTATGATGAACAAAAAATCCTCGTTTGATGACGAGGATTTTTTGTTTTAAAATGTGTTATAAATATCATCACATTCACCAGGTCTGGGCTGATAAAAACAATGCAGCTTGTAGCGTGCGACGAGCAGCTGGTTATACCAAGTAGGAGGGCAGTCTCCAGGCGGCCTGAAGTACCATAAGCTGAATTTTGCAGGCCAATACCGTTCGCCCGCTATACTCCGTCTCGCCAGCCTCCTTTCCTTTTCTCTTGCTCTTTGATAAAAATAACCGTGCTGAACGGCCTCAAACGCGTGCTCTTGGTAGATCATCTGCGGGATGGTGCGAATGTTTTTAAAGTCCGAGCAATTAGCTCTAACCCGATTAATCCCTACATTTCCTACAAGCTGCATGCCCCTTATTCCTTCGCCTTCAGCTTCGGCTCGAAGCAATCTGGCCATTAAATCGATATCTGAGTTATTTGCTTTTACAACTGCCATGATTTCGCCTCCATTGTCGTGGCATATTCTTATCTTATTCTAGTGACTTGCTGATTGACGTTTCAATTTCATTTTTTTATATAATGTAAAAATAAAAATAAATGATGACTGAGATATCAGAAAATACTTACATTCTGACCTGTCAGTCCTATTCCATTTTATTAAGAAGCAAATTCGTTTACAGTTTTAATTAAAAAGAGTATTGTATAGAGATGGATTTAATCCGACTAATTTCATAAGAAAAGGGGATTATATGATGTCTGAAACGACTCTAAATAGGAATTCTGCATATAAACCGCGAACAACTGTCGTCTCGGAGCTAAATCCGATGCAAAAGCCGCTTGTTGCAGCAGGATTACTTGCAGGTATCATTTTATTCATTGCGATTTTAACTACGACTAATACAACTCAGGCTGTGTTATATATTATTGGAATTATGCTTGGCGTTACCTTGCTCCATGCTCGTTTTGGTTTCACATCTGCATTCAGGCGTCTGATGTCGGTAGGAAACGTTCAAGGTCTGCAGGCTCACATGCTTATGCTTGCCATTGCTTCAACATTATTTGCTGTTATATTAAGCACCGGCTTTAGTTTTACGGGAACAGCCCCGGCAGGATATGTATCGCCAGTTGGTGTAAGTGTTATTTTCGGATCTTTTATCTTTGGAATTGGGATGCAGCTTGGGAATGGGTGTGCTTCCGGAACACTTTATTCTGTCGGCGGCGGTTCCTCTTCAATGATTTTAACACTGATCTCATTTATTGCGGGGTCTGTTATTGGCGCTTATCACTTTACATTTTGGATGGAAGATATGCCTTCATTACCGCCCATTTCACTGGCGACTTCAACAGGTTTTGGTTATTTCGGAGCACTGCTTGTTCAATTAGCAGCATTCGCGCTTATCTATTGGATTACAGTACAGATTGCTAAAAAGAAAAATCCTCCAATGATGAAGCCTCTGCCAACTGCTAAAGGCTTTAAAAAAATCATAAGAGGTTCATGGCCGCTGTTCGCAGCAGCTATTATTCTTGCACTATTAAATGCTCTAACTCTAACAATTAGAGGCAATCCATGGGGAATTACATCAGCTTTTGCTCTTTGGGGCGGAAAAGCCTTAATGGCTTCTGGTGCTGATGTTTCAAGCTGGGGTTATTTTGCAGGAGCGAATGGGGCAGCACTTACGAAATCGGTGCTTGCCGATTCCACAAGCGTTATGAATTTCGGCATTATTCTTGGAGCCTTTATATCAGCTGCAGCACAAGGAACCTTCAAACCGGGAAAAATTAAACCGGGTGTAGCTGGGGCCTCTATTCTTGGAGGACTTCTAATGGGGTATGGTGCGCGTCTTGCTTTTGGCTGCAACATCGGTGCTTATTTTGGCGGAATTGCTTCATTCAGTCTCCATGGCTGGGTATGGATGATCATGGCGATGTTAGGTACTTTTCTTGCTTTATTTATTCGTCCGCTGTTTGGTCTGAAAAATCCTAAATCTACAGACTCTATTTGCTGAGAACTCTCTTATGAGGGTTCTTTTTATTAGGTCAAAAAGACTAAATGTTGAAAAAATAAGACAGATTCATTTACGAAACCGCTTTCTTCAACTACTATACAAATGAAAGAGATTAAAGGAGGAATCCAAATGACATACAGAGCAAGTTCAGAAAGGTATCAATCTATGAAGTACAATCGGTGCGGAAATTCAGGTTTGCTGCTGCCGGCGATTTCCCTTGGGTTATGGCACAATTTCGGCGGAGTAGATTCGTTTGAAAATGGCCGCGCTATGCTTCGCCGCGCATTTGATCTGGGGATTACTCATTTTGATCTCGCAAACAATTACGGACCTCCGCCTGGATCTGCAGAAGCAATGTTTGGGCAAGTTCTGAAAACGGATTTTGCACCATACCGGGATGAATTAATCATTTCCTCAAAAGCAGGCTATCACATGTGGGACGGGCCATATGGTGAATGGGGTTCAAAAAAATATTTGATTGCAAGCTTAGATCAAAGCTTAAAACGGATGGGTTTGGACTATGTAGATATTTTCTATTCCCATCGTCCTGATCCTAATACACCTCTTGAAGAAACAATGGGGGCATTAGATCAAATCGTGCGTCAGGGAAAAGCATTATACGTTGGAATTTCAAGCTACACGGCTGAGCAAACGGAAGAAGCAGTGAAAATTTTAAACCGTCTCGGTACACCCCTGCTCATCCATCAGCCAAGTTATTCGATGCTGAACCGTTGGATTGAAAATGGCCTGCAGGATGTTCTTCAGGAAAATCGGATAGGCTCAATCGCTTTTTGTCCTCTTGAACAGGGCTTATTAACAAGCAAATATTTATCTGGAGTTCCTGCTGATTCAAGAGCTGCCAAATCAACTGGCGCCCTTAATGAAGACCGTGTGACTGAAGAAATGGTACATAAAATCAAACAGTTGAATGATGTTGCAGCAGACCGCGGCCAGAACCTTGCCCAAATGGCATTGTCATGGGTTTTGAGAGAAGGACGCGTGACCTCAGCACTTATTGGGGCAAGCAGAGTAAGCCAGATCGAAGAGAATGTTGCTGCGCTGAATCATCTTGAGTTTACTTCGGATGAGCTTGATAGAATTGAAGATATATTGGCCGATAAATAAAGGTCAAGTCTTGCTTTCAAAGCAAGACTTTTTTTATTGTTAGAAAATAATAAAATAATCTATTTCTAGATAATTGTTCGATAATATCGGGTATTAAAATAAGAGGAATGATAGTGTATAAAGTCTAATTTTTAAAGACTATTTTTTTCTGCCGGATTCTTTTCTATCTGTCAGAGCTAAACGGGCTGCTGCGCTTATCTTTTGAAATCTAGTCTTATTGATTCAAATCAAAAAATTATGACTTAGAAAAAGAGGATTTTCCCTGTTTAAGACTAATTAGTGATTATAATGACAGCATTTTTTATAACAACCAATATATGAAAGCTGGTGATCTGTGATGAAAGAGATTCGAGTTGGAATGATTGGGTATAAGTTTATGGGAAAAGCGCACAGTCTCGCTTACCGGAATGTTCCATTCTTTTTTCCGGGAGCAGCAAAGCCTGTACTCAAAGCAATTGCCGGCCGCAGCGAAGAGGGTGTAAAGAAGGCGGCTGATGAGCTCGGCTTTGAAAGCTATGAAACAGATTGGCGGACATTGATAGATAGAGACGATATTGATTTAATTGATATTGTCACTCCAAACAATTCTCATGCAGAAATTGCGATTGCAGCAGCCGAAGCCGGAAAACATATAATATGTGAAAAGCCTTTAGCTTTAAATGTAGATCAGGCAGAAAGGATGCTTGAAGCAGTGACCCGAAATAAGGTCATTCATATGATCTCGCATAATTACCGGTTTGCCCCAGCTGTTCAATATGCGAAGAAATTGATTCAGCAGGGCAGGCTTGGGCGTATCTATCATGTTCGTGCAACGTATCTTCAGGACTGGATTATGGATCCTGATTTCCCGATTGCATGGAGATTAAAAAAAGAGGTAACAGGGTCTGGAGCTTTGGGTGATATCGGGGCGCATATCATTGATCTGACAAGGTTTCTAGTTGGTGAGATTTCAGAGGTAGTCGGTGCAATGGAGACATTCATAAAAGAGCGGCCGATTGAAGGGGAAGCAGGGAAAAAAGGGAAGGTTGATGTAGACGATGCTGCTTCATTCATCGCAAAATTTGAAAATGGGGCAATGGGAGTATTTGAAGCAACTCGTTTTGCAGCAGGAAATAGAAATCGTAATTGTTTTGAGATCAATGCTGAGTTTGGATCCATCAAATGGGATCTTGAAAACATGAACAATTTGCATGTGTACTTAAGTGAAGATGACAAAGGCCTTCAGGGCTTTAGGGTCATTAACTGTACGGAAGAAGAGCACCCTTATGCCCATGCATACTGGCCCGCAGGTCATATTATAGGATATGAACATACATTTGTGAACTTAATATCCGAATTGATGAAAGCGATTTCAAATAATGAACATAAACAGCCTAATTTTTATGATGGCTTAATGAATCAGCTCATTCTTGATGCTATTGAGCGTTCCTCTATTGAAAAGAAATGGATTTCCATTCCAAAGAAAATTGAACAATTGAGCTAAAGCGGGAGGAATCCTGCTTTTTTTATGTTTTATGAGTTTTTTTATAAGATTGAGGCAATAAATCTTCTGGATAATGTATGAATATTTAAATTTATCAAACAAAAGACTTTTCTGTAGAAGAAATAGTTGATATATTGAATATATCAACCGTTGAAAGGTGACGCTATGACAACTTTTAATCCTCTTTACCTAAAAGTCTATAATTTACTGTTAAATCAGATTAGGAGCGGAAAATTAAAGCAGGGAGATAAAGTTCCTTCTGAAAAAGAGCTTGCAGATCAATTTGAAGTAAGCCGTATTACCTCTAAAAAAGCGCTGGATCTTCTCTCAGAAGAAAACTATATTGAAAGAATTCAAGGAAAGGGCTCATTTGTTATTCATTCTGACGCTGCAATTGATGCTTCTTATTCTGCAAAGCAGGATAGTTCAAAACGCCATTTAATCGGTTTTATTCTGCCGGGTTTTGATGAGAGCTATGGAATAGGACTTGTAAAGGGAATTGAAAAGAGATGCAGTGAACTTGGTTTTACGATTCTTTTGAAACTCAGCTATGGAAGAAAGGAAATTGAGGAACAGGCCGTGAATGATTTCCTGGATATGGGAGCTGAAGGTTTGATTGTCTTTCCGGTACATGGAGAGCATGTAAATAATAAACTTCTTGAGCTGGTTTCAAAGAATTTTCCCGTCGTTTTGATTGATCGATTCATTAAAGGGATTCCTGCATCGTTTGTATGTACTGATCACCGTAGAGCAACAATAGAGCTGACGAATCATTTAATCAAGATGGGACACAGAGAAATCGGATTCATTTCTCCTCCTTCAGAGGGAACGACAGCTATTGAGGAGAGAGTGACGGGTTTTCATATTGCCCATTCTGAACAAGGCGTGAAGCTGAATAGAGACTATATCTTGACTGAAATTAAAAACAGTATGCCAATAAACGAAATAACAGAATCACACGTTATTAAAGAGGACAATCTGATTTTAGACAATTTCTTAAAAAAGCATCGCAGTATTACAGCCATTGTAGCCTGTGAACATTCTATTGGAGAACAAGTCGCAGCAGGGTTATCCAGGCTGGGAAGACGAATGCCGGATGATGTGTCTGTAGTTTGTTTTGATTCGCCGGAGAATTCGAGAATTCAATTTACTCACATCAAACAGGATGAACAGAGTATCGCTATTAAAGCGGTAAATCTTCTGAAAGAAAAAATGCTGGATTCTGACTTTGCCGTCCAGCAGATATTTATTCCTCACACGATTATTGAAGGGAAAACAGCGAAAGCTTTTTCTATGCAATAGGTCTTCCGAATAATGTTGAAGCACTTAAGCGGATCACAGATTATGCTAAAAAAAATACAATATCGAGGACATTACAGCTTTCACAAGGCACTGGTATGATGGATCCATTCTTAACTGGGCAAATCGCATGAAAATAAGCGGTCCTTGGATAGTATCTGCAATCAATAAATTTTAGAGTATGGTGTTTTCCCTATCCCTACTCCTGCAGGTGATAACTACTCAACCTGGTCTGGAGGCTGGGCAGTTACTTCAAATCTGCCCGCTTCGTAGTTCAGTTTACCAAAACGCCTATGAATTTAGGCGTTTTTTGTTATGTCTAACGAGTTCAATTAATTGATTTATCACAATATTCTCCTCATACTAAATAATATATTAAGAAGTGGAGGAATAATTTATGAAAGCAATTGGACTGCATAAATATTTGCCAATCGAACATGAAGAAAGCTTGCTCGACATTGAAATAGAAAAACCAATCCCTTCAGGAAAAGATCTGCTGGTTCAGGTTAAAGCCATTTCCATCAATCCTGTTGATACAAAAGTGCGTGCGCCAAAAGAAAAAGTAGAGGAAAAGCCTAAAATACTCGGCTGGGATGCAAGCGGCACAGTTGTCGAAACCGGTGAGGATTGTACAGATTTTAAACCTGGCGATGACGTATTTTATGCAGGAAGTATTACGAGACAGGGAACGTACAGCGAATTCCATCTTGTGGATGAAAGAATTGTCGGAAAAAAGCCTGCTGCTCTTGCCCATGCTGAAGCAGCTGCTCTTCCGCTGACTGCAATTACAGCATATGAAGGGCTGTTCGATCGCCTGGAAATTGATCCTGCTGACAAAGAACGAAACAGCAGGAAAAGGATACTGATTATTGGCGGTGCAGGGGGAGTGGGCTCTATAGCCATTCAGCTTGCTAAGTGGGCAGGACTGTCAGTTATTGCAACAGCTTCACGCCCTGAAACGAAAGAATGGGCAGAGAAGTTGGGTGCCGATCATATCATAAATCATCATCAATCTTTAAAAGCTGAACTTGAAACCTTCCAAATTTCAGAAGTAGAATATATCTTTTGTCTGAATAACACGGATCAGCATTGGAGGGGAATGAGCGAAATCATTAAGCCTCAGGGAAAGATTTGTTCTATCGTAGAAAACAGAGAGCCTCTTGATTTGAATTTGTTAAAAAGCAAGAGTGTTACATTTGTCTGGGAATTTATGTTCACCAGAGCGATGTATCAAACAGCAGATATGCAAGAGCAGCAAATCCTGCTGAATAAAATCAGCGAATTGATTGATCAGGGAATTCTAAAAACAACTATAAATCAAACCCTATCACCGATAAATGCTGAAAATATAAAGAAAGCACATCAGTCACTTGAGTCTGGAAAAACAATCGGCAAAATTGTTCTCGAGCATTTTACGATGAGAAAAAAACTGGATTAACTAAGCTGTTAAATGCTACACTAGTGTTAATCTTATTGAACGGAGGGATTTCTAATGGCATTCATGCGTATCCGGCTGCGTACATTGTTCTGCTAATTGAATAGTGACAAATAAATCGGATAGGTCTGCCTTTTTATAGAAATTCTAATAAGTTTAAAGAAGAGGGAGAGCTTTCTGCCTCTTTTTGCTGTGCAAAAAAAGTTTCGGCCAAAGGCAGGTCCTCTTGCGATATTAAAGAGGAGAGATAACGAATGACTGTTGATATATTAAAGCTTGCAAGTAAGAATGGTTTAAACCTTATTGAAGAAACGGCTGTTTTGAATGAGTCTGGAATGGATTTTCAGGTCTTATTTGCAGAAGATGAAAGCGGCGTTTCGTGGGTTCTCAGAAAGCCGAGACGCCCTGATGTTATTCAAAGAAGTGCTTATGAAGGGAATATCTTGAAATTAGTTCAAAAACAACTCCCTGTGAGTGTGCCAGAGTGGAAAATTAATACCCCTGAATTAATTGCCTATCCCACGGTTCCGGGAATCCAGACGGGTTCGATTGATATGAACATTCGTAACTATGTCTTTAATATAAACACTGAAAACCTTTCAAAATCATTTGTTCAATCATTGGCAGGAGTGATGTCTGCCTTGCATAACTTAGACCATTTTGAAGCAGCAAAATCCGGAGTTGAAGTATTAAGCCCTGACCAAGTACGTCAATCACTCAGTGAACGAATGGATAAAGTGAAAAAAGAAATAGGTACAGCTGATGTCCTTTGGAAACGTTGGCAGCAATGGCTATCAGATGATTCGTATTGGCCGGGACATTCTTCATTTATCCATGGAGATCTGCATCCGCCTCACATATTAATAGATAAAGAGGAAAAGGTCTGCGGCATTCTCGACTGGACAGAAGCAAAAGTGACAGATCCTGGGAAGGATTTTGTCTTGTTTGCTACTATCTTTGGAGAAAAAGAACTCGGCTATTTACTGGGAGAGTATGAAAAATCCGGCGGAAAAGTATGGCCAAAAATGAGAGAGCATATTATAGAATTTAAGGCTGCCTATGGCATAGATATTGCTGAGTTCGCTTTAATCACCGGGGAAGATGAGCATTATATTATGGCGAAACAGGCATTGGGTTTATAAAAAATTATTTCCAGCGGTCTGCATAAATGCAGGCTGCTTTTTTGCTGATTTTTATATTTATTCAGTAAATTCTAAAAATTAATTGAAAAATGGATTTCATAATGTTTAAATGTAACTATAACAGATCACTTGTCAGATATGTGATGTCTGAAAAGAAAGGCTGTGAATAGGTGCTAATTGAAAAAATTTCAACAAAGAAAGTTTCAGACACGGTCAGCGAGCAAATCGAGAAAATGATTTTAGACGGCTCGATACCTGCTGGCGAAAAGCTTCCATCAGTAAGAGAGCTTTGCGAGAGGTTTGGAGTAGGACGATCAGCCGTACGTGATGCCATAACTGTTTTAAAAGGAAAAGGCCTTGTAAAAGTGAAACAGGGTGAGGGCACGTATGTCAGCAAGTATGACTCCTCAAAGATTTTCAGCAAAGCTGTCATGCTTCCAAATGCGAATGATATTACTGAGCTTTTTCAAGTTAGAAAAATCGTCGAAACTGGCATGGCTGAAATGGCTGCATGTAATCGCTCTGAAAAAGATCTTACGCTAATGAAAAAGATCTTAACAACTCAGACAGATGCCCCCTGGGAAGATGATTATCAGTTTCACTTATCGATTGCGAAAGCAACCGGAAACTCGCTGCTGATTCAGTTTGTACAAGTTATTTCCACCACGATTAAAAATGCGATGATTGATTTTCACCAGTTTATCAAATGCGATTCTGAGGCGATCGAAACCATTGCATTACACCATAAGCGCATCTTCGAAAGTATTTCATCAGGAACTCCAAATCTATCAAACGAATACATGCTGCAGCATTTAACATTCGTAGAATCCATCCTTCACAAGAGTCTTCATCAGAGAAAATGAATTTTTTTGAAAATAAAACAAAACATCGTTTGTTACTACGAAACGATTGGAGGTGCTGTTTTGATAATGACTGAATTAATCTCACTTTTACCTGAAGAAAAAGTAAAGACGGAAGGACAGGCAAATCACTTGCTTGGCAATAATGGCGAAATGACTGTTTTTCCGACTGCAGAAGAGGAAATCATACAAGTCCTTAAATTTGCCGATCAGAATGACAAAAAAGTTTCCATAATCGGCGGCGGGACAAAGCGCGGATTTGGAGGATTATCAGATTATGCAGATATCCAATTATCCATGGCTCATTACAGCGGTATTACAGAGCATACTCCAGGTGATATGACCATAACCGTAAAAGCAGGGACAACATTTAAAGAACTGCAGGATTTCTTAGCAAAGCATCAGCAGAGAGTTTCACTCGATCCAGCTTGGCCGGAGTATTCAACTATTGGAGGTATTATCGCTTCAAATGAAAGCGGTCCCAAACGGCTTGGATATGGATCAGCACGAGATTCAGTTATTGGTCTTAGAATCGTTTATCCTGATGGACGAGTTATTCGATCTGGCGGAAAAGTGGTAAAAAACGTTGCCGGCTACGATATGAATAAGCTTTTTATAGGCTCAATGGGCACGCTTGGAGTTGTGACGGAGATTACTTTAAAGCTTAGGCCGATCCCAAAATACGAAAGTCTTATTCTATTATCTTTTCCTATTGAACTTCTGGAAGAAATGAGGCTGTTTGTGGTAAAACTGCTGGATTCCATGATGGAGCCCATTGCTTTAGAACTGCTGAGCCCTGCCTTATCTAAACGTTTAGCAAATCACAATATGTATACGCTTGCAATCAGTTTTGAGGATTTCGAGCCATCAGTCTACTATCAGGAAGAATTTATTAAAAGCATCGTGCCTGCGGGTTCACTGTTTTCTCTCCTGCCCCAAGCGGAAGCAGAATTGTTTTGGGATGGGTTTTACAAGACAGCGCCTAATGGTGTCACATCAAAGCCTCGTTCTATTACGGAAGCTTCCTTAAAAATTGGCGTAAAAAACATGGATGTTTTCCAAATTGTGAAGGAATGTGCCAGTATGTACAAAACGACGTCTATTGAAGCTCATGGCGGAATAGGACACGGATTATGCCAAGTCATACTGAAGGGAAGCAGCAATGACGTTATGAATGCAATCGAGCGTATTCAGCAAGCTGCATCTCGGTTGGGAGGCTATACAATCATTAAGCATCTGCCTTACGCATTGCGTCACAAAACGGAAGTATGGGGAGAAAAGCCATCCTGCTTCTTTCTGATTCAAGGAATTAAAACCGCAATTGATCCACGTTCAATCCTGAATTATAAACGTTACTTGGGAGGGATCTAGTTGAGCATAAGAGAAAGCGACTTAAAGCAAGCATCCCCGGCATGCAAGGAAACAAGTCTCAGCAATTATTTGTGGAAGGATCATCCGGACGAGAGCAAATGGGCAGATTGTGTCCATTGCGGCATGTGTCTGGAGTCATGTCCAACCTATGAGATAACCGGGCAGGAGCAGCATTCTCCGCGAGGACGGGTGCATCTGATCAAATCAGTTGCAGATGGGTTGCTTCAAGTAAACGAACAATTCATGGATCCTGTCTTTGCCTGTCTTGATTGCCGAGCCTGTACAACGGCATGTCCTGCGGATGTGGATGTCGGCGGTCTCATTGAAGAAGCCAGGGGCCAAATCCGTCAGGCTATGCCATTAACAGGTGTAAAAGGAACCGTAAGCAAATTTTTCTTAAAAGGTCTCTTTCCTCATCAAAACCGTTTGAACACCGCGGGAAATCTGCTGAAATTTTATCAAAAAAGCGGATTGCAAAAAGCTGTGCGCAAAACCGGGATGCTGAAGGTCATGCCAAAACATCTTGCTGAAATGGAAGCCATCATGCCTGAAATCAAGCAGCCGGTCCGCAAAAAGTATAAAAATCAGACGGTCATTCCGGCACAGGGGGAGACAAAGACTGAAGTATCCTTCCTGACAGGATGTGTAATGGACGTTATGTTCAGTGATATTAATGAATCCACAATAAATGTGTTAACAAAGAATGGAAATGCAGTCACAATTCCGCAAAATCAAACATGCTGCGGAGCCCTTCACGTTCATGCGGGCGACAGAGATACAGGCCGCAGACTTGCAAAGCAAAACATTGAGGCTTTTAAAGATTCCGATAAAATCATAGTAAACGCAGCAGGATGCGGATGCATGCTTAAGGAATACGGTGAATTGTTCAGAGAAGTAGAGGCAGAATGGCATGAGAAAGCAGAAAAATTTGCTGCTAAAGTAGTGGATATATCGAAATATCTTCATGACACCGGCTATGAAAAGCCTAAAGCGGAATTAAATACAAGAATCACTTATCATGATGCATGCCACTTGGCACATGGACAGGGTGTACGCCAGGAGCCTCGCGATATCTTACTAGATATTCCAGGCGTGGAAATGGTTCATATGCCTAATGCGGACAGATGCTGCGGAAGTGCAGGCATCTACAACATAACAAATCCGGAAATGGCAGGGGCTGTGCTTGAAAGTAAAATGGAAAATGTTCCTGATGACGTTGAGATGATTTCAATGGGCAACCCTGGCTGCATGCTGCAAATGGCTATGGGTGTTCAAAAATTCGGAAGAAATCAAAAGGTTGTTCATACTGTCCAGCTGCTGGATTGGGCCTATCAAATGGAGAAACAAGGAAAGGAAGAACTGTAATGGCTATTAAAGGACTTAAAACGAAAGATAAACATATTCATAGCCTTGCAAAGCTGACAGGAGGCCCTTCAAACATTCTCTATCATAAGGAAGATTTAATTGCCTATGATTGCGATGGTTTTACCATTCACAAGCATTTGCCAAAAGCGGTTGTTTTTCCGAAAAATACAGAGGAAGTTGCGGCGATCGTCAAATACTGTTCTGAAAATCAGCTGCCATTCCTTGCAAGAGGTGCTGGAACAGGTTTAAGCGGAGGAGCCATTCCCATTAACGGTGAAGTCATTATCAGTCTCGTAAAAATGAAAAAGCTGATCAGTGTAGATCTCGAAAATAGACGGGCAGTCGTTGAACCCGGCTTTGTTAATCTTAAATTAACCAACTCAATTGCAGATAAAGGTTATTACTATGCACCGGATCCATCCAGTCAATATTGCTGCACAATCGGAGGCAACGTTGCTGAAAATGCCGGCGGAGCCCATTGCCTCAAATATGGTGTAACGACAAATCATATCCTTGGACTGGAGGTTGTACTGCCGAATGGAGAGATTATTGAAATTGGAAAAAACGGAATCCCTGATTCGCCGGGCTATGACCTGCTTGGATTATTAACTGGATCAGAAGGAACGCTCGGGATCGTCACAAAGATCACTGTAAGAATCTTAAAAAATCCTGAGTCAAAACAAACAGTTCTTGCTTACTTTGATAGTGTTTCAGACGGAAGCGGCGCTGTTTCAGACATTATTTCAGCAGGAATTGTTCCAGCAGCACTTGAAATGATGGATAAGGTTGCAATTGAAGGAGTTGAAGCTGCTGCGTTTCCAGTGGGTCACCCAAGAGACATTGAAGCGGTCTTATTAATAGAAGTAGACGGTATTTCCGCCGGTATCGATGAACAGATCGCACAGATTCTTGAGGTGTGCACAAAATGGAATGTCCGTGAAGTAAAGGCTGCTGAAAGTGATGCAGAGCGTGCAAGATGGTGGGCAAACCGAAAGACAGGCTTTGGGGCAATGGGGGCTATTTCACCGGATTATCTTGTACAGGATGGAGTCATTCCGCGAAGCAGACTTCCAGAAGTCCTTGAAAAAATCAATCAGATCAGCAAAGAATCAGGTCTCAGGATCGCCAATATCTTTCATGCCGGAGACGGCAATCTGCATCCGCTTGTCTTGTTCGATTCAAGGGTTCCCGGTCAGACAGAAGCGGCATTAAAAGCAGGAAGCGCATGTTTGCAGGTTTGCGCTGAAGTTGGCGGAACGATTACAGGTGAACATGGGGTTGGGATTGAAAAGAGAGAAGAAATGCGGTTTGTTTTTACTGACGAAGAGATTTTAGCTCAAACAAAGGTCCGGGAAGTCTTTAACCCTGATAATCTATTAAACGCGGGTAAATTATTTCCAAGTCCGGGACGCTGTGCAGAAGTGAAAAAAGAAATGAAAGCAGCAGCTCTATAAATTAAATTGGTAAAATGTTCTGAAAATGATTGTAAACGCTTTGATTTTCATGCTATTATTTTTTTAACAAAAAGAAAAACGACGTTTCGTAATAACAAACAACAGGAGGAACGAATGATGAAAGGCTATATTCAAAAAGGCAATCTTCAAGTAGCAGAGGCACTCTATGAATTTATTAATTCAGAAGCTCTCCCGCATACTGGTTTAGATCAGAATGCATTTTGGTCAGGTTTTGAGGCCATCGTTAAGGAGCTGACTCCTCAAAACAAAGAACTATTGGCAGTCCGCGATGAGATTCAGAGCAAAATTCATTCATGGCACAGGGAAAACAATGAAACATTTGATTTTGAAACCTATAAAGCATTCTTGTATGAAATTGGATATTTGGAGCATGAGGCAGATGAGTTTAAGATTACAACTCAAAATGTTGATGATGAGATTGCTGTTCAGGCAGGACCTCAATTAGTCGTGCCGGTCAATAATGCGCGCTACGCCATCAATGCAGCAAATGCACGCTGGGGCAGCCTGTATGACGCCCTTTACGGGACAGATGCCATTAGTGATGCGGACGGTGCACACCGCGAAGGATCATATAACCCTGTGCGCGGAGAAAAAGTCATTGAATTTGCCCGCAATTTCCTTGATGAAACCGTGCCTTTAAAAGATGCATCCCATAAAGATGCTGCGGAATATGCGATTATTGACGGAACTTTATCTGTCACATTAAGCAGCGGTCAAAAAACAGTTCTTAAAGAGAAAGAAAAATTGGCCGGCTATCAGGGGGATGCTAATTCTCCAGCTGCAATCCTATTAAAAAACAACGGGCTTCATTTTGAAATTCAAATTGACCGAAGCCACCCAATCGGCAAAACAGATTTAGCCGGCGTAAAAGATATTCTGCTTGAAGCAGCGCTGACTACTATTATGGATTGTGAAGATTCCGTTACAGCTGTTGATGCTGAAGATAAAGTGATCGTCTATCGAAATTGGTTAGGATTAATGACAGGAAATTTAGCATCAACTTTCAAAAAAGGAAACCAAACAATGATCCGGACCTTGAACCCTGACCGGTCGTATACCTCAGTAAATGGCGAAGAATTTACTCTTTCAGGGAGATCGCTCATGTTTGTAAGAAATGTAGGTCATCTTATGACAAACAATGCCATTCTTGATGAAAACGGTGATGAAATTCAAGAAGGCATCCTCGATTGCGTGATAACTGCAATGCTTGCAAAACACTCATTACTAGGAACCGGACAATATCAGAACTCTTCAAAAGGATCTGTCTACATTGTTAAACCGAAGATGCATGGATCAAAAGAAGTTGCTTTTGCGAACACTCTTTTTAATAAAGTCGAGGATTTGCTCGGACTTGAACGCAATACCATTAAAATCGGGGTCATGGATGAAGAAAGACGAACGTCACTAAACTTGAAAGCAGCAATACGTGAAGTAAAAGACCGAATCGCATTCATTAATACAGGATTCTTGGACCGTACAGGAGATGAAATTCATACTTCTATGGAAGCTGGCCCAATGATTCCTAAAAATAATATGAAATCTTCAGCCTGGCTTCAGGGCTATGAAAAATCAAATGTTTATGCTGGCCTTGAAAGCGGCTTCCAGGGCCGTGCCCAAATCGGCAAAGGCATGTGGGCGATGCCGGATTTGATGGCAGAGATGCTTAAGCAAAAATCTGGCCATTTAAAAGCAGGAGCAAACACCGCGTGGGTTCCCTCACCTACAGCAGCTACACTTCATGCCCTGCACTATCACCAGGTAGATGTTACAGAAGTTCAGAATCAGCTTAAGGAGAATGTGAAAGACCTAAGAAATGACATCCTCACTATTCCTGTTGCAGAAAAAGCAAACTGGAGCAAGGAGGAAATTCAGCAGGAACTTGATAACAACGCACAAGGAATACTTGGATATGTTGTTCGCTGGGTCGAACAGGGCGTCGGCTGCTCAAAAGTGCCTGATTACTATAATGTCGGACTGATGGAAGACCGTGCAACACTCAGGATTTCCAGTCAGCATCTTGCAAACTGGCTGCACCATGGCATCTGCACGAAAGAACAAGTGAAAGAAACTCTTGAACGCATGGCAAAAGTTGTAGACAAACAGAATGAAGGAGATCCGCATTATATGCCAATGGCGCCTGATTACGAAAATTCAGTTGCTTTTCAGGCTGCATGCGACCTTGTTTTTGAAGGCTACAATCAGCCTAATGGATACACAGAACCAATCCTTCATCGACGCCGTTTAGAAGCTAAAGCTAAATTTGCAGTAAAGCAATAACCTATTCATTTATTTTAAGGAGATGAGGCAATGCAGCACCTTCGGGAAAAATCGCTGGAACTTCACAAGCGTTCACATGGAAAATTAAATGTTACTGTTAAAGTTTCCGTAGAAAATTCACATGATTTAAGTCTTGTTTATTCCCCAGGGGTGGCAGAGCCTTGCAGAGAAATTCATCAAAATCCGGAAAAAATATACGACTATACGATGAAGGGCAATTTGGTAGCTGTCGTTTCAGATGGATCAGCTGTATTAGGCTTAGGGAATATCGGAGCTGCCGCATCAATGCCTGTAATGGAGGGTAAAGCCGCTTTATTTAAAGCATTTGCCGACATTGATGCTTTTCCGCTTTGTCTGAATACGAATGATCCTGATGAGATCATTGCGATTGTAAAAGCGCTTGAACCTACTTTTGGCGGAGTTAATTTAGAGGATATTTCAGCTCCAAATTGTTTTATCATTGAGGAACGTTTAAAACAGGAAATGAATATCCCGGTTTTCCACGACGATCAGCACGGAACAGCAATTGTAACAGCGGCGGGACTGATTAATGCTCTAAAGATGGTTAATAAACGTCTTGAAAAAGTGAAAATCGTTTTAAATGGCGCCGGTGCTGCCGGAATTGCGATTACTAAGCTGCTCCTTGAAATGGGAGCAGAAAATGTGATCATGTGTGATACGAAAGGCGCAATCTTCAAAGGTCGATCAGCCGGCATGAATCCGATGAAAGAATTGATTTCAGAGCTGACAAATAAAAGCTTATTCCAAGGATCGCTCGGAGAGGCTTTAGAGAATGCAGACGTTTTTATTGGCGTTTCTGCTGCGGGAGCTGTTTCTTCTAAAATGGTTCAAGGGATGAATAGGGATGCGATTATTTTTGCCATGGCAAATCCAGATCCGGAAATCATGCCTGAAGCTGCAAAAGCGGCTGGAGCGGTGATCGTTGGAACAGGAAGATCAGATATGCCTAATCAAGTCAATAATGTTCTTGCATTTCCGGGGATTTTTAAAGGCGCGCTGCAAGTGCATGCGACTGAAATAAATGAAGAAATGAAAATGGCTGCCGTCTATGCCATTGCGGATTTAATTACACCATCAGAGCTTGAGTATGAGTATGTCATTCCGCATGCTTTTGACAAAAGAGTTGCCGCCGCTGTATCAGAAGCTGTTGCAAAAGCAGCCGTCAGATCAGGAGCTGCCCGCAAATCAACTGTTTGAAAGGAGTACAGACATGAAATTTGTCCGATTTACAGATCAGTCAGATATCTATTATGGAGTTTTACAAGAATCTGAAATCAAAGAAATACAAGGTGATATGTTAAAAGACTGGGAGTATACAGGCCGTTCTTTTCAAAAAGAGCAGGTTCAGCTTCTAGCTCCCTTACAGCCAAATCAGATTATCGGAATAGGTGCAAACTATGTTTCAGATAAGAAGGATATGCCTGAGATTCTTCCTGAAATTCCGGTATTTTTTTTCAAGCCGACATCATCCGTAATCGGACCGGAAGAAAAAATTATCATACCTGCCGGTGCCAAACAGGTTAAATTCGAGTCAGAGCTTGCCGTTATCATCGGGAAAGAAGCAAAAAACGTCCGTGAATCAGATGTTCTGGATTATGTATTTGGCTACACAGTAGGAAATGACGTAACAGCTCCCGCCTTTTTCCACGGAGACGGACACTGGACAATCGGAAAATCATTTGACACATTCACACCTTTAGGACCAGTGATTGAAACAGAGCTGGATCCATTCAATGTGAATGTGGAGGCAAGATTAAACGGGACATTGAAACAGGATAGCCCGACTGAACTCATGATCATTCCGATCCAAAAAATGATTTCCTATTTGACCAGCGTTATGACCCTTAATGCAGGGGATGTGATATTAACAGGAAGTCCTGTTGGGGCAGAATTAGTAAATACAGATGATGTCATTGAATGCGAAATCAAGGAAATCGGCATTTTAAGGAATTCATTTGCCAAAGCACGAGAAAGCGTTAAAAATTAGATGGTCCTTTTCTTTACCCGGAATCAGTAATGATATACTAGAGTAAAAGTCAATTTGCACCAGAGGTGAGAGGGTTGGATCGAGAAAATATGGTAAAGTCCGTCAGCCGGGCATTGGATATTATAACGCTCGTAAGTTTAAAAAAAGGCGGGCTTGGGGTTACCGAAATAGCGAATCAAATCGATATAAACAAAAGCTCCGTATACAAGATATTGTCTACGTTAGTTCAATACGGCTATGTAGAACAGGATGCTGAGACTGGAAAGTACAAGCTTGGCTATAAATTCCTGGAAATCAGCTCAAAGCTGCTTGAATCGATTGATCTTAGAGCTGAAGCAAGAATGTATTTACAGGAGCTGGAAAATGAAACAAACGAGGTCATCCATTTAGTTGTGTATGATCAGGGTGAAGTTGTATATATAGAAAAGCTTGACGGCAGTGAAACACTGCGGATGCATTCAAAAGTGGGCAAGCGTGCCCCCATGCATTGTACATCTGTTGGGAAAGCCATTCTTGCCCATCTTCCATCAAGTGTGGTTATGGATATTTTAGAGCGGAAAGGCCTGCCGATGCATACGGACAAAACGATTACAAATAAAGATGATTTTCTTTTGGAACTGAATACTGTCAGACAAAAGGGATATGCTCTGGACCTTGAAGAGAATGAAAACGGGATCACATGCATCGCTGTGCCGATTTTTGACCATATAGGCAATGCGATCGCGGCTGTAAGCATTTCAGGCCCAACTATACGAATGACAGAACATAGGCTGGAACAGCTGCAGTCCCGCATGCAGCACATCGGCAGGCAAATATCCGCAAGACTTGGCTTTGAAATAAAAGAATGATCTTAAATTTTATGATTTGTTCGTGTTCACTTTTTATAGGTATACCGGACAAATTTTTTTTGAGGAATGAAAGAAATTAAATATTCCAAATATTATCGAGATACCTTTCGTTATACAACAATATTTATTATTGTTGTATAACATGTTTCTTTTATTGTAAATGTTGCGCATTTCGAAACAAAAAGGGGGAAATGTTTTTGAGTACCGGGATGTTAGGATTTTTGTCACTGCTGCCGATTTTAGTTGTGGGAATCTTTTTGGTAGGTCTCAGGTGGCCGGCCAGCAAAGCCATGCCAATCTCGTATTTAACCGCGATTGGACTTGCGCTGTTTGTTTGGAAAATACCAGGAGCAACAGTTGCAGCAGCATCTGTCAATGGACTAGTGGTAGCAGCCACGCTGCTGTATATAATTTTCGGGGCGATCCTGCTGTTAAATACCCTGCAGGAGAGCGGTGGAATTAAAACCATTCGTCAGGGCTTTACCGATATTTCAGTGGACAGACGCATTCAGGTCATCATCATAGCGTGGCTGTTCGGTTCATTTATTGAAGGCGCATCAGGCTTTGGAACACCGGCAGCGGTTGCTGTACCGCTGATGGTCGGGCTTGGATTTCCAGCAATGGCAGCTGTTATCGCTGGAATGGTCATACAAAGTACTCCTGTTTCCTTTGGTGCCGTTGGAACACCGATGCTTGTCGGCGTTCAAACAGGCTTATCCGCAGATTCAGGCATTACGGACGATTTCCTTGCACTTGTCACAGAAATTGGAGGTCAGGTTGCGATTTTACATATGATTGCCGGAACGCTGATTCCGCTGTTCGTAGTCGCATTGATGACAAGATATTTCGGTAAAAACAAATCATTTTCTGAGGGATTGAAAGTTTGGAAATTCGCATTGTTTTCAGCATTTGCAATGACGATTCCATATGTCATCGTAGCAAATATTTTAGGACCCGAGTTTCCATCAATGGTTGGAGGTTTGACCGGCCTTGCAATTGTAGTTTTCGCAGCAAAAAAGGGCTTCCTGATGCCGCCAAAAGAAAAAGCTTGGGATTTTGAAGAAAAGTCAAAATGGGATCCTGAGTGGATGGGTTCACTTGAAATGAAAGATATCACTCACAAGAGCGGAAATATGAGCATGCTTAAAGCGTGGTCACCCTATATTCTAGTTGGAGCATTTTTAGTCATTTCAAGATTGAAAGCGCTTCCTGTAATAGATTGGCTTCAATCATGGGTTGTGTCGTTTCCGAACATGTTCGGCTCTGAAGTCAGTGCAAGCTTTCAGCCGCTTTATTTGCCTGGAACGATCTTTATCTTAGTATCACTCATTACTTTCTTTCTTCATGGAATGAATGGAAGCGCATACAATTCTGCATGGTCTCAATCAGCTAAAACTACATTAGCTGCTTCTTCAGCACTTGTATTTACAGTGCCTATGGTTCAGGTATTTACAAATTCCAAAGGCGGAGCAGCGGGTTTTGACGCGATGCCAATTGAACTCGCAAACGGAGCAGCTGCAATAGCAGGTGAATTTTGGCCGTTTTTCGCTACCTTCATAGGTGGAATTGGTGCATTTATCGCTGGAAGCAACACGGTCAGCAACATGATGTTCAGTTTATTCCAATATGATGTTGGCTCTCAAATTGGTGTAGATCCTACTTGGATTGTAGCGCTTCAAGCCGTAGGCGGAGCTGCAGGAAACATGATTTGTGTTCATAATGTCGTTGCCGCTTCAGCGGTAGTAGGGTTAATTGGAAAAGAAGGAGTTGTGATTCGGAAAACGTTATTTCCATTCAGTTATTATGCTCTTTTATCTGGTGCAGTCGGCTATTCGATTGTATGGTATTCACAAAAAGGTATCTTCAATCTTGGCTCCTATGTTGCTGCAGCGATTGCAATGGCTGCCATTTACATAGTGGCAACGAATCAGAAACGGGCAGCATTGATTGTGGAAACCGATCGAAATATGAAATCATAGGATTTATCTTTGCAGAAGCTGCCATTTTGATGGCAGCTTATTTATGTTAAATGAGTTTCCTTTTAGAAAGTGAGCAGGTGACGAAAGAATACGCAAAGCCTTACAGGGCTATTTTGGAATCATTTCATCATTATAGAAGGCTTTTTTCTAAAAGATTGTTGCTCTCAGGATATAAAACTAACCACTTGTATTTTCCCCGACTGATAATAATGTTGATTCATTTCTTATGCAGATAACTGAGCAGGATAAAGAAGGAATATTGGAATCACTAACGAAATGTTCAATGAGTGGCGAGGATGTCGGCTCTTCAATAATATTTTTCAGGAGATGATTGATTTGAAGTTGTTGCAAATAAGACTGTTGGTCAAAGATTTTAAGAAAAGCGGCCTGTTTTACCGAGATTTATTGGAGTTTCCAGTAAGTTGGTACGATGAAGACATGGAATATGCGCTATTCAATAATGGGGAAACAAAAATTGAGCTTGTATCTCGAAAAGTTATGGCCGAATTGGTCGGAGAAGAAAATAAGCCTTTAGAAGCTGAGTCTCAATCAAGATTTTTACTTCAATTTCAAGTAGAAGATGTCGATAAGACATATAACCGTTTCAGAGAAAAAGAAATTGAATTTGTTAATGAACCTCATGATCGTAAGGAATGGGGAGCGCGTGTTGCACATTTTCGTGACCCTGATGATAACTTAGTTGAAATATATAAAATGCTGTAATTGATTGGTTAAAATGGGACTAGACCACAGACTGAGCGGTAAGGATGAATGTTGACGATTAAGGATTTATAACCTCACTGAAAATATTAAAACGTTATTTGAAAAAAATAAGGGCAAGAAAGTAAAAGAGTCAAAAGAGTTCTTGTGAATTTTTAGAACTTTTCTGACTCAAATTACTATTGGAAACACAAGTGAAGAACTAGATATAATGATTCTAATCACGAATCAGCTAAGAGTTTGTCTATTTCAGCTGCCGCACGGTCTAAACCAGCCTTAACAGACAATTCACCTTCAAATATTTTTTTTAAGTACTCACAGTACACTTCGTCGATTTTACTCCAGTTCTTAACTTGGGGCCATAAAAAAGCATTCTCAGCAGCCTCCTTATAAGGATTAAGGTAAGAATTATTAGGTATTTTCATAGCTTTGACTGCATCTTGGTTAGTTGGCATCAATCCAGTTTGCGCCATAAGAAGCTGCGCTTCTTTATCTGTCATCCATTTCATAAAAGTCCATGCCGCAGATTGTTGTTTACTGCCCTTCATAATAACTAGGTTTTCTCCGCCAATAATCGAAACAGGACCTTTATCATGTGGAAACGGTACTGGGATGGTCAGCTTTTGAGCACGATCCAATTCTGCTCCATCCAATAGGCTGTAGAACCAAGGCCCTTCGTCTGTCATAAGTATATTTCCGGATTTTACTCGTTCAAAATTTTTGTCATCACCGGATTGATCAGGAAGATTAATGAGTCCTTCTTTATAAAGTGATGTCAATTGCTCCACAGCATAGATTGTTTCTTTGCTGTTTAAATATCCGGAAGCCTTGTTGAAATTCTTATCGGATATGGCTCCACCAAGGGTGTATATAAATGGAATCGTATCCCAAGGTTCCAATCCTCCGAGTCCGATCGAAAAGCGATGATGATGCGCAATCTTTATCACTTCTTCCATTGTGCGCGGAGGCTTTGAATAGCCGGCTCGTTTTAGAAGCTCACGGTTAAAGATCGCAGTCTTTGTGTAAATATTAAGTGGTAGAGAATAATAATTCTTTTTGTAATAGCCTCCAGCCATCGCATGAGGAGAAAACCTGCTTTGGATATCTTGAAAACCTGGGAACATGTTTAACGGTTCAAGAAGCTCTTTATGTGAAAATTCAGGAACCCAGGAGATATCAAGCCGGACCACATCTGGACCTCGGTTGGAAGAGGCGCGTCCTATTAATGTGTTCTTTAATTCGTTATTAAATGCAAAGTTGATCGACTCGACCCGCATGTTCGGATGCTCCCGCTCAAAAGCAGGGAGCAACTTTTGTTCTAATAGCTCGGTTTCTTTGTCGTTGTAGGTGTGCCAAAACGTAATAACTGTTTTTTCATGATTCTGAAGCGTTTGAACATGCTTTGGATCGGAAATCATCGAATGACTTTTACAACCTGCTAACAATACGAGAATCAGTAAACAGGATGCAAGCTTCCATCCCATAATGGTAACACCCTTTCTTAATCTAGCCAATCTTGCTCACCTGGTGTTTTTCCCTGTACGCCATTGGAGTTAAACCGGTTACCTTTTTAAAAACTTTGCTGAAATATTTTACGTCTTTAAAGCCTGCGGCTTCAGCTACATCGTAAATTCGATTTTCATTTTCCACTAATAGGCGCTTCGCTTCCCTGATTCGCAGATCAATCAGATAATCGACAAAATTTCGGCCTGTTTGTTTTTTGAAATAGAGACTGAAATAACTTTTACTGAGATGAACGATATCTGCTACGCTCTGCAGTGTTATGTTCTCGGTATAATGGGAAGCTATATATTCCAGAGCCTTCCTTATTAATTTCTCGTCATATCCATTATCAATCAGTTTTGGTGTAAAGGTAGTCCTGATTTCTCCTAGTTGGCAAACCAGCAAGGATACCATTTGATCGATTGTCTCCGCTTGAAAAAGCAGCTCATGCCGCACTGGGAGCATTGATTCATCTGCTCTGAGCAATCGGTACGTGCCCGTGAGAAGGCTGCACGCCTCCTGCTTTACTTGTTCTGGAGTCAGGGCCCCGCCATTCCAGCGTTTAAGCGCATATTCAATTGCTGATGAAGTTGGATCTCCATTGCTGATCATTTCGAAGAATGGCTTCCAATCATGGATTTTTTTATCGATTCTTATCTTTTCCAAACCGGTTTCCGAACCGTTCATATGATAAAATCTGCCTGGCCCTTCAAAAAAACGTCTTTGGCAAGCTGAAAAACTGTTAGTAAATCCCTTAATAATGCTGTTTATACCCCGCTCTGTCACTATACCTGCTGATGTTGAAACGTCCCATTCCTTTTCTACTAACTGCTTCCACTGAAGGAGTTGCTGCTGCTGATCTGCTCCATTAAGATTAGGTAAAATGAGAAACATACTGCTTTCAGCGACAATCATTGCGGTCCCTATCTCGATCTGCTCATAAAACCTTTTCTGCCATTCCTCCAATAGGAACTGCATATAGAGAAAACCGTGATTTTCCCTCCATTCCTCAGCACCATCCAGCATTAGATAAACACAAGCATAGGAATGTTCCAGCCATGCAGGCGCCCACGCGGTTGACGAATAGGAGGTCTGCTCTTGCACGATCAATCTTTTCATTTCTTGTTCGACACGTTTTCTTTCAAGATAGACGGCCTCTTGTTGATAGTGATTCAGTTCAGAATCCTTTTTCCGTTCTTCCCTCAGCATTGTTATACATCGCCTGAGGACGGCCAGAAGGTCGTCCTTTTTTAGGGTTAGCTTCAACAAATAATCGACCGCGCCGAGTTTAAGCCCTTCTTTTACGTATTCAAAGTCACTGTAGTTGCTAATCAGGATTACTTTGAGCCAAGGGTAAAGCTCTAGTGCTTTCTTCGTAAGTTCAATGCCTCCTAACAATGGCATTTTGATATCGGTAATAAGAATATCATAGGGGTGTTTTTCAAGTGCAGATAGGGCTTCGGCACCGTTGGCGTATTGGTCATCGACCGTTATTCCTTCGTTTTCCCAATCAATAAAGGATGTAATTCCTTTCCGGATAACAGGCTCGTCATCCACTATAAGAACTCTAAACATATTGTTCCTCCTGGTGCATTAATTTTTTTGTGTCAGCTCCCAATTTTTTATAATAATACGCACTGTAGTCCCTTGTTCTGACCTGCTGGAGATCGACCATTTCCAATTGTGAGCGTAATATAGCCGCAGAGTGTCAAAGATATGACGTAAACCGATGCCGATTTTTCCTTTTTCAACAGCAGTCACCGGATCATTCAATTCTTTTACCTTATCATCACTGATGCCTAAGCCGTCATCGGTTATAAGAAATTCTAATTTCCCGTCATCAAAATGAATCTTAATCGAGATTTGTCCGTCTGTATTCTTCGGAACAATGCCATGGAATATCGCATTTTCCACCACTGGCTGAAGCAGCATGCGGGGGATAAGGAGCCTTTCCGTACCTGGTTCTATGTCTAACGCTAAATGGAAGGTTTTTTCGTAGCGAAGCTCCAAAATCACCAAATACTTCCGGATTATGTCCAGTTCCTCCTCAACCATAATGATGCTGCCGCTTTTGCCCATATTTGCTTCCAACAAATGGGTGAGTGCCGACAATACGTGATAAGCGCGCTCGTTTTGATTCGAATCAATAAGCCAGCGCAGGGTGCTAAGTGTGTTAAAGAGAAAGTGGGGATGAACCCGGTGCATAACGGCCCGAAGCTCAGCATGGTGCTTTTCACTCTGCTCAGTTTCCACCTGCTGCATTAAATTGACGATTTCAAAAAGCATTTCGTTAAATTGCTTACTTAAAAATCCGATCTCATCAGAGGAATCTACATTCGCTCTCGCTTTTAGATCACCTCGTTGAACTTGAAGCATACTCTGGGACAGTTGTCTGATAGGCTGCGTTACTCTGCCGGCAATGAAAAGCCCAATCCCAATGGCAAGCAAGGAGAAAACTCCGGCTGAAACGACGATCCAGGATTGGAGACGATCCAATTGTCCGCTGATCTCATGGATCGGAACAGTCCCTACTAGCATCCAGCCATTGCTCAGTGACTGCTTAACTCCGTAATAAGGGATGCCATTCGCGTCAAATTCAAATTCAACAGCATCATTACCAACAATATGGTGATACAAATCAGGATTTTCCACCTTCTTATTGATGCTGTCTAAATTCGAATCAATCATGATCATTCCGTTCTTATCCACAACGAAAAATTTTCCTGTCTTCCCAAGTTTTAAGTGCTCAATTGTATTAAGAATAGACCGTCCGTCTAAATGAACCTGTACAAGTCCGATATTGTTCAGCGTGTCAAAATCCTTCAGGACCCTGCCGACAGGAAGGGTTAAGTCCGTATTAATTCCGCCCCCGTTGAAATCGTCATACTGAAGCCCTTGCCAAACTAATTCTCCGTCCTTTTGTTTGGCTTCCTTTACCCATTCCTGTTCTGAAAGCTGTATTTTTTTAAGTCTGGCTTCGGAAAAGGTTCCGCTGCCCCAGCCACTGCCTTCCTCTTTCAGCACATAAACAATTTTGACGAAGGAGTTGGAATAGACGTAATTATTCAGCAATGTATTAATGTATTCGGAATTTCTTCTTTGATCGTTAGATGTATTGCTATTTAATTCTAATGCAGCTTGCCGGATGTTCTCATCACTGCTAATAAAATCAGAGGTATCGATTCCAACATTTAATATGAAAGAGAGCGACTCAGCCGTCTGTTTGGTAATTTGAACGGTGGACTCCCGCACGTTTTTCTTCAAGATCGAATTAGACTCCCAGTAAAAAGATAAAGAGATAAAAAGTGTCGATATCAAAATCACAAGCAGAAAAGCCACAATGATTTTAGTTGAAAAGCTTCTATATAAAAATTTTTTTCGGAACATGAAACCCCGCCTTACATTCGTTCTTACTATTAATTATTGTAAAGGGTGCAGAGAGTGATTGCCCAAGGAAGGTTTTGGAAAAGAACACCTGCTAATCAGTTATTTCACTATAAACATATCATTTTTCTCCTTCGTTAGATGTGGAGGTGTTTTATTTTGAGGAAAGACCGAAAAATTTTACCCCCACAGAATTAGCCGTAAAAAGACTAAACGAATTTCCATAATATTCATTTAAAACCTTAATAAGGAAAAACCACTCGAATAAGCGTCGTATTTTAAGCAATACTCGAAAAATAAAAGATTGACGAACCCTTATGGAAGCAATCAAAGAGAAAAGTCCTTTAGGTCTCATAGTCTATCATTTTCTAAAAATATCCATTTTCCCGGCCGGAAACTAGGCGTTTCCTTCTCGAATGTAAAGAAAAAGCAGAAAATGTAAAGCTATTCCAAATCAAGATCCACGCTATTTTAAACCATTTTGAAGGAACCTTCTCGAGCATTTTTATGATAATTTGAGAGCCATTCAAATTTCAGGTAGGAGTTTTAACCGATTGTTCAAGACTCTCTTAGTTGCTAACTTGGTAGTGTGCCCGGGAAACAAAATTTGCTCTTGATTGAAAATGAAAAAGAGAATGGAGAGATGGTCTGAAAAAATAAGTTGAAGTGAAGACGTCCAAGAATTGAAATCATTTATTTTTAACACAGAAGTGAGAACGATGAAATGAATAGAAGAATCCCAGCTGACGTGAAGAAAGAAGTCTCAATTAAGTTAAGTCAAGCGTCTTAAAAAAGAATTTAAATTTTATTAGAGGTGAAACATGAACTTACCGAAAAAATATTTAAAAATGATCGCAAGTGCATCACTTGCAGCTACTATTTGTATAACTGCAGCAGCTCCAAATGCTCTAGCTGTTACACAGCCCGAAGCAGACACACCTTTAGCTCAGGAAAATCTTCAAAAGCTTTCTGTTCAAGGAATTGAGAAGCTTTCAAACGGTGTCAAATTGGACTTAGGATCAAATGATGCGTACATTCGATTATTTGACAAAGATTTTGTAAAAGTTTCTGTATTAAATAAAGGTGAAAAAGAATTCGAATCTAGAGGGATTGCCAAAAAAGAATCTGAATGGGATACTCCAAAATTTAAAGCAATCTCTAGCTCAGATACTTATACGCTAAAAACAAATGAACTTACGGTTGAAATTAAAATGAAGCCATTTGGTGTACGCTTCCTTGACAAGCAAGGAAATGTCATCAACGAGGATTATGTAAATCAAGACCAAACACCAGGATATGAAAATGGAAAGCCTTATGTATTTAAGAAAACAGATAAAAATGAAGATTTCTATGGCTTCGGTGAGCAAGCCGGCGTGGAATTCAACAAACGTGGCGATAGCATCGGCATGTGGAATACAGATGCTTACTCCTATAATAAAGATACAAAATATGTGTATACATCGATTCCATTCTTCATTGGGTTAAAAGATAAAAAAGCATATGGTATTTTCTTTGACAATACACATCGCTCCTACTATGAAATGGCCAGCGAATCTGATGATTACTACTATTTCTATGCAAACGGTGGTAAGTTAACGTATTACTTTGCATACGGTCCAGAAATTGGCGATGTCGTTGACCGCTATACAGATTTAACAGGTAAAATGGAAGCTCCGCCAGAGTGGTCATTGGGCTTACACCAAAGTAAATGGGAATATAAAGCAGATGAAATCGTAAATGTTGCTAAAACATACCGTGAAAAACAAATTCCATTAGACACTATGCATTTTGATATTGACTACATGGATGGTTTCCGTGTATTTACATGGAATGATCAATACAATCAAGCGTTAAAACAACTAAAATCTATGCCTGGATTCCATGCTATCGCAATCAACGATCCAGCTGTTAAACAAGATGAAAACTATCGCATGTATCAGGAAGGTACAAAAAATGATTATTGGGCGAAAAACGCAGACGGAACCCCGTTCATCGGTCCGGTATGGCCTGGGAATTCTGCTTTCCCTGATTTCTCTAAACAAGAAGTTCGCGATTGGTGGGCTAACAACCATGATACCTTATTTAATGAGGGAATTGACGGTATCTGGAATGACATGAATGAACCTGCCGTATTTATCGACACGGACAAAATGTACCATACGTTACCTTTGGATGCCTATTTTGGTACAGAAGATAACAAAATTATGCATACAGAGTATCATAACTTATACGGTCATGATGAAGCAGATGCTACTCATCAAGCATTTAAAGTGCACAAACCTGGTACTCGTCCGTTTGTGTTAACACGTGACATGTATGCAGGTACACAGCGTTGGGCTGCATTATGGACAGGTGACAGTGAATCGAACTGGGAACACTTGCAAATGTCAATCCCGATGATCTCTAATATTGGTCTATCAGGTGTATCATTCGTTGGTACTGATATTGGAGGTTTCGCTAAACGACCAGACTCAGAGCTGTTTGCTCGCTGGATGGAAGTAGGAGCTTTCTATCCATTCTCGCGTATCCATTATGATAGTGATGCAAAATCTGAAATTAAGCAAGGTCAAGAACCTTGGGCATTTGGTCCAGAAGTTGAAAAAATCAGCAAGAAGTATATCGAATTACGTTATCAATTACTTCCTTACTTATACAATGAGTTCAAGGAAGCAACTGACACTGGTAAACCGGTACATCAACCGCTTGTTTATCAATTCCAACATGATGAAAAAACAAATGATATTAGTGACCAGTACATGTTTGGTGACTCTATGATGCTTGCACCGGTTATAACAAAAGGTCAAACATCTCGTAGCGTTTACTTACCACAAGGCGTAAACTGGACAGACTATTGGACTGGTGAAGAATACAAAGGTGGACAAACTCTTACTGTAGATGCTCCACTTGGTCATTTACCGATTTTCGTGAAGAAGGATTCAATGATTCCAAGCCGTGAAGTACAGCAATACACAGGTGAAAAACCTTTAACAAACCTTGTGCTTGATACGTATTTAGACAATAACGCTTCATATACGTTCTACGAGGATGATGGTGCAACAGAAGATTACAAACAAGGTGAATACAACGAAACATCATTAGAAGTAGAACGTAAGGGCAATAAAATTACATTCAAACAAAAACAAAAAGCTAAAAACTTCAAAGAATCAAAATTAGAGCAATACACATTGAAATTAAATAAGGAAGAAAAGCCATCGAGAATTCAAGCTGGAAACAGCAAATATCAAGAGGTTGGTTCTCTTGCGGAAACACAAGGAAAAACAAATACCTACTTCTATGATGCAGAAGCAAAGGTTCTTTATGTAAGCATCCCAGCTGATGAGAAAAAAGAAGTTCAAATCCGATAAAAAAAATTGAAAGTTTAGCAGGAAGAAGAGGGTGACCAATAACACTATGTTAGATCCTATTGAGTCACCTTCTTCTTTATATAAACGAATAAACTAGTCATCTCATAAAAATATTCGGGAACGAAAAAATTGTTGGAAATGAGGATGTCATGTGAAAAAGCTAAATAAACTATCCGCTGGCATTATAACAGCAACATTGCTATCAATTTCTTTTATACAACCTATACATACAACATTTGCTGCTTCAATAAAGAATGAACAAGCTGAAAAAGGCAGTAACCAAAATGGATCTAAACAAACAACATTACATGATAAATCATCTTGGGATAAAAGTTCATTATCATTTACCGCCGAAAATGTAACTTGCAATGGCATTTCTGCCACGATAAAAAATGGCCAGGACTCACAAGCTATGCAGGGGGAAGCTGCGTATGAGGTTTACTGGTCAGCAAATGGTAATCCTAAAGATGGCGAGGTTGTTTACACTGGAGTTGTTAACGCGTTACCATCTGGTGAAACACAGGAATTAACGTATACACCAGATCAGCTTATGGACGGAAATTATATGTTTAAAGCATATCAGCGTCCTGGCCATCCAGGAAAGGGAGAGTTGTGGAGCGGGTCCATAACGATAAATGATAACGCTGGATTGACTAAAGATATTGAATCACAGCGACCTTTCGATCAATTTTTTAAGACCAGTGTTAGTAGAGGAACAGCAACATTTACGGTCCCTGTAGGCATGGATCCAATTGAGATTAGTTTTACAAGTTATGTTTATCCTGAAGGTACAGTACCTCAAGGAGACGGAAAACCGTATGAGGGGCAGATTAGCTTTGATAACGTCACGAACTTATATGGACCAGGTACATATACTGTTGAGGTTGATTTGCCGAATGGATACTTTCAGACAGATCTATATTTAGGATCTGAAATAGAAAAGTTAACTGAATGCGGACACCCGATGGATAAAATCATTGATGCAGATTATGGTCCAAAAGCTGATTAATAACATACTCACATGCGTGTTAACCAACGAAGGTGAGTAATAGGTTCTGACTAAGTTCAATTAGAATTTAGTCAGGCTTCTCTTGTAAAATAAATGAATTTCTTACCTCCTATGTCGCTCTTTGAATGAAGTATTCTTAAAAAGACCATATACCTTAAGCTGCTAGGCGAAAGAAATTTGGTGTGCTGGTCTAGACATAAATAGTAAAGACACTAGTTGTTAGTTACGGGGAGTTAGATTGTATGCTATTGAAAAAGAAATCAATCGTAATTGTCTTATTTTCTATGATAATGCTATTAATCATCACTGTGGTTGCAATGAAGTCTCTCTTTTTTCAAACGAAACCACAATTAGTAGAAGAAAATAAAATGATTCAAAGTATAACAACTGATAAAGCGTCATATCAACCTAATGAAATGATTCATTTTACGACTAAAATACCCGCTAAGTATTCTGATGAAATGTTAGAAATCACATACTTTCATTTAAATGATGTCATCTCTAAACAAAAGGTAAAAGTAGAAAAAAATGAGGTGCATTGGACATGGGAGCCACCAGAAGAGGATTTCAAAGGGTATTTAGTCCTTGTACAGTTGGAAACTCAAACTGAACTTGATCAGCAAACAGTTGCTGTTGATGTTTCAAGCGATTGGTCAAAATTTCCGAGATATGGATTTCTTTCAAAGTTTCATGATATGTCTAACAAAGATATGGAGTCTGTTATTTCCTGGCTGAATCGTTATCACATTAATGGATTGCAATTTTATGATTGGCATTATAAACACCATCAACCTATTAACTTAGAAAACAATGAGTCTGCCGTCCATTGGGAGGACATCGCCAATCGTCCTACCTCGCTGCAGACGATTAAATCATATATTGAGTTAGCCCATAAACGAAACATGAAAACAATGGCATATAACCTTTTATACGGTGCTTTTGCAGAAGCTGAAAAAGATGGTGTCAAAACAGAATGGCGCTTATTTAAAGATCAGCAAAAAAATCAACATGATTACCATCCAGTACCAGAGGAATGGAAAAGTGATGTATTTCTTGTCAATCCGGCAAATTCGGAGTGGCAAACCTATTTAATTAATCAGCAAAAAAAAGTTTACGAGACTCTTCCCTTTGATGGATGGCATATTGATCAGCTTGGTCCACGGGGAAATGTATATGACTTTAATGGGAAATCCGTGGGGCTCGACGAATCTTTTAAACCTTTTATGGAACATATCAAAAAAGAAACGCCTGATAAACGGATTGTGATGAACGCGGTTAGCCAATATGGTCAAAAACAGCTAGGTGACTCTCCTGTTGATTTCTTATATACGGAAGTATGGGATCAAGATAAATATTATAGTGATTTAAAACGCATGATTGATGAAAACAATCACTATTCAAAAGGGAGATATAATACAATCTTAGCCGCCTATATGAATTACGAGTTTTCCAGTCAGCCGGGGAAATTTAATACTCCAAGTATATTATTAACGAACAGTGTGATTTTTGCATCTGGTGGTTCACACCTAGAACTGGGAGAACACATGCTGTCAAAAGAATATTTTCCACATGATAATTTAAAGATGAGCAAATCCTTAAAAAGCATGCTCTTGCATTATTATGATTTTCTTGTAGCTTATGAAAACCTGCTTCGGGATAACCTGAAAGAGGTGCCGATCACTATTGCTTCATCTGATTGGGTTCATTTCTCTTCACAGCCGGAACAGGGGAAAATATGGAGCTTCGCAAAACAAAAAGCGAATAAAAAAGTCATTCATTTTATTAACTTCTTTGATGCTACAACATTAGAATGGCGTGATACAAATGCAAATCAAGCAGAACCTCAAAACCGTAAACAGTTAACCGTTAAGCTTGAAGAGACGAAATCTATTAAAAAAGTTTGGATGGCTTCGCCTGACAAGCAAAACGGAGTGCCTATATCTCTAAACTTTAAACAAGAAAATAACAAGGTCATCTTTGCACTTCCTAGTCTTAAATATTGGGATATGGTCGTGGTAGAGTATGAACAATAATACAAGGAAATTTCATGGATTACTACTATCTAGTTTTAATAAAAAAGAGGGTAGGAATACATGAGGATGAACGATGTCATTTTGAAGGAAGAATTTCAACCTTAAATGATAGGCAAACATAGTCAAAAAAATGTAAAAAGGTAGGAGTGTTTTGAATGAAAAAAATGTTCGTTTCCCTTGGAATAGTAGGTACAGTTCTTTCTCTTTCTGCTTGTAACCTTAGTGCTTCAGATACAATTGTTCAATCTAAAGCGGGTGAAATTACCAAAGAGGAATTTTATAACGAATTAAAGGCTCAGGCTGGTGACCAAGTTTTAAAACAAATGGTAGAAACGATGGTGCTTGAAAAAGATTACAAAGTGACAGATAAAGAAATTGATGAAAGAATCAAGGAGTATAAGGAACAATTCGGTGGTGAGGAAGGCTTGAAACAGGCTCTTGCGCAAAAAGGCATGTCAGATGAGCAAGTCTTTAAAAAAAATGTTGAACGTGAGTTATTGGCTCAAAAAGCAGCAACAGATGGAGTAAAGGTTTCCGAAGAAGAAGTGAAAAAAGAATTTGAGAATAAGTATAAAGAAGAAATTAAAGCAAGCCATATTCTGGTTAAGGATGAAAAAACGGCGAAAGAAGTGCAGGAGAGACTAGATAAGGGCGAGGACTTTGCTCAACTTGCGAGCGTTTATTCAACTGATCCTGGTTCGAAAGACAAAGGCGGTGATCTTGGACATTTTACAAAAGGGAACATGGTTCCTGAATTTGATCAAGTTGTATTTTCACTTGATGTCAATCATGTTAGTGACCCTGTGAAAACAGAATACGGCTATCACATTATTAAAGTAACGGATAAGAAAACAAACACGTTTGAAGACAAGAAAGCAGAAATTGAAAAAGAACTAACATATAAAAAAGCTAAGCCAATTAACGAAGTCATTTCCATGCTCCAAAAAGAAGCTGAAATTACGATCAAAGATAAAGAGTTAGATGAAGCATTAGAGACGACGCAACAACCTGAAACAAAATAAAAGCAAACCTTATTAAAAGACTGGACTGCAAAGCGTTTCTTCGTGAATGCTTTGCAGTCTTTTTAAGTCTCTATAACTCATGTTGTTAGGGTAGATAAGAATAATCTTTTCTAGTAGAGCGATAGGAATCCAAGAAAAAAATTCCTTAGGTTCCTTTTTTGAGACTAAGTCAAAAAGATTGGTAGAATTATGAGGGGGAAATTTTTATTTTTTGAATTATCTGAAATTTAACTTGTTTCACTGAATGAATTATGTTAAATTTACCATATGAAATGAGGGCAGGGGAGAAGTGTGAGATGAATTTATTTAGAATAGGAAATAAGGAACTTATTAAAGAACTGAACCGTTCCCTCGTAATTGATAGGGTTCGCCTGAAAGGAAATATCTCCCGCACTGAAATAGCTAAAGAAACTGGACTAGGTTTATCAACAATTACTAATATTATAGATGAACTTATTAAGGGAAATCTTGTTTCTGAGATTGGAACTGGAGATTCACATGGTGGCAGGAAGCCAGTGTTATTAAAATTCAACGGAGATTTTGGCGTTGTTGTTGGTATGAAAATCGAACAACAACAGGTAAAGATGTGCCTATCTAATTTGGAAGGGGAAATTTTACACAAACATCGATTTTCATACACCCTCAAGGAAGCGAACAGATTAGCAACGGTTATTATTGAACAACTTGATTCTTTTATCAAACAAAATGAATGCGCTGCCAAATTAGTGGGGATTGGCATTGCTACGCCGGGGTTAGTAGATCGAGAAAGTAATGAAGTGGTCTATTCACCTATATTAAAAGTGGATCATGGGGATTTGAAGCCAATTGGCAGGCACTTTGATGTTCCGTTGATGATCGATAATGATGCGAATGTATTTGCACTCGCTGAGAAGTGGATAGGCCAAGGGAGAGACTATAGAAACTTCATTGGTGTTACGGTTGGAGCTGGTGTGGGGGCAGGAATTGTAATTGATAATATGTTGTTTCGAGGAGACTTCGGTGGAGCTGGAGAGTTAGGGCATATCACTATTTATCAGGGAGACCGCCTTTGTTATTGCGGACAGCGAGGTTGTTTAGAATTATATGCTTCTGATGCGTACCTTGTGAATGAGGCTGAGCGTATGGTCTCGATTGGTGTTCCAACATTGTTAGCGTCGTTTACTCCCATTACACCTGAGTGTATCGTAAAAGCAGCACAAAGTGGAGATACGTATGCACAAGAATTGTTGGTAAAGCAAGGAGAAAATCTGGCATTAGGTATTAAGAATATGGTCCATCTATTTAATCCGGAAGCAGTGATTTTAGGTGGGGAAGGATTAAGAGAAAATGAATTTCTGTTAAAAGGAATTCAAAAGGAGCTGGCCGTCCACTTTTTCGTCAAGCATCCTCGAAAACTTCAGTTCCAAACCTCACAGCTAGGTGAGGAAGTATGGTTAATTGGGGCGTGCGCACTAGTCGTTAGCCATTTATTTAAAGTCCCTATTTACAAATAACAAAGGAAACGACTATTGTTGTATCCTTTGGAATAATTACTTTATTCACTGAATAAAGTATCTGTATATTGCACTGGATTGACTGTGATTATATTTAAAGGGGGTGTTAATATAAGTATTTTCGAAAGAAAGATATAGAAAGTAATATTAAATGAGCGAAAAAATAGGGAGGGTAAACATGCAAAGAAGTAAACACAGACTATTTCTGAAAGCCATGATCCTATCAATTATGATTTCGATGGTTTTATCTGTTTTTAACGTTCGTTCTGGGGTTGCAAGAGATAGTGAGTTTACTAGACAGGGTGCAGGGCCGATGTACTGGATTACATATGAGCATCAATTTGGAAAAGACGTGTTCATGCCAGAACATCGTTTAAAAGATAACGTTGATTGGATGGCCAAAAATTTCCTTCCATACGGTTATGACATGATTAGTACGGATGGATGGATCGAGGGTGCTACACTATTAAATGAAAGCGGTTACGTAGTGTCGCATAATGATCGATGGATGAGTGACCCGATTTATATGGATGGCCGCGATAAACCATATCTTAAACCAGGAACATTATTTAACGGTGACTTTGAATACGCGACTACTGAAGGCTGGGATATCAAGGGAAATGCTGATTCTGGAGTTGATAAGTCCGGTGCCCGTAATAACTTTAAGTTTTACTTTTATAAAAATGCCCCTTTTAATGCTAACACGAGTCAAACAGTGACAGGGCTCGATAAGGATAAAACATATCGATTATCCGCGTGGGCAACTCTTCAAGATTTTAGCGGGTCCAATCAGTTTACTGATGATGCTATTGGCAGCAGTGCTGAAATGCGAATCAGCCAGAATGGAGAAGTAGTAGAGAAGGTACCAATCGAGATAAGTTCGAGTTATAAAAACTATTCTTTTGATGTGAAATCGATTGGAACAGAAATGACTGTAGAATTTTTCATTGATTCTAAAAAAGGAAACGCTTCATTGCAGCTTGATGATGTTACCTTTGCAGCTGTAGATTCGGATCAACCTCCAATTCCAGAGGGAAATATTGTAGTAAATGGTGGCTTTGAGCAAGCCGAAACAGAAGGATGGACGTTTGAAGGTGACTTTGCTCACGGCCGAAATGATGACCCTGAAGGAGACAAGTCGTTATGGACTTATAGTGAAAATCCGAACAAACAAATTATTACTCAAACGATAAAGGATTTGCCAAATGGAAACTACCGTGTCAATTCTAATGCTAAAGGGAAAAATGGTTTTGTCGACAAAGGTGTGGCTGTAGAAATGAAAATTTCTGGATACGATAAAGCTAATCCTGAAGCTAATGTAAAAAAGCCAATGACTTCAGAAAATTGGTCAGCGTATACAGAAACTGTTAATGTGACTTCAGGTCAATTAAAAATTGAATTTATTGTCGATCCTACGGAAAAACAAGTGCGCGATGCTGGAATTGATATCGATGATGTCTCTGTCGTCTACGACAATTGGCAGGGTTATCCGGACCAGCGTTATCCAGAAGGACATACATGGAAATACTGGGCAGATTATGTGAAAAGCAAAGGGATGAAATTCGGCATCTATTATAATCCGCTTTGGATCAGTCCAGAGGTTGTTAAAAATCCGGATAAATACAAAGTGAAAGGGACAGATACACCTGTCGCAGATCTTGTTATTACAGAGCCGCAAGACATTGGCGGCGGAAAAACGCTTCAAGGTGACCGGTTTGATGGCGGGCAAGGGGGAGAAAGAGCCCTTTATTGGTTAAATGTGGACCATCCTGATGCCGAGAAATTTTTGAAAGGATATGTCGACTTTTTTGCAGAACAAGGAGCTTCCTATTTACGTGTTGACTTTTTATCTTGGTATGAAAGCGGATATGATAAAGGGCTGGGCCAAATCGGAACAGGTCACACAAGAGAACAATATCGTAAAGCACTTCAATGGATGAATGAAGCGACTGAAAAGAATAACATATTCCTCAGCTTAGTTATGCCTGATTTAAACAACCACGGTGAATATGAACAAAAATACGGCGATATGATCCGAATTGATGAGGATGCATTCAGTGGCGGCTGGGAGCATATAAGCGGCCGGAGACAAGAGTGGACAAAAAATTGGTCACAATGGGCCAATCCATTTCAAGGATTTACTGGATTTGCGGATATTTCGGGACGCGGATCAATGATTAATGACGGTGACTTCTTAAAGCTAAATACGTTTAAAGGCCGTTATGCCGAGGACGAAAAGAAATCAGCTATCTCTTTATTCACCATGGCTGGTTCACCAATTACCATTGCCGATCAATATGACACAATCGGAGATAATTACAAATATTATCAAAACCCTGAATTGATCGAATTGAACAAACTTGGTTTTGCAGGAAAACCAATCTTTTATTCAAATCAGCATTATAAAAACAATGTAAGCCGCGACAGTGAAAGATGGGCTGGTCAATTACCAGATGGATCTTGGGTCGTAGCACTCTTTAACCGCAGTGATACAAGCAAAGGGCTATCAATGGATTTCAAAAAAGATCTTGGAATCAAGGAGGAAGCTTTTGCCCGCAACCTATGGGAGCATAAGGATCTCGGCTACCGTTCGATGTATTCAGAAATGCTCGAGCCTCATGATACGACAGTATTGAAACTCATTCCAAAAAACAACAAGAAAGTATATCAAACCGAAGTAGCTTCATATCAAGGAGGAGCCATCTTTGGTAATGAACAAATGGGATACGATGGATTTGGCTATCTCACAGGGTTGAACAAAAAAGGCTCAAAAGTAACAATTGCCGTTGAAATGGCTGAAGCAGGGCAGTTCCCGCTAGCAATAAAATACGCAAATGAACAGGCAGAAGCTAGTACCTTATCACTTTCCGTAGAAGATAAAAAGAAAAATGTCATTGATGAGCCGACGAAAGTGTCGTTTCCAAGTACTGGAGATAAATGGGCAACAATCCAACAATCTGTCCAACTGAATAAAGGGGTGAATTTAATCACCTTGGAATTTACAGGAGAAGATACAGGTTCGACATTACTTGATTCTATCCAGTTTGGAGCAAGTACAGGACAGCTCGTTAACGGCGATTTTGAAATGGGCAATGAAACTGGCTGGACAATCGAAACCTTTGGCACAACTGTATGGCATGGTGTCGATAAAAACGATGCTTATGAAGGGTATAAGCAATACTTGTATTCTCCTAATGAGAGAGGAAAAGCTTCTTCTAAGCAAACAATTGTGGGTTTAAAGGACGGCGAGTATACGGTTTCAGCGATGGCGAAACTAATGCCGCACTTGGATCCATCATTTGCCGGCGGGGTTGCTAAAATGATTGTTTCCCAGCCTGGTAAAGAGAAGATAGAGGTGAAAATTGAACCAAATCTAAAGGATCCGAATGGTCCTGTAAAGCAGAAATGGTCCGCGGATGAGTTTGAGTATAAAAAATTCAGCACAGACACGATCAATGTCACAGAAGGTGAATTAACTCTAGAATTTTATATGGAAGCACCTAAAGCAGATACATCCTTGCAGCTTGATAATGTGATGCTTCAATCAGCAAACAATGAAGTGCCTGAAGAGGTAGAAGTCAGCCTGTATAACAAAGGTTTTGAGCAAGGATTCACTGGGTGGAGCCGTACAAATATGGTTAACCAATCGATTGAATCAGCAGATGAAAAGTCATTTGTCAAAATCACGGGTAAGGAAGCTTATTCATCTGATCTATGGCAATTTGGTAATGCTCCTGCTGATGGAACCTATCAATTATCAATTACCACTCGTAAATCTGGAAATTTTGACAAGGCTTCACTTTATGTCAAATACTCTGGTGGCACAAAAGAAGTACCGATCCCGGCAAGTGGTGATTGGAAAGAAGTCAAAGTCCCAAATATCCAGCTAATGGCTGATGAAGTGGTAAAGGTTGGCGTGATCGCAGAAGGCCAGGCTGAAAGTGTTCTTGAACTCGATGACGTTAAAATGATAAAAAAAGATCCAGCCGATCATCAAAATGTTTCATATGTTGAAAGTTTAGATGCCGGCAATCCATATACTGTATCAGATGATGGTAAATCGATCGTATTGCATTCTGCTAACCAGGAAAAAGTGAAAGTCGAATTCATTCAAGAGGATATAGCTAAAGTATGGATGGAACCTACTGGAACATTTAAGAAAAAAGCTTCTTTTGTTGTTGATGATGAGGGGGCAAGTGTAGTCCCTAAGGTAACGGATAAAAATGATTATATCTTAATTCAAACAGAAAAAATGAGTTTGAGAGCTTATAAGTCTCCATTTAAGCTTGCATACTATGATACAGCAAATACGGAGATATTAACGGAACAAAGTGAGGGTAAAGGATTAGGGTATGACGGGGATACAGGTATTTATGCTGCCATGAACCTTGATCCAAAAGAGCAATTCTTTGGTCTTGGTATGGATCGTGACTCCCAATCTTTTAACCGCAGAGGCCATAAGATTGTAATGAACAATGGTATGAAAGGCGGATATGGCGGAAACACGTCAGATATTTCTGGAACATTCTTTATGAGTACAAAGGGCTATGGACTTTACTTTGATAACACCTATGAAAATGTCACGTTTGATATGGGTGCCACAGACAGTGGGAAGTATTCTTTCAGTTCACCAAACGGGGAAATGATTTACTACTTTATGTCAGGTGAAAAGAAAAATACTCTAACAGATATCATGGAAAGTTATGCAGAATTAACTGGCAAGGCGCCGATGCCGCCACAATGGGCACTGGGTTATATCCAATCAAAATATGGATATAAGAGCTGGGAAGAAGTAAATAAGGTTGTTGACACGTTCCGCCAAAAACAAATTCCCTTAGACGGTATGATTCTTGATGCCTATTGGGCCAAAGAAAATCATTATTTTGATATGACTTGGTCAGAGGCTTTTGCAAATCCAAAACAAAGCATGGAGGAGCTGGCCAGGAAAGGAATCAAGACGGTACCGCTAGTCGATCCGTATATTCAAGTAACAGCGAACAATTTTAACGAAGGAGATCGCAGTGGATATTTTGTTCAAGACGCTTCAGGAAATACCGTTATTTATGAAGCTTGGTATGGAAAAGCAGGATTAGTGGATTTCACCAATCCAAAAGCTGTCGATTGGTTCAATGCACAGGTTAAAACATTGCATGATGCGGGAGTAAAAGGGTATTGGATCGATTTAAATGAACCAGAGAAGCCAACGGACTCATTAAGACACCACTTTTCTAAAGGCAGTGCAGCAGAGATTAGAAATGTGTACGCCTTAAACGAAGCGAAAGCGTTCTATAAAGGCCATCGAAGCTACAGTGATAACCGTTTATGGAGCCTGTCACGTTCCGGTTTTTCTGGGATTCAAGAATACGGAACGACCGTATGGAGCGGAGATATTGATGCAAGCTGGGAGGCCTTTAGGCATAATTTACAATTGGGGTTAAGCTCATCGATGTCTGGTATCCCTTATTATACAACGGATATAGGTGGCTTTTACGGAAAACCGTCAGCAGAACTCTATACACGTTGGATGCAGGCTGGATCCTTTATGCCAATCTTCCGAGCTCATAATTGCGAATGTGGTGATCCAACGAATACAAGAGAGCCTTGGGCGTTTGGTGCGGAAGCAGAAGGCATCGTAAAACAAAGCATCGAACAGCGTTACAAACTGCTGCCTTACATCTATTCAGCAACAAAGCAAACAACTGTTGAAAATGTCTCATTAATGAGACCGCTTGTCATGGATTACACAACTGATGAAAAAGTATATGAAATTGAAGACCAATGGATGTTTGGTCCAAATATGCTTGTAGCGCCGATATCATTGGAAGGTATTTCGAAGAGAAGTATTTATTTACCAGACGGTACATGGTATGACTGGAGCACCCAGAAATCATTTACGGGAGGGCAAACCATTGAGTATGAGGCAGATTTGTCAAAGATTCCGGTATTTGTAAAAGAAGGGGCAATTATTCCACAGCGTGAGATTCAAAACTATACAAATGAAAAACCAGCATCAACGATAGCATTAAACGTCTATCCAAAACAAAATGGAGAAGCTTCAAGCTTTACGTTATATGAAGATGATGGTCAAACCTACAAATATGAAAACGGTCAATCGGCTGAGACAAAGATTGCCGCTGCATCTGATGAGGGGAATGTGACACTTGAAATTTCAGCAATTAAAGGCAGCTTCGACGGAGAGATTAAAAACAGAACATGGTCTGCTGAAATAAAAGCGAATGCGGGAGATAGAAGACTTAGTTCTGTGAAACGAAACGGCAAAAAGTTAAGATTAGTTGATTCCAAAGATGCGGTCGAAAAAGGGAACGATGTTTGGTACTACGAATCAAAAGCAGATATGATATTTGTGAAAACATCAGAGGTATCAACAGATGAGGCACAAGTGATTACGTCTGATCTAAAAGGAAAACGATAAGAGAAGGTAAGAGGAAAGTTGAAAATAAAGGAAGAGAGCAAGATGTCAAGCATTAGTATGAAACTACGATATTGAAAATAAAACATACTACAGAACCTCATGGAAAGTTTAAGTGTTAATTAGTATAAGTGAAACAGTTCAACAGGTACTGGTACAGTTTAAGAAGCTAGTGTTTATAGCTTAATATAATAACAAAGCTACGTATGCCCTCTAAACGGTTTGAACGATGATTCAATCTGTTTAAGGGGCAATTTTTATGGAATGTTCTATACTCCTACTCAACATTAGCCATAAATTTTATCTTTGGAACCCAATCAAATAACGATATTTTATTAATCTCTGTTTATCCCATACTATTAAGTTAAGGAAACACAATCACAAATAGGAGGGGTAAATATGAATCGTGTGAAAATGATTGTAAATTTAATGGGAGAGATGACTGCTAAAGCCTGTCGTGACCTTAAATTCAAATTTGGGGTATTTTTCTTTGAAGAGCTTCAATAGATTGGGAAGCTATAAACAATTCATTAGGCCACTTTGTTCAAAGGCTTGTCCAAGCAGCAAAGCCATTTCTTTCATTTTCTCCTTTTATTCCTTATCTGTCTGTAATTGATGATAAAAGTTCTCCTTAATTCACTCTTCTTTCACATCATCAAACGTGACATTTCCACCACGATTGAAGACTTCAATAGTTTTCTGGATTTTTGGAAACTCTGGATGTGGAATCCAACGGCCAGTGGTTCGTTTATCAAATTCAATTAAGCCTTTATCACACCTAAGGGGAAAGTGCGCCTTTTTCTTTTGTCTTACAGAAAGGAAGAAAAGCTATGTTGGTAGCAGGAAGAATTGAAAACTTCAAAGAGTACAGCAAGTTTAGCAGCATAAAAGAGTTTAACAATACCATTGAAATGTTCCTAGCCGAACATAAAAAGGATTTCACCATAGGGGAATTATTCGCGTTCAAACGCCTAGTCCGGTTTTCTGCAAAATATGCAGGTGTGGCCAACGCCAAGATTGGAACGCCAGTAAAAGTCATCAATGAAAAATTGAAGTGATTTGGCGTAAGCCTATCCACGTTAGAACGGATGCTAAGAAAAGCGAAAGATTTAGGTATCGTATCCATCGTTCACACATAATTGAATTTAATAAAAGAAGGTATAGTTGAAAGAAGCATCATTCTGAATCATATAAAATCTGCTTTTAATACTATTATTATTAAATTACTTTATCTTGCTATTATATTGAGTAAGTGTTTGGTTCCCAACGTTATAAGTATATACTGAAAACGGAGGTGAACGAGGTGGATATGAAAAAACCGAACATTTCTGATGTTTACTGGAAGGCTATTACGGAATGTGACTCAGAGTATGATGACAAGTTTTATTATGGAGTAGAAACGACTGGCATCTTTTGCCGTCCTTCCTGTAAATCAAGGAAGCCTAATAAAGAAAATGTACGCATCTTCAAAAATGCATACATGGCATTAGAAGAAAAATTCAGACCATGTAAGCGATGTAAACCTGACGGCTTGCGTTTGCCTGCTGAGGAATGGATCGAACAAATTGTTCATTGGATTGATCAGCATTATTTTGAGTCTCTAACATTGCAAATATTGGCGGAAGTATCCCATGGCAGTCCTTATCACCTGCAGCGTTTGTTTAAACGTGTTAAAGGCATAACACCATCTGAATATGTTCAGCAAATTCGTATGGAAAAAGCAATCGATCTGCTTGAGACATCCGGATTATCGATATCTGACATCGGCCTTGCTGTGGGATTCTCAAGCACACCATATTTTATTACGCTATTTAAAAAGAAGTTGGGATATACACCCTCAGGCTATCGAATAGCTTACCGCCAAAACCTTAAGAAGGAGCTATGAATAGAGATGAACACGGAAAAACAAATCATTAAATGGGGCATTCTGGAATACGGCCAGTGGCAATTATATGTAGCAACGACGGAAAAAGGACTTTGTTATATAGGTTCACCAGGCCAATCGTTTGAAGAGCTTAAAGCCTGGATGCAAAAACGCTTTCCTTATGCAAGCCTTATCGTAAATGAAGAAGCATTAATGCCGTATATAAATGAACTGCAAGAATATTTTGAAGGAACTCGGCAATCTTTTTCATTAAGAATAGATGTAAAAGGCACACCATTTCAAGAAGAGATTTGGGAAGCCTTAAAGCAAATTCCTTATGGGAAAACATGTTCTTATTCAGATATAGCTTCGCTCGTTCAAAGACCTGCAGCGGTTCGTGCTGTTGGAACAGCGATTGGTGCCAATCCGGTTTTGATTACTGTTCCGTGCCACCGTGTAATTGGAAAGAATGGAGCTATAACAGGTTACCGGGGAGGCACGGAAATGAAACAATATCTGCTCCAATTAGAATCTCAAAATGGAGGGATGCCAAATGCATGATGAAGTGAGTTCTAAAATTCATTCACTCAGCTGGGACAAAATTCATCAGGAATTAGACAAAGCGGGGTATGTAAAATTGCCCCCTCTCCTTAATCCTGAACAATGTCAAGAGTTTATGAGGCTCTATGAACAAGAAGGGCTGTATCGCAGCACAATAAATATGAGTCGCTATCGCTTCGGTGAAGGGGAATATAAATATTTTGATTCTCCATTACCTTCATTATTGCAGGTGCTGCGTACTTCATTCTACCCTGAACTGGCAAAAGCAGCCAATCGGTGGTTAGTGCTGTTGGGCAAGGAAGCTTTTTACCCAGATACACTGTCTGCATTTTTAGAAGTCTGCCATAAAAAAGGTCAGAACCGCCCAACTCCTTTAATCCTGAAGTATGTAGAAGGCGGTTATAACTGTCTGCATCAAGATTTATATGGGGATGTATTTTTTCCGTTTCAAGTTCTGATTACATTAAGCAAGCGCGGAGAGGATTACACTGGAGGCGAATCAATTCTTGTGGAACAGCGTCCCCGCGCACAGAGCAGGGGGCATGTGATTACATTAGAACAAGGGGAAGCGCTTATTTTCCCTGCAAGCCACCGGCCGGTAGAAGGAAAGCGGGGCTATTACAAAAATACGGTACGACACGGGGTCAGCACTTTGTTTTCTGGAACGCGATATGGAATGGGAATTATTTTTCACGATGCAAAGTAAAGGCGATGTAAGATGAGAAAAACAATTCTTAGCAAAGGCACAGGTTTTTTATCTGACTACAGCCACTCATTAAATCCTTATACCAGGTGTTCATTTGGCTGTTCATACTGTTATGTAAGGAGAATGCCCGTTTTAATCTTCAGGAAAGATGAATGGGAGACCTGGGTTGAAAAATGTACTGATAATCTATCTGCCCTCGGCTTGCTTTTCTGCTTGCTCTCCAATAACATTCAGTTAACATCACTTACTTAATTGTAAATAATCATTTTAGAAAACAGGGATTTAAAAGAAATGAGATATTATTATTTCAAATATTTAAGGAGAAACCAATGAATGAAAAAAAACTAGTCGGTGAAAAAGCTGCTGAATTCGTTAAAGACGGCATGATCGTGGGTCTTGGTACTGGCTCAACTGTCTACTACACGCTTGAGAAGATTGGTCAGATGGTTAAAGAAGGACTCCAGATTAAAGGGATCCCTACTTCAATGGCCACAGAAAAACTTGCACATGAATTCGGAATACCTCTTACAAGTTTTAAAGAAGTCACTTATCTTGATGTAGCCATCGATGGAGCGGATGAAGTGGATCCAGACCTGAATCTGATAAAAGGAGGCGGTGGAGCCCTATTAAGGGAAAAAATCATTGCTGCAGCAGCTAATACCTTTATAGTTGTAGCAGATTCATCTAAATTGTCAGCAAAACTGGGTTCATTTCGGCTTCCCGTTGAAGTAATTCCATTTGGATATGAGCGGACTGCAAAGCAAATAAGCTCAATTGGCTGTGTCCCTGAAATGCGGCTCTCGAATGGGAATCCTTATATAACAGATAATCACAACTATATCTTCGACTGTGAGATTCCTGAAAATTCACAGCCTCATAAATTGGAAACCGTTCTTAATATGATCCCTGGTGTAGTCGAAAATGGTTTGTTTACAAAAATGGCTGATGTCATCATTACTTTAGATGCAAATAAAAAAACAGTCTTAATGAAGGAAAAAAATAAAAATAGAATCAGGGAAACTGAATAATAAAGATAAAAGGTTCTATATCATTATAGGACCTTTTTAAAATATCTAAATATTCAAATAGTGTATAATAAAAGAATAGACTCTAAAGAATAGGAGGAGTTTTTTTGAAAGTATCCTTGTTCATTACATGTTTAGCAGATGTATTCTATTCAAATGTAGGAAAAAGCACGGTTGAATTGCTTGAAAAGCTAGGCTGTGAGGTTGATTTCCCAAAAACTCAGACTTGTTGCGGCCAGCCTGCCTATAATAGCGGCTATCATAAGGAAACGAGAGAAGTGGCAAAGCATATGATCACAGCTTTTGAACACTCTGATTATGTTGTAGGGCCATCCGGTTCATGTGTGGCCATGCTGCATGAATATAAGGGGCTGTTTGCAAATGATCCTGACTGGAGGGAAAAGGCGCATCAGCTTGCTGAAAAATCATATGAGCTAACACAATTTTTAACTGAAGTTCTAAATGTTGAACATGTAAATGCGTCTCTTCAGGCACATGCTACTTTTCATAAATCGTGTCACATGACTAGGCTTCTCGGTGTGACGGATGCTCCTGAAACATTACTTCGGAATGTAAGCGGTTTAAATATTACGCCTCTTCCTAACAGTCATGATTGCTGCGGATTTGGCGGAACGTTTTCCGTTAAAATGGTTTCCATTTCAGAGCAGATGGTAGACGAGAAGGTCAAGCATATCCAAGATACAGATGCAGAAATATTAATCGGTGCCGACTGCGGCTGTTTAATGAACATCGGCGGGAGAATCAATCGCAAAGGGATTCCTATTAAAGTCATGCATATTGCAGAAGTGCTGAATAGCGGGGTGAAATAACATGCCAATGAAAATAGGAAACGAACCTTTTTTCGACCGGGTTGAAAAAGGAGTAAATAATCCGTTCATGAGAAATGCCGTTGCTTCTGCACAAGAACGAATGCAGGGAAGGCGCCTGCAAGCAACGGAAGAGCTTGGAAACTGGGAAGAGTGGCGGAAGCTTGGGGAAGAAATCCGGACACATACGATGGAAAATCTGGATTATTATTTGGAGCAGTTAAGCGAAAGTGTGGCAAAACGCGGCGGTCATGTATTTTTTGCCGCAACAAAAGAAGAAGCTAACAAATACATAACAGGAGTTGCCATACAAAAACAGGCGAAAAAGGTCGTCAAATCAAAGTCAATGGTAACAGAAGAAATCCACTTAAATGAAGCTTTAGATAAAGCAGGCTGTGAAGTGATCGAGACAGATCTTGGGGAATATATTCTGCAGCTTGATGACCACGATCCACCATCGCACATTGTTGTTCCTGCTCTTCATAAAAACAAAGAACAAATTCGTGATACATTTAAAGAAAAACGGGGCTACGAAAAATCAGAAATGCCAGAAGAGCTCGCTTTATTCGCCAGAGAACAGCTTCGCAAGGATTTCCTGAGTGCAGATCTTGGTATTACAGGGTGCAACTTTGCAGTAGCAGAATCCGGCTCGATCTGTTTGGTTACGAATGAAGGAAATGCTGGACTTGTCACAGCATTGCCAAAAACGCAAATAACGGTGATGGGGATGGAGCGCATCGTTCCTTCATGGGAAGAGCTTGATGTATTAGTCAGTTTGCTGTGCAGAAGTGCAGTAGGACAAAAGTTAACAAGCTACATCACAGGATTAACAGGTCCGAAAGATGATGGGGATGCTGACGGTCCTGAAGAATTTCATCTTGTTATCGTAGATAACGGCCGTTCAAAAATTTTAGGCACTGAGTTTCAAAGCGCGCTTCACTGCATCCGCTGCGCAGCATGTGTAAATGTATGTCCGGTTTATCGTCATATTGGAGGTCATTCCTACGGATCGATCTATGCGGGTCCAATTGGCGCTGTCCTTTCGCCTCTGCTTGGAGGCTATGAAGATTACAAAGAGCTTCCATATGCTTCATCATTATGTGCAGCATGTACTGATGCCTGTCCTGTGAAAATTCCTTTGCACGAATTATTAATAAAGCATCGCCGTAAAATTGTCGAAGATGAAGGGAAATCCACATTTGGGGAAAAGCTTGCCATGAAAGGCTATCAATTGGCTGCAAGCTCTCCGCATTTATACGGCGCAGGAACCAAATCAGCATCAGCGGTTATGTCCCCATTTACAAGCGCAGGCAGCATCAAAAAAGGACCTGGTCCTATCAAGCCGTGGACAGATGTACGAGACTTTCCTGCTCCAAGTAAAGAGAGATTCAGAGATTGGATGAAGGGAAGAGAGGAGAGCGGAAATGATAAAGGGTAAGATACATAATCGGGAACCTTTTCTTGAAACAGTTGCAGCACAACTAGCACGTGAGAGAAGAAAGTCAGTTACTAAACCCCATTGGTCCTTTTCTCCTCAATGGGAAGTATTAATGAATGCGGATGCGGATGAACTTGTAGAAGTTTTAAAAAAACAGTGCCTGTTAATTCATACACAAATTATTGAAACGACTTCTTCTCTGCTCTCTGATAAAATCATGCATGTCTTTAACGAGTATGATGTTAAAACAGCAGTAATCGCTAAAGACGAACGCTTTCAAGAATTTCGTTTGACCAATGATATCTTGAAAGCATGGCGGGTGGCAGGCATACAAGTTCACGAATGGGATCCAGCTTTAAAAGAGAAAAATATCGAAGCTTCTGAGAAAGCTGACATTGGGATCACTTTTAGTGATTTGACCCTTGCTGAATCAGGAACCGTTGTGGTGTACAGTGACGAAAACAAAGGGAGGTCCATTAATCTGCTTCCAAAAACTTATCTCTGCATCATTCCAAAAAGTACGATTGTACCAAGGTTGACTCAAGCTGCAGAGAACATAAGCGCCCAATTCAAAAAGGGAAATCATGTTTCATCATGTATTGATTTTATTACCGGACCAAGCAACAGTGCTGATATCGAGCTGAATTTAGTTGTTGGCGTTCACGGGCCGATTAAAGCTACATATATCGTTGTTCATGATAAATAAGCAAAAAAACCGGCTGCTCATCTATGCAGCCGGTTTTTGCGCTTACTGAACTTTTTTCCCGTCACCTAAGCGGAAAAGTTTATCAGAATCAGTCAGTTTTCTAGTTGCATTTCTTGTATCAAATATCAGAACTGCGTGTTCTTCAATCAGACTGAGCGGAATCTGCGTATGATCTGTTAAAATTACAACACAATCCATTTCTTTTAGAAGCTCCTCTGTTAAATCTGCGCTTTTATATGTTATTCCATTCATTTTCATCTCATGTATGAGCGGATCGTGATAGTATACGTCTGTTCCTCTATCAAGAAATTCCTCAAACACTTCGACCGCTGTTGAATCACGTATGTCTGCCACATCTTTTTTATACGTTACCCCATAAAGCAGAACTTTAGCTGATTTAACATCTTTTCCTTTTGAAAGCAATTCATTTGTCCGATTTACCACATAGTGAACCATTTTCACATTCACATTATCAGAAAGGGAGATAAAATCACTGCTTTTTTTCGATTGAAGCAGCTTCCACTGAAGATATAAGGGATCAACCGGAATACAATGTCCCCCTATTCCAGGACCCGGATAAAAAGGTGTATATCCGTAGGGCTTTGTAGCTGCAGCATCAATGACTTCCCAAATATTAATGTTCAAATCGTCACATAAAACGGCCATTTCATTCATAAACGAAATATTGACAAAGCGGAAAGTATTTTCCAGCAGCTTTGTTAATTCAGCAGCTTCTGTTGATGATACTAGAACAACTTGATCATAGACTTGCGAATATAAGTCATGTGCAGCTTTTTGACACGCTGCTGTCACGCCGCCGACCACTTTGGGAATTTGCGTTACAGCATACTGTTTATTGCCTGGATCGATCCGCTCAGGTGAATTGGCCAGGAAAAAGTCTATTCCTGCTTGCAGTCCCTGTTTTTCAAGCAACGGAAGCAGCACTTCTTTCGTTGTTCCTGGAAAGGTAGAGCTCTCAAGGATGACAAGCTGGCCTTTTTGCAGATGCTTTGCAATTTCTGCACCTGCACTTTCTACATACTTTAAATCCGGGTTTTTATCTTTAGTAAGCGGTGTAGGTACACATACAATGATGGACTGAACGCTTTTCATGATTTCATAGTCATCAGTTGGAATAAATGACTGATTTTCCACTGCATGTTCTAATCTTTCTTGACTTATGTCATCAATGTAACTGATTTTTTGATTTAAAGAAGCTATCTTCCTGACGTCTACATCGATGCCGTACACTTGAAATCCTTTTTCTGCCAGTGTAACAGATAGGGGAAGGCCGACGAAACCTAAACCTATGACTGCAAGTTTACCTTTATATTTATCTGCCACTTTGAAATCTCCTCGCATTATCTTGGTAGTTTAGTCTCGTTATGTTATGCCGGAACTGATCAGGGGACATAGACAATAAACTAGTAATTTGAAAATGGGCAGGATTTTTAGTAAAGAGGAAAGCAGAAGAAGCAAAATTCTGCATCTTAGAATAATAAATAATCCTATATAGTCAGGACCATTTCATAATCCTGTCATATAAATAATGAATGAAATGGTCACATGCCGTCTCGAGGGAAATAGAGTTTTCATACATTAATGGTGGTGTATTTATATAGATTTTTCATCACGAGTGAAAAGGAGCAAATTATGATTAATTTAGTAGATTTGCAAAGGCAATTTCAGTCCATTAAGAATGAAGTGCTGAAAGCAATTGAACATGTTTACGATTCAGGTCAGTACATTTTAGGTCCGAAAGTAAATGAACTTGAAACGAAAATTGCAGGAAAGCTTGGAGTAACGGACGCAATTGCAGTAGGCAATGGTACAGATGCACTTGTTATGGTACTCGACGCACTTGACATAGGACCAGGCGATGAGGTCATCACGACTCCCTTTACTTTTTTTGCAAGTGCAGAAGCCATCTCGAGAGTTGGGGCAACACCGGTCTTTGCAGATGTTGATCCTGAAACATTCAACATAGATCCAGTGAAAATTGATGCTGTGATTACGGAAAAAACGAAAGCCATTATACCTGTGCACCTTTTCGGACAGCCGGCAGATATGGATGAGATCAATGAATTGGCCAGCAATCATGGTTTGTATGTCATTGAAGATGCATGTCAGGCCTTTGGTGCCACATATAAAAAGAAAAGAGTCGGAAGCTTGGCAGATGTTGCTTGTTTTTCATTTTTTCCTACCAAAAATCTTGGAACAATTGGAGATGGAGGCATTATCACAACTTCAAATCATGAGCTTGCATTAAAATTAAAGAAACTCCGCATGCATGGAAGCTCTAAAAAATATTATCATGACACGATTGGATACAATAGCCGCTTGGACGAAATCCATGCAGCCATCCTGCTTGTTGTACTCGAGAAAATCGATGATTGGAATGAACGAAGACGTGCCTGCGCAAAAATCTATCGTGAAGAGCTGAATGCCGTTTTAGGAATCACATCGCCTGCTGAAGCAGCTGACCGGACACATATCTATCATCTCTTCTGTGCCCAGTCTAAAGAAAGAGATTTCTATTTAAATTTGCTGCAGAGCAATCAGATTCAAGCAGGAGTATATTACCCGCAATGTCTGCACCTCCAGGAAGTTTATAAGAATCTGAGTTATCAAGAAGGAGATTTCCCGGTTGCAGAACAGCTTTCCCAAACTCTTTTTGCCATTCCGATGCATCCTTTCCTATATAAAGAAGAACAAGAGAAAATTATTTCTATCCTTCGCACTTCATCGGGAGGAAAAAAGAAATGATCATTCGATTCGGACTCATTGGCTGCGGATTTATCTCAAAGCGCCACATTAAAGCCATTGCAGATTGCAGGCAAGCTGAATTGTCTGCAGTAAGTGACCTTAAGGAAGACAGAATGCAGGAAGCAATCGCGGACTTCAAAAAGCATGCAGGAGATAACCGCGAGGTCTCTGCTTACTTGAATTATCAGGAGATGCTTCAAAATGAGAACATTGATGTCATTGTTATTACAACGATTTCAAGTCTGCATGCAAAAATGACTATAGAGGCTTTAAACGCAAATAAACACGTCATATTAGAAAAACCAATGGCATTATCTATAGAAGAAGCAAATGAAATCATTGCACTGAGTGCAGTAAAGCAAAAAAAAGTGATGGTCTGCCACCAGCTCAGATTTCTTCCTCTGTTAAGCAAAATGAAAGAGGTCATAGCGAGCGGGAAAATTGGAGCTCCTTATTATGCGATCGCGTCGATTCGCATTAATCGTTCTGCACACTATTATGAAACCGCACCCTGGAGAGGAACATGGAAACATGACGGGGGCATGCTCCTTAATCAGGGTATTCATTTGGTTGACTTAATGCAGTGGTTTTTAGGAGATGCAGAAAAAGTTTCCGGTGAAATTCTTCAAAAGAACAAATCCAAAGAAACAGAGGATGCCGCGCTTGGCATTGTAACTTTTAAAAATGGAGCAAGAGGCATCATTGAAGCTAACGTAATTTCACAGCCAAATAATATAGGGTATGCACTTTCTGTTTTTGGTGAAAAGGGGACACTCTCTGTTGAAGGTCCATCACTGAGCAAGGTCTCACGCTGGCACATTAATGGTGAAATAATGGAAATTGAAAAGCTTGAGCAGTTTTCCCGCGCTGCTGACGAACAGCTTGCCATGTATGAAAACTTTATTTGCTCATTAGGAGAAAAGAATGCTGAACTTTTACTTTCAGAAATTGAAGGGAAAAAAGCGTTGGAAATTATCTTTGCTATGTACCAATCTGCTTTGACAAATCAGTCTGTCCAGCTGCCGATGAAAGAATTCTCGACAGTAAATATGCTTAAAGAAGAGAGGGATTAACTTGTTCGGAAACGTGTTGGTCACAGGCGGAGCAGGTTTTCTAGGATCACAGCTCGTTAAAACATTAATACCCACATCAGACCATATCTTTATCCTTGATAATTTATCAACCGGTACAAAAGCAGCTATACCTCCATCAGATAAAATCACATTCTATCAAGGCTGCATTACAGACGAAGCTGTATTAAATGAAATCCTGCCGAAAGTTGATTATATCTTCCACTTTGCGTGCAAAAATCTCGTACTCTCTGTTGATAATGTTTATGCTGATTTTCATACGAATGTCTTGGGAGGATTTACGCTGCTGCGCAAAGCAAAAGAATTATCCCCGCGCCTAAAACGATTTGTCTATGCATCTACTGCTTCCGTCTATGGAAATGCTGAAATTCTTCCTACTCCTGAATCTTACTATAATATTAAACTGCCATATTCAGCGAGTAAATTTACGACAGAGCATTACTGTGATGTTTATTTCAATATGTACCAGCTGCCCGTCACAACGTTAAGGTTCTCAAACGTATACGGTCCGGGACAGCTCATTTCAAATCCTTATTGCGGGGTTATCGCAAAATTTTTTGATTCAGCAGAAAACGGTCTGCCGCTGCAAATTTTCGGGGACGGAAAACAAACCAGGGACTTTACCTATGTAGAAGATGCGATGGATGCGACAATTCTCGCGGCAGTATCAGATATTGCAATAGGAGAGAAATACAATGTTGGAACCGGTAAAGAAACAAGCATTTTACAATTAGCGTCGAGCATCAAACAAGTAACAGGCACTCATACACTTGCAAATGACTTTCATCCAAAGCGCAGTGTAGATGTTGTGCAGAGAAGATGCATGAATACGGCTAAAATTGAGCAGGAGCTGAACTGGAAAAAAAATCATACTCTGCTTGAAGGACTTAAGAAAACTAAACAATGGCTGAAGGGATTGTAAAAAATGAGAATCTTTCATGGAACTACTGAGATAGCCGGTCAAATGGGTATTTTAAGTTCAGCCTTAGTAGATAAAGGACATCATTCTCTTGGCTACAATACGTTTCACTCCTATTTGGGCTATAAAGATTTTTTAGTCAACACGGATGAACAATTTCTGGAAGAGAATCAAACGAAATTAATTGATGAGTACGATCTCTTTCATTTTCACTATAATACAACGATGTGCAGAGAGTTTTCGGATCTTGAAAAAATTCATGCAAAACAGAAGAAAATGATTATGCATCATTGGGGAAATGATGTCAGGTTTCATGAGCAGGCGAAAATAAACAACCCTTACGCATACACAGGAGACTCGCCGCCTAATGAGACCATGCATGATAGACTGACAAAGGTCACTGCCTATATTTCAGAAGCGATCGTACAGGATTATGAAGTCTATGAGTATGTGAAAAATTATTATAAAAAAGTTCACGTACTTCCAATCGCCATTGACCTTAAATTTTTCAAACCGGACTTTCCTTCAAAAGATAAAAAAGTGCCTTTAATTCTCCATGCTCCTACAAATCCCGCTTTTAAAGGAACAGAGCATGTAGAAGCTGCAATTGAAAAGCTAAAAGAAAAATATGAATTCACATATAAGAGAATTGAGAAAATGAATCATGATGAAGTAATTGCCCTTTATAAAGAGGCAGACATTATTGTTGACCAGATCCTTTGCGGTTCCTATGGATTGTTGAGCGTTGAGTCTATGGCTCTCGGCAAGCCTGTCGTGACATTCATAAGACCTGATTTAGTAGCCACTTTTCCAGATCAGCTTCCTATTGTGAATGCAAACCCTGATACAGTTTACGATCAGGTTGAACAATTGCTGAAGAATCCTGAGCTCCGTGAATCTCTTGGCAAACAAGGCCGAAAATATGTTGAATCTACTCATTGCAAGCATGTGGTTGTAGATAAATTACTTGATATTTATAGTCAAATCGAAAAAAATAACTAAATTAAGCATCCAAAAAAAATAATAGAAAAACCCGGCCGATCAGGGCCGGGTTCTCTTTGTTCTGCAGATTGAAGGAATAAAGCCGCTCTGACTTTATCAAAGCGGCTTTAGCTCTTACTTATATGGCATTCCAGGGTAAACAGTCCACTGATACGTTTTATTTAAAAAGTTGGCAATATATCCATATTCTGTTCGGTGGTTATGAAACACATCTTTCATCGTTTGATTTGGAAATTGATAGGTAACTAAGGCGTTGTTTGTCATATAAAGAGCACGTATACCCCAGTTTAAGTAATCCAGTATGTGTGTATCGTTAAACGTAATCCCTTTTCCAAAAATGATCTGCACTCCAGTGTGATAAAATTGTGAAAAATTGCTTGAATGAATGATCCAGTTATAATCCAAATGTGTGTTACCATAGTAGTTTGCATGTATACACGACGCATCAAATCCAAGTTCTTTGCATTTAATTGCTCCGTAGGATCCTAAAAAAGGCAGCCAAAATGAGTAAACACTTTTCTCTTTTGTATAGCCTGTAAAACCTTGAACCAACTCCTCATCATTTTCCTGAATAGAACCTCTTTGCCAGACAAAACCCTTAAAATCAAGCTTATCAAGAAGCTGCTTTTCCTTGTCCCAACGAATAAGGAATTGATCCATCCACCATTTCACACCAGTTAACCGGTCCTCATTAAGCGAAAAATCCAAGTTTTTTCCATCAACTGCACCAAAGTTTCTTTGTTGTGGAGCAGGATAAGGAACACCCATCCAAACCTCTGTTCTTTCCGCTGCATTTGCATTTAGTGCGTAAAAATTCATATCTTTCATAAAAACATGCTCAATAGCAAGTTCCCAATCATGAATATCCGTCTTCTCGCCAAAACCTGAAAACATAGGGTGGATATAATGGTCTTTTCTAAAGGAAATAGGATTAAAGATAAAACTTTTGAATAAAGATTGAACAGCAGCAGGATTTTCCTGATTGATCTGATAGTATTTTAAATCTTCGGCCGACCAGTCAGTGATGTCTTTATCTGTCATACCTCCGCAGGGCAGCATACAGATTGAATTGTGAATGTTAAGCTCACTGGCTAATAAATATCCAGACAACGTCCCATCACTCCTTTTTTTTGTCTTTCCTGTACAGCATATGGAAGTTCCCTTTAAATGTTATGTGTGAAAAGCTTATTTTTATAACCTTTCTGCAAAGAACTGAATAATATAACCGCGAAGGAGTGTTGCAGATGAAGATTATCCATTGCCCAACTGAAATAGCCGGACAGATGGGTACACTTTGTAATGAACTGAAAAAGAAGGGGTATGACGCGTCAGGTTTTAATTGGTTTCACAGCTATATTAAATACAACTATAATCATGTAGTGAATACTGATTTATTTGAATTGAAAAATGTCATTTCTACGATTGTCCCGCATGGAGATATCCTGCATTTTCATAACGGAAATACCTTTTTAACAGGAAATTATGATCTTCCTTTAATAGCTGAAACGGGGAAAAAACTCGTTATGCATCATTGGGGCTCAGATGTCCGAACTGTAAAAAATGTGAAGGAACTAAATCCTTATCCGCTTCCGCCAGGCTATCATACGGATGAGCAAATCCATGAAAATTTATTATTTTCTTCAAAATATATTAAATCAGCCATCGTACAGGATGCTGAAATGGCAAACCATGTTAAAGATTACTATGAATATGTTTATATACTCCCGCTTGCATGCAGCATCAGTAATTTTACGCCTGACTATCCAGGGAAAAATGAAGTCCCGGTCATTATCCATGCCCCAACTAACCGGGAATTTAAAGGTTCCGAGCAAATTGAAGCAGCGATAGAGAAAATAAAAGATACAAACAGCTTTACTTATCAAGTTGTTGAGAAAAAAAGCCATAAAGAAGCACTTGCCATGTACAGCAGCTCCGATATTATAATTGATCAAATTTTATGCGGATCTTACGGAATGCTTAGTGTAGAGGCGATGGCAATGGGAAAAGTCGTTGTCGCATATATAAGAGATGATGTAAAGAAAAACTTTCCTAAAGACCTGCCGATTGTCATTGCTTCACCTGATAACCTTGCGGAAGTATTAAATGATTTGCTGAAAGACAAAAAAAGAATGTCTGAAATAGGCAAGGCAGGCAGAAGGTATGTTGAGAAATATCATGCCAGTGAAGTTGTCGCAGATTACTTAATCAAGATTTACGATAAACTTTAGGAGTGAACGGCATGCTTGATAAAAATACAAAGATTATCCACGCACCAATTGAGGTTGCAGGTCAGGTCGGATTAATCAGCGAGCAGCTGAGAAAATTAGGATACCAATCAAATGCTTATAATTTTTTTATAAATTATTTAAATTATAAAAACAATTACAATACAGATGCGTTTGAATTAGTAGCTATTTTTCAGCTTTCGCTTGATTACTACGACATCTTCCATTTTCACAATAGCTTAACGTTTATGGAACAATTCAAAGATTTGGAGATGATAAAAAAAGCGGGAAAAAAAATCATTATGCATCACAGAGGGAATGATGTGAGATCTTTTTCAGCTGCCCGTAAAGGGGAAAATTATGAGAACCCTTATGTCAATACCAAAAGCTCTTTAAGCGATGATGTCATTCATTCAAATTTGAGTTATTTTTCAGAAATAGCAGATGCTGCGATTGTTCAGGATTTTGAGCTGTACAATTATGTGAAAGATTATTATCATGCGAAACAGAAAAAAGTGTACATTCTCCCAAGATTAATTGAAACAGGTAAATATACGCCTGTATATCCTGAAGGCAATAAAAAGCCATTAATTGTTCATGCTCCGACTCTCCCTGAATTTAAAGGAACAAAAATCATTGAAGAGACGATTGATAAATTAAAGGATAAGATAACATTTGACTACATTCGAGTAGAAAACATGAGTCATGAAGAAGCGACTGCCATCTATAAAAAAGCAGATATCGTCATTGACCAAATTTTATGCGGGGCGTACGGAAATCTCAGCGTTGAAGCCATGGCTCTTGGAAAGCCGGTAGTCTGCTACGTTCGCCCTGACGTGCAGGCAAGTCTGCCAAGTTGTCTTCCGATCGTATCAGCAAACCCGGATACCCTATACAAAGTGCTGAAGATATTGCTGGAAGACACTGATATACAAAAGGAGCTTGGTATTGCAGGCAGAAAATACGTAGAAGAATATCATGAGGCCTCTGTTGTTATGGAGTATTTGCTGAATATTTATAAAGAAGTATTATCTTAAAGGGAGGGGCAGCATGATCCATTCTTCTGCAAAAATAGGCAATAATGTCGTTTTGGGTGAGCATGTAGTAATTGAAGAAAACGTTGAAATTGGGGACGATGCGGAAATCGGCCACCATGTCATTATTAAAAAAGATACAAAAATCGGGAACCGTGTGCAGGTGGGTGATTTATCCGTACTTGGAAAAACGACTTCCAAGAATAAAAAAATGGCCCGTAAACCAGGAGCAGCTCTCACTCCATTAGTTATTGAAGATGATGTGCGAATTGGCTGCAGTACTGTATTGTATCGTAATCTGCTTTTGAAACAGGGTGCTTTTGTAGGCGACTTAACAAGTATTCGTGAAAAAGTGGAAGTAGGGGAAGACTCGATCATCGGAAGAAATGTCATTGTCGAAACAAACACGATCATAGGCAGAAGGGTGACAGTTCAGACTGGATGTTATGTAACGGCTGATATGATCATTGAGGATGAGGTATTTATTGGTCCATGCGTTTCGACGTCAAATGATAAATACATGGGTGCAGGTAATTATCAATATCAGGGTCCTATAATCAAAAGAGGGGCAAAAATAGGCAATAATGCTACACTTCTCCCTGGCATTACGATTTATGAGGATGCAATTATCGGTGCTGGAGCTGTAGTGACAAAAGATGTTGCTGCACAAAGGACTGCAGTTGGAAATCCTGCGAGAATAATAAAATAAGAGAAAGCCCCTGATCACAGAACAGGGGCTTTTTGCCTATCAAAGAATTTGGCAGATATCCCGAATAAGCAAGCCTGTACAAGCTTAAATTGGAATTCATGCCTGGTTATAAGTTTCTCCACTGCTTCCTGTATATATTTCGTGCCTTTTATGAAGGACGAGAACTAGCCAATTCAATAATTCAGTTATTGTTGATTCAGCAGCAGAAGACACAATTTCTCTTCAGCTTTTTGGTCTGGCGACAGCCGCCGCTTTAATTGGCTGAGGAGCAAGGTGCAGCTTTAACAATTGTTCGAATTGAATAAGTCAGGTTTAAGAGATTCATGTTGAATCATGAGTCTCTTTTTTTATGCTTTCTGCTGAGAGCTAGGTAATGGTACAAACAAAGTGAAAGAAAGATTAATACACTATTAGGAATTTATTAAAATATTGGTGGATAAAGGAGTCAGAAAATGGTATCAATCAGCTTATGTATGATCGTAAAAAATGAAGAAGCTGTTCTGGCCAGATGCCTTGATTGTGTGAAGGATATTGTGGATGAAATCAATATTGTCGATACAGGCTCAACGGACAGAACCATAGAAATTGCCAATGAGTATACTGACCGAATTTTTCATCATGAATGGTCGGGATTTGCACCTGCGAGGAATGAATCGTTTAAACATGCAACAAAGGAATATATCTTGTATTTGGATGCAGATGATATTCTTTTGGAAGAAGACCAAAAGAAATTAAAGGACCTTAAAGAAACTCTTGATCCTTCAGTCGATTCTGTATCCATGTTTTATAATGCAGGAACAGATGAGTTTGGAAACGTTACGCTGCGCTACAGAAGAAACCGTTTGGTAAAAACGTCCAAGAACTATAGGTGGGAGGGAGACGTTCACAATTATTTAAATGTGTCTGGTAAGATTATTAATTCCGATATTTCTATTACTCACAAGAAAATTGGCCATTCAGTGGGAAGGAACTTAACTATCTATCAAATGAAAATCGACAGAGGAGATGTCTTTGGCGCGAGGGACTATTTCTACTACGGCAATGAATTAAGAGAAAATGGCCATTATGAACAAGCAATTGAGGCCTATACCAAAAATATTGAAATGAAAGAAGGGTGGATTGAAGATAAGGTATATGCATGTATTAACAGAGGGGATTGCTATCGGTTTTTAGGGGATCTGAACAATGAACTGAAATCTTTATTTCAATCCTTTGTTTTCTCAAAAACACCCAGAGCAGAAACGTGCAGCCGAATCGGCTATAACTTTCAGAGAAAAAAAGAGTTTCAATCAGCTATTTACTGGTATACATTGGCAACTCAGCTCGTGCCGGATGAAAACCGCTGGAGCTTCAGCTATCCTGCTTATTATACATGGTATCCTCATCTTCAGATGTGTGTATGCTACGACAGGCTTGGTGAGACGGAAAAAGCCTTCTACCATAACGAAGAGGCAGGAAAATATCGTCCCGATGATCCATCCATTCTCAGCAATAAAGCTTATTTTGAAAAAAAACTTGGGCCATCTAATAAATAAAAAGAAGCCGGTGCAGTCCGGCTTCTTTCGTTTTTATTCAAATAATTTCGGAATTCCATTAATAAGGGAATATCCTCCCATAATTGCCATGGCTATGACGATCAATATCCCAAAAATAGTTAACCATATTGGATGCTTATAATCACCGACAATTTTCTTTTTATGCGCAGCAATCAGCATAACTCCAAGGGCGACAGGTAAAATTAATCCGTTGAGTGATCCTACCAGAATAAGGATTTTAACAGGTTCCCCAATTACAGCAAATAAAAAGGTGGAGACTGCAATAAATCCGACAATAAACCATTTATGATATTTCTCAATCATTGGGTTGAAGGTTCGTATGAATGAAACAGATGTATAAGCTGCACCTACTACAGACGTTACCGCAGCTGCCCACATTATGACTCCAAACATTTTGTAGCCTGCATTTCCCGCAGCATGTTTAAAAACAGAAGCAGGAGGATTAGCAGGATCTAAAGCTAATCCTTGAGCGACTATTCCTAAAGCAGCCAAGAATAAGAATATACGCATGATGGATGCAATGCCAATTGCGGAGATGGAGCTTTTCGTAACTTGAGGCAGGGCTGCTTGTCCTTTAATGCCAGCTTCAAGCAATCGGTGTCCTCCTGCAAATGTGATATATCCTCCAACAGTTCCCCCTACAAGGGTGACAATCGCGAGATAATCAATCGTGTCAGGCATACCCGTTTTTATAACTGCTTCAGCAAAAGGCGGCTGGGCTGAAACCATGACGTAAACAGTTAGAGCGATCATGACAAAACCCATAACTTGTGCAAAACGGTCCATCACTTTACCGGCTTCTTTTACAAGAAATATCCCAATTGCGACGATGCCGCTTAGGATGGCTCCTGTTTGAGAAGACATCCCGAACATTACATTTGTGCCTAGACCAGCTCCCCCGATATTTCCAATATTAAATGCAAGTCCTCCAAGTACGATTAAGATAGAAATAAAATACCCAAGACCAGGGAGGACAGCATTCGCTATATCCTGTGCTGGTTTCTCAGCCACTGCAATGATGCGCCATATATTCAGCTGTGCACCAATATCAATAAGGACAGACATTAAAATCACAAACCCGAAACTTGCAGCCAGGACCTGTGTGAAATGAGTGGTTTGTGTTAAAAAACCAGGGCCGATGGCAGAAGTTGCCATCAAAAATGCAGCTCCAAGCAGCAGGCTGAAGTTTGATTGTTTTTTCATGGTGATTCCTCCTGAAGGTTTTTAAGCAAGAACCATGCTCGCTTTTTTAATGCTGATTCCTGCATGCTGCAGGGCATCGGATATGTATTTTGCAAATTGAAGGGCATGTGGACCATCTCCGTGTATGCAAATAGTATCTGCTTTAATGGAAAGATTCTTTCCTGAAAGCGAAGTGACTTCCCCATCTTTCACCATTCGAATCACTTGTGCTACTGCCGTTTCGTGATCCTCAATCAAAGCACGGCGGTCTCTTCTTGAGGTTAACGTTCCATTATCCTGATAAGTTCTATCAGAAAAGACTTCACTTGCGGTTTTTAAACCTAATTTCTCTCCAGCTTTAATTAACTCGCTGCCGGCAAGACCAAAGAGAATCAGCCTGGAATCGACATTATAGACCGCCTCAGCAATGGCTTCTGAAATTTGTCTGCTTATTGAAGCTATATTATAAAGGGCACCATGGGGTTTCACATGCTGGAGAGAGCCTCCTTCAGATGAAGCGAAGCCAGATAATGCTCCAATTTGATAGACAACCAGGTCATATACTTCTCTTGGTGTGAGGTCAATATTTCTTCTTCCAAACCCGGATAAATCATTAAAACCAGGATGGACCCCGATTCCAACGCCCTTATCAATTGCAAGTTTAACTGTATTTCTCATGGTTGAGGGGTCACCGGCATGAAAGCCGCAGGCAATATTAGCCGAAGAAACGTAATTCAATATTTCTTCGTCATTTCCCATTTTATAAGCGCCAAAGCTTTCTCCCATATCACAGTTTAAATCAACTTTATGCATCTTAATCATCTCCTTAACTCGTTTTTAGGAGCAGCCCCTGTTTTAAGTGCTTCAACCTTCTTTCTCTATCAATCAGCAGCTTTTGAGCTTCGTCGAGCGATACTTCCTTAAATTGAACAACTTCTCCAGGTTTGAATTGAGAAAGGTAGGGCAAATCGACAGATGCTACCTGTGCGATCTTCGGATACCCTCCCGTTGTTTGCCTGTCAGCAAGCAGAATAATCGGGTTCCCGTCCGCAGGAACTTGAATAGTTCCAAAGGTGACAGCTTCTGAAATCATTTCTGCTTTGATTTCTAATGAAAGCTTGGGGCCTTCCATCCGGTAGCCCATGCGGTCAGATTGAGGCGTGATTTTAAACGGTTCAGAAAAGATCATGGATTTGCTTTTCTCTGTAAAGTCATCAAATTGTCTACCTTTAATAACACGTACGCTTTCATCCGCTCTTAAGAAAGGAATAAATTCCGGCGATGCAAACCATTCTATTTCCGAATAAGACGAGGAGTCAAAAAAACGTTCAAATAATCTGCTGGACTGCTCAGACATCTTTCCAAATGATAGTCTGTCCCCACTTTCGATGGCTCTGCCTTCATATCCGCCAATCCCTGCTCTTAAATAGGTTGATTTGCTTCCCATCACCTCAGGGACATCAAATCCGCCAGCGGCTGCAAGATATGCCCTGCAGCCTTTCTTAGCTCCTCCAAATGTAAGAAGACTGCCTTTTTTCACAAATAACGGCCGCCACATTTTTGCGGGACGGTCATTCAGAACGGGTGATAAATCTCCGCCGCAAATAGAGATCAGAGAATCTGCCTGAAATTCAAAATGGGCTCCCAGCATCGTCATTTCAACTGTTGCCTCGTTCTCAGAATTTCCTACTAGCATGTTGGCGATTCTGTGGGAGAGGATATCCATCGCACCGCTTGCGATTACACCATACTTTTGGGACCCATATCTGCCAAGATCTTGAATAGATGTCAGAAGTCCTGATTTTTTGACTTTTATCGTCATATCATTTTCTCCTTTCAAGAAATTGATCATATGAGATCGGTTTGAATTGAATAACATCCCCGGCTTTTAATAGACTGGGAGATTTACTTTCAGGCTGAAACAGTTTTAAAGGCGTTTGTCCAATTAATTGCCAGCCGCCTGGTGTCTCAATCGGATAGATCCCTGTCTGGCTTCCTGCAATTCCTACTGAGCCAGCGGGTATCTTTAATCTCGGTGAACTTCTTCTTGGTGCTGCAATTTTATCAGACATTCCGCCAATGTAAGGAAAACCGGGAGCAAAGCCAATCATATACACTAAATATTCACTTGCTGAATGAATGCCTATCACTTCTTCAGCAGATAACTTGTTATGTTCTGCTACAAATTCCAGATCCGGACCGAGCTCTCCGCCATAGCAAACTGGGATTTCAATTGTTCTTCCAAACTTCGATTGTGTTTTATCCAAGGTTTTCAATGTTTCTGTTATGTATTCTGAAACAATCTGATAGGGAAGGGAATGCTTGTTGACCCTGACTGTTTTTATAGGATCATAAATAAGCGTGACTGTTGTGAACGCAGGAATGCATTCAATCACCCAATCTGGCGAATGATGATCAAAATAGGAGAAAACATGCTGAACGTTTTCATGAATATTCATTTCAATTGTCTTTCCAAGTTCGATAATTATTGCGGCATCACCTAAGGGACTCAGGGTAAACTCCATTTCAGCACCTCCTAAAATTGATGTATAAACATGAATATGCTATTCATAATTGATGTAGTTCATCTTATAATAAGAGCGCTCAGAATTCAAATAAGACTATTTATAAATTGGGTTTGACAAGAAAAGGAAAGTAAAGTAAATTTGAGGTAAGCTTTTTATCAATCTCCATACAATCATCCTTAAAAAGGGGTTTTGTTCTATGTTAGGTGTCGTTCTTAACTAATCCGTAATTTCATACGGTCATCTCTGTGCCAGCGTGCAAAATATGATTTTTGTCTCGCTTATTTAACTATGCACAGATAGATGAGTTAAGAACAAATCATAGCATATGAGAGGTGCCTGCTCAGCTGTGTTTTTATGCACAGTTTTTTATTTGTCCAAAAAAGGATGAGGGCAGTATGGAGAAAAAGCGCTCTATAAACCATTTCAGCCGCAATGAACATTTGTTCACTGCGGCTTTTTTTCGTTACTAAGGAGGATATTCAAATGAACGACAATACTTTTAACATTTTAGATTACTCTACTATAAAAGAAACAATCAGCTCTTATGCAATGACAGATTCAGGCAAGCAGCGTGTTTTAGCCATAATGCCGCTTAATCATGTAAAGCAAATACAGGCACTTTTATCCGAGACAGACGAAGCAAAAGCAATTTTAGAGAAAAGTTCCAGTGTTCCTATTTCAGGACTTGAGGGCATTGAAGCCATCATAAAGCAGTTCAATAAAGGTGTTGCTTTAAGACCGCATCACTTTTCCCAGCTCCTGTCATTTATAGAAGATGGGTTAAAAATGAAACGTTTCATGAAAGATAAAGAAATGCTTGCACCTCGTGTTTCTTCGTATGTATTTGGGATTGAAGAGCTTCCGGAGATCGCTGCTGAAATCACCAGATGCATACGCAATGGAAGAGTTGACGACATGGCGAATAAAGAACTGTCAAAAGTAAGAAAGCAATTGGCGATTGCAAATGAACGTTTGAAAGAAAAACTGAATTCCATCATTAAGTCTTCAAAGTATAAGAGCTATCTGCAGGATGCAATTATAAGTGAACGCGGCGGCCGCTTTTGTGTTTCTGTTAAAAAAGAATATAAAGGAAAAATCAAAGGAGCTGTTCTTGATGCATCAGCCTCAGGTTCAACACTTTATGTTGAACCTGAAGATGCAGCTGCCATTCAGGATCAGATCAATCTTTTAGTTTCACAGGAAGAGATGGAGACGGAAAAGATTTTGAGCTATTTAACAGGCTTGGCAGAGTCGCATGAAAAACAGCTTCTTCAATCAATAGAAGTGATGGTGCACTACGATGTCTTATTTGCAAAAGCAAAATACAGCCGCGTCATTGGAGGATCCGCACCGGCTGTTCATAATCAAAAAATGATCCATCTTAAAAATGCCAAGCATCCGCTCTTAGGCAGCAAAGCCGTTCCTCTGACATTGGAAATCGGGAAGGATTTTCAGGCTCTCGTCATTACCGGTCCAAATACAGGCGGAAAAACAGTGGTTTTAAAAACGGTAGGTTTACTTGTTCTGATGGCGCAATCAGGTTTTCATATACCTGCTGATAAGGAAAGTTATATCGGCATCTATCAGCAGATTTTGCTGGATATAGGCGATGGTCAAAGCATTGAACAAAACTTGAGCACGTTTAGTTCTCACATGACGAATATTATTTCAATCTTAAAGAAAACAAATGAATACAGCCTTGTTTTGCTCGACGAATTAGGTTCAGGAACAGATCCGGGTGAAGGAATGGGGCTTGCAAGTGTCATCCTTGAGAAAATTCATCAAAAAGGCGCCACCTTGCTTGCCACCACACATTACAGTGAAATAAAGGATTTTGCTGAAAGTGAAGAAGGATTCATAAACGGATCGATGGATTTTGATTTAGAGACTCTCCAGCCCACATATAAGCTGAAGATAGGCGAAGGCGGAGAGAGTCAGGCATTTTCAATCGCACTGCGCTTAGGAATGCATCCCGAATTAATTGAAAAAGCCCATGCTATCACTTACAAAGAGTCAAAAAAGTATGGAAAAGATCAATATGATTTATTTGAAAAAAAGGAACTGGATAAACAAATCTCCATTAATCGCTACAAGACGAAACAGTCAAAAGGAATAGAGGCGGAGGAGGTTCAGACTTTTATAAAAGGAGATAACGTGCTTATAAAAGCAACAAATGAGCATGCTATCGTTTATACTGGTCCAGATAAAGGCGGAAATTACACGGTTTTTGTGAAAGGGACAAAACGAACCGTTAATCATAAACGAATTCAGCTTCATATTTCCGCTAAAGACCTTTATCCCGAGGATTACGATTTTGACATCATTTTCGAATCAGCCGAAAATCGAAAAAAAGCAGCGCAAATGAATAAAAGACATTCTGATGTAGTCATTGACCGAGATGTATAGAAAAGCGAAAGCGCCCTATTAGTTCAAGTATTACAATAGCGGGATCCTTACTTTTTACGGATGCTTTGGCCTGGAGCTGGAAGATGGCGCTAGACAACAATGCTTCAGAAATTTTAATTTCATAAAAAAGAGAAGGACATTATTGTCTAACGGGTTCAGTTCAGAGGTGTAAAACAATAAAACGCACATTAAAAAGCACACCATGTAGCAATATAATTGGTGTGTTTTTTAATGTTAAAATGAAGTGGTGATTTGAATGGCTGTGATAAAAATGGAAATATCAGATATTCCATTAAACGTCAGTAAGAAGGATGTTAGTTGCGCTTTAAGTATTAAAACTAATAGAAAGAAAAATCCGTTCAATTTTTGAACGGAGAAAATCAAATTATGTATCTATATAAATTAAATTCCTGTTTTGATGCCAAAACCTACTAAAATTACGCCAGTTGATTTTTGGAAAGCCTTCTGAAACTTTGAGTTTTTCAGCCATTTTTTTGCGTAATCAATTAGATAAACAAGGATTAGGAACCAGCCTACAGCGAGTAAGGTAAGGATTAAAGCTAATACAATCAATTGCTGATTCACATTTTCGTTCAAGTTGATAAATTGAGGCATTATTGTTATATAAACCAAAACTGTCTTAGGATTAAGAATGTTACTAAGCAACGCTTGCATTAAGGAATCTTTATTATGTCTGTTTGCAGGCTTTGCAGGTGTATTTGCCTGTTCTTGAATTTCCTCTAAAGAAAATATGCTTTTAGCAAAAAAACTTTTTATTCCTAAATAAATTAAGTATGCGGCTCCCAAATATTTGATTGTACTGAAAAGTATCACAGACTTTGCAATGACAACGGATAATCCAAGAATAGCAATAAGTGTCCAGAAAGAAAGCCCCATTGCCATTCCTAGAACTGTATAACGCCCGGCTTTTGGACCATAGCTAAGTGTGTTTTTCACAAGCAGCATAGTATCTGCTCCTGGAATAATAACCATCATTGCAGCAATTGATATGTAAGTTAGCAGGCTGTCCATACTATTTTTCCCTCCAAAGGATTATTATTTATATACTACTTATATAATTTTAGTTAAATAACATTTTTAGTTTTCATCATTAAAATCTAAATAGTGACTACCTTAGTGACTACCTATAATAATAGTATCAGATGATCTTGGAAAAAATCAACAGATTTTGCTAATATATTTGTTACAATGATAGCGACTAAGTTTAAGTTGGAGGATACATGAAAGAAAACATTTTAGATACATTAAAAAATCTGAATTTTACCGAATATGAAGCAAAAGCATATCTTACCTTATTGGAAGCATCGCCGTTAACAGGTTATGCAGTAGCAAAAAATTCCGGTGTACCACGTTCAAAAATATATGAAGTTCTGGACAGTCTCACAATAAGAGGAGATATTTTGGTTAGTCCAGGAAACACACCGCAATATACTCCAGTTCCAGCAAAGGAGCTAATTAAAAACCGTCGAATGAAAGCAGATGAACATTTTGAACAGGCAGAAATACTTTTAGAGAAATTCGAACATTCCGCAAATGACCGTGAAAATATCTGGAATATCACGGGGCGCAGTGAAATACTAGATAAGGTAAAAGCTTGTATTATATCTGCTAAAAATAGAATTCTATTAGAAATTTGGAAGGAGGATTTCAAAGAATTGGAGCCTGAACTAAAACAGGCGGCAATTAGAGGAGTCAGTGTAACCATAATCGCTTATGGGGAAATCATATCTGATTTCGCAAATGTTTATCTCCATGATATGAGTGATGAAATTACTGAAGAGTATGGTGGACGCTGGCTTGTAATTAGCGGAGATGATTCAGAAGTTGTAGCAGGTATTGTATCGCTTGGGAAGGATAGCCGCGCAGCATGGACAATGCATGTAGGTTTAGTCATGCCTATTACAGAAGTTATGATTCATGATTTATATCTCATGGAAATCATGAAAAAACATAGAGAAATTTTGGAAGAAAGCTTTGGAAAAAACCTCATCAATTTACGTCATAAATTTGCTATCCACCCGGATTATAAAAAACATTACGTGAAATAGATTGGGACTTTTCGTGAATTTTATACAGGATATTATGAAAATAGAAGCGGGCATTACTTCATAGCAAGTAATGCTTTTCTTATTTTATTAACGAGTCATGTAATCGAAAAAGGCTTATTGAGATTATCGGATAAAATAGCGAAATGAGAATAATATTATTGCAATTAAAGGGAATGAAAGGAAATGAAAGAATATTATAGAAGTAATTACTAAATTCATCGAAAGGTGGCATGCAGCTGGATGGTTTTAATTTATCATGTTGCAGTTTCATTAGACAACTTTATTGCAGATCAAGGTATGTTAGATGGGAATATTAATAAATCTCTCTTTTTATTTGATGGCGATCATGTTCCGGACTTTTTAACTGATATTCAGCAATATGATTCGGTTTTGATGGGTGGAAAAACATATGAGTTTGGATTTCAATTTGGTGCTAAACCTGGTGAACCTGGGTATAAGGGCTTAAAACATTACATATTTTCAAACTCCATGCACTTTGAATCAAATGATGAAGTCGAACTTGTGAAAGGAGATGCTTTAGAATTTATCGAGAATCTCAAACAGCAGGGCAGTGGTAAGATTTGGCTGTGCGGAGGCGGGGAATTAGCAGGGTCATTGCTGAAAAATAAACTCATTGATCAATTAGTGCTCAAGGTTAACCCTATTATAGTAGGTGATGGAATTCCTCTATTCGGAAATGTTAAATCGGATTTGAAATTAGAGTTAGTGGATATGAAACAATATTCTAACGGGGTCATTAAACCAACTTACAATATTATTTATGATTAGGTCATTATTAATTAAACTTGTTGCAAGCCGGGTAATTTATATTTTCTGAATCAAAACTAAATGGGGGATTGTCTAATGAAACATCTTGTTGTCTATGCACATCCGCATCCCGACAGCTTTAATCATGCAATATTAGAAACGGCTGTTAATGCTTTAGAAGCCAAAGGTCATGAGGTTGTTGTGAGAGATTTGTATGCATTGGATTTTCAGCCTGTTCTGAAACCGCAGGATACGGCTGCTATGAAATCTGGTGATATCCCTGATGATATTAGAACAGAACAAAAATTCATTACGCAAGCAGATATTATCACATTTATATATCCAATTTGGTGGACTGGTCTTCCAGCTATTATTAAGGGTTATGTAGATCGAGTATTTTCCTATGGCTATGCCTATGCATATGGAGAAGAAGGAATTATTCAATTACTCAAAGGGAAGAAAGGTCTAATTATTAATACTCATGGTACTCCTAAAGAGATATATGACCAAATGGGAATGACCGCAGGTTTGAAAATCACATCAGATATTGGGATATTTGATTTTACAGGGATTGAACCATTAGAGCATTTATTATTTGGAAATGTCTCTGAAACCCTTGAAGAAGCAGTGCGGAAGGATATCCTAAGGCAAATTGAAGAGACAATCAATTCTCTTTTTAAGTAGGGGAAGTATACACAGCAACGGCTGACTGTTCTAAAATACGGACAGTCTTTTTTTTGTAAAAATTGATCTAATAGAATGAACGGCTTAGTAAATTGGAGTCAGGAAATGACTTAGTTGAATTTTATGTTTCAATTAAATTGTAATCCTAAACAAACAATAGAAACCTGTTGAATTCAACAGGTTTCTTAACTTAATTTTGTCGTTTTGGAGGTAAAGCAATCATGACTATTTTCTTGCCATTACCCCAGCTTAATTTTCTCTCCTAGCCTGTTGATGTTCTATAGATGAATCCAATCTTTCCCTGCTCATCATCATCGCTACAATAAACGCCAGAGCTGTAGGAATGAGCGCCCACATAAACGTTTGTGTGATGGAATTGGAGAGAGCAGTCGTAATCTTGTTTAAGACATCTGGCGGGATAGCAGCCCGAGCTTCAGGAGCAAGCAGGACACGTGGATCTGCAACCGCTGGATTATTGGACATTTGTCCGTGATCTTGTCCCATGCCTGCAAAAATATCATTCAGTTTAGTAGAAAATTCGTTTCGCTGGATAATCCCGAAAACGGTAATTCCAAGTGTCATGCCCAAAGAGCGTATAAAAGAGACAGTAGAATTAACAGAGCCTCGCTGTGACGGATCAAAATGATGAATAGCCGCGTTGGTTAAGACAGAGAAGGTAGCCCCGATTCCAAGCCCTGTAAGTATCATATAAATAGTAACCAATAAACGTCCGGTATCTGGTTTTAATGTTGTTAACAGGAACATGCCTGCAGTAAAAATCACACTAAAGACAATCATAATCTTACGGTAGCTCCATTTATTCATTAGAAACCCGCCGGCTGTAGCCGAGACGACAGAACCCAGCATCATAGGGAGCAGAACGAGCCCCGAGTTTGTCGCAGTCCCGCCAAGCACACCTTGAATGTATATGGGTATGTATACGGAAGCTGTAATGAATGCCATACCGCTCAATAAGCCTAAAAGATTGCTTGTAGTAAACAGTCGAACCTTGAACATAGGGAATGAAATAATAGGATCTGTTACGTTTCTTTCAATAATGATAAAAGCAACAAACAATACAGCAAAAATTGTAAACAAACCTATGATCATTCCAGAATTCCATTCATATGTATGACCGCCGAGCTCTAACGCAAACATCAAACTGATCACAGCTCCAACTAAAGTCGCGGCGCCCCACCAGTCAATTTTTTGTTTTGAGTGGACAGGTGATTCTTTATAGAAGAATACGATAAACACAAAAGCTAGAAGACCCAATGGAATATTCACGTAAAACACCCATTGCCAGTTTATATAGTCTGTAATATACGCACCCAGCAACGGTCCAAAGATACTTGATAAACCAAACACAGCTCCAAATAATCCGCCCAGTTTTCCGCGCTGCTCAACTGGAACGGTATCAAACATGATCGTAAAAGCGATTGGAATAAGTGCACCGCCTCCGATTCCCTGAATCGCACGATAGATGCTCAGTTGGGTGATGCTTTCGGCAGTGCCGCACAGAATCGATCCTATCAAAAAGACAATTAGACCGAATATAAAAAACTTCTTACGTCCAAACATATCTGACAGTTTACCGAAAATCGGCATTCCCGCCATTTCAGCCACCATATAGGCGGAAGTAACCCATACAAACTTATCGAGCCCTCCAAGCTCTCCGACAATGGTCCCCATAGCTGTAGCGACAATAGTGTTGTCCATAGACGCCATCAAAATCGCCAGTAAGAGACCTGCCAATACAATCTTCAAATTACCTTGTTTTGCTTTCATGTTTCTTAATTCCTCTCTATTAATTCGAATTTCCAGTATTCAATGTATCATAAGTGGCGCAGATGTAATAATTTTTATTAAATAATTCAGCAAAACAGCCGACCAAAATTATGCATGGTATACCTTCTATAAATATAGTCAAATGTATTATGAATTCAGTAAAAAACACCATTTAATACACCTAATGCTTATTTATATTCCCAGAGCATTTTGTATTTTTGTTAAAGTTCAGGCATAACATCACCTTTATTATGATATGCCTGAACTCTTTTCAAATATAAAGGGGCTGGCTGTATTGTACAGAAGTAAAAATACATCTTTTGCTTATCTTGTTGCTCATATTATTTGAAGTAAACACTATCCGGCGGATATGGTGGAAATGAGGAGGCAAACAACTTGTTGAGGCAAATAAGCGGAGAAAAAATAGTTTAAGTCAGTTCGAAGACATAATTCCATAAAAAATTAAAGGCTTATAAATTCTATCCTCTTTATGCTAGAGTACATACGAGTTCATTTCCTATTTATCCGAATAACTTATTGAAGGGTGTTTTTGTATGATGACAAAAAGTTTTAAAATTGAACTTCCAAAAATTCCGCCAGACCTAAAAAGAGCAAATTTTCAAGACATTTATTACGAAGAAGATCCATATTTAGCAAACAGCATTATTACTGACACTGCCATTGATAATGAGGAACTTGATAAATTAGTCCTGTCCAAAGTCACTTTTAAAAATGTAAGATTCATAAATGCTTCATTTAGCAGGATTGATATGACGGATGTGCTTTTTGAAAACTGTGACCTATCTAATGCTAGATTTAGTGAAGGAATTATACATAGAGTAACTTTTAAAGACTGTAAATTAATAGGCTTAAATCTTACAGAAGCCAGTCTGGGAAACGTTTCTTTTGAAAATTGCATTGTCAATATGAGTGACTTTGCAGATGCTCGTTTAAAACAGGTGATATTTGATAATTCATCTTTGCAGAGTGTTAACTATTATGAATGTAAATTTAACAAGGTTAAGTTTAATCGATGCGATATTGACGGCGCTGATTTTACCCAGACTAAACTTAAAGGAATTGATATTAGTACATGTACTTTTGATCGGATCAATGTGGATATAGGAAATTTGGAAGGTTGTGTAGTTTCTCCTGAACAGGCAATTGGATTTGCAGCGTTGTTAGGGTTAAAGGTTAAAAGTTAAAATCTTAATGAATTAAGGGGTGGATTCAGTTTCATTTTTGTTCTTGGATTATCGTGCGCGATTGTTAAGAACGCTTAGATTTAAACAACTTAATTGTTATGTGCATTGCATTGTTTTACATCCATAATTAAACAACTTAAATTTAACCCCGTTCTAAAATGAAGCTCAAGCTGAAGTTAAACCAGCTTGAGCTTTTTTACAGAGTTTTCCAGTTGAACAAAACAGGACTATTATTATTTTACAGAACTTTCTGAAAATATTATTGATATCTCTATTTTTTTATTGTAAAATTTTTTGTGAACCAGTTATAACCCACGAATGATCATCTGTGTTTAAAATTATAAAATGGAGGTAGTATGAAGTGAAAAGTGGGTATTTTAAAATGTTTCTTCTTTTAACTCTGATTTTTGTAATTGCGTTCCCGAAAACGGGATCTGCTTCTCAGCCTGGTACGGTAGAGAAGCTTGGAACCATGCATCATTCAATCGGAATTCTCAGTGCCGTTTTTGGAAAAGGACCGAATGGAGAGCAGGCAATGTATGCAGTATCAAGCGGCAGTCCTGCAGTGCTGAATGTAATCAATGTAGATTCAGGCGAGAAAATATCTTCTCATAAGCTTGTAGGAGCCGCACAAGGATGGGGATCTGTTATTGCTCCTGACGGCAGGGTTTATGTAGCCGGCAGCGCAAATCTTTATCGCTACTCCCCGGAAACGGACACTGTTGAAAATCTGGGACGGGCCGTATCGACCGAATCGACTTTATGGCGTTTAAAGTCCGATAGTGAAGGGAGAATTTACGGAGGATCATTTCCAAATGGAAAGCTATACATGTATGATCCAGAAAAAGACCAGTTCACAGATTTCGGTCCCATGGCAGAAGGGGAACAATATTTGAGAAGTCATGATCTCTATAAAGATAAAGTCTATATCGGTATGGGGTCTCGTGCAAAGCTGATTGAGTTTACACCTAAAACAGGAGAAAAGAAAGAAATTTTGCTTCCTGAAGGCTATAAGCATGAAAAGTATGTGTATGACCTAGACATTCGAAAGCATTTCCTATTTGCCAGAGTAACTGATTCAAGTACTCTGCTGGTCTATGATTTGAAGAAAAAAGAATGGATAAATGAAATTACAGGGGTAAAAGGGGGAGAAGTCTCACCTGCCGGGCCGAAAAACAAAATTTATTTTAATAAAGACAACGAACTGCATGCTTATGATCTTAAAAAGCACCTTCTTGAACCGACAGGTTTTAAAGATACATGGAGCGCAAAAGGCTATGGTTGGGCAGATATAGATGATAAGAATTTTGAAGGACCAGACTTGGTCAGCTCGCTTTTCAACGGCCGCTTTTGGGTTTACAACCCTAAAACGGGAGCCTCTAAGTTTATGGAAACTCAAATGGAGGGACAGCCAATACCGCTTCAATCTATTGGGCTTGGACCTGATGGGAATATTTACACCAGCGGGTACTTAAGCGGCGGTTTTGCGCGCTACTCTCCTGCAGAAAACAAGATTACAAGTTTCTCAGGATTCGGACAGGCTGAGAATATGATTTCAACTGATAAATACCTGTATTTAGGGGTTTATTCCGGCGGTTATATTTACAGATATGATCCTGATCTTCCTTATGAACATGACCCTTCCAATGCAGATGCAGCAATAAATCCGAAACGGCTGTTTACTCTTAAACCCCACGGCCAGGATCGACCGTTTGGCTTCGCAGAAGGAGACGGAAAGGTGTTCATCGGCACAGTGCCAGACTATGGACAGCTTGGAGGCGCCCTTACTATCCTCGATGAAGCAAATGATCATTACGAAGTCTTTCGGAATGTTGTCAACAGCCAGAGTGTGATTTCTCTGCAGTACAAAAATAACCTTGTTTATGGAGGAACTTCTGTATCCGGGGGACTTGGTGTCGTTCCTTCTGAAAAGGAAGCGAAGCTGTTTATTTTTGATCCCTCATCAAATCAAAAAATTTACGAAGGTACACCGTTGCCTGGAGAAAAGGCGATCGGCGCCCTTGCGTTTGATAAGGATGGGTTTCTATGGGGAATGAGCCCGGGGAAAATCTTTAAATTTGACCCGAAAACTAAAGAAGTCCTTTTAACAAAAGAACTGTTCCCATATAGTTGGGAAGGAGTCGGCCACTATTGGCGGGGGGCATTCCTGAGTGCTAATGCGGACGGTAAGTTCTACGGAACTTCGCTTGGAAAACTGTTCTCCTTTGATCCTGTTTCACTGGAAATGAAGATTCTTGATTCAGACGCTTCTTTATTCACGATGGATAAAAATGGGGACCTCTATTTTGCCAGAGGGACCGATTTATACAGGTATAATCGTTAACAGATAAATGGCCCCTGTGGTTAAATCAGGGGCCAACTTCGAGGTAAATTAACTAATTTTTCAGAATAATATTGAAATAGACCGATAGATTCGTTACTATTAAATGAACCAGATATAGACTAGAAGCATAAGGAGGGGTTTTAGAGGATGAAAACCTGATATGTTTTCTCAATGGTTCACATCAAGGATTTCTATTACCGCCAAGCACTATCAAAAATGGGAGAGGGCTGGTTCACAACGAAATACGGCAACTGCCTAAAAGGTGCAATTGCCGGCGGCGATTTAAATATGAGGGACATCTTAGAGGTTATCAGGAAATCAGGCTACTCAAGGTATTTGTCTATCGAATTTGAAGGGCTGGAAGATTGCAGGTACGGAAAAAAAACAAGCTTAGGAAACGTGAAAAAAATCCTTCAGGAAATATAAATTAACTATGTCGGGAGTGAAACAAATGCTTACAAATGAAAAAGTAGAGGAAATGATGACATCCCCTTCAAAAGAACTGATTGCGGAGATGAAAATGCTTGACGGCGATCTTCTCATCCTCGGCATCGGAGGAAAGATGGGGCCTACTCTGGCAAAACTTGCTAAGCGGGCCATTGATGAAGCCGGAGTTTCAAAGCGGGTCATTGGAGTATCTCGTTTTTCTTCAGGAAATTTGAGAGAAGAGCTTGAAGCCTGCGGGATTGAAACGATTATAGCAGATCTGCTGAATGATGAGGATCTTCAAAAGCTGCCTCAGGCAGAAAACGTGATTTATATGGCAGGCAATAAGTTCGGTACACAGGGCAATGAGCATTTTACATGGGCAATGAATGCCTATTTGCCTGGGAGAGTTGCAGAAAAGTATCAAAAGAGCCGCATCGTTGTTTTTTCAACCGGAAATGTGTATCCGCTCACATCGGTTGTACAGGGCGAATGTACGGAAGATTATCCTGTCAATCCAGTAGGGGAGTACGCTCAGTCCTGTCTTGGAAGAGAACGCATCATGACCTATTTTTCCCATAAAAATCGAACACCGGCCCTTCTTTTCAGGCTGAATTATGCAATTGACATGAAATATGGCGTACTCCTTGAACTTGGAAAGTGTGTTTATGAAGGCAGGCCGGTTGATGTTACGATGGGGCATGTTAATGTCATTTGGCAGGGAGATGCGAATGAATATGCTCTAAGGTCTATTTCTCTGTGCAGCTCACCTCCAAAAATCCTGAATATAACTGGCCCTGAAAAGATATCTGTGCGTTGGATTTCTGAGCAGTTTGCTTCACGTTTCAACAAAAAAGCAAGTTTTACGGGAGAAGAGCAGTCAACAGCGTTATTAAACAATGCGTCACACTCTCATCAGCTTTTCGGATATCCTAAAGTCTCACTGATGCAGATGATTGATTGGACAGCCGAGTGGATTGAAGCGAAAGGGGAAACACACAACAAGCCGACCCACTTTCAGGAAAGGCAGGGAGCTTATTAATGCTTAAACATGAAATGAAAGAGCTGTTATATGAGGGCACTGTCATACCGGCTCATCCTCTTGCCCTCAATGCGGACAGAACACTTGATGAAGATAGCCAGCGGGCATTAACCCGCTATTATATGGATGCCGGGGCAGGCGGAATAGCTGTCGGGGTACATACTACCCAATTTGAAATCCGCAACCAGGAATTTAATCTTTATGAAAAAGTTCTTGCGATGGCAGCTGAAGAAGCGGAAATGAAGACGGGTTCTACGCCTTTTATTAAAGTTGCAGGAATAGCAGGGCCCACTCAACAGTCAATCAGGGAGGCAAAATTTGCAGCAGGCACAGGCTTTGATCTTGGGCTCGTAAGTATGGGAGGCTTAACAGATCTTACAGAAGAGCAGCATTTAAATAGAATAAAAGAAATTGCAGAGCACATCCCGGTCTTTGGTTTTTATCTGCAGCCTGCAGTAGGAGGAAGGGTGTTCAGCTATGATTTTTGGAGGGAGTTTGCTGACATTGAAAACGTCCATGCGATTAAGATGGCTCCATTTAACAGGTATCAGACCCTTGATGTAGCCAGAGCAGTCTGTCATTCGTCCCGTGCCGATCAAATCGCTTTATATACAGGAAACGACGATAACATTGTGATTGACCTTTTGACAACATTTTCGTTCAATGTAAATGGCTCGATTGTTGAAAAGCAGATTGCAGGCGGACTTCTCGGACAATGGTCCATCTGGACAAAGATTGCCGTTGAACTGTTCGGAAGAATCAAGGAAGCAAGAAAAACAGCAAGCATTCCGTCTGAATTGCTTCTCCTGAATCAGCAGGTAACGGATGCAAATGCAGCTGTTTTTGATGCAGCCAATGGGTTTAAGGGCTGTATAGCTGGCATTAATGAAGTTCTCTCCCGGCAGGGTCTTCTTAAAGGGCGCTGGTGCCTTCTTCCGGATGAAGAGCTGAGTCCGGGGCAGGGAGAAGAAATTACGAGGGTATACCGTGATTATCCTCAACTGAACGATGATGCATTTGTTGCTGGACATCTTGAAAAATGGAAAGCTATTGGAAGTATGTGATAGTTTATGATGAAAATCGGCATTATCGGATGCGACAGCAGCCACTCCTTGTCCTTTACAAAAGTGATCAACAGCGGCAGGTTTAAACAGACTGCTGTTACGGCATTTGCTCCCGTCTTTTCAGAAGACATCCCTCTCAGTGCAAAGCGGAAGGACCGTATACAGACTCTGCTGATTCAGGAGCAGGGACTTGCCGAACTTTCTCTAGAAAAACTGTGCGAAGAATGTGATGCGTTCCTTTTGCTTGCCTTAGATCCTTACAAACGTCTTTCTTTTTTCTCTGAATTAAGCAAATGGGGAAAGCCGGTCTTTATTGATAAACCTCTTTCCATCACTCTTGCTGAGTCAAAAGAGATTGCTGATATCAGCATAAAAACCGGAACACCGTTTATGAGTGCATCTGCCCTCAGGTTTGAATCTGGTTTTCAGAGATGGGCAAATACGATGGAACATCCCCCTTTATCATTGACGGTTAAAGGGCCATTGTTATTTGAAAAGACGTTCCCGGGGTATTTTTGGTATGGAATTCATCTGACGGAGATGATTATGGCAGTCATGGGGGGAATGCCAGACGATGTGCATGCGGAACTAAAACCCGGAGTTGAGATAATCAGCATGCACTTTCAAAACGGAACAAAAGCGGTTTTGCAGGGAGATCTGGCGGGCGAGCAGCCTTTTTCAGCAGAAGCAACACTCAGAGATGGCTCGTCAATCATATGGAAAAACCTCGAACCAGGCACGTTGTTTGAAGGAATTGCAAATGCGTCTGTTCACTTCTTTATGACGGGAAAAAGCTCTGTCACTCAGCGGGAGATGCTGCAGTCCATTGAACTGGTAGAAAGGATCAATCACAAGAGAAAACGTTAAACAAATAATTTTCTGAATAATCAATAAAAAATGTTGACTACGGAATTAGGCTCTCGTAATATAAACTTAAGTACCAGATGTGAACCAATGAGGGGGGAGAAGGATGAAGGGGAAACATATTGTTCAGATTCTGATGTCACTGGTTTTAGTTATTATGCTGGCATCCTGCAGCAATGAGGCATCTACTGATGGGAAAACAGCTGACGGCAAGTTCAAAGGGGAACTCACAGTATGGATTCATCCGTACGTAGGAAATGAACTGAAGTCAAAGCAAAATGAAGTATTCGAGAACATGGCTGCTGAATTTAAGAAAGAATACCCTGATTTAAAGATTAAATTTGAAGAAATCCCGTGGGCAAACAGGGAGCAAAAAATTCTGACGGCACTTGCAGCCAATCAAGGACCGGATGTTTTCTACCTCATTCCTGATATGATGGGACAGTTTGCAGACAGAGGAGTCCTTACGCCGATCACAGATTTGCTGAGCGGAAATTTTGACCGGTCCGATTTTCCGGAGAGTTCTTTGGAAGCGGTCACTTATAAAGACGAACTTTACGGACTTCCTATTCTCCATGAAGTAGTTGCAAATGTCTACAATACAAAAGTTCTTGAAGATATTGGCGCAAGTAAAGAAGATGTGCCGGAGACTTGGGAGGAATTTAACGCACTGGCGGAAAAAGCTGTAGCTAAAGGATATTATGCAAGAGGCTTTGAAGGAGGAAATACGCTAAATGGAACCTTGTATCCGATCCTCTGGCAGGCAGGCGGAGATGTCATTGATGAGAATGGAAAAGTTGTCATTAATAACAAAAAAGGAATCAAAGCTTTTCAAACAGTCAACGACTGGTATAAAAAAGGATGGATTCCTAAGGATTCCATCAGTACAATCGATCAATTCTCTCTTTTTGCAGAAGGAAAGATGCTTGCTGCAAATGCTACAGGAATTACAATCAGTACATTAAAGGAAAGAGGCATGACAGACTATGTTCTGGGTCCGCCGCTTAAAGGAGAGAAACAAGTAACGTTCGGCACTACAGGCATGTTCGTTGTGCCGACAAGCAGCAAAAATAAAGAAGCGGCTGCTAAGCTGATTGAAGTGATGACAAGCTCAGAAAATACAAGAGCCTTTAATGAAGTGACAAAGTATATACCGCCGCGCAAATCGGCTTCTGATATGTATAATAATGATCCAGATATGAAGCAGATGACTGAATGGCTTCCTCTCACAAAGCCTGGCGTCATTCACCCTGTAGCACGTGATGTGATGCCCAAAGTGCAGGCGGAGCTGCAGATGATGCTTGAAGGCAGCAAATCTCCAAAACAAGCAGCGGATGCAGCTGCGGAAGTAATACAGGCGGAAATCGATAAGCAATAGAACCTGAAGGTGAAAAGGGAGGTGCATCTAATGGATCTTCCTTTTTCTTCTAAAATACTCCCAAGGAGAAACAAATCGCTTCTCCCAGCATACGGAGGAGCGATTTGTTTCTCTTTTAATCACGAAAGGAGCGGGAAAAATGGAGCCTGTCCATGTTAACACAGCTACACAGCCTCTATCATATAGGCATAGCAGAAAACAAAAAGTTAAACGCCATTGGGATAAGTACGGTCTAATCTATATCTTTCTAGTGCCGATTCTGATCCACTTTGCCATCTTTCAGCTGTTCCCGATTCTTTTCAGTCTTGTGCTGACGTTTACAAACTGGCCTGTTATTGGGGAACCGCAATTTATTGGGCTAAAAAACTGGATGGCCTTGTTTAAAGATCAGCTGGCCCTGAAAGCCATCTGGAATACAGTTCTTTTTTCCTTTTATTATATTGTTCCGACAATGGCTCTCGGTCTTATTCTTGCTCTTTTAATCAACAGCGGAAAGCGGGGAACAGGATTTTTCAAAGGCCTGTTCTTTCTCCCGGTTGTTACATCGTTTGTTGTCATTTCAGGAATATGGGCGTGGATTTTCAAAGGTACAAATGAAGGATTTATCAATACGCTGCTCACCGCACTTGGCATGGATCCCCAGCTGTTTCTATCGGATTCCAAGCAGGCGCTGATTGTTTTAGCCGGTCTGTCTATTTTTAAAGTCTGCGGAAGCACAATGATTTATTACTATGCCGGGCTGCAATCGATGCCTGGTGAGCTGTATGAAGCGGCGAAAATCGATGGTGCTTCTTCCTGGAAAATATTTTGGAAAATTACGTTTCCGCTTTTATTGCCCATTCACTTTTATGTGGCCATCATTACAACCATTGGCTCCTTCCAGATCTTTGACTCGGCCTTTATCCTGACATCAGGCGGTCCGAGCCAGTCAACGACTACAATCGTTTATTACTTGTACCAGGAAGGGTTTACATCACTTCGGCTCGGCTATGCGAGTGTGCTTGCCTACGTGCTGTTTGTTATAATCCTTGGCATCTCACTGCTTCAGAAAAAATATATGGGAAAAGAAATTTCCTATAAATAAGGAGGGGACTCGGCCAGATGAAAACGGCTGTTCGTTCAAATTGGATTTATGCACCCTTGCTGCTGATGGGAATTTTGTTTATTATGCCCTTTTTCATAATGATTGTCGGTTCTCTTCTTGAAATGAGGTCGCCGATTGGGAATCCCTTTAATTGGCTTTTTGGGGAAAAGGTGTCGATGGCAAACTTCGGCTATATTCTCGAAAGCGGCCAGTTTATAAAATGGGTTGGAAATTCTTTTATTATTACGATTATTCCTGTAATAACGAATATGTTTTTTTCAGCTATACTTGGTTATATATTTGCAAGAAAAGTATTTCCTTTCAGAGAATTTATTTTTTGGGTGATGATGGGAGTCGTCATGCTTCCAAATCAGCTTCTGATAATTCCCCGCTATATTATGTTCAGTGAATTTGGATGGATCAACACCTATCTGCCGCTGATTGTGCCTGAAATTTGGGGAATCATGGGAGTATTCTTTGTCCGGCAGTATATGATGACGCTGCCGAAAGACCTGGAAGAAGCAGCCCATATTGACGGAGCAAACGATTTTACCGTCTTTTTCAGAATTTATCTGCCGCTTGCAAAGCCGGTAATTGCAACTGTTGGAACGTTCTCTTTCATTTCAAATTGGAACGATCTACTGACACCCCTTATCTTTACAACAAGTTCGGATATGTACCCGGTAACAGTCGGTTTAGCGTCGCTGTTGACAAAGGAAGGGAATTTCGGGGTGGAAATGGCGGGATCTGTTCTTTCATTTATCCCAACCTTTCTAATTTTCCTTTTCTTTCAGCGCTACTTTGTAAAAGGAATTGCACTCTCAGGCATCAAATAATTTTTTCCAGAAGGGGTTAGACAATCATGAGCGGAAAGATCAGTCGCGAAGAATTTAAAGTAAAGCTGAATCATTTGCTAACGAGTTTAAGAAAACAAATCAGCGAAGGAGAATATAAGGTGGGGGAGTATCTCCCGTCGGAGCTCATCCTGGCTGAACAATACGGGCTCAGTAAAAATTCTGTCAGAAAAGGTCTTGAAGAACTAGTTTCTGAAGGACTGATTGTAAAAAAGTCAAGGATCGGAAATCAGGTCATTTCAAGTCAGCCTTTTGACCAGACAATCCTAAGAGTCGGTTATTACCCGAATCTGCTGAAAGATGCTGTCTTTCAAAAGCTGATCAAACAATTCGAAGAAGAAAACCCATCCGTGAAAATCCAGACGATTTCGCTTCCGTACGATCACTATCAGCAGACCGTTCAGGACTTTATGGAAAACGAAATGCTCGATGCGGTCACAATTAATTATAAAGATTACTCTGATTTTGATACGGAATTTCGAAATGTGTTTGAGCCTATGAATAAAAACGATAGTATTTATCCATTTCTTCAAAAGCCATTTGAGACACGAGAATATCAGGATGAAGTTTACGTCCGTCCTTTCGTCTTCTCTCCAATTGTTCTTTGCTATAACAAGGATCATTTTGATGCTTCAGGCATCAGCTATCCGGACAGCGGCTGGAAATGGGATGAGGCGCTTTCCGCTGCAGGCAGGCTCATGAATTTTTCAAAAGAAGAAGGCACCTGCGGCTTATATTTTCATCCCCTGTCGTTAAACAGGTGGCCGATCTTTCTACTTCAAAACCGCGTTGCTGCAGAATACAGCGCGGATGGGGAGGTGGCCATGAATGGCCTGCTTGAGAGCGTCAATCTCATTCGGAAAATTTTTGATGAGCAGGGAATTATGCAGACGTTTCTATCAGACAGCAATAAAGATGCCGAAACGCTTTTTGTCGATCAAAAGGCTTCCATGATCATGTCATCGTATTTCAGCCTGAATGAAATAGCCAGTCATGAAGTTTCCTATGATATAGCTCCGCTCCCTTATTTAAAAGATCCTAAAACTCTTCTGCTTATTATCGGTCTTGCGGTAAACAAACACTCGAAAAAGAAAAAAGCCGCGCAATCGTTTGTTGATTTTATTTCGAGCGAAGAAACCCAGGAGAGGATCCGAATTGAGACATTGAGCATTCCAGCCGTTAAAAAAGTAGCAGAGCGGCAAGGAGGCGAGAAAGTCTATAAACCGTCCCGCTATTTTCTTTTCAGAGAGATCATTCCGACCTTCAGTTTGTATACAGATCTTGGACTCTATTCAAAAGAATTAAACGAACTAAGAAAAGAGCTGCGGATTTATTTGTCTGATTTAATGGACGATAAAATTTTTTATCAGCGCATCAGCAAAAACCTCTCGAAAAAAGACTCAGTTGACTCAAGAAGAATAAAGGGCGGTGAATAAAGATGAAAACAGTTGCGGCGAAAAATCATCAGATTCAGCTTTTGCATGTAGAAAAGCCCGAGGATGTCCCAAAGACTTCCCTCTTAATAAGAACCCTGTACTCGGTCATCAGTCCGGGTACAGAGATTTCGGCGCTTAAACTGAGCACGGATCGCTGCATTTACCTTGGTTACAGCGCAGTCGGCATTGTAGAAAAGTGTGGGGATCATAATTCCGGCTTCAAAGAGGGAGATCTTGTTGCATGTTATGGGGCGCCTTACGTCCGGCATGCAGAGTATTTGCTTGTCCCACATACACTGTGCGGTAAAGTGCCGGATCACGTGAAGCCTGAAGAAGCTGCCTTATCCGGTCTTGGTGCCATTGCGATACACGCTTTAAGGGTTGCAGAGCTGCAATTTGGAGATAAGGCTGTAGTAGCAGGTCTGGGTATCATCGGACAGCTGATTGCACAGATCGCAGATGCTGCCGCTTATGAAGTATATGCTTACGACCTGTCCTTAAAGAGGACAGAAATGTTCTGCAGCAGACCTAACATTACCTGCTTTTCAGATCATAAGAAAATGGAAGAAGAGCTGAAAAAAGACGGATATGGACACGGAGCGGATGCTGTACTTTTATGTGCTGGAGGCAAACAGTCTCCTCTTACTGCCCAAAGCCTTAAATGGATCAGGGACAAAGGCAAAGTAGTCATCGTCGGTGATATAGAACCTAATTTTCCAAGAAGCGATATGTTCGCTAAAGAGGCACAGATAAGAATTTCCCGTGCTGGGGGGCCAGGCCGCTACGATCCGAAATACGAGCGTGAAGCAAGCGACTATCCCATCGGGTTTGTCAGATGGACAGAAGGACGCAATATAGATGAATTTTTGCGGCTGCTGAAAGATAAGAGAATTGATGTTTCCGAGTATGTAAAGGAAGTTGTCCATATTGACCAAATTTTATCTGCCTATGAGAGTCTTCTTGATAAGCAGTCATCTGTTTTAACGAAAGTCATCCAATATTAAAAAGGAGAGTGAGAGAATCAACACTCTGTGAATCGATGTCAATGAAGCGGATAGCAGTCAGAAAAGCTTCTTCAACAATCGTTGGCGTTAATTATGGGAAGGATAACGTCTTTTTTTGTTGAATAATAACAATTGGGCAGGATCGATTCCATTAGGAATCAGAATTTAAAGTTTTTTCATCATTTTAAACTGGAAAGTATTGTTCTAAGGTGTGAAAGCTTTCAGCAAAGCGAATTTAAGGAGTGAATAGGAATGATTAATCAGGTTGGACAAATCATGGTATATGTAAATAACCAAGATAAGGCAGTAAAATTTTGGACAGAAAAAGTTGGGTTCACGGTTATTTCCGAAGAGGAAAACGGTCAAGGAATGAGATGGATTGAAATAGCCCCAGCAAATGATGTTGAAACAAGTATTATTCTTCACAACAAAGAATTAATCGCAAAAATGCAGCCTGAACTAAATCTTGGTACACCTTCCTTAATGTTTTTCACACAGAATCTCGATCAATTACACAGCCACTTAGTAAATGAAAATGTCATCGTCGGAGAAATCGTAAATATGCCTTCTGGGAGAGTATTTAACTTTGCCGATAGTGAAGAGAATTATTTTGCAGTGATGGAGAAAAGTGAATAACAAACAGTAAAAAGCAACTACTGTTTCAAAAAACGTACGGTCGATTCCAATTGGGATCGGCTTTTTGATTGACCATTGGTATTCTCCAAGTAATGAATCTTCTCTAACTAAAGGTGCCATTCCATTACTATGTGATCACTTTATACATATCAAGGTATCAGAAAGGTTCGATAATGAACTTTCTCGGTTTGGTGATAACGTCACTCTTAAGTGAAAATACAGTTATTCAAAAAGGGAAGTGTTATGAAAGGCTGTTAAAGTGGATTCATTTTATCATTAATAGTGTCGAGAAAAATCTAGTAATTAAACGTTTTTTGCTATCATTTTTATAGAAGTTATACAATATTCTTTTCCGATTGGACGATCAACTGACATAGATGATTTACTATTAAATACATTTGGAGCATTGTTAGGGACTATAACTTGGAAACTCTTTATATTCTCAAATAAGACTTTGAATAGTAAACCGACAGAGAGAAATAACGTTATTTTTTAATCAGTAAAAAGGGGCGATTGCAGCAATGTGATTGCTTTTATTTGTTGAGAGTATAGTCAGGATTATCGAACAAATAATGGGAATATATGGTAAAATAGATTGACAGCATAACAAGAACTTAGGAGTGATTGGATGATTTTAGATTTAAAAGGCGAACCTGATATGGAACCTGTTGCAGGAATTCTTTATTCAATGGTGGACGGAAATTATAAACGTTTAAAATCTATTGTTGCTGGAATGTCACAAGAGGAATTAGATTATAAAGGTCCTAACCAGAAATATAACAGTACAGCCCAATTACTAAGGCATTTAGCTTACTTAGACCTCAACTGGGTGTTTAGAATAAAGGGTGAGGTAATGCCATTAGAACTTGAAGAGAAATTTGGACCGATGTTAGATGAAAAAAATCAATTACCGCAGCATAAAGGCATTTCTCTGGATGTGCTCACTAATGATTATGATGATGTTTTAAGTATGATTAAAACTTTATGCTGCCAGTTAACAGATAAACAATTAAATCAAACAGTTGAATATGAAAATGGTGTCGAAGCCACAATCCAATGGGGTATTTGGCACATAGCAGACCATAATAGATATCATCAAGCTCATATTAACCAACTGCGTAAATGGTTTAGCCAAAGTTGAAATGTTCGTTATCTATCTTGTTCAACTGAAGGGGGCGATTGCTGCACATAGTGATCGTCCCCTTTTTGAAGAAGGATTAACCATAAAACAGAAGCATAAGGTAATAGCAGGACAGTATCAAAGGAGGTTAGTATGAAAAAAACAATCTTATTAATTTCTTTGGTAATTTTCTTGGTTGGCTGTGGTAATAAATTTATCCGTTTTAATGGAGAAAGTGACAACTGGAAAGGCGAATACTCTACAAATATCGATGGTACAAGAGAAAATGGAGAATATACTTTCAGTTTCAAAAATGCAAAAAATGATACAGCATTTGAGAATCTTCAGATTGTTATTAATGATGATGAAACTCGGCTGATTGAAGATATTCATAAAGGGTCAACTGTTAAAATATCCTCTTCTTGTTCAGGATGTTCGGTTACATCTGAAGATGAAATTATAAAAGTTAATATTAAATGGGATGTTCAAAATGAAGAAACGTTTTTCTTAGAACTAGAAAAGTAAGATAGTATAACAACTAAAATATTTACTTTATGATTTTGGCTGCCATATGCGTCGGTATTGGACTTATGGTCAGCAATGTTTAATAAATACTTTTAATAACTAGATTATTCATTATTGATGAAACCTTTTACATAAATTACCGTATTATTTTAGAAGGACAAATATTACAAACAAACCACAAGGAGGGAAAAGGAAAATGGAGAAAGAACAATATCTAGAATGGTTAAATACCTTACAAGTTGGAGATGAAGTTGGAGTCATCGAGGAGATTGAAGGAATTGGACACACAATCAATTATTCTAATGCAAAAATTTCTAAAATTAAAGAAAATCGAGCTTTTGTTCTGTCGACTGGAACGAACTTTAACACTATGGGTGAATACCGTTACCAGGAACAATCTTTGGGAAACATTTTTCAATATAAAATGATTCCTTTAACAGAAGACATCCAGAAAAAGAGCCGATTTTATCACATTAATAAAATGATTGGCCTGCTGACTGGCGGAGGTCCCTTATAAAAAAATCAAGATAATTATATCTCTTTAAGGAGATTAAATAAATGGGAAATACGGATAAAAGAAATAAGTTAAATGAAGAGGTTTTTAGCTATCAAACAACAAAAGATAAAACGGTATTCATTTATTGGACTGGAAAACTAATAAAAGTTTTGAAAGGCAAGGCAGCAGCTAAATTCCTTGCAAATGCAGACTCTGCAGAAACAGAGGAAGATATTCAGCTTCTTTTAGCTAAGGCAACAGGGAATTTTAAGAGAGGAAACGAGAAGAGAAGCCTCTAATGTAGGCTTCACTATCTTTGCATGCAAAATGCGATAATCGTTAACTCGTACCTTCTGATGTTATGGCATCTGCTGCCAGCAGTGCACCTACTGCCTGAAGATATGCACCAAACCATGCAAGCGCTCTCCCTTCTGCATGATGTTCCTTTAAAAAATAAATGCCGCTTAGACCATCGACAGCAGAGCCGCTTGCAATTAAAAGATTTCCTGCAGTCAGCTGTTCACGATCCTTCTGTGCAGCAGTTCCGATTGCTTCTGCAGACGCCCCCAGTGACTGAATCACATTTCCAATAACATCAAGATAATGGCCATCTTTCTTTCGACCATCAAGAAGATATACCCTCGATGCAGCGTTTGCCGAATTTCCTGCTGCCTGCAGCCAGCTTCCGAATTCACTCACTTTTTTTTCGTGATGACCTGATTTCCCGATTGCCTGAAGCGAATTTCCTGCTGCTTCAATCGCATTGCCCGGGCCAGTCAATTTATAAGAAAGTTCTTCTTCACCAATTAAATTTATGCTTTCTCCGGATGCATTAATGAATGTGCCCGCCACAATAAGCCAAGCGCCGATGACTTCTAATTCATATTCAGTTTCTTTCATGCAGGCACCTCGCACCATATAAAAAATTTAATTATTACAGCATATGCGATATTTAATGGTTGTTGATTTGGGAAGATATCTTAAATTGAATCAGCCGCCGCAAGTAAAGAATGTTTTTAATTTCATTACTTTGTACATTAGTGAAGCGTTTCGTCCTTTTTGTGTATGATTGTTGATTTTCGGGCGAAGACACTCTATAAACGCATGATCGCATTCGCAAGACGAAATTCCACGGTCTAAACAGCGGTCATGTCTTTGACAGCAGGCATCAACATCATTGATAGGAAATCCGGGGCCGCTGCAGCCGGGACCGCACCATCTATAATCAGGGAAAATACAGCGTGGTCTTCTCTTGTTATTCTTCCTTCCTGTCATAAAAAGATCTCCTTTTTAGCTCGTATGCTCTATTTATATGAACGAGCATAGGTATTTGAATTGGCGAAAAACCCCATGCCATTATAAAAAAATAAGCCTTATTTTTAAGGAATTGTTTTTCTGAATTCAGATCGATCCGTTTCTTCCTTTCTAAAGTGGGTAATATATTAACAAAATGACCTGTTAAAAACTTAGCATCTTAAGAGAGATTTTTTCTAAATCGAAGGGAGAACAAGAATCTTGAAACTAACTTCTGAACAGAGGATTCAACTGCACGAATTTAATAACCTGACAAAATCGCTGAGCTTCAATATGTATGATGTTTGTTACACGAAAACAAAAGAAGAACGTGAAGCTTATATCCAATATATTGATGAGCAGTACAATGCTGAGCGTTTAACCAAAATCTTAAAAAATGTTACGGATATTATCGGTGCGCATGTACTGAATGTGGCACAGCAAAACTATGTGCCGCAGGGGGCAAGCGTGACAATTCTAGTATCCGAGGGTCCAGTTGTAGAAGTTCCTAATGAATCGTACGAAGAATCACCAGGTCCGCTTCCCGATTCGGTCGTTATGCAGCTTGATAAAAGCCATATTACCGTCCATACATATCCTGAATACCACCCGAATGAAGGAATCAGCACCTTCAGAGCGGATATTGATGTGTCAACTTGCGGGGAAATCTCACCCCTCAAAGCACTAAATTATTTAATCCATTCCTTTGATACAGATATAATGACAATGGATTACCGGGTGCGGGGTTTCACGAGGGATATTAACGGCGAAAAGCTGTTTATTGACCACGACATCAATTCTATTCAAAATTACATCCCTGAACAGGTGAAAGACGCATATGACATGATCGATGTTAATGTGTACCCTCAGAACATCTTTCATACTAAATGCAAACTGAAGGAATTTGATTTAAATAATTATTTATTCGGTTATACGAAGGACAAGCTCAGTAAAAATGAAAGAAACGAAATTACAGACCGGTTAAAAATTGAAATGGATGAAATTTTTTACGGAAAGAATATGAAGCCATTTTCAGGATGAAGAATGGGGGCTTTCTCACTATATGTGGGAGAGCCTTTATATTTGCTCCTTTCAAAAAAACAAAAGTTGGATTATCATAATGTAAATATGGGAGAAAAAAGGGGTAAAGGAGCAGGCATTTTGAAACCAGTCGAAGTAAAACGCAAAATACTCCGCATTTCAGACGGAAGCGCTATTGGGGAAGTGGATTCAATCGTTACTGAATATCCGGTAACCATAAAGGTTAACGGGGAAGAATTTGTCACGATGATCTGCTCGCCTGAATTTATTGAAGACATGGTGATCGGGTATCTGGCGTCAGAAGGAATCATTCAGGACTGTGATGATATAAAAGAAATCTGGATTCAGGAAAAAGCAGGGTTTGTACACGTAAACACCCGGAAAGACAATCCTTATTTTCAGCATTTTCAAAATAAACGCTATGTCACATCATGCTGCGGGATGAGCCGGCAGGGCTTTGTCTTTGCAAGTGATGCAAGGACAGCAAAAAAAATTGACGGTATACATGTTCAAATTACCTCAGATAAATGTTTTTCACTTATGAATGATATGCAGAGCCGGGCTGGTGTTTTTCATCAAACAGGAGGTGTGCATAATGCAGCCCTTTGTGATGAAAATGGGGTGATCCTTTGCAGAATGGATATTGGAAGACATAATGCGCTGGATAAGATTTATGGACACTGCCTTAAAAATAATATTTCCGTTCATAATAAAATCCTTGTTTTCAGCGGGAGAATCTCTTCAGAAATTCTCATAAAAACCGCTAAAATCGGATGTGAAATCGTATTGTCTAAATCAGCTCCAACTGAATTAGCGCTGAAGCTTGCTGAAGAACTTGGAATTACAGTGGTCGGATTTATTAGGGATTCATCCTTGAATGTCTATACATATCCTCAAAGAATCATTCCGGAACGAAATATCTGATTGTTTCATTTAGTTAGCATATTCTGAAGCTTACATGTAAAATACATAACAGAAAAGAGGCGAAGGATATGAAAAATTCTGAACTGGATTCATGGGACCGTCCGCTCCGAGATTTAAGAATCTCAGTCACAGACCGGTGTAATTTCCGCTGCCGGTACTGCATGCCGGAGGAGTTATTCGGCCCAGATTATTCTTTCTTGTCATCTGAGAAAATCTTATCTTTTGAGGAGATTGAGAGATTAGCTGTCATCTTTTCATCTTTAGGTGTAAAAAAACTCCGTCTGACTGGAGGGGAACCTCTGCTCAGAAAAGAGCTTCCTGTCTTAATAAGGATGCTAAAAAAGGTCGATGGGATTGACGACATCGGGTTAACGACAAATGGATCGCTTTTAAAAGGGTTTGCTGCTGAACTGTATGAGGCAGGTTTAAGACGCGTCACGGTAAGTTTGGATTCTTTAAATGAAGAGCGTTTTGCCGAGATGAATGGCCGCCGCAGCAAGGTGAAAAACATCCTGCAAGGAATTGAGGCAGCTGCCTTTGCCGGCTTGCAGGTCAAGATTAATATGGTTGTTCAAAAAGGGGTAAATGATGAGGACGTTCTTCCGATGGCCGATTATTTCAAAGCTCAAGGGCAGACCCTCAGATTTATTGAATATATGGATGTGGGAAACTCTAATGGCTGGAAGCTTGACCATGTTGTTTCAAAAAGTGAAATTTTAAGTTTGATAGGAGAACGTCATCCTTTAAACAAGATTCCTCCAAACTATACCGGAGAAGTCGCTGAAAGATATGAGTATCAAGATCAATCTGCTGAAATCGGGATCATCTCGTCAGTGACCGATTCTTTTTGCTCCACTTGTTCACGGGCCCGCATATCTGCTGAAGGCAAGCTATACACCTGCCTCTTTGCATCAAAAGGGACAGAGCTTAGACAACTGCTTCGTTCTGGAAAAAGCGATATGGAGCTGAAAGCGATCATTCGGGAAATATGGAATCAACGAAGCGACCGGTACTCAGATGAACGGACAAGTGAGACTGGCCAGAGGAATAAAGTAGAGATGTCTCATATCGGGGGATAATCAATAGAGAGGAGATGGCAGTTTGGTTGAAAAAAGGACACCTATTGCAGTTTCTGACGCTGTTCAAAAAGTCATGGACTTTGCTATTAGAGGAAAAGTGGAATTTGTGGCGCTTGAAAACTCATATGGGCGATTTTTAGCAGAAGATTTAATCGCAGACCATGATGTGCCGTCTTTTGACAGGTCCCCATATGATGGATTTGCTGTCCGTTCTGAAGATACTGCTCAAATCACGAGGATGAATCCAGGCGTGTTTGAAGTCATAGGAGAAATTGGAGCAGGTTCTGTCTTTCATACCGTTGTTGGACGGAATCAGGCTGTAAGAATTATGACCGGAGCTCAATTACCTGAAGGGGCAGATGCGGTTGTCATGCTCGAACTAACGAAAGAGATTGCAGGGGAAGAAGGAAAAAGATTTGAATTAAAGCGCCCCTTGAAAAGCGGAGAAAACATCTCTTTTCAAGGGGAAGATACAAAAAAAGGAACCATACTTGCCGGAAAAGGAAGCGTCATTACCCCAGGCATTGCCGCTTTGCTTGCGACGTTCGGGTATCATGAGGTTCCGGCAGCGAAAAAGCCAGTAATCGGAGTGCTTGCAACGGGCAGTGAACTGCTTGATGTCAATGAACCGCTGCAGCCTGGAAAAATCCGCAACAGCAACTCTTATATGATTCTCGCTCAAATTGAACGGGCAGGCGGAGAGGCGAAGTATTTCGGGAAATTCAGCGATGATCTTGAACAATGCATCAATGCCGTGAGAGAAGCACTAAGTCAAGTCGATCTGTTGATTACAACTGGCGGAGTGTCTGTTGGTGATTATGATTATTTGCCTGCAATTTATGAAAAGCTCGGTGCAGATGTTCTTTTTAATAAAATTGCGATGAGGCCGGGAAGTGTCACTACCGTTGCTGCTTTAGATCAAAAATTGCTGGTTGGCCTTTCGGGAAATCCTTCTGCTTGTTTTGTTGGATTTGAATTGTTTGTCAGGCCTGTCATCCGGCATCACAATTTTCACCTATCACCGCATGTAAGAAAAGAAAAAGCTTATTTGGGCGAGGATTTTTCCAAGGCTAATCCATTTACCAGGTTTGTAAGGGCTGAGCTTCATTTTAATGAGGGCCGGCTTACTGTTCTTCCTTCTGGCTTTGATAAATCAAGTGCCGTTTCATCCTTAGCTGAAGCAAACGCACTTATTATTCTTCCCGGAGGAACGAGAGGCTATCAGGCTGGCATGATGGTGGATGTCCTATTATTGGATGATCAAAAGGGAAGTGATTGGCCGTGGGAAAACATTGTGCCGTCATACAAATAATCGGACATCAAAACGCAGGAAAGACAACTTTATTGGAAAAGCTCATAAAAAGAGCTGAAGAGAACAGACATCAAGTTGGAACAATCAAGCATCACGGACACGGAGGCATTCCTGATCATAGATTTCAGGTGAAAGACAGTGATCGCCATTCAAAAGCAGGGGCTGTTTTAGCAGGGGTTGAAGGCGATGGTGTCCTTTTGCTCAGTTTGGCAGGTCAGCATTGGCCGCTTGCAAAGCTGGTGGAAATCTACCAATCTCTCTCCATTGATACAATTTTCATAGAGGGATACAAGAAAGAACATTTTCCAAAAGTAGTTTTATTAAAAGAGGAAAGTGATCTCTCTCTATTAAAATTAAGCAGCATCATATGCGTTATTTCTTGGTTTGATATCCACAGCTTAAACATTCATGTTCCAATCTTTCATATCGAAGATGAACAGAATTATATCGACTACATAATAGGAAGTGTGAGGGGTCAGCATGAGTCAGGAATATTTTGAGATTACGAAGCATCCAATTTCAGCTGATCAAGTGACGAATAAAGTTGCAAGAAGAGAAGCTGGAGCCATTACAGCTTTTATTGGGACAGTAAGAGAATTTACACATGGCAAAAGAACGCTCCATTTAGAGTATCAGGCATATGAACCGATGGCTGTAAAAATGCTTGAACAAATTGGGGAAGAAATAAAAGGACGCTGGCCGGATGCCATAACAGCTATTACCCACCGCATAGGCAAGCTCGAGATTTCAGATATAGCTGTTGTGATTGCTGTTTCTTCTCCACACAGGAAAACAGCATATCAAGCAAATGAATATGCCATAGAGCGGATCAAACAGATTGTTCCAATCTGGAAAAAAGAACATTGGGAAGATGGGACAATGTGGATTGGAGATCAGCTTGGGCAAACACCATACCCTGAGGGAAAACCCATGAAAGAGGGCGGGAAAAATGATTAAAATCTTGCTGTTTGCCCATTTACAGGATGAGGCCGGAACCGCTGCAATGGAAATTGACAAAAAGGGCCTTACCGTGCACGAATTAAAACAGCTGCTGCAGGATAACCACGGGCTGCAAGGATTAAGCAGTGTCATGACCGCGATTAATGAAAGCTTTGCAAATGAAGGTGATATAATTAAAGATGGAGATACTGTTGCGTTCATTCCTCCTGTAAGCGGAGGCTAAGAAAAGATGGGTTTCAGTTTAGCTGAAACTCTTTTTTTGTTTCATTCCTTCATGATATGAACAGTTTGAGGTTTATCGATTGTTGAAAAGACAGAATCTTGCTACAATTTAGGAAGCGCTTACATAAAGTGCCGCCTTGTTTTGTTCCTGATAGCAGAGGGTAAATATAATGCTGTATTGAAAATTGATTGAACATTTCAACTATTCTTGAAAGGGGAGGTCTTTTTGTCAGATAGTTTTAGCGTGAAAATAAACGGATCCGAAGCCAAAGTAAATGAAAATCAGACAGCTCTCCAGATTCTTACCGGCCAAAAACTGGAGGTCCCCAGTGTTTGCTTTCATCCGAGCCTTGGTGCAATTGAAACATGTGATACATGCATCATTAAAGTAAACGGTGAATTTGTGAGAGCATGTTCAACAGAGATCAGGAACGGGGATGTGATCGATTCATTATCACCTGAAGTAATAGAGGCCCAGCTCATTGGCATGGACCGGATTTTGCACAATCATGAGCTATATTGTACAGTCTGCGATTACAATAATGGAGGCTGTGAAATACACAATACGGTGAAAGAAATGAAAATCAATCATCAAAGCATACCCTTTGCCCCGAAGCCTTATGAAATAGACCAGACGAATCCTTTTTACCGATATGATCCCGATCAATGTATTCTTTGCGGCAGATGTGTAGAAGCATGTCAGAATGTACAGGTTACAGAGACCCTTTCAATTGACTGGGAACGAGACCGGCCCCGTGTGATTTGGGACAACGACGTGGCGATCAATGAATCATCATGTGTTTCTTGCGGTCATTGTTCAACTGTTTGCCCATGCAACGCAATGATGGAAAAGGGGATGGAAGGGGAAGCGGGGTATTTAACAGGAATCTCCAAACAAACATTGCGCCCGATGATTGAGATCACGAAAAATGTTGAAACCGGCTACGGTTCAATCCTTGCTATATCTGACATGGAATCAGCTATGCGTGATGAGAGAATCAAAAAGACAAAAACCGTCTGTACATATTGCGGTGTCGGCTGCAGCTTTGACATTTGGACGAAAGGGAGAGAAATCTTAAAGGTTGAACCTCAGGCTGAGGCACCAGCCAATGGGATCTCAACCTGTGTGAAAGGCAAGTTCGGGTGGGATTATGTGAATAGCGAAGAACGACTTACGAAGCCGCTGATCAGAGAAGGAGATTCCTTCCGGGAAGCTGAATGGGATGAGGCACTGACGCTGATTGAGCGAAAGTTTTCTCAAATAAAAAATGAACATGGGCCTGACGCACTGAGCTTTATCAGTTCCTCGAAATGCACAAATGAAGAATCATATTTAATGCAAAAGCTTGCCCGGTCAGTAATAGGCACGAATAATATTGATAATTGTTCAAGGTACTGTCAGACACCGGCAACAATGGGATTGTTCCGAACAGTCGGCTATGGAGGGGATTCCGGCACGATAAAAGATATTGAGATGTCAGAGCTTGTCCTGATCATCGGCTCAAACACTTCAGAATCGCATCCAGTTCTGTCCACCAGAGTGAAGCGGGCTCACAAGCTGCATGAACAGAAGCTGATTGTCGCAGACCTCAGAAAACATGAAATGGCTGAGCGCTCCGACTTATTTATTCAGCCTGAATCTGGTACAGACATTGTGTGGCTATCTGCGGTAACCAACTATATAATCGACCGGGGCTGGGCAGACATGCAATTTTTGAAGAACAGAGTAAATGGATTTGATGACTATAAGGAAAGCTTAAAGAAATTCACACTGGAATATGCAGCAAAAACGACAGGCATATCTAAAAACAAATTGATAAAAATAGCTGAGATGATCCATGAATCGAAAAGCACAGTTGTCCTTTGGGCCATGGGCGTCACTCAGCATTCTGGAGGAAGCGACACGAGTACAGCCATCTCGAACCTGCTGCTGATTACAGGAAATTATGGCCGTCCCGGAACAGGTTCTTACCCTTTGAGAGGCCACAACAATGTGCAGGGAGCAAGTGATTTTGGAAGCATGCCTGACAGGCTGCCTGCCTATGAAAAAATTACCGATCCTGCTGTACGTGCAAAATATGAAAAAGGATGGGGAGTCAAACTGCCGGCGCACCCGGGTTTAAACAACCACGAAATGGTGGCCGGGATTCATGCCGGCAGTGTGAAAGCGATGTATTTAAAAGGAGAGGAAATGGGGATTGTGGATTCAAACTTGAACTACGTCCACGCTGCTTATGAAAAATTGGATTTCTTCGTCGTTCAGGACCTCTTTTTATCGAAAACAGCTGAATATGCTGATGTTGTGCTTCCGGCAAGTCCAAGCCTTGAAAAAGAAGGAACATTTACGAATACTGAACGCAGAATTCAGCGTTTATATCAGGTCCTAGAACCTTTAGGAGACTCAAAGCCGGACTGGAAAATCATCATGGAAATTGCGAATAAGCTTGGGGCTCACTGGGATTATAAACATCCTGCCGACATTATGTCAGAAGCAGCAATGCTCGCCCCTCTTTTTGCAGGAGTAAACTATGAGCGGCTTGAAGGGTACAGGAGTCTTCTATGGCCTGTAGCAGCTGATGGAACAGATACACCGGTCCTTTTCCTGAATGAATTTCCTTTTCCGGACGGCAAGGCCCGCCTCTTTCCCGTCGATTGGACGAAGCCGCTCCATTTTGGAGATGAATATGATATTCACGTGAATAATGGAAGGCTGCTTGAACATTTTCACGAAGGCAATATGACTTATAAATCAAAAGGAATTACTTCAAAAACACCAAGTGTATTCCTTGAGGTATCTCCTGAGCTTGCTTTGGAGCGCGGACTAAAAGACGGATCACTTGTCAGGCTGATATCTCCATATGGAAAAGTAAAGGTTAAATGTGTGATTACAGATCGTGTGAAAGGAAAAGAAGTGTACCTGCCGATGAATGATTCAGGTGAATCAGCTATTAATCTTATTACGAGCAGCTATGCAGATAAAGACACAGATACACCCGCTTATAAAGAAGTAAAAGCAAAACTTGAGGTGCTGGAAATCGAGGGTGTCAATCCACTGCCAAAAACCAATTTCCGATATGGAAACCCTAATCCTCAAAGAGGGGTAGAAGTAGAAAGAAAATGGAAGCGAAAAGATTATACATTCCCAGGCGACCTCGTTAGGAAGGAGGGAAATAAGGTTGGCAAAAGCAACTAAAACCATTACCCGAATTGAAAAAACAGAAGAAGAAAAGCGAAAAGATGACTTAAGAGAAGTTGAAAATGCTTTAATAGATCATAAAGACGCTATTATTGATACGCTTGAGATTCTTCAGCACATGCAGGATAGAGGGATTTTGCCCTTATTAAAGGGTTTATTCGGACAGGGTGACAAAGTAATGGACATTTTAGTTAAAACAGTAGATAAAAAAGAAACAACCAACAGTTTAAAAAATCTGCTTTTAATGACAGGGGTCCTTGGCATGATCAATGTCAAGCAGCTGGAACCATTTTTATTAAAAGTGAATGCGGGAATTGCAAGAGTGGCTGAAAATAAAAATCCATCAGAAAAAACGAGCTATTTTGACATTGCCCGCTCGCTGAAGGATCCTGAAGTAAACCGCGCAGTCACAATGCTGATCAGTTTCTTGAAGGGAATGGGTCAGGAGACCGAGCACATTGAAAAAACCACGCAAAGTAAAGAAAATCAAGCGCGTCATAAAAATGAAACTCTGGAATAAGGAAATGAGGGCAGACAACCAAAGTGTCTGCCTTCACCCTAATGCTCAGAAAAGAGGAGAAAAAAATGACGAAAACGAAAAATCGCTGGCTGATCGCAGCAGCGGCGGTAGGGATCCACATTTCAATTGGCTCTGTTTATTCGTGGAGTGTATTTACCAATCCCCTCAGAGATGAGCATAATTGGGGGTTAAGAGAAATCTCTCTTACATTCAGCATTGCGATTCTGTTTTTAGGATTATCTGCGGCATTTATGGGACATTTTGTTGAAAAATATGGACCAAGAGCTTCCGGTCTTGTTTCTACGCTATGTTTTGCAGCAGGATTAATAGGAGCAGGTTTTGCTGAAAGTATTGGTTCTTTGTATCTTTTGTATTTTTTTTATGGAGTACTTGGAGGCATTGGGCTTGGCATCGGATATATTACCCCGGTTTCCTCATTAGTTAAATGGTTTCCCGATAGAAGAGGACTTGCGACCGGACTTGCCATAATGGGCTTTGGGTTTGCATCTCTAATTGCCAGTCCTGTTATAGCATCCCTCATATCAAGTGTTGGAATAGACAGGACTTTTTATATACTTGGAACCGTCTATTTTATCATCATGATCTCATCATCGCTTTATCTTGCTCCTCCTCCTGAGGGATGGATACCTGTAAATAAGAAAGGGAATCAGCCTGCCGCAGAAATTGTAAAGAGTGATCTGTCACAGATGACAGCAAATGAAGCGGTCAAAACACTGCGTTTTTGGGCTTTGTGGGGAATGCTTTTTATCAATGTTACCTGTGGAATTGCAATAATATCAGTAGCATCCCCGATGGCTCAGGATATTGCAGGTTTAAGCACAGCTGCAGCCGCTGCTATGGTAGGTATTATGGGGTTATTTAATGGCTTTGGACGAATAGGGTGGGCATCTGTATCAGACTATATTGGCCGTCCTAACGTCTATACTGCTTTCTTTGCCATTCAAACCGCTGCATTTCTTTTACTGCCTAATGTCACAAACGCCATCGTATTCCAGGCCCTTATCTTCTTAATATTAACCTGCTATGGAGGAGGATTTGCTTCCATTCCAGCTTATATTGGCGATCTTTTTGGCACAAAACAGCTTGGGGCTATCCATGGATATATTCTGACGGCATGGGCGGCTGCAGGACTGGCAGGTCCTCTTGTTGTTTCATGGATCAGAGAAACGACTGACAGCTATTCCTTGACCCTCTATATTTTTGCAAGTGCATTTGTTGCTGCTTTAGCAATTTCTCTTCTAATAAGGATCAATATAAAAAAAGTTCGTGATCTAAATCGCACCTCTGCATCTAATGCAGTAAGCCATCATAATTAATAAAAACATGTGCATCCTATTTAATAAATAGGATGCACATGTTTTTATTAATAGGGAAAATATTCAAAAATAAGCAAAATACTTACTTTAAATGGCGCAATAGACACAAATAGGTAAAGGGTGATATATTATGGAACAAAAGCCTTTGCATTATGACGGCAGTGTACAAACTGTATCTGATAAGGAGCTCCGTTTGAACGAACAGCTCATAATAACAGATGAAATTAGAAAAAACCTTGGATTTAATCCTTATTTTTCTGACAGCAATGAATAAAATCGAGAAGGACTTGTGAAAACAAGTCTTTTTTTATACGGAAATAAACATGGAATATTTTATCTGAAGTTGTAAAAATTAAAGAAAACACACCTGCTTTATCCCCGAGGTGAATTTATGGAACAAAAAATGAATAAAAAAATTGAACGCATTTTGATCTTTTTATGCATGTTGGCAATTGCTTTATATGTGTCACCACTTTATATCCTAAACGAAAATGCGCACATTCGCATTCATGATAACCTGGATTCTAACCTTGCCTGGTATAAAGTACTGACCGAAAATGGTTATCTCTTCAGCGGACTGGATGGAACTTTGCCGAAAATCATAAACGGACTCCCAAGAAATGCGCTCGGTTCAGAATGGAATCTTCAAATCTGGCTTTATTATTGGTTTCCGACTATGTCAGCTTATGCATTATCTCAATCTATAACAAGAGTTTTTGCCTTTTTGGGCATGTTTCTTCTCTTGAAGGACCATTTTATGAAAGAAAGGAAATATCTATTTATTATCGCAGGGACTGCCTTAACATTTGCCCTGACACCTTTCTGGCCCCAGGGGATGCTCAGTACGCTTGGAATGCCTCTTGCTTTATGGGCCTTTTTAAATATCAGAAAGGGTAATCATTCTTGGCGCTGCATTGCTGTTTTAACCTTGCTTCCTTTTTACTCAAGCTTCGTCTTAGGTTTTTTCTTTTTTTTAGCGGCTATGGGTATTCTATGGATAGTGGATGTGATGAAAGACAAGAAATGGAATTTCCCTTTTCTTGTCTCCATCGGATACATGACACTTGTCTTTTTTATAGTTGAATACCGATTAATCTATTCCTTTTTATTTTCATCTGAACCAAATAGCCGTGATGAATACTTTCATGCGAGACTTCCTTTATGGCGAGTCATAAGGCTCACATTTAAGAACTTTGTATTAGGCCATACACATGTTATGACCGTTCATGGCCTGATTATCCTGCCGGTCACTCTGATTGCTCTATACATAATTATCCGTAAAAGAAAATGGAAACTTGAAAAGCCTTTTGTCTTTTTATTAAGCTTCAATTTCTGTTTATCAGCATGGTATGCCTTCTGGTTTTATAAGGGCTGGCTTCCTTTAACGGAACGTTTTCATTTCTTGGATACCTTCAACTTTGCTAGATTTCACTTTTTGCGTCCTATCGTTATTTATATTGGATTCGCTCTCGGACTAAAAATTTTATACAGTGAATTCCGGAGAAAATGGGTAATCGGGGCGTGTATTCTAGCTCAGGTATTTTTGCTTGGCAGCTTTAACGATGAAATTATCTATCAAAATAAACCATCTGTAAAAGAATTCTACGCAGAGGAACAATTCGCCGAAATTAAAAAACATATCGGCATGCCTGTTGAGGATTACAGAGTTGCAAGTCTCGGGCTTCATCCTGCCATCGCTCAATACAACGGATTTTATACTCTCGATACATATAACAACTTTTACCCGCTCTCGTATAAATATCAATTTCGGCAAATCATTGAAAAAGAACTTAGTAAAAATAATAGGCTGCGGATTTATTTTGATGAGTGGGGAGGGCGGTGCTATCTATTCAGCAGCGAGCTCGGGAAAAGGTATATGTTTACTAAAAATTCAACAATTAAATTGAAAGATCTTGATTTGAATATGGAACCATTTAAAAAAATGGGGGGAAGGTATATTTTTTCAAGCTTGCCGATCGAACATCCCGAAAAGAACCATCTAATTTTGGATCATGTATTTCATTCTCACGAATCTGTATGGAGAATTTATCTTTATAAGGTCAAATAAACACCATGGGGGACTTCACATAATGAATGCACCAACGCTAACCATTGTAGTTCCATGCTATAACGAAGAAGAAATTCTACCTCAAACCATTCATAAACTAAGTCAATTGCTGGACAGTTTGTGTATAGAGAAGAAAATCTCATCAAAAAGCAAAGTCCTGTTCATTGATGATGGCAGCAAAGACTCTACGTGGACAATTATTAATAAAGCATGCCTTCATTTGGACAGGGTAGCAGGGTTAAAATTATCACGAAATGCAGGACATCAACATGCATTGCTTGCAGGCATGTTTGCAGCAAATGAGGGATCCGACTGCATTATCTCTATTGATGCAGATCTTCAGGATGATATCACAGTCATTCATGAATTTATTGACAACTATCAAAAAGGGTATGAAATCGTTTATGGAGTCAGAAAGAAAAGAGAAACAGATACTCTTTTTAAACGCAAATCGGCTGAATGGTTTTATAAGTTAATGAAAAAGCTTGGAGTTGAGCTTATATACAATCATGCGGATTATCGACTGATGAGCAATCGTGCTGTACAAGAATTGAAAGGATTTGAGGAGGCTAATTTGTTTTTGCGGGGCATCGTTCCTCTCATTGGGTTTAAATCAGCCAAGGTCTACTATGACCGGAAAGAAAGGCTTGCAGGGGAAACCAAGTATCCTTTAAGCAAAATGCTTTCCTTTGCCTTTGATGGCATCACATCCTTTTCAGTTACACCGATCCGCTTAGTTTTATCAATGGGTTTGATTACTTTTATTGTTAGTCTTCTGTTCAGCGTTTACTGTCTGACGATGAAATATTTAGGAAGGACTCAATCAGGATGGACTTCTTTAATTGCCTCTATATGGTTAATAGGCGGTTTGCAGATGATTGCTACAGGATTAGTCGGAGAGTATATCGGAAAAGTGTACAAAGAAACAAAAAGGCGTCCCAAATATATTGTCGAGATTGATTTATTCAATCTTCCCATCCAAAAAAATAACCTGATTCAAGAAGAAGACTATCGCTATGAGCTCAGAAAGTAATTTCATTCGACTTGATCCTCTTTTACTAAAATTCATTCTCGTCGGAATTATGAATACAGCCGCAGGCTTATCAGCAATCTTGCTTTTGCTGAACGTAATTAATGTTTCTTACTGGCTATCAACTTTTTTGGGAAATACCATAGGTGCAGCCATCAGCTATTATTTAAATCGTTCATTTACCTTTTCAAGTCAGGCCAGCATCAAAAAAAGCCTCCCGCGGTTTATAATAGTGATTGTATTTTGTTATTTCGTGTCATTTTCCGTCGCAAAAGCTGCAGCTAAACTCATTTATACTGGATTCCCCCTAGGCTTTATCTTGACTCAAGATATGCTTGCTGTACTAGCAGGGACAGGTTTTTATACGATCTTAAATTTTTTGGGACAGAAGTATTTTGTTTTCAAATACTGATTATTAACGCTGATATCAGCTACCATACGAAAAAAGCAGAAGTATATACATTACTGCTGCTTTTTTTATCTATCTAAACTATGTTCTAAATAATCAGACTAATTTCCGAAATAATTGTTATAGTCCTGGTCATTTTTAAATTCTATCGGTCCTACATCCATTCTAAAGCTGCCATCTGAGTACAGAAGTGGTGAAGCCTCGGAATGATCACGTGAATAACGTTCTACATGTGATACTTTCATCGCCTTTGAGTCTGTGAAATCAATATGAGCTATGGCAACCCAATAAGCTAAATCATTACGTTCCAGCAGCGGAGCGACGACGACATTACCCATATGATTATCAACCACAGCTTTGGCTTTCATTGACTTAAAGCTTCCAATACCGTTTCCAACAGCACTATATGCAGCAAACATAACATATGACAATTCATCAGTCCGATATATTTCAATTGTTTCTGTTCCAAATTTCTGAGAGTCTCCATCAAGACGAATAAAAGGAAATTGACTGCTGCTTCCTAAATCCTTGTAATAGATCTTCCCTTGAAAACCTGTTTTAGTAACATAAAAACAATATAGATCAAGATCTTTATTTGACTCCCATTCAAGAACTGCGGTAATTCTTTGAGATTTCTGAATATTGACCGATTGTTTTTTCTTTAATTCGATTTTAGAAAAGTTTATTTTTGAAGCTGGCTTTTTCGAAATGGGTTCAGGTATATGATGAACTGATTTTACCTCTTTGGGAGCCAGCTGAGCAGGAGTTTCTTCTTCTATTTCAACTCCGAAATCCTTGCATAATGAAGCAAGACCTCCAAAATAACCTGCTCCAACACTATTAAACTTCCATTCTCCGGAATGTCTATATAGATCGCCGACAACTATTGCCGTTTCTTCTGAAAATGTATTTGGAACAGGGAAGCAATAATATTCCTTTCCAGACTGTTCATCAACAATAGATAAAGTGATATCCGAAACTTGTCTAAATGAACCCTTAGTTCCATTTTTTTGATAGATAGTAAGAGAAAATACGATTTTACTAATTTCGGAAGGAACTTTATTTAAAAAAATCTGAAAAGGCTGGATGCTCGAAAAGGAATTCTTTTTAATAACAGATCCACAGCCAGAGGAAGTCTGTCCGTAAAAGACAAAATCTGAATCTTTTAAAACTTTTCCATTTGAACCTACTAAAAATGCAGAAGCATCTATTTCCAGATCTATAGCTGTATGCCAGCTTAACTCAATATTTACACACCTTAATTTTGGATCAAGTCTTGTCAGATCAGCTTTTTGACCTTTAACTAGTACAATTGACATTCTGAAATCCTTCCTCTCGATTATTTTTATTAAATCATCCTTAAATTATAATCCAAAAGTAACAAATCTAATATAAAAAATTGTAGATTCATTCCTTTATTGAAGAAGCTATTTATTCAAATTAAACTATGTTCTAAATAATCATTATACTTATAAAAATGCTCAGACTATATTCCGATTACTACTCCATTTCACTTTCTAACTAAAAAAGGATATAAAGGGTCAAAAGACTCAATTTCCGTCTTAATGCAGGAAATTTTTCTAAAAACATTGAATTATTAGAACATGCTGCATGTAAACGATCTTCAAAAAGGAGATGGTTAAATTGGGTGAAAAGAGAAGTGCTAGCGGATTTTTGTTAAAACAAAGAGCTTTTTTAAAGCTCTACATGATTCGCATGACAGAGCAGGACCGGCTTTATGGATTAAAGCTTCTGGATGTGCTGCGGGACGAATTCAGAAGATATGGATACAGGCCAAATCATTCTGAAGTTTATAAATCATTACACGAATTAATTGAAGATGGTGTATTAAAGCAAGTGAAGCGGAAGAAAGAAGGCATGAAGCTGCAGGAAGTCGTTTATTACAAGTTTGAAGATTATGAGAAGGCAAAGCTATACAAAAAACAGCTGAAAACAGAATTGGATCGGTGTCAAAAACTTCTCGATAAGGCTATTCAGGATAATTTCTCATAACATCAGGCAGTTCTTCAGAATCCATGAAACGGATTCTTTTTTTGTTTGAAGTATGATTATGTTAGGTTATGATAAGTATTAGAATTTCTGCAAAAAAATTGGAGGACTATAAATTGCTGAAAAAAACAATAAAAGCATACATTGAAAATGAAATAGCCAATCATCCTGAAAATCTATCTATTGGAATTTACAAAGCAGAAAAGGAATATGCAGAGGCACACAGTCTGGTTCCGGAGCAAGTTACTTTAGAAGAGCTGAAAGCACTTTCCCGTTTTATGCATTCCTATGTTGAACGAGTGGATAAAGAAACGGAGGAATTGATTGCAGTTGAGAAGCCGTCAGATTTTCTTCAGGAAAAAGTAAGTTTCTTAAAAACCAATCAAAAAGAGTTTGTTTATTTAGAATCTGAATGGTTTGACATCATCAAAATTGATGGATTAACCCTTGAGCATGATGATGTTTTTGGATCTTATAAAGGTCTACTTGGGTTAAAGCAAAAAAAAGCTGCAGGAAGCAGCATCCGTGAATGGTTGAATGAAAAGGCAAATGGAGAATCAACTAAATTCCAGCTGCTATTCAATGACAAAGACGGCTTATGGGATGTTAATTTTGACTGTGATCTGATAGATGGTTTTCACGAAAACTTATCACTTAATGCAGCTTTTGAATTAATCTATGATTTCCTCTTTCAGCTTGTGAATGAATTAGATAGGAAAGGACAATAAAAGATTACACCAAGCCTGCAGAAATGCAGGTTTTTCATTTTTTGAAAAATTAGGCGTTCACCCTTATTCACTCTTAACATATGTTAGTAGAAAAGAGGGAGAGGATGATTGGATGAAAGGAAAAGCTCTACATTATTTTGCTAGCGGCAATACAGCTAAAGGATATTTCAGTCTGTATAATTTTTCAGTTAAAGGGTTAAATCGGGTATTTTTGCTACAAGGCGGGTCAAGATCCTGCAGATCAGAATACATGAAAACAATAAGTGAATCATTGCTTTCAGCAGGTCATTCGATTGAGTATTTACACTGCCCTTCAAATAATGACTGGATTGAAGGATTTATTGTTTCTGATGCCCGTATCGGTATTATTGATGATGCGGTTCCTGAGATTCGCAAACATATTTCGGATGAAAACCTGCAAGTTATTGTTCTTGAAAATGAAATGAAAATTCATTCTGCAAATAGGGATGCAATTGGACAGCTAAACGCCGATATTTCTTCTAAATTTCAAGAGGCTTACGGAACGTTTGCCGCATCACTAAAAGCGCATGATGAGATTGAAGATATTTACATCGCAAATATGGATTTTACTAAAGCCAACCAATTGTCGAATGATTTGATTGAACTTTTCTTTGGAGAGGAAAAGGCTGACAAACCTTCGAATGTAAAACACCGCTTCTTAGGCGCTGCTACACCTGATGGAGCAGTAGATTTTATTCAAAACTTAACAGAAGATATCGGGAAACGGTATTTTATAAAAGGCAGGGCAGGTTCAGGAAAATCTACTATGCTTAAAAAAATTGCAGCTGCTGGAGAAAAAAAGGGATACGACGTTGAAATTTATCATTGCGGATTTGATCCAAACAGCTTGGACATGGTCATTCTTCGTGAAAAAGGCATCGCAATATTTGACAGCACGGCACCTCATGAATATGAACCTGAACGAGAAACAGATGAGATCATTGATATGTATCAAACTTGCATAACGCCTGGGACAGATGAAAAATTCGCATCTGAAATCAATCGAACAACTAAAGCTTATAAGGACAAAATGAAAGAAGCAATCACATACCTGTCAGAAGCAAAAGAACTGATAGATCAGCTGGAGGAAATCAAGGGAGAAAAAAACTCTTCACGTTTTATTGATCTATACGAACTAATAGCAGGAGAGATAAAACTATATTTGAATCATTCATGATATAGAAAATAGAGCTAAACAAACATTTAGCTCTTTTCTATATTGTTAATTTAAAAAAGCGTATTGGTGCATTCAATTTATTCTGATCACGATAAGAACGATATGACACAACATGATGCTCTAAAGTACGGACGTCAAGCTGTAAAATGTCAGATCCCTTGGTTTCCAGTTTGTAATGAACATCACCTTGGTCCAATGTAAAAAACGAAAAGCTCAGACCTAAAAGATTCTTGGTCCTTTTTTTAGTATCGGGATGGTATTGAATATAAGCAGCTAATTGTTCAATTGTAGCTGTCTGAGTTCCAGTAAGAGAATCAATTCGCTGTTTTACATATGCAGCCGCCTGAATCAGATTCATTTTTGTTTTATTTATCATTTTTGAAATAGGAATATCCATATCGCTTCTCCTTTCAATAGGATCGGGAGAATTCATCATGAATTGTTCTCCCGATCATGCAAATTTTATTGATTTTGATCCGGCTGAGCAGAAAATTGATTATTTGCCCCTTGGCTGCTCATTCCTGTTAATTGCGGCATCATATTTTGAAGCTGTCCTCCGCGGCCTGTCATCAAACTATAAGCAGCTGCACCAATGCCGATAGAAGCAATGATAGGGAGAATTTGGATATTGTTTTTATTCATTTTATATCACCCATTTTATAATTATTTTTCATGCAGTTATAGGTTCTGTATTTTACTATAAATCTAAAGCTAACAAATCCTTCCTGGTCTAAATATTTGCAGAAAGAGGCAAAATACACGATGCCATATTAAAAAGCCTCTCTTTTTTACCAAGAGAGGCTTGACTGCAAACTATTTATAAATCGTTTTAGATGTCAAGTAAGCTACAAGAACATATCGTTTTGGTGCGGAACCAATAAATTCAAACGGGTAGCATGTGCTCACTGTAAGTGCTGCCCGCGGCTTTGGAACAATTACTGTGCGGTCATCCTCATCAACAATTCTTACTTTTTGTACCTTGAATATGAATTCACCGGCAGCAGTTCTGACTATCAGCAAATCACCCTTGCCAACTTCGCCAAGCCTTCTAAATACCGTATCTCTATGACCTGAAAGAACAGAGTTATCATTTTCGCCAGGGAGTACACTTTCAGCAAAATGCCCTACACCTTTTTCAAGTTCATTTTCATCAGTGCCGTGAAAAATAGGGAGTACCGCATTTAATTTTGGAATATAAAGTTCTCCCATTTCTTCTCCAATTTCAGGCCGGCTTGGGTATATCACTTTTTTTACTTCCGAATCTTTTCCTTCGGGTATGTTTTTTTGTTTTACTTCTCCTGAATTGTAATCAGGGGAAATAGAAAAGGATCCCGCAGCAAATTTATAGAGATTAGTTGCTGTAAACAGCAACCCGATTAGGATTAAAAACACAGGAAATGAAAGGAAAATCATCCGCTTTTTGCTGATTCTTCTTTCCATTTTAAACATTGCGGACCTTTCGATATAAGAAGCTTCCAGCTGCCGATAAGATTACCCCAATTGCTGCATAGGTGAGGTAATTACCTGCTGTTTTTGGCAATTTTGCGCCTTTTACAGTTTTCTGTTCCGCATGATTCATTGGTTTGGTGATGTGTTTTTTTACAGGCTGTACGGAAGTGTCAATTGTTTTAGCAGCTTGCATTGCAGATTCCTCAACTTGCTTTCCAGTTTCTTCAAGAACTTCAGAACTTACCATTTCACCAGTTATGATAAGGTCAGCAAGGAACGTTCCATCCACAGAAAATAGGGTTACTTTTAAATTTGCTCCTTTTAATTCATCTAATCTGATTAAGTCTGCAAGTGACAATGGGGTTTCCGACCCATCTTTAACAAGACTGTACGATGCCTTTAATTTAAAAATAGAAAGAATCTCATCATAGATTGAAGCAAGCTCGGCTATTTGACCTGCTGATAAATCTTCTGTAACTTCAAATTCCCCGATAGCAAGCATCCGGTTTCCTAAAACATCAAGACGTTCAATGGTTGCCTGGTCTGAAAGGTGATCCTCTAGTGAAATCAAATGCTCTTCAATATTTTGAAGCTCTTTTTCCGTTAATCCCAGCTCATCTTCAAAAATAGGCAAAAGATCCTCAGCTATTTCTTCTTCCAATCCCATTAAAGTCCATACTGTTTCCTCCAATTCGAAAATGTAGATATAATCATGAAGATCCTTATCATTCTCAGCAAGCAATTGAAGCAATGACTGCTGATCAAGATCATAATTTTCTTTGAAGTAAGCCAAGTTGCTCAAATCAGCTTTTATAACTTCTCCAAGAAAATCTTCAAGCTGCTTAACAGATTCAAAATTCGCAATGCTTTCATCGTAAATTTTAAGAGCTGTTTCAATATCCTCTTTAGTTACTTCAAATCCTCTTTCAGCACTCACTTCCGCAAGATAAACAGCGAAGTTCTGGTCAAAATCTGGATCTCTTTCAAACTCAAAATCTTCTGTATAAAAATAGATAGTTTGAGAAAGATCGTCAATGAATATATAATCTTCTAAACTTTCTCCGTTTTCTTCTAATAGAGATACCATTTCTTCATGATCTAAATTAAATTCATCATATAAATCTGTAAGATTTCTATAATCTGATTCAATAACCTCTCCTAAGAAACCCTTAAGGTCTGCTGCAGATTGATAATTCCGAAGACTATCACCGTAATATGAGAGCGAGATTTCGATATCAGCTTTCGTCACTTTAAATCCTCTTGTATTACTTACTTCGTTTAAATATTCAGAAAGTTCAAGCTCGAATTTTGAGTTTTGAGCAGCCGTCGTTAAATGTGGAAATAAACTTAAAACCAAAATAATTGTTAGTAAAAATGCCCCCAGTTGTCTTTTCATCCTTTTCTCCTCATTTTATAAAATTTATATAAACCTAGAAAATTATAAAATAGGAAGAAAGATTTAACAATGAGGTAATTTAAACCAATTACAAGGTCATAAAAGACTGACATAGAGAGTGGGAAGGGAGGCAGCAGTGCCTCCTGGTTTCTAGATTTTCGTATTGGATTTTTTAGCTCGATTCTCAAGCTCGCTTTTCGGTTCAGCTGAAACCTCAGTATCTTTTCCTTGGCCCTGTGGATTCACGCTTGGTGCTGCTTTACCGCGGTTTGATCCTGTAAATTTACTGCTCATTTCATTCACCTCCAGACCTATTATGCCCTTAATCATGGATTTAATTAGCAAATTTTGATGAACCCTCGTAAAAACGTTCTTTAAAACGAATATTATACTAATACATATATAGGAGGACTATAATGAAAACGATCATAACAAATAAAGAATTGGCATTTTTGGTTGAAACAGCAATAAAATCTGATGTCTCAAAAGAAGACTTCAAAGTGTTCGTTCAATCAAAAAAACTTGAAAGTGAAATAAAGGTCTGCGTAAATAATAAATTTATGTCCTTACTTAAATAGTTTGGCAGTTTTTTAAGCTGGCTTAAGTTTAATAGCAGACCTGACAAATGTCCCAGATCCATTTTAATTGGAGCTATCGTAAAATCAGCGTCATTTTTTTTATAAATTTATCATGCCATCACATAGCAAAACCAATAAAAGGTCTGGCATCTTGATCTTTGAATCCATTAAACTATACTAACTCTAGGATTTATGTTTAACAAAATTTGTCAATATAATTTACATGAAATTTATATATAGTTAATTTTGGATTAATAAACTATTGGTATTATTTAAACATAGAATTATTACTTAAAATTAATTCGCATTATTAATGATAATTCCTATTTTGTGTAAATTTCTTTATAATTAAATATCCTAAGATGTAATTGGGCGGAGACCAGGAGAGATCCCAAATATATTGAAGGTTCGAATCGTATGTATTATTTAATTTGTCAATTTATTGACGAAATTAGATGTATATGTTTGAACTTCATTATATTTGGGATTTTCTTATTTTTTCGAAAATTAAAACAATTGGTTCATCGCCAGTTATACAGGAAAAATAAGGAGGAACTATGGACCACATAAAACAACTTTTTGAATTAAATCCAATTGTAGCCGCCGTGAGAGATGTAAAACAAATTGAAGATGCATCGGAATCAAATGTTCAAGTTATTTTTTTAATGACTGGCGATATTTTCAATATTAAACATTGTGTAGATACTGCTAAACAACATAATAAGAGCATTTTTCTTCATGTCGATTTAATGAAAGGGATTGCGAAAGATAAAGAGGGAATCAAGTATTTAGCACGTGAGATTAAGCCTGATGGAATCATAACTACGAAAAGTAATTTAATTAAAGTAGCAAAAAAAGAAGAGCTAATTGCTATACAACATCTATTTTTTCTTGATACCCATGCTTATACTTCAGGTGTTCGAAATATAATGGAAACCAAACCAGATGCGATTGAAATAATGCCAGGATTAATGCCAAGAGTTATTAAAGATCTAAGTAAAGTTTGCCCGTATCCAATTATTTCAGCCGGTCTTATTAAATCGCACGAGGAGATTTTAGAAGGATTGGAAGCAGGTTCAAATGCAGTAGCTGTAGGGGCATCTGAACTTTGGAAATGAAAACTCAATTAAGCATTTTATAAAGGACTAATAAAGGTCGTGACTACTCTGCATGGAATGGAATGGAATGTAAATAAAATATCAGCATTCATTTTTGATTTAGATGGATGTATATATTTAGGCAACAAAGTTTACGAAGGTTCTGTAGAGTTACTTCATTATTTGATTGATTCAGATAAGAAAATATTTTTTCTAAGTAATAACTCTACTGATCAAGCAGAAACAATTCGCCAAAAATTAATTAATATGGGACTGCCAGCTGAAAAAACTACGATTTTAGTTGCGACAGAATTAATAGGGGAATACTTATTTGAAAATTATGGTTCAGTAAATGTTCTACCTATTGGAACAGAGCAGTTAAAGGAGTCTCTTCAAGTGCAAGGACATAAGATATGCCTCTCTGACAATGAAGATTCATATGACTTTGTTGCAGTAGGTCGAGATACTTCATTTACTTATGACACATTGCATAAATGTGCTCGATATGTGATGAACGGTTCGAAATTAATAGCTACTAATCTTGATTTATATCACCCTGGGGAAGATGGAAATAGAGTTCCAGAAACAGGCGCTCTAATTGCTGCAATTCAAGCAGTGACAGGGATAGAAGAAGTACAAGTAGTTGGCAAACCTTTTATCTATCCTTTTAATAAAATTATCCAGGAAACAGGGTTTACCCTAAATAACTGTGTAATGGTAGGGGATAATCCCTATACCGATGTTGAGGGAGCACATGCTGCAGGGTTAAAGACTTTTTGGATTTCTCACGGTCAGTCTTTTCCAAACGAACTTGGCTATCAGCCAGATTTAACATGTAGATCAATGAAAGAATTAGCTGAAATAGTAATTACGACTCACAGTAAAGAATAGGGGAAGTAATTATAGAAAAAAATGTTTTAAACCTGCTTCCTTATTCGACAATCCATTTACAGATATACAGGGAGTATGGTTGAAAATTTTACGGGACAAGTCTGTCCCAAATGCGTTGGGAAATATCAGAAAATTCTTAATTCCCAAACGGATGTACAGGGAGGACATTTCGCCAGAATGTATATAATCTGATTTCTCACGGTTATTCCTTTCCCGATGACAACCATTTTAAATCTAGTTAATAGAAAAAAACTATTAAATCAAAGATGTGAAGGTGTGAATCAAGTGAAAATATGGATAAAGTGCTGGTTTGTGATCTTATGTATATGGATGATGGCAGCTTCAATACCTGGGAAGGCATGGGCTCACACGGACAACAGTGAAGGTCAATCCAAAGTGACTGTGAACAACGATACTCTGCATTACGATCTATATATTGACTTTTTTGAACTCGGGCGGCTCGTAGATTTGGGAGTTCAACCCGGTGTCCCGCAAAGCGAACTGAAAACAGCTTTACAGAACAAACAAACAGACGTGACTGAATACCTCGAAAAGCGACTGGAGGTATTTATCGACGGGGCTAAAGCGGAAGGATACATATCGAACACCGATGTGGAGAAGAAACTGGACAGGGAGTACGCACACATCACAATAGATTACCCGATTTCCAGCAGCAGCTCGACATCAATCCAAATTGACTACAGTATCTTCTTTGACGACAACGATCCCATGCATAGAAATATTGTGAGCTATGAAGTTGGGGGTGATAAAGGACAGTTTATTTTCAATGCGAGTGACAGACAGCTGCAGGTAGGTAAAGGAACCGTCTTCGGACAGGTATCCCGTTTTATTCAGCTTGGCTTTCATCACATCATGATTGGGATCGACCATATTCTCTTTGTTATTGCGCTTGTGTTAGGTTCCAGAAAAATAGTCGATGTGCTTAAAGTGGTCACCGTGTTTACAGTGGCACACAGTGTAACATTGGGCCTCACGGCACTGAATCTTCTAAATATACCGCCGGAAATCATAGAGCCTCTGATCGCATTGAGTATCGCGTACGTCGCCATCGAGAACATACTGTTCCCGACATCCAAATATCGGCTTTGGGTGGTATTGGGATTCGGACTTTTCCATGGTATGGGGTTTGCCGGTGCCTTGCAGCTAACCAGCGATATGACATGGAAGACCCTATTGTCGATACTATCGTTTAATGCAGGTGTGGAAGCAGGTCAGGCTCTTGTTATCCTATTGCTGTTCCCGGCTTTATTTTTGGTACGCAGGTTCCAATGGTCAGGTTGGATTCAGGGAACGGCAACCACGGCAATTGCAATGTTTGGTTTCTGGTGGTACTTTGAACGCTTTTTGGCAGCGTAGGGGCAGGGATTACGCTTGAAGGAGGGGATGCACGCAAAAACAAATCTATTTTGGAAGAAACGTTTTAATAAAATTTTGAGAAGAAGGAGAAACCAAACATGGACAAATTCGAAAGATGGAAGAAAATAGTTCGGCCGTTCGCTGTACTCAGTATGGTTGGTCTCGCAGCAGCAGTGATGATAAAGCCGGCTCTTGCGGAAGAGGACAGAGCAGTTGTCTCAGGGGTGGTATTTGAAGATAAAAACGGAAACGGTCAGCAAGAAGGTAACGAAAAGGGACTTGAGGGCGTAAGCGTTTCTGATGGTATGGAGATAACCAAAACAGACGAAAAAGGGAACTACACACTGAAAGTAGACACCGAAAGACGCATTAACGATCTTGTTTTCATAACGATTCCAACCGGATACGGTGTTCCAACCGACCAGTACATGACTCCGCAGTTCTACAAACAGCTGGGTCAGTTACAGGTGAACGAGAATCGTCAGCAAAACTTCGGCTTGCTTCCTAAACCGGAGAGCAAAAATCCTAATTTCAATTTTGTCAACTATGCCGATGTGCACGTACAAGCGGGCACTGCCAATAACCTGGAACGATTCAGCGGCCAACTAGCTCAAACCAATGAGTTGACAGGGAACCCGGCATTCGTCGCGGTTAGCGGGGACTTGACCAACGGGGCTACGGATCAAGAGTTTCAGGATTACCGAGCAGCCACAGCCAAATCCAAGTTGCCTGTATTTCCTGCTGTCGGTAATCATGACTTAACGGCAGGTGCAACGTACAAGGACCGTATTGACCGCTACCGCCAGCTTCTTGGACCGGAGTGGTACTCATATGACTACGGTAATAAGCACTTTGTTACATTGGAAAACAACGTTGCATTCAGTGATCCCCAACAACTGGAATGGTTGAGACAGGATTTGGAGCTGAATGCCAAAGGAAAAGAGGTTGTTGTAATCGTTCACAAACCTTTGAACACACCACAAACCCCTTCTCCGGACAATACAAAGAAATTTATTGAACTGCTTGGACAGTATAAGACAAGCATGTTGCTGATGGGGCATACTCACGTAAACGATGTGTCAGCCGATACGATTAAGGGTGCAAAACATATCATAACCAACTCTGCCTCTTACACGATTGACCAGTCTCCGAATGGATTCCGTATCATCAATTTTAAGGGAGGTAAGCCAGAGACTCCGTTTAAGATGTTTGACGTGAAACAAAGCTTGACGATTGTCAATCCGGCACCAAACAGCAAGATCGCGCAAGATGAGACGGTGATCCAAATCAATGCATATAACACATCTAGCAATGTGAAAGAAGCTAAATACCGTATTGACGGTCGTTCCTGGAAGAAGCTTAACCGAACGAGTGCTTTCACCTGGGTTGCTGATTGGGACGCTGAAGATTTAAAGAAGGGTCAACATCAAATTGATGTAAAAATCACCGATGATGCACCGAAAACTTGGGAAAAATCCTCTGTGTTCCAAGTGGTCGATGAAGATAGTGTAAGCGAACCGAAAGGCGGAGAGGACTGGACGATGTTCAAAGGTAACGCACAGCATACCGGGAAGGCTCTGGACGTTCTCGCACCGGAACTGAACTTCGCATGGAGCCATCGTACACCTGGATCCATCTTGACGTCATCACCTGCCATTGTGGATGGAACCGTTTATGTAGGTACAAGGGATGAGAATGGCAGCGATAATAATACCGTTGTGGCTGTTGATCTGGAAGACGGGGAAAAACGGTGGAAGTTCAAAGCAGATTCGCAGGTACAAAGCTCTCCTGCCGTAGCGGACAGAATCGTCTATGCATCATCCATCCGTGGTACGCTCTATGCACTTGATACAAAGAGCGGTGAAAAGCTCTGGGAGAAATCGGTTGGCAAAGATGAAGTACAGCGCGCATGGATGTACTACTCTCCTACCGTTTCTGACGGAGTTGTCTACCAAGCTTACAGTACTGGAAAAGGTGGAGCCCTTATGGCGCTTGATGCAAAAACTGGTCAGGAATTGTGGACTAGCAAACTCGCTGGAAACTGGATTGCTGAAAACTCTCCGGTAGTTAAAGACGGACGTGTGTACGTAGGTGCTGACGGAGGCTATTTAATTGCCTTTGATGCAAAAACCGGAGCCGAACAATGGAGAAAAAGACCTGTTGGCGGTTGGATGCACTCCATGCCTGCCATTGATAACGGACGTATCTATATGGGATACGGCGGTGGACTGGTTGTCGCTCTGGATGCTGCAACTGGCAATGAACTGTGGCGTTATAAGAGTGAAGACAGCTCGTACATTGCAGGCGGCACAACCGGTTCCTCGCCTGCTATTGTGGACGGCAAGGTATATATGGGCTTCCCGGATGGCAACATTGCAGCTCTAGACGCAGTAACAGGTCAGAAGAAATGGAGCTATCGTACACAGGGTGGTATTATCTCTTCACCGGCGATCAGCGGCAATATCTTGTACATCGGTTCCAATGACGGCAACCTGTATGCTTTGGATCGTACGACCGGTGAAAAGAAATGGAACTTTGAAATCGGTGCATGGGTTGGATCTTCCCCTGCAATCTCTGGCAACACACTTGTAGTGGGTGCATTCGACGGTAACCTATACGCATTCACGACAGATAAGAAAGAAGAAAAGAAAAAAGACTAATTCAATTTCAAAACAAAGATCGTTAACTTTTTCTATTTCATACACAAAATTGTGGTTAGTGTAGACGGTGACTAGGTGGCCACTACTCTGAAGATCCCCAATTTGTTATTAAATGACATAGGAATGTTGGGTAGAACAAATGCCAAAAAACGAGTTTATCATCTCATTAACCAGTAAGTTAAGATACACATTAAAAGTGTGACCTACTGGTTAAAAGAGAAGAAATCAGCAGAAGTTTTTAATCTAGGTAATGGACTTGGTTATTCTGAAGTCATTTAGCCGTGTGAAAAGGTAACAGGGATAAAAGCGAATGTAGAAAACGTCGACCGCCGCACCGGGGATCCGGCAAGGCTAGTAGCTTCTTCCCAAAAGATCTTTTCTGAGTTTGATGGAAAGCAGAACGGATGACTTTGGCACCTAGTGAAATCCGATGCGAGGATTTTTCCAATGAAGGCTAGTGTTTTAGTCCTTATTAAGCTGGTTGTGTTATCTCTTATCTAGCTTTGATTATCATCGGCCAAAAGAAAGCCAGTAAACTCAAATTAGGCATTTTCGACAATGAAAATTGTTTATACTCTAAAAATAGTTTAATAGAAAACTTTGAGAGGTGTTAGGTTTGTTTAAAAAATTATTTATTTTCACTTTTATTTTATTGTTGTCCATGATTCCTATGTTCTCTTACAGCAGTGAAACTCATGCCACAGAACTACCAATGTTTGAAAGAGGTATTGAGACTGACATTAAAGTTATGGCTTATAATATTCATCATGGAGAGGGCACAGATGCCATTTTGGATTTGAAAAGAATTGCAGAGATTATTAAAACGTCGGATGCTGATATCATTGGTTTGCAAGAAGTAGATAATCATTTTTCAGAGCGCAGTAATTTCGAAGATCAAGCGAAATGGTTGGCAAATTACTTAGGAATGCATTATGCATATGCTGCAAATCTTGACTATGAACCTTTACAAGAAGGAGAACACCGCCGTCAATACGGAACGGCCGTGATAAGTAAATATCCTATCCTTTCTGCCGAAAATCATCTGCTCACTAATATTCCATATCCAGTAAACCCTACAGAACAGCGCGGTCTTTTGGAAACTGTGATTAACGTGAGAGGAAACCATGTTCACTTTTACAATACGCATCTTGACAATAAAAGAGCAGAACAGAGGGATCTGCAAATCAGGGAGATACTTGACATTGCAAAACAAAAAGAAGGAACAAGTATCTTTGTAGGAGATTTCAATGCTACACCTGAAAGTTCAGAAATTCTAAAGATGACTGCACAATATAAAGACGTATTTGCTGAACTTGGTCAAAATGATGACTTTACCATTCCTGTAGATAAACCGGATCGTCGCATCGACTATATTTTCACTTCTGAAGATGTCAAAATTAGGACTGGGGAAGTTATAAACACTAATGCATCTGATCATTTACCAATTACTGCAGAATTAGTACTGAAAAAAAAATCGCTATTTAATAATGGGATAGGCAATAACTAACCCCTAATGAGGACTACCTGTCCTTGATTATGTGAATACGAAACCCCTACAGTAAAGATATACTGCACCCCAATTGTTAGACATAATCTAACATTTGGAGGTGCAGTTTTTCTATGGCTAAATTTTCAAAATAAGAAAAAATAATGGCCGTTAAAAGATATCTAGCAGGTGTAGAATCTTTTATGGAATCGCTAATTCTATTGGTCCAAAAGCAAAATTAAAAGGCATGAGTCCGGCAGAATACCGAACTCATGCCCTACCCGTTGCCTAATAATAAAGTGTCTAACTTTTTGGGTTCACTTCAAATCTTTCCATGTAAAATCCAACGTTAAAATTCCAACATGTTTTTCTTTATCAGATTGATCTATGTTTTTTGTTGCTAATGCTGGTTTCCGAAAACAAACTAGATCTTTGTAATATCCAAACATACGACAAATTTCAGGTCTTACCGAATGTATTCCACATCTATCTTTATTTAGATCATAGAAAATACATGTTCCATAATATCTTTTTTGATTCTCTAGCTCCGAACGCATTTTAGTAGGCATTGATTTTATCTTCTTTTTTATTTTCTTAAATTCGCTTTCAGTGACAGGAACTGGACCGCAGCACAACCCTTTACACCCTTCGCATGGTAAGATTTCCATATATACACCCCTAATAATTTATTTAATATAAAAATAAGTGAGTTTTTTCCCTGTCTAAAATGTTGGCAGTACCCTTTAGACAATTAAAAAAGCCTCGCAAAAATGCGAGGCTTTTAAAAAATAGTATTGTGACAGAGTCAAAGAGTGCTGAGGCTCATAACAATTGAATGTAAACATACAGAGAGAATGCAATAAATGCAAGGCCAAATCTAATATTATCATTAATATAATTATAGCAAAAATTAGGAAAAAAAACAAAAGTTAAAAAAATTTATTGAATAATTAGCTTATTCTACAAAAGAGCGCTTATATGTAGGAACGTGTCTCTTTTCGTGTATTAGACCAGGTTATTTAACAAGAATTTAATTTCTGAGGGAGTTAATTTATAGCCATTAATTGCTACAAATTAAAGGAGGAATAGATATGGGTAAGGCAGAAGAGATAAGTTCAGTTTGGATTGATGGGGAAAAAGAAACCGTTTGGACTGCTATAACGGATGCGAATAAACTCTCACAATGGTATGCTCCAGGTTCACCTTGGGAAATCCCCAATCTGTATGTAGGGGAGAAAGTATTTTTTACGTTAATGCCTAGTGTTCATAATAATCTAACAGAGAAGCTTACTATGTCTTTAACAATTGAAGTCATTAATCCTTATCGGGAATTTTCCCTTTACTTGGATTCACAACAATTGCTTATTTCTTTTATGTTAGAAGAGGAAAACAATGGAACCAGAGTTACAATCAATTCTGGTGGATTCAATGAATCGTTAGCAAATTTAAAAGCACTAATAGAGGGAAAGGAAATACCTTTCATTTAGAGTATTCAACAATCGGACCTAATAAGTGCGAGCAAGCTTCTATAGCCTTCGATCTAACAAAACCAGCTAATATGATCTATTTCTGATCTTCAGCAACCCGGAAGCAAGTATACGCAATACAATATTAAACATTAATAACGAACTATAGAGCAGAGATGAATACGGTTTTGGTAAATCATCAGCAGTTTGGATGTGTATGATGCCGTTATAAATGCCGGTGTGCGCAATAATGATGGATTATTTATGTGGAATAAAGAAAAGGAGATAAAATCATGTTCGATATAAAAAACTATGCTACATTTGAAAAAATCAAACCGATAAACAAAGGCTGGTCGAGCGACAAAAAATACTATATTGAAACCGTGACGAACGAAAAAATGCTGCTCCGCATAGCCGATATTTCAGAGTATGCCAAGAAGAAAAGCGAATTTGAAATGATGAAACGGTTAGCCGAATACGGTGTACCCATGTCGCAGCCTGTTGATTTTGGTATGTGCGACAACTGCAAAAGTGTCTACATGCTTTTAATATGGTGTGACGGTGAAGATGCGGAGATTGTATTACCAAAAATGACTGAAACCGAGCAATATGTACTCGGTATAAAATCGGGGCGAATACTGAGGAAAATCCATAGTATTCCTGCACCAAAAGAGCAAGAAGAATGGGGAACACTTTTTAACCGCAAAACAGACAACAAAACCAAAAAATACAATGGCTGTGGCATAAAAATAGATGGTGACGATAAAATCATCGCCTATGTTGAGGCGAACAGACACCTCCTTGACGGCAGGCCGCAATGCTTTCAGCACGGCGATTATCATGTGGGAAATATGATTATTTCGCCGGAAGGAGAACTGAGCATAATCGATTTCAACCGTATTGACTACGGCGACCCATGGGAAGAGTTTAACCGCATTGTGTGGAGTGCTGCTGTCAGTCCGCATTTTGCCACAGGGCAGCTTAACGGTTATTTTAACGGAAGACCGCCTGTGCAGTTCTTCACGCTTTTGGCTTTTTATATAAGCAGCAATACGCTGTCGTCAATATATTGGGCAATCCCTTTCGGTGAAGATGAAGTTACCGTTATGAAAAATCAGGCAAAAGATGTTCTAACTTGGTTTGACGGCATGAATAATCCTGTACCGACTTGGTATTTAGCAGATTTTTATATACAGTACATAAATAATATTCCATACAAATTAAAATCTCCATTTGATATCTCTTTCATTGAGCAATATGGTGAGATTTTTAAAATTTATGACGATCAAGATTCGGGCAATATCTGCTTCGGCGTAGAGAACGGTGATAAGAGATACTTTATAAAATTTGCCGGCGCACCGACAGAGCAATATTCCGGCAAACCCGAAGATGCAATAGCAAGTCTGAAATCCACCGTTCCGATTTATCAGGATTTAGCGCACCCCAATTTGATAAGATTTATCAAAGCGGAGGAAATAGGCAGAGGGTTTGCCGTCATTTTTGAATGGACAGACGGCGTGTGTATGGGCAGAATGTATCCGCTGTCCAGAGAAAAGTTCTTGCAGATGCCGGACAGCACAAGGCTTGAAGTATTTAACGACATACTGAACTTTCACATTCATATTATAAAGCAAGGGTATATTGCCATTGACTTTTATGACGGCAGTATTATGTATGACTTTGACACAAAAAAGACCATTATTTGTGATATTGATCTCTATTCTAAAATGCCCTATATAAATACGATGGGCAGAATGTGGGGTTCATCACGCTTTATGTCGCCGGAGGAATTTACACTCGGTGTAGCCATAGATGAAATAACTAATGTGTATTTAATGGGAGCTACCGCGTTTGCTCTGTTTGGCAGGGAAAAAGACAGGTCAATCGAAAAATGGCGATTGGGCGACGAATTATACAAAGTGGCGTTAAAAGCGGTCAACGATAACAGAGGCAAGCGTCAGCAGTCGCTTTTGGAGTTTGAATGCGAGTGGAACAGGGCATGTCTTATATAAGCTTTAGAAATAATTCAACAAACGGGCGTGATTGCGGAATATCGAAAGCCTAATTCCTCACTAAAAATACTGAGAAATCAGACTTTTTTGTCTTTTGATATTTTTAACGTTGTAATCCTCATTTTCCTGACTATAAATAGAGAGTACCAAGCTTCTCTATAGGGGTGAAAATCCCAAATACGTCGCCGAGATCAGTAGGGAAGTAAAGCTTACAGACAGTGCGGTGTTTGGGAGGAAGACTGGAATAGAGGAAAGTGAGTGCTGGTTTATAGAATTATGTTTCGCGTTCAGGTGTGGCAAAATTGTATGTAGATGCTGAGAGATTTACGTCTAAACTACCTGGAACCGCAGCATTTTTAGAAATGCGATCACATTTATTCAGGGATGAAAAATTAAAAGAAACCTAGGTGATTTCGACATCTGCCTAGGTTTTTTAAAATTATATCCCAAGTGCTTTTTTCGTAGCAGGACCAACGATACCGTCTACAGATAGGTTTTTAGATTTTTGGAAAGAACGAACTGCTTTTTCTGTGTTAGAACCAAATACTCCGTCTACACCTTTAGTGTTGTAGCCTTTTGCAGTAAGTGTACTTTGAAGTGTTTTTACTCCGGTTCCACGACTGCCCATTTTTAAAGTACCGCTGACTGTTCCCGTGGATGGTTTATCAGGTGATGTCGGTGGCTTTGTTCCATCTAGTGCTTTTCTTGTTGCTGGACCAACAACACCATCCACTGTTAAATGAAGGGATTTTTGAAACTGGCGAACTGCCTGATCTGTATTATTTCCGAACGCTCCATCAATACCTTTGGTGGTAAAACCAAGAGAAGTAAGTTTGCGTTGCAGCTCTTCGACTGCAGGACCTCGGCTGCCTTTTTTCAGAATCGAGCCATTATTCATTGCAGGAATGGAAGGTGATACTGAACTCGCAGTCGTTTTGTATCCATACGATGCAGCAATAGAATCAAATGACTTACCTGAAGAAGTAATGATTACTGGTGTGTTGGTCGGCACTTGCCCGAACAGCCATTCTACTTCATTATCGAACATTCGAACACAACCGCTACTAACGTATCCGCCAATTGAGTTTGGATTGTTATTGCCATGAATGGCATACGTTGTACCGTATGTTCCCCTCGCATTTAATCCTAGCCAGCGGTTGCCAAGAGGATTTCGCGGATCACCACCTGGAATGTTGTCCTTGTAGTAAGGTCTGTTCACAATTTTATTCACAATCTTAAATTTCCCTTCAGGTGTAAGTGATTGACTTCTGCCTGTGCCCACCCTAAACACTTTTTTCAGCTGACTGTTTTCATAATATGCAAGCTGATTATTGCTCTTGTTGATGATGATGAATTTGCTTCCTGCTGCAGATGCAGAACTCAAATCTAAACTAAAAATCATAAGAAAAGATAACATAAAAAGAATAAACATTTTTTTAATCACAGTTACCATCCCCTTTATTCAAATTCACTCTGTATTCAACCTATATAACGAAGTAAATTTCAATATTGTTCCATAAAATAACAATATTTAGAAAATAAAAAAACGCTAAGATTATATTTCCTAGCGTTGATACTCATACCATCTATACACTTTCCCCAAAAGTTCAGCAAAATCAATTAACGATTTATTGAACTAAAGGATCAAGTTTCTTAAAAAAGGAAATATGATTCTTTTGAAGAAATTTTATGTAGATAACTTATTTGAAATTTGTAAATGGTTTAGTAATGTAGGGGGAATTAGGATATGAAAATGTTGCAAGCCATTCCAGCTTTACCAGTGAGAGATATTAAACGAAGCATAGATTTTTATTGTAAAAAGCTTGGTTTTTCCCTGGGCTATCATGAGGGTGGTTTCGCGGTGCTTCTTTATAATGATGTTCGCCTTATCCATCTTTGGGAAGCCAGTGATGAAAGCTGGCGTACTCGCAGCAACTCAACACCGGTCGTTTCAGGTGCAGAATCGTTTATTGCAGGAACTGCTAGTTGTCGAATAGAAGTAGAGGGTGTTGATTAACTGTATCAACACATACAGCCGTTGGGTATTTTGCACCCAAATGCGAAACTAAGTGACCAGTGGTGGGGAGTACGTGATTTCGGTGTATCTGATCCCGACAATAATCTAATAGGATTTTTCGAAAACCTATAAATTCTCCTGTCATTGAATTAACAGGTGTATTTGTTGGATACATTAATCCCAATTTCTCATGGGCATTTTACTGTGCGGCTGAATGCATTAGAATAAAGTACAAGATAATGAACGTCGGCTTAAAGAAAAAAGGATCTACCCTATAAACCGGTGGATCCTTTTTAAACTAAGGGGGAATACCTTCGGGAATTCAGGATCATACCACCCTAGCAAGGAATATAAATACTTTCTAAACGAAAAAAAACATGTATATCAACATGTCAAACAGTCTAAATTGACTAGAGGAACCTTTTTTATAGGGCCTTTACGAGTTGTTAATTTACTAGAATTTGATTATTACTGAACAAAAAATGCAGAATTTTTTTGCAAAGTAACTATAATATAGTTTTCTCGCTTTCTACAAAAACAGATGGCCTAAGTCGGATTCTAGCAGCTCACCCAGCTAAATCCAATTTACGTATTTAAGGCCATAAACAGAGCCAACTGTCATAAGAATTGACCAAATGACTAAGCTGATTCCCATCCAAGTAATTACTCTAATTCTAGATGAACCAAGCAAAATAGCTGTTAAAGCAGCTAAATCTGTTCCAAGTAACGAGGGTGAAAGCAAAGCAAACGCTGGGAGACCATATTTCTCCCAAATATGTCTGGCTCTAGTTTCTCTTTTTGAAGGCTCTGATTTCCCCTTTTTTTCTCTCCGTTTTTTACGCCATTCAGAAATTTGTCTAAAAAACATTGCAAAGACTAAAACCATAATAAAATTTCCTAAAAAAGCAATAATCCCAACGGCTACAGGTGACATCTCCAACACAATTCCTACTGGAATAATATAAAAAACATCCAGTAATGGCAATATTGATATTAAAAATAAAGCGATGTATTGCCAAATTCCATCTGCTTGTTGAACCTATTCAACCATCCGAACAACCCCTTGTAAAATAACAAAAATTTCTCTCTCTTTACCTATTATACAATAGTAATAAAAAACCGTTTAATTTTCTTGTATTATTCAAAAGCAACAAAGTTTACGAAAAGAGCCTTAATGAAAAATCATTTCTTGGTATTTATCCGAACTAAGAACTTCTCCTTTATTCCTCGATTTCTTATTATTTTCTGTTTACCATTATTTCATTTTTTCCTTTTAAACGGAGCTCAAATAGATGCGGGTCACACGGTCAAAGACACCCACATAGACTATAAAGAATGAATTAGAAAGAAAGGAGGAAAAGCGTGTCCAAAAATGACAGCCATAAAGGTCAATCAAAGGCTTATTTAACGATTCCTGCAAAAGCGAGTACTTCAAACCAGGAATTTTTCCGTGTAAATTATATGCAAGAATTTTTGAAACACCAGCAGCATGTAAATACCGGGCTATCACATGCAGCAGATACCTTAAACAGCTTGCTGCATGAATCTAGATCAGAGCAAGCCCAACACTTTCATGCTGTTTACAGGCAATTAGAAAAACAGGAAGCTGCGACATCACCGCTGCTGTCAAATATAGAAACACAGCAGTCTGCATCAAGAATAATGAGTGAACGATTAGAAAATCTTGAAAAATCAAACAAAGAATTGATGATTAAGTTATTAAGTGAAGGTCATATAAGCCAGGCAATTATTGATCAGCTCACTTTCCAGGATCAGTCCATAAAAGAACTTTCAGGGAGATTTAAAACGTACGAGAGTCTGCAGGAAAAAATAATAGACCAGCTGGATTCACATGCTGTACTTAAAGAACAGATTAAAGACAGGCTGGAACTGCAAGAAGTGTTTCATCAGAGTGTAATCGAGAGGATCAGTCATCAAGAAGCTTTGACCGAGAAAATTTCAAGAGATATAGATCACTTAAAATCAGTTATCTATGAGAGAGTATCTTATATCGCTGAAAAAGTTGAAGAGAATTTCAAGGTGACGAAAGAGTATATATTCAATCTTTTTTCAAAGAGTGGATCTATTAAAGAATATACCATTACAAAACCTCATAAGAAAAAGGACCTTTCAAACCTTTGATTCTAAAAAACCAACTTAATTGTTGGTTTTTTCATGATTTATTTTTCAATTTAGCAATCTCCTCCGTTACTACAAACGCAAGATCGTCATTTCCAAACAGGGATAGTACGCCAAGAAGGGTATCGTTTGAAATTTCGCCAGCTTCCTCTTTGGACACAGTTAATTCAATCGCTTGCTTTAATTCGTGATTTTCAGCCTGGTTAGGATATGCGCGTAAATAAAGTTCTGCAGGATCAAAATCATGATTAATGCACCACTGCGCAAAGACAAGAATCATCATTTGCTCGTCCCGCTGATAATTGCGGATAATTTGTTCTTGTGTTTCTTTTGAATTCATATGAAAAACTCCTTACTATGTATCGATTTCATACCTATCATAGCACAGGATTTTTTCCTTGTAATGAATAGAAGAAGAAAGATGCTTCGATATTTGTTCATCATAATTCCTTTCTCTGCCATTTAGGTTATTCACCTAGAAAGAAAGTAGTGACAAAGTGAATATAGACAAAAGAAAAATTTTTTTCATATGGATGAGATATCTAATCATATTGTTTAAAGTGATACTCGAACTTGCGAGGAGGTTTAAGAATTGGAGCTTTCTGAAAGGCTGCAAACCATTCTTGGAAATGTTCATTCAGCATCGAAAATGGAATTATTGGAAGCTTTAAAAAGTCTGAACATACAGATTGAAGAATTGAAGCCCTTCTTAAAAAAAGAACGGAATAGACCATACTACCGAAAGCTTCTTTATAAAAATGAAACACTCGAATTACTTGTGATGAACTGGTCTGAACTGGATTGTGCACCACATGATCACGGGAAGTCGCATGGTTGGATTCAAGTCATAAACGGAGTTTCTGAAAACACTGTTTATGAAGTGAAAGAAAATCATCTGCCTTCTGAATTATTTACTGAAAAAAAGGAGAAAGGAAGGAGCTTTTTTGCACCAAAAGGAGGGGTGCATAAAATGGGGGAGTCTGAAGGCACAAATCTGGTGACGCTTCATCTCTATTCTCCGCCAATAACAGGAATGAAGGTGTATGATCTCGAAAAATGTGCAGCATGCGTAGTTTCTGATGATTGCGGGGCATGGTGGCCTGATGAAATACATCAAAAAGTAAAAGAAATAAAATTGAAAAAAGCTGCGGAATAAATTGCAGCTTTTTATTATGCCGTTTTTGAAATTGGATATAACTAAACAGAGGTGATTTCATTGAAACGGCCAATAGGAACAATCATTCTATTCATATCAGCGTTTTTACTCTATTATGCCTGGTCAAGCTTTGTTAAAAGTGAACTGACAGTTACAACATATCAAGGAGATGTTGTGAAAAAATATCAGACAACAGACATCGCAGAATCAGGAATAAATGTCATGTCACAGCAGGTTTATCACATTAAGCTTTCAACAGGAACGCTTTTGTCAGTTTCAGCATTTGTTTATGACTCTCTCAAGACCGGGCAATCAGCCGTTTTCGCAGAAAAACAAAATCATGTGTACCTTATAGCCGAAAACAAGTTAATATATTGAATAGTCTTTTTATAAGATTTGGTGGTATTTTCCGATATACATATGAGATAATACTTAAGTTCATTTTTACTCGAAATAGATAAGAACAAGTCACATAAAATAGGAAGTGAATCTTAATGATCAAAATTGAAATACCTAGAGCAGATGTTGTTTTGACTAGAAATCCGGTCAAAGGTCAGCCTGTTGAGGCTCCATTAAGCAGCGAATACGGTTTTACTGATTACAACAGAATTCCCCGCGATAAAGGCGGAATTTTTATGTTTTACAATATCAATGATGAGCTGTTGTTTGTAGGAAAAGCACGCAAACTTAGACAGAGAATCAAAAAACATTTTGAAGATACCGTATCTCCAATCAAAAATAATCGTGATGAAGTACATGAAATTGCTGTTTGCATCGTAGACAATGCTGTGGATCGTGAAATTTACGAGACTTACATTATTAATGAGCTTCAGGCTAAATATAATGTAGATAAAGTTTTCTATAAATAAATAACATGCAAGAAGCGGTGACTATGCTGTCACCGCTTTTTAATTTGTATTTTTACGTGCGTTGAACATTAGATATTTGAAAATATAGTAGTGATTGCTTTTGGGAATTTTGCTCATTATTCTGATGTACTCTGAATACAAACACGAAGAATCCTCATCTGGCGCTGCCGGATGCTCTTTTTTTGCAGCGAATGAAAAAAATTGTATGTTAATTTTATAAGATGCCTTATTAATTTAGTGAGGCGAAATACTTTAATGAGCATGTATTTGCAGGAATTAGCGAATGCCGGAAACCCCATCCAAATGTCTTTAATGATGAACAGAGGTCTTATGAAATGAAGGGCATTGCCAATTCATTAAGCCAGAAGGCCTTTTCATTCGGCTGGGCAACGATGGGCCCGCTTTCAACTTTCATTGTTGCAAAGTATGGATCTTATTGGGGCTACTCCTATGTTTTTTTGATTACTGGCATAATCTATTTTAGTGGGGCTCTCTACTTTTTACTTGTGTTTAAAGAAAAGAAAAATAACTTAGTAAATGAATCCGCGGCTGCTTAACGATTAATAGGTAATTTCTTTTCAAAGTGTTATAATAAATTGGGTTCAAAAAGAGGATTATATTACTTGAGTTAGGGAAAATAACTAAAGCAAAGAATTCATCCGAATTTCAACTAATGAAAGGAGATTTTACGATGGATAAAATTGAAGTAGGCGAGATTTTCACAATCAGCGATGAGAACGATCAGGAGCAGGAAGTAGAAGTTCTTGGGGTATTAACAGTTGAAGGCACAGAATATGTTGCAGTCGGGTTTGTAGAAGAAATCCAGCAGGAAACTGACGAAGACATTGATATCTATTTCCTTCGAGTAGACGAAGAAGGAGATTTTACTGCAATCGAGAGCGACGATGAGTTTGATAAAGTATCTGCTGCATTTGACGAATTGATGGATGAAGAAGAAGAAAACTGATTTACATATACTAAGACCAAGTGCATTTGTGTATTTGGTCTTTTTTGATGGATATTAATAGGAATTGAGGAAACATCTATATAAAAATACAGATTTGTTTTTCGTTTTTCTTATCTTTATAGTACAATCAATTCTAATGGAAAAAAAGATAAGGAAGTGTAACAAATGAAAGAACGCGTCATCACCGGCATTATTATCTTGATTTTATTCATGATTCCATTTTACATTGGAGCATTCTGGTTTACTTATTTAGCAATGGTACTGGCCATAATTGCCTTTCATGAATTGACTACCATCATAAAAATACGGAAATATGGGACGAAATATTTTGTAGGTCTTGCAGGAATCGTCCTGTTATTTCTCCCGCTGCTTCCGTTTTTGAATGTAACATTTGAGATTATCCAAATTAAAGTGCTGCTGGCACTCGTTTTGTTTTTCCTGACATCCACTGTCTTTAATATTGAATATTCGATCGAAAAGGCTGGGACACTGCTGATCGGTGTTCTGTACATCGGATTTGGCTTTGTGTTTTTGGCAGAAGCAAGAATTGATGAAGGACTTATCTGGACGTTAGCTGTTTTAATCTCAATTTGGGCAACTGATTCAGGAGCCTATTTTGTCGGCAGAAAGTTTGGTAAAACGAAGCTTGCTGAAAAGGTAAGCCCGAATAAGACGATTGAAGGTTCAATCGGGGGCATCATCATTGCTCTTATTATTGGCCTTATTATGCAAATGAGTTTTCAGCCATTTGACAATTACGGTGAAACGGTTCTACTCATTTTGGTCGTTTCTATTGCCGGTCAAGTGGGGGACCTGGTAGAATCAGCTTTAAAACGCCACTTCAAAGTAAAAGATTCGGGCAAGCTGCTTCCTGGACATGGCGGAATTTTGGACAGGCTGGACAGCTGGATCTTTGTCTTCATCGGATTAAAATTAATTGGGTTAATTTAAGATATACGGTTACCGTATATCTTTTTTTTGATCTTGACATGGTAATAGTCCTTCTTTATTCCATTATAGGGCCAAATTGGTAAAAAAAGAAAATAGGTAATAATAAAGATTATTCTAGTGACTAAAACCAGCATTTTCTTGCTGGTTTTTAATTTACATAAAATAATATTAAGTAGTTGGTTGGGAGTGTATGGGATTGAACAAAGAATTGTTAAAAGGAAATATCGATCTGCTGATTCTTTCTGTCGTGAAGGAAAAAGAGAGCTATGGCTATGAGATTTCAAAGACAATAAAGGATAAAACAGTCGGAGAATATGAAATTCAAGAAGCCACACTCTATTTGTCGCTCAAAAGGTTAGAAAAGCAGGGAGCAGTCGCATCTTCATGGGGAAAGGAAAGTCATGGAGGTAGGCGCAAATACTATGCGATTACAGATGAGGGTGTTCAATTATTAGATCATCTTATAAGTGATTGGAAAAAAGTGATGGAAATGGTGAAACGGTTTATTTAAGGGAGGGCAAATCATGAGTCAGCAAAAAAAGAAAATTTTTAGTCTCGGAGATATTAAATATAGCTGGATACTATCACTTTCAGCGATCTTTTTTTGCATAACGAATTACTTGGATCGAATGTATTCAAATGATCCACTTTGGGTACATGCTGGTTATTGGATTTCGTTTGCGATTGCCGTTCTGTGGGGCGTGCTAAATTATATTAGTCATATTCGAATGAACAATATGTACAAGAAACAAGATGACCTGCAGGTGTATGTAAATCAATTAGTCATGAGTGAAGAGGACAAACTGGAATTACGAACTTATCTAGAAGATTATGTCCAAGATTTGATGAAGCAAGGCAACACCGAGGCAGATGCTATGAGAGAAGCAATCAATCAATTCAAGGTCAAAGAATTTTTATCACTATCAAAAAATACGATGTTCTTCAATTTGCATGCTCATTATTATTTAATTGGTTGGACTTTTCTTTCAGTTATTGCTTCTATTTTAGTCTGGATATTTGAGCTTACGCTATTTCCTTATCCATTAATTACACTCACGATAGAAAGTATTTTTATTGCATATGCTATTGGACTTTTTGGAATGTTTTTCTTGTATAAGATTATCGATGCGGTCATTTATCGGAAGTTTAAAGAGTTATTTTAATACAATTTATAATAATTAATAGAAGGAGAATATGAAATGGAAAGCTGGATTACAAGTATAATGGAGCAATTTGGATATATAGGTATTTTCTTATTAATTACGTTAGAGAATCTATTTCCACCGATTCCGTCAGAGGTCATCTTAACATTTGGAGGATATATGACTACCCATACAAACTTAAATGTTTTCGGGGTGGTTGTGGCTTCCACAATTGGATCAGTGGCTGGTGCCATCGTTCTATACGGCATCGGGTTACTTATTGATATAAACAGAATAGAAAAAATTGTTGAGAAGTGGGGGCATATTCTTAGACTATCAAAAGGAGATATTCATAAGCAAATAATTGGTTTTCTAAGTATGGGGTGTGGACAGTATTCTTCTGTCGCTTTATCCCTTTAATTAGAAGTTTAATCTCCTTACCAGCTGGAATGGCACATATGAATTTTGGAATATTTCTGGTATTAACAACGTTAGGAACGATAATTTGGAATGTTGTTCTTGTTAATATAGGTGCTGCAGTTGGGGGATCATGGGAAACTATTGTAGGTTATATGGATGTATACTCCAATGTGGCATATGTAGTGTTGGCGTTACTATTTATGGTGTTTGTTGTTTTATTTATCAGAAAAAGAATTATATTAAATTAAATTAGTATTCTTTTATTAGAGGAATACATTTTCAAAGTCTATTTTTTATTCTCCTGTAAGGATTAAAATACGGTTTGTTTTTTAAGTAAAATGTATACTAATATAGCCTTCTATGTTTAAATCAATATTTTGAAGTGGTGGGGATTTTCTTCGTAATAAAACATAAGTAATCACAAAGAAACGGGCGCTTTTCTGGAGTAATGAAACAGTCCAACTTTTCAATTTAATATTGAGAAATTGGACTTTTTATATAGGAATTTCCTTAACGTTGTAAATTTGCATTTTCCTGACGCCACCCCTAGAAACGCTGCAATTTGCTGAGTTGTCGGGGGATAAAAGCAGATATCATTTGGAGCATGATAAAAAGAAAAGGCTGATGATGGATGGTTTAATTACTGTAAGTATTGGAACGAAGATAGGGGGAATTTAAATTACATTTCAAGGGGGATGACCAGTGAATGTATCCGGTCTGTCTTTACAGGAGATGCCATTGCATGAATCTTCATCCTGAAAAAAATGCCTCAAAGCGAATGTATGGAGCAGAAAAATCGTCTCCAGCCTGAACAAAGTGCGTCAAAGCGTGCGTTTGGAGCAGAAAAATCGTCTCCTGCCTGAACCAAAGTGTGTCAAAGCATGTGTTTGGAGCAGAAAAATCGTCTCCTGCCTGAACAAAGTGTGTGTTTGGAGCAGAAAAATCGCCTCCAACCTGAACAAAGTGCGTCAAAGCATGTGTTTGGAGCAGAAAAATCGTCTCCTGCCTGAACAAAGTGCGTCAAAGCTTGTGTTTGGAGCAGAAAAATCGTCTCCTGCCTGAACAAAGTGTGTGTTTGGAGCAGAAAAATCGCCTCCAGTCTGAACAAAGTGCGTCAAAGCGTGTGTTTGGAGCAGAAAAATCGTCTCCTGCCTGAACAAAATGCTTCAAAGCATGTGTTTGGAACAGAAAAATCGCCTCCTGCCTGAACAAAGTGTGTCAAAGCCTGTGTTTGGAACAGAAAAATCGTCTCCTGCCTGAACAAAGTGTGTCAAAGCGTGTGTTTGAAGCAGAAAAATCGTCTCCTGCCAGAACAAAGTGTGTGTTTGGAGCAGAAAAATCGCCTCCAACCTGAACAAAGTGCGTCAAAGCGTGTGTTTGAAGCAGAAAAATCGTCTCCTGCCTGAACAAAGTGCGTCAAAGCTTGTGTTTGGAGCAGAAAAATCGTCTCCTGCCTGAACAAAGTGTGTGTTTGGAGCAGAAAAATCGCCTCCAGTCTGAACAAAGTGCGTCAAAGCTTGTGTTTGGAGCAGAAAAATCGTCTCCTGCCTGAACAAAATGCGTCAAAGCATGTGTTTGGAACAGAAAAATCGCCTCCTGCCTGAACAAAGTGTGTCAAAGCCTGTGTTTGGAACAGAAAAATCGTCTCCTGCCTGAACAAAGTGTGTCAAAGCGTGTGTTTGAAGCAGAAAAATCGTCTCCTGCCTGAACAAAATGCATCAAAGCGTGTGTTTGGAACAGAAAAATCGCCTCCAACCTGAACAAAGTGCGTTAAAGCGTGTGTTTGAAGCAGAAAAATCGCCTCCAGCCTGAACAAAGTGCGTCAAAGCTTGTGTTTGAAGCAGAAAAATCGCCTCCAGCATAAACAAAGTGCGTCAAAGCGTGTGTTTGAAGCAGAAAAATCGTCTTCGGCCTGAACAAAGTGCGTCAAAGCATGTGTTTGGAACAGAAAAATCATCTCCACCCTGAACAAAGTGCGTCAAAGCTTGTGTTTGGAGCAGAAAAATCGTCTCTAGCCTGAAATAAATGCGTCAAAACGAGTGAATGAACAGAAAAATCGAATTACGATTGAAAATATTGAACAAATGGAGGGACACAAAAAAGTTAAATGGGGTCTGTTTCTCGGAATCAAACAGGGAAAGAAGTATTAATTGGAACAGGTTACAGAATAATTAGAGATTAGTACTGAAGAGCTCCCATAGGGAGAGGGAGATTCAATCCCCCAATGCATTTTTTATTTCATATTGCTTAAGATCAATTTCAAGCTCCATGCCTAGTGCAAGCTTTGCAAGCTCACGGCCAATATAAGGTCCCATCGTAAGCCCGGATGCTCCCAGTCCATTGGCGGCTGCTAAGCCTCTCCAGCCAGGAACGAATCCGACAACAGGCAAAAAGCCGGGAGTGAATGGTCTAAAGCCGGTTCTTGCTTCAAGAAATGTACATTCTTCTAAACCCGGTGCTGTTTCTATAGCTTTATTAAAAACCTCCTGAAGGCCGCCGGCAGTGACTCTCGTATCAAACCCCTCAATATTATTTTCATGCGTGGCTCCTGACACAATCCGCTGCTCATCAAACGCCAGCAGATATTGATCACTTGGTGGCATGACTACCGGCCAGGAAGACGTATTTGCATCTTCCATTTTTAAATGGGCGATCTGAGCTTTTTGATAGGTGACTTTAAAGGTCAAGCCAAGCGGCTTTAATAATTCATTTGCCCAAGCTCCTGCACAGATTATGACCTCATCTGCATAAAAACTTTTATCATCAGCATACACTCCCTTAACATGTTCACCTTCGTATAGGAGTTTAGCATTCCCATGAATATAAAAGGCTCCCTTTTTCACGGCAGCCCTCAAAAGGGAGTCTCTTAGGGCACGTCCATCTACACGTGCAGCTCCTTCAATATGAACAGAGAAAAAGTCTTCTGAGAGTGGAGGGAAGCTATTTTTTGTTTCTTCTTTGGATAAAGAAGTAATGCTTCCGATTTCTGGTGCATCTTCTTTTCTTTTCACGGCACGTTCTTGGATCTTCCTGATTTTATCTTCTTCACGATGAAGGATAATCGCGCCAACCTGTTTATAGCCTGTGTCTGTTTCTCCATCTTTTTGCAGTTCTTCAATTAGTTCGGGATAGTACCTCGCTCCGCCTTTGGCAAGCTTATACCAGGCTTGATTTCTGCGCTGTGACACCCAGGGACAAACTATTCCTGCCGCAGCATCAGTTGCTTGTCCTGCATCTTTACGGTCGATGACTGTCACATCCGCCCCGAGTTTTGTTAAATGATAAGCAGCAGAGGCACCTAATATGCCTGCACCTACAATAATGATTTTTTTCATACCATTCATCCTTTGACAATATTTAGTACGATACATGAAGTTTTATATTACTTCTATTAATTTCTGCCTAACTGACCATGCCTGTGCATATCATAGTTTAACAAATGTTCTTATGTGAGGTGCACAATGAGTGAGAATTATCATTATTTGCCGCTTGTAAAACAATTTTTGCCGCCTGAGGCAGAGGTCTTTGAGCTGACCGAGCCTGATAGTCGTATCGCTATCTTTACAGCGGACTTAGATGGCGATCAGATTTTTGAAATAGCTGCTGCTTACCGTTTGAAAGGCGATCATTATGTTATGATCTTAAAAAATAATCATAACACATGGCACCAGGCAGCGAATATGAAAGGAAACAGCGCTTTTTTCGCAGAATTCTATACTGCTGCGGAGTATGACAGATTTATTGTGACAGAAGAAAGGGGAGACGTCACAGGAGATGGCATTCCTGATACTGTTTTTTTGACGGCCAATCAACTTGCCCCTGACAGTTCTTATCTGAACAATATCACGCTTAATATTAAGGATGGAAGAAATGGCCAAGTACAGCAAATTCCCTTAAAACAAAATGCAGGATATGATCCATCTTTATTTTTGGGTGATTTTACAGGCGATAAAATTGACGATATCTTAGTTGTCATTGATTCCGGCGGCAGCGGCGGCATGATATTCGCCTATGTATTTTCGTACAAGGACAGAAGCTTCAAGCAGATTTTCGACTCTGATGCTTTTAATGAATCCAATAAATACGAAGTTTTATATCTGGATCAATTCAAAGCACAAGTGGATAGCTTAAAGCCCGCTAAACGATATATACTTGATCTTCAGTATAAAGGGAAAGAGTACCTGAATGAAATTTACAAGAAAGACGGCACTTTAAAGGCCCCTGTAGAGGGGTGGGTAGCTCCGCTGTCAGGGCTGTACCCTGTTGATTTTGAACGGGACGGTATGTATGAACTGGATACGTATCAGAATATTGCAGGCAGATACAGTGCAGATGGACTGGGATACATGATGAACGTGTTAAAATGGGATGGACTTAAATTTGTGACAAATCGGCAAAGCATCGCGATTTTTGGAGAAGATAAAGAATAATAAAAGAGCCTGATGTGGAACTGCACCCCAAATGATAGTCACGGTCTACCATTTGGGGTGCAGTTTTTTATGGCCTGAATATACAGCGCAAGAAAAGATTATAGCCTTCAAGCGATATCTTGAAGGCACAGAAGGACATAATACGATCGCTAAATTCATTGAAGCAGCATAGGGGTGTTGCAAGCATGGGTCCTGAAGTATCAATATCTCTGGAAAAGTGCTTTTATCAAACGCTATACAACCTATACGGTGGACGATAAATTTGAAATATTAAACATTAGTGCTTGCGTAGGGTTTTACTATATTACAAACGAATTAAGGCAAAATGAAAGAGCAAGAGTCCGGTACAATACCGGACTCTTGCCAAATAAAAGCAGCATGACGATAAACCTGTCTAACATTTTGGGGTCACTTCATGTCAGCTCTTTTTTTATTCCTATTAATCAACAACTATATATGCAACCATCGGCACGCCCTGTCCGTGATGCGAATGTGTATCGCAAATGAGACGATAGATGCCTTCTTCTTCAAATTTTAAAGGAATTGCCGTCTTAGAGCCTTTCTTGACAACACCTTTAATTTCTGTTCCTTCAATACGAAATGGATGTTCATTGCCATTCACACCATGAATATTTAATGTAACTTGTTTTCCTTGAGGAATATAGATCGTACCTGGGTCCCATCTGTAAGCCTCAATTTCTTTGCCATCTGCTGTTTTTGATTTGAATTCTCCAGTAACCATATGAATCTCTAAGTTCATACTGCTGTTTTCCATTTTTAAAGTAGTGTCGGCTAGAGGATTTAAGTAATACCAGCCGCCAAACCCTGCCAGTGCGAAGAGCGCAGCTCCAATTAAAATCCATTTCTTTTTTATTAAGACAAAACGCATAATTTCTCCTCCAAATCAAATCTATGTTTTCTAATCTATATGTTGATGCGCGGGAAAACTTGTCTATAAGCTTTTAAATTTTTAAAAATGCTATAGGCTAAATAAGGAAATCTATTTATTACAGAAATTGAGAAATGAAGCAGAACGTTTTTTTGTATAAACTGCTTAATATTATCAAATCCTTTTAAAAAAGGAGTTGGATATCATGGAAAGAAAAAAGGATCAACATTTCTCTGCTGCCTCATCAGCCAGAAAACAGAATACTGCTGAAATAGATGATGCTCCTCCAAATCAAAGGGATATTGAAGGAGATTCTGTTGATAAACTCAGAAATCTGGAAGAAGCGAATATTATGTTAAGCGGAGATGAAATAAAGCAGCAGAATGAAAATTTGTGAAAGTTGTATCTTGTTAATAGAATAGCAATTGTCTCAGAGCTGTCTTTAATGCAGCTCTTTTTCTGTTCATTAAAATATTAATTGAATAATCTGATAAATATTTATATAATAATAAAATACTAACTAGTCAGTATGTAATTTGGATTTCGTTAGCTATAGATTTTTTAAAAACGAAATAAATCTTTTTGAACGGATCATAAAAGGAGATGAATCTGCATGAAAGCGATACAATTTAAAGAATATGGCAAGCCAGATGTACTTCGAGTAGTTGATGTACCCGTTCCCCCGCTAAAAGCGGGCGGAGTACTGATAAAGGTGAAGGCAGCTGGAGTGAATTTTGCAGACACCGCTCGCCGTTATGGTCAATATTTAGCAAAAACACCTCTTCCATATATACCAGGAGCAGAGGTTGCAGGTATTGTTGCCGAAGTTTCGCCGGAAGTAACAAATTTTAAACCTGGAGACCGTGTTGTTGCATTAACAGAAGATGGCGGTTATGCAGAGATTGCTTCCCTTGATCAATCTCAGCTTGTAAAGATACCGGATCAGGTAGATTTTAACCAGGCAGCATCCATACTGGGGCAAGGGTTATCCGCATATCATATCCTCAAAACATCAGGACAAATACAAAAAGGCGAAACCGTTTTAGTTCATGCTGCAGCAGGGGGTGTCGGTACATTAGCCGTTCAACTGGCGAAGCTGATGGGTGCTGGTGCGGTTATTGCGACGGCAAGCAGCTCTGAAAAATTGAAACTTGCTGTATCCTTAGGCGCTGACGATGGGATTAATTATACAGAAGATAATTGGCATAAAAAGGTGTTATCGAGTACTGGAGGAAAAGGGACAGATATCATTCTGGAAATGGTAGGGGGAGACATTTTCAAAAATAGTTTGAAATGCATGGCTCCAAATGGAAGACTTGTTATCTATGGCCGAGCAGGGGGAAAGGAAACATTATTCGATCCAGCAGTGCTTATGCAGCGCAATATCAGTGTTGTAGGTTTTTGGTTAGTGCATATTCTTAAAAACCCTCAGTTATATAAAGAAAGTGTTGAGGAATTATTGCAATATATAGGAGAAGGAAAGCTGCAGCTTGTTATTGGAGGAGCGTTGCCTTTAGAAGAAGCCAAACGCGCTCATGAACTATTAGAAGGACGAATGACCAAGGGGAAACTCGTTTTGAATCCTTAAGACAGCTCATCATTCATAAGTTTTCTGATAACTTATTTGAATGAAGCGGAAGGAGAAGTGATTCCTGTTGCCAATTGCGAAGAATAATTCTGTAAACATTCATTATCGAACTTGTCCATTGTGTGAAGCTACATGCGGTCTGGAAATTCATACGCAAGGAGAGGAAGTTGTTCACATTAAAGGTGACAAGCTTGATCCTTTAAGCCGCGGCTATTTATGCCCAAAGGGATATAGTTTAAAAGAACTGCATTCAGATCCTGATCGCATAAGTAAACCCATGATGCGCCATGGTCAGGAATGGAAGGAAGTTTCATGGGAAAAAGCATTCACAGAAATCAGTAACAGGCTGAGGTCAATTATTAAAAAGCATGGCAGGGATTCTGTAGGGGTTTATTTAGGCAACCCCAGTGTCCACAACCTATCAGGTCCCTTGTATACACCAATATTTCTGAGGTCGCTGGGAAGTAAAAATATTTTTTCAGCAAGCACTCTAGATCAGATTCCAAAACAGCTTTCGTCTGAAATCATGTTTGGAAATGAAGCAAATCTGCCGATTCCTGATATTGATCATACAGATTATCTGCTCATGATCGGTGCAAATCCGCTTGCTTCGAATGGCAGCTTAATGACAGCTCCAAATATGAGAGGAAGATTGAAGGCACTTCAAAAGCGCGGCGGAAAGCTGATTGTCATCGATCCGGTTCGTACAATAACAGCAAAACAAGCTGATGAACATCATTTTATTCGTCCTGGCACAGATGCTTTGTTTCTATTTGGGATGATTTTTACATTATTTGATGAGGATTTGGTCAACACTGGAAAACTGACAGACCTTATTAATGGAGCTGATGACCTGAAAATGGCTTCACAAGATTTTACTCCTGAAGCTGTATCTTCTTTTTGCGGAATTCCATCAGAAACCATACGTCAGCTTGCCCGTGATTTAGCCGCATCTTCAAAAGCGATTGTTTATGGAAGAATGGGAACCTGTACACAGGCATTCGGTACAATGAACAGCTGGCTTATTGATGCAATAAATGTGCTGACTGGCAATTTGGACAGGGAGGGAGGTGTGATGTTCCCGAAACCTGCAACAAGACGAGCGCTGTCTGGAAAAGCCAGGAAAATTCGCTATGACCGCTATAAAAGCAGAATTAGGAATTTACCAGAGGTATTAAATGAACTGCCAGCCTCATGCCTTGCAGAAGAACTGGAAACACCCGGATCCGGACAAATTAAAGCTTTCATTTCCATCGCAGGAAATCCTGCATTATCTGCACCAAACAGCAGCCGTATTCAGCATGCGCTGGAAAAAACAGAATTCATGGTCAGTATCGATTGCTATTTAAATGAAACAACTCGTCATGCACATGTGCTCCTCCCCATTCCGACACCCTTAGAACGATCACACTATGATCTCATCTTCTCAGGTTTTGCTATAAGAAATATCGCTCATTTTTCAAGTAAGGTTTTTGATTTGCCTGCAGAGAAAAAAGATGAATGGGAGATTCTTCTGCACTTAGCGGCTGCTGTAAGTGAACAAACGATAGACGGAGATCCTGTTAAAGCTCTTGATGATATGTCCCTGCAGCAGCTGATTAAACATGAAATAAGGAATCCAAACTCTCCAATTTTTGAGGAGGGCTGCAGCAAAATCATGGGGATGCTAATAGATAGAAGGGGCCCTGAACGATTACTGGATTTTTATCTGCGTGTAGGCCCTTATGGAGAACATTTCGGAAAAAATCCCGATGGGTTAAGCTTATCCAAGCTTCAGGCTCATCCCCACGGCATCGATTTAGGTGCACTGCAGCCGAGGATTCAAGAAATCCTTCAAACTCTTTCAGGAAAAATCGAATTGGCTGCACCTTTATTAATAGAGGATGTAAAGCGACTGCGTAAAATGATGAAAGAGTCAAAACCTGATACATTGCTATTAGTAGGGAGAAGAGATTTGCGCAGCAATAATTCTTGGATGCATAATCTTCCTGTACTCGTAAAAGGAGAAAACCGCTGCACGCTTTGGGTTCATTCTGTAGATGCGGGACAATTGAAGCTGCTAAAAGGGGATAAAGCTATAGTGAAATCCCGTACAGGAAAAGTAGAAGTGATCGTACACGTTACTGAAGACATTATGCCTGGAACGGTGAGCCTGCCTCATGGATGGGGCCATAGCCTAACTGGAACTCGTCTGCAGACAGCAAGCAAACATGCTGGTGTAAATGTTAATCTTTTAACGGATGAACAAGTAATAGATAAGCTTTCCGGAAACGCTGTCCTTAATGGGGTACCTGTAATGATTGAAAAAAAAGACTAAAGGTATGTCAAATATGACTTACCTTTTTTTGCTTTGTGTGTGAATCTAACTAATTTTAAAAAGGATTACTTTTCCTCATTAAAGAACTCGTTATTAAAAAGATCATAAGCTTCATCTTCCGTTTTATCCTTTTCATGCAGGGAGGAACCCGAGCAGCTGTTTTTTCTTCTGCGATTTAAGTCTTTAAATTCTGCTTCAAGAAATTCTGCCTGATGGTGTGAGAGCTTAATCGTTACTTCATTGTTATTTTCATCTGCAGCTTTCAAAAGAACATAGCTATCTACAGAATCACGTAATGTGACATTGCTGAGTGTCAAATTCATATTGTTCAGTTCATATCTTGCTTTCATAGCTGAAAGGAACCTCCAGTGGTCATTTAGATTATATATACTATTTTATAGGTATGGAAAGAAAAGCACAACGAAGCTGATGAATTAATGAAAGAGAACAAGCGAAAGACTCTGCTGGACAAAATGTAACATTTCATCATTATTCTTTTTACATAACGAAACATGTAATAAGAGGATTTTTCCTATACTATTAATACAGAATATTCTACTAATTATTAAGGAGGAATATTTTTGGCTGATAAAACTCTGACAATAAACAAAGCACGGCTTGAAGAAAGAATAAATGCCCTTGCACAGATAGGAAAAATCAGTGAGACCGGAGTTTGCAGGCTTGCCCTGTCTCCAGAAGACAAAGAAGCAGTCGAAACAGTAAAAGGCTGGATGGAAGAAGCAGGATTAACAGCAAGAATTGATCACTTTGGAAATTTAATCGGACGGCTTGAAGGAAGGAATCCTGAAGCTCCCGTATTAATGATTGGTTCACATATTGATTCACAGCCGTATGCAGGCAGATTTGACGGTGTAATCGGTGTTTTAGGTGCACTGGAGGCCGCTCAAACATTGAAAGAGCTGAATATTACTCCCAATATGCCAATTGAAATCGTCGCATTTTGTGATGAAGAGGGCTGCCGTTTTAATAAAGGGTTGTTTGGAGTAAGGGGTATCCTCGGCAAACTGGAAGAAGGGGAGTTAGACCGGACAGATAAAAGTGGAATCACTCGAAAAGAGGCATTGATTGAATTTGGATGTGATCCCGAAAAATTTAAGGACTCAGAATATCCTTCTGGAGGCATTTCCGCATTTATAGAGCTCCACATTGAACAAGGGCCGATTCTTGAAGCAAAAGATACACCTGTTGGAATCGTTACAGGAATATCAGGACCATTATGGCTGACGGTAGAACTTGAGGGCTTTGCAGGACACGCAGGATCTGTTCCCATGCATATGAGGCAGGATGCGCTTGTAGGAGCTGCAAAAATTGTTGTTGCCCTTAATGAATTAACAAGCGAGGATGTCACTGCGCCTACAGTCGGTACAGTCGGAAGCATGAAAATCTTCCCAGACTCGCGAAATATCATTCCGGAAAAAGTCAGCTTTACAATTGATTTAAGAGATATTGAGATTGAAAGACGCGATTTTATTGAAAATCTGCTGAGAAAAAAAATCCACACAATTTCTGAACTGCATGGATTAACTTATACCATTTCAGAAGATACAAATAGTGAACCGCGGTATTGCTCTGAAAGAATCATGAAGATAATGAAAAATGAGAGTTCACATATCGGACTGAATCCGATTGAATTGATGAGCGGACCTTTTCATGATTCATTAGCGATGTCGTACGAATGTGAGTATGGGATGATCTTTGTCCGCTGTAAAGACGGTATCAGCCATAATCCTAAAGAGTATTCAACGATGGAGGATATCTCAATTGGAACGGAGCTATTATACAGAACGGCTATGAAAATGGCTTTAGATTAAATAATGAAAATAGTAATGGTAAAGCTATATAAAGAGCGCCAAAGTGGATAATTATTCATTTTGGTGTTTTTTGATAGAAAAATACCGGCCTTTAGAAGCAACTTGATGTATTTTAATACATCCATGTCAAATAAGGCAGCAATTTCTTTTGACTTAAGATTCCTTATGAATCATAATCAAAATGGAAAAAGTCAGACAAAGAATACATAAAAAAGATTGAAAGCGGTGTATCGAAATGAAGAAAAAAATTGCTCTATCATGGAGCGGCGGCAAAGATGGCTGTATGGCACTGCATATGCTCATTGGCCAAGGTCATGAAATTGCATGTCTTATAACCACTGTACCTATTGAGCTAGAGAGAACGTTCGGACATGGCGAGAAAATGGAAGCAATACTAAAACAAAGCGAAGCCTTAGGTATTCCTGTGCATTTTATTAGATGCACATTTAAGGGATATACTCAAAGTTTTATAGACTCACTTAAAGATTTGAAGAATAAATATCAACTTACTAGCGCAGCTTTCGGAGATTTATATCTTGATGAACACCGCAGCTGGGGAGAAAATACGGCAGACTCAGCTGGCTTAGAAGCACTGTATCCGTTATGGATGAAGAAGGATGAAGCTGCGCAAGCCCTTCAAGATTTTGCAGATAGCGGATACAAAGCAGTCATCATCAGAACTCAGGATAATGTGCTTGATGACACATGGCTCGGCCAGGAAATTGATCAGCAGCTAATAGAAAGAATGAAGTCCACACCGATATGTCCAATGGGTGAGGCAGGAGAGTATCATACCTTTGTGTATGATGGGCCGCTATTTAAAAGACTGATCAAACTGCAATTTGGCGAGAGAATTCAAATGGAAACAACAACTCGCCTGGAGCTGGAGGATTTAAGCCTAATCGAGAAATAGCCTGACTTAATGAGTTCATTTTCAGCTACAAAAAAGAAGTTGATGACATTTCCAGATTTATAGATTACAATGAACAAAAAATATGATTTCTTTAAAAGTGCCTGATGAGATCAGGATAATAGGGAAACCGGTCAGAATCCGGTGCAGCCCCCGCTACTGTAAGCGCAGATTCAGTTGAAACGCCACTGACTTTTCAAGTTGGGAAGGTTCAATAGAAAATGAAGCGCAAAGCCAGGAGACCTGCTTTTAATGATTGATTGCTTGTTTTTCGGTGGGAAGAATAAGTCAGGTACCCTTAGTGTGTATGACTTTGCTTATTAAAGGCCTTGACTGACTTCCATTCAGTTCAAGGTCTTTTTTATGTTTATAGACGAAAAGAGGAGATGAGTGAATGACAGGGAAAGATCAAAAAGGAAGATTGCTTGTTTATACGGGTAATGGCAAAGGAAAAACAACAGCATCCATCGGTCTTGCTGTCCGTGCGATTGGAAGAGGTATGAAAGTATCCATCCTGCAGTTTATAAAATCACCTGAGAGAACCTACGGTGAAAAAAACGTGCTTGAAAAACTCAACGGTGCTGAAATCCATCAGCTTGGAGCAGGATTCACTTGGACTAAAACACCAGATGTGCACCGGAAAGCTTTAAAATCAGCCTGGCAAATCGCCAAGGAAAAGATTTTGAGCGGAGAGTATGATGTCGTCATTCTTGATGAAATCAATAATGCGCTTGCTATTCATACGTTTCCGATCGATGACGTGCTGCCTATTGAGGATGTCATACATACGATTCAAAACCGCCCAAATCATGTTCATATTGTTTTGACAGGAAGAGATGCAAAGGATGAAATAAAGGAAATCGCTGACCTTGTGTCTGTTATCAATGTGGAAAAGCATTACTACGAAGAAGGTGTAGATGCCATCTATGGAATTGAATACTAATGAGCCAAAATCATTAAAACTGATGATTCAGGGTACACACTCAGACGCTGGAAAAAGCATGTTCGTTACGGCACTATGCCGGATATTTCGAGAGGACGGCTATAGAACAGCGCCTTTTAAATCACAAAATATGGCTCTGAATTCTTACATTACCAGTGATGGCAAGGAAATAGGCAGAGCTCAGGGAATTCAGGCCGAAGCTGCCGGAATTGAAGCCACAACTGATATGAATCCGATCCTAATTAAACCTTCAAAAGATATGGAGTCTCAGGTCGTTTTTCACGGGAAGCCCTATGCAAATATGAAGGCATCCGAGTACAGAGAGGACTTTTTCCAATTAGGTCTTGAGGCGATTAGAGAATCGCTGATGAAACTGTCGGACAAATACGAGGTCATTGTGATAGAAGGAGCAGGTTCTCCTGCAGAGGTTAATTTAAATGACCGAGAGCTTGTCAATATGAGAGTAGCAGCAATTGCAGAAGCTCCAGTGATTTTAATCGGAGATATTGACAAAGGAGGCGTTTTCGCCAGTCTGGTCGGGACCCTTCAGCTCATTAGCGAGTGTGACCGGAAGCGGATTATAGGTGTCATCATCAATAAATTCAGAGGGGACCTTTCACTGCTTCAGCCGGGATTGGACTGGTTTGAAGAATATACGGGGCTGCCGGTACTTGGAGTTGTTCCATTTTTGCCTGACCTTGAAATAGATGGGGAAGATTCCCTTGTTTTAAGCCAGTATTCAAATGGTACCAATCACGATGCAGAACTTGACGTAGCTGTTCTTTCATATCCGAGATTATCCAACTTTACAGATATCGATCCGTTAAGACTGGAGCCTGATGTGAATATCCGTTTTGTTAAAAAAGCTGTGCATTTTGGAAATCCTGATCTCATTATTTTGCCTGGAACCAAAAACACAGCTGAAGACCTGCTGTTTCTTAAGCAAACAGGACTCTTTGACAAAATAAGATCTGCTTATGAAAAAGGAACTCAACTAGCAGGCATTTGCGGAGGCTATCAAATGCTCGGCGAAAAGCTGATGGATCCAAACGGCGTTGAATCAGATCATCAGGAACTTGGTGGACTTGGTATTTTCCCTGTAAATACAACCATCTTATCCGAAAAGAAAACCATCCGCTCTGAGGGCTATTGCTCACTAAAAGATTTTGGCAGAATTTCTTTATCAGGGTATGAGATCCATATGGGACAAACAGCATCAACAAGGAAAGCAGAACCTTTTTCAGTCCTCTCCGGAACAGAGGAAGGCTGTACCGCTCGAGATGGCCAGGTGTTCGGCACGTACTTGCATGATGTTTTTCATAACGATGAATTCAGATGGCTTTATTTGAATAAGCTCCGTCAGAAAAAAGGCCTGAAGCCGATTGAGCGCTCGCTCCGCTTTCGTGCTTTTAAAGAAAGCGAATACGACAGACTTGCTGCCCACGTTAAAGGCTCTATTCAAATGAAAAAGATATATTCAGCAATGAAAACGTTTTTTTATAAGGAGGTGAAATAGAAATGATTGATATTTATCAGCAGATAGATGCGATAGAGCCTGTCAGTAAACAAAAAGGGATTGAAGCATTAGCCTACATACATTCCTTAACAAAGCCAATGAACAGCCTTGGTGAAATAGAAAAAATTGCTGTGCAGCTTTCAGAAATCACAACTGATGTAAAACCTGAAGTATTTCCCCCGGGTGTAATCGTCTTTGCTGCAGACCACGGAGTAGCAGAGGAAGGGGTCTCTGCCTATCCTCAAGAGGTGACTGCTCAGATGGTAAACAATTTTCTGAGCGGAGGGGCAGCCATAAACGTTTTTACAAAACGGATAAATGGGTTACTGGAAATCGTAGATGCAGGAGTGAAAACAGATATTCCGGGAGTCCGTTCTGAAAAGATCGGCTATGGAACAAAAAATTTCGCGGTTGAACCTGCCATGACAAGAAAGGAAGCAATCCGTTCACTGGAATTGGGAATGGAAAGGGCTGAAGCTATGATAAAAAATGGCGCAAGGCTCCTGATCCTAGGAGAAATGGGCATTGGCAATACAACATCAAGCAGTGCCATTGCAGCCGCCCTGAGCGTGTTAAAGCCTGAGGATATCACGGGAAGAGGAACAGGAATTGAGTCGAAGCAGGTTGCTTATAAAGCCGAGGTTATTAAAAAAGCTCTAAATAAGCTGAAGCCTGACGCCAATGACCCGATCGATGTTCTTTCTAAGGTAGGCGGTTTTGAAATCGGAGCGATGACAGGCGCCATGCTTTACGCAGCATCTAAAAAAATTCCGGTTATTTTAGATGGATTTATATGCACAACGGCTGCGCTCGTTGCTTCAAAATTAAATCGGCATGTGCGTAATTATATGATTGCCGGGCATTTATCGGTTGAACCGGGACATCTTCATGTATTGAATTTGCTCGGGAAAAAGCCGCTGGTGTCACTGGGGATGAGGCTTGGCGAAGGTACCGGAGCTGTGCTTGTCTACCCGCTGATTGAAGCAGCCGCTGAAATGGTAAAAGGGATGGCAACCTTTGATACGGCAGGTGTATCAAAGGAACGTACAATAAAATAAAAAAGACAATTACATAAAAGGCGGAGAAAACAAATGAAAACATCTTTCGGCACCTATTTTCATCGTATTGCCCTAATGCTGCTTTTGCTGGCAGGAATTCTCTCGGGATGTACACAGGGAGAACAGACACAGCAAGCGAGCAAGAGCAAGGAACAAACACAGCAGGCTGAAAAAAAGGAAGAAGCTTACCCAGTAACAGTCACAGATGATGCTGGAAAAGAAATAACGCTAGAGGAAAAACCTGAGAAAATTGTTTCGCTGCTACCGAGCACGACTGAAATGCTTTTTGCACTTGGATTGGACAAGGAAATCGTCGGTGTCTCTGATTATGACAACTATCCCGAAGCCGTTTCAAAAAAGGAAAAAGTAGGAGCACAGGATCTTAATGCAGAGAAAATCATTGCTCTGCAGCCGGATGTAGCTTTTCTTCAGGAGTACCATGCCCAAAATCACGGGGAAATCATCAAACAGTTTGAAGCGGCAGGCATCAAGGTGTTTATTGTCGGCTCCCAAAATTCATTCGACCAGGTTTACAAAGCCATCCGCACTGTCGGGAAGGCAACAGGCACGTTAGATAAAGCAGACAGCATCATTGCAGATATGGATGCAAAAGTTAAGGCCATCAAGGAAAAAGCAAAAGCTGTCAAAGAAAAAAAACAAGTTTGGATTGAAGTCTCTCCACAGCCTGATATTTACACAACAGGCAAAGGAACGTTTATGAATGAAATGCTTGAAATGATTGGTGCGTCCAATGTAGCTTCATCTGAAGAAGGCTGGGTAAAAATGGACGAAGAGAAAATCGTCAGCAGCAATCCGGATGTGATCATCACCACATATGGCTACTACGTCGACAATCCAGCTGAGCAAGTTCTAAACAGAAGCGGCTGGAAGGAAGTAAAAGCTGTTCAGTCAAAGGAAGTGTTTGACGTAAACAGCGACATGGTGACTCGTCCTGGACCCCGTTTAGCGGATGGAGTTGAAGAGCTTGGAAAACTCATTTATCCAGATGTTTTCAAAAAATAAACATCAGTTTCTCATTTTATTTGCAGCAGTCTTTGCGATTTTCAGCATGATATCAGGAGTCTTTGTAGGGGCGGTAAATGTTACCGTCCCTGATATTTTAAACATCATTACTGGCAAAATGTTTCATCTTCAGCTGTATCAGGGAGAAAAAAGCACAGAAATGATTATTTGGGAGATCCGGTTCTCACGAGTTTTGCTCGCTTTTTTTGTTGGAGCCTCATTGTCGCTGGCCGGAGCTGCCTTTCAGGGACTGCTTCAAAACCCGCTTGCTGACCCGTATACAATCGGTGTTTCATCGGGAGCCTCTCTGGGAGCAGTTATCATTATCTTTTTTCAAATTCAAGTTACGATTCTGGGCAGTTTCACACTGCCGATCATCGCAGTTCTCTTTGGTATGATCACGCTGCTCATCGTCTTTGCTCTGACTCATTTGGCAAGCGGAAAGCTTACAAATGAAACCATTATCCTCGCAGGCATTATCATCTCTTCGTTCATCAGTGCGTTCATTTCCCTGCTGATTGCCCTGATTCCCCGTGAGGATATCAGTCAGATTCTCTATTGGATTATGGGAAGCGTTGCGATGAGAGGATGGGGGCATGTTCAATTAATCGTTCCATTTTTTGTTCTGGGAGCTGCGATCATTCTTTTCCATTACCGTGAACTGAACAACATGGCTTTAGGTGAACAGGCAGCCCAATTTTCGGGAATGAATGTAAAAAAGAAGAAAACGATTGTCTTGATTGCGGCATCCATTTTAACAGGAAGCGCCGTAGCTGTTTCAGGTGCGATTGGATTTGTCGGGCTTGTTATTCCTCATCTCGTCCGTTTGATGGCCGGATCGAATCACCGGTATGTTCTTCCGCTTTCCGTGCTGATAGGAGGAGGGTATCTTGTTCTCGCCGATCTGCTTGCAAGATCTATTATCTCTCCTAAAGAACTTCCGATAGGAGTCGTAACTGCACTGATCGGTTCGCCTATATTCACCTTATTGCTTGTCAAAAACCGAAAACAGAAGAAGGCACAACTTTAAAGGAAAGAAGGTTGCATATGCTGCACGTCAAAAATCTGACGGGAGGTTACGATGATAAAAAAGCGGTCATCAAGGATCTCTCTTTTTCCATTGAAAAAGGACGTTTTTTTGCTTTAATCGGACCAAACGGCAGTGGAAAAACAACGATTATCCGGTTAATTATGGGCGCTCTGCCCATTCACAATGGAGAAATCCTGTTCGATGCTAAGCCCCTTGCATCTTATTCACAAAGGGAACTCGCAAAAAAAGCGGCAGTTATGACCCAAGAAAATGAAGCAGGGCTGGATTTTTCAGTAGAAGAGATTGTCATGCTCGGCAGGTATCCTTATCAAAAAACGCTGTTTTTTAAAGAAAACACTCAGGCTGACTTGATAGCAGCAGAAACTGCCATGAAGCAGACTTCCGTCTGGGAGTACCGCAAACGCCCTTATCATTCCTTAAGCGGCGGGGAAAAACAAAGAGTGCTGCTTGCTAAAGCGCTTGCTCAGGAACCGGAACTGCTTTTGCTCGATGAACCAACGAATCATTTAGATGTGAAGCATACGAAGGAGCTTTTGGAATTACTGAAAAAATTGCAGAAAGATATGAATTTGACCATCCTCGCCATTTTGCACGACCTGAATCTGGCATCCCTCTACGCCGATTCGATCGGATTGCTTAAAAAAGGAGAACTGGAAGGGAAGTATGAGGGACTTCATCTGCAAAACGAGAATTCCTTTTCGAATGTGTATGAAGTTAAGCTCAATTTTACCTCTCATCCATCTGTTTCAAAAACCCAAATTTCACTTTCTCCTGAATATATGGAAGAAAAACCTGTAAATCTCTTGTCTGCTGTCCAAATTCAGCAAACAGAAAAGGCAGCATGCATAAAAATGGATAAACCTTTCAGAACACTATCTGCAGGGGCAGACGGCAAAGGTCTTCATTGGAGCAGGCAGTGGATTTTTTCTCAAGCAGAACAGGCTGAGACGGGAGAATCCATCTTTTTCTCAAGCAAACAGCCTTATATTCTGTGGTCTATCGATGCGAAATTGCCTAAAAAAGAGCTGCGTCAGAATTCGTTTATCGTAAATCAAAGCGGGTTCACATTTTGTGCCATAGTGTCTCATTCTCCTTATGACGGTAAAGTGCACGCCGCTATCTTGACGGATGCACCTCTGGACGACTCCGATATAATTAATTTGGCTTTAAAAATAAATGCTGTCAAATGCCGTGTTGAGAAGAACTTCGGAAAAATCGTGGTTGGCATGCAGAAAAAACAGCAAAATCAAGCTGATCAAGAACGTATCTTTGAAGCAGCCGAAGAACTTCTGCAGACGGCTTTAAAAAGGCTGGAAACTCCTAATGCAGCCTTTCGCTGAACAAACTGTCCTGCTCATTTTGATGAGTGTGATGCTCGATCTTATAATCGGCGATCCGAAATGGCTGCCTCATCCGGTCATTTTGTTTGGAAAAATCATCCGCACCACTGAAAAAGCATGGAATAAAGGAAGCACGAAAAAGCTTAAAGGCATTATTCTTGCTGCGTTCCTGCCTTTTTCTGTTTTCATTATTTCTTTGTTTCTGCTAAAACTGCTTTATGCGATTTCTTATCTCCTGGGAACTGCGATTGAAATCTATCTGATTTCAACGACCATCGCCATTAAGGGGCTGAGAGATGCAGCAATGGAAGTCTATCATCCTTTAAAGTCAGGAGATCTTTCCGAAGCCAGGAAAAAACTAGGGTTTATTGTAGGAAGAGATACTGACGGGCTTCTTTCCCCTGAAATTGTCAGGGGAACAGTAGAAACCGTTGCAGAAAACACAGTGGACGCCATAATATCCCCGCTCTTTTTTGCCATCATCGGCGGTGCGCCGCTTGCTCTTGCATACAGAGCAGTCAATACGCTGGACTCAATGGTCGGGTATAAGAATGAAAGATTTAAAGACTTCGGATTCGGATCGGCAAGGCTTGATGATTTGATGAATTTGCTGCCGGCCCGTATTTGCACTGTGTGCATGTGGCTGGGCAGTTATTTTATGAAAGAAATGAGAAGAAAGTACGCAATTTCCATCACGAGAAGAGATGCATCAAAGCATCCCAGCCCAAACAGCGGCTGGCCGGAATCCATGGCAGCCGGACTGCTCGGCGTTCAGCTGGGTGGAGTCAATATATATGGCAAAATTGTCTCAGAACGTGCAAGGCTTGGTGATCCGCTCGAACCTTTGTCTTTTATCCATATAAAAAAAACGATTCTTATTATGAACGGTGCCTGGATTCTTTTTTTGACAGGTTATTTAATCCTTTTTGGATTAGGGAGGTAAAAAAATGTGGCCACAGCACGGCGGGAAAACAGCAAGCATTAAAGCTGTTTTTAGAAATAAGGGAATTAACGAAAAAGAGTTCATCGATTTTAGTGCAAATTTAAATCCGCTTGGAACACCATCTATAATTCTAAAAGCTATGCAAGAAAGCATCGTTCATTCAAGCACTGTTTATCCTGACCCTGAGTATTCAGAAGAAAGAGCTATTCTGGCAGCATTTGAAGGGGTAAAACCTGAAAACATTCTTTTGACAAATGGAGGAGCAGAAGCTATTTTCCTTGTCACGAGTCTTTTTAAAAACGGGAAAGCGGGCATCTTTCAGCCCTCATTCAGCGAATATGAACGTGCCTGCCGCTGCCACGACATACAAGTGACAGATCTGAGTCATGAAGAGTTAAAGAAAGGTATCGGAAGGATTCAAAAAGAAGATGGTGATGTCCTGTTTTTGTGCAGACCCAACAATCCTACTGGAGAAATGATTTCTAAGGAAACCGTTCTAAACCTCCTGGATTCAGCTTCCCTGAATGAACAAGCAGTCATCATTGATGAAGCTTTCATCCATTTTACGGAGAGTGACGAAAGTCTTGAAAACCTGCTGCAGCACTATTCCAATCTCATCATCATTCGCTCGCTTACCAAAATATATGCAGTGCCGGGAATAAGGTCAGGTTACATATTGGCCAATGATTCTATTATCCAAAAACTTGAGGCCATATCTGTTCCATGGAGCGTCAATTGCGCTGCTCTTGCCATGATTCATGCTTTGCCGCATACATATGATCATTTGACAGAAACAAAAAAATGGCTGCAAGCTGAATGGAAGCAGCTGAGAACGAAACTTCAAGCTTTAAACTTCATCGTTACAGAATCTGTGGTCAACTTTTATTTATTAAAAGATCCGCTGCTTGATAATCATGAGCCCCTGCTGTTATTTCTTGCAAGGGAAGGAATCCTCGCCCGGCATACGATGAATTTTCATGGCATAGAAGGGTGCTCTGTCCGCCTCGCAATACGGACAAGAGAAGAAAATGAAAAACTGCTGACTGCCTTAAGGAAATGGAGAAATCCATCATGATTACCTTTATATCAGGGGGAGCACGGTCCGGGAAAAGCAGTTTAGCAGAAAGAATGGCATTGGACGAAGTTAGAGATGAGTTGCCTTACTATATTGCAACTGCAGCTAATAATACTGGAGAGGAAATGGCTGAGCGGATTGAGATGCATAGAATGGACAGGGGAGAAGCATGGGAAACCATTGAAGAACCCTATAATATTGATGATGCACTTCATCTCCTTCCAAATAAAGCTGTTGTCATGATTGATTGTTTGACCGTCTGGACCAGCAGCTTAATGTTCAGTAAAAACCTCTCACCAAAAATGATTCTGAAGCGTTTAGAAAGGACATTATCCATTGCCCGGAGAAAAGAACTCTGCCTTTTCATTGTGTCTAACGATGTAAATGAAGGAATTCCCATTCAAGACAGACATGTTGCAAACTATATAAGCTGTCTAGAAGATTTACACAAATTCACTGTCAGAGAAGCAGACACAGTACTTGAAGTAATCTGCGGAATTCCAGTCGTATGGAAGATCAATGGCGTCCTGAGCAAAAATGTTTCAATGATTTCAACTGGAGGACAAGTATGAAAAATATGGTTTATGGAGCGATTCTTGCTCTGCAGTTTCTTACAAGGTTTCCTCTCCCGGTGAATTGCTCTATGGATCATAATACCCTTAAGTGGGCCTTGCGGTTTTATCCCTTTGCCGGTTTGGCAATAGGAGGAACACTCTATCTCATTTATAATTTATTGAATGGACTCCTGCCCCTTTATATGCTCACACTTATTCTTCTCACTCTGTGGGTTTTCCTGTCAGGAGGCCTCCATTTAGACGGTGTCATGGACGTGGCAGATGCCGTTGGTTCAAATGGGAGCACAGAAAAAAAGATTGAGATTTTAAAAGATTCGCGCGTAGGGAGCTTTGCAGTGCTGAGCGTTATCTTTTTGCTGCTTTGGAAAAGTGTGCTGTTGTATGCAGTTTTAGATTCCAGTGAAAACGAACTGTTTATAATAGCCATCCCCATGATGGCCAGATTTCAGGCTTTATTGCAGCTTTTCGTTTTTCACCCTTTCCAAAACAAGGGAATGGCGCATTACTGGAAACAGCATTTATCCATGCGGGACGTGATTATCGCTGCCTGCTGGGTTCTGCCATTTGCAATCACACAAGTAACGCTAATTATTTTGTTCAGCCTGCAAATCTGCTTTTCCTTTATCTTCGGAAAATGGGCTGTTAGACAGTTTCAAGGAGTAAACGGAGACACAGTTGGTGCATCAATTGAGGGGGCTGAGTTATGGAATCTTGCCGTTCTTTACAGCTTATTCTTATTCGGCATAGTATGACAGAATGGAATAAAGCAAAACGATATTTAGGCCACACGAATCTTCCTGTACTAGAAGATTCGTTAATAGAGTACGAACCTCTTAAAAAATACATAATTCATAATCATCCTGAAGCCGTTTATTCGAGCGATTTACTCCGGTGTCAGCAGACGGCAGCATTTTTGTTCCCAGAAGTGTCCATTATAAAAGATCCGCGCTTGCGCGAAATCAGTTTCGGGGTTTGGGAAGGCAAAACATATGAAGAGTTAAAAAATGACCCGCATTATTCCTGCTGGCTCGATAACTGGGAGATAACCAGCACGCCCGGCGGAGAAAGCGGCATGGCATTTCAAAAACGTGTTTCATCTTTCTTATCGGAAATCCTCAAATCGAACCTCAGAAGCGCAGCTATTATGACTCACGGAGGGGTTATCAGAAAAATCGTTTCTGACCTTGTTCCTGAAGCTGCATTCTGGGACACTTCTGCGCCTTTTGGAAAAGCGATCGTTCTTGAGTTAAAAGAAGAAAGGAGGAAATGGACATGCATCTCATTATTGGTGGAGCCTTCAGCGGGAAAAGAGCCTTTGTGAAAAGTAAGTGGCAAGATGCCACTTGGATTTCAGCATATGAGGGGCAGCATTTGCTGCAATGGCAGGAGGAAAATGCTTCGAAAGCACCGCTTGTTTTCGAAGGATTTGAACAATGGATAATGGAAGACAACAGGGATGCTTCCAAATTGAGAGAAGACTACCGGCTTTATTTGAAAGCAGTACTGGAGCTTGAAAAGGAAGTCATCTTGATCATGCTGGAAACGGGAAAAGGCATTGTTCCCATTTCTGCAGAGGAACGGCGGATGAGAGACCTTTTAGGCTGGATTCAGCAGGATGCTGCAGCATTGTGCAACGACGTTTACCACGTTTGGCATGGAATGGCGAGAAAAATCAAATAATCATTTAAAGAAAGGGCTGAGCCCTTTTTTTGTTTCAAAAAAATGAATATCTATTTGTTTATAGAATCGTATATAATTTACTCTGAATCTTCTCAGGTTCTCTTTTTTAAGAAAAAAGAAAGAGGGGTTTTAGGGAAAGGAACAGAATATAAATGACGAATGATTCTGGGAAATGACATTATAATTAAAAAGTGTCTGTTTTTTTCTAGGTCTGAAATGATATATGAAAGGGGAACATGTAAGATAACGAATTTTAAATTTATCGCATCACTTAAGTACTAATTTTAATAGCTGGAAAGGCATGATAAAAATGGAAAAAAACATATCTGAAGCTTTGCCCGCGCAGAGTAAGTCTTCAGGAAACTTATTTAAAAACAGGATCGTGCTTGCGATCATGGGCTCTAACTTTTTACTGCAGCTCGGCATCTGGATCAGAAACTTTGCCATCTTATTATACGTAACTGATCTTACCAACAATGATCCAGTGTATGTATCCCTTATATCAATTGCAGAGTTCGCACCGATTTTTATTTTTTCTATTATCGGAGGAACATTTGCCGACAGGTGGAAGCCCAAACTCACTATGGTATGGTGTGACGTCCTTTCGGCGGTATCCATCTTTGTCGTTCTTTTAACTTTGATATACGGTTCTTGGCATGCTATCTTCTTTGCCACTTTGGTTTCTGCGATCTTGTCGCAATTCTCGATGCCTTCTGCTATGAGACTATTAAAGCAGCACGTACCAGAAGATCAATTACAATCTGCAATGGCTATTTTCCAATCCCTGATGGCTGTTTTTATGGTCATCGGTCCAGTCATCGGGACACTTGTATACCAATCATATGGCATCTACACCTCAATCATTGTAATGGGCGTTATGTTCCTTCTATCAGCTGCCGTTTTGACGTTCCTTCCGCGTGATCTTGAAAAAGCCAAAACAGAAGAAGAAACAAGCTTCAAGAAAGAACTGGCAGACGGCTTCCGTTATGTTATCGGGAAAAAAGTTTTGACTACAATGGGCGGCGTTTTTGCTGCCTGCGGTCTGGCAGTCGGGTTAATTTCTCCGCTGATGATTTTTATTACAATCGAGAATCTTGGATTGTCCAAGGATTATCTACAGTGGCTGATCATGGCGAACGGAATTGGAATGCTTGCCGGCGGCGGGATTGTCATTGCCTTTTCTAAAAAGATCTCGCCTCAAAAGCTGCTCGCAATTGGTATTTTTGCCAGCATGATCTTTACCATCAGCATCGGCTGGTCAACAAGCTTCCCGCTGACGATTGCCCTTGAGCTGCTGAACGGATTCTTTTTCCCGTGCATCCACATCGGAATCAATACTCTGATTCTTAAAAATACAGATGAATCCTTTGTCGGCCGAGTGAATGGTGTTCTTAATCCATTGTTTATGGGAATGATGGTTGCCGGTATGTCACTCTCAGGCCTTCTCAAGAATCCTCTGACTTTATCAGGCGTTTTCACGGTTTCAGGGTTGTTGTTCTTAATGGGAACTCTGCTGATACTCCCGCTATTTAAATTAAAAGAAAATACAATGGTTTCTCAGCAAGTTGTGAAAGTTGGAGAAGAAAGTTAACGTTTTAAAGAGAAAGTGCTCCCGAAAATTCGGGGGCATTTTTTATGTGCTAAAAAAACTCAATTTCATTTAAATATTCCTTTACAAGAATATTCCTTTTAGGGTATATTAAAAACAGAAAGGAGAATGAATGATGGGCATCAACATTACAGCAACTTTGCAAGCACTTGCAGAGCCCAATCGACAGCGAATTGTAGAATTATTGCGTGATGGTCCGCTTACGGTGGGTGAAATTGCTGAACGGCTTCAGCTTCTTCAGCCGCAGACGTCCAAACATCTCCGTATTCTCAGTCAGTCAGGTCTTGTAGAGGCAGAGGCGGCTGCCAACAGGCGAATTTATAAGCTGCGGCCGCAGCCATTTCAGGATCTCGAAGGATGGCTAAATTCATTTCAGCGACTCTGGCATGACAGATTTGACCGTCTTGATGACTATTTGCAGGAATTAAAGGATAGCGAGAAGAATGACAAAGGGTAAGATTAAAATTTGGGAGGAATTAGGATGTCAGCAAACAAAGGGATTGTAAATATGACTTCACGTGTTGAGGGCAAAGAACTAATAATGGAAAGAACGTTTAATGCACCAAGAGAGCTTGTTTTTAAAGCATTCTCGGATTCTGAACATCTGGCCAGCTGGTGGGGACCGCAGGGATGGAAAACAGAAAACAAAACGTTTGAATTTAAACCAGAGGGTGTTTGGCACTATTGCATGCGCTGCGAGGATAAAAACCAGGGAGACTTTTATGGTATGGAATCATGGGGCAAAGCTACCTACAAAGAAATTGTTGTCCCTGAAAAAATTGTTTATGTCGATGCTTTCTCAGACAAAGAAGGCAGCACATCAGATCAAATGCCTGAAATGATTATTACCATGGTGTTTGACGATCAGGGCGAAAAAACAAACCTCACGATCCGCTCCCAATTCTCTTCAGAAGAAGAATTAAAGAAGATCGTTGAAATGGGAGCTGTACAGGGTATGTCTTCTCAGTTTGACTGTTTGGATGAAGTTCTTGAGGAATTGAAATAAGAAGGTTAAGGGGAAGCTGTAGCGGCAGCTTCCTTTTCGTTTTATGGAAATAAAATTAAATACCATTTAGACTATGAAAAAAGCTCATGTATACTTAAAAGAAAAAAACATTAGGGTGAATTCATCAATGAGGGAACAAATTCTGGAAGTCCTTAAAGAAATTGAAGAGACACATCAAGTGAAAATTCTTTATGCATGTGAATCCGGCAGCAGAGCCTGGGGGTTTCCTTCAAAAGACAGCGACTATGACGTAAGGTTTATCTATGTACATAAAGCAGAGCACTATCTGAGCATTGATCCAATTGGAGTCGGCTCCAATCGTGATGTCATAGAACGTCCGATAAATGACCTCCTGGATGTTTCAGGCTGGGACCTGACTAAGGCATTAAAGCTTTTCCGAAAATCAAATCCGCCTTTAATGGAGTGGATGAACTCACCAATTGTTTATTATCAAGCTTATTCAGCAATGGATAAAATCACTGATATGCAATCAGAGGTATTCACCCCCCATTCAGCTATTTATCACTATTTGAACATGGCGAGCAATAACAGCCGGAAGTACCTGCAAGGGGATACCGTTAAAATTAAAAAATACTTCTATGTACTCCGGCCTTTACTTGCAGCGAGATGGATTGAAGTAAAAGGCGAGTTTCCGCCAGTGGAATTTCATGTCCTCATAGAAGATATGCTGCCTGATGGAGTGCTGAAGAAAGAAGTATTAACTTTGCTTGAACGGAAGATGATTGGAGATGAATTAGCTAGAGAACCTAAAGCTGAAGTTATAAACGAGTTTACAGATTCTGAAATCATTAGACTTAAAGAGTACGCGAAACAGTTGAACTTAAAGAAGGAAGATCCTACTTCTAAATTAAACGGTATTTTCAGGGAAACGCTTAAAGAGGTTTGGTGAAGTTAAATTCCATGTTAATTCTATGACAGATGAAGAATGAAACAGGGAAGAAATTAGAGCATTCATATAATAAAATAAAACAATACATAGTTAAATCAGTGTAATTTTTTTGAAAGAAGGCAGGTAAGTATGGAAATTAGATGGGAAGAAATCACAGGTAATCATTTAGATCATTTAGATGAGGTTTTCAAACTTTACAACACTACATTTCCGTTTGAAGTAAGAGAACCAGACACCATTTTTTTAAAGAGCTTAGCCTATGCAGAAAAAGAAAAGCATAATAATTTTCGTTTCATAGCGGGGTTTGAAGGAGAGGAGCTTGTTTCCTTTGCTACTGGACACTATTTGGCTGATGTTAACTCAGGTTTTATCGTTTATATAGTCACTAATCCTGCTGTTAGAAGCAAAGGATTAGGTGCCAAAACACTATTTAAAATGGAACAATTATTAAAAGAAGATGCCATACGAGCGGGAAATTTATCACTTGAATCATTAATCCTGGAAACAGAAACAGAGGAAATGGCCCATACGGCGGAAGAAAAAGAAGACTGTGTAAAGAGAAAGACATTTTTTGAAAGAAATGACTACAAACTGTTAGAAGAGGTTCATTATCTGCAGCCTCCGCTGCATTCTGGTGACAACAGCATCCTTTTGAATCTTTATTTAAAAACCTTGCAAGAAACCGAAATAACTCTTAAAGAGGTTAAAGAAATTATTAGAGCTATGTATAAAGAGAAATATGAAAAAGTAAATGAGATTGATAAAAGTATGCTTAGCGGTTGTTTGGAAAAAATGGGATTGATCCATTAATTCATTTATATGAAATCCAGAAAAAGAAAAAAAACAATGAGACTTCAAATAAACCCTACTTCTATAAAAAATTCGTTTAAAAGCGATCCAGAAAAACAAAAATGAATAAAGAAAAAGCCAAAATTGGCTGTTTCTTTCCTTCGTCGTAAAATGACCTGCAAAAAAAATATAATTCCATTAAATCTCGAACTCGAGGTCCCTTGAACTATTATAATGCAAAATAATCATGAATTTGACTCTAATTAAGTCAACGTCAATCTGTCTTATTTTGCATGTACTACTTTTGAATGAGCGGCAGATAGCTTAAACAATAGCAGGAAATGTACCCCCAGCAAAAGTGAGATTAATATAAAATTCAAACTGTAGCTGTTTGTCGATTCCATTATTTTACTTGCTGCTGCTGGACCAAATGCCATACCTACAAAATTTAACAAGTTATATAAACCAAGACCCACTCCAATTTTAGATGCATTTAAAGTTTTGGGTATAAGAGTGTTCAAGGATACTTGAATAGCAGAATAGCTCATAAACGTTAAAATTACTGCAATCAGAATAACAAAGAGGTTCGCATTTGGAATTAAACCTAAAGCCAGGAAACCAAAAATCATTATGGCAGAGGCTACATAAATCATTTTTATATTCCCTACGGTTTTTATAGCTCTTCCTGTTAAAATACTAGACACTATACCAAATAATGAGGCAATAAACAAAGCAATACCTATTAAAAATGGTGTAAGTCCATTTTTTTCAACTAACAGCAATGGGAGAAGCAACAGATTTGCACATAGAGCAACGTTTATGATGAAACCAATCGTTATTAATCGCAGAAAAGGTTTATTTTTAAATAATTCAAAGTCAATGAAAGGATGTTTAGCTTTTGTCATCCTAACTTTAAATAAAAATAACAGGACCAAAGAAAGAACAAACATTATACCGTTAATATTTACTCCTAATAAAACAGTTGCAATTAACGCAAATAATAAAATAGAGCCAATGAAGTCAAAATGAAAGGGTTCAGACGAATGATTTGCGTCGTCATTAGGCATAAATTTCATTAATAATCCTATACCGATAACAGAAATCACCATAACCAGAAACAGATACGGCCAACCAAGCGTATTTGTTATCGCACCTCCAATTAATGGTCCAATACCAACAGCTAAAGCGATTGAAGAACTAATCATGGCTAATGCTCCAGGCCGTTTATCTGGCTCAAACATTTTTGCCACTGATACCATGCCAAGTGCAATAAAGGCAGCTCCGCCACTTGCTTGCAGAAGTCGAGCAAAAATGACAAATTCATATGATTGATTTATAAAACCAATGACTGAACCTAATATAAATAAAATAATGGCTATAATTAAAAGTTTTTTCACACTAAATCGATCAGCTAATTTTCCATAGACCATTGAGCCAATTCCAACAACCAGGGAATAACCTACTACAATCCAACTTGCTTTTGAAGGACTAATTGATAAATCATTGGAAATATCGGCTAATGCTACATTAAACAGGACAGCATTCACAGGTCCTAACAATACGATAAAACACAATGTAAAGAGCAGCCATTTTGAATTGATTACTTTTTCCTTCAAATGAAACACCTCAATATTTATTAATTGATTAGATAGTTTTAAAACTTTAGAACTAATGATTAAAAATTAAGGTTTTTCGGCTTCTATAAAGTTGCCAAAAAACCTGGTAAAAATGCTTGAAATGTATCCTCCTTTAATTTAATAAATTTATATTGACCATCACGTCCAACATCAACTAAGTCAGCCTCTACCATAATTTTTAGATGGTATGAAACATTTGACTTGTTCATTCCAATTGATTCTCCAATTTCTCCACATGAATTATTATTTTTATTTTTATCATGATAAAGATAGCGGATGATTTCAATGCGCTTGACCTCTGATAAAGCTTTAAATATCTTTACACGTTTTTCATCTAGGTTAACTTGTTTGAATGTCATGAAACTATCATATTGTTTGATATTAATTTTGTCAAGGAAGTTGTAAAATATCCAAAAAGGAAATGAGAAAAGAGGGAAAGGGTTTAATCTCATGGCAGCTTCAATTTCTCTAGGTTTTGCAATTGGTCCCGGATCTTGTCAACATTCCAATCACCGGTCGCTGCAAAGCTTACTATGATTTAATTCGTTTAAGTTTCTGGAATAATTGTAACAGCGATTGTTCGAACTGGAGCATCTATTTCATTGCTCGGGGTATGGTAGTATTTAGTCATTAATTCGTTTAATTCATTTTGAAATTGTATGAAGTGATCCTCATCTATCTTTAATTCTACCAAAGAGAAAGTAGCACCATCTTCCCGGCAGTTTTGTTCTTCTAATTTCTTAAGATAACTTTGATATTGAGTCATCAGTGATAATTGATAATATGAAACATAATTAAGCTTCTTCTCACTAGAAGCATTTTTCCAATCTTCTATATTAAGTCTAGCCTCACTTTCATTTAAAGCGTAATATTTTTCGGAAACAGATTTGACTTTTTTTTCCTTAATAACGCGAATAATACCAGAATCCAACATAACTTGTAAATGCCTATAAAGAGTTGCCTGAGGTACGCCTTTAATAATTTTCACCATTTCTAAGGGTGTTAATCCATTGTTTTTATTCCTCATTAGCACCTGAGAAATTTTCATTCTTACTGGATGCATTAAAACTTCAACTTTATTAACCATAATGTTCTCCTTATTTGTGTTTATTAATTGTGTGTTTATTTACTTTAAATTTATTCTTATTATAAATAATGAGAATAGGTATTGCAATGTACTTCCTTTGAAGTTATTATTATCATTATCAATAACGATAATGAAAAGGAAGTGTTTAATATGCAAATTCACTATGGGTTTGATGAATTAAAGGATATTGACTTTATGGCTTTTATCCCCATAATATTGCCGTTTATTGCAGTAGGTTTCCTATTAGTTCTAATTGCTTTAATAGATTTATACAGACATAGAAAAACGAGAAAAAATGTTCTAGTGTGGACATTAATTATCCTTTTAGTAAATACAATTGGTCCAATTCTGTACTTTGTTATAGGGCGAGAGGAGAGTGAGAGATTATGAAATTGGAAATCAAAAATGTGACGAAAACATTTAAAGAAAAAGTCGCTGTCAATAATTTCTCAATGGAACTGCAATCGGGAGAATGTGTCGGTTTGATCGGGCCGAATGGAGCTGGGAAATCGACTTTAATAAAAGTGATTTCAGATATTATCGACCCAAACGCAGGCGAAGTTTTACTGAATGGGAAAAAAATATCGAAAATGAAAAGGGAAATTGGCTACCTGCCACAGTACCCTAACTTTTTTCATTGGATGACAGCGAAAGAAACTCTTACGTTTATGGGGCAGCTTTCTGGATTGCAAAAAGAAGAATTAACAAACTCAATACCTGAAATTTTGACCAAAGTCGGACTAATAGGTGAAGAACATTCAAAAGTTGGCACATTTTCAGGTGGAATGAAACAGCGACTCGGAATTGCACAAGCACTGCTGCATAAGCCTTCGCTTATTGTCATGGATGAACCGGTATCCGCACTAGATCCAATCGGGCGAAGAGAAGTGTTAAACCTGATCGAAGAAATAAAAAAAGATACCACGATTTTATTATCAACCCATATATTAGGCGATGCGGAAGAAATATGCGAACGATTTGTCATTATAAAAAATGGAATAAAAATAGAAGATACCACCATCAACGAACTGTTAAAACGCAATAGCAAAAATAGTCTAAACGTAGAAATCACAGCGAAAGATCATAAATGGATTGACGTTGTAAAAAAATTACCTTATGTGGAGGAAATAGAGGTCATTGGGCATAAAGTCAAAATAAAAGTTGAAAACATCGAAAAAAACAAAAATATGTTACTTGTAAATGCACTTGAGCATGAAGTGAACATCGTAAAATTCGAAATTAATAACGGTACTTTAGAAGAAATCTTCTTAAAACTGGTGGTGAGGAAATGAATAATTTTAATGTCCTGATAAAAAAAGAATTTGTTCAAATGATACGTGAGTTTAAAGTTATTTGGCTGCCGATCGTTTTTATCTTTTTAGGGATAACCCAGCCTATAGTAACTCATTTCTTGCCAGCAATATTGGGAGCGGCAGGCGGTGGTCAGGGAATTACAATTGATCCGAGCATGACAGCTCAAAAAGGCGGTGAAGTACTGGCAAGCACATTAGGATCTCAATTTGATCAGCTCGGGCTTATGATTCTGGCAATCTCAATGATGGGTATTATTCAAACAGATAAAGCAAATGGCATGCTGGCCTTTATTTTAACACGACCTGTTACTGTTCTTTCATATATAGCTGGAAAAATTGCATCAAATTATTTGATAGCAGCCTTTAGTGCAGCAATTGGATACTTTGCTTCTTATTTATATGTAAATTATCTTTTTACAGATGTTCCATTTTCACACATGATTCTTGCACTATTATTTTATCTTGTATGGGTTCTTTTTATCGTATCTTTTACAACGATGATTAGTACGATTTTTAACAGTCAGGGTATTATCGCATTAATTTCAATTGTTTTCCTTTTAGGTTGCAGAATTATTGTTGGTTTAATTCCAATTATTGATTTTATAAATCCGGCAAGTATGAGCAAACATGCAATGGCAGTGCTGGTCACAGGATCAGCAGATACAAAAGCAATAGAGAACGCACTAGTAGCGATTGTTTGGATTGTACTGATACTCTTTGTAACGAATTATTGGATTGCCAATAAAAAATTTAATCACGAATAAACAAAGAATAACTTTAATGGGGAAGATGAGGATTTTTGCTCTGTGTTTACGAGACCAACACCAAACTAAGGGGTTCAGCGTTTTCTTGTTAAATTAACGGACAGTTATCTGCAAAAAAACAAATTGATATAACGCTTCTAAATACGGTAAAATTTGTAAAAACGAGATCATTAGGAGGATGGTAGAGTGTCAAATGAAATAAAGAGTTACATTGACCATCTAATGGTTGAAATTCCAGGGGGAGAAATAGAATTAAGTGACGATAGAATAAAAAGCAAATGGAAAGCTGAAATAAGACCGTTTCTTCTCGCACGGCATCCTGTAACTATGGGTCTATACAATGCTGTTAATAAAACACTTAATCCTTTTGACGTTGATCTAAAACCGGTTGTAAATATATCTTGGAATGATACAATTTCTTTTTGTAATCTGCTTTCACAAAAAGCTTGTCTGAAAGAGTGTTATTCTATAAGTAATGATGGTGAAAACATTATTTGTGATTGGGAATCAGACGGCTATCGACTTCCTTCAGAAGCAGTGGCAATATGCATGTAAAGCAGGGACTGCTGGTTATAGATACGGAGAGCTTGATAAGATAGCCTGGTTTAATGAAAATTCAGGAGGCAAAATCCATGAAGTAGGAAGAAAGGAACCGAATGCATGGGGTCTTTATGATATGTTAGGGAATGTTTGGGAGTGGTGTTGGGATATATATGATGAACAAGTATACGGCTCCTACCGAATTTTCCGAGGAGGTAGCTGGGCTGAAGAGGCCAGGGGTTGTGGGGCTTCGTGTCGTCGTCGCAGCCATCCGTCATTTACAATAGAGGACCTTGGATTCCGTCTTGCCCAGTCTATTTAACTTCTACACACAAGCCCGACTTTCGAGGTTTTACAGACAACTAATGGGAACGATAGTTCAAATAACCGCCATTAAGGAACAAAAAAACTATAGATATGTATCTATAGTTTTTTTGAAGTTTTAGAAAGCTTTACTTACACCAAAACTGTTATAAGTTAATTGTATAAAAGATTGCAAAGGAAGTGTCATAAATTTATCTTTATGCCAAACAATTTGTGTACTAATAGGTGTGACAACACTTTTACAAACTAATTCTTTTAGTATACCTCTCTCAATCTCTGTTTTTACTACCATTTCCGGTAATATTGCAATACCTAGGTCTAAAATGACACATTGCTTAATTGCTTCTACACTTACAAATTCGAACTTATTGGATGCGTCGTGCCAGATTGTTTAGGAACATTTTAAAATTTTAAGGTGTCACGAAAAGTTGACATCCCTCATTATTTATACAGTTTTCATCATATTATTTAAAATATCATAAACCAATGGGAAAGAAATGAATCCATCATCTTCTAGAAAATGACCACCTTTTTCAACAGGATAAAATGATGTATTCAATTGTTCTGATAAATTTTGACTTACTTGAAAAGGTACAATATAGTCATCTTTTGCAGCAATAACAGCACGTGAATTAGTTGCAGAAATTATTTTCTTATTGTAGTTATTCCATTAAAGGGAGCATTAATCCAAAACGCTCTTTTGGAGGTGATCTAAATTTTCTGGTTATTTGGACTAATCGCTGGTATCATTTCTTTATCCTGGGCAATAGATTTTAGACGAAAGAAAAATAATAACAATAAAGGTCATAATCCTAATGTTAAAACTGGTGGAAACAGCAATCATACTATGGGAGACAATAGATATATGAATGGTGATGGAAGCTAAGACAACTCGTGTCTTTGCTTTTTATTTATTATATTTCCGAGTGTACGTAATTTAATTGTATTTCTATTTCAACAAACAGTGGCATTAATTATTGGAAGAAGATTATTTCGTGAATTTGTAGAATGTTATTACCTTGATTAAATAGATTGGTGGTTGATTTTAATGGACATTAGGTTAGAAAAAGCAACAAATGCTGATTCTCAAATTATTTTTGATATTCAGGTAAATGCATTTTTGCCACTGTTGGATAAATATAAAGATTACAAAACAAACCCAGCAAACGAAACTATAGAAGGAGTAATAAAGAGAATAAATAACACTAACGGTGGGTTCTATAAAATTATTGTCGATAACAGTAATGTAGGTGCGATCTGTATATTTTGGAAAGAAGAAGTGCAATTTTGGATAAGTCCAATGTTTATTCTTTCTGAATATCAAGGGAAAGGGATTGCCCAAAAAGCTATAACTTTAGTTGAAGAAATGTTTCCAAAAGCAATAAGTTGGGAATTAGCTGCAATTTTAGAGGAAAAACGTAATTGCTATTTATACGAAAAAATGGGATACAAAAAAACAGGTGTTAAAAAGAAATTAAATGAAAATGCAACTCTTATTTTTTATAAAAAGGTAGTTGGAAATTTTTCACCTTTATCAGCACTACCAGTAAATAACACTCAATAATCAACTTCGATGATCTTTAACAATCGCGGAAATGATTAACAAATAGTGTATATTAACTAGATAAGTGATTCTGAAGTTCTTTTACATAAGGGCCAGATAATGGGTTAGTTTTTTGGCTGAACTCTAAAGTTGTAGACTTAGAGGTTACAGCAAAAAATTTAATTATTTGGTTCCTATTTCTGCACTTTATATCGTGGGGAAGAAGGTAGTATTGTGAAAACAACAGGAAATTTTACCGACAAGGCCGATATATATGCGAAATATCGCCCCAGTTACCCTAATGAATATATTGATTATTTGTTTTCAGCTAACCAACTGAAAGTGGATCGGATTGTGGCCGATATTGGTTCAGGTACGGGGATATTTAGCCGCCAGCTGCTTGAAAGAGGTCTAAATGTTATTGGAGTAGAGCCAAATGATGACATGAGAAAGGAGGCTGAGCAATCGTTAAAACTATATTATCGTTTTAAATCAATAAAGGCAACTGCTGAAAATACCACTTTAAAAGGGAAAAGTGTGGATTTAGTAACTGTAGCCCAGGCATTTCATTGGTTTAATAAAGAAGCATTCAAAATCGAATGTCAACGGATTTTGAAACAAAAGGCAAATGTCGTTCTTGTTTGGAATAGCAGAGATTTAACTAGCCTGATTAATAAAGAGAATGCAGAAATTTGCCAAAAGACCTGTCCAAATTTCAAAGGATTTAGCGGTGGAATGGAAGAAACTCCAGAAGTATTTAACAGCTTTTTTAAAGATGGAAAGTATGAGTTTAAAAAGTATCAAAATGATTTGCTATTTGATTATGAAGGATTTTTAGGAAGGAATTTATCAGCGTCCTATGCTCCGAAAAAAAATTACGAAGAGTATGAACGTTTTGTTTTTCTCCTGTCAGAGTTATTCGAAAAATACAGTAAGAATGGAAAAATTGTTCTCCAAAACATAACGCGAAGCTATCTAGGCAATGTCTAAACAACCGCACAAAAGGGGCTTTAATTGAAATTCCCTTTGAATTTTAGATTACATTTACTAATATCGATCTTCCACAATCGGGCCATTATCAGGAGGAAGTCCTAAGCACTTTACAGAATGCCCAAATCTGATGGTGATTATCACTTAGTTGTTCATGTTTGGATAAAGAATGAAAAAGAGGGGTATTTAATACCTCTTTTAAATAAACTTTTTCTTTGTTTACATAATATATATTATAGGCAGTTATATAATGACGTATTTAAATCGTCTCATAATCTAAGTAAACTTAAGATAGTGAGACAAAAGTTAAAAAAACCGTATTTTGATGTTAGTTGCTTTTAATCAGTAAATTTAATTACTTTTTAATAATTCATGTATAAAAAATCATTCACCTTATATTTGATTATTTATTATTTAAATTATTGTTTTATCTAGTTCACTTCTGGTGGGTTTGATCTTATGATTGCTCAGTTACCTAAAATCTCGTTGTTTTTAAGTTTGCCCTTCATTTTATTCCTACATTACCCTCTCTTTCTAGTTTACATAACACCAAGTACTTTTTTCATTTTGAGTACAGTTTTTTTTAGCCTATTATTGATTATTTAGAACATATCTTAACTAAAGAATTGTTATTTGATTTCCTTTTATGTGCAAAAAAAAACACTGCCATCCAGTAATGCTCTTTAATCAGGAATATTTATTTGTAAAAATTTTTCTACTTCTTCTTAACTGGCATTCCGCACTGAGCCCCAAATTTCATCACACTCAGAGCAGCCGCAGATATTAGGGCCAAACCTGCCATAGTTAGAGCACTGTATCTATACAGAGTGTCAAAAGTAGATCCATCATATAAAGATATGAGAAAGCCTGAGTAATCTTACTTAGTTGATAAAACTTTCCCAGTGCTCGCATCAATTTGAACTTCTTGATTGTTTTCTAAGCGAACCCGGTAAACATTTGAACCAGGGCTTAATTCTATTCTGATATCTTCGACCGATTTTATACCTTGAATTTCCTGAGAAGTCGCATTGAAAATGACTAATAACAAAAAATTTGCTATTTAGTTTCTTTCATGGTTTTATAACGATGCTGCTTCCCCCATCTTTAATTGCCCCCTAACTACCACTTCTTTTCCATTCCTGCCTATTATGACAATATAGGTAGAATCATTTTCCAGCTTCATTTCCGCAAATATATGAATCGTATCATTCTTAAATATTGGTTTTAGAAATTGCATCTCATACGTGGAAATCTTCCTCCCTTTTTCGGTAATAAAAGAAGCGATATCCAATGTAAGACCCATTGTCAACATTCCATGGGCAATTGGTGCTTTATATCCGAAACGTTCTGCTTCCTCTTGATCCAGATGAATCCGATTGAAGTCCCCTGATAGAAACGCATACTGCTTAATTTTTTCTTCAGTTATGGTAAACGTACTACTATTTCGGACACACATCGAAAACACTCGCTTCCTTCCAAGTTGTACCCTACGAGAGATTGGGTGTAAAACGTATACTTTCCTTTTTGCGTTTCTTGATCAAGTGTGACTACACAGCGATAGCTTTCCCCAATGGAAAGTTCCTTGGTACAAACACAGGTCTGTTTCCGATGAATTGGTGCGCTCTTGTAGTCCCATGGAACCGTGATATAACGATAAAAGATCATTGGAAAGGTTGGCGGTAATCTGTTTTGTTTCCCAAAGATAGTTTCATAGTTTTGGACCATTTCTTCTGTTATCGGAACTAAAGTCACATCTGTTTTCATATCATACTCTCCCATAAAACAGCGATTCCAATTCCCCCGCCAATTCCTATAGCAGAAATAGTATAGTTCGCTTGGTAACGCTGGACTTCATAAAATAATCTTGTCACCAAAATAGCTCCCGATGCACCATAAGGATGGCCTAAGGCAATGGCGCCGCCTTCTACGTTTAATTTTTCATAAGGAATCGAAAGCTCACTTGCACATGCAACTACTTTTGAAGCAAAGGCCTCATTTAATTCAAACAGATCGATATCCTGAATCAATAAAGAATGCCTAGATAATAATTGGGAAACGGCAGGAATTGGACCAATGGCTGGATAGTTTGGGTTCACTCCTGATACCACACTATCGACAAAACGCATGATTGGTTGGTATCCTAGCTCCTTGGCTTTTTCCTCAGACATGACAAGGACCGCCGATGCCCCATCATTGATTCCACAACAGTTTCCCAACGTTACCGTTCCATTTTCCTTAAAACAAGGAGACAATCGACGCAACATTCTCTCATAATTAAGCTTTGGATTTAAACTTTCATCTTGTAAGGGAATATCGGTAATTTTAACGAGTTCATCAGAATAGTAGTCTTTTTTTAATGAATGAATGGACCGTTGATAACTAAGCAGAGCATAATCATCCTGCATCTGCCGTGTAATCCCGTATTTTTCAGCTACATGTTCCGCAGAAACGCCCATATCAGGGTCTCCGATCTGTTCCGGTGAAAAACGCGCCCGTTTAGCGTACGGAGATTGACTGGTACTTTCGACACCACCCGCAATATATATTTGCCCCGCTCCGCCTTGGATCAGATAACAAGCAAGGCGAATTGCTTCTAATCCAGAGCCGCATTGCCTGTCGATTGTCATACCGGGTACAGTATGAGACAGACCGCTCTCCAATCCTGACAATCTCGCAATATTACCTCCAGGCCCCACCGCATTGCCGAAAATAATTTCATCAACTTGTTCAGGCAGATCTTGAACGATGTCTCTAATAACAAAAGCTGCTAATTGTTCGGGGGGATACTTTCTTAAGATACCGCCTTTTTTTCCTATTACGGTTCTCTTTGCTTTGACGATTACCGCTCGCGTCATTCTAACCCCCCTTTCTCAAACCATTTTCTTACTTCCGGGCGTGAAATCTTCCCTCCCGTTGTGTGGGGGAAATTTGCTACTTTTCTCCAAACACGTGGAATTTTATAAGAAGATAGATTCCGAAGGCAATAATTTTTTAAAGAGGGCAAGGACACATTTCCTTTAATGAAAGCAGCCACTTTCTCCCCCCAATACTCATCTTTAATTCCCAAAACAATCGCTTCTTCGACCCCATCGTATTTCATTAATACCTGTTCTATTTCTTGGGGATAAATGTTCATTCCGCCATAAATAATCATATCATTTTGCCTGCCAAGGATGTATACATAACCTTCTTCATCTATTTTGGCGATATCATAAACTGTTGCCCAATCTCCCTGTAATATTTTTTTTGTTTCTTCCTCATTATTTAAATATCCATCAAAAAGCATTTTGCTTTTTACATATAAAACTCCTTCTTCTCCAAGCCCTACTTCTTCTCCCTTATCATTGCGAATACTAATTTCAACATTCTGAAATACTCTTCCAACTGAAGCCGCATGTTGGATCTGCTCGTTATTTTTTAAAACCGTAACAAAACTAAGCTCGGACGATCCGTAAAACTCATAAAAATTAGCGGTTGGAAATTGAAGGCGCATTTTGGCCTTTACGCTTGGCAGCCACTTTGCCCCTGTAGATATAAAGGAAACTGATTGTTCATTATAATATCCTTCATTTAATAGCCCCTGAATTATTGTAGGGACTACATATACTTTAGAAATCGGATAGTTATGTAAGAAATCCATCAAACGCGCTGGTGAAAACTTTGTCAGCACATAAATCGTGCCCCCTAAAAATAAGGTACTTAAAGCTCCATATAAGAAGGTAGAATTTATAAATGAACCGGGGATTAACACATGTTCTTTCTCCGTCATCTCAAGATCTATTTGATTACACCGAAAACTTTCTATCCATGAAGAATGGGAACGTATGAATGCTTTTGGTTTCCCTGTTGAACCAGAGGTAAAACCAATGTAAAAAGGGGCATTACCGTCATTTTTTTGAAAATCACTGCTGGAACATAGCCATTCCTCGATCTCATCTGAAAAAATAGTTTTTGTTGAAGACTGATGAAAATATCCCTTCATCTTTTCATCAGCAATGATAAGATCAGGAGTTATTTGTTGAAGCCGTTCTTCTATTTCCTGCTCTTTCCACCTCATATCTCCGACCATACTAGCCCAGCCTGCTTCGCTCGCTCCAGCGAACAGCTGTAAAAATAAGCGTCCATTTGGCAAGAATAAGGCAACTCTTTTATAAATTCCAGTTACTTTATAAAAAGAGGCAGCTGTTCGCTGCACTAAATCATACCATTCACTATATGGAACTATTTCTTTATCTGTTACGATGGCAGGCCGATTGTTATTTATTTGAGCATACGTTCTATAAGTGCTGGTAATTCTCATTTAGGCCACCAGTTTTTTTGAAAGTGGGATAGATTTTTGCAACTTAATAGCAAGCAAGGAAGCAACAATTACCTTTATAAAATCACCTGGAAGATACACCATGCTAAGGATAACCGTTTTTGCATGAGGAATATTCATCATGAAGGCCTGAATCGGAATGCCGAATAAATAAACAATAAAAATACCACCAAGAATATTAACAAGCAAAATCTTAACAAATGATATGTTTTTCATACGATAAGTTAAAAATCCTATCACATAAGCACCTACGATCCACCCAATGAGATATCCTCCTGATGGACTGAAAAAAACACCAATTCCACCCCGGCCGCCAGATAATAAAGGTAAACCGGTCATTACCAAGAATAAAAATAAGATTTGACTAAGGGCCGCATATTTGGGACCTAAACGCGCTCCCAACACACTTCCTGATAACATGACACCTAACGTTTGTAAGGTAATCGGAACGGGAGAAAATCCTAAAAAGATTGGCGGAACAATCCCTAGTGCTCCCATAATTGCCGCAAACATAGAAACATAGACTATTTTTTTTAATTCCATTATGTTAACCTGCCTTACTTTGAAGTTAACATAATTATAAAACCCATCCTATTTATTTGTAAAGATTAATTATTTTCATATTCAAAAAAGCCTTAGATACAGAAACCCTGATGAAGATTTACCTCAAGATTTCGAAGAACACAAAGAAGAATTTTTCCAAGCGCTAAAAGCGTCTTTCCTGCACCTTGTTGGCTAATGCTTTCTAAGAAGGGCCTTGCTGTTTTCACAATATCAAGCTGATCTTGTGCCTGAAATGCCAGTTGAAACCATTTTTGTGATAAGATGAATTTTTCTTGTCTATTTTTTGTGATATATCCAAGCTGCTCAAGAGAAGATAAAAATCGATGTACAGTTGCTTTATTGCTGTCCAGCTTTTCGACCAATTCAATAAATGTCATTGGCTTTTGTGCGATCACTTCTAAAATTCCGATGGATTTTTCTACTGTTTTAATAACCTCGCTGAAGATAAAAACCTCCCTTTTCTAGAACTAGTTTCACTATGTAAAACTTCAGTTCAAAATTATTGACAATATTAAGAATATTTACTTTAAGATTCTATATATCAAGTAAATCCCTGTATTTATTCTTGCAAAATAAGAAATAAAAAGAGATTTCATTCTAGTTCAGCTGGAGACAATGAAGTATTTCCGAACATGGTTATCTAGCTTATGGTGTCTGAGCGGCGATTTTATTAATGATTATTTAGAACATAGTTTAATTAAAATAATATGGATTTTTCTATTTCAAAAAAAAGATTGACCCCTCATTAAGGGTCAATCTTTTTTTCCTTATCTCGGATCCACATAATCCGGATAATCCGTTATAATTCCATCCACTTGCATCTCTAAAAGAAAATCAGCCGTTTCTTGACTGCGTACCGTCCATGATTGAATTTTCATTCCTTCTTCATGTACTTGATTAACAAGGTCTTTTGTGACGATTGTATAGCTTGGGTTGAAATAGTCAGCGTATGCACTGAATTCTTTTAATGCTTGCTGTGTTGTATGTAATCGAGATGATGTCAGGACTCCAATCGGTACTTTTGGAAGTAGATCGTTTATCTTCTTCATTGATTCAAAATTAAATGATTGGATAATTGTTTTTTCATTTTGAGGTTTATCTAAGTTTCTCTCTTTTAGCTCAAGAGCAACGCTCTCTTCAATTCCTGGATATAGCTCTGGTGCTTTAAGTTCAATCAGTATTCCTACTTTCCCGTGATAGCGATCAAGGATTTCATCAAATGACGGAATTTTTTCACCAGCAAATTCTGTGCCTTTCCAGCTGCCTGCATCAAGATTTCTTATTTCTTCGTACGTTAAACTTTGAACGGGTCCGCTGCCATCTGTGGTACGGTCTACTGTAGTATCATGAATGACGACTAATTCCCCGTCCTTACTTCTTTGAACGTCAATTTCAATGTAATCAGCTTTCATTTCGACAGCTTTGTCAAACGCTGCAATCGTGTTCTCAGGTGCATATCCTGAAGCACCCCGATGTGCTACATTATCAATCTTGGTCCCCGCTGCTTCTGCTGAAGATGGCTGTGTGATTGGACCAACTAACAATGCGAGTGCAATACCCGCTCCCGCTGCCCACTTTTTATTCATTTCATCGTCTCCCATTCTCAATTTTATCCAACAGCTTTAGTTTAATAGATCATTGTTTATGTAATGTGAAGAGGATATATCAGAATATTATTTTTCCTGTGAATAAGTTTAGGAGATTTAGCCTGGTTTCCTTTACAAACATTTATTGGAAAAATCATGCAGCCTATTTGTGCTGTAATGCGTGATAGAATGACATTTGAGGAAGTGATTGTTAGATGAAAATAGTGCTAATTCTTCTCCTGTCTTTCCCGTTTTTGCTCAGTCTGGATCCTTTGGTCTATGATTCAGACTATCATGCAAGCTATCAATCTCCTGAAGGAATCATATTTTTAAGCTATACAGATGCCTGGGATGAAACGAAGCTTCAGCAGTTATACAAAGAGCTGATTCAAAATAAGCATGGAGATGAGCTTTCCCTGCTTCAGGAAGTGCGGATCAGAGGCGCTTCTTTAGGAGAATCTTCAACTAAAGGAAGCTTTCATGCCTTGACAGACAGCATTACATTATATCAAGGGGATAAATATACTGAAGTATCTTCGTACAGGGACACCCTTTCCCATGAATATGGCCATCATTTTGCTTATCATTACGTGTTATCTCATCATTTGCCTTTTTCTGAGTGGAGTAAAATCAGAAAAATTGATGATTCACCTATTCGTTGGGATGCGTTTTGGAATTACTCAGATGACGCTCACCAATGGTACCCGCAGGAGATAATTGCCGAGGATTATGTCCTCTTATATGGAGCTGCTGAAGAAACTGACATACAAGAGGTCAAGAGCAGCAATGAACCTTTTTATTTAAGAACGCAGCATGAAAATGAACGAATTCCAAATGTGCTGGATAATAAAAAAATGTTTCGCTACCTGGAAGAAGCAAGCGGTTTGAAGATCGATGATTCACGCTATATAAAAACTCCTGAACTCCTTGGCATCGATGATCAGGAGCTGCGGTTTGGAATAGCAAACAGAGATCAAATAGCTTATAAATTCAATTTTACTTTTTATGAAGAAGGTGTCAAAAAGGAATCAAAAGAGCTTTTGAAAATTTCTTCTGATGAGACTGGCGATTTAAAAGTACCTTTAGAGGATTATTTAAGAGGGACAGCTTATTCAGATGTTTCTCTTTCAATTGATGTCCTGGATTTAAATACTTCCAGAGGCTTTGAAACTGAAAAATATCACCTTAAGATTGATCGCAATTCCATGTTATCTAAAAAATAGGCTAATCAAAAGTCAATCTATGTAGCTGATATACCTGGAACAAACATTAAACCATTTATTTATAGAGCAACATGCATATGACAGCCATTCGGCAAATGAAGTGCGCTGATTTGTTCACGTTCAAACATTCATTATTGATCTCGCCACAGTATCATGACAAAGCAAGTCTATATCACTTTTTGTCTATTTGGCTAGAAAAAACAAAAAAATTTCCTCTATTCTAATTTGAAATTGTGCGTTATGATAGTTCTATTATAAAAAAAGGAGGAAAGTTATGAGACAGCCTATCTTACTTATTCTCATTGCCCTACTCCTTGCAGGAACCGTTCCGCAAATCCACCAGCATTCATTTACCGCACCTGCTTTTGATCTTGAAGAGCATGTGCAGCCATCCTCTGCTGATGACAAAGACGATCTGAAGTTCCCTTTCTTCATTGAACACAGTCTGGCAGAAACTGAATCTTTTCTTTTAGCTGCAGTCTATTTCATTGCCATGCTTACAGGATGGAATTTCAGAAAGAAATTTTTACTGGCTGTTTTTTACCAATCATCTTATTTCGATAAAGCATCGCTTCCATCCTAGAGACTATATGTAAAGGAGGGCGACGCGATGTTTTGGCTGAGATTTATTATGGTGACAGGTTTTTCATTAACAGCTGTCAGTCTATTCCTGTATCAGGGAATTGAGATTATGCATGCATTCACTGATTACTTTACTAAAAGCAAATAAAAAGAAAAGACATCCTCTATTTTCTGAGGATGTCTTTTTTATCATTAATTATTTCGTTATGCGCCAAACTTCTTTTACAGATCCTGAATCTCCTTCATCTATGAAAAATGAACCGTTGCTGTAACGATCATTTGCTCTTAAGGTTTGAGGTGCAATTTCTTCAATCTGTCCTTTTTCCGTTTTGATCATAATCGTATCCTCGGGACGAATGATCTGCATGCCGACTAACCGGTGAGGGTTATTTTTAAGCTCGCGCAGCATGATCAATCCGCGTTTTGCACGTGAGGTTTTTTCAAATTCCTTGAGTGACATTTTTTTAGCGGCTCCCCTTTGAGTAACAATAACAACTTGAGGAATTTCTCCGGCTGTAAAGGCTGAGCCTCCGACTACGGAATCTCCCTCTTTTAAGTTAATGCCTTTCACACCCGCTGCTCTTGCTCCTACGATGTTCACTTCTTCCTCTGAGAACCATAAGCCGTACCCGAATTGTGTTGCAATAAAGAGATCATCTCTTCCAGATGTAACATGTACATCTATCAGGATATCATCATTTTTCAAGTTTACTGCCATCAATGCCTTAGAATATCGCTGTGCTTTATACAGCTTTAACTCCGTTTTTTTGACCATGCCGTTTTTAGTGACAAACAGCAAGTATTGTTCAGTTGTAAAGTCTTTGACCGGAATCGCTTTTATCAGCTGTTCATCCCGCTCTAGATTTACGATATTGGCGATATGCTGCCCAAGGTCCTTCCAGCGGATATCAGGCAATTCATGCACAGGACAATAGATGTAATTTCCTTTATTCGTAAAGAGAAGAACGACATCAGTTGTATTTATGTCATATTTAGCGAGCAAACGGTCTGTTTCCTTCATTCCAAAGTCCTGGCCATTTGATGCTGCATATGACCGTCCGCTTGTGCGTTTAATGTAGCCATCTTTCGTCACCGTGACGATTACATCTTCTGAAGCAATCATGACTTCAAGATTGATTTTAATCTCCTGAATTTCATTTTCAATGACAGATCTTCTTTCATCGGCATACGTCTTTTTGATTTTTTTCAAATCTGCTTTGATGACTTGGTATAATCTTTTTTCGTTGTTCAGGATTTCAAGAAGGGCTGTGATTTTTTCATCAAGCTCTTTAGCTTCATTTTGAAGCGCCGTTATATCCGTATTGGTTAATCGGTATAGCTGCAAGGAGACAATGGCTTCTGCCTGAAGCTCTGTAAACTGAAATTTAGAAATTAAGTTATCTTTAGCATCCCGCTTATCTTTTGAAGCACGAATTGTCGCAATGACTTCATCAAGAATCGAAAGTGCCTTGATTAAACCTTCAACAATATGCTGTCTTTCGCGTGCTTTTTGCAAGTCATAGTTGGAACGGTTAGTAATGACTTCTTTCTGGTGTGCAATATACGCATCTAAGATTGTCGGAAGCGTCATTAACGTTGGCCTTCTGTTATGAATGGCAACCATATTGAAATTGTAAGGCACCTGCAAATCACTGTTTTTATAAAGATAGTTCAGGATGCCCTGTGCATCTGCTTCTTTCTTCAGCTCAACAACGATTCGCATGCCTGTGCGGTCTGTTTCATCACGGACTTCTGCAATGCCATCCAGCTTCCGTTCAATTCTGAACTCATCCATCCTTTTGACAAGATTGGCTTTATTCACTTCAAAAGGGATTTCTGTAATGACGATTTGCTGTTTTCCGCCTCTGATGCTTTCAATTTCTGCTTTTCCTCTAATGATGATCTTGCCTTTTCCTGTTTCATAGGCTTTTTTAATGCCTTCGATTCCCTGGATGATTCCTCCAGTCGGAAAATCAGGACCATTAATCACCGTCATCAGCTCGTCAACCGAACAGTTCGGCTGATCAATCCTTTTCATGACAGCGTCGATCACTTCACCCAGGTGATGAGGAGGAATATCCGTCGCATAGCCTGCTGAAATCCCCGTTGAGCCGTTAACGAGCAAATTCGGGTACATGGCAGGCAGTACGAGAGGTTCCTGGCTGGTATCATCAAAGTTTGGCACAAATTCAACAGTACGTTTATCAATATCACGGAGAAGTTCCGATGCAATCGGAGAAAGCCTTGCTTCTGTATAACGCATCGCAGCTGGAGGATCTCCGTCGTTGCTGCCGTTGTTTCCATGCATTTCAATCAGCAAATTGCGGACCTTCCAATCCTGGCTCATCCTCACCATGGCGTCATATACTGATGTATCGCCATGAGGATGGTAGTTGCCGATTACGTTACCGACTGTTTTTGCGGATTTGCGGAAGTTTTTGTCATTTGTATTTCCATCCACATGCATAGCATATAGGATTCTGCGCTGAACTGGCTTTAGCCCGTCGCGTGCATCAGGCAATGCCCTGTCTTGAATGATGTATTTACTGTAACGCCCAAAACGGTCACCTATCACATCTTCAAGAGGGAGATCGCGAAATTTTTCTGGCTGTGTCATATAGTTATTCCTCCTCTGCGACGGATAGGTTCTCGTTTTCTAAAATGTTGGTTTCTTCATCTAAGCCAAATGCAACATTGCTTTCTATCCATTTCCGTCTAGGCTCAACCTTGTCACCCATCAATGTCGTGACACGCCTCTCAGCACGTGCGGCATCATCAATGCGGACGCGGATTAATGTTCTTGTCTCCGGATCCATTGTCGTTTCCCACAGCTGATCTGCGTTCATTTCTCCAAGACCCTTGTAGCGCTGTATCATATAGCCTTTTCCTACTTTTTTTAGAACAACCTGAAGTTCTTCATCAGACCAGGCATATTCCACAACCGCTTTTTTTCCTGTCCCTTTGCTGACTTTGTATAAAGGCGGCAGAGCGATAAAAACTTTGCCTGCTTCAATGAGCGGCTTCATATAGCGGTAAAAGAAGGTCAAAATCAGTACTTGAATATGCGCTCCGTCAGTATCGGCATCTGTCATGATAATGACTTTATCGTAATTGCAGTCTTCCACATTAAAATCGGCTCCGACACCTGCTCCGATGGCATGAATAATTGTATTAATCTCTTCATTTTTGAAAATGTCTGCAAGCTTTGCCTTTTCTGTGTTAATGACTTTTCCGCGCAATGGAAGAACGGCCTGAAAGCGTCTGTCCCGTCCCTGTTTCGCTGAACCGCCGGCAGAATCACCCTCAACCAGATAAATTTCATTTCTTTGAGGATTTCTGGATTGTGCAGGGGTGAGTTTTCCGCTAAGCGTGGCCTCAGAACGTTTTCTTTTCTTTCCGCTTCTTGCTTCCTCGCGGGCTTTTCGTGCTGCTTCCCGTGCTTGAAAAGCTTTAATCGCTTTTCTGACAAGCAGCGTGCTTGTCTCCGGATTTTCCTCAAGAAAGTAAGCAAGGTTTTCCGATACGACAGAATCAACTGCAGATCTTGCCTCACTTGTGCCGAGCTTTCCTTTCGTCTGCCCTTCAAATTGCAGCAGTTCTTCCGGAATTCTTACAGAAATGATGGCTGAAAGTCCTTCCCGTATATCTGATCCATCCAGATTTTTATCTTTTTCTTTTAAAATGCCGACTTTTCTTGCGTATTCATTAAATGCACGGGTCATGGCCGTTTTGGAACCAGATTCATGTGTTCCGCCGTCTTTTGTCCGCACATTATTAACAAATGAGAGAATATTCTCTGAGTATCCGTCGTTAAATTGAAAAGCAAATTCAACTTCAATGCTGTTTTGAATACCCTCAAAGGAGACAACATTGTGAAGGGAATCCTTTTCTTCATTCAAGTAGGCAACAAATGCTTCGATTCCTGTTTCGTAGTGATAAACGTCTTTTGTTTGATTCCGTTCATCAATCAGTTCAATTTTCAGGCCTTTTAAAAGAAAAGCGGATTCCCGTAAGCGCTCGCTTAATGTTTCAGCGTTATATGTTGTTGTGCTGAATATAACTGGATCAGGCTTAAAATGAATGATAGTGCCTGTTTTACCCGATTTTCCGATTTTCTCAAGAGTTGTTGCAGGTTTACCGCCATTTTCAAATCGCTGTTCATAGACAAATCCATCGCGATGGATGGTGACGACTACCCATTCAGACAGTGCGTTAACTACAGAGGCGCCAACACCATGCAGCCCGCCGCTGGTTTTATATCCGCCTTGTCCGAATTTCCCTCCGGCATGCAGGACTGTCATAATGACTTCTGCTGTCGGTTTTCCGAGCTTGTGCATTCCAGTAGGCATTCCGCGCCCTTTGTCCTGGACAGACACACTATTATCTTTATGTATTTTCACGATTATGTGATCACCAAATCCGCCTAATGCTTCATCAACGGAATTATCAACGATTTCATAGACGAGGTGATGCAAGCCTCTCGCATCAGTGCTGCCGATATACATACCCGGTCTTTTCCGCACTGCTTCTAATCCTTCTAATACTTGAATCGCATCATCATTGTAATCAAACTGCTGCTGCTTACCCAAACGATTTAAGCTCCTTTCAAAAAAAACAAATGTCACGTCAGACATTGCTGTACATTAAGAACGTATGTTTCTTTATCATATCTTACCATCAGGCAACGTGACAAGCCCTGCACCTTTACTCTCTTTCAAGTTTACCATTGTTTAGAAAAAGTAGCGTATAAAAATAATTACCCAAGCTATATTTTATCTGTTGCTAAAAATTTCGCAAACTAAATCTTAGCAGATGCACGCTGAAATTGAAAATATTTTGGAAAAATGTTGAATTTGTTCCCTTTTTAGACATAACATAATGATATATCAGATTGATACATCAATCCATAAGGAGGCCTCACATTGTCGATTGAACACTCTATTTTAGCCGTCATCAGTTTTACTCCCGCTACAGGATACGATATAAAAAGTGAATTTGAGACCAAAGCTTCAAGCCTTTTTTGGGGAATGAGCTATGGGAGCATCTATCCCAAGCTTAAAAACCTGGAGGAGAACGACTACATTTACTCTGTTTCAAAAGAACATGGCGGCCGGCAGAAAAAGCACTATGAACTGACGAAAAAAGGCTGGATTGAACTTGAAAACTGGCTGTCTGAAGCCCCGTCCTATCCATCTGTGAAAGATGAATTATTTATGAAATTGGCAGCATGGCATTCAGAAATGGACGAAGATCTTCTAGTATCCCATCTAGAGAAAAGAAAAGAAGAGAGTACGGAGCTGCTTCAATACGTCCGCCATTGGCAGCAAAACGGCACTTCATTTATTTCAAGTATCGGAATGATCGGCATCCGCTATGCAGAAATGAAATTGGAAACTGAAATTCGCTGGATAGATGAATCTGTTGAAAAATTAAAAAATGGGGCTCTGCCGCCCTCACAAGACCCCCTCAGCATGGAGCATGAGCTTCTTAAACGGCGCAATAGCAAGTTAAATTCTTGAACTTACAGGAGGTTATGCTGTGAGGTCAATTTAAATCTTTAAAAGTCCCAGCTTTTATTATTTGGTCACAGGTTCTTCAGCCTGTTATTCAATGAAACTAATCGGGCTATCTTTAGGTGGTTTACTAATTGCTTTGTACGGTGTGAGATGCCCCTTATTTGGATGATGGCAGCTGCGGTGTGGTCATAATTGCAAGAGGTATGGGAGCGTTATCGGGTTTTCTTAGCGAAATCATTATTGTGCATGCAGGGCTCGGGAGATTAAAAATATTTGTTCTGGATTATTGGATATGGTATACAAGTGCGTTCATGCTAGAGCTGTTGGGTTCTGTTTTTGCCATTCCTTTTGGTTACTTGCTGCAGGATGAAACCCCTAAAGAATTCATGGGCAGCGTATCCGCTGCAGCCATGGCTCTGCATACACTCTCTATGCTGTCATCACCAGCTTGCGGGAACCATAATTTCTAAATGGATAGGCTCTGCAAGCGTGCTAATGTATGCAGGTGCCGCAACGATTGTTTTAGAGGCAATTGCTGCATTTTACAAACCATCACTTTCTTCATAGAATTCCGGCATAAGAAAATCACAGGGTCACCCCCTGTGATTTCATTTTGTTAAAGCGTGTTCTACTTTAATGCAGCGGTCCATGATAACCGTGCAGCCTTTATCCTTCAATAAATGATAGGCATCCTCATTTACGAGACCTAATTGAGCCCAGAATACGTCTGCATCAATCTCTAAAAATTCCTCTGCAACAGGGAGCAAATGCTCTGACCTGCGAAAAACATTCACAATGTCAATATGACCGTCTATATCTTTTAAAGAGCCAACTGCTTTCACACCAAGCGCTTCTTTGATTGTCGGATTCACCGGAATAATTTCATATCCTGCATCCTGCATCGCTTTACTGACCATGTAAGAAGTGCGCTCAGGCTGATCCGACAGGCCCACTACAGCGATTCGTTTGCTCTTTTTTAATATTTTTCCAATTTCTTCTCTCGATGGGATGGATATACTCATTGTAAAAACTCCTTTTGTATGATTTTTTTTCGTTTCTTTTTTATGACGTAGTCTTAGGTGCTAGTTACATGATAAAATAGTTTTATTCAATTATAAACTAAGGAGAGCGGATTCATTGATTATTGCAGCCATTATTATTTTAGCTTATTTACTCGGTTCCATTCCTTCTGGCCTTATCGTCGGGAAAGTCGGTTACGGGATTGACATCCGTGAGCATGGGAGCGGGAATCTGGGAGGTACGAATACATTCCGCACTCTTGGTGTAAAAGCAGGACTGCTTGTAACCAGTGCGGATATACTAAAAGGAACGCTTGCAGCATCCCTCCCATTCTTTTTTGGTTTAGAGAACGTGCATCCGCTGCTGATCGGAATCTTCGCTGTCATTGGCCATACGTACCCGTTGTTTGCCAATTTCAAAGGCGGAAAGGCAGTTGCTACCTCAGGTGGCATTCTCTTGTTCTCTGCACCGCTGATGTTCATTACGATGCTTGCTGTTTTCTTTCTGATCTTATACTTAACAAAGTATGTATCACTGTCATCCATGCTCACAGGCATCTATGCAATCATTTTCAGCATTTTCATCGGTGACCCGGTTTTAATTGCAGTCGTCAGCATTTTGTCCCTGTTTGTTATATACCGTCATCGCGCAAATATTAAACGTATAAGGGATAAAACAGAACCTAAAGTAAAATGGATTTAAAGCTGCCCTCGGGCAGCTTTTTTCATGTAAATAGAAAGCAGAAGACCTTTATCTCAATCAACACAGCGGACACATAGTATTCCCCTAACCTATCAGGCTGAATGAGCCTAAATAAGATTTCCTTTTTTTATTCTATCGTTTATGATAATAAAAAAGATCATTAATAGGAGAAAACTACATGATGAAGAAATGGATCCTCTCAGCTGCCGTTCTGCTTGCCGCAATCGGAGCAGCATTCTTTCTTTTGGCAGAGCCGCAGGAAAATACAGAATACCCTGTGAAAGCGCATTCCGGAATGAATATGTCTCAGCAGCCCAAATCATTCAAATCCGCTGTTACACTTTCAGCAATTGGAGATATATTGATCCACGGGCGTGTTTATAACGATGCAAAAACAGGCAGCAGCACGTATGATTTCAAACCAATGATTAAAGATGTAAAACCTTTGATTGGCAAGAGCGACATCACATTCGCCAATCAGGAAACAATGATTGGCGGCACTGAAATAGGTTTGTCCACCTATCCTTCTTTTAACAGCCCATTCGAGGTTGTGGATGCATTTCAGGATGCTGGTGTGGACATTGCGGGAATTGCCAACAATCACACGCTTGACCGCGGCGAGAAAGCCATATTGAACGCGACTGACCGCTATGATGAAATCGGGATGCCTTATGTTGGAGGCTACCGAAACAGTCAAGATGCTGATGAACCTCGGGTAATCAATAAAAATGGCGTGAAATTAGGTTTTCTGGCTTATACATACGGAACAAACGGTATTCCCGTTCCAGAGGGAAAACCTCATCTCGTTAATTTAATTGATAAACCCAAAATGATAAAAGATATTGAAGAAATGAAGAAGCTTTCAGATGCTGTCATAGTAAGCATGCACTGGGGGGTAGAATATATCCGTCTTCCAAATGAGGAACAGCAGGAGTTAGCGAAGTTTTTGGCTGATCAGGGTGTTAATTTAGTGATTGGACATCATCCCCACGTCCTTCAGCCAATGGAATGGGTAGAAGGTCAAAATGGCAAAAAAACCTTTGTCGTCTACTCTTTAGGAAACTTCTTATCAGGTCAAGTTGGTGAATATAAAGAAATAGGCGGAATTTTCTCCGCAAAAATAACGAAAGAACTTTCAAAAGGAACAAAAAAAATAGAGGTGACTGAGCCGGGCTTTGTTCCGACAATTGTCGTCAATCAAAACAACCGTGCATACCGCGTAAAAGAACTGAAGAATGTTGATCAGGCTCAAAATAATGCGATACAAGAGCATATGTTTCAAAATTTAAATGAAGAAAATTAAAAGAATTTTGCCGAGTTTTGTTTTTGATTTGCCTTTTCGTGGTATCGTATGAAAGAAGGAGTGATACTCAGGATGAACATACATATTAGTGGCAAAGCGGCAGAGTGGTATCAGAATGAAATGAATGTTGCAAGCGGAGATTCGTTTCGATTTTTTGTCCGATACGGAGGCACCAGCACCATACAAAAGGGTTTTTCATTAGGTGTAGTAAAAGATCAGCCAAAGCAAGCTGGTGCAAAAACAGAAAAAAACGGCATTACCTTTTTTATTGAAGAAAGTGACATTTGGTATTTTGATCAAAACGACTTAGTGATTGACTTTGACGAAGAAAAAAGGGAACCCGTATTTGATTATAAAAAAACCGCAGGTAAATAATCTGCGGTTTTTTTAACGTAAACGGAAACGTTCGATGTGTTCAATTAAGTTATGTGCCTCTAAGACTTTTAGCTGTACCGCTCCCATCAAGTCAAAATGGGGATAATCCTTGTTATGATGAATCCACTCTTTCTTTAATCCAAACGTTTCTCCCCACTCGATGAGCTTGGACAAATCAGCGCAGCCTGCTTTTGTAACAGCATGCGAAGCAGGAAATCTTGGGTCTGTCCAAAAATGGGTCAGAAATGCAACCTCTCCTTTTGCTACTTTGGCTTTCCAATCCGACATTTCCTTGCGCTTAATTCCAAATGCCACAGAAATCCCTACTTTTTCGCTTTTTCATATGCTGCATGCCATTCCGGATATTTTTTGCGGATTTGAATTGGTTTGAAATTTTCCTTTTTGACACACACATGGTTTGAAACTGCCTGAAGTGCAAGCTCTCCCTCAGGCGTATACATTTCGTAGCCGTATGCCACTTTAAAGCCGTTATATTCTTCTATCCAAGTATGTACTTTGACGGTTTCACCGTATTTCATCGGTTTTTTGTACTGAACCTGGAGATCAATGACTGGAGATATAATTCCTTCTTTCTCCATATCTGCATAAGAAAAGCCCAGATCCTGAATCAGCTGTGTTCTGCCCACTTCCATCCATACTAAATAATTGGCATGATACACGACACCCATTTGATCCGTTTCTGCGTACCTTATTTCTATCTCTTTTTTTGAAACATGCATATTTGTTCCCTCTCCTTATGAAGCATCCAAATTTAGGACAACGAATAAATATTATCATACCATATGCTGTCATTGGCAACAAAAAATAAAGGATAACCCTTGAGGGTCATCCTTTATAATTTTTTTAGTTATTTATAGCCATTCTCGCGTGCAGATGCTTCATCGCTGATTTCAGAACGGAAGGCTTCAAGACTTTCTTCACGGCGGTGGTTTTTAGCTTCGATGCGGGCTCTTTCTTCGCCACTTGAGAACTCTGCCGTTTCCTGTGCCTTTTCTATATTTTCAATCGTGTTTTGAACCATATCCTGCAGCTTTTCAACATTATCTGAACGATCATCTGGATTTGATTTATAACCCATGTGAACACATCCTTTGTTAAGTTTGATTAAAATAAGAATGAAATGCAAACAAACAATAAGTTTACATAATAATATTATGAAAACTTATTTTGAACTACTCACCTTTTGTTTGCATTACCTGTGGATGTTCATTCGATTTATTTTGCATTTTTTTTCCTTTATTTCCGCCAAAACCTCTGGATTTTGTTCCAATGTGGTTTGGAGTGAAATGGCTTTGTTTATCATTTGAGTTTGTCATGATCTTTCGCCTCCTCACTATTATCTTCACCATTTGAGCGGCAAACATGACAACCAAGTGTTGGATTTAACTGAGCTTATCCAGCAGCCTCTGCTCTACTCTCTCTTCGAGCCGATTTAAAGCTTCCTGGTCCTTCAACAGTTCCTTCTTATTTTCAAGAACTAACTCTTCAAACGTCATTTTTTTTATTTTTCTCAAGCGAGACACCTCCATACATAATACATTCAGTTTTGCCATAAAAAAGAAAAATAGTACAAGTTTTTAGAAAAAACAAAAAAAGACTGCTTAGTTTACCTAAACAGTCTTTAAAACTTAGATTTCAAGCAGTTTCTCCATCGTTTCCTTTGTCATCGCACCGCGGGAAATATTAAGGATTTTTCCTTCTTCATCAAGAAAATATGTTGTGGGATACGAATATACTTCGTATTGAACACTTACTCTTCCATCCTTATCCAAAGCTACAGGAAAGGTTAGTTTCCGTTTTGAAATAAATGTTTCAACATCTTCCCTGCTTTTTTCAGCATTTGTCATGTTAACAGCAAGAACAACCAATTCATCAGGGTGTTCATTTTGCAGCTTCTGCATTTCCGGCATTTCCGCTTCGCACGGCGGACACCATGTAGCCCAGAAATTGACCATCACTTTTTTGCCTTTTACGTCATCTAAATGAACTTTTTCTCCGTTTAGCATCTCAAGTTCAAATTCTGGCGGCTTATTTCCTATCTCAAGCCCTTCTTTTGGTTCTTTAGGCAGGATCGCAAACCAGACTGCATAGCCCGCTAAAAACACAAGCAGACCAATGGCAAGTATTCGTTTCAATTTCATTTCCCCCTTGCTGCATATCCCTTATATCTCATTTATATGTAAGGAAGATGGTAATAGGACAACCACCTATTTGCGTTCTATTTTATTAAATCATCTCTTATTAAAAAGGACAATAAAACCACGCAAAAAAAGGACGGAAACTCCGTCCTTTTCACAATTTAGCCTTTTATTTTTTCGCGTAAGACCATTTGAAGGATGCCGCCATGGCGGTAGTAGTCAACTTCAACATCACTGTCAAAGCGTACAAGCACTTCAAATTCTTTTACATTGCCTTCTTCATCAGTTGCTCTTACTTTCACATGGTCGCGAGGTTTAACTGCTTCATTTATCAGAACCTCGATAGTTTCTTTACCTGTTAAGCCAAGAACCTCAGCACTTTCACCTTGCTTGAACTGCAGAGGAAGAACGCCCATGAATACAAGGTTGCTTCTGTGAATACGCTCAAAGCTCTCAGCAATAACTGTTTTGATGCCCAGTAAGTTTGTGCCTTTTGCTGCCCAGTCACGTGAGCTTCCCATTCCATAGTCTTTACCAGCAAGAACGGCAAGACCAGTTCCGTCTTGTTTATACTTCATGCAAGCGTCATAGATGGAAGTCACTTCACCAGTTGGCCAATATGTTGTATAGCCGCCTTCTGTTCCTGGTGCTACTTGGTTTTTAATACGGATATTTGCAAATGTTCCGCGCATCATAACTTCATGATTTCCGCGGCGTGAACCATATGAGTTAAATTCTCTCGGGCTGACGCCTTTTTCCTGAAGGTAACGTCCTGCAGGAGTATCTTTTCCGATTGAACCGGCTGGAGAGATATGGTCTGTTGTAACAGAATCGCCGAATTTTGCAACAACACGCAAATTCGTTAGCGGCTCAACAAGACCTGGCTCTGGATTCAGGTTTTCAAAGAATGGAGGGTTTTGAATATAAGTGGAATCCTGATCCCACTGATACAATGCCTCATCTGTTGTCTGAATCGCATTCCAGCGCTCGTTATCATCAAATACTCTGCCATATTCCTGGCGGAAGAGCTCAGGTGTTACCGTTTGTTTTACGATCTCATTGATTTCGTCCATTGATGGCCAGATATCGTTAAAGAATACATCGTTGCCATCCTTGTCTTTACCTAATGAATCATTTTTAAGGTCGATATTCACTGTACCAGCTAAAGCGTAGGCTACAACCAGCGGCGGTGAAGCCAGATAGTTTCCTTTTACAAGCGGATGAATTCTTCCTTCAAAGTTTCGGTTGCCTGAAAGAACAGATGTAACAAGCAAGTCGTTTTCAGCAACTGCCTTTTCGATCTCTTCTGCAAGAGGACCGGAGTTCCCGATGCATGTTGTGCATCCATAACCGACAACATTGAAGCCTAATTGGTTCATATAAGGAAGTAATCCGGAGTTCTCAAGGTAGCCTGTAACAACTTTTGAACCTGGTGCTAAAGAAGTTTTAACATAAGCAGGAACCTTCATGCCTTTTTCGATTGCTTTTTTAGCTACTAAACCAGCTCCAACCAATACATATGGATTAGAAGTGTTTGTGCAGCTTGTAATCGCGGCAATGGCAATTGCACCTGTTTTCATTTTTGTTTTTTCACCGTTAGCAAGCGTTACGCTAATTTCTTTATCAGCTTCTGCTGCTTCTAAACCAAAGCCCTGGTTGCCGGCTGGAGCAGCAAGAGCTGTTTGGAAAGATTTCTGCATAGCTGACAGTGGAATTAAATCCTGAGGACGCTTAGGACCTGAAAGATTTGCTTCAATCTCACCAAGATCAATTTCTACAACAGATGTGTAGACTGGCTCTACATCAGGTGAGAAGAATAGTTCGTTTGCTTTGCAGTATGCTTCAACAACATCTACAAGCTCCTGGTCACGGCCAGTTAACTTCATGTATTCTAATGATTCATCGTCTACTGGGAAGAATCCGCAAGTTGCGCCGTATTCAGGTGCCATGTTGGCAATTGTTGCACGGTCTGCAAGCGGAAGCTGCGGTACACCAGGTCCGAAGAATTCAACAAACTTGCCTACAACGCCTTTTTGACGAAGAACTTGTGTTACTTTAAGGGCAAGGTCTGTTGCCGTTGTGCCGTTTGGCATTTGGCCTGTCAATTTTACTCCGATTACTTCTGGAACAGGGAAATATGATGGCTGTCCAAGCATTCCAGCTTCAGCCTCAATGCCGCCGACACCCCATCCTAATACGCCGATGCCGTTGATCATCGTTGTATGTGAATCCGTTCCTACAAGTGAATCTGGGTATGTTTCAAATGTGCCGTCTGCGCCTTCAACTGCATGAACAACGTTTGCCAGGTACTCTAGGTTTACCTGGTGAACGATTCCAGTTGCAGGAGGTACTGCGCGATAATTATTAAACGCTTTCTTTGCCCAGCTCAAAAATTTATAGCGTTCAGCGTTGCGTTCGAACTCAAGTTCCATATTGAATTGAAGGGAATCCATTGTTCCTGCTTTATCAACCTGAACAGAGTGATCGATTACCAAGTCCACTGTAATTTCAGGATTAATGACATCAGGATTTCCGCCGATGTCTGCCATTGCTTTACGGAGCGAAGCAAGGTCCACTACAGCCGGAACGCCTGTGAAATCCTGCAGAATAACACGTGATGGCTTAAATGGCACATCAAGCTCTTTTTGCTCTGCCGTTCCCCATTTTGCTAAATTTTCAACATGCTCTTTTGTGATGACTCTTCCATCTACTTGTCTTAGAACTGATTCAAGCAGAACTTTGATTGAGTATGGCAATTTTGAAACATTGCCGACCCCTGCATCTTCTAATGCTTTTAATGAATAATAGTTGTATGTTTTTCCGCCTACTGTAAAACTTTTACGCGCTTGGAAAACATCGTGATGTGATAATTGCTGTTGTTTCGTCATATGTTTTCTCCCCTTTTAAATCAAAATCGACGTGTGTCGAAACCTCGGTCTCTCCCACCAAATTATTCGCACAATTTCATCTTAATACATGTTTAAACATAAGTAAATAACAATGCTGTTATCAAACTACATAAGTAGTTCTTATCGTTTAAAACTTCAGTACTTTTTTAATATATTGAATTGTAAACGCGCACATCATTTTCCTTAAGAAACATACACTATATCCATGGGGGTGAAAGAGAATGGCAAAACGTAAAGCAAACCATGTCATAGAAGGCATGAACGCTGCTTCAGCACAAGGAAAAGGGACAGGATATAATGAGGAATTTTCGAATGAGCCTCTGACCGCTGCCCAGAAGCAGAATAATAAAAAACGCAAAAAAAATCAGTAATCAAAAAACGACGGCATTCCCGTCGTTTTTCAACTTATTGATTCTCAATATTCACTTCTGCAACAATTCTTGAGAGATCTTTTCTGTATTGCTCTAATGTTGCACGCTGAGTTTCTGAGGCTACTTCTAATGCATTGTTAATTTGTTCATATGCCTCATTCACTTCTTCTTTTAAGTGGCTAAGCTGAATGCCGTATTCTGAGCTGTCAGCGGAAAGCTGCTGATACATATTTTCCGCCTGTGCGGTTCCTTGCTGGGCAGCCTGAAAAGCCTGCTGTTTATCCTTATGGTATGGCATTTAATTCCCTCCTGTAATAATGCTGATATGTAGCTTATTGTGGGATATAAATGGTCATATTATACAGGCTTTAATTTGTATGATTGCATCTTAAAAGTTTCATCCTAATTAGAAAGGATGGTGAAAAAACATGACCAATAAAAATGACAGTAAAGATATGCACAAGAATGCACCAAAAGGCAATAATCCGGGTCAGCCTGAACCATTAAGCGGGTCTAAAAAAGTGAAGAACCGGAATCATACACGCCAAAAACATAACTCACACCACGACATGTAATCATCAATATGAACGGCTCTGCTTCAGGCATCCGTTCAACTATTTTTATTTTTTTTGGCTAAGCATTAACATCCCTGTCTGTTAATAAAATATTTTATACAGATTACATCCCCTCAGAGCTCAGGTGATCTTGTGAACAATCTTCCGCAGAAAAAAGTTTTGACCCTTTCATTATTATTACTCTTCTATATTTCTTTTACTTTCATTCACGCAATGTCTATGAACTGAATATGATTTAAGTAGTATGGTTTTTGGAGGTCAATTTTAGATGGACAAAAAAAAACGTTCAAAGCCATCTGATCTAAGCTGTATTGAAGACTGGATGAATCAATTTTTCACAGATCCATTCTCAGCTCTGCTTGATTACCATTCTTTCCGTGTGGATTTATTTGAAACAAGTGATGAATATATTGTAGAAGCAGAATTCACAAATATAAATCCAGAAGATATAAAAATAGTAACCAATCAAGAAACGTTAATCATCTCGGCCCATCCTTCTCTATCTGCAAATGAAGATAAAGATCAGCTGGAAAGATCCATTCTTCTTCCTTTTTCGCTTGAGAAAAAAATGATAGAAGCCTTTTTTTCAAATGATATTCTGGAAGTGAAAATATGCAAAGAAGGCAGCTGTGCACGCAACGGGTGTCACATCCCTGTCCAATTTACAAATTAAAGCAAGATTTTATCTTGCTTTTTGTTTTGGCTAAATTTCTTAATAGCCATGCCTGAGCAAAATCAAGAGCAAGCCTTTTTATGTCTCTTTAGGTAAAGGTTTAGACAAGTCCTTTTCAATTGGCATATTAGTATTGAGAAGGAGCGTGGAAGGATTGGGTGTATTTATTAAAAATCTTGTCATACATGAAATTACAGGCGGAGTAGTGAATTTTGGGAATTCCATTCAAACAGGAGCAAATGAAACAAGTAAGACTGTTCAGGATTCAGAGCAGGAAACGAGCGAAACGGCACCTGAAAAGATGCCGCAGCTAGGAGTCCGATTCTTTTTTTAAGCCAGTTGTTTTCGGATGGTGGGTTTGAACATTTATTTCAATTTTATTAATTACCTTGTTGCCGCAGCGTTTGCATAATTGGTTTTGATTTAAAAGCTGCATACAATTTGTACAATAATACTTCTCCATGTCTAAGCCTCCTATAGATCAATATATGATGGGAAGACATGAAAGTTTCTTAATAAAGACTGTACTTGTTCTGAAAAACCTCTTTTTATCATATTTTCTCCTAACTATATAAAAAGGGGTTTTCATATGGCTTATTATGGTTCAAAAGGATGGTATGTTAAAAAACTGAGAGAAATGGGGATCACGAAACACCCAATTGAAAGACGGAAATTGAAATTATACAAAACCTACGTTCTGCGGAACCTGTATTTCCGATTCACTCAAGAAATGGATGAAACTTCCTGACACAGGAAGTTTTTTATAGGTATATAGAACTATAAAATCGAATGACTTCAAAAAAAATTTACATTAATAAGGAAAATAATTCTTTTTTATAGTCGTTTTTAATCATATAATGAATAAGAAACTGCTGAATAAGGAGGAGCGTTTATGACGTTACTGTATGAAATTCTGTATCTTCCCACAAATTCCGGGACAATCCGTATTGACCTCTCTTATAAACGCTCTTTTTATATTGCACATGCAGAGCTGCTGGGACACCTCTCATCAGGCAAAGACCGAAATAAGCGCAATGCGATAAAAAAATCCTTGCTGGAGCTCTCAAAACAGGTCCAGTCCGGATAAGACAACTTTTCAACCCCTTTTTCGTGGTGTATAATAGAGGCAGATTGCAGGCTGGATCGGGGGTTTGAAAGATGTTAGACGGCTGGTTCCTATGGTTTATTCTTTTCTGGGTCGTTTTTTTGGCAGGAATGCTTGGAATAGGCGGATTTTTTATGTTCCGCAAATTTTTAAAGCGTTTACCAAAAGAGGATGGAAAATCGGACCTGGATTGGGAAGATTATTACATACAGCAAACAAGGCACCTATGGGATTCAAGGCAGAAAGAGCTTTTAGAAGACCTTGTAGAACCTGTGCCTGAATTATTCAGAGATGTTGCAAGAGCTAAAATTGCAGGCAAAATCGGGGAAATGGCATTAAAGGAAAACGCAGAACGAATCACTCAGGACTTGGTGATTCGCGGTTATATTACAGCAACTCCTAAACGAGATCATAAATTCCTGTTAAAAAGACTTAAGGAAAAAGAAATCGATCATACACCATACAGAGCTTTATTTTAAGAAAAGCGTAAACGCCTTGTTAAGTTCAGGCATGACAGTGCAGTTCTGAGCAATGAGTTATGCGCTTGAACAGGCATTAAATAAATCTCTATCATTTAAAAAACCCACCGGATCTCCTGGTGGGTTTTTCATGTAGCCTGAATATTTGGCGGATTGAGCTGATTTTCGAGCTTCCGATAGGAAAGATACATGGCAATTCGCCAAGGGACAATCATTCCAAACGCAAGGATCCAGAACATCCCGCTTAGTTCCCCTACGTCTATCGTATTGCTCAAGTAAAATTTTAAAGCGATTCGAATAATCAGCAGTCCGATTAATATAAATGCAAAAGCTTTTGACCTTTTCAAGTATATCTTGTCTTCTTTCACTTCAAATGTTGAAGTTTTAATTAAAAAGATAGAGAAAATACATCCGAGCGTGATCGCTTCCAAAAATTCAAACGGAGTCACACGGAACATAGGATGCAAAAACATCAATGCACCAGTGCTCATAAAGATTGGCGGTAAGATAATCTTTTTGGCACTAGCAGGCTTTTTAGAAGCTCTCATGCGTATCATCATGACACCTAATGCCATCACGACTGCAATAATTGTTGAGAAAATGACCAATATGATCAATCCTTTTCACGGAGTTACTTATATTATAATATACTTTAGTCATAAATAAAAAACCATCTTGTCTAATATCCGATGGTTCTTTGATTTAATGGAGATGGAGAGTTTATCCCAATACACGATTTATAGCATCGTACACTCTCGTTTCATCAAAAGGCTTAATGATAAAGTCCTTTGCTCCGGCTTCAATTGCTTCAACGACCATTTTCTGCTGCCCCATCGCTGAACACATTATAATCTTTGATTGAGGAAATTCTTTTTTAATTTCTTTTAATGCTTCGATGCCGTTCATCACAGGCATTGTGATATCCATTGTAACCAGGTCTGGCTGCAATGTTTGATAAAGGCGAACGGCTTCTGCTCCATTTTCAGCTTCTCCTGCAATTTCATGTCCATTGCTTGTAAGTATTTTAGATAATGTTACCCTCATAAACTTGGCATCATCCACAATCAGTACATTAGCCATGCCAGCTCCTCCTCACAGTCTTACCGAAAGCAAATTCTACTATTCTATGAGTTATTATAACAAAAAAAGGAGCAGAAGGTAGTAAAATCGACCTAAAAATAATATTTATTAGGTCTAAAATCCTGTAAACCCTCCAAACAGTCTGCTGAATAAGATAATAATCTGAGTCATCCAGTCGAAAAAGAGCATGATTCCAATTAGAATCATCAGCCATCCGCCAATCTTCATGATTTTCAAATTATGTTTTCGGATCCATCCCAGCCTGCCAATAAAGAAAGCCATTACAAGAAACGGAATAGCAAAACCAAGTATGTAGGCTATCATATAGATCATTGCAGAACCAGGATTGCTGAGCGTTAAAGCGAAAACAGCTGTTAAAATTGGTCCTGTACATGGTGTCCAGCCGGCGGCAAATGCAAGACCTATTAAAACAGAACCTAGATATCCAGACGGTCTGTTTTTTAATTCAAAGCGGTGTTCCTTCATTAAGAACTTCGGCTGGAAAACACCAACGATCACAAGCCCAAAGAAGATTATAAGAATAGCTCCCACTTGCCTGATCAATTCAGAATATCCAAAAAAGAACTCCCCAATAAAAGAACTTCCAAAACCGAGCGCGATAAAAATAATCGAGAATCCAAGTAAAAAGAACAGTGTATGAAGAAGACTCCTTTTTTGCAGCATAGCATTTTCCGTTTTAATCTCTCCGACCGAAACACCAGTTATGTATGATAAAAAGGCTGGATATAAAGGCAGGCAGCATGGTGAGACAAAAGATAAAAAACCAGCTCCAAAGGCTAAAAATAGATTCAAATCTGTCATTTGTGTTATCCTCCTCCCTTAGTTGAGTCACATTACATTCTAGCAAATACATCCAGAGAATTATATGTTTCACTATGTGACATTTTTATGTCAATTACTTAACAACTATGCAAATGGATTTCTTCATAGAGCCGTTACCATTATAATAGTCATATATTAGTTGAAAAAATCCTTATTTTCCCTTCGAATTATTTTCCAAATTAGGATATAATAGAAAATATTAGCAAAAGGATCGGATAGAACTTACATACAGAAAGGACAAGTTTTCGTGTCTAAACAAGAATTATTGAAACTTATTGAAAAAAAACGAGCGGAAATGATTGAAATCGCAACGAAAAATGGAATTAACTCAAACGTGTCCATTCAATACAGTCAGGAACTCGATCACTTGCTGAATGAATACAATCGTTATAGCTACAGTTCAATGAAACGAATGACTTATTCTTAAAAACTATAAAAAAAGCACGCTTCTGAACGTGCTTTTTATTTTGCCTGATTGATTTTCTTTTAGGGAGGGTTTCATTCCCATTTGCATCAAACCCTTGATATATAAGAGATTTCCCCCTCTTTACCGACCGCTTATTCTGTTTAGAAAAATCTGCATTTTAAGTGAAATAAGGTATATTCTCGCATAATCTTTCATATTTTTCGTAAACTGCCTCTACCCCATTCATCAATTCCCTATTATGTACTTTCAAGAATGCAACACTTCCGAATGGCCACTCAGGTATACATCCTGTGCTATAACTTATCAAACACCATTACAAATATTTGTAATACATTGTGTGAAGTTAGGGTATAGAGGAGTACTTCTTCAGATTCAGACACTTAAAAGCAGCCCTCAAGCTTGCTCAATTTAGAGAAGGTCGTTTTTGCTGTTCAATATTCAAATGAAGGAATTCTTAAATATCCTTTTTTCGTCAAATTACGGTATGTTACAATGCCTTTTAACTTAGGCGGCCCAAGGCAGATAAAGTCAGAGTTTTCCTTAACAATGTACTTACTGTTTCCCCCATATAATTTCCTTCGGTGTTCCGGTTTCATAAATTCCATTTTGCCGGCTGGAGAACCATCCTCAAAAGAGAGCAATACTCCAAATTCATTTTATTATTTAAACAAAAATAGGTTTTTATATTAGTACAAACATATATCAATTCTCATACTGTATTGTGTAGCTAAAAAACAGGAAGGGGAAATAAAATGAATTGGAATTGTAATCAACCATCTCAAGTATTACCTGCAATTGTTCATCCTACTAAATGCTGTACCAAACACACTTTCAGTAACGTTGTTCAACCTCACATCCATCCATCTCACACAACAATTGTGAATCATACGAATGTTCAAAATCAACACTATTTTCCACAAACTCAATCAGTTGCAAATCAAGTAACAAATCAAAATTTTAATATGGGACCAGGGCCGGGACAGGTGGCTGGTGCATATATGCCAGGACCAGGTCAGGTGGCTGGTGCGTATATGCCAGGACCAGGACAGGTGGCTGGTGCATATATGCCAGGATACGGGCAGCCAGGACAGGTGGCTGGCGCCATGTCGAATATGCCAGCACCAGGTGTTGGTGGAGCATATAATCCAGGTAATATGAAGAGACCTTGGCGTTGAATCGTGTTAACTGGCCAGATATAAATTCTGAGCAGCTTTTAATTGTATATTTCATCTTTTGACGTCCAATCGAGAAATAATAAAAGTAAAAGAGCAGCAAAAAAGCCCCTCTCTATTAAGAGAAGGGCTTTTAACGTTATAATAGTCAATCTTGAGTCCTCTTAGTTAAAGGAGGTCTTATTTAAAAACTTGTATTGATTTTTAAATACAGAAAATAAGAAAGAAATAATAAAAGCTCCCATATCTGCTGCACAGTACATATTCTTAATCAAACTTAACTACTGCTTATTGCTAAAAAAATTTCCGATTCCATAAATTTGCATTTCCATATAAATAGCATTTTGAATGAGTTCAATCCATTCTTCATCAAGTACTTTTCCATTGTCAACCGACTGACTTAATATTAACTTTTCCTCCAATTTACGAGCTGGTCCAATAATCATAAACACGAGACATCAGAACTCTTTACAAAACAGTTTTATGTAATAACTTGTAATTTTTTTATAAAGATCACTTAACAAACAATGGTACAAATATTCATTTTCTAGCTCTTCAATTTCCACTAAAAAAACCGCCTTCCTGTTAATTTCTCAACAGTAAAAGCGGTTTTGAATTGGTAAAAAGAAAGATTAAGCATTTTTTGAAGAAATTATGATGAAGGATTAACTCAAAGGGTTTATGTATGAAGTGATTTCCGTGGAAAACTTGCCTAAAACCCGTTGGAACCCTTGATGTATAAGCTTTTTTTATTTTGCTTGATTGTTCATCATTTTCATCATTTGATTGATTTTCTTTTGGGATGGTTTCATTCCCATTTGCATCATCATCATTTTTAACCCCGTAATATCAAGGGTTTTACTGACTAATCCGAAATCTCTTTCTCATATGAAAAATATACCTTATTTAGCACACCTTGTCTAGATAAATAAAGTAATTAATATAATAGTGGTTTATCATTCTTGCAATAATAAGCTTAATCAGCACTGTAACATAAACAAAATAAAACCCTGCAGGACTAATAAATCCTGCAGGGTTCAGTTGTTCAAGATACACAGTTATCTTTTCTCCAGATGATTTTCATGAACATAAAAACAAGGGTAACTGGAATTAAGAATATTCTCTAGTCCCGTCAGTGACCATTCTTTCTTTTGTATTACAGAATCAAATAACCCCAACTTAAAAGTAGCTCGATTAGAAAAGAAAATATCTAGATGATGAATAGGATGGAAAATAGGACTTGCCCTATCAGTTTCATCAAAATCATATCTTAAATACCCTGGTTCAAATAGGAATAATTTCCTTACTAAATGCCAAATTTCTTTATCTGTAATGATACTTAAATTAGCTTCTTTTACAGCCACAAGTATCTGTTCGTAGAACATTAAAGGTTCACTTGAGTCGTCTATAGAATCCTCAAACCATTTCTCATTTGAAAGGGAGGTTAATACACTTATTATTTGGCTATCTATTTCAATATAGTTATCAACAATAATCCATGTAGTTAACAGTTCAGGATTTGGTTGCTCAATTAATTGAAAAGGGAATGAAAAAGAAAATCTTTTGTGGACTGTACCGTCCTCTCGTTGAAGAGTAAACGTTAATCGACTTGACTTATCTACCAATAATTCACCATATCCTAGATTATTATCAATACTTTCATCTGCAAAGATTATTTCCTGTAATGCCGCAAGTAGTAAATGTATAACTTCGCTCTTCTCTCGGATGGGCTTACTTGCCTGTTCCGCTAAGGTGTGTGACAAAAAGAATTTTATGTTTTTCATAGTAATTCTTGATTCCTAACAATAATTCGCTTAATTAACACTTTATCAACAGAGTCTGGATGCAAAGAATGTACTGATTTTCTTAATTGCTCTTGGTGATGAACAGGTATTTTACATTCTTCAAATATTGCATCAACAATGTCTTTCTGAGAAAGAGTAATATCATTCACATCAAGTACTAATTCAGATTGGTCGATTAATTCGTCAGTTGTTGGTTTAACAATAACCAATTTACTGTTAGTGTTTATACTTTGAAGTCCAGTTTTGACTTCAGGTAGTATGCTTGCATTTGTTGATTTATTCACAACTAAGTAGGAAGTGATAAATGATCGAGTTAGTGTCATGTACAAAGAATTTCTTTTTCTAACTTTTTTACCAATCGTAGAGTTAGCTAAACAAATAATGAAGGGAAACTCTAATCCCTTAACATTATTAATATTACTAATTGAAATATGTTCTTTTTTTACAGACTTTGTGTCATAAATTTTATTAGATTTCCATCCGAGATGACTTGAAATTTTAACTGCAATTAGATTCATTAGATCATAGGAAAATCTACTGTCATCTGTAAATATTATTGCGATATCTTCAGCAACTACAGTTGAATGGTCTCTTTTTATCTCTTCAATAATTTCAATTACTTTATCAGATGTATTCAACTGTTCAACTTCAACTAAATCCACACTCTTTATAGAAGATTCCTCTAAATCAATAAATTTACGAAGAGGATTTCTGGACAAAGTATATTGAGAACCGTTAATATGTTCAATATTATATCCACAAGCATTCCATTGCTCATCACTTAACCAGCGAATAGCTGGTCTTTCAAAAAGACCAAAACCTAAGGAATGTGCAAACATTAAAGTTTTGGGATCTGTTCTGTAACATTTGTTTAATAAAAAATCAGGTAGTGCATCAGTAGTATTAGGTTGGAAAATATTTTGGAAAATGTCACCAGCAACGTAAACGTTTGATTTTGTAACTAACTCGCAGAGTGCAAAGAAACTCTCTTGAAAGTCTTGGCTTTCGTCAATTAAAATGTAATCAAACATAGGAGTAATTACTCCTCTTGCTTTTAAGTTTGAAATTGCTTTCAAACATGCCTGATCAAAGCTGCCTGAACTCAATCCTTGAAAAGGTATATCATAATATTTACAAATCGAACTATATAAACCAATATTTGATCTGTCTGTTTGTGACCCCCAACTGTGCATTACCCATAACCTTTCTCCCCATTTAATCTGTTCTTCTACTTTCATAAAATCGAAAAACTCGGGAATCCGATTACTTAATGAGTTTGCGAGAGACTTATTATAACAGGTGAGAGCAATTCGATTGTCAGTATTTTCAGTATACAGCTCTTTAAGTTTGTGTAGTAATAATTCTGTTTTTCCAGTTCCAGCTAAACCTTGTATTGTAATTCTTTTCTTAGGTAATTTTTTGAAAATGAACCTCGTCTGATCACTATCGAACAAAGTAATATTTCTTTTCACCTTATCTAAAACAGTTTCAGGCAGGTCTTTTCCGATTTTATCGACTGAATTTATACTTCCTATTAATAAAGAGATGAGCAATTCAATTTGTCTTCTTTCCGTGGGGTCAGTAAGAGTGTTTTCAGTGATAAAGTTTTCAATATCTCCATCAAAGTGCTTTAAGTGCTTATCGGTTATTAGATCTTGTTTCCATACTCTGGGTCTACCCAGAATTTTTTTGTATTCAAACTTATCAGATAGATGCCCTAGATCTTCTGAAAAATCATCGATAAAATCATTGAAAGAATCAGAATCGTCCTGAGTATCTATCAGCATAATCTGATGTTCTGGAATTAGTAAAATCATTGGTTGATCAAGTTCATAAGTATATTTCTTGTCACCCAAAGGCCCATCTATTAGATAGATTGGGGTATTTTTCTCATTGGCATATCCCTCTAGTTGTTGCAAAAAGTTATCCAGCTCCCTAGAAGGTTGGATATTCGAAAAAAAGTGTGATTGTTGTTGCATAGGATTTTCCCCTTTTAAAAAATAATTATTAATTGTATCACCTTTCATAACAAAAGCTCGCTGCAGCATGAACTTATTTCATTCTATTTATTCATTTTTTTCATTTAGGTGAAAGATAGTAAAGATGTATGTACTACATAATAACAAATTTTTCTCTATTTTCTCCTCCGTCTCCGTACCTTTTCAATTACATTGTAATTATATCTTTAGTTATGACTACTTTCATAGAGTAATTATAAGACTGTTCAAAAAAACCCAAATTTTTCCCACAATGTATACTTGACTAAGAACTAAACCCTTGAATAAAATTCAGAAAATTATATGAAGTTTACTTTTTATCGGTTACTGCTTTTTCCAAATGTGTTTATACCTACCCCCTATCACTTCTGGAGTATTTTCTAGGTCTACCTTCTCTGAAATCATCAAGTTGTTTTGCCAATGCTTTACCTTCTTGAGTTCGTTCTACAATCATATCTCTTTCAAACTCTGCGAATGAACTTAGTATATTGAAAATCAGTCTGCCTGTTGCAGTGTTCTCAACCATTTATTAAGAATGTGAACCTTTCCCCCTCTTGAAAAAGTGCCTTAACCGTTTGAATCCCTTCAATTGCCGATCTTTATCTATCCGTTTTATCACTTTTACCGCACTAATTCACCATAATTATTTGAGTCGTATTGGACATTTTACATACCTGAGTGGTGGTTTCTTTAAATGAAAAATTAACTTACTCACATACATTAAGCCAACCTATATAATTCTATTTTTAATCAACCTGCATTAAAAAGTTATCGTATATTCAGTCCAAATTTTTGATTAATTCACTTCAACTTCATTAAGCGGTAAACGCTTAGAAGGACATATCTTGGAAAGCTCTTTGATTTAAAATCCTTATTCCATCTATTTGCCCCATTTGTATGATAAGTTCAATAAAAAGAGCATCTGTTATGTGCAATATTTTCGGCTAAAATTAACAATTATTGTTTTGATTATTGAGATATATCCAAGCTACTGATTTTTTATTTTTAAATAAATCCATAATAAAAAACCGTATCCACTTAGCTCAGTGAATACGTGATTCAATTCGTTATACCTTCACCAAATATAACTTATTTATCGTCTAATATCCTATTTCTCCCCTATAAACCTCCTGTATCTCTAATAACATCCATTCTTCTGTTTGTCCAATTGAACTTACCTTAGATATAATAGTGGCAATTATTCCGTTCTTTTCTTCTAGTTTTAATCTCTTTAATTCTTGCACTTGTGGGATAGTTAAATCTACAACAACAGAAAGACCATTAATTAAATCTAATAAAGTTATCTCTTTAAATAATTCTGTTTCAAAATCTATTTCACAAATTACAAATACGCTTGTAATTACTCTAGGTTTATTTGTTACTTCTAATTGTAAATCTATATCTTCTTGTCTTAAAATATTGCGATAACGATATTTAAAATCAATAAAACTAATATTTTGATTTGAAATTAATTTTTCTGCAACTTGAGAATAATCAATTTCTTCAACTTGTAATATACTTTTAAGTACACTTTTAAACGAGGAAATAACAATGTAACACTGTTTCTTGATTTCATTAAGATTTTCATAAATATTCGCTTTGCTAGAATGAATGTAGTTATTTCTTATTTTCCTAATAGTATGTAAGGCATTCTTAGCTTTTGTATCGATTTCCTTTTTACTATATATCAGATTTATTCGATTGAATTGTGTTATATCGCTAGCACCGATATTATTTTTTTCAACAATACTCTTACATAGCTCTTCTGCAGCAACCCCTATTAAAGAAATAGCACCAACATAGTAACCGAATGAATAGAGTTCCTCTGCTTCATTAAGTAGTTTTAAAAAAACTCCATCTTCACCTATTACTCCGATATCTTCTAACTCATACCATCTCTCAACTATATATTCTATATCTTCAGTAATACGTGATTGAACTATTTTTCCTAAATGTTTCTTATCTCTATTTACAAACTCTTTACGTTCTTTTTCAGATTTATTGCTATAGTCTGCTTTGATATAATCTAAATACATTTACTTATCTCCTATTTATTTAATTCTAATAAGAATATAAATTTGTTTAATCTATGTTAGGAGAATAAAAAGGAATGAATCCAGTTTTACTATCTGTAACTAGATTTTCAGAATAATCAACTTCTAACCCCAAATCCTTGTATTCTTCGTCATCAAAAATAAATATCTGTAAATTATCTTTGCCAATCATTTCATAAGCTGCGGAAATAATTTGACCTATAGATTTCTTATTGTCATTATCAAAAGGCTTAGAAATATGATCTATAACTATTAAAGGAATTAGCGGGTATTTTTCTTCTAATAACATCAATGTCATGAACGCTAAATATCCACTTAATTGAATTAGAGTATGTCTAGCCATGCTTCCTACATAGTAATTTACTATTTCTTCTTTATCTTCTTCATTTATTTTTTTAGTAACTGGTTGTAGCACATTTCCTTTTTTAAAATATAAAATTTTAAAACCACTTTGTTTAATATCTTCTTGCACAACTTCAGATATAGAAGCTGCCGATTCATATAATTGTGTAATATATTGGGACATTTTTTTTATTTTTTTATTATCATCTGAATTTTGGAGAACTTTCAACTCATTCTTTATTTCACTTATAGTTTTTTTCTTTTTTTCTAGTTCTTTATCGACAGAGTTAATATCAGCAGACAAATATTCTTCTATAAGTGCTATAGCTTTAGTTTTTTCTTCCACAGAAAAAATTTTAAATCTATTATTATTATCTTTAATTTCATTTTTTAATAATTCTCTTTTCAATTTGAGATCTTGAATAGTTTTATCATTAATCAAATATTTAGAGAAAGAAATAGAATTGTCTAATTCAGCCAACAAATTTTTTAAAGGAGCAACTAAATAGTCGAAGGATTCATTTTCTTTCAATAAGTCATCTAAATTTGTCAAGAGTTTCTTCCTATTTTCGTTTTCAGTTTGAATGTGTTTCATATCAAACAATCTATTTTCATAAATCTTAATTTGCTCGTCTATCGAATTGAAATTGACTTCCAAATCAACAATATTTTTAGATTTTTTTATTCTTGTAACTACTTCTAAATTTTTATATTTGCTAATATAGTCTAAAATTTCATCTTTATTCTTTCCATTATAAGACTTTGGAGCATCTAACTTCGCCAAATTACTATTAATCTGTTCGGTAATAAACTTATTTCTAGTAGCAGTTATTTCTAGTTTTTTCATTTGTTTCTGAAGCTCTATTAATTCATTCTGTAATTCTGATATTTTTTCTAGATTATTATTAAAAATGTAGTTCAATATCGAATTTAACTTTGAATAATATTTAATATCACTACATTTATCCAAAAAGTTATATGTAACCCCTTGTCTTTTTTCACCTAAAAAATTAAACATAGTGAAAGTTCGATATGTTAAATTTTCATTTGTGAAATTTTTAATATCTCTTAATATTTGAGTTTCCCCTTTAGCAAATATAGAATTTAACTTTGCTCTGTATTCTGTTAAATCTATCACTTCATAATTATTTTCAGGGTCTTGATAATATGTAAAATAATTTTTTTGAGTATCTCTAGTTCTAGTAGTTCTATAACTTATACCATCCAATTCAAAAACCATAGTAGCTTTTTCAAATGTTTTAAAATACCAAGGTTTTTTTGAAATATTATCAGAAGCACCAAACATGTAATCTAGGAACTTATAAAATTCTGTTTTACCTGAATTATTAACACCTTTAAAATAATTTACTCCGTTGTTGAATCTATAGGTATATTCTTCTCCTGTTAATGAATACATTGTTAAAGTAGAAATCTTAAACACTACATAAAACCTCCTTAAAAAATTGCTTATCTGATATATTACGGCTTTCTTCAATAGCTTTTTTCAGAAAAATACTTTCCCCATATAAACTTTTAGTATCAAGTTTTTTAAAATTTCTCTTTAGAATACCATCTTCAAATTCTATTAAGCCATTAATTTTTAAAATATGTATGGATTTTAATACAAGACCAATACTATTAGAAAACTCATCAAAGTCACCTGATAATAAAGATAAACTTTTATACATAAGGTCTGCAGAATGTCGTCCATCATATAAGCGTTGACTTTCATATTTGTTTTTCTTTACTAAATATGAAAATACTACTATTTTACTCAAACTTAAATTAGCATGTTCTTGCAATATATTTAGAATCACTTCGCAATAAATACTTATTTGCAGTGTTTCTGATTGAAGCTTTATATTTTTCATCTCATTCTTCCTCCCATGAGATTTGTTTATCTCCTATATTATCTTTAGTAAGGTATATGACGACTCCATATTTAATTTGTTCGTTATCAGCATAAGAATTCATCCTATTTTTGGTCCTTTCTAACCTATTGTATGGATTATCATTTTTAGACCTTTGTAGAGCAAATATTTCTTCATTATAGTTATCGAAAGCAGTAATCTCTATGTTATCTATCTTTATTATTTTATTTAATTCACTATTCGTTAATCGATAATGCTCATAGTAAAAGCCATAAGTTAAGTGAGCTTCAATCAAAGGAATTGTTAATTCACAAGATTTTAGTTGTTTAAACTCACGTAAGTTAGAAATAGCTAAATCATTAACATCGATAGAACACATTCTTCTAAAACTCATATAATCTAAAATTGGATTGTCGTCGCTTATTTCTTTACAGATATGTTCAATTAATTTCATAAATCCGTCATGAGTTATACTAAACGAATCCTTAGTGTTAATTTTTTCGAGGATATTACTAGTTATCTTTTCTAATAAAGCTTTTATTCTCTGGAAAAATATTATTTCATTACTAACTCCTTTTTTCCTTAATAACACCGAATAAGCTTTTGCAATTTCTTCATCTAAATCACTAGTCACTTTAAACTTATATTTTGATTCTATTGATTCATATATGTTCTTGAACGATTCATAATCGTCCTTAAAATACTTTTTAACCTTACCAATAGTAGACTTTGTACTTTTATCAGTCGCTTTTACTAAAGCAAAAAGATCTTCACAGCTTATATCAAACATTTTATCTTCGTTATTATATATAGCATCAGTAAACAAAATATACCGAGATACTTCAATTTGCGAAGCTTCTAAAAGAAACCAATTTAACAGTGTTTGTCTAGCTGTTTCGTTTGTTATATCAGTTCTTTTCACTTGAATAGCAATAATTGAATCGTTTTTAACTATAGTACTTTTGAAATTCTCACTTTTTTCATCGAGTTTTTCAGCATTAATTTTTGAAAAGCTCACATCATCAAAACTCTCAAATTCGAGTTGCATTCCTTCTTCTTTGAGTAAGCTTAAATAATAAACAAACACCTTTATCTGATAAGAAAAACCTCCTAAGCTATTTATACCACTCTTATCAGGCTCAAATACTATAGACATGTCTTTCACCTCACTTGTATTACTAACTATTAGACTGAAAATATTTTAATAACTACTTATAAAGTAAGCGAACAACTAACCTCGCTTGTCCTTATCTCATTTTAACAAAAAAGGATTTTAATCCCAAACTAATTATTTTTTTATTATGAGTGTTTAATTTAACGCTTCCATTAGACACATGAAGCGTAAAATCGGCGTTTCACTACAGTGAATGAAATTAGGGTTTCTGTGTGTCTATACTGATAATGATATAGCTAGGCATTGCTTAACCTGCGTTATATTTCATTCTGTAGCAGTCAAAATAAAAGACGGGTTATGATCATCGAGGTCTTGCCCCTTAACCGATACTTTATAATTCCCCCCCATTGTTTCCTCCATCGAAGTTCCTCTCTATAACTGTTGATATAAATGTTAAAGGCGGGATTTCTCATACATAGATTTAACACTTAGCCTTTATTCACGTTCCTTATAGGCTAGGTTTATTAATTCCTTTATACTTTCTAGCGTTACAATGTCCTTCAACTCTATGTCAATCTGGTTTTTGTCTCTAGGATATATTTTCTTTAAACTGATCAAAAACCGAGTCTCTTAATTTAATAGGAAGATGGAACAACACTCTATTACTTTTAGTTGAAATTGATAAAAATTTATGACGTCTCGTTTCCCTTCTTACCATTATTCCGTCTATTCCGTCAGCCAAATAGTAATCCACTTCTTCTAGACTATAGGCATAGTCAAATATTTCTTTTGCTATTTGTTGTTCATTTGTACTAAATGTTTGAATTACTTCATGCAACTGAACCCACTTCAAATTGTTACTGCATTTATAAAATGATTACAAACGTTACCGAATAAGTAACTCAATCGGTAACAGTAAAATAAAAAAACTTGCCTTTAAACAAGCAAGTTTTCTACTGATCAAATCTAAGCTGTTTTAATATCATCATCGCTAGAAGTACTATCAATTAATTCTTTAAGATTAACCGCTGCTAATTTCATACTATTTATAATTTCTTTGATATAGTTTGATTTCATATGTTGAATCGTACCATCATGTACAACAGAATTGGAGAACCTTAATAATTCTCTTAAGTTCTGATAAAAATCCTTATCAATAGTATTGTTATCACGCAAAAACATTAATGTTTTAATAGGAGAGAAATTATTTTGAAAGTCTTTATCGGTTTTTCTTAATAATTCACTTATTAAATTTTCTAGTATAAACCGCTGTTTAAAAACTTCAAGTACAGTTGGTGCATCCTCTAAAATTCTATTTCTTTTTCAGGAGCAGGAGAACCATGAGTATTATTAATTATGGTTGGGACAGTATGTATATTTATTTGACTACTGTTAGTTTGAGTAGAATTCTGTTTTGCAATTTTATTATTTCTCACTATAGGCTGCACTACTTTTATTATTAACAAAGGAACAACTATAATAAAAACTAATACTGATAGTAACAATAGAGTATTACTTTATGTACCCTTACTCGGCTCAACATACCCGATAATCCAAATGATACCACAACTGCTGTTACAATCGAAATAGTTAATGACCAGAGGCTTCTTTTATTACTATTATTAGGTAAATCAACTTCTTCATACATTAAGCCATTAATTCTATCTTCAATTTCGGATAATAAACTAGGTCGTATATCAACACTAATATGTTCATTTTCATAAACTTTAGCATATACCATTTTAAGAATTTGTTCCGTATTATGCCTTAAGTTAAAATTCTTTGAAAACATCATCCCTTTAAGCATATATGTTAAGTTAATATTTGATATATTCAGACTTTTATTTACTGAATTACGAATGATAAGATTAACTAATTCTTCTGTTAAGCGAATTGTTTCTTTTGTACTATGGTTTTTTTGCCTTGCTTCTTGTTTAATAGCACTGAAAAAATTGCAAGAGTTGCATTAAATTGAGATGTAGAAATAAAACTAATAAATTCCTCCAACGATTTCACCTCCACATGAATTAAACATCATTAATATTTTATCCATTTTTTGTAATATTGGAAGGCACGAATGGTAAAATAACTAATTTAAAATTATATGTATTAAAGACTTTTTATATTTTAAAAAGAATTTAATAAAATCAAAATTTTATTCATTTCTCTATAGTACAATTAAACTTGTAATGCAAACTCACTTTTTAATTTAACTATTAAAGAACTTATCATACAATTCATATAATTGTTCTTTTGTTGGTTTTACAAAATCTTCCCACATATTTCACTCCTTTTTAATTAAAAAAATAGGGCCTAACTACATGACTGAGGCTTTTTCCATTTCTGTTATATCTATTCCTTTTATGCTGCTCGTTGTATTAAAGCACCCGTTAGCCATCCATGAAGCGCAAAAATCAGCGCTTCACCACAGAGAATGAAAATGGTTAGGAAGTGTCAATACTGATAATGACCTAAATCCAGTCAACCCTAATCCATAGACTTATTAATTATCGCTCTCCTCTTTTTTAAACGATTGAGCAGGGTCTTTTTAAGTATTGTCATTTTTCAAATCTTGAAGAAACTTATTAAATGGTAGTTCAAAAGTTTGGTTTGATAAATCCCCTCTATCTTCAAGTTAAAAGAGTATCCATAATGCTTTTCTTAAAATGCTTCATAATTTACGCAGAGAGTACGTCACAAATTTGGTTAAAAAGAAAAGACAGCTTAAAACTGTCTTTTCTATTGAGTTACTCTATCATTTAAAAGGCAGTTGAATTTCCTTTATAAACACAGAACTTTTAACCGGTTTATCATTGATGGTCTTTGGCAATGTAATGTATAAATTTTTCTTGGGACGGGTAACCGCTACGTACATTAATCGCCTTTCTTCTTCAATCGTAGAAGGTGGATCCGCTTGTTCCACATGTTTCTTCAATTCTGTTTTGTTCGGTTTTTTTATGGCACGTTTACTAGGCAGTCCATTTTCGTAAAGTCCAATCAAAAAAACATTCTCAAACGACAAACCCTTACTTTTATGAATCGTCAAAAGGTAAAGAGCATTATAATTTCCATTATGGTAATCCTCTATCTTTTTCTTCATCTCATCCTTTTTCTTTTTCATCTGAGAATATCTTTGCATCATGCTTGCCCATGAGTCGAATTCTTCACTTTCCATTTCAATCCACTTTTTTTCTTCTTTCGTTAATTGCTTCTCAATGACCGGGAATGTTAAGAATTTCTTGATTAAGGCTTTTAAAGACACTGGTTTGCCTATTTTTAATTGGATAAGATCGTTTAAATACTCAATGACCATCTTTTTATTCTTATCTGAACTCCTACCACAAATAAATTCAGCTGCGTCAGACGGATCAATATCTCCTTTCCCTCTTTGAAATTCGGTTATATCTCTATTATTTCTATAAAAAGCATTAGCAGTGTGTTTTAAAATCATATTCCATTCAACTAGCTTACTTTGCTCCTCATTGATAAACTTAACCCAGTTATCAAAGGCTTGCTTGAACCCATCGATATTAAAAATACCCATAAGATCCTGATTGGTTTCAATCACGAAAGGAATGTCCAATATTTCTAATCGCTGAAGTAATGTCTTAAGCTGAGTACTGGACCTATACAATACAACACTTTTTGAATAATCCACTTCTTGTTGCTCATTGGTCCCTATCTTAACAGCTTGGTTAATAATCCAATTTGCCTCTTCTGTCGGATTGGAAAGAGCTTTTATATAACAATCACCATCTTTATAATGAAAAGGTGTCATGGATTTTTTGATTCGGTCTTTAGCATTATGTGTGATCACTCGATTGCCTGCCTTGACAATGGATTCAATAGAACGATAGTTTGTCATAAGAGTAAGGGTATGCGTTGAGTAGGTTTGTGCAAATTCTTTGATGAACTTAGGCTCCGCTCCCCTAAAGTAATAAATGCTTTGGTCATCATCACCTACGATGATTAACTTAGCTGCATCTTTTTTATCCGGCGGGCATAGTAACTTGATGATTTCCATTTGCAACGGATTGGTATCTTGAAATTCATCAATAAATATGTAATCAAAGCGTTGCTGTAAATATTCTCTTGCATCATCATCTTGCTGCAACACCTTTAAGAGGTTAACGATTTGATCATCGAAAACCATAATTCTTTCTGTTTTTCGTTGTTCGTTGAACTCTGTCATCATATTTGAAAAGCGTAGGCTTAGAGGGTTATCACTGTTTGGCTCAAGATCATCAAAATGCTTTTTTATAAACTTTATCATCTCATCAGATGTAAAGCCCATGTTTGTCCAATAGCCAATCTTCTCTTTTAATGGTTTCTCTCCCTCGTTTATTGGTTTCAATCCATATTTTCTGATTAAACCATTTAATAACCTGTTGTACTTTCTTTCGCCTTCATCCACATCCTCACCTTCGATTCCTATACGTTCCACATAGGGAAACTTTCTTTTTACGTCATTGTATAGAGAGGCAAATATACCGTTAAAGGTTCCAACAACAACCTTTGATTCTTCTTCATCTAAAAATTCATTGACTCTTGTCCGCATTTCAGAGGCTGCTTTATTTGTAAACGTAAACATTGCTATTTTATCTTGTTTAACATTTTCCATCATGGTCAGGTAAGCTGTCTTTGCACAAATGGTTTGTGTTTTCCCACTACCGGCACCAGCTATTATCCTCAAATTCTTTTTCATATTGTAGCGAATGGCTTCAACTTGGTCATCATTAAAATCATTATTATCGTTTTTGGGTCTTAGGAAATCAAAAAAACTTTTATCTTGATCATGTTCCGAGAGGCCTTTATTGCCTTTTCTATCGACGTCTATAATATCTCCATAATACTTACTATAGGTAGTGATCAATTTTTCCTTTTCCTGAATTTCTTTGTTTTGTGCTGTGATTTCTAGCTCTGCAGATCTGATGGTATCTTTCAAGTTACTAATGTTTTTTATCGCATCAGTATAATTACTTTCATATGATCTAATTTGTTGTTCAAGTTGCTTTGTTTCTTTCTTATATCTTGCTACTGTTGCCGTTAAATCTTGAACTTTTTCGATTAATTTTGCTCTACCAGTGATGATATTAAATAAATTCATCGGTTCCCCCACATTTAGTAAGATTATACTCAAGTAATATTTTCCAAATCAATTATTCAGGATAAATTTAACAGAAACGAGGTCTTGCTCAGGTGTTATTCACTTGTTTTTCAGTTTATTACCAGAATTATTAAAATCTTACATCCTTTACTGTTATTATAGTCATAAAAGTAAAATAAATTAATAGAAAAGGAGTTAATTTATGGATAACTTTACTCAAATTGTTCCAATGGTCCTCATGTTTATCATATTCGTGGCAATAATTTATGTACTTGCAAAGATATTGATAAATAAAAGTAAAAATAAAAGCCTCCTATTTACTGAAGTCTTTTCAATGCAATAGTACCTACTCGAATCGGGTCAATTCGTGACGTGTGGATACACCTACTATTGTACCTATCTTATAGATGCGGGGCTTATAATGTGAGAAATACCCCCCATTAGCTTTCCAGTATAATGAACATTGTGTTTACCTGCCCAGTACTGATTCTATAGTCAAAGAGGTTTAACATATGGTAATTACCCTACTAATATAAAAGAAAGAGACTTCCTTCTGGAAGTCCCTTAAATAGTCACCTGTTGATGCTCTTTAATTAATTTGTCTAGTGTTGGTCTCGATATCCCAAGTTCCTTTGCTAACTGAGACTTTGATACTTCACGATTCATATATCGTTGAAAATGCTTACCGAAGTCTGGGATTGATACTTCTTTTCGTCCTTTGTATTTTCCTTCTGCTTTAGCTATCGCAATGCCTTCACGCTGTCTTTCAAGCATATTTTCACGTTCAAAATCGTTAATAGCACTAATCATCTTTAACATTAGTCTGCCTGTTGCTGTTGAGGTATCAATCTGCTCTTTAATTGATACTAGTTGTACCCCTTTTGATTCTAATAGTTCAACTAGTTCCAGCAAGTCTTTTGTAGAGCGTGCTAATCTTGAGAAGTCTGCAACATAGATTGTATCACCTTCTCTTGCAAAGTCTAACATCTCTTGTAGCTTTGGTCTGTCTGTATTTTTTGCTGAGATCTTCTCTTTATACACCTTATCTATTTTGTACTGTTTCATTGCTTCGACTTGTCTTGCTTCGTTCTGTTCAACTGTTGATACTCTGATATATGCTATGTTCATGTTCATCGTTCCTTCTGTATTTATCTGATGAATCAAAGATAGCATATTGTAAAATTAGAATCTATAACTTTATTTGCATTTTGTAAATTAATTATAGTATCAACTTCAAATTTACAACACACTAATGCATATCGGTTGTGAACTTAAGGCACGCTCTAGATTTACAAACGACTTATTGAAACAGAATAATAGCGGAGATATCTATTCCTTAGATTTCACTTAATATTTTACACTTCTGTTATCGATAATTTTGTTGATCAACATTAGGTTTTCATTATACGATTTATCACTTTACCGCACTAAAATACACCAATTATTTGAGTCGTGTCGTATAATTATCGATGCATGCATGTGTGTTGATGAGTATGATTTCTGTATAAACAACAAACAAACAAACTTAACATCAGGCTTACATAATACCCTCAGATTCAATCCTAACTTACATTAAACAAAGAGACCTCATAATAACACTACGAGCCAATCTGAGCGCCTCTGAAGGTGTGTGCTTTTGTACTCACTATACTCATTAAATGGACACACTGTGCTTTTGCTTAACGGGTTCAGTTTTAAGGTACAAATAAAGTATTAAGTAGTGATAAAAATATGTAAAGTGTAGTAAACAAAAAAAGATAACAAAGACGTTCTTTTTAGAACCCTTTACTATCTTTCTCTTGCTTTACATACATATTCCTATATAAGCTACTCACTTGTAGGGTTTTTCAGACGATCCCTTATGTATTTCCAATGGTTTTCAACCTGATGCTCCATTAAATTTATTGTTTTTGTATTTTCATCGAATATTTGCTGCGCCCTTGAAACATAGCTTAAAAAATTACCATGTCCTTTTCGTTTCTTCCCTAGATGGGTATAATTTTGATATAGACTCCTTCTATAGACTTTTCGCTTTTTCTCTTCAGTTTTCCAATTGCATAATCTCACTTTTTTGTAAGCTCTACTGTAAAACTTGAAAAGGCTTTTTTCTCTTATTTTCACATTATTCCCATCAAAGGAAAAACCAAGATAGTCTAAAAGGGAAGGTTGTAGTGATTCATTGTAAATCTTATCATTCATATAAAAATATTTACCTGTTTTTTCTTTTTGAATTTCTAGTCTTGGAGTTCGATCTTTAATATTATTAACAAAAGATATATGTGTATCAAAACTATTCGGCTGAAATTTCCCTTTAATAGGTATGATAATAATAAGATCATCACAATATCTCCTATAAAGTCCATTATTACTGTTTACATAATCATTTATCGCTTTATCATAGTCTAAAAGGTATATGTTAGAGCAAACCGAACTAATCCCTGCCCCTTGGGGTATCCCGAATTTTTCTTTATTTACTTTTATCTTTTCCTTTTTGAATTCTCTGAATTCTTTATCGCTAAAATATCTACTTAAGTTTTTACGTTGTTCTTGATCAGGATATTTTTCATTTATTACTGCCTCAATTTCATCTCTTTCTATCGAACTAAATTTAGTTATGTTTTTATACACAGCGTAATAGTCCGAAGGCAAGCTTTGGACTTTTAAAACATCCTGCAATTTCTTTTTCAAATATTTATGATCTAGGTTATCAAAAAAAGCAGTAAAGTCAGCAACATAAATAAATGCCTGATTACAACTTTTAATAAATTCAATCACTTCTTTAGCAAAATTGATATTACTTTTTCCCTTTAAGTTATTTCTGTAAGCAGTGGAAACGTCGTTTACCCCTAACTCTATTACCGATTCATTATAGTACTCATTTAACATATCACCGTAATATTTATAAATGTAACTATCGATATGAGAAGCATAATAAATGTCTCGTATCTTTTCTTTTTTCTGTTTATTTTTTTTATTATATTTAAAGAATTTCATTTGAAAATGGATAAACGGGAAAAAACCATGCTTAGTAACCCAGCATGGATTCGTAATATCTTCTTCAAGAATTTCAAACTGCTTCTTATTATCAAAGTGAGTATACCGTTTAATAGTATACTTCTCTTTATTGATCTTGGCAGAGCCAGCGAGGGTTTGTAATCGTAGTCTATTACCCTGAACCATTTCAGTCACCCCTCACCAGCATACTCTCATTTCAAATGTACTGTTTCCAGACACATAAGGACTACTCAATTCACTTATTAGTTATACTATAGAATATATAGTAGATTGGTTATTAAGTACAAATGGAGGTGTTGATGTCCATATGCATTGTTGCTTAACATTAACCATGGTAATTGCCTGCTGGTTGATTACCGCAAGAAAGTCTCAGTGGCTTATGCTTGACAACAGTTCACCAATCTCCCTCACATCAATTTCTATGAGACTATTATATAATACCATTATTTAACTAAATTTCCAAGTGAAAAGTTTTGCATATCTTAATATTTAGGTTATCCTATTCCCATGCTATTAGTTGGTGCTTTGAAAAAAACTCAACTAAGAATGCTCTGTTCTTACGACTTATTTTTGCAAATAAATAGTTTTCATTTGGTATAACATCAAAGTGAAAATTAATAAATAGTCTGGATTTTGTATCAGGGTCAATCCAGTGATTTCTTTTTTTAGTACTGAAAACGGTAAGAATTTTTGGCAGGTAGTATTAAACAAAGATATACTAAAGTCGGGTCCTTCTTTACTTTACAGTAATATTAAAATAGAAAGTGTTATATGGTATTGAGATAGTCTTTACATGATTTGTAGTTATTTGAGTTTGCGGATAATACATATTTTTAGGAGACCCCCACCATTGGCAAATTTAAATCGATATGTAATTGTTTCCCTAAGAAAAAAAGCAGGCAACATAAACTTTATTATGTTACCTGGTTTCTATACAAACGCATTTTACACAACCAAATTTCCAATATTAAGGTCTTTAAGCATCCCATACTAAGTTGGACTACTTCAATTGGTTGAATAAACCAGTTCCTCTACTTTCTCTAGAAATGAATAAAAATCTGTTCCTTTTATATCCTCCAATGACATTTTGCTAGCTATCTTTCTATTATTTTTCTTAGAATTTATTCCTATTTGTTCTTCTAACTTTATACTCGGGTCAATTAATGTTATCTGTTTACTAATTTGCCCTTTAAAAACAGCCCTTAGTGCATCTACAGTAAAATAATTTTCTATTGCGTACCTTTCCAATTTATGAACTGAAATATCAGTTTCATTACATTTTCTCATAAATCTATCTCTTACAGTCTTGCTCCCTGGATCAGAATCAATTAATGCAATTATATTGTAGCTGTCTCTAAAGACACTTAAATCTACTTTATCCATAATATCACCGCCCAATGGCCAAGTTTTTATATTAAAGCGTTGCATTAAGCCCATTTTAACTAAGAATTCCTCTATTACACCTTTATCAGTAGGGCCTTCGGTTAAAATTATTAAGTCTGAAGTTAAATTGTCTGTTATGGAAAAACCTAAGTCATTCAATATCTCACTCTTGCTTGTTGCATCTGCAATAGTTATTTTGTCATCAAACGATACATGAAAAACCCTGTTTACAAAATTGCTATCTAAGAAGACATTAGAGTGTGTAGTCATAAAATACTGCTTAGCTGTTTTTTCCCTTAAAACACTTAAAAGCCTTCTTTGCATATCAGAATGTAAATGAGCTTCAACTTCATCTATTAATATTATGTTATAATGGCTATTGTTAGCAAAAAAGAGAATAATTAATAGGTCGTGCAAGCCTAAACCGCATTTATCAGCACTTAACCACTCTCCTGTTGGATTGGTAAAGTATAATTTTAAAATATTTTTATCGTCTTTTATTACATCAAAGTCATATCCACAGGACACTTCCGTAAATTGCTCTTTAATTTTTATGTATTCTATATATAGCTGTGAGGTAGTTAGCTGTGTCTTAAAGTGAAATAGATTATCTAGAATAAATTCACCAGATGTCTTTGGACTGGACAAATCTCCCACCTTTTTCATGTATTCAAGATTCCTCTTGGCAGGTATCAATGCTATTGCTTGATTTTTTTCTTCAATAATAAAAAACTTATCCTTATGATCGTTTAATTCCTCAACTATTTCATAAAAATAATTTAAGCAATCGTTGTGTCCCATGTGTGTCATTATTGTATCTAATAATAACTTGCATAAATCTTCTATATCCTTAATAAACCATATACTTTTTTGAAACCCATTAAATGCATTTTCAATGAAAGAAAGGAATATATCAATAGAATTATCAAAACTATGTAATTTCTCTTTTGGTACTTTATATCTTTCTTTATCTATTACAGACTGAACCCAATTATTCATAGCGTATAAATCAAACTCAATTCCTATGTAATACCTATCAATTTCTCTCATTAACCTTAAAATAGTAGATTTGCCTGAATTATTCTTACCAATAAAGACATTTAGTTTTTGTAACCCTTCTAATTTACCGTTTTTAATTATCCTGTTCTCTAAATCTAGGGCTTTTATCATATCTCTTCTCCTTTTATATTTTACCATTTTTATCCTCTTGTTAATTGGTTGTTTTTACCTGTATATTATATCAAATTAAATATAGGTTACTAAAACATTAAATGAGAAAAAGAAGTAAGACATTCTTATTCTCATTTATGACTTTTTGCTTAACAAAAGATTAGATGCCTATTATGTGTTACATTCAATCATTTCAATAACCATTGGTCATTTTTCCAAATATTTTTTCTCTATGAATGTAAAAATTTTAAACTTAATCTATACTATTCTATTGATCTAAATGCAATGTTCATAAATAGCCTAATCTCCTTTAAATGAACTTATAGGAAAATCATACCATACTATTCATGATTTTTTAGGTATTAATAAAAGAGCAGCAAATTTATATGCTCCCCTTTAAGATAACTATATACACCAATGTTCCCATATCATTTATATTAGATGTGTAGTGATAATGAAAGTTGCCGTTCTGAACGTTAGTGAAGAACGAGCAACTACCGAGGAGGAACTGAGCAATAGCGAAGTGACGGGCGTGGCCAACGCCTGTCTATTCTAATTTCACTCTTAAAAATCCTTATAGGCTTGTCAGCCCGTCACTCGTTCGTTCCTCACTCGCTCCTCCCCGACCATGTGACTAATCTTCGCTTCGCTATGATTAGTCACATCTATCAAACTCATAAGGTATTTTATCAATTTCCCGCTTGATATCAATTTGTTTTTTCTTGTATTAATTCGATACAATAATAATTGCTTATGAGTTACGCAGCCCCTACGCAGTGGGCTGTGTAACACCAACGGAGCAAAGCGGATGCGGTAGCTTACCTCCGTAAGGTGGTAACCAAAGAACTGCCTCTTATCCTTTTGCACCCTTTTTTATACTTTTATTATAAGGGATACCATCTAGAAACCCATATTTTATAAGGATTTAAATTTTCATTTACCCCTTTTGAAGGGACAGCTACCGTTTCCTCCTTGGAGGTTGACTCTATTTTCTTTTGCTTTTGAGATTGATTTTGCCATACCATCATACCGTCAAATATCTTCTCAAACCACGCTACTGATTCACCGCTCAAATATTTTTCTAACAGTTCACGCATACGTGAGGATGGAATGTAAAGATTTATTGGTTGTTCTTTTCGGATTGCACTTCTAAATAACCATTGTATTAACTCTGACAAAGCCCATAAATCCTCGTCAACTCTAATATTATGACTTTTGAAGAATTGTTTTGTAACTGGATTCATATATCTATTAGCTAAATAGATTAAGGTATCCCTTTCAACGTAATTATTTGTGGCTCTACATGTAACTTCTACAAACTGTTTCTTTGCCTTAGGCACTGCAAGTTTCTTTTCAAACTCTTTAACGCAAGTCCACATCACTTTATCTGATTTTGATTGACATTTGTTACGGTGAAAATTGTAAGCAGAATCTGTAATCATTTTAAGGACTGACTTATCGCCCAAATACCGCTTAATCCAGCTGCTAGAAAATGCGCTTTTCTCTTCACCAATAGCATTTAAATCCTTTTTATCGTTGAGTCCCTTGTAATAGATTCGAATTTTCTCTCTTAGTTCTTGAAGTTCCTTTTCCTGTGTGGGTCTAACGTATTGTGTCAACTCATATTTACCTGTAACAGTATTTAAATCAACCGAAAGAAATTTATATTTAACTTTAAACAAATCAAAATAATATCTTTGCAATTGACCGTAAAACATATAGGTCAAGATATAGACATCTTTAAATGATTTAAAAACTGCTGCAGGGAAAGTCCAATACATAGCAATATCATTATAGATGATGAGATTGTCTGTATACGATAAATGCTTTATATGGCTAAACCTGTCCCCATTATATTTTCGATGATTCCATTTAACATAGCCATTTTCTTTCACAGTAATAAAAAGTTGTTCCTCATCTGTCTTTGCTTTAAGCAAGACTTTAATATCATCTTGCTTAATTGGTACTTGTTCTATTACATTCATAACCTCGTCTAATATCAAGGTATAATCTTGAAGAAAGATTAATTTCAGTATCTCGTCATCAGCGTTTAAAAATAATGAGTGTGTAGCTACAATGTTTTCTCCTTTTTCAAGAAGATGTTTTAGGCTTTCTAACTTTGTAACATTCTGGTCATTTTTTGTTGGTTCATAAAATTTTCTACTTGTAACTGATTCTTTAACACGTTGTACCTCTGTTAAAAATGGGGTAATATAAATGAATTTCTCTGATAACTCCACTTCATACATATGTTGTATTGCCCAAGAGGTTTTTCCTTTTCCACATGTAGCATCTACAATTTTTAATTGCTCGCATTTCTTTAAATAATCCAATATGTTCAACTCTTTCTTTTTATTGTTTGTTCTAAAAGTATCCACAAAATTAATGCTACCTAAAGGTCACTAAATTGTACTCTAGGTAGCATTTTAATTAGTAGCAGCAATCTGTATTTACTATCAGATTTCTAATTTTTTCATCCAACTCGGTGTTAAGTTAACTTTTAGCTTAAGATTACCACAACCTTCAATGTCGTCCTCAATCACAATTTTAGCGTCATAACATTCGTCGTATGGAAAATCATTTGGAATTCCATCATTTATAAGATTATTGTATCTCCCATAAGCTATATCCTGTAATAAGTTTAATAGCTTTTGTATCTCGGCATTAGAATAGGATTCGAAATCGGTAAGCTTATGAGTATAAAACTTGACCAACTCAATCTTTACTACGTAAGTTAATAGTTGTTTACTCATTGAAATTTCTTTAAGTTGTGAATATCTTAATTCCTTTGGTGTAATTGTTATATTTTTCTTCATAAAAATAATATCCTCCAATTTAATTGTTATTTTTGTTTTTTAAGGAACGATAACTCCATCTTTACAATACATTCACACTCTTTGTATCTTAATTCCCATGCATTTTTTTTATAAGTTTTCCCTTATCGAAATTACATATATAAATAAACAGAAATCTATAATATCACCAACGAGAAATCGGTTAAAAATTCCTATCGTATCGGAATATTTTACATCGTGTATATGTAATTTGAGGTGCTTAGTTACCTTAATCAACTAAACATAGTGTAGCATGTTTATACTACACTGTAAACAGATATTATAAAATTGTAGTATATATTATTTACAAGCCGCATTCTATCAGTGTATTGTAGTATGGTATAATTCACATTAATTAAACTTCTTTTTGCTGTTTGGAGGAAAATAACAATGGGTACTAATAACTTTGGTAGAGATATAAGAGCATTGAGAACAAAGAGGGGAATGGGTTCTAGGGAACTATCTCGATTAGTAGGCAAGGCTGAAACGTATATATCCCAACTCGAAAGAGGATTGATAAAGAAGCCAGATTATAATACGGCCTTCGAAATAGTGAAGCTTTTAGGGTTTACAGAGAGTGGGATTGATAAATTTTTAGAGAGTTTTTATCAAATTAAATCCCCACTAAAGATTGCTGCTGAAGCAGAGGATGTAGAAAATCTTGATGAAGCTAGAGCCGCCAAAATTGAAGAAATGTGGACTCAAAGACAGGAAGACATTGATAATGACCAAGAATATCATGTAAATAACTTTGAAAAAGAAATGGTTAATATTGAAAGTGAATGGATGATAGAGTTGATTGATAAGCTCAAAAGGAGAAATGAAGAAATTAAGATGGAACTTTCATTTAATATTGATAAAAATGCACAAACTTTTGAACCTGTTATTAATAATCTATATTCATTGTTAACATCAATGAGGAAAGATAGAGGAAATTTTAATTTTTTTGTTGGATTATTTGAGAATGATCTAAGTATTCTGAGTCAAGAAAGTAAAGACAAAATATTAAAAGTAGTAAAAGAAGAGATGGACGAAAAAAAATAGTTTTATCCATTATTGTTTAATTCAAAAAAGAAGAGAGCAGCAGCACTGCTGCTCTCTTCTTTTTTGATCTAATTGGTTTGAATTTCACGTAACCATTCTTGTAAAATATTTTCAATATTATCATAATCCCAATATTGAATTGTGATCAGGGATATGGTGTTCATTAGGCAATATTTTTTCTTAATATTATCTTTTTCTTTTAACTCTTGGAATGCTTCCTCTCCTCCAAAGATATCTACTGGTTCTAAATGTTGGATTCCATTATACTCTATTAATCCTAAAAGTTTATTTTGACTATATACCGCAAAATCAAACCGAAGTCTTCCCTTATAGACACAGTCTTTAAAAGTATATTGAGATCTATAGTCAATTTCATTTTTTTCTAAATATAATGCAATCCGCCTTTCACCTTTTGAAAATCGGCAACCTGGACAGCGTTGGCCTCGAATGAAATCATTCGGTCTAATATTCCATTCATATCCACATCTATTATGTCTCATAAGAGTAGGTTTTGAAGTGTTTTCATACTCACCTAATAAAGTATATTCATCACCTGCTAAATCATAAATTTCTTTTATGTAATACTTAGTATCTCTACTACGAATATGATTATCACATTTGGGACAATAACCCTTCCTAAATATGAACGAAGCAGGATGAACTTTCCACTCATAGCCACAATTGTTATGATACATTAATACTGGTGTCTTGCTGCTAATATATCTACTTTTCACACAATATTCATCGCCAGCAATGATACGAAGATTATTTACAAATTCCTTATGTGTAAGACTTAGTTTTACTTGCATTTTAATTTTATTACAGTTTGGACACCCTCTTTTTCTGTCACCATTATAAGGTGCTAAATCATTTGGAAATCCACTCCAACAATAATTACAAACTTTGCATTTATGTTTTGCTGAAGTATTCATATTAGTAAAACCCCCAATATACTCGATTTGTCCTTTATAATTCTTTAACAATCTTCCTTTGTACTGGTTTTCGGATATGGGTAACTTATTGTTACAGTAAGGACAGCCACCTCTCTGTTTAAAAATAGCGGGAAGTACTAATCTTTCATGACCACACTTATTATGTTTAACGATTATTCTATTTTTGCTATCAATATACTCACTTATAATGGTATAACTGTTTCCAAATTTCATTTGTACGTTTTTTACATAATCCATATGACTTAAAGTACGATTTTTTGCACTCTCTTTTATAGTACATTTTCTACATCTATGTCCCCCTAAGAAGTCGGTAGGTGTCATAAAGAATAAACTGTCACATTCACTATGTTTTATCTCGATCTTCGTTCTATTATTTTTATATTTACCAATTATTACATATTCTTCGCCTATCGACTGATAAACTTGATTAACAAATTCCTCATGAGATTTAGTCCTATTTTTAATCCGACATACAGGACAACGTGTACCTCTGAGAAAGTTGTTTGGTGCTACTAACCATTCATATCCACAAGAAGTATGGTGAAATTTTACAGGTACTTTGTTATTATGATACCTATCCAAAACTAGGTACTCCCCTTTTGTTAGTAAAAATACCTCTTTTTTGAATTGATCATCTGTTTTTCTAATTTTTCTCATAACAAAAAAATCACCTCATGATCGTAAAATAAATAGGTTAATACCCCCTACCTCTTTCTATAATTTGTAAATAACTTCATATTTATTCTAAAAGATTATGTATTTACTAAAACAAAAGTATTGCAATATATATTTTGTGAGAAATCATAAATTATATCCATCTCGAGCATAGTGTAATTATTCCAACTAAAGCGTGGATAATTATGTAAAAATCCTTAATTCTTCTTTTTATCAAAAAAAGCAGCCTCAATTACCACTCTAAAGATAATTGCGTTGTAGTGCGTTTCTCAAACACTAAAACGTCATAAGCCAATGTTACCTATGTCCACAACTTTCGAGTAAATAACCGTGTCGTACCAATTTATAAATGCTTCGCCTTCGCTTTCGCTAAACTGTTCCAAAACATAACGGTACTTAACCAATTAATTAAAAAAGGCACTCAAAAAGAGTGCCTAATATGATTCCTTGTATTCCCATAGTGAAGAGAAATACCTTTATCGCTATGACTTCTTTAAATTCATTAGGGGACTTGATGATACCGCCTTGGATAGCAATTGCTCATCATTCATGGTATGCAAGTACCGTTGAGTTACAGATATGTCAGAATGCCCTAGGAGGCGTGATAATGAGTAAACATCTATATTGCCTTGTGTCAAACATTGGACAGCGTAGAAGTGTCTAAATGTATGTGGAGATACTCTTTTCCCCTCTATCCCTGCCCTTCTTCCCGCTTCTTTGATAATATTGTCTAGAGCGACATGAGAAATCCCTGTGCCTATGTAGGAAAGGAAATAGTTGTTAGGTATATCCTTATCAAAGAAATACTGTTTTTTAGTCCGCTCATATTTGATTAAAATTCTCTTCAAAGCAGGACTAATGAAAACGATACGTTCTTTATTACCTTTACCGTTTACACGGATAGAGGTTTCTTTTACATTATCTGATTTTAACCCTCTAATTTCCATTGCTCTTAATCCACAGTCAGCCAACATTGCAATAATGGCTTTATTTCTTGTCTCAAGATAGTTTGTATATGTGAAAACTTCAATCATTTTTTCTACTTCGGATGCCGTAAAGCCATTTAATACCTTTTTAGGTACTTTTGGTACTTCTACCTTTTTTGTTATATTCCCCTTTAAATATTCTTCTCTCTCACACCAAGAGAAAAATGCTTTTATCATTTTAAACATGGAAACAATACTTTGAGGTTGCAAACCATCTTTCTGTTTCACCCGTATATACGCTCTCAAATCATGAGTAGTGATACTTTCAAGTTCTGTTATAGCCCTCTTTTCTTTTAAGAAATTCTTCAATTGCTTATACTCTTGTCTTTTGTTTATTAGTGTCTTCGTTGTAAATCCTTTTGCTTGGCAATGGTACATGTATTCCTCAAGAATATCTTCTAACAACATACAAAAAACCACCTTCCTCTGGTTTAGTTTCCATCAGAAAAAGTGGTTTCAGATTAGTTTTATGAAAGATAAAGCAAAAATAAAGAAATATCTGATGAAAGATTCACTCTACAACATAAGTTAAAGCAGGTTTTATCTTTTCATCACTTTTAACCAAATGGTAAATCCTTATGTAGCAAGGGTTGAAGGGTGTTTTACTTCGCACCTTGATTGTTCATCATTTTCATCATTTGATTGATTTTCTTTTGGGATGGTTTCATTCCCATTTGCATCATCATCATTTTTAACATTTGCTCGTTAATTGGCGGATTTTTCTTTAAGTAACTCATCATATACTGGCGAGCAATGAAAAATCCTAGTGCTACTCCAGCAAGTAATGCCAGAACGCCTACTAGAATGACTACCCACAGATCCATCGTATTTCCTCCTTCATGTTGTCTATTTTACAGTGTACTAAACCATAGGATATTATACAACAAATACTCCATAATTTCTGCCTTTTTAGACAAATTTTCTTTCTTTTATCGGTTTTAGCCAGCCATATCGTTTTGCTTCAAAATCCATAGCTAAAAAACAGGAGTCAAATTTTCTCAGTATTTCAAAAAAGATCGCTTCCATATCAAAACTTCCAATAGATGTGACTTCTATATATTGATCCCTTACTTGCAGCATAGCATTCCCCTGCTTTGATTCGCTGACGATTCGATGATAACCTTCAGTATGAGCATAATTGTATTGGTTCATTAAACTGGATTCAATCATATTATCAATTGAATCAGCTGAAATTGATTTAGTTACATATCTGATTTGTTTGTATAAGTGATAAAATTCCAGCTGCTCAGGGCTCGTCCGAAGATATTCCTGAAAAAGATGGAACAGTTTCGCTTCTCGGCCAAAAAAGTGGTTCGCAAATTCCTCTTCTATTAAATAGACATAATAGTGCCTCATTCTTCCACCCCTCCGAAATAACTGTTATCGTCAATTATAATGGAATAGGGTATTAGAAATTTGTCTAAACAACAGAGAAATGCTTCACTTTTTTTGTCGAAAAAGAGAGAACGATCAAAATCGTTCTCTCTCAGAGGTGATTATTGTTCAAGCAGCGCTTTTACTCTCGCCATTACGTTTTCAACAGTAAAGCCATACTCTTTCATAATTTTATCTCCAGGTGCAGATGCGCCAAACTGGTTAATCGCAAGAACATCGCCCTCATCCCCAGTATAGCGTTCCCAGCCCAGAGGAGCTGCCATTTCAATCGCAAGACGTTTTTTAACAGTCTTAGGAAGAACGGATTCACGGTACTCTTTTGATTGACTTTCAAATCGGTTCCATGATGGCATGCTGACAACAGCAACATCTATACCTTCTTTAAGCAGGGCATCCTGAGCTTCAACCGCAAGGCCAACTTCAGATCCTGTAGCTAATAACAAAGCATCTGCTGTTTCTTTTTTGCTTGCTGAGATCGTGTAAGCTCCCTTAGAAACGCCCTCATAAGCTGTTTCAGAAGTACCTTTAATTGTTTTTAAGTTTTGTCTAGTCAGGACAAGTGCAGTTGGTGACGTTTCTGACTCTATGGCAATGCGCCATGCTGCAGCAGTCTCATTGCCATCTGCCGGGCGGATTACGGATAAATTAGGCATTGCACGAAGCGATGGAAGCTGTTCAATCGGCTCATGGGTTGGTCCATCTTCCCCAACAGCAATGCTGTCATGTGTAAATACATACGTTACAGGAAGTCCCATAAGTGCAGCTAAACGGATTGCCGGACGAAGGTAATCAGAGAATACAAAGAATGTTCCTCCATATACTCTCAAGCCGCCATGCAAAGCCATACCATTTAATGCAGCACCCATTGCGAATTCACGTACCCCAAACCAAATATTGCGGCCGCTGTAATCCTCTGCTGTGAAATCAGCAGCTCCTTTAATGGATGTATTGTTAGAACCCGCTAAATCAGCTGATCCTCCAAAGATATAAGGAATATTTTTTGCCAGTGCATTTAATACCTCACCTGAGGATGCACGTGATGCAAGTGCTTTTCCCTCTTCATACACAGGCACTGCCTCGTCCCAGTTTTCAAGCAATTCGCCACTGATTCCTGCGTTCAGCTGTTTTGCAAGCTCTGGGTATTCTTTTTTATAACTTTCGAAAAGATCATTCCATGCCTGCTCTTTCTTATTTCCGAATTGTTCAGCAGATTCCTTGAAATGAGCATAAACTTCTTCTGGAACATAAAAGTCTTCTTCAAATGTCCAAGCATAAGCTTCTTTTGTTAATTTAATTTCGTCAATCCCAAGCGGCTTGCCATGTACGTCAGACTTTCCGGACATATTTGGAGAGCCATAGCCGATTGTTGTTTTCACTTCAATTAACGTTGGACGAGTTTCATCTTTTTTAGCGGCTTCGATTGCTTTAGAAATCTCTTCTATATTATTGCCGTCTTCAACACGGATGACCTGCCATCCGATAGATTTGAATCGATCTTCAACATTTTCAGAGAATGATCGATCTAAGTCGCCATCAAGAGAAATATCATTTGAATCATATAAAACGACTAATTTGCCAAGCTTCAGGTGACCTGCAAGAGAAGCTGCTTCAGAAGAGATACCCTCCATTAAGTCGCCATCTCCGCAAATAGCGTATGTGTAATGATCTACTACAGGATATGATTCTTTATTGTATGTATGTGCAAGATGGCGCTCTGCCATGGCCATTCCAACAGCCATGCCGATTCCCTGGCCTAATGGACCTGTAGTTGCATCTACACCAGCTGTGTGATGGAATTCAGGGTGACCTGGAGTTTTGCTTCCCCACTGTCTGAAAGATTTAAGATCTTCCATAGATAGATCATAGCCTGACAAATGAAGCAGACTATACAGCAGCATAGATCCATGGCCAGCTGATAATACAAAACGATCACGGTTAAACCATTCAGGGTTTTTAGGATTATGATTCATAAATTGTGTCCAAAGCGAGTAAGCCATTGGAGCTGCCCCCATAGGCATTCCAGGATGTCCTGAATTTGCTTTCTCGATTGCATCGATCGATAATGTTCGAATCGTAGCAATAGATAAGTCTTGAATTGAATGTGACATAATTTGATCATCCTTTCATAAATAACATTCTACTTTCTTATCATAGCGGTACACACTTTAGGATACAACCATTAATAATGAAATGTAATAGTGCATTAAGATGTGTAAGAAACTATTCTAATGTATTATGTGCAAATTGAAAAGGAATACATCACAAATTGACGTATTCCTTTTATTAATGAAGGTTTCGCTTCTTCTCATCTTTTAGTTTTTGAGGTGTTACATCCGTACCGTTTGGGTCGAGGATCGTAACGCCTTTTAATGTATTTTTCATGGAACCGCGAAACACCTGCAGGTATTCCTGTCTCAGGCTTTGCTGTTCTTTTAGTTCTTCAGGTGACAAAGCGCTTGATTTAGCCTTTTTTGAAAGTTCATTGATTCTAGCCATTTTTTCTTTTGAAAGCATAATGGTAACTCCTTTTTGTAGATAGATTCACTATGCTATCGTACTAAAAATGACTGTAAAAGACAACTTATTGGTCTCCTGATTGTTTCATATATTCCTGATATCTTCTATGTACTGTTGCCTTTGAAACATCATGGCCAAAGCCTCTCAAAGTAGCAGCAATTTCTGCAAATGTCAGTTTGTTTTGTTTTAAGCGGACAATTTCTGAAACAGGAAGCTCTTTTTTATCCTTCCCGGGGCTCCCATGAATATTAGACAGGTTATTTTGAGGTTTAAACCCGTTTTGGACCGCACGCTGCATGCCTCTTTTGATTTTCAGATTATGAATCTTTCTCTGATATTCTTCAACAATGCTGACGATTTCAAGCACCATAGAATCAGCTTCTGAGAGCAGAAGCCTGCCGTTATGTGTAACGGAATAAAGTGTTATTCCCTCTTTTAGAAGAAAATGAATGAGTGCAATTCTGGCGTTTCCCCTCCCAAGCCTTGTTTCATCCTGGATCAGGATTGCATCCACCTGCTGATTTTTGATGCAGTCAAACAGTTCAAATATCCCGTCCCTCTCTATATCATAGCCGCTGGCCTGCTCTTCAATCACTTTTACAATATTCATGCTGTGCTGCTCAGAAAGATTTATGAGCTCTTCCTTCTGTCTTAAAAGAGATGTTTCCTGTTCTTCTTTCACTGTGCTGACTCTGCAATAGATGATGGCGTTCAGTGTTCTCACTTCCCTATTTCTTGCTTGCTATTTGATTGACCTCATAAAAGGCTGTCTTCTCAATGGGTATAAAGACTTGTTCACCAGGTTTAATTACTGCAGTCTCCATACCGTTTTTTTCCTGTACCCACTCGACAAAATCTGACTTAGAAAGATTATGATGTTCTTTAAATTTGTCAGCAATACTCCAGATGCTGTCCCCTTCAGTAACTTCTATATTTACGTAGTGATCCATTCTGTCTTTTTCACCAGTATAAGATAAAGCAAAGACAGCAACAATAACGACGATAAAAAATGAGAGTAAATAAGAAAAAGATTCTTTCAACATAATCCCCACCTCGAAATAGAATGTTTGTTCGCACTTTTGATATTTTTAGTATAATGCGAACAAACGTTTCTGTCAACGGATTTTTTCGAACTTATGTTTGTATGCACAGGAAAAACATGCTATAATCAACATAAATTACAGGACGCGAGGTGCATAAGATGACAAAATTATCAAAAAGACAGCAGGATATCTTAAACTTCATCAAATTAGAAGTTCAGAAAAAAGGTTATCCGCCTTCTGTTCGCGAAATTGGCGAAGCTGTCGGCCTTGCTTCTAGTTCAACTGTCCACGGCCACCTGGCCAGGCTAGAGAGCAAGGGACTAATCAGACGCGATCCAACTAAGCCCAGAGCCATTGAAATTTTAGAAGAAGAGACTTCACATATTCCAAGATCAAATGTTATAAATGTTCCGATTATCGGTAAGGTTACAGCGGGTTCCCCTATAACAGCCATCGAAAATGTTGAGGAATATTTTCCGCTTCCTGATACGTTTGCAGCAGCAGATGATCAAGTATTCATGCTCGAGATTATGGGAGACAGTATGATAGAAGCTGGAATTCTGGACGGGGATATGGTAATTGTTAAACAGCAAAAAACAGCAAATAACGGAGATATCGTAGTTGCCATGACAGAAGATGATGAAGCAACAGTAAAACGTTTCTTTAAAGAAAAAGACTTCATTCGCCTTCAGCCTGAAAATTCAACCATGGATCCTATTATTCTGCGAAATGTTTCAATTTTAGGGAAAGTCATTGGGGTTTACCGGAATATTCATTAAAAATCTTTGCTGCTCAGCAAAGATTTTTATTTTGGCGTTTTATGCTCTTTAACAAGGGGAATATATAATAATTGATAAAATTTAGAAGAGGTAACCTATGAATTCCAATATTATTCATGATGAAATAACCATACTGCGAACGAATTGCCAATTCATTTTTCCCTTTTCATGGGCTCAGGACTGCACTAAGGAGTTAATTGAGGAGCTGTTAGCCAACGGGTTTGAATTTTTTTCAATTGAGAATGTTAAACAGCAAAATAAATATTACGGGGAGAGCATTGATATCCCGCATAAACGTTTGAATCATTATTTTATGCCGTACATAGAACAAATCTTATTCCCTGACAAATATAAAGAAAAAGCGATAAACCGTTACTCAAAGCCTTTAAATTTGAAATGCAGACTTGATACTGCACACAATTCATTTTCTTTGAAGGTTCATTCAATTGATATCTACCTTTGTCCTTTCTCTATCGGAATGGTAACGATTCGAACAGACCCTTACAATAACAATGAAGATTTCTCTTTAAGTGATGCACTGGATTTTATGGATCATTTTCGCGTTCTCGAGCCCTCAATTACAGAAGAAAAAGGTACTGTTCTCTATTGTGGTGAAAAACGTTTTGACAAGACTCAGGATTTTATCTTCCAGGACCTTTGTCCATTCATCGTCCCCTTCATAGAAAAAAGCGAGAATGATCAATCAACTTATCTGGGCAGCCTTCCTTATTTTATTGATGAAAGAATGTTCGTATCCAGTTTTTTAATGGCTGCTCCTGATAATCAAATAACAAATAACGATTTATTCAGAATCGGACATATGAATGGATATAAAGAAAAAAAACAGCCATACATCTCTGCAACCAATCAAAAGTACATCGAAAAATACGTAAATGATCATGTTTATGACAGGTGGTCCCCGGATAGTTTTCATATTATCAGCGACCATACATTTACATGCATCAGCAGAGACAGCAAAAATGAAAAACTCATTGCTGAAGAAATGTATGGCCAGCTATATTACAATATGATTCTGCACTTATTTTATAAAATTGTCCTTTTAAAGCTTTCATACAGTTATTCACAGCTCTATATTGACCAAAAACAAGATAAAATGGACAAACTGATCAGATCGATTGCCAATTTTACCGCCAAATATATTTTTTCTGAAATCAGCAGCCGGACTGAGGGACAAGAGCTTTCTGTTTTGATGAAAGATCGCTTTAAAATTGAAACTCTTTACAAAGAGGTAATAAACACGATGGACAGTCTTTATCAAAATCAGGAAAAATTTGCAAGTAAACGTCATAATTCTCTATTGCTGATCTTAACGACTTATACTGTTATTTCCGGGATTTACGGAATGAATCTGGTGATTGAAGACTGGCGGGGGAAAATTGAGTGGAGCAAGCTTGCCGGTTATTCTGTTTTTGAATATATTTCGCTCGTTGTAGCTTTATCAGGTATTGCTGTAGGGAGTGTACTTGCCGGGATTGCAATCATAAGACTGCTTAAAGACTATTTTGATAAGGGAAAATCTGAAAACCTTGACTGAGTAAAGCCGATGCTTTTTTCTATATTAATTACACAAAAACCCCTCAACATCTGCTGAAGGGTTTTTGTGTAATTAATATTGATACATATACTGTTCTCTTTCCCAAGGGTGAACTTGAGTTCTGAACATATACTTTGTGTTTTTTAAGTTTAATTAGGTAATAAAACCTTATTATATCAATACTTTTGAAAAATTAGTGAGTTATTAATTATATTAAAGTTGATACTTTGGTGGTCAAAAAGTGGTCAATTTTGGGGTCAAAAAATTATTGATATTGTATTTAAACATTATATATCTTTTATACTTTATTGAATTGATATGGTCTCGCCTTCAATATCATCTATTTCCACATCGTTACTTTCAAGTTCCTCAAATTTACTCAATATGAATTCCAAATCTTCGTTTAAAACAATATATACCTCCGATTAAAAGCAGATCTTATTTAAAATAGATTATACCATCAAACATAAAAAACATTTTAAAAGTTACCAAATGGCGATTACACTTTGCTGCAATCGCCCCCGATTGTTGAATAACATTTGATTTACATTAAAACATTAGTAGTTTTTGATTAGCTTTCCATTTTTGCTGGATCAAAGCCAATTAAAGAGTGAGTATACTCCTATTATTGCAAAGAGAATTGTTAATATTATTATCGAAAAGCAACCAATAACAAATAATTTATCATACAATGAATCGTCAGGTTCTTCCTGCAGTTTTTCTTTCACTTTATCTTGTACAGGTGAAATTACCTGATCTAATTCCAGGTTTTTTAAAATTTCATTGTCACCTTTAAATTTTAAAGCTCTTGCTATAAGGAAAGGATCATTTCCCATAGTTTTTTCAAATTGAATACAAGCTTGGATCATTTCCGGTGTTTTATTCTTTTCTAAATACCAGTAGCGACCTGCCATTGATGGATATTTTAATGTGAAATAGATGTCCCCCAACTTTCTGCGGAGCTCTAACTCATTTGGGTAAGTTGAAATTAACCCGTGTAGTCTATCCCTTGCTTTGCCTAAATCATTTTTCTTAATGTCCTCTTCAATCTTCTTAATAGTCTTAACTGGTAATTTTTCTATGTAAAACACCTCATTTATCTTCTTAGGATAGTTGCTTCCTAAACTAAACTATCCTATTAGCTAATAGTCAAAGGGCAAACACTCTATGCTGCAATCGCCCCCGATTGTGGAATAAAGGACACGATCCACTATTTGTGAATTGCGCTCGATTGTTGAGATAAATAATACTATTTAAGGCTGTTGAAGCCGGCTTGTGCTTATTAAACTATAGCCTCCGTTAACAAGAAACCTGTTTTATTCTACAAGAATCGAAATTGCACTATACACTAATAACAAAGCCATAATTACATTAAACTGACTTCTATACTTTGATAAAAACGTTTGAAAAATTGAACCAAACACACTCCAACAGAAAGTACTCATAAAACCAACAAAAGCTAGAAATAATGAATAAAATAGTAAGCTGAAATTTGAACTGTGATATGGAAGGATGAAGGTTGAAATTGCAGTTATGCCATATAAAATACCTTTCGGATTTATGAATTGTAAAAGCATACCTGTTAAAAAACTGTTATTCTTGTCCCCATCATTGTCTTTAGCATTATTTTTACCGGTAATAATTTTCATGGCCAGATACAACATATAGATTGCACCTAGGGTAGTCATTATAAATTCAATTTGTGGAATGAAATTTTCAAGCAAAAGATTAAAATAGCTACACAATAACATTATTACAAAGAATCCTGCACCAACTCCTAAACAAAATCTGATTGTCTTTTTTAACCCGTATTTGTTAGCAAATAACATTGCCATAATATTATTGGGACCTGGTGTAAAACTTGTAACAAAAACATATAGCAAAAACGATAATAAAGGCATATTGGCTCCCCCTCTGTGATGTATGTTATAATGACTAAAATGGACATTATAACGATTTACTTTTTATTGTACAATACGGACGTTATATTGTAAACGAGGAGTGTATTTATGGAGGAAATAAATCTTATCATTGCAAAAAATTTAAAAGCCTTTAGAGAAAGTAAGAAATTAAGTCTTGAAAAGGTTGCAGAATTAACTGGAGTAAGTAAAACGATGATAGGTCAAATTGAAAGGGGGGAATCGAGCCCTACGATTACAACTATTTGGAAAATAGCCAATGGATTAAAAGTTTCTTTTACTTCACTAATAAATAGTCCGCAGCCAGATACAAAAGTTGTTTTAAGAAGTGAAATTCAAACATTATCTGAAGACAACGGAAAATATCGAGTCTATCCCTACTTTCCCTTTGAAGATGATAAACGCTTTGAAGTTTATTCAGTCGAGATAGAAAGAGGTGGTTTCCTAATTGCTGATTCGCACAGAGAAGGAACTGAAGAGTTCATAACTGTTTTTGAAGGGGAACTAACTGTACGTGTAAATAACAATGAATACACCGTAAGAAATGGTGATTTTATCAGATTCAAGGCTGACAGACCTCATGCCTATCATAATTCAGGGGAAACATTAACTCGATTAAGTATGATCTTATATTATCCAACTTAAAAAACCCGTTCCACAAGAACCGGGTTTTTCTTATGTTTTTATTTGTACCTTTGTAACAATGCAGTTATTAAACTCCCCCGTTTGTTCAATAAAAAAGACGATCCCTATTAAAGAATCCCGCCCGATTGCTGAATATCAATTTTATTCAGAATATAGTAAGAAGACTTCCATTAAAGCCCCCTTTAATTGAAGATCTATGAATTGTTGTCTTTAATATGACATCTCAAATTCTAAATCACTTAGCCGTGAATCTAAATCGGTAATACTTGAATCAATGTCACTCAATTCATATTCTACATCATCAACTCTAGTTGTTGTACTCTCTAATTCTGATTGTAATTCTTCAATCTGTGTTATCAGTTCAGCATTCATTTCTTCTAATTCGGTAATCCTTGATTCATAATCATTTCCGCTTATGCTTGAACTCCCGCAACCTGCTAACAATAAACCACTTAATACGAAGACTGCCAACTTTCTCATTTTGTTTTCTCCTTTTTAATTTTCAAATGGTTTTTGCTCCTTATCCTATTCAAGAAATCCTGCCCAATTCTTAACTAAAGGGATGGTCACTATATTCAGCAATCGCCCCCGATAGCTAAATACATTATTTAAAAATTAGGTGATTAACTCAATCTTTTATTCCATTAAAAAGGACACTTACCTTATTCCAGATAAGCGCCCTTTTATGGAAAACCAGTTACCCATTATTATGACTTTCATTTTTAATTGACACTTATTCATTCAAATTAAATGGCATTATGAAACACAAATAGCTGGCTTGAAGCCGGGTCGGTTAACATCAATATTCTTTCAAAATCGAGAATATAATAATGATATTCTGTGGTTTGAAAATAAAGTTGTATTCTATTGGATGGTTGCAAACGTAAAGCCCGCTCACTTTCTCAATGCTTTTACAAAAGAGTTGGATTTTAGTCTAAAAATAATAATGGTAATGAAAGCCACGAACATCTTTTTGGTAACCTAACGATTCATATAAGTGTTGGGCTTTTTTGTTATCAGTAGCTGTTTCAACTCTTAGTCCTTTTGCACCAGTGTCTATCACGAATGCTTTCGCCTTCAACATTAATTGTTTAGCTATGCCATTTCTTCTTGCAGTTGGATCAACAAATAAGTCATTTAATATCCAAACCCTCTTCATGGAAAGTGTTGAAAAGGTTGGGTAGAGCTGAACAAATCCAAGAGGTTTGACATCACCACAACTTTTTTGATCAACCGCTAAGAAGATAACGGATTCCTTTCGCTCTATTCTTTCTTTAAGGTAGGCTCGCCCTTCTAGAAAAGCCGATGCTTGCTTGCAAAAAACACGGTGTTGGTCAAAAAGTCCGGCCACTAGATCTAATTCATTTAAGCCTGCTTTTATTATGGTTATGTTCTTGAAACCTGTCATGAGATTCTCCCCCTGCTAGATTATTTTGCTCCGTTATAGGAGTAATTGGCACGTGCTTGCAGTATTTATGGTTTTTGCTCACATCTAGGTATGGCTTGATAATCATTTTCTTCAACTCGTCTTCTGTAATTGGAACGGGACCGCAACCGCAACACATTCCTTTGCAACCTTTACAAGGTAAACTTTCCATTTAATTTAATCTTCTCCTATGTTTGTTGCTGATTCCAGCGATATTATTCTTATTATTCTTGCTCGAAACCTCCTTTCTTATTGTTTCAGACCAACACAAAAAGGTCTTAGACACACTTGAAGAAGAATGTTCTTCAAATGGTTCAAAGACCTTTGATCTGATAGCTTGATAACGAGATGCCATTTGCATCTCTTCTAAAAAAGAGAAAGTAAAATTTATTCTATTAATATTATAGCAAATTTATCCGGATGCGACAATTATCTTTAAAGTCATTTCGTAAATCATATAATCCCTCCCTTATTCCTTATTCCACAATCTGGCCCTTTAGTGGAGTAACACGAATGTAGTTTTACAAAATTAATAAAAGCAAAAAAGAAAAACCCTGTTTAAATCAATACAGGATTTTGATCAAACTTTATTACAAATTATCAATCATTTTTATAAACGAGCAGAGTTTTTTATAAATTATCAAACTTTTTTTAAATCCACAACTGTTCTATAGTATCAGGCATACAAATCGCAGAACCATAGTGATCAAAAGAAACTTAAAAAGAGAATAGATCATTTGGTTAGTTAAAAAAGGACCTTTCTTTAATGAAGATCCTTTTCATTAAATGATATGGGTGAACCAGTTGAAGTATGCTGATTAACCCAGTCAAGCGAAACTTTTGAAACGACAGTCCAGTCAGGAATTTGTGATCTATGTCCTTCAATCCAACTCATACAATATTGCGGGTCTATATTATTTTCTTGGCATTGTGCTAAGAATGACTTAATTGTAGTTTCCGTACAGTTTTGCCATGATCCACAAGTATTTTGCCAAACATTTTTCATTATAAGATCAATTTCAGTAGGCATATTTTTGATTCCTCCGTTTTTTAAAAAGTTAAGATAATGCCTTAAAAACTAACATCAATAAGTATGTCCATGGCTATAAAGATCATACGGTGTAATAGAAATTCAGTGACTCACTGTCCTCTTTTTTTATTGCCTTTAGGATTTATCTGAAATGACTTTTTTTCCGGTGCAAACCAACCAATTAGGGCAATACCGACTAATACTCCATAGAAAATCAGAGTCCAAGCTGGACTGTGGGGAAAATCATGATCTAAGACCCCAATATCCTCATGGGCAAGGGTAATGACAGCAAGTTTGACACCGACCCATGCAACAATGGCATATGCTGTTGTTTCCAATGCTGGACGTTTTGCAAGAAGTTGAACAAACCAGGTTGCTGCAAACTTAATCAAGATAAGGCCAGCGATACCGCCGAGAACAACAACAATAAACTGCCCTCCATCCATACCGCCGAAATCGCCGAGCGGTGAATCTGGAAGACCAAGGGCAAGAGCAACCGCAGCTAATATCGAATCAACTGCAAAAGCAAGGTCAGCCAGCGCAATCTTCCCTACTGTCGGCCAGAAACCTTTTCCGGCGGCTTCCTTTTCATCGTCCTTATGAACATCCTCATTCTTTTTCCCGAAACGCGCCTGAATAACATGCTTTAAGCCTAAGTAAAGAAGATAAGCTGCTCCTATAGCCTGTATCTGCCAGACGTTTGCGATAAAAGAAATGGCAAAAAGAGCAATAAATCGAAAAACGAAGGCCATAATGATACCATAATTTATAGCTTTTCTTTTCTCATTTTCGGGTAAATGCTTGGCTATAACTGCTAGAACAAGAGCATTGTCAGCCGATAACAATCCTTCTAATCCGATTAGAATTAACAATGTCCAAGCATACTCTAGCCATAGAGAATCCATCAACTTCTCCCCTTTCTAAAATTAAAATGTAATTTAATGGTCCGCTAAAATTAGAATTTCCAATTAAGCCATAGGTAATCCTATAAAATATCATAAATAATTTTGGTAGCTTTTTCTCTTCCTTTATTCGGTATTGGACCTTTTCATGTAGGTATTAACAAAATAAAAGCTCAGAGAAAAAAATTTGCTTTTATAAATACCATTTTCAAATTGCTGATTATTTTTTTAAAATGAAGTCACCTTTTGATACCTTCTTCATTTAACCTGCTTACGTTAGCTTAAGTACATTAGTTCACAATACTCTCTAAATTTAAGATAAATTCCCTATTTTTTTCCACGTGATGGCCGAATACATTAAGACGCCTTCTTATTAATGAAAGGCGCCCTAATATAGAAGTTAAATAAACAATCTTTAACTCCGTTAGAGTAATTATAACGGAACATTATTCTGTGTATCCAGCAGCACCATTTGAAGTGTTCATAGGTGTTACAAGTATCCTATGTGGTATGTATGGGATTATTAGTAAAATTAAGCCATTCCTTTCTTTTTTTAATTATTTTTTTCGGTCTATTAATATGTTTCATTTTTCGTTTTTGTTTATCTTTTACCTGAAGCTGGTATTCATTTCTTCTTTAATCAATGACCACTCTTCAAACGACTTTATATATTCTGCAAAATCATTAATTCATTTCATCACAAAGTGATTTTAAATAGTAAAAAAGTGATTTTTATATCTCTTTTTTTAACTTCGCTCTGAATAAAATCTTCATTTTCTTTCAAGACCTTAAGATTCATAAAATCACCTCACAATATTTACTACCATATAGTAAATTTTTCATTCATAAAAATTTGGTGGTCAAAAAGTGGTCAGATTTGTGGTCAATGCTATTTTTAATAAAATTTTAAGAATTATAAAAAACCCTGCCACCAATTGAAGTGAACCCAAAAAGTTAGACACTTTATTATTAGGCACACCTGTACAGAAAGGATGCTGACGACCGATACTCTAAAAAGGATAAATGTAAATAATGCAAAACGTTCTAATAAATGAGCTATATTGATCGGGGCTTTAACTAAATTCTTTCATCCGAAAACAGGCACAATAATATCGACCATAATTCCTGCATATAACACAACATTTTCTATTCATTAACTAGTTCAATCATTACTAAATTTATGCCATTAAACAACGCTCTTTTACTGTAAAAACACAAAACAAGAATACCTTTTAACAAAAGCTAAACCGAAAAAAGGTCAGCCAGTTTCATATAACTGGCTGACCTTTTTATTACAATTTAGATATATTTCTCAACTTGAGCAGAAGGGGATTTGCTTTTCATCACCATCCCGAATACATATCCTAAAACCCCGCCGATAATAGCTGGTACGATCCAACCTAAACCTACTTCATACAATGGAAGGACAGTGGCTAATAGGTCATTGATTGGAGCAATGGTAATTCCCGCTGCGTTTAATCCGTCAAATAAAGCTACAATTAGAGTTAATAACATACTTCCTTGATAAACCTCTTTTTTACCCTTAAATAATGGATGTAAAAATGTTAAAGCCATTAAACAGATAGCTAATGGATAAATGGCTACTAAAACTGGAACAGAGACAGCAATTAATTCATTTAAGCCGAAGTTGGCTAAACCAGCACTAAAAACAGAGAAAATAATCACGAATTTATTGTAAGAAATACTTGGCATCACTTTAGAGAAATATGAAGAACAAGAAGTGATAAGTCCAATACTAGTTGTTAAACAAGCTCCAAAAACAATTAAGCTAAGCAGAATCCCGCCAAATGAACCGAAGTAATGATTTGATGCACCTGAAAGAACGGCTCCCCCATTATCTAAAAGTCCAAGACCTTCTACACTTGAAGCCCCAATAAAGGAAAGAGATGTGTAAATGATTCCAAGAAGTGCCGCTGCAATTACTCCTGCTTTGGTAACAGCTATCATAATTTCCTTCTTAGTAGAGGCACCCTTTTCTTTTACCGCATTGATAACAATAATTCCAAAAACAAAAGCTGCAAGGGCATCCATTGTAAGATATCCCTCTTGGAATCCTTTAAAGAAGGCATTATTCATATAGTTTTCAGCAGGCGCTTGAAATTGCCCGATAGGATTAAAAAATGCTGCGATGATAAGAATCGCAATAAAAAGTAATAAAAATGGAGTTAAGAATTTTCCAACAATATCAACAATCTTAGATGACTTTAATGAAAAATAGGCTGTAATTCCAAAAAAGATAATAGTAAAGATTATTAAACCAATAACACTGTATTCTTCAGAAATAAAAGGCTTAACCCCGATCTCAAATGAAACAGTACCTGTTCTTGGGATTGCAAACAAAGGTCCTATTGATAAATAAAGAGCAACAGTAAAGATGATACCGAAAATAGGATGTACCCGGCTTGCTAATGATTGTAAATCACTTTTTCCAGATATTCCTAATGCAATTACACCAAGTAAAGGTAAGCCAACGCCAGTAACGACAAACCCGGCATTAGCCGACCACACATTCGTTCCCGCTGATTGACCAAGCATTGCAGGGAAAATTAAATTTCCTGCGCCAAAGAATAAAGCGAATAGCATAAAACCAACTGCAACTATAAATGAAAATGATATTTTATTAGTCATTTGATTTCCTCCTAGAAGTCTATTGATCTGGGGTGATTAAGTTTCTAAAAAAAAGCATTAATCATATTTGAAATAATCTTTATAATCAAAAAAAATACTAAAAATTTCATTTGATGTTATCGCAATTCTCATTTTAATTAAAATTTTCAGATTATTTAGCTTGTACTAATTTATTTTGCTATATTCCTCCTTCTATTATACGTATGTAATATATCGCTTACCAAAAGATATCATATACAAGATATTTATGCAATATATTACGCGTTTTTTGTTCTTTTATGTAATATATTGCATTTTAAAGTAGAATCATATACACTTTCAATATACCTATCTAGAATATTCTACTATTAAATGAAGACAGAGTTTTAAGTACTTCAATTTACCTTATGAAAAATCAAAAGGTGGTTTTATCATGCCCATACCTACCAATTTTTCATCCCCTACTCGTGTTACTGCAAAAAATCGTGCATTTGCTCAAATTCAAGAATGGATCATTGATGGCACTCTTCAGCCTAAAGAAAAGCTTAATGATGCTGATCTTGCGCAAGCGTTAGGAGTAAGCAGGACTCCTATTCGGGAAGCACTGCAATTACTGAATGTTCAAGGATTTGTTGAAATGTTTCCAGGGGTTGGAACTCAAGTCACATCTGTTAATAAAGAGGATATTAACAAAATTTTGCCTCCTTTAGGTGTCTTGCAAGCCTTAGCTGCCGAATTGGCAACACCGGTTATAAGTCAGGAATCGATTGATTCATTGCGTGAAATTAATACTAAATTTGCTGAGGCCATTAAAAAAGGCGATTTTTATTCAGCATTAAAGCAAGATGAACACTTTCATAATATCATTGTGGAGAATGCACAGAATCAATATATCACGAATTCAATTTCAAATCTCCAGGCTCATGTTCTTCGCCTGTATTTTCATCAATCAATCATTCTTACAAATGATTCAATACAGGAACATGAAGCTATATTACAGGCCTTTGAAAATAAAAATAAAGAGAAAGCAGCAAGTCTTGCCCGAAAGAATTGGATTCGTGCTATTGATGAGTTTTATGCTGAACAAAAAGAAAAATAAATATCTGCTCCTATAACCATTAATAAGGCATAAATCATAATAGACAAAAGAAAGATCAGTATCGGTAATTTCCGCATAAATAGAAAAATTGCTTATCAAACCCTGTCCAACTTGTCACCTCTAAAAGTAGGTCTGTCATCTTTACTCGTGGCAGCTTACCATAGAGAGTGGCACTAAAAAAGGTCCGTTGACAATTAGTTGTATTTGATCTTATACTTTTTATATAATTTGAATAATAAAACCTTTTTAGGCACTTTTCTAGAGTTAGCTCTATTTTCGCCACATAACTGTCAACTGACAATTGTGTGGCTTTTTCATGTAAAGAAAGGGGTACAATAACTCGGAAGGGGAAAGCTCTAAGAGTCATTCTGGGTCCTCCTTATTCTATAACTTGATTAATCAAGTTATAGTGTAAAAAAAATTACTCAGGTGGTAAGTCTTTTTTTGGCTATGTTTATGTACACGTGTCATCAGTGTGTACAATGTTTTCGTTTCTTCCTCGTTTAATACATCGTCAAAAAATGACGATTGAAACGCAAGTTGAGCTGGCATGGACTCTTCTAAAATCGCTAGGCTTATCGTTTTCGTTTTCCAATCTTGCTTACGCACAATATAGCCTTCTTTTTCAAGTCGTGCAAGCATACGGGAAATACCACCTTGCGTGACCGTTACTTTTTCAGCTAACTCAATTTGAGTGAGTGGTTGATAGACATGAATTTGCATGAGCACATCAAATTGTGCGGTTGTTAAATCAAAGCGCTTTAAAAAATTATTCGACAGCTGGTTACTGTGGCTCGTAAAACGTATTAAACGTAACCAGATTAACGACCCCATCTCCTCCCTACTTTCATTCATAAAAATTTGGTAGTCAAATAGTGGTCAGATTTGTGGTCAATGCTATTTTTTAATAAAATTTTAAGAATTATAAAAAACCCCTGACACCAATGGCATCAGGGATTTGCAGGTATTAATATTGAGACATATACTGTTCTCTTTCCCAAGGGTGAACTTGAGTACGGAACATATCCCATTCAATTTCTTTCGCTTCCATGAAGTGCTCGAACAAATGCTCGCCAAGGGCATTGATGATAACTTCATCCGTTTTTAATAGATCTAGTGCTTGAGCAAGTGTAGCAGGAAGATCAACGATGCCGTTCTCTACACGTTCTTCTTTTGTCATCACATAGATGTTGCGGTCAATCGGTTTTGGAGCTGCAAGTTTGTTTTTGATTCCGTCAAGGCCTGCTGCAAGCAATACAGACATTGCTAAGTATGGATTAGCAGAAGGGTCCACGCTGCGTACTTCTACACGAGTGCTTAGACCGCGTGAAGCTGGAATACGAATTAACGGACTTCTGTTTTGTGCTGACCAAGCAACATAGCAAGGTGCCTCGTAGCCCGGAACTAAACGTTTGTAAGAGTTAACTGTCGGGTTCGTAACAGCTGTAAAGTTTGGTGCATGCTTAATGATTCCAGCGATGAAATGTTTAGCTGTGTCGCTTAATTCAAGGTCGCTGTTTTTGTCATAAAAAGCATTTACGCCGTCTGTGAATAGTGATAAGTTCATGTGCATTCCAGATCCGTTAACACCAAATAATGGTTTTGGCATGAATGTAGCATGCAGACCATGTTTGCGTGCAATTGTTTTAACAACAAGTTTAAACGTTTGGATATCGTCACAAGCTTTAACTGCACCAGCATATTTGAAGTCAATTTCATGCTGTCCTGGTGCTACCTCATGGTGGGAAGCTTCAATTTCAAAGCCCATTTCCTCAAGCTCAAGCACGATATCGCGGCGGCAGTTTTCGCCAAGATCCGTTGGAGCTAAATCAAAGTAGCCGCCATGGTCGTTTAATTCAAGAGTAGGTTGGCCTTTTTCATCAAGTTTGAATAAGAAAAATTCCGGCTCAGGTCCAAGATTGAAATCTGTGAATCCTAAGTCTTCCATTTCTTTCAGCATACGTCTTAAATTGTTACGAGGGTCCCCGTCAAATGGAGTTCCATCCGGGCTGTAAATATCACAGATAAAACGTGCTACTTTTCCTTTTTCAGAAGTCCATGGGAAGATAACGAATGTATCGATATCAGGGAAAAGATACATATCAGACTCCTCAATGCGGACAAAGCCTTCAATTGAAGATCCATCAAACATACATTTGTTGTCTAATGCTTTTTCAAGCTGACTTACTGGAATCTCAACGTTTTTAATTGTTCCCAGGATGTCCGTAAACTGCAAACGGATATATTTTACGTTTTCTTCTTGCACCAATCGTACAATATCTTCTTTCGTATACTTAGCCATTTTGAAAAATCCTCTCCTAACAATACAAAGATATATTTATTTTAATTTAAGTGAAGCTAAATTCATTAGTGAAAAAATCTCGACATATCACCCTGTCTGAGTGATGATCTTTGAAAACGCCCCGCCTGCATAAGTTCAGCTTTCAGCAATTTTCGCAATTCAGCATCAGATAGATCAGGTTTTTCCACTTTTTTAGGCTGTTCATCATTCGGCAATTCTTCTTTCTTAGAAAAGATTTGCTTTATGCCTGCCATATTGACGCCTTGTTCAATAAGGCTTCTAATTTCAAGCAGTGTGTCTACATCATTAAATGAAAATAATCGTCTGTTTCCTTCAGTTCTAGCAGGGAAAATCAGGCCATTTTCTTCATAATATCGAATTTGTCTGGCAGAGAGTTCAGTCAGCTGCATGACAATTCCGATCGGGAATAAGGGCATCGTGCGTCGAATTGTATCACCCATTGTATTCCCTCCTTTTCTTAACTTATTCTTATTATATTCAATGTCATATAATGTGTCAATACCATGTTAGGAAAAATAACATTATAAATGAATGAGTTCTTTTTGAAGCAGATGATCTATAGCTGAGCATATGGCAATTTTTACGTGAGAATAGGTTAATCCCCCTTGCACATAAGCCGTAAATGGCGCACGCAGCGGTCCGTCAGCTGACAGTTCAATACTTGCACCTTGTATAAATGTACCTGCAGCCATTATGACATCATTTTCATACCCCGGCATATAACTTGGATACGGCGTAACATGAGAGTTAATTGGTGATGCGTATTGAATAGCCTGACAAAAAGCAACCATTAAATCCGCCTGATTAAACTGAACTGATTGTATAAGATCAGTCCGGACAGCATCCCACGAAGGATTTGTATTGAGTCCTGCCATTTCAAGTATCGCCGCAGTAAATACTGCTCCTTTAAGAGCTTGTGCGACTACATGAGGAGCAAGGAAAAAACCCTGGTACATCTCCTGAAGACTATATAATGAAGCTCCTGCTTCTGCTCCAATGCCCGGTGATGTCATTCTGTATGAGCAGGCCTCTATTAATTCCGTTCTACCCACTAAATATCCGCCTGTCTTGGCAAGTCCTCCTCCTGGATTTTTAATGAGAGAACCCGCCATTAAGTCCGCACCTGCATGGCATGGTTCAAGCTCCTCCACAAATTCCCCGTAGCAATTATCAACAAAAACGATCACATCGTTCTTAATTGCTTTTACAAAATCGATCATTTCTTTTATTTCAGCAATTGTGTAGGATGGCCTTGATGCATAACCTTTAGAACGCTGAATGCCGATCATTTTTGTCTTATCCGTGATTTGAGCTCTAACAGCTTCAAAATCAACGCTTCCGTCTTCTTTTAAATCCACTGCATTATAACCGATTTTAAATTCACTGAGCGAACCGATTCCGCTCCCCCGAATTCCAACAATCTCTTCAAGCGTATCATATGGCTTTCCGGTTATGTACAGGAGCTCGTCAAAAGGACGAAGGACTCCAAACAAAGCTATCGAGATTGCATGCGTGCCTGAAATGATCTGGGGACGCACCAGCCCTGCCTCGCCTCCAAAGACATCTGCGTATATTTTCTCCAGCGTATCCCGCCCATGGTCATCATACCCGTAACCTGTTGAAGGAATAAAATGTGAATCACTTACTTTGTGTTCTCTGTAGCTTTTCAGCACACGGTATTGATTTAGTTCCATTCTTTCGTCGATCTTTTTATGAATCTGTTCTATTTTTTCTTCTGCCTGATTAGATAGCTGTGATATTTTCTCACCAAATTTTAATTGTTTAAACATTACTGCTGCCCTTTCTATTGTACATCTGTATATGCCCCGCAACTGAGTGTGCGGGCAAATAGTGTCCTTGTATTTCGTATTGATTTGTTTCTTCATTAAATGCAAAATGTCCGACCATCGTTTCAGTCTTAATAATGGATAGGAGCCTGCCTTCACTCGAAGGGACTTCAATGCTGTAAGTCTCCATTTGCTCGACTGAAACAGTTTGGATCTTCTGTTTAAGATGACCGATGTCACTCTCGCTGAATGCACTGATCAAAACATGTTCAGCTTTTGGCGATGGAACGAACTCAATTGACTGCTTATCTTTTTTGTTGTACACAGTCAGGACGGGGATGGCTGTAACCTTCAATTCATCAAGAAGTTTGTATACTGTTTTTTCATGATTTTGAAAGTCATCATTTGAACTGTCAACAACATGAAGAATGAGGTCTGCTTCTTTTACTTCTTCTAATGTAGAACGGAATGCTGCAACTAATGTAGTCGGCAAATCCTGAATAAATCCAACCGTATCTGTAAGCAGGGCTTGATACCCGGAAGGCAGGGTCATCTTTCTGGTCATAGGATCTAATGTAGCAAACAGCAAATCCTCTTCAAATGTGCCTGCATCTGTAATTCTGTTAAATAGTGTGGATTTGCCTGCGTTGGTATAGCCAACGAGAGCAATTTGGAATGCCTGATTTTTCTTCCTTCTCTCGCGGTAGCGATTACGGTGGCTGACAATGGCAGAAAGCTGAAGTTTAATTTCGTGAATTCTGCTTCGAATGTGCCTTCTGTCGGTTTCTAGCTGAGTTTCACCCGGTCCTCTTGTTCCGATTCCGCCGCCTTGACGGGAAAGATTTATGCCTTGTCCGCTAAGTCTCGGCAATAAGTATTGAAGCTGCGCAAGCTCAACTTGAAGTTTGCCTTCTCTCGACTTAGCACGAGTCGCAAAAATATCGAGAATTAATTGCGTCCGGTCTATTATCTTTATATCAAGTGCAGCCGTCAAATTACGCTGCTGGCTTGGGGAAAGCTCATCGTTAAATATAATTAAGTCCGGTTCAAGTTCTTCTGAAAGAGCAATCAGCTCCTCCACTTTGCCTTTTCCTATGTATGTAGCCGGATGTATTCTTTCTCTTTTTTGAGACAGCTGCATCAGAACTTCACCGTTTGCCGTTTTCGTTAATGAAGCGAGCTCACTCATTGTATATTGAAAGGCCTCGTCATCTAATTTAGGCAGCTGACAGCCAACCAGAATGACTTTTTCGATTACAGAATATATGTTCTCTTTCAAACGTGTATCATCCTTTTCAGCAATAATTTTGCATTATCATCATAACAAAAAAACCGGGAATTCACTAATTGTTTCCTATATAAAGCAGTATATGAAAGAAAATGGTTGCATTTCTCCATGACGCCATATAAAATCAAAAACGATTACAACTAGTGAGCGCATTAGCAAAGGGGATACAGGTTATGACTTGGGAAGTATTAAGCATCATTGGAACAATTGCGTTTGCTGTCAGCGGAGCAATTGTTGCGATGGAAGAAGAATATGATATTTTAGGCGTATATATATTAGGGATCGTTACCGCTTTCGGGGGCGGTGCGATCAGAAATCTGCTGATCGGCGTGCCAGTTTCCGCACTTTGGGAGCAGGGTATGCTCTTTCAAATAGCATTGATTGCAATGACGACTGTTTTCTTATTTCCGAATAACTTACTTAAACACTGGCAAAGATGGGGAAACCTGACGGATGCAATCGGGTTATCCGCATTTGCCATACAAGGGGCTTTATATGCTACAGAAATGAATCACCCTATAAGTGCTGTTGTCGTAGCAGCCGTCTTAACAGGAAGCGGCGGCGGAATCATCCGTGATCTTTTAGCAGGACGCAAACCGCTTGTCTTAAAATCTGAAATCTATGCAGTATGGGCCGTCCTTGCTGGTATCGTCATTGGTTTTGACCTTGCCGAGTCTGCCATTCACCTTTATACACTCTTTGTACTGCTGGTAGTATGCAGGGTACTCTCTTATACAAAAAAATGGCGACTGCCCAACAAATCTATTCATCATTAATAAAGCCGCACACAGCGGCTTTATTCTTTTATGATGAGATCCTGGCTTTTTATTGTCATCAGGTCATCACGCTGATATTGATCTGATGTTAGAAGTCTCATAGCTTGAGATCTGATCGATTTTTCAATGACATTTCGAACATATCTTCCATTTGAAAATTTTGCAGGAGCCATATTTGTTTTAATCATATTTAAATGATCACGAAGCTTCCACTCCGCTTCTTTGCTGAATGTGTATTCCCGTTCAATCATCATTCTTTTCGATATCTCCATCAGCTGTTCTACAGAATAGTCAGGAAAATCCACAACTAGCGGAAATCTCGAATGAAGACCAGGGTTAAGAGTCAGGAAATGATCCATTTCTTTTGAATAGCCCGCTAAGATTAAAACAAATTCATGCTGCTTATCCTCCATATGCTTAACAAGCGTATCGATCGCTTCTTTGCCGAAATCCTTTTCTCCACCGCGTGCAAGTGAATATGCTTCATCTATAAAAAGAATCCCGCCAAGTGATTTTTTTATCAGGTCTCTTGTTTTTTGTGCTGTATGTCCAATGTATTCTCCGACTAAATCTGCTCTTTCAGCTTCAATCAAGTGTCCTTTTGATAGCACATTCATTTGAAAAAATAATTTGCCGATCAGCCTGGCAACTGTCGTTTTTCCTGTTCCCGGATTTCCTTTGAACATCATATGAAGAGATTGCTTTCCAGCTTTAAGTCCTTGTTCCTCACGCTTTTTATTGATATAAATCCATGCATAAATTTCTTTTAACATCCGTTTCATTTCTTCCATTCCTACAAGAGTGTTTAATTCAGCTTCCATTTCATTAAGAATGACATGCTGAGGCTGTGTTTTTGGAATTTTTATTTCATAGGATGCTGATTCGCTGATTTTCTCATGATACGTCTTTTTTTGCCCATTCAAAATCACATTAATTTGACCATTATTTTTAAATGTGACTGCTTGATCCAAAGATGTTCACCTCACATTCTTTTACTACTATACGTTGCAGCGGTCAAAATCGTGACAAATGCCTATATAAAAATATGAAAATTATTTTAACCGTTAAAAAAATTGTTGATAAATGCGATGTTTTGTAGTATTATGCGCTTTCCCGAGAAATATTTTCTCATATTTCCTTTTGCAATGCGGGTGAATATCCTTTAAAAAACAAAATAAAAGCAGCCTCCATTGTGCTGAAGACTGCTTTCATATTTCTATTCCAATTCAAGTGTTACATTTTTCTGCGGTGCAAAAGTTGAAATCGCATGCTTATAGATAAGCTGCTGCTTTCCTTCTGTTTCTAAAAGAACCGTAAAGTTATCAAACCCCTTGACAAGCCCTCTTAATTGAAAACCATTTAGTAAGAATACTGTTACAAAGGTACCGTCTCTACGGATGGAATTTAAAACCTGGTCTTGAATATTTACTGTTGTTCTCATGTTTCGTCCTCCTCTTTTCTCTATGTGTTATGTATTCGCGCTTAAATTAAGCTTTCCTGCTATATATGTAAAAATTTCATTGAATCTCAAATCCATATCCAACGGCTTGCTCATATCAAACCATTCCACATCCATTTTGTTGCGGAACCAGGTAAGCTGGCGCTTAGCATATCTTCGGGAATTTTGTTTAAGCTGCTCTTTTGCGTCTTCAAGGGAAACAGCGCCGTCAAAATAGGCGTATAATTCTTTATAGCCTATTGCCTGTATGGATTGACACTCTTTCAGTCCCTTGTCATAAAGCCCTTTTACTTCTTGAATGAGGCCCTGATCCATCATCAGGTCTACCCTTAAATTAATTCTCTCATAGAGCTGTTCTCTCTCCATTGCAAGTCCTATAATGACAACATCATACAGCAGCACCTTATCTTGTTCTGCAAGAAAATCGGTCATTGTTTTTCCTGTACAATGAAAAATTTCAAGTGCTCTGATCACTCGCCTGACATTATTAGGGTGAATTCTCTCAGCAGAAACAGGATCGATCAAAGCAAGCTTACTATGAATCGTTTCATTTCCCGCTGAACAGGCCTCAGCTTCAAGCTGTTTCCTAAAATCCGGGTCAGAAGCAGCCTCGGTGAATTGATAATCATAAATGACAGATTGTATATATAATCCCGTGCCGCCGACGATGATAGGCAGTTTTTTCTTTTCATGAATTTCCGTAATTAATGGACGTGCAATCTCCTGAAATTCAGCTGAAGAAAAATCTTCTTCAGGATTTTTTATATCAATGAGATGGTGGACAATTCCATCCATTTCATCAGGCTTTACTTTTGCAGTCCCTATATCCATCCCGCGGTAGACCTGCATACTGTCTCCGCTGATAATTTCTCCATTTAGCTTCTTTGCGAGCTCAATGCTCAAATTTGTTTTGCCAACAGCTGTCGGTCCTATTATTACGACCAGCTTCTCTTTCTTCAACTTGCAACCACTCTTTCATTCCTAATAGTCCGCTATTCAACATCTTATCACTTTAAATCAGTGAATACCAGTTTATTATTTCCAGTTTTCTGTGCAGCCAAACGGCAGAATTTCAATAACCAATAGGTCCGCTTGTTCGGCCGCTAAATAAATGGTGATGAACTTGCTTTTGCTGTGCAGAATAAACCACTCCTCCAAACTCCGGAGGCTCTGCTTCTGTATAGTTCCTGTAAGATTTCCCGAAGAATAAGTGATAATGAGACCCATCAAGCATTGGTATAGCAGGGCCTGTTTGAACATAAAAACGGTGATAATGCTGATTTTCAAACGTAGTTAACCCTTCAACATAATGAAAATGACCATCATATGAATTCCCGTTCAGCGGTTTAGAAAACCCGAGTAAATAATGATGGTGATTTTCCTTCTTCTCAGTGACTCCCTGAAAATAATGAGCATGCGGAACTGGAAGCTGCTCCCGGTAACAGTCCATTAGAAAACACTCCTTTTTTCTTTATCCTTCAGATTATGAAAAGGTAAGGAATTAGGCGCATGAATCAGGAAAATAATTGTTTCTGTCTAGGGCAGAATGGTCAATTCTTCTTTTTCAGTTTTATTCTGCTGGTTGGGGGAATTCAAGTAGTAAATGATTTTTAGGAGGGCCATTTGCATGTTTCAGTTAGAAGATATGATTACATTTTTTTGGGCTTTCTTTTTCGTGCTGCCAATCGTAGCATTTATTCATCAGCTGGGACACTTTGTTTTCGTGTGGATGTTTGGAGGCAAAGCTGTATTTATTTTGGGCAGAGGGAAACTGATGTTCAGAATAGGAAAACTTGAAGTCAAGCAATACTACTTTTTAGATTCATTTTGCCAATATGAAAATTTGAAGTGGGATAATCGGTACACACACGCATTTGTATATGCAGGCGGATCTCTGTTTAACCTTACAGCCATTTTGATTGTTAATACAATGATCCACACCGGTTTTCTTGAACCTCATATTTTTTATTATCAGTTTGTTTATTTTTCTGTTTACTTTGTTTTCTTTTCTTTGCTTCCTTTTAAATACTCAGAAACTCACTCATCTGATGGGCGATCTATATATGACGTAATTAAGTATGGCAAAAGCTGCAGTCAGCTTGATTAGAAATAGATTAAAAGGAAATTAACATTTCACATCCTGTACGAATCGGCGGGAAATAAAAACTTGGATGGACAGATGCTGCTTTTAAAATGCGAGGGCACTCCAAGACCTGAGGAAATTAAAAGTGAAAGTGAATATAAACGAATAAAAAAAATAGTTCTTAAAGCAACGGGTGCAATACTACATTCAGTGAATCTTCTTTCTTATACAACTATCTGAGCAGGTTAGTATAAGAAGGTACTAACAAACAGTTTTCAATACTTCGGAGGCAAATTAATGAAAGAACCCTCCAAAAATCATCATTTAGAGGGTTTTATTTCATTTAAAAGTTTGTATATTTAGCGAGGAAATAGTTTCAAATGATTGCTCAATTTCTAAGTCACATAAACTACCGTTTTGACCTTATTTTCTTATGGTTGGAAATCCTCATAAACCTGTGATGTGCCCTCTATATAAACTTACCCATACTAAATGAGTAAAAAGTTATTTGGACTAATATCATTTTTTCTACTATTAATTAAATCAATACAGTGAGCCAATCGCTCTACCCCTAGTTTAATTTGACTCTCGTTCACTTGAGAAATGCATAATCGAAGGAGATTTTCCTTTTTATATTCTGGTAAAAACATTCTGGAGGCATCATCAACATATATATGCTGCTCTTTCAGCATATGAACTACCTGCTTTGCTGTCACATTCTCTGGCAAACTGATGGATAGATAGAATCCTGAAGGCGGTTTTGAAAAATGAGTATTAGCCGGCAGGAATGATTCACATGCTTCTTGAAGGATTTGCATTTTAGTACGGTATACCTCTTTTATTCTTTTGAGATGGCTATTAAACATACCACTTTTTAAATAGATTTCTAGCGCACCTTGAGAAAGTGCTGAACTATTAAAATCCGAACTGAATTTATATCGTAAAAAATTGTTAATCATTAATGAAGGAAGAACGACAGTACCGATCCTTAACCCCGGGAGAAAAATTTTCGAAAAGCTTTTAATATAAATCACTCTCCCAGAAGGATCAAAAGAAAATAAAGGATCTGATTTTGCATTTGGATCAAGGTCTCCTAAAAAATCATCCTCCACTATATATACATCGTATTTTTCAGCTAACTCAACGATTTTTTTCTTATCGCTATTCGGGTAACAATGTCCAAGCGGATTGTTAAATCTAGGGATAATATAGAAGAACTTGATATCATTATTTCGAAAAATGTATTCCAGACGTTCAAGATCAATTCCTTCCATCGATAACTCAATTCCAAAAGCAGTAGCTTGGTGCAGTTTGATGGACTCTATGAATCCGAAATAAGTAGGCTGTTCAATTAGAATATTGTTTTTTCCATTTGGAAATGGCATAGAAACTAATAAATTAAGGGCTTGCTGCGAGCCAGATACAACGATTACTCTTTCAGGTTGAGTAAACACCTGCAGACTTTGCAAATATTTCACTAACTGTACCCGCAGTGAGTAAAGCCCTTGTTGATCAGAGTATGTAAAAAGCTCTTCTTTATATTGTTCAATTGCTTGATTCATACAATGTTGAAATTCCACATAAGGCATAACCTTTTTATCTGGACCGGCAGACAAGAAATCAATCACCTCATTTTCTTCCGCCGCTTTTTGAAATTCATTCACAACATAGTAGCCGCTTTTAGGAACTGAATAAATTAAATGCTCTTTTTCAAGTTCGGCGTATGCTTTAATGACCGTATTTTTGCTGCATGAAAAATACTCAGATAACTGACGAACAGAAGGGAGTTTACTGCCTGCAATCAGCGAACCATCTGCTACCTGAATCTTAATTTCTTGCATTATCTTAATATATTTTGAGTTCATGTATTGATCCCCCTTTAACTGTACCAGGACAGATGAGTAAAAAAATGGTTTATTTTTATTGTATGTACTCATAGTATGTTAATTATATCAGAACTGTTTTTTAGATAAGTAAAAAATGGTACAGATGTGATACAAAATATAAAGACTGGGGTTAGATAAGATGCAGGGAGAAATCAGAGAGAAATTAGGATTAATTTTGGGATTAGCAGGCGTCATTTGTTTTAGCTTAACGCTCCCGTCTACAAGTATTGCAGTAGAGTATTTTGGGACTACGGTCGTCGGTTTAGGAAGAACAATTGTAGCCGCTATTTTAGTAGGCGTGGTATTGATTGTTCGAAAAGAAAAACTGCCTAATCCCCGCCAATTCAAAAGTCTGCTTATTGTTGCAGCAGGTGCAGTTTTAGGATTTCCTCTCCTTACTTCTTGGGCAATGGAATCCTTGCCTGTTTCTCATGGAGCTGTGGAAGTAGCCCTGTTACCATTGGCAACAGCCGGATTTGCTATGTTTAGAGCAGGTGAAATCCCTTCTCTCAAATTCTGGATTTCAAGTATAATTGGCTCTTTATCTGTTATTATGTATGCTTTTCATCTCGGATTCGGTCAATTACAATTTGCCGATTTAGCAATATTGGCTGCAGTGTTAATACTTGGACTTAGTTACGCAGAAGGCGGGAAATTAGCGAAAGATTTAGGTAGCTGGCAAGTAATTGCTTGGGCGATTATGATCGGTGCTCCATTTTTTATTTTTCCAGTTGGATTAAACCTTACAACCGAAATGCTCCATGCCCCAATACATGCTTGGGTCAGTTTTATTTATCTCGCAGTGATCAGTCAATTTTTAGCATATGTTGCCTGGTATAGCGGAATGGCTATGGGCGGAATAGCAAGAGTTAGTCAGCTTCAATACCTGCAACCATTTTTAATGATTCTATTTGCAACCATATTTCTAGATGAATCCATCACATTTTTCACTGTTGTAATAGCATTGATAGTAGTCTTTTCTGTTATATTAGGCAAAAATGCTCACGTATCAAAAAAAGAAGCTGTATCAGAGAAAAACTAACTGTCTGTTCAATTGAGATAGCTATATAATGGTTAATGATAAAAGAGAGCACATATTATACATGGTTAATATGTGCTCTCTTTTGAAAGTCCATTTTTCAACTTAAAAAGAATATGATTCACCATCATGCGGCACTAGGACACTAGAGGAGATTCCTTTTTCATTAATAAAGCTTTTCAATTCTTCTCTTGATAATGTCCAATGATTGACAGTCTCCATATGGACAGAAATAATTTTCGCGTCAGGGGCATCCTTATAAACTTCATAGATATCCTCTTTCCCTATTACTAGCGACCGCCTAAGAATTGATTTTCTCCGCCATTTACCACAATGATTTCTGGCAAAGAGAAGTTTGTGAAATAACATACTTAAACTATCCGGTGCATTTGTTAAATAATAAGATAAGACGTTTAACATTTTGGACATGTCTAAAATGTTAAACGTCTTCCTTTTTTGAATTTTAATATTTTTAGTCTTGATAAAATGGTTCCATCACTCAGGTCTATTCTAAGAAACTCTATGAACTTAGAGGTTATATTATTAAGACACGCTGCCAAATTGAAATTTTTTCCTTTTCTCTTCAACAATACGAAACGATCTTTGAGCAATCCAAGTCAAATAACAGGCGACAGCACTAGTTCCAAAAAAGGGTATGAGCATCGGGATGTACCTGTAAATAAAGAAAGAGCCGAATAAACCGGTAATCATCAAAATAGTTAATTTAGGATTCAATATCGCAATTAGCAGGCTCCTATTCAGATATTGGAATAGCTTCCAGTCAAAATGGACGAACGCTGGAAATAGAAAAACAATGACAACCAGGAACACAATAGTCAGATTGATGGAAACTAATAGCATGAACTTGGATAAGAGAGAGCCTTGATCCAAAAAGAATTTGATATCTATGAATAGTATAAAACTAATCAAAAGGAACAGATATCCCAGAAGTTGCGATTTCCAGAATTCCTTCTTGAAGCTCCTCCAGAAAAAGTGAAAAACCCTAATATTCTCATCACCAAGCACCCATTTCCTCGCAACTGCAAACATTGCCGCAGTAGCTGGAAAGATACCAAATAAAATCAGCCCGGATATGGTAAATAAAAGCCATAATATATTCAAACCAACCAATCGGGTAATCCATTCAAACACTCTAAAGATTCCACTGTAAAATCCGTTTAATTCCACTCCATCTCACCGTCCTTTCATCAATTTTGTTTAGTTAATCAAGCAGCAGTTTTAGATGAAATTCTTTTGTTATAAATAGGATTACTGGTGAAATTATATCTTCTATCCCGATAATGTTCCTTTTATCATTTTCTGCTTGGGCAGTTAAATTTTGCAGGTAAAAAATCTTCTTTTACTTTATTCCAGATGTGGCTATGCCTTCGACAATATAACGCTGGAAGAATAAGAAAATCAAAAATACCGGTATAATTGATAATACAGACATTGCAAAAAGCGAACCAAGGGCTGCCTCTCCTCCCGCATCAGTGAACATACGAAGCGCGAGTGTTACTGTATATTTTTCTACACTGCTGAGATATAAAAGCTGACTGAAAAAGTCGTTCCATGTCCAAATAAATGTGAATATGGTTGTTGTCACGATTGCTGGTACTGTTAAAGGCAGAATAATTCGGGTATATATGCTAAACGGTCCGCATCCATCAATGGTAGCAGCTTCATCCAGTTCACGAGGAAGTGACCGAATGAATTGAACAGTCAGGAATATGAAAAATCCATCCACTGCAAAAAACTTTGGTACCACAATTGGCAAAATGGTATTGATCCATTCCAATTTATTGAAGATAATGTACTGCGGCACAACAAGTACATGCATTGGAATCATCATGGTCATCATCATTAAGGCAAACCAGACTTTTTTGTGTTTAAATTCCAACCTAGCAAAAGCATAAGCGGTAATAGAACAGGAAATGATATTGCCAACCACCGCTAACCCTACCATAATAAAAGAATTCAGATAAAATGTGGTAAACGATGTTCCTGATGTGCCCTTCCATCCATTCTTGTAGTTTGATAGTGTCAGGTCTTTTGGCCATAGACTGTTATCGGTTAATATGGTTTCAGTTGGTTTAAACGAACTGATAATCATCCACAAAATGGGGTATAGCATAATAACTACGCCTAATAAGATGAAACCATGAAGAATAAGTTTTTTAAACTGAGTCCTTGTCTTTTTGTACTCCGTTAACCCTATTACAAACTCACTTTTTTGCTGATTAACTTTTATCATCTTTTCCACACCATCACCCCTGATCTCCGTAATGAACCCACTTTTTCGATGTCAAATACACCAGGCCAGTAAAGCAGGCGATGATAATAAGTAATGTCCAGGCCATAGCCGAGGCGTATCCCATCTGGAAGTTGCCGAATCCGTTCTGATATAAATAAAGCGTATAAAACAGAGTCGAATTTACCGGTCCACCCGTTCCGTTGCTTATGATATAAGCCGGAGTAAATGCCTGGAAAGAACTAATAATTTGCATGATCGTATTAAATAGAATAATAGGAGACAGGCATGGCAGAGTGATATAAATGAATCCCTTCCATTTACCAGCACCATCCAAGGAAGAGGCTTCATAGTATTCCTGCGGGATTTGTTTGAGACCTGCCAGGAAAATGACCATCGGTGAACCAAACTGCCATACCTTTAACATAATGAGCGACCAAATAGCATAATCAGGCGTCCCTACCCAACTTGGCATAACAATTCCTATATAACCAAGCAATTGATTGACGATGCCGTGATTACCGAATACTTGCTGCCATAGAATCGCTATAGCGACACTTCCGCCGATTAGCGAAGGTATATAGTAAACAGCACGGTAGACACCCAGACCGCGAAGTCCTTTATTTAAGAGTATTGCTAGGAAAAGAGCAAATGCTAACTCCAGCGGAACAGCTACAATCACATAAGTAAGTGTAACCTTGAGAGCTTGCAGGTACTGTGAATCTTGGGTAAACATAGTTGCATAATTTTTTATACCAATCCAGGTAGGCGAGGAAACGAAATTGTAATTTGTAAATGAAAGATATAATGAGCTAAGGAAAGGAAAGGCATTGAACAAGATCATTCCTATAAGCCAGGGCGCCAGAAAGATGTAAGGAATGAACGGTAACCACTGCTTGTTGTCAAATAATTTCAACATAGCATAGACTCCTTTGCAGGAACAAAAGCTCAATATTATGTAGTTGAGCTTTTGCTCAAAATAAATTGACTTATCGGTTCAATATTTTGTTTGCCTGTTCAAAAAAGTCATCAACGGCCTGAGAGATGGTTTTTTGACCAAATGCAATCTCCTGGTTACTTGTAAGCAGAAGCTTTTGTACGGATGTACTGCCACCCGGCATAGCTGGATACGGCTTAGTGGAAGGTATCATTTCGTTTACGAAAGCGTATTCCTTATTCTCCGATTCTCCCAGTAAGGGCGTTATCACTTCCTGCATTTGTTTCGAAGCCTGTGGACCATGCTCACCTTTAAAAATTTTGGCCGCATCTGAATCGTTAACAACAAAGTTTATCAGTTTAGCCGCTTCCTTCGGATGTTTTGTTTTCGAAGAAATTCCTAGGGATGCCACAATTAAAGGGATTTTCTTATTGCCATTCGGATCAAACGGATAACTGACGATAGCAAGCTTGTCTTTCGAACTGCCTTGATAGATTTTCAGCTGATTGGAACTTTTACTGATCATCGCCACCTTACCAAGAGCAAGCATGGACTGTTCCTGTGTTTTATCTCCTTGTTCTGCTTGAATTGAAGCAGGTGGAGTTAACCCGTCTTTACGCATTTGATCCCAGAACTTGAACCAGTCTTTCAAATCCTTTTTATCGATTCCTAGTCCATCATCTTTAAAAACTGACTTCCCTCTCTGTTGGGCAAACAATTCTAGTCCACGATACACTCCACCTTCATCCTCAACCGCCCATGCGTCTTTGCCCAGTGATTTTTTCAGTTTTTTGGCTGCAGCTACATATTCGTCCCAAGTCCAGTTGTTTTCAGGCGCTTCTATTCCTGCTTTCTCAAACATAGCTGTATTATAGATCACGCCTGTAATATTGTGACCAAGACTTATAGCATATAACTTGTCGTTGACTTTGCCTCCGCCAATATCTGCCGGATCAAAATCCTTTATATTCAAATCACCTGAATCAACAAGCGGGTCAAGATCCAGCATCATTTCACGCGTTACAAAGTCAAATTGGAAGAAGCTGCTCGTCTGCATTACATCCGGGGCATTACCACCTGCACCTTGAGTAGTGAATTTCTCCGCGTACTGATTTTCCGTAGTGAATTCGCGCAATACCTTAATATTTGGGTTTTTTTGCTCAAACAAGTCGAATAGTTCATTCATCTTGTCATGCCGAGCTTGACCACCCCACCACGCCACACGCAATTCAACTTTCTCGCTGGAAGATGCTCCGCCCTTTGTTTCCTCTGATGAACAAGCTGTTAACCCAAATATCAGAATGACAGACATGATAATAAATAATATTTTATTAGGATTCATTAACTTCTCCCCCCAAAAGGATCAATTATATTCAAATTGGTTCACCTTTGTTCTGTTAGGCATAGACGGTTGAGCACCAAAATTAGTGACGGACAGAGCAGCTGCTTTTTGTGCAAAGCGAACAGCTTCTTCTAACGTACCTCCTTCTGCGAGATATACACCTAATCCGGCGTTGAAAGAATCACCCGCTCCAGTTGTGTCAACAGTCTCAACTTTATGGGCTCTCATAAGACGGTATGCACCGCTTTCTGAGTATGCTGCCCCTTCTCCCCCTAGCGTCATAACAACTCGCTTTACACCCCTGCTAATAAGATGAGACATTACTTCTCCAATAGAAGCATCACTTTCCGCCCGGCCTGTGACGATGATCTTGCCTTCTGTTTCGTTTGGGGTCAGAATATCGATCTGCTTCAGAAGTACATCAGACATCTGGCGGGCCGGAGCCGGATTTAAAATAACCGGAACTCTATGGCGGTTCGCAACTTTAACTGCTTCTTCCACCGCATCCATCGGGATTTCCAATTGAACCAAAAGCATATCAGCTGAACGAATCACATTCTCAGCCTCTCGTACATAAGAAGGAGTCATCCGAGCGTTGGCGCCAGGAGCGACAACGATGCTATTCTCACCGGATTCATTGACGGTAATCATGGCCACTCCTGTTGACTGGCCTGATATTGTTGTTACATATTCAGTACCTATATTCTCTTCTTCAAAATGTGCCAGCAGTTCTCTACCATATCTGTCATCACCCACACAGCCAACCATTTTTACTTGTGCGCCTAGTCGACTCGCGGCCACCGCCTGATTTGCTCCCTTTCCACCAGGCATAGTGGAAAATCCATCGCCTATTATGGTTTCTCCCTCAAGTGCAATCCTAGGCGTCTTCACGACTAAATCCATATTTATACTTCCCACTACCACAATTTGCGCTTGTATGGACATGATTCTCCTCCCGTTTACTCTGACAGAGCCGGTTTCAAAGACGAATACTGACGCTCCATCTCGTTTAGTTTTTCAACACGCCGCCTAAACTCTTCCTTGGTACTGAATTCTGCTTTCAAGAAACTCTCCAGTAATTCCTCCACAATAACCGGACCGATAATTTGTGCACCTACGCACATTACGTTTACATCGTCATGTTCTACACACTGATGCGCGGAATAGATGTCGTGGCAGACGGATGCACGAATACCTGGAATCTTATTGGCAGCAATACATGCTCCCACACCTGTACCGCATACCATTACAGCTCTATCAGCCTCTCCGGATAGCACTGCTGCACATACTTCACTAGTGATATCAGGGAAATCTACAGGATTGCTATCAAATGATCCGTAATCCGTTACCTCGTGTCCGAATTTTTTTAAAGCGCTTACAACTGTCTCCTTAAGTGGATAACCTGCATGGTCTCCTCCGACTGCGATTCTCATATCTCCGCCTCCAAATATTTTATATTTAACTGCCAGCAGCACTTTTTGTTAATAAATTTACTTCAAGACTTAAAACTGTTGATTTTTAAGTTAATCGTTTAACAATTAACGAATGGTATAATGCGAAGAAACTAGATATCAAGTTTTGGGTTTTCGGAATTAGATCAATAAATTATCACTAAACTGCACGGATTCACCGTTAAACATGTTATCTTCAGTGCAGCCACATGAACGACGGACGATTAGTGACGTGTCTAAATACATGATTTCCCGCTTCACTTGCTTTTTAATAATTCTGGCCAGCATTAATTTGGCAGCTTGGACACCGAGTTCATAAGCAGGCTGTTTTACAGTTGTAATAGGCGGCTCAACGATCTGTGCCCAGCTAGAATCATCATAACCGAGGACTGCTACTTGATCTGGAATAGAAAGACCTGCTTCCTTTAAATATTTATATGCTCCAAGCGTCATCGAGTTATTTGAAATAAACACAGCATCCGGTTTCATTTCCTGTTCCATCAGCTCTTTCATCTTAATGTAACCGCTCTCAATATCGAAATTGCCTACTTTTACAAGCTCATCCGACTCGGTGATACCATAATCTTCCAGTGCTCTCCTGTAGCCAATCAACCGGTCTTTACCGGTACTGATTGAAGTTGGTCCAGTAATGATTGCGATATGATCGTAGCCGTGCCGGATCAAATGCTCCGTTGCGGAATACGCGCCCTTAATATTGTTAGTCATAATCACATCCGAGATCATAAAATCAGGGCACCTATTAAGAAAAACAATCGGAACTCCCGTTTTATTCATTGAATGAAAATATTCGCCCGTGTTTCCTGCGGATGATACGATTAAACCATCTACTCTTTTGCCAATCAGTACTTTGAGATATTTATCTTCTTTCTCCACGGACGAATCCGTGTTGCAAAGCAGAAGGCTGTAGTCGCTTTTTGATATTTCTTCTTCAATCCCGCGAACCATAAGAGAGAAGAAGGGATTTGCAATATCGGTTATCAGCAGCCCTATCGTGCGAGATTCCCTTACACGAAGGCTTTTGGCTACTATGTTAGGCTGATAATTCAGTTCCTGGGCCGCTTTGTAAACTTTGTCTTTAACCTCTTCGCTTACATTTTTCGTTTCATTTAATACATTTGATACGGTAGCTGTTGAAACTCCTGCCAATCTTGCTACCTCTTTAAGGGTTGCCCTCTTCATCTAACAGTTTCACCTCCTTTTAATCGATTAACTTGATTATATTCAGAATTTTCATTATTGTCAATTAACGATTTGGAATCTTTACTGGTTACAAAGGTAAAGGTTAAATAGAATCACTCCTCTGTATTTAAATAATTAAAAAAATCCACACGCAATTACGCGTATGGACGAAGTGATCTGTTGGTAAATTTTAAAAAACACACTTATTATTAAGATAATCTTCCAGCAATATGATAAGACCATTCTTTTCCTTAAAAGTTCAATTCTAATTAAATTATTGTCTGGAAGTCTTATTAAGAAATCCTGTAATTGCCTTTACAACAAGGTCATGATCTTCTTCCTGGGTTAAGCCGGAGACAGTGATGACTCCAATTACTCCTGATCCTTCCGTTATAATAGGAAACGCTCCTCCATGAACTGCATACTCAAAAGGACTGGCTGAATAAAAATCAAAATAGGATCTGTCTTTCAACTGATTGTAAAGCATCATATAATAAGAACTATGATGATGACGTAAGACAACATTTGATTTTTTCTTAATCCATTCATCTTGATCAGGTGATGTACCATCCATCCCATAATGAAATACTGTTTGTCGATTTTTAATGATATTTACTGCAACAGATTTATTTATTTTCTTGGCAGATTCAATGATAAACAATCCTATGTGCCATGCATCTTCATTAGAAAAGCTTTTAAAAATAAGTTCTTCTTCCTGCTTTTTAACTTCCTCTAACTTAGCTTGCAAAGTACCATATTCCATATTGATCCCTCTTTAAGATTATTTTTAAAAATAAGCTTTAATCGATATATACAGCTTTCTTTTCTTTACTGCTTTTAAAGGCAGCATCAATGATTTTAATGACAGATAGCCCCTCATTTGCAGTGACAGGAGCAGTTTTTCCCTCAAGTATACTTTTGGCAATTTCTTTATAGTAGGAAACATAAGATCCATGCAGGGTTTGAATTGTTTTATGCTCCTCTTTATCTCCATCAAACCTGACAAGCTGACCGTAAAATTGCGGCTGATCTGCTCCCCAAGAGTTATCTAGAGGCTTTTTGCCCTCCTTGAGTGCAGCTTCCTGACCATCAAGCCCGTATTTTATAAAGCTGCCTTTACTTCCGTGCACCTGAAAACGCGGTCCGTTAGTCGGGACGATTGAACCGGAATGCAAAATGACTCGCAGCTTTTCATATCCTAAAATAACATGGAAATAATCATCCGTTTCTGCATTCTCTCTTTGAGCGAAAACATCTGCTATTACAAATTGCGGCCATCCAAATAAATGCAGGGCTTGGTCAATTAGATGTGAACCTAAATCATAAAGCATGCCAGCTCCAGGACCTTGCTTTTCTCTCCATCTATCTCTTACAGCTGGTCTGAAGCGATCAAAATGAACCTGATAGGTATTGATTTCTCCAAGCACCCCATCATTTACAAGCTTCTTGACAGTCAAATAATCATTATCCCATCTTCTGTTATGATAAACACTTAGTAACAGCTTCTTTTCATCAGCAATCCTAATAAGATCTTCTGCTTCCCATGTTTCCACCACCATGGGCTTTTCCAAAATAACATGTTTTCCAGCCATTAAACTTTGTTTAGCCATTTCGTAATGCAAACCGCTCGGTGTTGTAATAACTGCTAAATCAATGGATGCATCTTCTAGAACTTCTTCTAAACTGCTTACTACCACCACATCTTTCAAATCCTGATGCACTTTTTCCAAATTGGAGCTGACTACTTTTGTAATTTCAAATTGTTCTAAAACACTTAATAATGGTGCATGAAATGTAGCCCCTGATAGTCCATATCCTATTAAACCAACTTTAATTTTTCTCATCCTATAAACCCTCACTTTTTTCATCTTCAGCAACAACTAAAAGAATATTGTTCTCTGTAATTTTGTCTTTCACTTCTTCATCGGGATATTTATCTGTAATAATCACATCAATATCCGTCATATCACAAACCTTATGTAAAAATTCCTTTTCGAACTTCGAATGATCCGCAAGCATTATCACTTGTCTTGCACAACTCATCATTTTTTTCTTCAAAAAAGCTTCATTTTCATCTGGAGAGGTAACTCCCTCAACGCTGATTCCGCATGCACCCAGAAATAATTGATCTACTTTAAAATCATCCAGTGTTTTGATTGTTCTGGGTCCTGTTACATTTCTGTTTTTCGAATTGAATCTTCCAGGAAGCAAAAAGCTTTGAATATTTGAATACTCTCCTATTACATCAACTATATCGATGGAGTTTGTAATCACATTCACATGTTTGTTTCCAATGCACTTCGCTATTAAAGCAACAGTTGAAGATGTATCCATCAACAAATCATGATTTTCGTGTATCAACAATGACGCACTCTTTGCAATTCGTTCTTTTCCTGCGGTTGCTATTCGTTCTTTGTAATCAATTAAATGCCGGTTGGCAGATGGAAGTGTTGCTCCTCCTTTAATCCTTATAATATCCCCTCGTTCTTCAAGTTTGACAAGATCTCTTCTGGCTGTATCTTTTGAAACACTTAATTTTTCACATATTTCTTCGATTGTAATGCTTTTATGAGAAGACAAATACGTTTTTATCGCTGTCAGCCTTTGTTCTTGATACATAGTCTAGAGCTCCTTTAAAATCTTCTAAATCTATTATATATAGATCGATATCCAAAAAGCCAGAAAAAACTTAAAAAACTTAATTAAAATAATTATTTTAAGGTATTTCAGCAACAAACAGAAAATTAATATTTGAGGAATTTGTGCAAGTATAAAAAAAGGGAAACACAAATTAGACATGTCCAAAGTGTGTTTCCCTTTATTAAAGATTAATTAACAAAAGTACTATGCGCCGCAATCGCCAGCGATAATTTAAGTACATTTCTTCGCAAACTTCAATATTAAGATAAATCTGATGTTAATCTGTGCTTACCACAATGAAGACATTTAAATAAATGTCCAACAATATAAGAATTCAAGGCATTTTTAAGGTCACCCTGCTCCAGATTATACTTTGTTGCTTCTATTGTTAAATCATTGTGGATCTCTGGCTCGAGGTGACTAACTCTTTCCCAATCTACTATTCCTATATAGGCACAAAAGTCATTACAGTGTTCTAACCAGGGTATTTCTTGCCACGATAGAATTGAAGGAGTTCTTAAATGAAGTTCCTCAACTTTATTATCATCTTTAAAAGAGATTGGATATTGATAATTGAAAGATACATCATATTCCTCCCCTGCTTTCCCAGATGCAATGCATTGAACACATATGACTTCTAAGTCACTTTCTCCATAACAGCCCTCATTAAAGAAAGAACTTTCTTGGTTACATACCTCGCATATATCTTTATAGAAAGATATACATCCACTTTCATATACGTGAGGATGATATTTAAAATAAGGGAGCTGATGGATAACCTTAAACTCATCTATTATATTTTCAAGTTCAAGGAGACTAATTATATTCTTTTTATCCTCAGTTTTCTGATAGATAGTAAATTTTGTTGTATCTTCATTCAGTAGTTTAATTATTTTCTTTATGTGGATAATCTTGTTATATTCAGTATCAAATACTTTATAAACTTTAGTTTTGTTACTAACAGCTCTCCTAAATAATTCGAAATCTTCGGTAGATATGAATTTACTTACCTTAGAAAAGAATGTCCCCTTCTGATTATTATTCAATTCTGCTAAGTCAACTTCTAAAATTAAGCTATAGGACATTTAAGGTTTCCTTTCTGCACCGAAATCCACTGTTCTTTAGCATTAAATTCTTTTTGCTGCTTAAAATCAAGAGCTTAACTGTAAATAGGTACCCAGAAAAAGGATAAGTTTATCTATTTAAATTATGTAGATGCTCCTGCTCCTCCGCCGTCACTTGAACTTCTGCGTTTTTCAATTGCATTGACGCCCATGACAACAGCTATCAATTCTTCAGTAAGAAAAAAATCCGAATAATTCCTCAGTTCGTACGCAGCTGCTTGAAAAATTCCACTTACTTTTTTGAATGTCGCCACTGTTGCTTTATTCCCATCGAGTATAGTGTATTCTTTTGAGAAAGCTGGTGACTCAATCTCAAATCTGCCGCAATTTGTTGTATAATTATAACGCTTAGCGAAGAATGAAAATGAAGCTTTTATCTCGCCCAATTCCTTCCCATTCGGCTGTTTAATTGTCCATTTGCCAGATAAAAACGGAAAGCTGCCTTCAACAATGACTTCGCCTTTTTCATTCTCCACACTCACACTTGAAGTGAATGCACTTTTCAAATCGAGTTTTCCAAGCTTTTCTTGTGATTCATTATAAATATCAGTTCTGCCGGAAGAAAAAAATTGATCAGTGAAGTATACGCATTTATCCATGTCTAACACCCCTTTATTATATATACGAACGGAGCATTGCACATGTTTCAGACTTTTTTTGTAAAAGAGCGCCACATTGTTCAAGATCCTCCTGGAGCACCACCCTTAAAATTGTTTCACTCAACTCACAATTCTTCTTTAACTAACCCACCTATTAGTTTAAGTACATTACTTACAAAATCAAAACTAATTAAGCTCTTTAATATAAAAGAAGGTATTACCCCTGATGAAGTAATACCTAGTTGATTTTAATGCAGTATTTATTTAATGATTACAGGTAAGACTTTCACGAAGGAAGATTTAGTTGCCACGATACTCCAAACCGATCATTTAGCCAACCAAACCTTTGACTAAAACCATAATCACCAATTGGCATAAGTGCCTGTCCACCTTCGATAAGTTTCTGATAAAGGTTGTTTATTTCTTCTTCAGTATCACAAGTAATAAAAATTGAGAATGAAGGAGTAAAGGAAAACTGATGCTTCAGATTACTGTCAATGCACATAAATTCTTGCCCTTTTAAGGAAAAAGCACCCTGCTTTACAGTTCCTTCGTCTCCAGCTTCATTCGCTCCATAGCGAACAATACTCGTAATTTCTGAATCATCAATGATTGATATGTAATAATTCATCGCTTCTTCTGCTTTACCATCTTGAAACATTAAAAATGGTGTAACTTTTCCCATTAAAAATCATCTCCTTTAGTTACTTAATTAAAGCCTTCATTAATTAATATATGAATATACGTTAGGTGACTTTAATTTAATAATGACATTACATAAAATATAATTCAATCCGAGTCATACTTCTTCTTCAATTAACTTGCCCTTCACTTCAAGAAGAAGAGGCGACACTTTAAGCAGTCGCCCCTATTAATGGAGTAACACACTACGAATTCAAGTGCATCGATTTGATGGAAAACATTCAATAAATAAAATAATATATTATAAAATAGCTGATGAAAAACAAAATAGAACCAACTAAAAATGGACTTATAATCAAATAAGGTTCTTCACGCTTGAGTTGATAACTTCCTGCCATCGCCCCGAAAACGGAGTATTCAGAGTAGTTAGATAAGAAATCCCCTGAAGAACTTATTAGAAAAGCAATAAAAATGAATAAACAGGAACCGAAGAACATTGTTTCTGGAAAACGAGTATCCCATATAACTATTGTCCCAGTAATTAATAAAGACTCAATTACCAATGTTACTAAGACAAAAAAAATGTACTTCTTCATTTTACCCCCCCGTTATAATTGAATTATTTATAATACGTAATTCAATTATAAAAAGGTTCATTTTTCTAACACAAAAAGAAAGGCGAGGCAAGATTTCCCTTCACCCGACTTTCCAGCTTTAATCTACATATTTCTTCTTCAAAGAATCAGATCCAATACCACCAATAACCATCAATGAAAATGGTAAAAAACTCGCTGCAATTCCGATATCTTTCAAAATTGTAATTTCAGTTCCAACAAATTTATTTAGAGCAAATATAATGAATTTAGACACTAACAAAAATGCCCCTAGCACGAACATACAATCAAAAAACACTTTCCACTTTGGATACTCTAACTGCTTACTATCTCGAATTATTTTTTCTTTCAATTCATCGTCACTCCTTAATAATTCATCGATTGAAATACCAAATAAATCACTCAATTGAATGATTACCTCAATGCTTGGATAATTTTTTCCTGTTTCCCACTTGGACACTGATTGGCGGCTCACATGAATTTTCTCTGCAAGATCATTTTGAGACCAATTTCTTTTTTCTCGTTCTTGTTTTAATCGTTCGCTAAAAATCATAATCTTTTCATCGCCCTTTCTTACTACTAGTATTATAAGATAAATTATGCAAAGTAAAGATAGTAATAAGCGCATCACGCGCAACTTATGCGTGCACTTCAAAAAATCTTGATTTATCAAGGTTTCTTCATCTGATTACTGCCCGATTATCAACAGAGCTGACTAAAAAGAAAGCTGTTGCAAGGTTTCAATATCAAGACATAATTTGTAAAAATTCATTAAAAATAAAGGGTGATAAATATTAGACATGTCTAATATCTATCACCCTCTTACGTCTTTTTCCACAAACGCCACCTTTAACGGAATAACATAATCTTTGGTTTCAATCTTTTATAAAACCCCACATCCAATTCGACTCACCTTCAGTTCTTTTTTGGCTGATCCAACACTTTTGTAATTTTATATTAGCCTATACATTTGAATAAGAAGAGAATAATCCGACAAACAGCAGTAGCATTATCAAAATTTTTTCATGAGAATATTTTCACCTAGGCGTAAGTATTATAAAAGAATTTCCTTTAAAACGAATGAGGGCAATTGGATTTTCAACAATTGCCCCCGATTGTGGAATAAGTTAAATTCAACAAGCTCATCCATTATTGTAAGTTTCTTTGGCAAGTGAAATTACATTAGTTATAAATGGAGCTTTTGCATTTGTATATCCAACTCGATCGCATTTATAACGCACAGATAAATCCTTTTTAATTCATTATATTGAAGCTTTATATCTGAATTGTCTATTAAGTAATTTCGAAAAAAAATATTATTAATCCAGAACTCACTCTTATATTCATAAATATGTAAATGATGAGTACCAGTTCTCCCCTGGCCTTTTCTAAAAAAACATCTTCCAGTAAATCCCACATGAAAAACATATTCGTATTCTAATTGCTTTAGTGGGTTCTCTTCTTTTTATAGGTCCTCACTTCTTTTTCTTTATGTTTTTATAGCAAATAAAAACCCCATAACAGGCAGCTAAACTCATGATTATTTTCCCTTGAACACTTACTGTTGTGACTTGATAAACAGCATATGACTCCATAAGCAATGCCGGTAATTTACCTATTGTGCTCCCAAGGAAAAAAACTATGACAGAAACACTTCCAATTGCTGAGAAAAAGGTAACAATTCCAGATGGAATAAAAGGCATAATTCGTAATGATAAAATCAGTAAAAATGCATCAAAGCCTTCAATATGCATAAGAGAGTTTACACGTGGATACTCTTTTAACTTTTCATGGGATAACCTTTTAAATCCTTTGCGGTATAAATAAAAAGCAATTAAAGCACCTAATGTTTCACCAATAAAAGATAGTAATGTTCCTTGCCAAAATCCAAAAAAAGTAAGGTTAGCAGCAGTGACAAACACACTTGGCACTACACCTGCAATAGAAACAATAATGTTTATAAGGATACTTATAGTAATTGCCATAGAAGAGTAGTTTTCTAAAATCTGAACCAATTCTTCTTGCACTGTGACGTCACCTCAATGTATTGAACTATTAGTTATGTTGTATTTGTTATTCTATCAGTTATTTTTCTCGCAATTTCATTTTTTTTAGTATGTTTTGTGAATACGTGCACTACGGATTAATTACAAATAAAAAAGACCTGAATTGGCCTTTTCTAGTTTGTTTCGTTTTGATAGCCTCATTATATTTTTCTAGATAACTCTTCTTTGTATAAATAAGCTACTGAAAAAAATAGTCCAGTAATGAAAAATGAAAAGGTTATTGCAGAAACTCCTATACTTGCTACACTAATCATTGTGGTCAGGAAAGTGAATATAACTTTAAGGAGTTGGATCAGATGGCTGGAAGAAACAGCAATCGTAATGACTTATAAGTACCTGGAGCGCAGCAGGCTATTGATCAAATGAAGTATGAAATTGCTCAGGAGTTTGGTGTTAACCTAGGTGCAGAGACAACGTCACGCGCTAATGGTTCAGTTGGCGGAGAAATTACGAAGAGATTAGTACAATTCTCTCAAAAAGGTATGGGCGGAAGATTCTAAAACAAAGTTTAGCTGCTGATACAACAAAAAAGAGCGAGATCACAATATGATCAGTGCTCTTTTAAAGATAATTTATCTTTTAAGGTCAATGAAACAGCAAACCCCCTACAATCTTTATTATTAAATGTTGTAGGTTCTTTTGCGCAGTTTGAAAGAGAGATAATAGTTGAACGAACATCTGAAGGTAGAAAAAGATGTGCGGAAGATTGCAGAAATTTAGTAGCTGGATGAAGTGGGAAAAGGAGTAAGAGATCTTTCTTACTCCTTTTTTGTTTTGGTTTTGAGTAACGCAATTGGTCAGTGACCACTGTGATTTCCTGCACTCGAAAGTTCACTTTCTGTTACCCATTTGTGATTTTTCACTGGCTCTCCACCAGTAGTTGGGGTGAAATCGACCATGTAAACGGTAGTCTGTTCAGCAGTATCAATGGTTGCTTTGGCCCCTTTCATCCCTTTCATATGGTCGGCATTTAAATCGGCTTCATCCCCAGGTTTTAGAAGGGTATCACCGGCATCTTTTATCTCCTCGTGTATGACCCATTTATGATTTTTTACAGGATCGCCACCTGTTATAGGGGTGTAGGAAACAGCGTAGACAGTTGTATCAAAAGCACCGGAAATGGTTGCTTCAGCCCCTTTCATGCCACCCATATGGTCCGATTGAATGGTTGCAGTGCTACCAACTTCATATTTAGGATTTGCTGCTTCTTTTAACCCTTCGGGGATTTCACCTGTACTAGAGTGGTTCATCTCTGAATGGTTTGTTTCTTCTTCTTTTGGCTCCTTATTTTTGCTTTCATTGTTTTCACGGTCTGCAATGTTACCGCATCCACTTAAACCAATAATAGTAGCCACACCAAGAAATAATAGTTGTTTTTTCATTGTTTTTTTCACTTCTCCTTATTAGTATTAGCACCTTCCAGATGAGGAGAGATTAGCATGTAATGGTTTCGCAGACTAACTCTCGATACATCAAGTTTACACAACAATTATGTAGAACTTATGAAGATGGCAGGCTGACAACCTTGATTTTCTGGAAAGCATTTTGGAATATTACGAGTTATAGAGAATTCATCTTCCAATAAGAAAAAGGCAGGTTAACCTGCCTTTTATCCTCTAGCGTTTGGGAAGTCGAACAAAAACAGACGTTCCTTTTCCTAATTGACTCTCTATCCATACTTCACCATGATGAGCTTCGACTAAACGTTTTACAATTGCTAACCCGATACCGCTTCCGCCCGTGTTACGGCTCCGCGAACTATCTTCTCTGTAAAAACGGTTAAATACTTTGCTTTGTGAATCTGTTTTTATTCCGGAGCCGTTATCTTCTACTACAATAAGTACAGATTTCTTTTCCTCTATAGCCGAAACACTGACTTGTCCATCAGATGCAGTATATTTTAAGGAATTGGATAAAAGATTGAAAAATACTTGTTTCATTCTCTCTTCATCGAAGGGGAAATCTAACCCTCCTGAAAGCTTTGTTTCTAACTTAATATTCTTTTGAAGGAATGCCCCGCTCACAGTTTCGATACAGTGTTCAATTGTTTGTTTCAAATCATGCTGTCGGAAATTCATGCGAAAATCAGGTGACTCAATGGTATTTAACTGCTCGAAGTCGTGAATCAGGTGGATGAGACGATTAATTTCCTCTGTACAACTCCTAATTCGCTCAGGCGTTGGTTCCCAAATTCTATCTTCAAAAGCCTCCATATGGCTCTTTAAGGTAGCTAAAGGCGTTCGAAGCTCATGTGCAATATCGGCTGTCATGCTTTTTCGTATTTTTTCTTGTCTTTCTAGTTCAAATGCTAATAGGTTCAGTGATGAACCTAACTCACTCACTTCATCATTACCAGGTATATGTATTCGGGTTGCCCAATCGCCTTTAGTCATTTTTTCTGCCGCCCTTCGCATCTGAAGGAGAGGGTCGGACAGTTTTTTGGCTACAAAGTAACTAATGATAATCACTAAGATGATAGCTCCGGCAGCTGTAAAAAAGATGGATTCCAGCATTGCTCTTTCCAAATGGCTGCTTAAAGGATCCATATTTTGATTCATGGAGGATTCGTGTTGAAACATCTTAAAGTGATAGTGAATTTCCAAAGCATAAACTATGCTGGCAAGAATTAAGACAGACGTGGTGGTTATAGTGAAACTAATAGCCAGGCGAGCATGTAGTCCTTTCATCATGATTTTTCTCCCATGAATTTGTAGCCTATGCCATAAACAGTAATCAAGTAAATAGGTTCTTTTGGGTTTGGCTCAATTTTATGGCGTAAATTCTTTATATGTTGGTCAATGATTCGAGCTTCGCCTTCATAATCATAACCAAGGACTTTTTCTACTAAATCTTCTCTGGTATATGTTCTCCTAGGATATCTGGCTAACACAAGCAGCAGCTTATACTCACTAGGTGTGAGATTAATGGTTTCGCCGTGAAATGAAGCTTCCTGATTAGCTGTATCGATGACTAATTCTTCATTATTAAATGCGATTCTCTCCGCTAAAAGTAAATCCTCATTTGTGCGTCTTAATATGGTCTTAACTCGCATAATCAGTTCTCTTGGGCTAAAAGGCTTCACCATATAATCGTCTGCTCCTATTGAGAGCCCATGTATTTTATCATTTTCCATAACCTTTGCCGTAAGCATTAAAATAGGTATTGAAAATTTTCTTCTTATAATCTCGCAGACTTCTTCTCCCGACATATCAGGCAGCATTAAATCAAGAATCATAAAATCAGGCAGTTCGTTATTTACGATTTCAATTGCCTCAGTTCCATTACGTGCCTCCAAGGCACAGTATCCTTGATTTTGCAGGTAAGAAGATATGACCTCTCTAATTTTTTGTTCATCATCCACAACTAAAATTTTAGTCTTTTTCAATTACTACACCTCCGAAAATTCACTGTCTTCATGATAAAGAATGATATCATTATTAAATTTATTACGAAATGTTTTAGATGAAGTTCTCATTCCCAAAGAAAAATTAATGAAGAAAATAGAAAAAACAACATTAAAGGTAAGAGGAATGTCATGTGTACATTCGCAGTTAGTCACAGCTCCGGCTAACAATCGAGCAGCAAAAGATCCGGTATGAGAATATTGATTAGTGATAGTTGCGTTAGAACCACCCTACGGTGAAAGGGAACCTGTTTCAAAACTTCCATTTATTATACGATTTTCTATTGTCACTCCAATAACTCCTTTATTGTAATTACTATTAGTTTATTTTCATGTTAGAGGAGTGACAGTGCTCTTTCATTAGGATAACTAATTACCACAAAATTCAATTTTTCAGTTTTTTACTTAGAGTAACAACAAACTAGAAGACAGCGTCTTTTAATAAAAGGCTTTGTTAAGTAGTATTGTTGTTTTTCAGGTATAAAATTTGGGAACGTCCGATTTGGACGTTCCCGTCCTTATTCCATTAAAGCCCCCGATTGTTGAATAAAAGATTTCAAGATATCACCTAGTCTGCTTTTTAAAATCATCAATAATTTCTACAACTTCAATTTTTCCGTTAACTAAAAGCTCAGGTAGAAACATGATATTAATGTTGTGGCTGAAGGGATTACCGAAGAGGAAATGGAAATCGATTTAATGATAAGAACAGCATCAGGAGAAAGTTTTGAGAATGTTAAACAAACTGTAACTAATGCTATTAAAAAGGCTCTTAAAGAAAATGACATTAAAGTTTTTAAAATTGATATAAAAGAAGAACCAGAATGGTAACACGGAGAGCTCAAGTTGAGTTCTTTATATTTAACCATGAGATCCTACAAGTCTACTTTTTAGTAAAAAAACAACCGTATATCGGTTGCTTTTTTTGTGTTCTCTTTATAATTCAAGTGTTACTCCATTAAAGACCCCGATTGCGGAATAGCTCATGCTTTATTCATAAGATTATCTCCCAACAAAACGATCGAAATAGGTAAAAGCGTATGTATCAAACATACGCTTTTACCTTTGAAAGTGATAAGGAAGTCAATATGGGCTGGAGGCACCAGAGATACTTGCGTTCTCTTACTATAAAATATGACTTAAAACCAAAAAGGTTTGGACAACTGTTGAGGAAAGAGTGGATATTAGAAAAGATAGGGAAAGTTAATCACTAATTCCTAATTTCAAACCCCAAATACTTTATATAGCTGGACATATGCTGTTACTTTTTTGTGAAAATCATAAAATACCCAGAGTGTCTGTCCAATCATTCTCAATTTTTCCACATAATTTGGTATTAGCTTATATTGGGGGGGAGGAATCTTAAATGAGTGATTATGGTGGCAGAAAAGACAACAATTTCGCGTTAATTGTCGTACTATTTGTATTGTTAATTATTGTAGGTGCTTCTTTCATGAAGGACTTCTACTAAAAACCGTTTAGATTTACAAAAAACACCTGGCTTTCAGTTAAGCTAGGTGTTTTTTGATTTAATGTGGGGAAGAGGAATTTTTGCTTATATAGGTTTTAATTAAAACGACTCGTCTTACATGAATACTCCATACAAAAATTAATTTACATAAACATAATTATCGGCATTAAAAAAGGATCTTCAAATGATATTATCCCCTTATAGTAGACAGTAAAAAGAAAGGTTTGTACTGTTTATTTTGGAGGGGATTTTATCATGGGGAAAATTAGAAAGACTTATACAAAAGAGATTAAATTAAAAGCAATTAATTTGTACATAAATGATATGGGCATTAGATCAATTTCTAAAGAGTTGGGTATAGGATATACAACTATCCAAAGATGGATATCTCATTATAAAAGTGAAGGAGTCCAAGGCTTAGAGGAAAAAAGAGGAACATCACGTAGCCAGTTTAAAGGTAGACCTAATAAAGATTATGAAAGTGAGGCAGAAAAAATAAATCGATTAGAAGCAGAAAATGCCTTTCTAAAAAAGCTCTTAGCTGCGAAAAGGGGGATGTTAAAAGAAAAGAAAAATCGTTAGTATATAAAATAATCCATGAACTTAAAAAACAATTTAGTATCATCACCTTATGTAAAATAGCAGGTGTTTCAAAGAGTGGTTATTATAAATGGTTTAAACGCCAAAATAACACTTCAAAAAAAGAGCTGGAAGATCAATCAATTGTAACAAAAATTATTAAATGCCAACAAGATCCTGATATTAATTGGAGTTATGGTTATCCAAGAATCAAAACTTGGTTAAAAAAGACCTACGGTCTAAGAGTTAATCATAAAAGAATTTATCGTTTAATGAAGAGATATGGAATTCAAGCAAAGATACGAAAAAAGAAGTGGAGGCACTTTGGACGTAAAGAAAAATGTGTCGTCTCTGATAACTATTTAAACAGAGAATTTTCAGCTACACGCCCAAATGAAAAATGGGTGACAGATATAACCTGTCTCAAATTTAATGGAAAGAAAATCTATTTATCTACAATATTGGACCTTTACAATAATGAGGTTGTTTCGTATAAGATAAGTGAAAGAAATGATCTTAAACTAGTAACTGACACTTTAAAATCAGCCATAAAAAAAAGAGATGTCAAAGGACTCCTATTGCATAGCGATCAAGGATTTCAGTACACCTCAATAAGATATAACCAACTATTAAAAAGAAGCAATATAAACGTAAGTATGTCCCAAAAGGGAAATTGTTTTGATAATGCTTGTATAGAGAGTTTTTTTAGCCACTTTAAAACAGAATGTTTTTACCGTTCTCGATTCAAGACTTCAAAAGAAGTAACAACAGCAGTAAGAAAATATATCAAGTTTTATAATAATAAACGTTTTCAAAAGAAATTAAACAACCTCAGCCCTACTGAATTTAGGGCTACGGCTGCTTAATTAGTGTACCCTTTTTTTCATTGTCTACTTGACGGGGGTAAGACCAAACGAAGATCCTTTTTGCTGCTTGTTTAATTAAAGCGCCCGATTGAGGAAGATCAGTATCTGTAAATGATCACATATAAATCAAAAAAACCAATCTTCCGGTACCTTATGAAAAAAAGTTAAGCCATATTTAAATACAAATCCCCTTTAAATTAATAAAGGGGATTTATTTTATCTATCTTAATCATGAGTTAAATAAATAGGAATGAAAGACAAACCATCTTCTTTTCTTGCTATTTTAGCATCTTCTGCATTTAAAGCCTGAACTTCACTAAGCATACCAGATGTTTGTGATATGGAAACTTCTAAAACCTTTGAATTTTCATGATTTTTCACTTTTCCTATTACAGTTCTATCAATTGAAAATTCTTTTGGAAATTTTTCAAGATATAAATCCATTTCTTTCATTTCATCATTCGACAGTTGTTCTGCTGTAAATCCATTTTCAGCTAACAATGCGTCTATATTTGGTTTTTCATTACCTTCCGCTTGTTTTTCTATAGTTCCACTCTTATTTAATGGTATTTTAATATCATCACCAACTTCAAGAATGCAGTCTTGGCGATCCTTAACCGGAGCAAAAATCATTATATATTCGTCCTTTGCTCCCTCTACTTCACCCTTACTAAAAATTGGCTCCACTTTTTCGGCTGCTGATTTCAAAAATATACCAGATTTTTTATCGTCAACGATATAACCGTATTTTTTATCTATTTTCCTTGCATTAAGGAATTTATGTTCCAATTTGCTCATTACTCTACCTTGACCTCCATCCTTATCCGGTATGGGGTCCCTGTCAGGTGTAGGTGTAGAAACGACAACTCTTGTTTCTAGCTGTGAAAACTCTACCTGTTTAATCTTGTATGTTTCTTTTTCAAAAGTGAATTCTTTATTTATTTCTACGGTTTCTCTTTCTGAGATGGCAGATTTATCGAGCTTAATATCGAGTGGCCAAATCGTTTGAACTTTACTAGTACCGTTGGCATCATATATTGTCAAATTTTGAATTTCTAAACGAATGTCTTGATCTTCATATTCTTTTATTGATTTAAAAGATAATGCTTCAGCCACTTTGTTTTCTTTACTATCGTAATACCTGCTTCCCCAACCCACATTGTCTAATTTTTTTTGTTCATTTCCAACAATCAGGTTAATCGAAGTTACACCTTCAAAAATATCGAGATAATAGTTCTTTAAATTTGTCTTTTTACTTTGAAAAGTCAGTAACAGCTTTGTCTCTTTATCATCCGTCATCACACTCTCAAAATGCACTGTTATATCATGTTTTTCATCATAAAATGTTTGATCAACAGCTTGACCATACCCCTGGGTAATTGCAGTCCTAACACCTGTATCATCAATATGTTTACTCGAAAATATTTTATCATAAACCTCTTGAATAACTGCTAATGCGGGTGTGAAAATAAATGTCGAAACAATAATCAAACACACTACTATAGCTAATGAAAATCTTTTGTAAAGAGTACTTCTTTTGTTAAAGGTGCTGACATTTACCTTTTTGCTATGTGTTGATATACTAGAGTACTTATTTCTCTCATTAGATTCCAAATTTTCAATATCAACTAAAATTCGGTTTTTTAGTTCTTGTTTTTTTGTTTTATTCCACATTAAATCGGAATTTAGCTTTTTTAAGGGATTATCAAACTCAGTATCTTCGTATTGCTTCTTCATTTAAAAATCCCTCCTTTATTAATTGTTTTTTTAGAACTGGTATCGCCCTAAAAAGCGTTGATTTAACCTTACTTTCAGACCAACTTAAAATCTTTGCGGTATCCTCTATAGAAAAACCCTTGATCTTTCTTAAAACTATCACTTTTCTATATGTATCTTTGATTTCACCTAACGCTTTATAAAATTCAAATGAGTTCTCTTTAATTTTAATAATCTCTTCAGGCAATAGATTATTGTCTTTTTGTGAAAGAAAAAATTCTTTAAAGAATATGCTTGGCTTGCGCTTTCTTAAAAAATCCACCGTTAGATTGTGAGCAATACTAAATAACCATGTTTTTTCACTTGAGTGATTTTTAAATGAATCATAATATAAATATGCTTTAACAAACGTATCGTGGGTTAAATCTTCTGCTTGTTGATAGTCCTTAACCATCAATAAAATAAAGGTTAAAATCGATTTACTATGTTGATCATACCAATCTGCAATTTCTTCTTTTCTGTACTCTGACAATAAAATCCCCCCTCCTTTTCTTAATGTTCAATACTTAGACGTAATAACAAATCAAAAGTTGTGTTTTTGAATTTTTTTAAAAAAAATTATCTTAGTTTAACAAGGCCCCAAGTTTCAAATGTATACTCTATACAAATCTAGTTAACATAATCGTTCCTAGAGGAAGTTGGAAAAAAGAAAACCCCTTGATTTATAAGGGGTTTTTCACTGTCCGGATTTATCATTTTTTCACGTTTTGAGGCGACACTTATTAAGTAATCGCCCCCGATTGTGGAATATCGTTTATGTTGTCTTATCGAAGAATAGCGCCCTTTAACGGAAGTATGGATTTGATTACATTGTTGGGGGTTCCATACCAAATTTAGCCCATTCTTCTTTTGAAGGGCCATATATACCTGGAACATTTAATCCTGCTTGACGCATAAGAACAGTCATTTGTCCTCGATGGTGACTTTGATGCTGAAGTAAGAACATCAAAAGAGAACCATTTGGCATTTGTCTACCCAAAAAGTTGATATGTTCTCCTAAAGTTTGGTCCCTCCATTGAGTTTCTAAAGCTTGTACAAATGCTTCACTGGCTTTCCTATAACTACATGCTATAAACTTAGCTGAATCAGGGACTGGCCAATCTTCTGCTTGGGCTTCAAATCTTAATTTTGTGTTTGAAGTAATGATATGAATGGACGCAACTGTATGCCAAGCAATACGTCCTAAATTCCAGTTCTGTGAAGTAATTTCCTGCTTTAGTGACTCATCAGTTAGATTATTCAGTAGGTTCTGTGTGGCTCCAGATTCGTACTCCCAGGATTTTAAAAAATGGTTTAGGTCTTGGAACATAAAAATCCTCCAATTTTGTTATAAATAATAGTTTCGCCAAATCTTGTATATTCCCTTCCAATTTATTAAAGTGTCTATATGGTCATATTAGTTTAACTTAAAAAGACTTACTCAAGAATATGGCCCGATTGCTGATCAAACTCTTGAAACCACTCTTCAACTATGTCTGCCCTTTAATAGAGTAACTAATATTTCCATTTCTACATAATTGTCCAAAATCCTTCCTTAAGTATATTAAAGAAAAAGAATATCGTTAGCCGGCAGAACCTAAAAAAAATGAGAATGGTTCTACAGAATTATTGGAAGTTGGTCAAAAAGCTAAGAATGATACAGCAACGGCAGAACTGTTCAAGATTAAGCAAGTTAATGAAACGGTTGATATTGCCCCTTTAAAGATTACAGTGAAAGACGTTAAAGTCATTAAACTTACAGACATAGATCCAACATTTGCGGAAGATATTGCTTTAAATGCTGATACTACTTCAGAAGAGATTAAAGACGGATTCTCATACATTCAATGCTGAAAATACAACAGAAGGTAACGTTGAATGGTATGATCTTATGAACGTTGTTACAGATAAAGGTGAACAGATTGACGGACAGATAAAAGATTTCTTCTTTGATGATTCAAAAACTGATTCAGTATTCATTGGCAAAGTGAAGAAAGATTATCAAGATGGCTTTATTATCAAGGATGCGTAAATCAATAAAGTGAAGTTGATATTTGGAAGTTCAATGAATGGTGATACCTACGAAGACATTACTGGACAGCAAACAGTTGAGTATACATTTGAATAATAAATATAAAAAGCTGAAGAGTTTCTTCAGCTTTTTTATTATGCTATCCAATGTTCAAAAGAAGGAATTCTTAAATATCCTTTTTGGGTCAAATTGCGGTATTTTACAACGCCTTTTAACTTCGGCTCAAGATAGATAAAATCATTGTTTTCGTTAACAACGTACTTTTGGTATTCAGCATATAGTTTCTTTCGGTCAGCCGGTTTCATAAATTCCATTATGCCTGCTGCTATATTATGAAGTTCTTTGAATTTAGAAGTTTCGTCATTATTTATCAAGACCTAAATTATATAAATCCTTAAAAATAAAGAGGAGCACATATTAGTCATGTATAATATGTGCTCTTCTTTTTATTCAATTAAAGCGCCCGATTGTTGAAGATCAAAGGCTGTTGTAGCTGGCTCGCACTTATTTAACTCTAGCCCCCTTTAGTATAAGTACAATTCTTCACATTCTAATTTTTTTGTTATCACAGAGAAAAAAATTGACACAATACTGTTTATGACAGCATACTGTTATTAACAGTATGCTGTCACCGAAAAATAATTTTTACATTAAAATTAGGAGGTTATATATTTCATGAAACATACAGGGAGACATACAGGTGCATTTCTTTTGCTGTTTTTAACAGAGGGAGATAACTATGGAGGGAAACTTCTGCAAAAATGTGAGGAAGAGCTTCCCATCAATCCAATTGATAGTTCCATATTATATCGCACACTAAAAAAATTAGAGGAAGAAGGTGCTGTTGAGTCTTATCTGGATACATCTGATCGAGATAAACCGATAAGGATGTACAGAATCACTACAGTTGGAAAAAGAAAATTAGAAGATTTTCAAATAGATATTGAAGAAAAAATTAAAAATTTATCGTTTTTCCTAGAAAAATATAAAGAATGGAATGCTCAAAATAATGATTAATGGAATTATTCTCTATACTATAGCCACTATTTATTTGGGTATTTCCTTCACAAAAGACAAACATAAAACAAAGGTAGCCTTATTAAGTTCATGGAAAATGTTTCGCAATGTTTTACCGGATTTATTAGCTATTATGCTTTTTGTTGGGCTAGCATTGTCTTTATTGACACCGTCCCTTATTTCTTCAATTATTGGCGAAAATTCTGGCTTACTAGGCATCATTTATTCAACAATCATTGGCTCAATTGCTTTAGTTCCAAGCTTTATCGTCTTTCCTCTCGGACATACATTAGTTCAAAATGGTGCTGCTCTTCCACAAGTAGCGGTATTAATGTCGACATTAATGTCTGTAGGACTTGCAACTTTATCTATGGAACAAAAAACTTTTGGACGAAGTTTTGCTTATGCACGAAATATTTCTGCCATAATAATGTCTCTTCTATTTGCATTGATTATTTGGGTGGTGATGACATGACAAAACTAAAAAGATATCGGTTCTTTCTCATTTTATTATTAGGGCTTCTTCTTATTGCATTTATGAATCAAGCTATTGCTATGAAAACAGTTCAGTTAACTGGCAAAAGTATTTTGGATATGTTATTCCTACTTCCTCCTATATTCATATTAGTGGGATTATTGGATCAATGGGTAAAGAAAGAATCACTCATTCGATATATGGGTGAAAAATCAGGTATATATGGTGTCTTCTTCACCTTATTATTAGCAACAGTAGCTGCAGGCCCTCTTTATATAGCCTTTCCAATTGCAGTACTTTTATTGAAAAAAGGAGCCAGTGTCCGCTATATAGTGTTTTTCTTAGGCGCTTGGTCAACAGTGAAATTGCCAGTTCTAGTATATGAATTCACTTCGTTTGGTTCTAAATTTACACTTATTCACATTTGTTTTGGCCTCGTGTTTTACTATTTAACAGGAATTCTTTTTGAAAAAATTTATGGCCAACAAAAGTTGTTAAAGTATGATATAACTAAGGAAGTATAGATTTAGATCAATAAGTCTTTAAGCCCCTCAATCCCAGATTATTTTGTAGCTGTAGCTTTTTAATTTATAATATTCCATTAGGAGCCGGACTTTTTACGGAAAAATACTTGGGAAATAACTAGGGAAATCAGTTGAAAAAACCTTGAGAGTATTCACTTGTCGCTGCTGGACTTGGCTCCAGAATTGCTCATGAATACAATCATTTTCTGTTAATCCTGCACCTACAACGGACTACTGTATGCAGCAAAAGATTAGAGGATACGGTATGTACTATATCCTCTTTTTAATTACCTTATTAAATAAAGCTTCTTCTGATTTATGAAGAAGCATTGGAGAAATGTACATAGAATCACCTAATTTTAATTCTAATCTTTACTGTTAAGTTAGTAACTAGTAGGTTCTTGGGTTCATGGAAAAAGAGGAAAGGCTTAAAAGGTGCTTTTATTATTTGATGCTTGTTTAACTAACGGGTAGTTTAAGTACAATCCTTCACAAAGTTAGAAAAAAAGCCGAACTCCACTTTTGGAAATCGGCTTTTTATTCTATATATTAATTTCTAATTATAATTGATTTAATGGAGTTCTTACGGCTCTAATTCAAATCTTTTAAATACCACGCATTCATAGCAGAATGGGCAGAACCTGATAATGGTTGATGTAAAAGTGTAAATCCAAATTTTTCATATAATATACACGCAGTTTTTAATTCGTGCTGTGTTTCTAAGTAGCACTTTGCATAATGTTTAGAGGCAAATGACAAAGCTGTTTCCATTAGTTTCTTTGCAAACCCTAAACCTTTTGCTTTTGGACTTAAGTATAGCTTTTGCAATTCGCAAACTTTGTCTTGTTCGTTAAACGACGCTATACCAATTCCACCAACAACTTCTCCTTCCAATTCTACTACCCAATAGTTAGCATATTTTAAATTAGTATAATATTGGTGAAGGTCGTTAAGTTGAGGGTCAAAATAAGCTGTTCCTGGAATCGCCAAGCCAAGTGATATTAGTGAATCTTGTATTATTTCTTTTACTTTTGCATTGTCTTCTTTTTTAATTTCTCGAATAATCATATACTATCTCCTTCAATTAGATCTTAATAAAGATTGCGACACATTTTTGAAAATGGCATCTCTAAAATGTTGACTTAGTCCACATTTTAGAGATACAGTTATGTTAATATCAAATGTGGACATAGTCAACTAAAGGAGAATGTATGGATAAAGAAATCATTTATGATATCAGACAATTCAATCGATTTTATACAAAGGTACTTGGTTTATTTAATAACCAAATTCTAGATTCAGATTATTCATTAACCGAGGCACGAATACTATTTGAAATAAGCGAGAGAACTGAGTGTATTGCGAATAATCTCGTTCAAGAACTTAATATTGATAGAAGCTATATGAGCAGAATTTTACGTAAATTAGAGAGGGAAGCATTAATAAAGAAAAAAAGCTCAATATTAGACAGTAGAAAAAATCTTCTCTTTTTAACAAAAAAAGGAGAGAAATTGCTAGATAAAATTAATATTCAGTCAAATGAACAAATAAATCATTTATTGAATGGACTAACTGAAAGTGAGATTAATGAAATACGTATTTCGATGATGAAAATAAAAGAAAAATTAGATAAAAATTAATTTTGAAAGTTTTTTCAATCAGTTTGCCCTGGTGTAAGTGCAAACTAAACAAACCAACTGTCTCTTGTCGCACCACGCTAATGTGTGAATTAATTCACTTATTTTTTTCACAGCTTAGATCACCTCCTTATTTAGATGAAAAATCCCTTGGAGATTAAGCCAAACAAAAAAAGCCTTTAGGCTTCTGATCCAGATCTATGTTGTTTCTTCAACTCTTCAATTTCTTCCTTAAGAATCTTTTCTTTTTCCTTGGATGATTCAAGCTTTTTGTATTTTGCAAAGAAGATGGCATGCGTTTAAGAGAAAGAACAATTCAAACTGCATTTGAAAGACTAAAGAAAACTAGCGCTGTAATGCTGCTGGAAGCAGAAGTATCTTTAAAAGAGATTCAAGAAAGATTAGGACTTAAGGATATTATGACTACCGGAAACATTTATTCCCATGTTACAAAATCAATGGAAACCAAATCAATAAATAAATTCTCAGAGTATATGGGAGACTCAATCACATTTTAGCAAGGAATGTGGTCAAAATGTGGTCAGTCACCTTTTTATACCCCGTGAACAAAGCAATTACTTAATAAGGAAAGTGGCGTTAAACCTTATTCCTCAAAGTGTTTTTCAAGATTCGCTTTAACTTCTTCTAAACCTGGTTTCCCAAGTAAAGCAAACATGTCTATTTTATAGGCTTACAAAATATAAGGGCAATTTCACTTTGCAGCAAACGCCCCCGATTAATTAAGAAGGATTAATAAAGTTTATCTCAATCTTTTTTGGGGTTATCTCCTTCATTTCTAATAAAATCTTCTGCATCAGATTTAATTTTTTCTATGTAATTTGAAAAGACTGAACCAAACATTCTTCATCATCGACAATTTTCTTTTTTTCTTCAAAATCTATATTTAGCTCACTAAAAATCTTTCTCCAAAATATAACAGCAGGAATATTCTTAGCTAATTCCACAACAAAGTAACTACCCTTTTTTTGTTTAAACAATACCTTTAATAATGAAATTGCAATACCTTTTCTTCTATATTTTTTCAAAATAAAAATATCATTAATACTGTAATCATAGTCCTTTTTTAAAAACGGACTTTCCAAAAGTAATAAAAACCCTACAATTGTTTTATTTTTTTTCAAAAAATATGGTGTTAACCCTTCCGTCTTCCAAATTAATTCAAATGAATCAAATTCAAATAAACCATCTGTTGAGATGTCTAAACCCTCGGTATACTCTGAAAGGTCATGTAAATAAAGGGAATATAAATTCTTAAGAATATGCTTTTCATCTTTGGAAATGGGGTTCAATGAAACAGTCATTGTTATACCTCTTTTACAATTAATTAAATCTCTTATTTAATTAATTTCGACCTAAACTTTCATTTGTCCTTCACGAACTAAACTGCCTCGTTAGTTAATTTAAGTGAAAGGCTTCACAATTCCCCGATGTATTTTTTCATAAAAATCCAATTTCGTTGAAAACGTGTCTCATCATTCTGGTCCTTTAACTAAAGAAAAAAGAAAAATCGAATCCTCCACAATCCTGCACTTTAATCGTCCCCTTTTGTTGAATAAAATACTTTAAGGTAGTCTCATGATGGGACTACCTTAAAGTTTCATCAATTTTTCTAAATTGTTTTTTACCGATTAATATATCAAATCAACAGTTATTTGAGCAGAATCACCGCTGGACAGTAATCCATCTTTCTTCATCTTAATAAATTAGCCGTAATAATCTAATACTTTCAAGATTGCCAAAAACTTTGGTATGTTTTCATAAAATATATATAAGACATAAGAATGCCATCTCCTAAAAATCAGCTGCGGAAATGATTTTTATACTTCTCATCTATTACATCTGGCAAATAAACATATTAAATAAACATCTTCGTCATAAATCAGATCATCTATTTCAGGATATTCATTTAATTACAAAGCCTCCCATTTTGAACTATGATATTTTGAACTTAACCTGCTTTAACGTCGCTACTATAAGAAAGCTGACAATCACTAATAAGAGCCATGAACTCACCTTTCCTAGATGAACGAGACTCCATGCGTTGGTTTGGTTTGGATATTCCCAAGCTCCAAAGAACGTTGCGATATTTTCCGCTATCCATATAAAAAATCCGATAAGCACAAAAGAAAGTGCGAGTGGCATACGGTAACGAGTTCCATTAATCTCGTATTTGACCCATGATTGCCAAAAGACGATCATGACAAGTCCAGATAACCACCAACGAATGTCAATCCAATAATGGTGGGTGAAAAAATTCAAATAGATTGCGGATGCAAGTGGTACTACGACCAAAAACGGCGGCCACTTAACTAGTTCAACCCTCAACCTCCTCCACGCCTGACAGAGATAACTCGCTACACTTGCGTACATAAATCCGCTATACAAAGGCACTTCAAAAACTTTGAAATATCCTTCCTCTGGATATGACCAGGAGCCCATATGTACCTTGAAAAGTTCCAGAGCGAGTCCAATAAGGTGGAACAAGGTGATAACCTTTAGTTCATCCCGTGTTTCAAGCCCAGAATGCACCATCCACCACTGCATGAGAAGGCAGATGATGAGCAGCCAGTCATACCGTGGCAGGAAGGGAAGCGGTATGATTTTTGTAAATGCCAAAGAGGCAAAAATAACGACAGGAAACAAACATGACAGTGCCTGCTCCCAACCAAAACGAACGAGCTGGTTTAGTGCTCTCATGATTTGTGCCTCCAATGGTTTTTTCTAAAAATATGCAAGTCCTGCTTAGTATAATAGCTAAATAGACTTAGGGTTATGAGCATAGGTTCACCGCCGAATAACTTTCTTTTCCTTTTAAATATTCATGCTATATTAATCCTTGGTGTCTTCATCACTTCGGTATTCCAAAATATCTCCGGGTTGACATTCTAAAGCCTTACAAATCGCCTCTAAAGTTGATAATCGAATCGCTTTTGCCTTTCCATTTTTTAATATAGAAAGGTTTGCCATTGTTATTCCAACCTTCTCCGAGAGTTCTGTTACGCTCATTTTCCTTTTAGCCAGCATCACATCAATATTGATTATAATTGCCATTATTTTCACCTCAGACTATTAAGTCATTTTCCGATTTTATATCAATCGCTTCTTTTAAAAGTCTTTGAAGAACAGCAGCGAATACTGCGATTACCATTGAAGCAAAGATAGAGACTATTCCGATTATTATGAGACCTGGGGCATCATCTAGATCTGCTACTAGAAAAACAAATGGCATAATGACCACATACAAACCACTGATTGTCATTGCACAGAATTTGATTTTCTTTAGAGCTTTAACAGACAATTCAGAGAAAGCTTGGTTCTTGTCAATATAGCTTAAAAGTTTAAAAGCCTTATACAATGCAATGTAAAACGGTATCGCTGATACATACATACCTATTAAAATGGGATATAGTATGTGGGCATAATCTGGATTTGCTGGATTATTTGCTAACCAAGGCAACCCAAAAATACACAAAGCAAGAACTGGAGTTCCAATTAGAAAAACAGCTATCTTCAAAAAGAGGGTTGAACCATGTTTCATAAAAAGCACCTCACTTATTTATTATTATTTGAATTTAACACGATATTTATTGTTTTACAATAAATTTTTATCTATTATTGCGATATTTTTATTGCTATAAATGAAAACCCAAAAAAAAGCATTCTTTATTATCAAGAAATACTTCAAACAATTCGATATATAACTTTCTTTATTAACTTGCCCGTTGATGAATGAGAAAAAGCTGGAGCTCAACCGGCTGGATCTTTAGCAATCACCCCCAATTGTTGAATAACGGGTACATAGCTTATAGCCGAATACGTTAAATATCGCTGCTATTAATAATCAAGTGAGTGCCTAAAATTGCTCAACTCATAATTCTTCTTAAACTAGCTATCGAAAACAATCGTTTTTTAGACGGTTTCTATTTAAGTATCAAATATTAAAAAAGGCACCCAATTGTAAGAATTTCGTTTAAACAATAGGAGTGCAGTTCTTTTGGATACGCATCAATTTTTATTTTATATCCTAAGACATTTTTTTAGTTTTTTCATCACTTGCCACTTCTTCATCATATGGTGCACGGGTTCTCCAGAACTGAGCTAAGAATGTCCCTGTCACAACCTGCCATGCAGAAGCAAAAGCACAGGTGTAATACTTCTGGTGAAACGCCTGCTTCTTTAATTAATTGCTCTGTATCTTTCGCATCACTCCCAAAACCAGTATCGAAAAGGATCGGTAGCTGATCCTTAATAAGGATCATGTTTGCACTTGGAAATTTTTTTTCATAGAAAATAATACTGGATTTTTCATAAGCTCAAACTCCTTAAATTCATTGACTAAACGGTTATGGTCGAACGTTCAATCAATTCTTTCATTTATTTTTTCCTCAGACGATTTACGTCTAAGATGGACACCACCGCAACGCAGCTGAAGCAACTCGAACAGCAAGATCCTGTAAATTAACAATTCGGCAACTAGATTCACCAATCCTACTTAACTAACACGCTGAGTTAGGTTAAGTAAAACCTTCACAAATTCCACGATATAATGATTATTTCAGCTTGCCAAAGATCCAATTATCATACTGTTGAATGATCAGAAGTTAACAGGTTTTGGTGATTTGTTGTACGAAAAAACGCTCAGAGCATTTTTACTCTAAACGTTATAATACAAGTGATTCGGTTACCCCATTTAAGCCACCGATTGTGGAAAAAAGACTATAAAACAGCCCTAAAGGCTGTTACTGTTAACTAATATTTTGGCCGATTCTTGGTTAACTTTTTGTAAGCATAGTTTAAGTAAAGAGTTAGTCACTCCCTTTTACGATTGTTTCCGTGGCTTAGTATTATCCCTTTTCTTTGTTATGTCGAAATCTAGCTACTGTTAACAATAACAAGGGAAGAATGAACCCCATTGTCATGTCATAGAGAGGCCAGTATTTTATAATGGCATTATTGTAATAGACGATGTTTGGAGAAACGACTAATGACAACACAATCATTATCATCCCGAGCGGAATAGTAAAAGGCCGATATTCTTTTAATCTTAATGTTTGTGCTAGACCTAATGAAGTTGCATAAAAATAAAGACCTATTTTGAAATATATGGTAATAAACCAAAGAATGGCCATTATCGCCTCTACTCTCTGAAAAAAATTACCAATATTGATCTTACGAGCCAATTCATAGCTTGGATAAATATGTCTGGCTGTTTGATCAGCACCTAAAACAAGGATTGTTAATGTAGTAATGACTATTAAAACGAGACCTCCTATCAATGCTCCAAGAAAAAGACTCTTTCTAATCTTTTGTTTCTCACTAACATAAGGAAGAATCATAAGGATCACAACTAGTTCCATAAAGGGGAAGGTAATAAAGGCAAAAGAGCCACGTATGATCGGTTTAAAACCTTCCTCTAGAATTGGTTTCATATTTTGAGTCTTTATTTCTGGCAAAAGAAAAATAGTTAAAATCAATAAAAGCAATAATAAAAAGGGAGAGAAAATTTCGGCGCTTCTAGCCACTGGCTCTAGTCCAAGGCGAGCCGCCATGATAATGGTGCATAGAAAAAGGCCATTAATCCATTGGACTGGAGTATCAGGCATGATATGAGTGGACAGGAAACTCCCAATTTGCCCTAAGTGAGCTGCTGCGGAAATGAACCAATAGCTCAAGAATAGGAAAGAAACCGTGATTCCTAGCCACTTCCCCAATATTTTTTCGCTGTATTCAACCAATGTTAAATTAGGAAAGAGGATACTTGTAGAATGATATAAAAATACAATTAATGATCCTAAAATCACACTAACAATAGCAACAATCCATGCATCTTGTTTCGCTTCCATGGCAGGAATAGATGGCAACACTAAGATAGCATCCCCGATTGTTAACATGACAACGAGAATCAATAGTTGACGACTTCCGATTTTTCCGTTCTCAAGCATCTTCTTTCTCCTCATTACAATTTTATGTTAATTACTCATTTACTTATCCATTTAATACATTATTGTCAAAGATCAATCAAAGTACTCTTCAATAAGAAAACGTGTTTGGAAGGCTAAATATTTCTTTCCCTGATCTCCTACAAAGAAGTAAAAAGATTGATCGATTCTATGATCCTTCTTCCATTAAAGCGCCCTTTAATGGAAGAACTCCTGAGCTTTTATTAGCTGGTATTGTTGAAGATCATATACGTATTGTACTAAAGCACCCCTTTATTGAAGGTTAATATTCAATTCCAAATAGTAATTGACCGTGGGAAAGAGCAGCAGTCAACTTCAGCATATATGACTCATTCTAAAGTTGTAGGTAAAGTCCAACAATTTAGCCGAAGTATTAAGCGTTATTAAATAATAAGATAATAAATGTAACACTTAATCAAAGGAGGAAGAATGATGACAATTTTAGTAACAGGAGCGACCGGAAACGTTGGTCGCCATGTAGTCGCTCAGCTTGTCCAGGCCGGCCAGCGTGTTCGCGCGCTGACGCGCAACCCAGCTAATGCTAATCTGCCAGAAGGGGTGGAGGTCGTGTATGGTGACCTTTCTGCACCGGAGTCCCTTGCGCCTGCGCTACACGGCGTTACTGGCATTCACTTAATCACTTTTAGTAGTGAAGGTTTCGGCCCCCTGCAAACAGGACCCGAGATTGTTGAAATGGCCTTGAAGGCCGGGGTACGACGAGTCACGGTTTTGTGGAGCGGCGAGAAGGGACCTGTGGAGCAGGCCGTAGAAGCCAGCAGCCTTGAGTGGACCTATCTCCAGCCACCCTCTGAGTTTATGTCCAATGCACTCATGTGGGCGGAGTCCATTCGCTCAGAAGGCGTGGTGAGGGAGCCATTCGGCAACTCATTGGATGCTATGATTCACGAGGCCGATATCGGAAGTGTGGCTGCAATCGCGTTAACCACCGACGGTCACGCCGGTAAAACCTATACGCTGACCGGCCCCGAAGTGCTGACAATATCCGAGAAGGTTCGCGCGATCAGTGCAGCGATCGGGAGGGACATCCAATTCGTTGAACTTACCGAAGAGCAAGCGCGCGAACGCATGCGGGAGAAGGGAGCCCAAGATGACGTCATCGATTTTGTCATAGGGTGGCACGCCAACCCTCCAGAGTCTGCGTTCACAGTGGTCCCAACCGTCGAAGAAGTCACCGGTCGTCCAGCCCGGACTTTTACCCAGTGGGTAGCCGAACACGTGCAGCATTTCAATTAACCAACACATGTCAATCATTTTTGAAATATATGCATCCTCATATTCATTTTCGATATCAAAGTTAATGATTGGTGGGACCGATGATCAGCACATAAAAATCTATAGCCATTAAAAGTCACCGCTAGCATTGGTAAAAAGCTGCATAATTACAACACTCAGGTGATTTATTCTTGACAATAGGACTATTGTTTAAAAGGTTAGGAAATACTCCTAATCTTTTTTCTGGGAGGTGCTTATCATTTGTCGGTGTTATTCCATATTCCAAAAAGTTCCTGATGTTCTTCAACTATATGGCCCGATTGTTGCAAAGAACTGTAATTTCAAATCCTTTATTTTACCTAATTCAACTTCAATTGCTGCTCTCATTAATAGTCTCCTCATTTTGAAACAATGATTATTCCTTTTTATATTGTTCAATTCTTATCAAAAGGGGCGATCACTATATGTTGCAATCGCCCCCTTTACTTGAATAGGGAGTGTACTTTCTAATCATCAAAATAAGAGTTTGCATACAAATCAATATCAAATTCAGCTTTTATACTATTTGCAAATTCATTTTGTTCATTATTAAGGTATAAACCAGGTGTGTCCCCATTTTCCATAATGATTACGATAAATAATTTACATTCCAGTTTATACTTCGTTTTTAACTGATTTATAATAGCTGCTTTATTTTTTAATGGTTCAAGAATCTGGTCCATTTGTTCCTTTACATCGTATGATTCTTGATAGTCCGTACCTAGTTCCCAGGCTGTTTCTTTTCGAAAATGGGCTTTCTTTGATAAAACATTTTGTTTATGAGACCTTTCAATGACATCACCCTTATTACAGAATTCCGTTGGTTCAACTCCCAATGACTCAGTCACGTAAGCTATAGGAAACTCATCTCCAAACAAGCTGAAATAAACCTTTACTCTAGTTTTATCCAATCACAATTTTCCTCCTGCTAGTTCTCACTTTCCAACTAATATATCATTTTTCAAATAACCTGCTCGATGCTAACTAAAAGGGATGATTAGCAAGATCAAATAATCCAATTCAAGAGTGAGTATACTCCTATCAATGCAAAGAGAATTGTTAGTGTTATTATTGAAAAGCAACCAAAAATAATTAATTTATCTTTCGAAGAATCTGTAGGTTCTTCCTGAAGTTTTTCCTTCACTTTATTTTGTACAGGCGAAATCACCTGATTTAATTTCAACTTTTTTAAAACTTCATTGTCACCCTTAAACTTCAAAGCTCTTGCTATAAGGAAAGGATCGTTTCCCATTGTTTTTTCAAACTGAATACAAGCTTTGATCATTTCCGGTGTCTTTTCCTTTTCTAAATACCAGTAGCGACCGGCCATTGATGGATACCCCAGAATGAAATAGATGTCCCCTAACTTTCTTCGGAGTTCTAATTCATTTGGATAAGTTGAAATTAACCCGTGTATTCTATCCCTTGCTTTTCCTAAATCATTTTTCCTAATGTCTTCTTCAATCTTCTTAATAGTTATAACTGGTGGTTTTTCTATGTAAAACACCTCACTAATCTTAATTTAAGTTATCTCTTTAAAATTAGGCTAGTTCCATACAAATCTACACTCATCAAGTTACTTATTGTAAAAAGTTGTTCACTCTATGCTGCCCCCAATTCGTGATATAAAAAATACTCTCTCATTGCTATTAAATAACAATGTAATAAACGTAAGCTGCCACTGGTAAGACACTTAACAAAATGCCTAACGAAATAAGAAGTTTATTCTCACCACTCCTAAACAGTCCGATCACAGAAACAATGAGTTGAATTAATATTACTGCTGATATTATTTCCATTTTGATCATAACGAAAATTAAAAACCAAATAAATATCCCTAAGCTTAATGATAAAACACTAAATAAGATGGGTAAATCTTTCATAAATAAAACTCCCTTACCAATTTAGCTTATTCAAAAATCCTGCCCTATACTTCAATAAGAGGCGATTCCATATGAAAAAGAGTTAAAGGAATTAGTAATCGATGAAATGCTTAAATTAGGTCTAACAGATGAAATAGGCAGACTAAAGAATCCGTATTAAAATAATCCCATAAAATTATCTAAAAACGGAGGTTTTAATTAACAAACGATTATGAATTACTAAAATAAAAACAGGGTTTGATTCTCACGATATGAAGATCAAACTCTGGTTTTATTTTAAACCTTAGTCAGCAACAATCTTTGAGAAAACAGCGTTTTTTAAATGCATTTAACTACCTATCTACAAAAAGAACCTAGGAAAAATCCCAGGTTCTTTCTATCATTTAACGATAGATGATTTTAATTTGAAAGTGTAATACTTTTAAACTCCCAAATATTCATCATTATTTTTTATAATTCTACTTTCCATTTGATTTTTTTAAACGTCCTATATGAATATCTAACGAAGTCTAAAAATTTATAAGGTATTTTCACCGGAATCTTATACAACGTTTTTTTATAGATCTTATAGTACGCCTTTACTAAATCATCCCATTTTTCATCTTGACCCTCTTTATAGAAGTCAGATATATCCACAACATACCCCCTGCCATCCTTCATCATTACGTTTTTACCGTGAACATCATATGGATTTAAACCTTGGCTTCGAGCAAAAGTAAGAGCTTGATCGATATCTACAATGACACTCTCTGGTATTTTAATTCCTTTTGCGATTGCATCATAAAGAGTAATTCCGTCTAATCTTTTTAATACCAGATAATTTTGTCCCTTATATAGTAAGTTTGAAAACGCTGGATGTATGCCTAATTGGGTATATACATTCGCTTCTTTTTCTAAAGCTTCAAAACTTCTCCCATATACTTTGACAACTGCATTAGGATTAGATTTATGCGAAAATACAGCAGCATAATTCCCTGTCCCTAAGCATTTCCAATCCTTAGGGATATTTTTAGCAACAATTGGATCATATGGGCTTTTGCTTATTAGAATAACTTTATGAATAAGTTCTTTTTCTATCATATTTAAAAATGTGTTATTGATCATTAGACTTCCTCAAATTCGAGTTGGATTTTATATACTAATTTATTGAGAATTTAGCTTTGTTTAAACATGGCTCATAGCTAGCACCTTAATTTATAACATAGAATTAACTCTAAATGATTATATAAAATTCATCAACTTCTTCTTTATCTTCATCTATCCCTTGCTGCCACGTAATATTCTTTACTGGACGGAGACGGCCTGTAATAAAACCTGTTTCAGTACGGTTGGCACTCCTGATTGTTAAATTTTCGTCTTTATCAGCAATAATCTCTTTAAATTCTTTGAGTCATTTATATGGCTCCTTTGTTGTTTATTGCAAAGATTATAAACTGACATTTAAGTGAATTGATAAATTAGTATATATACTCTCCTCCTATATCAGATTTGGAAAAACTTAAATATTCGTTAACTTCATATTAAAAAACCGCTTTATAATTAAAGCGGTTTTTATAGTGTCAATTGATGTTTTAAAAGGGTCAGATTTTGTCTGACCCTTTCTTCTTGTATTCTTATTCATTTAATTCGACGCCTTAATCTGCTTTGTATAGAAAAAGCGTACAATGAAGAAATAAACAACCTGGATGGCTAAGAAAACACTTAGAACAATAACTGATTCCTTAAATAGGTTAAAATAGAACAGGTTTGATAACGCTGTAAGGGCTACAGCTCCGTGGATGAGAGCAACGAGTATTGGGGCGAAAAACAGAATCATCGTTTGTCTGTTTACTACTTTTTTCAGCTCTTTATCGGTAAGCCCCATTTTTGAAATTGACTTGAATTTTTGTTTATCCTCATCCAAATCCATGTAAAGTCGGAAGTAAAGGAAGCTGCCGGCTGATACGAAAAAGACAATCCCGATAAATAACCCGACAAATAATATTGGTCCGTATCCTTTCATAATTTCATATATTTCATATTCTACCGACATAATTTCATATCTTGGTAATTTTTCGTACAGCTTTTCAGAGGCGGCCATTACTCCTTTTTCTCCATCTGTTGCTTGCCACGCATAATAGCTTTGTTCATCCTCTGGTTCAGGAAGCTTTTGATAATCCTGATCTGAAACTATATAATAGGAATCTGTTGCAGGCAATGCTTTTGAATGTAGGACTTCCTTTGGTTTCAACGTTGCACCTGAAGTTAGTGTAATCGTTTCATTTAGTAGTTCCGTGGTTTGTCCAAAATTTGTTCCTTCAAATTCCACAACCATGACTTGCCCTTCTTTTATGTCAGTGGTTTCTTCACCAATTAGAGCGGCAAAGCGGTTAAAATCGGATTCGCTTGTGATCAGAAAGGTATCCTGTCCAATTGGATAATAGCGTAAGTCCGTGTGCTCTGACTTTGTTTCAATTTTCTCTTCTTTTAATGTTTGATTGATAAACGAAACATTCTGTTCTTCATTTTCTTCACTTGTTTTATAGGAAAACGTGGTTGAATTCGTCGCTTTTATGCTTGATGTTAAGAAAGTTTGAAAGCCGAATAATGAACCAATGGCACAAAACGCAACCGTTGAAACCATCGCGACCATGAAAAAAGTGCGCGCATTATCCTTCATGCGAAAGGCTAAATCCGAAAACAGCAGCATATTGGTTTTAAACCAAAAAACGCGTTCATTCTTCTTTAACCTTCTAATAATAAAAACACTTAATTGCGTAAATAACAAGTAGGTACCAATACAAACAACGATAATAACTGGCACCATTGCGGCTACAACCATCGTTCCTTCTACTAGTAAGGCAACAGCATACCCCGCCGCTAATAAAAGTACAGCTAACAACGTTAAAAAAAGGTTCGCTCTTGGCTCACCCTTTGATATTTTATTCCCTTTAATTAATTCAATCAGCTTTTTACTACGCAGAACATACGTAACAAATAATGAAATAAAGAAAAATAAAATAATAAAGGAAACAAAGGTGATCATGATTGCTTTCGTTGGAAAATAAAAAGACAGCGCACGTTCAATAATCAATACATTTTCAGCTAATAGTAAAATAGCCTTAGCAAAAACAACGCCAAGGAGTATACCGCCTAGTGTTGCTAAAAATCCAATGAACATATTTTCTAAAAACACCATTAAACGGATTTGTTTCATTGACATGCCTTGCATCACTAATAAACCAAACTCTTTTTTCCGAGATTGTAAAAACGAGCTCATCGAATATAAGACAAAAAAGAAGGAAAACACATAAATAATCCCTGCTGCTGCATTCATTCCTTTCGTTACACTTGAGCTCATATCATCCCCGCTCAATACAGGATGATTCGCAAAAATGGAGAAGGTAAAAAAGACCATGACCGTAAATAAGCTACTAAGAAAGTAGGCTGCATATAACCGTTTATTACGTATGACGTTATTAAACGCGAACTGTCGAAAGGTCATGCGCATCCCCTCCCAATAAAGAAAGTGTATCAATGATCTTTTGGAAAAAGGCTTGGCGATTTTCACCACGGTGAATCTCCGAATAGAACTTTCCGTCACGAATAAAGACTACCCGATTACAATAGCTCGCTGCTTGCGCATCATGTGTTACGAGCATCATGGTTGTCTTCTCATTTTTATTAATGGATTCAAGCATTTCCATAACATCCTTTGAAGACTTGGAATCAAGATTTCCTGTTGGTTCATCCGCTAATAGCAGCTTAGGTGTATGAATCATCGCTCTTGCAACAGCTGCTCTTTGCGCTTGCCCGCCGGATATTTCATACGTCCGTTTTTTCATAATGCCTGTAATCCCTAATTTTTCGGCGATTTCATATGCCTTTTCCTTCATTTCCTTCACTTTTTTTCCGTCTAATGTTAACGGCAGAACAATATTTTCTTCAACCGTTAAAGTATGAAGCAGATTAAAGTCCTGGAAGACAAAGCCTAATTCACGGCGACGAAATTTGGCTAGCTCTTCTTTTTTTAATTTGTGTGGATTACTTCCATTGATCAGGATCTCTCCTGTTGTCTGTTCATCAATAGTGGCAATCATGTTTAGCAAGGTTGTTTTCCCGCTTCCTGATGGACCCATGACTCCAACAAATTCACCTGCTTCAATCGTTAAATCGATATCAGTTAACGCCCGGTAGGCGATCTTTCCTTCATAAACCTTGCTCACTTGTTTCACGTTTAGCATCACAAGTTCTCCTTTCATTCAATTCCTTTGACTTGTGACCAGTATAGCTCCTATTCATTCTTCAAAAAATCGATTTTACTTTCACTTTCCTTACATCGTTGTAAGGTTTTGTGTTGTTCCAAAAATGATTCGAAAGGTTGCACCCTCTCCAGCCTTTGATTCAAGCTCGAGACGATGTTCAAGATGCTCGGCTGCCTCCTTCGTTAAATACAGCCCCATACCGGTTGATTCTCTAAATTTCCGTCCATTTTCACCTGTATAAAAAGGGTCAAATACACGGCGCTTGTCCGATTCTGGAATCCCTACGCCATAGTCCTTCACCTCTAAAACAGCCTCTCCCTCATTTTCATAAATGGCAAGATCAATTTTATGACTCTTGCCTTTTGAATACTTAACTGCGTTATTGATAAGCTGTGAAAGGATAAAGAACAGCCATTTTTCATCCGTCTCAACGATCATATCCTGTTTTTGCTGCAGCAAATTCGGATACACCTTGTTCCGAATATAGAATCGTTTATTTTCACTATTTACTTCATTCACCATTTTAGTCAAATTTACAGGCTTGATATGAAAATCCTGTTCGATTGTCCGAAGTCGAGCCATATAGAGAATAGTGTTTAAGCCTGTTTTCATCCGGTCTGTCTCTTCTCGGATACTGGATGAGTCAGGTTCATCCAAATTTTGCGCGATAAGCTCAATGACAGAAAGCGGTGTTTTCATCTGATGGACCCATTGATCCATAAACGTTAAGTGTTCATCCTGCTTAGATTCCAATGCTTTTATTTTTGATTGATAAAGCTTGTATTGATCCTTTAAGAGATGATCAAGCGCCTCTGATATGGGGGAATGTTCAGTTGTTTGGAAGGAATCGTCAAGGGATTCAAGTGAGTTAGTAAGCCTTAAATAATACCTGCGACGACTAAAATAGTGGTAAGCAAGATAACCCGTGAGAAAGAAAAGACCGAGAAAGATCGCATAAAGGGCTGGTAACAGATTACGATAGCCATCAAGCCAATAGATGCCGAGAATAAGAAAAAATTGGATCATTTGTACGGCAATTAATAATGCATGCTCTTTAAAGAATAATTTCATTTTTCTTCAACCTTTCACCATGTCACATTCAAACGATAGCCTGCACCCCTCACTGTTTCGACCGCTCCAGGAATCCCGACTGCTTCAAATTTTTTTCGAACTCTCGTAATATTCACATTTAACGTATTTTCATCCACATATACTTGTTCATCCCATAGCTTTTCCAGCAAGTCTTCACGACCGGCAACACGAGGATATCGTTCGAGTAAACTTTCGATTATGTCTGCTTCTTTTTTTGATAGTGGGACGGTTTTATCACGAAATGACAATTCCAGTCTTTCCGGGAATAGCTTTAATCCCTCTGTCTCTAAAATTCGTTCTTGGGCCTGTGATGCATATTCCCCGTAAGCACGACGAAGCTGACTGCGAATTTTTGCCATCACAATTTCAGGATGAAACGGCTTTGTGATAAAATCATCGCCGCCATTTTCGAGCGCCATCACCTGGTCCATCTCCCCTACTCGTGCGGAAATAAATATAACTGGACAGATCGACTCCTTCCGTATTTGCCTGCACCAGTAATAGCCATCAAAGCTAGGAAGATTAATATCTAATAGTACAAGGTCTGGTTTCTGCTTATGAAACTCATCCATAACATCATCGAAATTTTCCGTAAAGATGGCACTGTAGCCATATTTAACCAAATATGATTTAAGGTGCTCCGCAATTTTTGGATCATCCTCAATAATTAATACTTTTTGCATCCTCTCACTCCTTTGTCTCTAGAAAATTATGCCATACAAAAAATGTGAATCCAAAACACATATCCAACCTTACAAGAATGTAAGGCACACTTATCTGCATTAGTCTAACAATCTGCAAAGAATAACACTGCTGCTATTACAATTATGGAACCATGATTTAAGAAATGATTGCAACAAATGGTCGTAATTATGATAAATTAGATAGAAAATTTTGGAGGTTTGATAAGATATGGAGACTTTAAGAAAGGAAGGCATAGATGAAAATTTCAATAAAAATTAGATTATTTTTAGGTATCATTCTATTTATATTTTCAATTCCGTTATGTAGAAACATACAAAGACCCTTGGGACTATGTTATAAACTTAGCAGATGTTTATATTTCCATCAATGATGAAACTAAAGAGGTTCTGAAAAACTATCCTGTTAAAGTAGGACAAGAAGGATTAAATCAATATACTCATTACGTTTCTTATTGGATTGTAGAAAATAAGAAAACGAATAAGCAATCTTTCTTAATTGTTCTACAAAAGAATGGAGCTAGACAGAAGGAACTCCCTAATAGTGAAGGTTTTGTTCCACAAGAAAAACTTAAGTATTTATATTTTGGTGGAGCAGGATATTATACGGATGCTTGGTTCAGCTATCCTATTTTCTTTTTTCCTTTTAGTTATCCTTTCTTGACTACAATTTTGGGTCTAATATTGATATTAGTGAGCATTAAATATAAAGTTCTCTTTAATAAAACCACTTAATTTGAACAGAATTCTTGAAACCACTCTTCAACTATCCTGCCCTATACTTCAATAAGAAGAGGCGACACTTTGTTAAGCAATCGCCCCCGATTGTTGAAGATCATTTATGTTGTCTTATCGAAGAATAGCGGCCGATTATTGAACAAGGAAAGCGATACTCTTGTTATTCAAGCATGGCACTCTTAAATTAATTTAAAAGCAAATGTAATTTTAATAGTTAGAAATTTCGACTAGATTACCATCTGGATCCCTTGTATAAATAGATGTTATCGATCCTAATGCTCCCGTTCTTTTTACTGGACCTTCTTCAATAAGTGCTCCGTAACTATCTAAATGGTCTATCACGTCTAACATAGAAACATCTGTGATAAAACATAAATCAGCCGTGCCAGACATCGGTGTTTTTGCTTTTGGTTCGAATTCTTTGCCTGCTTCATGTAGGTTTATTTTCTGCTCTCCAAAGTGTAGTGCCTTTCTTCCCGCTCCAAATGTGATTACTTCCATTCCTAAAACTTGGCTATAAAATTCACATGTTTTATCAATATTCTTTACAGTCAAAACCAAATGATCTAATTTAGAAATTTTCATTGAATCACCCCATTTTATTCTTTAAAGCAAATAATACGATTTAGTTCCTTTTTTATCTATTTATTATTCGTGCACGGTCACAATTACTCCATCCATATTGTTGCCTGAAATCTCATAATAGAGATCCTCTGGTACTTTAATTGGACTGCTATGAGAAATGGAGTAATAGGTAACAGTATATTTTTTCTCGTTAACACTAGCAGAAATGTTCTTTTCTTCTTTTAGATAATCCAAATATTCTTCCAAAGCTAAATTCTTATCCTTCATAATCGCGCTGTGAGGCAAGCCAACATAGCGGATATGCCACGGTTCATATTGAATTCCTGTGACATCAGTTTTATCCTTTGGATAGCGTAAAATAAAGCCGTATTTCCAAGCATTTTCTTCTATCCACTTTCCTTCTGGTGCTTCACTCATCTTCATTTGAGTAGATCCTACATCAAGTGATAAACCCAAATTGTGTTCGCTAAAACCTGCTGGCAAGGCATAGTCAGAGCCCATTTCTTGGTAAAGTACACTTTGCTCTTCAAATTCTCGAAAGCCACTATTAATTAAAAAATGACGAACTCCTTCTTTTTCAGCAGCAGTTGTCATCTCTGAAAAATTACGTGCGACATCCTCTGACAATTTAATATCACTATTCAGTAACTCGTATCCCTTTATCAATTCTTTATGCTTAAATAAATTTACGACATCTGATTTTATACTCTCTTGGTGAACAGGATATTCCTTGTTGACCAAGAGTAGATTTCCTTGATAGATCTGATCTTCTGCAATCTCATTGTTTTGGATACGTTCAGAAGTTCCTAAATAATTTATATTATCTTGATGATTTTGAGCATTTTTTTGAAACTCTACTTTATCTTGAAACAACGGTGTTATATTTCCGATAGCAAATCCCAAACACAATATTAAAAAAAATAAAAATCCCCACGTCTTCATTTTCAATTTCCTCCTTGATCTTACTTGCTTTAGAATAGGAGAAACTATTTAAAAAAAGAGTAGGGTAAATATTAAATTTTTCTTAAATCATTTACTTGGATATTAAGTTTGATTATTTGGTACACTGTCCTGCGGTAAACGAACCTCAAATATCGTACGTATTAAACTACTTTCTGCAGTAATCGTTCCATTATGTTGCTCCACAATATTCTTCGCAATGAACAAGCCAAGACCTGTGCTGTCTTCTTGTTGAGTTCGTGCTTTGTCACCGGTATAAAACATATCAAAAACATGCGGCAGTTCATTCGGTGGAATACTATCTCCATAATTCACAATCTGAACAACCACTTCTCCTGAATCAATAAAGCCGTTAATATCTACAAACTGGCCATCGTATCCATAACGATTGGCATTGGTCAGAAGATTTTCAAACACTCGTGCTAACAATTCTCCGTCACCAACAAAAGGTAAATGAGGAGGAATGTCCATTCGGGCCATCAAATGGTTTTTCTCGAAAAGCGGGTACAACTCTTCCGTTAATTGATGGAGCAGGTCAGATAAATTAATTCGCTTTTTATTCACGGGCAGCTTGCCATAGTTCATTCTCGTTATTTCGAATAATTCATCTATAAGTCGTTCTAAACGCTGAGATTTGGTAAAAGCAATCGTTAAAAAATGTTTAACCTGTTCTTGCTTCAAATTCTCTTCTTTTAGTACCAAATCCAAATAGCCTAAAACAGAGGTAAGCGGTGTCCGTAAATCATGTGCCAAATTGACGACCAACTGATCCTTGCTGCTTTCCGAAAAATCTCCTCTTTCTACAGCTTGTTTCAATTTTTTACTTGCCAAATTAATATCATGGGCAATATCTCGAAATTCATCATTTGACTTGATTTGAATTTGATGTGAAAAGTCTCCCCGAGAGAGATAATGGATTCCGATTGAAATCTCGTTAAAATAGCTAGAATATCGCTTCGTGAGTAAGTAAAAGAACATAAACGAAAGCGGGATAAATAGTAGTAAAAAGACGTTAATGTCGCCAAATTGTTTCATAATTTTCCGATAATATTCCAGTCGGTCACCATACTGGGCATTCGATTGATAATAGAATTGGAGTGATTTAAAGACTATAAACGTTATAATTCCAGAAAAAATCATACTTAAACCAAATAATAGCACCATCTTTGAACGAAAGCTGTGTACCATTTTAACCATTGAAGGAATACCCAACTCCCCACACGGTTTTAATCCATTTGTGGTTCTGTTTGCCGTCTTCAAGTTTTTTCCGCAACGTACGAATATGTACCATGACAGTATTGCCACTTTCAAAGTATGCTTCTCCCCACACATGTTGAAAAATATTTTCAACACTATAAACCTTCTTTGGATGACTCGCAAGTAAATACAAAATGGCAAACTCTTTCGGAGTAAGCTCGATGGTTTTACCGTATAAAACAACGGTCCGCTCCTCAGGGGATATCACAAATCCGCCAAACTCCAAACTCGATTTAATATCTATCTTGGGTTGATTTAACTTCATAAAGCGCCGAAGCTGCGCATTTACACGGGCCACCAATTCAATCGGGGTAAATGGTTTTGTCATATAATCATCGGCTCCAATCACCAGTCCGTGGACTTTATCGAAGTCAGATGTTTTAGCACTTAAAAAAATGATAGGCAAATTATATTGTTCGCGAATTAGGCGCGTTACTTCATATCCATCGATTTTCGGCATCATAATATCTAGAATTAGCAAATCAATCGACTGAGTCTGGATAGCATGAATGGCTTCTTGCCCATCAGATACTTTAATGACATGGTATCCTTCTTTTTCTAAATGGATGGCAATCAAATCAGCAATCTCCTCCTCATCATCAGCTATTAAAATCGAAATACGTTTCATCTACTCCACTCCTATATAAAGTTGCATTAAGTTAATTTATAATCTAATGATTAAACTATACGCAGCTGAACGCTTCAAAAAACCTCGCTGTTTTTGGCGGGATGCCTTATCAGCATGATCTTAATTAGCATGGCAGTTAATTGAATAATTTAGAGCTTCTTTTTATTTTCTATTATTCCCTTTACTTATTCAAGAATATGGCCCGATTTTTGAACAAAAAGGGGAACCATCTTCAATTAAACTGCCCTTTAGCTTAATAAGGAAAAAGGACAACAGTTGAAATCCAATGTTTTAGACAAAAGAATAACGGTATTGTTCTCAGAAAATCAAATGATATTTAGGTTTTAAAGTTATCTCGATTATACTTATATATCTGTCAGACTTGCCGTGAAACAAACGAATTTTTGAATTTTTCCTTTTTATTTTCACAAATCTCAATTTTACTAACAGATAGTAATTCAAGATATGACATTACTTTATTTGTTTTCTATTCCTTAACACTTAAAGAAAATTCGTGATAAAAAGGAGAAATGCTTATTTCATATAATTCATATTGATTTTCAAAAACAAAAGTTAAATTATCATAATAAAAAGGATCTGTTTCATCTTTCCTCTGTGGAATTGCCCCAAATACAGAAATTAGGTCTAATTCTTCTGGAATCACCATCATTATCTCTCCTATTGAGTTAATTACAATTTTATATCTCATAATCACCCACTTTAAACAATCGTCATATTGAACAATTTATGCGCGATTTTTCAATATGAAATGGCGATCACGCGGTGCTGCAATCGCCCCCGAATGATGAACAGTCCTATTTTTTAATTAATTTGGAATTCCTGGCACTCATCACTTGGATCGCTTATGAATATCCAGTCCTGTTCTGTAATCCCCATCTCCTCACAGTATTCTTCATCAGCTGCTAATTCTTCACAGTGATGATCTGCAATGCAAAGTTCATTATTAATTGTGTCCTAGAGAAAACGCAGGAGCCTTCGGATGATTCATAAATCATCATTTTTCTAATTCCACTTATCATTTCCTTAAGTAATGCATTTTTCTCATTTATAGCCCTCTTTAGCGGAATAACACTTGTAGTTTCTATAGCTGGATAAGTTCGTGTTGAACTAACTAATTCACATTGTTAGAATATATTCTTTATTATGCGAAACATCATTCTTGGAATAAAAATTATGATATTCCATATCAATTCAAATAATATTGAATCTCGAATCTCAATTATAATGTCTTTAAAAAATCCGTCCTGACGCTTCTTTTGTTCTTTTTTCATCTTCTATCTCCTAGTAACTCATCCCTTAGATGCCCATAGTGCAACCGCAGTTTGATGCAATGACCACCGTTTTTTGAAGAAGGATGAATCCTTATTTAAATACCTTGTCTATTTCATCCCTGTCGTAATTTAATATCCAGTGATTGAATTTGTTATAAATATCCCGTATGGGCTCAGGAAATGCAGCAAGCAAATCACAACCCCTGTCATCATAAACATAAAAAATGGTTTTTCTTTTGATATTTAAAAAATATATCATATGAAAAATACTTGGTTGAATACCTAAATCTTGATTGCATATTGCTTTTAACAATGGAATGTATTTAATATCAGATGCTTTACATTTAAGAGTAAATCTATGTGTTTTATACTTTCCATCTTCATTGTCTTCTGGAGATATAAAAGGTATCTCTATATGCTTTAATTTATATAGGACTGATTTTTCAAATACATATGGAGAAAAAAGCCTACCTTTGTGCTTATAGGTTATTCCAACTCCAAAATCATTCACATCCATAACAACCAAAATTTCCTCGTCTGGTGAATGTAATGAATTAAATAAAGTGATAGCCCTATTATAAACCCCTTTTATATAAGGACTGTTTTGTAATCATATTCTCTATTCCACTCCACCCCTAATCCGAACCGTATACCTATTTCCCAGTTATAAAATAAAGGTGGTCGAAAATTTAGGTTAGGAAAATTATCATTGAAATAGTTATTTAAAAACACATCCGCACCTCGTTTGTTTCTTTCATTTTACCATTCTTATTCCACGATCCTGCCCGTTTGTTGAATAAGAACCAATTATATATTTCACCATAAAATACAAGTAGTTAGTTCTTTTATCCAGTTAGAACAATCTTTTAGAAAACAGCCTTAAATAAAGAAGGTAAAAAGTCGAATCCTTCACACTCCTGTCCATTTGTTAGTACCAATTATTTCAAATCGATATGACTAACACAATCGTTTTTCATTAAAAAGACACTTATCTTTAAATCAGATAAGCGCCTTGATTGTTAAATATATTAAAATAAACTTGCTGTATAGATATTGCATAAACAACAAGCTTCTTTTTAGATGAATACATTCTATTAATCCTTTACAAAAGTATCCGTGAATTCATTTACGTAATCGGATATTTTCTTATACCGCGTCCAATGGAGATAATGGTGTCCTTCTAAAATAACGAGTTTATTTATAGCTACATTTCTTAATTGCGATTGATAAAAAGTTTTATTTGATCGGCCTTCTTTATTTCCTTCATTTTTATCCGCAGTAAAGATCATGACAGGCAAATGCGCAGGAAATGACATATCTTTCGTTTTTTCTATATTATTATTTATTTCATTTCCCTCATCCACTACATTTCGATTATAGCCTTTCCAAGCAGAAATGATTTTGGTCATCTTTAGATTCTCATTAGAATAACTTCCTTCATTTGCTATTGGCAGGAATTCATCAGAGGTGATAGTTAATGCAAATCTTACAATTCCAGTCGGGGCAGCAAAGCTCATATACTTTGGCAATGTTGGTGCAGACTCTGCAAAATATTCTAAAGCCTTCGGCAATGTAAAATCAATCCCTATAATAGCTTTAATTTCATCTGGATATTTATTAGCATAATACATGCTATAGATTCCGGAAACAGAGTGAGGCATTAATATGTATGGCCCTTCTATGTTTGACTTTTTTAGAGCTGTTCTTACTTCTTCAACTATGTTTTCCACTGTTCGTTCCTTATTTGTTAAATCACTCCAGCCATATCCAAAAGGTTCTACGACTACAATTTTATTGTACTTAGCCATCTCATTAATCAAAGGTTCAAAATCCATCACTGGTGCAGCCGTGCCCAAACCGTTTAATAAGAGAATTGTATTTCGACCATCACCCTTTGTATAGACATGCATGTTGTTTCCACCCACTTCAACTAATTTTCCTAATGCTTGGTATTTTTTTTGTTCATATATAGTCATAACATTATGAAAAATGATCCAAATAAGAAGGACTGCTACTATAATTAATAAAATATTTCTCGTCATACTCTTTATTTTTGTTTTCATTCACCACTTCCTATATAAACTCTATGGATATAAACGCTATATTCGATTCTAAATGACGGATTTTCTTCTTTAGGTATGACCAATCCTCCTTTTACCTTTTCATGTCTATCTTAGGCAATAAAGGTTAAAGTCAGGTAAGAGGAAAGTTTAAATTTCATTTAAAAAAGGTGTATGGTGAAAGGACATTATTTAAGTCCTTTCACATACACCTTACTAGTCTTTCTTTATTTTTAATCATTGGTAGTGCTCAATTTGTCCTCATACCATCCAGATTCATCCCCTACATATTGTGTGGAGGAAAAGAATGTTTAAACACAAAGTGAACTTGCACGATGTGGCACTGTAATGTAATAACTGTACTGGAGGGTTTGGCCTATTTACGTTTTTTATCGATTATGCAAGAATTTTTTACATCGTTGATTTATCAACGTTTTTGGCTTTCTTCAGAAGCATTTCCCGCTTATTTTTTTAAAAGGATAAATTCTTTATCAACAGGAAGTTGTAAGCTGGATACCATTTTGTTAACGGCACTAAACAGAGCTTTTACAGAAGAGGTCATAATATCAGCGTCAATCCCGCAGCCCCAATATACAACACCATCCATATCGGTAATCCCTACATAAGATACAGCGTTTGATCCTGAGCCTATTTCTTGCGCATGCTCTTTATAAACTAAATCTTTATAATAGATACCCAATTGGGTTTGAAGAACGTTGCTGATAGCGTCTAGTCTTCCATTCCCCACACCGTTAAATTCATGTACTTCATTCTTCATCCGGATCGATACAATTGTTTCGTAATGATCATTTTGAGTAAATTTGTAATTGATAAACTCGACAGGGGTATTAATATTCACATATTCGTTGATAAAAATGTCATAGATTTCATTCGGCATAAGCTCCTTGTGCTTTCGATCCGAAACATTTTTAACACTATATCCGAAGCTCTCACGCATTTCGGCAGGCAGATCAAGTCCATACTTTTGCTGAAGCACATAGCCGATTCCACCCTTACCGGATTGGCTGTTAATACGGATGATATCTCCTTCATATTTTCTGCCAATATCCATCGGATCAATCAATAGATAAGGGACGGTCCAATACTGACATTCTTTTTCTTCACGCCATTTCATCCCTTTGGCAATGGCATCTTGATGGGAGCCTGAAAATGCAGTAAAGACGAGTTCACCGCCATATGGGTGTCTTTCGTGAACCTTCATTTTTGTCAATTCTTCATACATGGAAATAATTTTAGGGATATTTTCAAAATTCAGCTTAGGATCCACTCCGTGTGAAAACATATTTAATGCTAGCGTTACAATGTCTACGTTGCCTGTTCTTTCTCCATTTCCAAACAATGTTCCTTCAACTCTCTCCGCTCCGGCAAGCATTCCAAGCTCTGCATCTGCAACCCCGGTTCCTCTGTCATTGTGTGGGTGAAGTGACAGGATCACATTGTCCCGGTAGTTCAGATGATCACTCATATACTCAATTTGACTTGCATAAACGTGAGGCATGGAGATTGATACCGTAGCTGGGAGGTTGATAATCACCTTGTTTTTGACTGTCGGTTTCCATATATCAAGTACCCGGTTGCAGATATCAAGTGCGAACTCCACTTCTGTACCCGTGAAACTTTCCGGGGAATACTGAAACTGGAAATCTCCCTCGGTTTCATCAGCATATTTCTTAAGCATCTTTGCTCCGGTTACAGCTATGTCAATAATTTCTTCTTCAGATTTTTTGAATACTTGCTCACGCTGTGCCACTGATGTGGAATTGTACAGGTGCACCACTGCTTTATTCACACCTTTTAGCGCTTCAAATGTTTTTCTTATAATGTGTTCTCTTGACTGTGTTAGCACTTGAATAGTCACATCATCCGGAATTAAATCTTGTTCAATCAATCTGCGTAAAAAAGCGAATTCTGTTTCCGATGCAGCGGGAAAGCCCACTTCTATTTCCTTGAAACCTACTTGCAAAAGCAATTGAAAATATTCTAACTTCTCCTCCAGACTCATAGGGACGACCAAAGCCTGATTTCCATCTCGAAGATCTACACTACACCACGTAGGAGATTCCGTAATATACTCCCTCTCTGTCCATTTCAAGCTTTTCACTGGGGGCATAAAGTAACCTCTAGAATATTTTTCGATATTCATTCAGACTCCACCTTTTTGTTAATTTATTTGAAAATAAAAAAGCCTATCATCTCATAAGAGACGACAGGCTTTGCCTACGTGGTACCACTCTAATTGATTCATTTAAAAAAACTAAACGAACCCGCTTAAGGACTTTATTACGGCGGTCAACCGTTAAGACCTACATATCGGCCTTACCACTCCTGGGCGAGTTGGGGGATTTATTGACTGTCTTTCACCAGCCGACAGTTCTCTTAACAATAAATATTCCTTAATACTCCCGTTCATAGTGTTTCAGTTAATTAATTTATTTGATTTATCTGATTTTTCTAATCTTATAATGAATTTTAATAATAATCAAGCCATAATTTTTAATTTTGCTCAATTAAAAAACCAGCTTCGCAAATAACAAAGCCAGGTTATGTTACAACTACACTTTCCATCTCACACAGATAATTTCAGTTATGTGTCTACGAACAGTGCTGTCACCGATGGTGTTTTCTTTTTTGGAAACGATTACAAAATTGTTGAGGAAAGTGCAGGGCTCATTAGCTATTCTGCAATTTCCGTTTTAATATTATCCCCAATAATATCCCCAAAACTTTCGCTTGTGCTGAATACATAATTCCTACAGTCACAAGGAATGCGTATAAGTACATTTCTTCACAATGTCACACCGATTTTAATATAAATATCCTGTTTTGTTTGGAAGTGTTATTCCATTAAACTGCCCGCTGTTAGTTATTTAAGTGCCTACATTGATGAACATATTCTTTTTGCTATTTCGTCTAACTCTGTCCGTGATGGATTTACCGACCAATCTGCATCAATTTTAAACGAATCTCCCTTAAATCGTGGGAATACGTGCAAATGCGAATGGAAGACTTCTTGAAAAGCTGCTTCACCATCTGCAAGAAAAAAGTTAATGCCCTCACATTTTACATCGGACTTACGAATTGCATTTGCTAACTTTTGACCAACAGTAAACATTCTGGCAGCTATCTTTTCTGGCACATCTGACAAATACACATAGTGATTTTTAGGAATGACCAGCAAGTGCCCTTGATTAATAGGTGAGATGTCCATAAAGGCAATTACATAATCGTCCTTATAAACAATACTGGAGGATATATCGCCTGAAACTATTGAACAAAAAATACAATCATTATGGAAGTTTGAAGTCATGTTTTTTCTCTCCTTAATAAAGCTACATCTAAATTAAGTTTTAAAAACATTAATTTCTCTGGATATGTCGAATATTCCTTCTTTAAAATTATGAATTCCTTATTTAAACTGCCTATTACTTTAAGTACATTACTTCACAATCTCTATTTTGTAACATAAATATCAAATTAACTTCCGAGTGTTATTCAATTATCTGGTCCGATTCCACAATATCTTACAACTACCTATACGCTAGAGAGTAATCCTTGTAATTAACGAATAAATGATCGTTCTTCTATTATCCAAGCTTCTGTTACCTCTAAAAACTTCTTAGCTGCTGGAGAAAGAGTGGTAAACGAAGTAGAAGCAATACCAATCGTTCGGTATATTTCATCACCAATGTAGACTGACACTACTTTATCCATTGAATTTGGCAGTGTCATCTCCGGTAAAACACTAACTCCTAACCCAGCTTGAACTAATGCGACTATTGCATGGTCATCACCTATTTCAAATCGGATACTAGGTTTTAATTTTCTCTCTTTAAAAAGCTTTCTTATATAGGCATCGCACCCTTTTTTGGGCATGATAAAAGGTTCTGCTGCTATCTTCTCCATCGTAATAGAGCCATCTCGACAAAGCGCATGTCCTTGAGGGAGAAGTAAAACGAATCGGTCTTTTTTTAGTATCAATACCTCATGAACATTTTTTGGTGTAACTGATATAAAACCCAAATCGACTAAACCCACATTGATCCAGTGTTCCACTTCCTCATAACCCCCTTCTAATAATTCTACTTGGATAGAAGGGTAGTTCTGTTGAAATTGTTTCAAGATTTGAGGCAGCCATTTAATGGAGACACTAGAAAAAGTACCTACTCTGATCGTACCTGTGTGTCCCCCTGTGATACTCGCTGCATCTTGTTCCATTTGTTCCTTTATGTGCATGATTTTACTTATATAACCTAACATCCGTTCTCCATTTGCAGTAATGCTTACCCCTGATCGGTTTCGTTTGATTAACATAAAACCTAATTCAGATTCCAGACTGGTTATTGCATGACTCACTGCTGATTGAGACAACCCCAGTTCTTCTCCAGCTCTAGTAAAGCTCCCTGTTTGTATTACTTTCAAAAAAATCTCCATTTGAATAAGCGTCATGATTTTATCCTCATTTCCATGCATGAATATTATTCATGTTTATAATCATAAAGATTCATTTTACTAATGTAAAGAAAAGGGTTATTCTTTTATTAGAGTTTTTATTGAAAGGAGAAATGAAAATGTCAGAATTATCTTACGTTTTAGTCGACGTTTTTACTGATCAAAGGTTTGGAGGTAATCAACTGGCTGTATTTCAATCCTCAATACCACTTGCTACAAATGTAATGCAAAAAATAGCCCGGGAATTGAACCTATCTGAAACAGTGTTTATTTTCCCGCCTAGCGATCAGACCAAAACTAAAAAAGTACGGATCTTCACCCCGCAAATTGAGTTGCCAGTAGCAGGTCACCCAACAGTAGGAACCGCATTTCTCTTAGGACTTGAAAATTGGGTAGAGACCGTACAAGGTGTTAATGAGTGGATTTTAGAAGAAGGGGTAGGAGATATTCACGTAACTGTTTATAAAGAGCATGATAAAATCACAAAGGCCGAAATGAGTCAGCCAATCCCGAAATTTGGAGAAGTGTATCATGATACCAAAGTCATTGCTGATCTTTTGTCATTGTCTGTTGACGAAATTGATACTAACTTGCCTATCCAAACGATTTCATCCGGTGTTCCTTTCTTATATATTCCTGTACGTTCACTAGATGCCATGAAACGTATCAACTTCCGAAATGATGTGTGGCAGCAATCTTTTTCAGCTAATAAGGATACGCAGCATATTTTCGTATTCACGCTAGAAACTGTAAATCCTAGTTCAACGGTACATGGCCGCATGTTTGCCCCTGCCATGGGAATTACTGAGGATCCCGCTACTGGTAACGCCAGTGGACCTTTAGGGGCTTATCTCATCGAACATGCACTCATTCCATTCAATGAAAATGGAACATATACCATCCGCAGCGAACAAGGTTTAGAAATGGGGCGTCCTAGTTTTGTTGATATTTCTATCAGTAAAGAAGGAAATGATTATAAACAAGTCAAAATCGGAGGAGCTTGTGTGAAAGTAGGGGAAGGAAAAATTTATATATAATTGTGTTAATGGATGCAAAGCAATTACATGAAAAGTGACGCAGAAGACATACAAAAAAAGACCGAAAATTCTCTCTTTTTTCTTTAATTACTATACCTGAAATTTTTATTTGTTATTCAACAATTTGTCCCGATTGTTGATCAGAACCATTGAAACCGCCCTTTACTTCAATAAGACTTTGTTAAGCAATCGCCCCCGATTGCTTAATAAGCTTTATTTTCATTTGCTTATAAATTATTGTTTATTCCATTCCATTAAGGACAATTCATTTTGTTTCTACGGTAAGTTAGTTTAACAAAAATGGCGTTAACCCTTCTTGGATTAACGCCCCCGATTGTTGAAGATCTTAACTACTCTTTCTTGTTGAACTAAGCACCCGTTAGTTCAAAGTTATTTGTCCTTTTTTAACCTTCTGGTTGTTTATTCATATAATGTTGAAGACCAATCTGAAAAGGAGTGAAATCATATGGTATTTTTTCTACCACAAGGTCCAATGAGACAACAACCACAATCGCCTCCCCCGACATTCATTCCACCCAAGCCTTCTGTATCCTATGTAATTGACTGTTTATACCAAAACACATATGTTTGGCTAATAAATGGAGAACGCTTTTGGTTTTACCCAACTCGCGTCGAGTATGGTGAAGTTTCTGGATATAGATGGAACGGTGTCTTCTGGATGTTTTATGGTATTGATCCAAGATTTATTGATGCTGTTGCCTGTCCTCCAACCCCTACTCTTTACTAAATGCAAAAGCCCTTTGTGGAAATTAAGTACCACAAGGCTTTTTTACATTTATGGCCTCAACAAATAAACGGGTTCATTGATCTAATCTAGAATTCCTTTATTATGATTAATTTTTCAATCGCCTTCTTATTCCTGTTAAACTAAACTCCCTCGATAAACTAATTTCAATCTCACGAATGCTCTAGAATTCTTAGGATTTCATAGCCATATCATTAACCAGTTTCTAAGTAAGATCAGCATTACTCCTAATGGATAGGGATTTACCCCCAAAAAGTGAATACTTAGCTAGCCAATTACAGGAAGTAATTGATTAAGTATTGTTATGATTGCACTTTTGGAAGTTCACATGTCTCATGAAGGTCAACCCTCCCCTGCCTAACAGAGTCGATGCCCCTTGTGCTGCAAACGCTTTCGAATGTTGAATAAGAAATTGAATTCGAATACCTTGCTTATCGTATTAGTAATACGATTAATATCATACAGAAAACTATACTTAAGATTAAAGAAAATATCTTTTTCCACCATTTATCTTTTGAAATAGTAAATAAAACTAATGTTATTGTTACAAATAATATTTTTGAAGCATTCTCGTTTATGTTCATTTTTCCAGGTAAGATGACGGCTGTTAAAAAAAGCAACAAACCCACTGCAATTGAATTTAAAATCATTCGCAAAGCCATAATAATCAACCTCTATATCTAAATTAAAATCGAAAAAGACTTTGTACCTTTTTCAACTATAAAGAGTGATCGCATTATGTAGCAATCGCCCCCGATTGTAGAATAAAGGACACGATCCACTATTTTTGAATTGCGACTTTTAATGGAATAACATAAAATTATCCTCATTCTTAAATAATCACTTTTTTATGTTCAACTAAAGCACTCGTTCGTTTAAAATTCAGTAAAAATAAATAATTACCAAGAACAATGAGAACACTGCTATTAACAGTGTCATTGTTCTTTTGTTCGTCGTCGACCTATATCAGTTTTCTGAAATATTTGAGAGGTAAACAGCCAGTTGAACGAAGGTTCCTGAAAAGCCCTCCTGAACCATTTCTTGCAACTCCTCGTAAGTTTTCATTTCCTCCTCAGTTGGGGATACAGGTGCCCCAATCATCGTAAGTATTGTTTTACCTTCATGCTCGGTGAATGTAAAAGTATTGAGAATTTCCAATGGCCAGTTGTCGTTAAAAGGAGCACGTACGATGTTACCATTTTCATCAGAAAAGAAAGAGGTGTAAACGAGTTTCTCTGGAGCATTTACTTCATGATATACAAATTTGACCCACATTACATTACCGTCAGGAGATATCTGGCTGTAATGGAAGACACCATCCTGGCGAAGTTCAAACTTAGAAATATTAAAAGCCCATCCTTTTGGGCCCCACCAGTTCTGCAGATGTTCTGATTCGGTAAATGCCTTAAATACAAGCTCACGAGGAGCGTTGAAACTACGGGTGATTTCGGTTTTTGTAAACATTTTATTCCTCCAATTATTGTTTTTTATTTTGTAACTCCTTCAGATAAAGTTCCAAGCTGTCGAGTTTTTCTTCCCATATTTCACGATACTGCTCCAACCAAATGTTTAATGCCTTAAAGGGTTCTGAACGAAGCTTATAAATTCGACGATTTGCTTCCGCATAAAATTCCACCACCCCTGATTTATAAAGCACACTTAGATGTTTAGATGCCAATGGCTGGCGAATCTGAAGTCGGTCTGCAATTTCTCCCACGGTGAGAGGTCCGTCTCTAAGGAGTTCAACAATCCTTAATCGATTTGGCTCGGCAAGAGCACTTAATAATGTAGTATTCATCTTTACACCACGATATATTAGAATTATATTCCTTTGATTAAAATATAAACGAACAGGAATATTCCCGTCAAGTAATATTGAAGAAAATATTTATCTCTAACTTAGTATAGCAAGGGGAGGTGAATCGGTCTTTTCTATATTTTGCGGCTCTCTTCATTATTTTAAAACGAATGAGATGTGTCTTCTTTTGTATTGTCGTTTTTCGGAGTTATAGAAGTTTATTTTCATAATGGATAAAACGACTTAGATATTGGTTATGAATGATAAAACATGTTAAACATATTCAAGTAAACATGTGATCATAAATTCTTTTAGATTTCCTTTTTACAAATACATAAAAGCTTGAGGGTGATTCATATGCTTGCGTTAGGCATTCTTATCTCCATATTGATTAGTACTTTCGTTCTTATTGTCTTTCTGGACATAGTACAAGGTAATGATATATATGTATCTTGGTTTAGTCTTAAAAAAATTTTGAAAGTAGCAAGAGGTGAAGATTATTTTCTTATCTCGATTTTTATTGCTATATTTCTGCGATTATTTTGGTACCATGTACGCGGTAAGAAATAACCTCCATTGATTTTATGAAAGAACTTGTTTTATTTTTCCTTTTATAAAAACTGTAATTAATAATAGTGCCGGGATAACTATTTGAAAAGGTATATGAAGAAGATAAGGAACTTTTTTTAGCCCTTCATCTAAATGGTTTTGGTAACTAGGTGCAATGATAATTGACGATATATAAATGATTGCTCCTACAAAATAAGTAGAAAACAAACTGGGTTTTAATTTGAACAAGTTGTTCATTCCAATGACTGCACAAAAGAAAAATATTGATACTTTTATAAATGCTAAGATCACAACTAATAGAATGACAAAAGTATCTAATCGCTGGATAAATCCCGCAATATTTATATAGCTAACTGCTGTAAGGGCAGGAAATGCAGATCTTGATTGGACGTCAGTACCCAGTATGCAAATTAATAAAAGTGTGTTTAATGTTAAATACAAACCCACGAATACAACCGCCATACTTCCAACCTTTATTAATTTCGTTTGTTTATTTATATAAGGAAATATCATAGAGAGAATAATTAATTCCCCATAAGGAACCGTTATATTTAACGGTATTAATTCCTTTAGTATCGGTTTCCATCCGTCTGCAAGAATGGGTTTTACATTTTCAAAATGGATTAAATCACCTATTACATAAAAGATATTTAATATAAATAAAGTGAAAGCAACCATAATAAAACATATACAAGCTGCCCTTGTGAATACTTCTATACCTAAATTCACTGAGTAGATTAAGACAAACGTCATACAAATACCAATTGTAATAATCGAAGTATTATTGTATGGCGCACTAATTAATAATTCCTCAAAGTCTCGTAAAACTCTTGATGCGATATAAATAAAATAAATGATATAAAAGTAACCTATTATGCCTCCAATATATTTCCCCCATATCTTCCTAACATATTCCGTTAAGGGTAAATCTGGAAAACGCTTGTGGAGTTGTACATAAACTGTAAACAAGATCAACCCTGCAAAAGGTGAGATTAGAGTTACGATCCACGCATCTTGTTTTGCTCCACTGCCTAAATCTAAAAAAACCGCTGTCCCAAACATGAAAAGAACCATAATACAGAATAATTGAATGCCATCAATTTTTATTTTGGACAAAACAAATCACCTCTTTGTTATTTTGTTTCATAGGGATCCGTTAACATTCCTGAATTATATATAGAAGTATTCACATGAACATCGACACCTGCATTAGCGAATATTTTGTCCCACTCTTTTTTATGTTTTTTCCAATATTCAGGATTTTCCTTTGATAGTTTATTTCCAAACCCAAAAACATCTGATTCAGCCTCTTGTGCGAATTGAATTGTTTGTTTTATTTGGTTTATAACTTCTTTTTCCAAATCACTTTCCAATTTTTTCAGCACTTTTGTTTTACTAATATCAATATTGCAATTTGTTTCACCGATTTCACCGTTTATTGTTACGTTAACTTGTAAAGCTGGACTAGGTTTTATAACAGTTTTAATCGTACTCTTAATTCCTTTGGCTGTAAATGTAATGTGCTTATTTCCATCACAGGATATGGGAAACGACGTACTGTCTACTTCTGATAGAATTAAATGAGCAGTACGAGCCATTTCTCTATCGTACCAATTCATTAATTTATCTTTATTAAAAATCGCTAAACCATTAATTTCTATAATAGATGGTTCTATATCTTGTAAATTTTCAGTTTGGTTTCTCGATTTTAGTTCCTTATTTAATTTAATCCCAGTTAATAGAAGGTTTGTTCCTTCACTGGATAAAGCAGAAATGACTTCATATACAGGCATGACCTTTGCAACCCCATACATTTTTTGATTGTTTTCACTTGTACTAATGATGCTTTTTGTTGGATTTGACTCAATAGGTTCAATTACCCCTAAAATGTCTTCAGCAGACGAACCTCTTGCAATAAAAACCGGCATATACGTTCTTGCATTTTCCCCTCTTTCAAACGCATCAAATAATAAATTCAGTCCGTCTCTCGCCACCTCTTCACCAATAACTATTAGAGATAGATGTGAGATGTTATTTTCTCTCGGTATGATCGTAGTTGCCAAACGATATGCTTCATATATAGATTTAGCTTCTACCGAATAATTAATAACCGGTATTCCATTTGCATCACCTGTTGAAGAGAATTGACTGGGGTTTACCACTTGATAGGTAACCCTGTAACCATTATTATTTTCCTGAGAATGATCGATTCCCATAGCAATAATCAGACCTAATTCATTTAATTCTCTATAGTTGGAACATCCAGTAAGCAACATCATACATAAAAGCATTGTGTAGATTTTCTTCATTTTTGATCCCTTCTTATATTCACTCGAGTTTCATTTGATTTATTTACCGGTGATTTCTTAAGCGCGAAAAGATTGGAAAACGAATTAAACCATCTCTTTGTCCACCTATTCTTAAAGGTGCAAAAGGAGCGAAATAAGGTACACCTAACGATCGTAAACTACATATATGCAGTAAAATACATAATGAAATTAGTAAAATTCCATAAAAACCAATAAAAGCAGAGCTGAAAATAATTATAAAACGCAGCCCTCTCGCAACATTTACAATACTTGTATTCGGAATCGTAAAGCTACTAATGGCAGAAGTGGCTACAATGATAACAATTGCAGCAGAAACAAATCCAGCCTCAACCGCTGCTTGACCTAAAATGAGTGCTCCTACAATGGAAACAGCAGGACCAATTGCTCTAGGCATACGTACTCCAGCCTCTCTTAGCACTTCAAATGCAAGTTCCATTATTATTAATTCAACGATTGCCGGAAAAGGAACCCTTTCTCTTTGGGCCATTAACGAAACCATTAATGTAGTGGGGATTAATCCATGATGGTGTGTAATTAAAGCTAAATAGATAGCAGACGCGTACATATTCACAAAAAATGAGCCAATTCGAATTAATCGTAAAAAAGAACTAAAAATATTGTTTTCATAATAATCTTCTGGTGATTGAAAAAACTGGATGAAATAGACCGGTAAAATTAAGACAAATGGTGTTCCTTGTATGAGAATAACAATTCTGCCTTCTAATAAATTCGCAACAACAGTATCCGGCCTCTCAGAATTTTGCAGAAGAGGAAAAATTGTTTTTCTGTTGTCTCGGACTACCTCTTCTATATAATTGGAATCAAGTATGCCGTCTATCTCAATCTTCTTTATCCTAGACACAGCTTCTATAACCATGTTCTTATCCGCAATTCCCTCAATATACATAATGCCAATATCCGTTTTTGTCACACTTCCTACTTTTGTACGTTCAAGCCTTAATTTAGAATTTTGAATTCGAGCACGAACTAATGAAATGTTTGTACTTATATTCTCTGTAAAGCTATCCTTCGGTCCTTTAATTACTGTTTGGGTAGTTGGTTCAGTAATAGAACGAGATTGAATTTTTTGTGTACCAACAGCTATTGCCTTTGAGCAGCCATTTATCAAAATCACTGTACATCCGGCCAAAATACGATCTAAGAGTTCAGACCAGTCTAAAATAATAGTGATGGAGGCTGCAGATATAATTTGAATGATATGATCTGCCAAGTCTTTTGTAGTATTGGCAGACTCGATTTCTTTAAGAAGTTGTATAATTGGCTTAATCACATTTTCATTCATGCTTTGTTCGTCTACGATACCTTCAATATGTATGATGGATACATTTATATTAGTGGAAAAATTGAGTTTTCTAATAGATAAATCGGCACTGTTTCCGAATTCATTTTCTAGGGTTTTGATGTTTTCATCTACATTCTCGCTTATTGGAATAATATTATTATTTTTTCGGAACACGATAAATCCCCTTTAGATGAAATGCCATACATGTTAGAACATTATTATGTTTCCCGGAATAATCTTAATTATGATTTAGATTTTAAGAGGAGAGGGATTACGAATATTTTTGAGATAAGTCATAGAAATTTAAATTTCCACCTGATTTTCACACTTGAGGGTACTCCATATGTGCCTGAGAGCTGTATAAAAATGGGGTTCTAAGCAACATCTTATTCCATTAAATGCCCGATTGTTGAAGATGAGCACTTTTTAAAGCCTTACTGGGCAATGATAGCAAGCTGTAAAATAATAAAAACCACAGTGACATGGACTGTGGCTACATGAACGTTTTATGCATCATCCGTATGTTTGAGTAATGGAAAATAGTCAGCCCAACAGCTCAAGATATTCCATATGCATAATCCAGCAATTATACAAATGATCCCAGCAGAAACAGCACACCATATACAGAGCGCTTTGATTACAAAAATACTGACAGTCATAAGGTACACGCTAAATGCTAATGCACTCATTATCATTAGGCAGAAGGATAAAAACCCCCATCGTTTATCAATCAAAGGTAAATTTATTAATAGCATGGAATAGCCAATTATCCCCAGAAGCGATACAGGCATTCCATGAAACCTGCTATAAGGACTTTCATTCACTTTCATGCAGCTGGTGCTATCAATTATAGGACAGGCAATTGGGACATTCAGTAAACTGCTAAGATAAAGATATGTACTAACACAAAACCCGATAACTAGAAATAAGAGAAACAAACCTTTAAGATTATTCCAATTCTGTTTCAATGTACTTGAGAAACTCCTCTTTTTTTAATGTCCCTTGAAACTTTTGTCCATTAATAATAGTTGTCGGAGTTGATGTAATTCCGAGTTTTTTCACTTCAGATTCCAATTTCCCTTTAATCTTGACAGGATTCTTTTCTTGGAGATTTGCGTTCTCAAAATACCTTTCAAGTTCACCTGCATTTTTTTCACTCCATTGTTCCTGTTCTTTAAACACCCTATTTATTACACTGAGCTGGCTGTCCTTATCTGAAATAGCATTGACTCTTTCATTTACAATTTCAGCATTTTTATAAGCTTCAATAGATACATGCTTCATCAGATAGTAGAGCTTTCCATCGTTAATTAGTCTTTCCACTTCCTCATTAAGTTCTGAATGCTGCTCTTTGCAGTATGTACATTGAAAATTTGTATATTCTATCAATGTTATTGGGGCATCCGAGTCACCGAAAGCATACCCATTTTCAATTAATTCTTCACTACTTATTTTAGTTGAAGCTACCGAAGAATTTGAAGACATTAATAGGTTGCCAACTCCTGCTATAAACAAGAGAATTGTAATGATTACCAGACATGCTATTATCTTTCTATTTTTCATTTGCATTAGCCATTCTCGATTTAATCATTTGGGAGATAGAAAACAGGATGATGAAAAACAAGGTTGTGATTCCAAACAGGTATATCATTCCCTCTGAGGCTTCCAAATTAAAGCTTGCAGGCTCTTTAGTAATTTCTAATTTATAGAAATCACCTAGACTGAATGATTGAAATGTAAAAAGAGAATATAGCGTAATAACTGTAAAGAAAATAGCCATTAGTATGAGTGAAACTATTACAGCTGAAAATAAAACTTTCGTATACATCTTCATATCTATTTCCCCGTTTCGTATAACTAAAATGAGTAGCGTTTTTTTCTGAGTTTAGAAGGAGGCGATGTACTTTTGTTATGCTGATCAAAAATTTCATTATACAATTTACTTCCGTCATTAAAGAAAGGCAGCAAATTTAACAAATGAAGCAAAAAAATGCCAGAACAAACCAAACCCACTAAATGGAAAAACGGATCAGAAATCATCAAACATGCCCAGGCCCCAGCTATTCCGAAACCTCCGGTTATCATTGGTCCGCTGACGGCCACAATAAGCTGTTCATTTACCGCAGGACGAATGATCTTAAAACTCATAAATCCAATCTTTAAAAAGCCAATTGAATTTTTTTGCAGGCTGCGCCTCAAAAAGTAAAGATGTGAGGTTTCATGGATACTGATGCTTACCGCGATAGCAAAAAATATGCAAAGGCTATAAAAAATCACAGTCATCGCTTCAGCTTCTTTGCTTACTATAAATGGAATGGAGCTTAACAGCGTAACTATTACCATAAGAGGGAGGAGCTGAGCTGCACACCTTACTAAAACAAACAAAACCATTGCAGGAAATGAAAGGGTTTGGATGTTATATCGTTTAGCAGATGGAATATATTTTCGATTTGTTAATGTCACAAAGTAAGACAAAAGTGTATCTTGCAGTTTATTGGAAAAATTTATAAGATGATGCTGTTCGAGCAGGCTGAACACATTCATCAAGTCTTTTTCAATTTGTTTTTTCTTTACATCAGAAAAATGATCATGAATTTCCTCAATCAGATCCTCAATTGTCTTCTTGCCATCTATCTTGGAGAGCATATAAAAAGCCATACGGTCAATTTTATGCTGTTTCTCCAAACCTAAATCTTCAATACAATTCTCCTTTAGCACGACATCAACAGGAAACGCTGGAATGCTTTTATTAGTCAGCATATTTTCTCTTCCACCCATCAATAACATATAAAGATAAACTAAAGACTGCAATTAGAAAAAGAATGATATATTGATAAATTGATTGGGGGACGTATTCGAGTCCCTTATAAATAAGCAGGAATGCAGGCAATGCAATCAGACTTCCACCTACTGCGGTAAATGCTGTAGAATAAGGATGTTTTGGTGAGTAGGGAAAAATGACACCAATCATATAAGCCGCAGTCGTAACCAATATGCCGATCGGCAAATATTTATAAAACTCAAGTATAGGTAAAGGATATGACATTTTAAAAACAATAAACAGGATCGTTGCTAGCCCGATAGAAAGAAACATATTAGCAATCAGCTTTGCATATATCCATTTTTTCGAAGAATAAGGAATTGCGTTCCACATTAAAAATGTCTTTTGTTCTCTTCCATAAGAGCTGTAGCTCAAGAAGCTGCTCATGATCCAAATTGGAATGGGCAAAAGAACATAGTAGCTGCTGAGATCCAGGACGAATGCGAGAAACAGACTAATTGTTGACAAAACGATAACATATAAGATATTTTCAGAGTTTCTGATGGTTTCCTTGAATTCTTTCACAGCAAATGAGAGAAACTTGTTTTTTGAGAAAGGAAGACGTTTAAGAAATGCAATCCCAGATGAATCTTTTAAGGAAGAAGGCAACAGTACACAGCAGAGAAACACTAGAAAGATAAATAGGGCCAATAAATGGACCATGACCACATAACCTGCTTGAAAATCACCGAAAAGATTTGAAACAATAGTCAGATTTATAAGCATTAGATATAAAAAGTTGTACTCCATGTTTACGTATAAACTTTGGAACATATTCAAATCAAGAGTCAAAAATAAGATTCCTAAAATGGCAAACCCTGCTGATGACACACTAAGCGCCCTGTTAAATGGAAGATTCAGCAAGTGGCCTGTCAGATAATTCACACCTTCAAAAACAATTAATGTTGTAAAGAGAATCATGGTAATCTGCAAAAACATGCTGCCAAATAACACAATTGTTTGCAAAAATGTAAATTTCAGCGCTAAAGTCATAGTTAAAAGAATTGGCACATAAAAAACGGATAAAAGAAAGGTTACTATGATAAGCAACGGAAGGTAGTATCCCGCTTTTCTTTGAAAAGCAGTTAAAGGCAGCCATAGCATACTGAGTTCAATATTATTACGTTCAGGAGAAATAAGCAGCAGCATATTAAGGGAAATGCTTGTTAGCAAAGATAGATTAATGAATAAGGCAACAAAAATAACGGGAATCATCCTTGGATCCGTTAATCCAAATGATTCTATAAATGGATATAAAGCCTGTTTTGTTAATAAAAGTAAAAGTGCAAATAATAGAATGGCTGTCATTGGAATAATAATCTTCAAGAAAGGATTTTGAACGATCAGCTGTTTATAATGATTTTTCCAAGTTAGGTAGATAATCTTAGAGATTTCCAATGACTTTATCAATTTCGATTCCTCTTTCTGATAAACCTGAAGCTGCCATGAATACATCTTCAAGTTGATTCATTGAATACTTGCGTAATAAATCCTTAATTTTCCCATCTTCCACCAGTTCGGCTTTTGAGATAATTCCAACCTTATCACACAGAGATTGAGCAGAAAGCAGATCATGTGTGGCAATAAGAATAGCTGTATTCTTCGCCCTGTAATGCCCCAAAAGCTTTTTAAAGATAATCACTGCCTCAGGATCTAATCCCCTAAAAGGTTCATCTAGAATCAGCAGCTTAGGCTGATGAAGAATAGCTGCTATAAATTGCAGTTTTTTCTTCATTCCATGAGAATATCCCCCTATCAATGAGTGCATTGCATCTTCAATTCTGAATATCTTCACCAATTCTTTCATTGCATAATCATCATCAACTTCATACATCTTCATCATAAAGGACAAGTATTCAAATCCTGTTAATGTTTCTGGAATTAATAATTCGTCTGGAACATAACCAAATTGGCTTCTTGCGGCTAAAGAAGAACCTTTTAATCCATTTATTGTTATTTCACCGGTATCCGCCTTAGAAAAATTGGTTATCATATTTATTGTAGTCGTTTTTCCTGAACCATTTGGACCAATTAATCCATAAATTTCACCAGTTTTCACCTGAAAAGATACCTGATCAACAGCTATAACCTTTTTATTGTAAACTTTGGAAATATTGTCTACCTTTAAGATGTCTATCACTCTTTTCAACCTCTTTACTGGATTTTATTTAATAAAATTGTTATAATATAACTCTAAATTGTAAATAAGATGTTAGTAATTGATAAAGGTGTAAAGAGAGGGTGACAAAACACCAGGTCGAATTGTTGATTTGTCTCCCCCCTTTTTGCAACTATTTACATCCTATTCTGAATTTCCAGCCTCCGCCTTCTACTTGCTCAAGCGTTCCTTCGAAGCTGCTGCGCGCGTACATAAAGCACCATGCAATTGCACCTAGAATCAGTGTGGCTCCAAGCGCTAATAATACATAACCAGCTACAATAAAGAATGCTACTAGATCTTCAACCGTTTGCGTATTGTCCATCTCCATTTTAGGAGATGCATAGCTTGTAAGTTCCAAAAGATTACCTCCCTTCTCTTCATAAAATATATGTACCTTTATTTGCAAGAGGGTACTTCTACACTCTACTAAAATTGGAAATATTTATCTATCCATTATTACCATTTTAAGGATAATTACCTACAGAAAACTATTCCATTTAACCAGATAATAATTTTGAATCTTTTCATTATTGGGTATTATTTACTCTTAAATGATAAATAATTATTTCTTTTTGATGTATAAATCAGCTTCAGCTTTACCAAACCTTATGATTTAGTTGAGTGAAACAGCTGCTCTTCTCAACCTTAACTCATATGAGCAAGGTCTTCTTTTTTGATGAGTTCTACTAATTTCTTTTATCTTTGGTTTCCCTTTTGAAGCATAAGCCCCTAATATTGAACAAGGAAACTAACTTATGTGCAGATCTACCCCATACTTGTATAGGTTTAATTTCTTCGCAATAGTTTGCGAAGAGAAGTTATCCCAAGCTGTACTATAAAGTGGATATAAAGCTGCTTTTCTAATTTCGTTTGCCCAGGCAATTACACTACTTGTCCCATATCCACAACCTTGATAAGAATCCAAAGTTTCTACGCTTGCCTCAGCACCTCTTGAACTCTTTCTTGCACTGCAGCAGACAGAAACTGCTATTCCGTTCTGAATAATGGCATAAACGGGCTGTCTCTTTTCAAAATGCTGAATAAGATTTGGGAATCCCATTCGCAATAACTCTTTATTATCGTTCGTTATTTTAATTGCATTTGAAGTCATATTAAAATTTTCAGGGAAAACATAGGCAGGACCCATCCATATCTTATTTATCTGTTTTAACTTACTTACATTCATAATTAAGTTCCCAAGCTCTATGTTATTTTGATTGTTATTTACTACTTCAAATATCTTTATTTTATGATGATCCGGAAAAGTTTTGTTGAACCGAATGACGTTGCCTTCTTTTGTACGACCCAAAAAGAAGAAAGGTGCTATTAAATCGGTTGACTCATTTATTTCTGTTATTCTCTTTAAATGATCAATTTTAAATAAGACTTCTGTCTGTATTTCCATAAGTTCATAGTCTTTATACAATCTTTGTCCCCCTATTTTCAAAATGTTGCTCAAGTCTATCCAAAAGGACTATTACCTTGTGCTGTAATCGACACCATTTGTCGAGCTAATTTTGATCCTCTCATTGCTGCTGATTAACATTGAAATAAACGTAAGTTACAACAGGCAAGACGCTTAACAAAATGCCTAACGAAATAAGAATTTTATTCTCACCTCTTCTAAAAAGTCCAATCACAGAAACAATGAGTTGAATTAATATAATTGCTAATATGATTTCCATTTTGATCATAACGAAAATTAAATACCATATGAATATGCCTAAGGTTAATGATAGAACACTAAAGATGGGTAAATCTTTCAAAAATAAAACCGCCTGTACCAATGAGCTTCTTCAACAATCCTGCCCTTTCGTATTATAAGGTCAATGGACTGTTATTTCTGCGCCTGATAAAAAAGATAAAGGAATGACACAGAAAGAATTAGCAGAGTTTATTGATATCATTAAAAACGAAAGATAAGGCCCGCATATTCTCATGCAGGCCGCTTTTCCCTATTTAAAATATCATAGCCTTCCTTTTGCTAGACTCCCACCTTCACAATTAGCTTTGTCGTATTCGACTCGACAGCAGCCAAGATGACATCCTGCGACCTCATTCCTTCTTCACTCGTAATTATTGGCGTCTCTCCATTCAGAATACAGTCCACAAAGTGATCGATGACATGTGACTTTGTCTGGCCGCCTTTTCTGTTGGACTCTATCCATTCTAGTGCGCAGTTGACAACTTCACCAGTTTTGTATTGAGCGACGAGCGAATAGGCAGGATCATCCTCTAAACGAAGCATTCCTTTCTCACCATAAATTAAGGTGGAGTTGTCTCCTCCTGCAATTCAGGACAGATGTATGAATTTTGCATTTCATAATGCCTGCCAAGAGAAGCCGACTCATGAAAACCATGCATGATTTCAAGTACATGAAAAGCTAGATCTCCCGACGCACGGTGGTGCCGTCTATTCAATATAGCATCTGCCATGTCTTCAATCCCTAGGCCACGCAGGTTCTCAACTGCTTTGGAAACCAGCTCTTGCTCTACCCACTGATCCGTTCCTTTACGGTTAAGCTTTACCGGCCCAGCAAACGTGTTCGGATCCGGAACAGAAATCGATCCCTTCCGTTCCGTAGATTTCAATAAACGGCGTTTGTGTGGCCAGCACATTAAAGCTTGTGATGATGGTGCCGATCGCTCCGCTTTTGAACTCCACATTCCCAGAAATATGGGTCGGTGTCTGAACTGGTATTTTCTTTCCTGCATCCTCTCCCGTCATAATCGTTCGTTCTAAAAAGGGAATGCCGGCAGAAGCGGTAACCCGCTTAACCGGGCCCATAAGAGAAATAAATGCCGTTAAGTAGTAAGGACCCATGTCATACATCGGACCTCCGCCAAATTGATAAAAGAACGCAGGATTCGGATGCCAGTTCTCCGGTCCTCTCTTAAGCATAAAAGCGGTAGCTGCAACTGGCTGGCCGATTGCACCTTTCTCAATGAGCGTCCGGCACGTCTGAAGTCCTGCTCCTAGAAACGTGTCAGGCGCTGCACCTATCAATAAGCCATTCTTTTTGGCTGTAGCCAACAATTCTTTACCTTCTTGAATAGAAGCGCTGAGCGGTTTTTCCACATAGACATGCTTCCCAGCTTTCAAGGCCTGTAGACACAATGTATAATGTCCGCCAGGTGGTGTTAAGTTAAGTTCAGTACAATATCAATTTCCTCATGACAGATTAATTCATCAACCGAGAGTACATAAGGAATGCCATGTTCCTCCGCCTTCTGTTCCACCCGCCCGCGTTCCAAATCGGCAACAGCAATGACATCTAAATGCTCGAAACGACTGCAGTTTGTTAAATAAATATCACTGATTACACCACAGCCAATCAATCCAATGTTTATTTTTTTCAAGGTGTCACTCTCCTGCCTATTACTCTTTTACTGCTCCTCCAGCCAAGCCTTTCACCACTTTTTCCTGCGAAAAAAGATAGACGACAAGGATAGGCAGACTTGCCAGTGTAAGTGCGGCCATTAAGCCCGGAATATTAACGGAAAATTCTCCTTTAAAATCCTGTAAACCGAGTGGCAAGGTCATGTTTTCCGGACTTGAGATCAGCACAAGCGCAAATATAAATTCATTCCATAAATGAATAAAGTTATAGATTAAAACGGTCATTAACGCCGGTGTAAGCATCGGCAAAATCACACGCCAGAAAATGCCGAAGTGATTGCAGCCGTCAATTTTTGCAGCTTCCTCTAGGGACACCGGAATCTCTTGCATGAATTGCGTCAGAATAAAGATGGAAATTGGAAGACTGAATGCAATATATGGACCAAGCAGCGCCCAGATTGTGTCGTACATCCCCATGCTTTCTGAAAGCTTAAAGATAGGAATTAATGTCGCATGGATTGGAAGCATCATGCCGGCAATAAAAAGCAGGAACACGACGCGATTCAACTTGAATTTCATCCTGCTTAAAGGATAACTCGCCAATGCAGCGATCAGCATTACTGCAAATACAGCTACTACTGACACGAGGATGCTGTTTAGAAAATAACGGGACAGTCCCATTTCAAATACACTCTTATAGTTTTCAAGGGTAAAGGAAGAAAAAAGAGAATACGGTTTTTCGAAGAACTCTGTTCGGCTTTTTAAACTGGTCGAAATCATATAAAGAAAAGGAAAGCCTGTAAACACAAGAAGAATAATGGCAATCACGTACAGAGGGATTTTTTTTATCGCTAAATTCATGCATAGGCTCCTTTCTTCTTCCGGTAAAAATCAAGTGCCTGAATGATGATGGTCACTATCATCGCAAGGAAAAACATGACAAACCCTATTGCACTGGCATATCCCATGTTAAAGTTCACAAATGCCTGCTTGAACATGTATGTTCCAAGCAGCTCAGTTCCGTGGTTTGGTCCGCCACCCGTCATAACATAGAAAATATCAAACGCCTTGAGCGATCCGACAATCGCCAAGATGGAAGAACTGATAATCGTAGGCATTAACAGCGGAAAGGTGATACGGAAAAACTTCGTGAACGCATTCGCACCATCGATCTCTGCTGCTTCATAAAGCTCTTCCGGAATACCAACGATTGCTGCTTTAAACAGAATCATATAAAACGGAGAAAACTGCCATACGATAACAAGTAAAACCGCAAACATGGCCGTACGGGATTTGCTCAGCCATTCAACGTTTTCAAAACCTAAAAAACTCACGAGCTGGTTAATGATTCCATTCAACGGATCAAGCATGAGCACCCATAGGAGTCCAACTGCCACAGTGGAGATTAAGAATGGAAAAAAGTAAACACCGCTGAACAGCCGGATGCCTCGGATTGGTGCAAGCAGCATAAGCGCCATAATCAGTCCAAGAGGAATCTGTACAAAAACTGAGGTCAGCACGACCCAAGTGTTATTCGTCAATGACGTCCAAAAAATGCTGTCACTCAATAAATTGACATAGTTCTGCAGTCCAACATATGTGCCCGCACCCACACCGTCCCACTCGTAAAAACTGTAGAGCAAGGTCGAGAAAATCGGGTACAGAACATAAATGACATAAATGATAATTGCCGGAGCTAGAAACAGACTGATGGTTACAAACTTGTTCAATGATTTACTCTTTGGTCTCACAGCCGGCTGCACAACCTTCTTCGCCGTTGGTATTCCTTTTAATTGCGTTTCCACGTCATCCCTCCTCAACGTTTAACAAATGAAAGGATCAAAGGGGTCATAGCCCCTTTGGCACCTCAGCAATTACTCCTTCTTCAGATCTTCCTTGGCTTTTTGCTCCATTTTTTCCGCTGCTTCTTCCGGGGTCATATCAAGACCGAACACTGCTTGCGTTGTATCTTTGTGGAGCTCTGCAAGCTCTGGTGGAAGTGTCTGGTCATATGGCATCTGAAGGTGGGTAGCATTTTTTACCACATCGTAAAAACGTTTAGTGAATGGATCTGTTGGAACGACATTGTCCACCGCTGTTAATGAACCAGTGCGGTCAACATACTGCTGGGCGGTTTCCGTGCTGCTCAGCTCCTTGGCAAGTTTAATTGCCAGCTTCTGGTTTTTGCTGTTTTTTGCAACAGACCATACCGGACTCGCTGATGCGCCAATATGGGTTTGATCGCCTTTGCCGCCATCCACTGTCGGGAATACAAAGAAATCCAGCTTACTTTCAAAATCAGGAGCTTCTTCTTTCATGTTGTTCACAAACGAAATGGTCATATCGGTCATCGCAGCCTTGCCGGAATACATGAGCTGGCGCCCTTGTCCTTCATCGTAGGGAAGACCATTAAAGCCTGAGTTAAACGCTTTCATTTTTACCATTTCCTGAATAAGTTCTCCCGCTTTCAGATAAGCCGGATCATCAAAGCCTTTTCCAGTCCGGTGGAACGCACTGTCAAATAGCTCAGGGCCGCCTATACGGCTCGCAAAGTTCATCAAATAGTACGCACCTGGCCACTTAGTTTTATTCGCCAACGCAATTGGAATGATGTCATTTTTGTTGAGGGTATCAACAATCTTAAGCCACTCATCGTATGTCTCTGGAGGGGTTAACCCGTATTTCTTGAAAATGTCTTTGTTGAAGAATACAACATCAATGGATAAGCCGAGCGGCAATCCGAACACTTTGTTATCATACGTTGAATTGTCCAGAGCCAGTTTGTTGAAATGATCTTTGTCAGTATCGGCAGTAATGTCAAGCACCTTATCTTGATCTACAAAATTCTTCAGCCAGCCTCCGCCCCAGCTTACAAATACGTCTGGAGCACGGTCGCCAGACATGGCAACGGAGAGCTTCTGTTTGTAGGCATCGTTTGGAATCTGCAGCATTTTCACTTTAACGTCCGGATGCTCTTTTTCAAAACGCTCCACGGCTTCCTTGTACACTTTTTCTTTCTCTCCCGGATCAATCTGCCAGAACTCTAGCGTCTGTTTCCCTTTGGAACCTGATTCATTTACTGACGATTCCTTCGCACCCCCGCCGTTTAAACCGCATGCGGATAACAACATAACCGCAACAATACTTAACGTCAACACTACTCTTTTCACAGCTATCCCCTCTTTTCTCATTTAAAATAGCGGTTACACCTTTATGTAGTTCTTTGTAAGGTATTGAAAACTTATTTCGATGCTATCAAGCGGTGAGCGTCGGCTCTGATCTTGCTCTACAATCCACCAATTCACTTTGGATGATTCTCCTTTGTTTAAAATTGCTTCCAGATTCACGCCGCCTGTACCAAGCTCCGCAAAGAACTGTTCGCCTTCGGTGGTCATATCTTTCAAATGAACAAGTGGTGTTCTTCCCTGATATTTTTCCAGCCACTTCACTGGGTCTTCTCCTGCTTTGGTCAGCCAGTACACATCAAACTCCGCTTTCACCCAATCATGATTTGTTTCTTCAAGCAGCAGTTCAAGTGGCTTTATGCCATCAGACAAAGGCTGAAGTTCAAAATCATGGTTATGATAGGCGAACGATAATCCTTCTTTATGACATGTTTCACCAATGGAATTCAGGATGGATACAAGCTCACGGTAATCCTGCTCACTTCGCCGCTCTGGCGGGAGGAACGGACAGACAATGTATTTGTTTCCAATGACGTGCTGATATTCTATGACAGAATTCAAATCCAACTCCAATGTCTCTAAGGGAATATGGCTTGATGCTGGCTTAAGTCCGAAATCATCCAGCGCCTTTTTCAGCTCTGATGCTTCCAGTCCGCCATATCCGGCGAACTCAACGCCATCGTATCCGATATTAGCAACCTTTTTCAGCGTCCCAATAAAATCTTTTTCTGTTTCATTTCGCAGCGTGTACATTTGCAGTGCCACAGGTATGCGTTTTGACATTTCAACCTCTCCTCTTCTAAAACTATTATTTTATTAAATGTAATCAGTTACATTTTCAATTAACCTCAAACCCTCTATTTCAAAAGTTATTCAGTTTTCGAAAAATGAAACCGATTACAATATTAATCATCATTTAGAAGTTTTGCACCGCATGAATCACGAATAATCAATTCGCTCTCTAGTACATATTGCCTTTTTGTCATCTCAACTCCAGTAATCTGATGAAGCAACAGTTCAGCTGCTTTTTTGCCCATCTCAAACATCGGCTGAGCTATTGTGGTTATTCCTGGATCATAAATAGCTGAAAGCTTAATATTATCAAATCCCACAACTGCAAGATCCTCAGGAGCCGAAAGACCGTAATCTTTCGCCGCCTTGATCACGCCTGTTGCCATTTCATCATTCGCAGAAAATACAGCAGTCGGCGGATGTTCCAGCGCCAACATCTTGGTCATCTGGTTGTAGCCGGATTCATGGGAGAAATCTCCCTCCTGTATTAAGATATTATCCACATCCAGGTTATTTTGCAAAAGTGCCTGACGATACCCTTTCAGACGGTCCTGGCTCACCTGAAGATGAAGTGGGCCTGTGATATGAGCGACTCGGGAGTGACCTAGTTTGATGAGATGCTCAGTTGCCGTTCGAGCGCTGCTCACATTATCAATGCTGACAGTTGGAATGGCGATGCCTTCGAGATAGTCCGCCGTAAGAACGACCGGATACTGTTTCATCACTTCAGCTATGATTCCTTTATCCATTCGGGCAGACAGCAAAATCATTCCGTCCACCTGGCGCTGTTTTAGGTGATCAAGGTATTCATATTCCTTTTCCACCTGTTGATTTGTGTTTGCGAGCAACACACGGTAACCATTCTCTCCTGCGGCATGCTCAATCCCGCCAAGAATATGAGAAAACACCGTATTCATGATGTTCGGAACAACGACCAGGATCGTATTGGTCTCACTTCTTCTGAAATGCCGTGCCAAAATATTCGGTTGATAATTCAGCTGCTCAATGATCGCCAACACCTTATCCCGCGTAGCCTTCTTCACCGTTTCTGGGTTCCTCAGCACCCTCGAAACCGTAGCTTTTGAAACATTTGCTCTCTCTGCAACATCGTTCATCTTTACCATTGGTGCATCCCCTATACTACTGAAATTGAATCTATAAAATGTAACCGGTTACATAGAGTATAACATAAACTGTCAGAATTTAAAGATAATTCATTAAAAAACTATTAATATAGTCCGTATTTCCTCTTCAGGGGGGTTACCCCCTCATTTTTTTCTTCTATATAATCCTTTAGTTCCATAGGAACTATCTACCCTTTACCAGAGGAATGTGGCCATCCTCTGTTTAAGCTAGAAACATTTCGCACATCTAATCTGCCCTTTACTTAAAAAGAAGAGAGAACGTTCTCGTTCCGTTATTGAGTAGTTCCATCTAGTTCTGCACAATAAAAAAGCCAGCATTATTTTTGCTGACATCTGATTCTATGTTTAATTGTAATACAATATAAAAAGAAAAAATTTTCAGATGCTACTCATAGCAAGTAGAAATGTACCATTAAAAGTAAAAAACTTATGCCCACTTTAGTAACCATTTTATCTAACACACCCTATCTTCAATAGAATATTGTTGTCTTCATCGTTACAATTTAAAGTTAACATAATTATATTTAGCTAATGTTTATTGATTATAAATACTTTATTAATTTTGTAAACGCGCCCGTTTGTTGAAGATCCTTAACTCTATGAGTTATTTTCTACCCATATTATTGAACTCATTAACTTCCTTCCAAGTTCTATTATCTTAGTTTCAAATTCTATATCATAATTTTCAACTCGATCTTGAGAGATACTTAGTTGTCATCTCCAATTACTACTTATATCAAATTAGGTCTATTCTTATTCAACAATCAAGCCCTTTACCTTAAAAAGAAGAGGCGACACTTTGTTAAGCAATCGCCTCCGATTATGGAAGATTATTATCTTTTCTTATAGAAGATAAGCACCCGAAGCTATTAAATCTGCATTTTCTTATACCGCCTAGGTTTCACGAAATAAGCCTTTGTCCATTTCAATTCAAATGAAGAATACATATCTTATTATATATTCAAAGAAAGGAGGCAATCTCATGTCTAGTATAACAACCGGTCCATTTCGTGTTCCAGTATCTTTTCCCGGTGGCAGTCCTTCGCGTCTAATTATCACTTTAAAGAACCATACAGATAAGGTTAAAGATGTTAGAGTAGTAGTTCAGGAATGTCCTGCACCTACTCAACCACTATTTCCGTCAGGTGCAAGATGCGTAGTGTCAAATGAAACTCCTGAAATAGTAATCTGTGATGAAGATATCGTTTTGGGCAGTCAATCATGTCGTCAAGTATTTGTTGATGTTGCAATAAGAAATATTTACAGAGTTACTGTTATCGGCAAAATAAAAGAGAACGAAAAAGATGTTGAAGTTAGTGTAGTAGGTTCAGATATAAATTTACAATTCCATGAACCTACCATGTTTTTCCGTCATGAAGACTTTGTCAAGGCTGACGATAAGTAACATACCGCCTTACCATTATCAAAGAGATTATAACCTTAGTCAGATATAGCCAACACATGACTAAGGTTGTTTTAATTTTCTCGTAAACGAACCCGATTCGCCATTTTTATATTCTAGTAATTGTAAGTATTGTTAGTTTGATTTTCTTCTTGAACTAACTAACTTGCTTCTTTACTTCAATAAGAAGAGACGACACTTTATTAAGCAATCGCCCCCGATTGTTGAATAACGCAATTCAGCATACATATTCGATATAAGCAGATAATAACCTGAATACTTCAACTAAGAATAGTAAAGGAAGTGGTTATTATTAGGAACATCGTGCTAGTATTGGACCTCTAATTAAACCAGCAAATGCAATCGATAGTGTTGCTTCCGGTGTGCTTAAGACCAATTATTTCAAAATTAGTTGATTAACACTATCTTCTATTCCATTAAAAAGGACACTAACCTTATTACAGATAAGCGCCCAAGTTTTAACTTTTTTCACATCAACTACTATAAAACGTTCACAAATAAGCAGCATATCTTCTGAAAATTCACGTCCTATTGCACTTAGTTCATTTCTAAAGAATTTTTCATGAGCTTCTCTCCAATATTGGTATGTTCTATCCCCTTCTCCTTCTGCAATAGCAAACTCTTCAGACACTTCGTTCATCGGCGTTAATGTGACTTCCACCGTTTTAATGATTGCTAAAGGCTTGTCTTCACTGTTTAAAATAATGCTATAATCCTCTATTGTTGGAACCGGTTCATTTTCCAACTCATAAAAAATATAACCAGAACATGTTGCTGTTTTTATACCATCTATCACTAATTGAGCTAGATGATCTGGATTAGCTCCAAATTGCCATGCACTAACTGACTGAGGTTTTTCTTGACCTTTCCAATGTTCATTCCAGTAAGCCTGAGCTGCCTTATTCATTATGTAGCCCTCCGTAACCCCAAACGTAAATTTGCTTAGAGATAATTTTATCAACTTGGATGTTTATTAATTAGAAAGAGCGATTGCAGTGTGCTGCAGCCGCCCCCGTTTGTTGAGCTAGTTGAGAATTAATTCTCCTTTTTGAAATTGAAGCCTGTCCCTTCTTTTTGTGAAACAAATCCCGCTGAAATTGATGTATTTTCTACCATAGTTTGTTCATCTGCTGTGATTACAGTAGTAATATCTTTTACTTTATATGAGTCTTTCTCTCTCATTTCTTGTTCTTCTACTGATACAACTCTGATTTTATCCTCATCTTCCACGTATACTTGACCTTTGTAATCATTTTCTGAAAATGGGTAAACATTAGCTAAAGCCTTTGGGTTTTCCAAATCTTTCTTTATTCCAATTGATAGTGTAAGAACTGCTACAGCACCAATAACTAATACCGATTTTCTTATCATAAAAAAGCCCCCTTTTAGATTTGCATTGCATTATATTGTAAATAATACCACAAAAATACAAATATTTCTTATTCAACAATCCTGCCCTTTACTTCAATAAGAAGTGGCGACACAATCGCCCCCGATTATTGAATAAGTAAGTTTTATATTAAGAAAACTTATTATTCAGTTTTACTTAGTTCTTTTAAAACACTACTTTTTAGATAGTTGTATTGATTAAAGTTTGTATCCATAAAAGCCTCTTCTCTATTTGAAGGCAAATCTTCATAACTTATACTTTCATTGAATTGAGACTCTGTAAAATCATAGCGTGTATTGTGAATCATATTGTAAAAGTGCCAACCTTCAAATAAGGGGGTTTTTCGTATTTCCCCACCTAAAATGTCGTTGACTACTAATGATGTTACACCACATTGTCCTTTCGAAGGATTATCCATACTCCATTTGGAACTTGATTTAAATGACCACGTTTGTTTTAAAGCGTGTAATAACTGTGCTATTGTAACTTTATCAAGTGTACTCATTAATGGTCCCCCTATTAAAGCAGTATTACTATATTTTCTAGTACCTTATTCCATTAAACTGTCCTTTACTTTAAAAAGAAGAGGTGACACTCTGTTAAGCAATCGCCCCCGTTTGTTGAGGGAATATATTATTATTTAAAGACCTTTTTCATTTCCGATTGAAAACTATCAGTATTTTTACTCGCATCCAGATTTAGTTTTAAGAGTTCAACTGTAACTTCTTTTGATTTTACTAATCCTTCAAAACGTAAATCCTTAATCCATTCCCAGATATCTTCGAGTTTTCGCTTTAGAGAGTAAAACTCCAATGCATCTAAATCGGGATTTTCATATTCTATATATTTTTTATATTCTCTTAAAAACTGCTGAGCATAAGACTCCGTTACAATTAAAATTAAATCTTGTTCTTGTGGAGCAAGTTTTAAGCACTCCCAATCAATAAGCATCAAATTACTACCTTGCATTACATTCCAATTATGGGCATCTGCATGGGACAAAACAAACTTGTGAGGTTTGCATTTCAAAGTTTTTGATAAATACTCCATCCTGTGAATATTATCGAACAAACAACCAGCATAAGGCTTTACGACCTCATATACCGCATCAAATTTTTTATCCAGATCATTATAAATAAAAGAACTCAATAGATCGCAAAAGTCTATGTTAAAACTTTCTTTTGTTTGTTGCTCTTTCAATTCATATGGGATATTGGGAGTATTCTTGTGAAGTATTCCAATAATCTTTGCCAGTTCATTAATCTGTTCTGAATTAAGTTTCTTTTCACCAATTGTAGTGCCCTCTATATACTCTGATAGCAAGTAAACGTACTCTTCGTCTTCACATTTATTACTCTCTGCTTTCGTAAGGATTGGATTTACAATATTATTTTTTAAAACTGTTTGTTCATTCAACCACTTTACTAAGGGAGTATACCTGTCAATTGCTTTAATCCACGGTTTAACAGAAGGCTTTTTTTTGTTATAAACTTTTAAAAAATACTTTTTACTTTCATCCTCGATTAAGAAAGCTAAAGCAGACCATCCGCCTGGCTTTTGTTCAATTAAAGTTACTTTAATTCCATAGTTATCTTTTAATATAGCTACTATCCGATTATTAATTTCCATTTGTACACCTCTTCTTTAAAAGGTTTTTATTTCTATCGGGGATTATATTCATTTCATTTAATGACATTTCCTTCTTCCACAATCCTGCCCTTTGCTTCAATAAGAAGAGGCGACACTTTGTTAAGCAATCGCCCCCGATTGTTGAAAAACTTAGTTATTAAATGGATTATTATTTTTTTGCAATCGAGTTAGTCTCCGTTCTAAATAACCTAAATCATATGTATATCTGTTCAATGTATCTTCAATGGCATCCATTACTATACTTGATATTCGCCACTCAACTCTTTTTCCAATTTTTCAATACATTCGAATTGCTTCTATAATCTCGCTTTTATTAATCATCCGATACACAGGTCTAATGTAAAATAATCATAGGTTTTCTAAAACTTCAATTTTCTTAAGGTCTTTATTATTATTCTTTGTTCTTCTATAACCGTCTTTTAATGCTCTTTTATAAACATTAAGGTAATCTTCAACTGATAGTAAACGATATGATACCCCATCATCATACATTTCTTTTAAATCTTCATAGTTCACACCAGCAAAGGGCTTTAAGTCTTCTTCAAATGAATATCCAATTTCAACCTTCCCGTTTACAAATTTATGTTCGTGTAAATCTACCAATGTGTAGCCTAGCTCTTCCATTGTCTCCTTTAATGTCTGCCACTCATTTTTTATAAATCTCAAAGGAACTAGTATATCTATGTCCTGTGGGGAAAATTCTACTTCAATTACTTTCTCAAGCCCTAAAGAACCATATAAAACGGGAGCTATCTTTAATTTCTGGTTCAATTTCCTGGAGACATTTAAGAATTCTGTATAAAGATAGTCGCTTTTCAAATACCACACCTCCAACCTACAATAATCATTCGCTGCTTATTCAAGAAAACTGCCCTTTACATCAATAAGAAGAGGCCACCATAATCCATTTCCTCTTTCCTCTGTTTCCCCTGAATCCCTTTTATTTATCCTTTCTTGACTACAGTTTTGGGTCTAATATTGATATTAGTGAGCATTAAATATAAAGTTCTCTTTAATAAAACCACTTAATTTGAACAGAATTCTTGAAATCACTCTTCAACTATCCTGCCCGAATGCTTAATACCAATTATTTCAAAATCGGGTGATTAACTCAATCTTTTATTCCATTAAAAAAGACACTTACCTTATTACAGATAAGCGCCCGATTCTTGAATAAAGGACTAAATTAATTCTTTCAGATGAATTTTTGCATCATAGGGAATAATTTCTTCTCCTTTTTCCACTCTATGAAGAAAATTTGGATTGGCAAGTAACGGACGTCCAAAAGCAGCGATATCAACCGTTCCTTCTGCTATTGCTTGTTCAGCTGTTTCAGCATTTAAATCTCCGACTCCGACAATAATTCCATCCCAATATTTACGGACGAGCTGATGCATTGTTTTTCCATCGGCAATTGTTTTGGTAAATTCCATGGTTGACGGATGAATCATTGTCATACCAACCTCTTTATAAGCTTCAATAAAAGTTTGAATAGCTTCTTCCGGATCTTCCCACATGTAATCCGGCTGGTCAATTTTTAACGCTGAAAATCGAATAAGTGTACGATTAGCTCCCACTGCATTAATAACTTCCTTTAAGACTTCTTTCATAAATGTTAGTCTGCCTGCAAGATCTCCTCCGTATCTATCTTTCCGGTGATTGGAAACATCTGAATTAAATTGATCAATTAAATAGCCGTGGGCACCGTGCACTTCAACTCCGTCAAAACCTGCTTCAATCGCATTTATTGCAGCTTGTGCATATTGGCCAATGACTTCTTTAATATCGTCGATACTCATTTCTTCAGGTATATCAAAAGGTTTTCCAAATCGTGATACTTTTCCTTCTGCTCGTATAGCTGATGGTGCCTGTGGTGGTAGATTGCCAGCAATCTCATGATGACTCGCTCTTCCAACATGCCAAATTTGTGCGATGATCGTTCCACCTTCTCGATGCACAGCTTCTGTTACCTTTTTCCACGCATTAATTTGTTCTTGAGTATACAGCCCCGGAACGCCTGGATTACCTTTTGCGCGAGGACTAATGACAATGCCTTCAGTAATAATCAGACCAATTCCATCCGCTGCACGTCGACGGTAATATTCCACGACATCTTCACCAACTACTCCTGTTTGAACATCAGCAAAACAGCGTGTCATTGGTGCCATGGCTGTTCTTGTACGCAACTTCCACCCACCTATGGTTACAGGTTCAAAAAGCTTACTGATCATCGTATGTTCCATTATGCTTTCCTCCTGATTATTTCTTATTTATTTTCAACAGCTAACTTTAAGTAATAGCTATGTTATCTAGGATAAAGATATTTAGTAAATATTACAAATTATATACTCACTCAAAAAAGCTAGTACTCAGTTTAAAAAATGTTTTAGAAAGAAAGATACTGATGTTGTAAGATTTTTACATTTGCTTTTTGTGTATGTTTCATCCGATCTTTAGGAGTCATTTGTTTACTTATATAACGCCAGATTCTCTTATCTAACTTATGATCATATTTATTTATATACCTACCGTATAATCATTGTTTAGTCATAAGCGCTATTCCATTATCTTGACCTTAACATTAAGAAAGAGCACAATTCTTGCTCCAGAATAGCGCCCGTTTGCTTAATAACGATCTCTTTGATTTTCTTTACTTTTATAAACATATAGCGAAATTCCTTTACCTGCCAGAGGTTCATCTCTTGGGATGAGTAACAAGATAGTAGTTGTGCAACTAACGCCACCCGGTAGTTCAACTATCGTTTTCGTTTAACAAAATAATTGCGATGCCCTTACGTCTTCAAGAATACCAGTCCCTTATGTTTAACAAGTATGGATGTATCTTTAGTCTGGGCTGCGAGCGATGAAGACGAATTCTAGTCCAGGGCGATCTGGTGCATCTCGAATATCCTCGACAGGTAAGTTTGCGGTCAATAAAGTGTCAATAATCTCGGACTTACTCCGGAACCTCAATGTCGAATCTGAGGTCAGTACCGTCCCTGTCCTCTGAAAAACGAATGTTTGACGGAACGAAACTAGCGGCAGTTGCACATCGAGAAGATCCACCCACTTCTCTACCTTTCCGATTTTAGGTGCTTCAATCACCTGATAGGACTGCTCACGATTCCAGTCCTTCCACGCTTCCTTTGAAGGGTCACGAACCTCGAATACTAGCCGTCCACCCGGTCGAATAACACTACGACATTCACGAAGTGTTGACATCCACTCTTCGTCAGTTACAAAGACTTGGGCGACGTTTCCAGTCATCATGATTAGATCCACTTGCACTCCAGCGAGCATCGCAGCTGTTCCATGAAGCCATCTGACCCGATCTGCATACGACTTACGGCTTGCGACTTTGAGCGAGGCTGCGGCTGGATCGACCCCAATGACTTCCTTACCAAGTGCAGCAAGTCGGCAGGCAAGGATGCCGGTTCCACAACCAATGTCAATTACGGATTGAGCACCGAATTCGTCTGTCATTGCAACATACGGGTCAAGATCTAGACGTTCTGACGAATCAAACAAATCGTAAATATCTGCAAGCCTTGGCTCTTCAAATATCCTGTCAGCCATGTCTATGTTTCCTCCTTGATACCTTTTTATCTCTTCTGCCATGGTAAAGCCATCTCAAATGAACTGATCCCCATGCTTTTGGGTTTTCAATTTCTAAAAAAGGATTTTCATTTAAATTTCTATTTAATTTAAGTACCCCTTTCGGTTTATAGGGGCATTGCGTGTTTATTGGGAAAATAATGCTATCCCCTCATATTTGTGCCCATATAAATTCTTGCTATTTTTCATTGACACCGACTCCTTTTTATCACATAAATAAAAATATTCTATATTTCCTAAATAAATCCCTTTAAATGACCTACATCTTAGTTTAAATACAATTTTTCACAATCTCGTCTAAATTCCAAAATAAATATCCATTTATTATAAAAGTGAGTTACTCAATAATCTGGCCCGATTGCTGAATAAAAAGTTGAATCCACTCTTCAATTAAACTGCCCTTTACTTCAATAAGAAGAGGCGACACTTTTTTTAAGCAATCGCCCTCTTTAGCTTAATAAGGATTTCACTTTTGCTTCTCATTTAACTGCTTCAACCAATCAATAAACCACACGTGAGGTAACTTTACTTTTGAAAGATCTAATTTCTGCAATTCTTCTAATGAGTATGTATTTACTAAAAACAAATCCCATTGACATTCAATATCTCTTGCTATGTTGAAAGCCATTGAATCATTCTCATCTAATTCGGTACCTTCATCATTATCGAATACCATTGTTAAGTTATCGCACCAATTAACAAAATCATATTGTGAAAAACTGTTTTCTTTACTACACAGGGTTTCTAATAATGTCTTTAAGTTTCCAACTGTATATGGAATATTTATGCTCGTCTCATTACAATTCCAATCCATTTAAGAATCCCTTCATTTATATATATTGACTATAAGTTTATTTTACATCCTGTCATATTCTTTGATAAAGGAGACGATCACAATATGCTGCAATCGCCCCCGATTGCGGAATATCACTTTTTGTTGTCTTATCGAAGAAAAGCGCCCAATTATTGAGGAAACTTGGTCTCGTATGATTTACTCATTAGACACACAACCATTGTATTGCAACTGAGGAAGCCTCCTGTCCATTCGCGAACAGGAGGCTTTGTTTGTTGGTGAAGCGGAAGTCTGTTTGTTATTACTGCGGCTGCTCCCCTGGGACATTCACATTGAAATTAACCCCAAACTTGTCCTTTACCATCCCGTACAAGGGGCTAAAATCCGTCTTATGAAGGGGTATAACGACTTGTCCGCCATCTTCCAAAGCGGCGAAGATTTCCCTCGCTATTGCCTCTTCTTTGGGATGGATTGCAATCTGAATCGTATTCCCTGGCTGATAAGGCATGCCTGCAAACGTATCGGAGAACATGAGATCCGCGTCGCCGACTTTCAAGTGTGCATGCATAACGCGATCCTTCATGTCATCCGTCAACGGATGATTCGGGTCAGCCGGCATATCTCCGTAAGTCATGATACCCATCACTTTCCCGCCAAGCGCTTTCTCGTAAAAATGGACCGCTTCTCTCGTGTTACCGTCAAAAAACAAATACGGGTTCAAACTAATTGACATCATTCAACAACTCCTTTGGAATAATGTGGACAACCTCATACATGATACATCAAAATTGAGCTTGCGCAAACTGGACTAACCCACTTGATGGATAACTGTTCCAATTCTAAATAATCCTTATTCGATTAAATGGCCCGATTGTGGAATAACGATCAAATTCGATTACTCCGTTAAACTGCCCTTTACCTTAATAAGAAGAGGCGACACTTGGTTAAGCAATCGCCCCCTATAATGGAATAACGAGCGCAATCCAATACTTTAGAATTGCGCCCTATAGCGGAATATACAAATTATTCTCGCTCCTTTGGCCAAGAGCCTTGTTGTTTACGAATTAATACAATTTGCCCTGTATGGTATACGTTGTGCAAAATTTGACGAGCCAGCCCCCCAACATGTTCCTCTTCCAGCTGACTGTCATTAATTTGTGCTAGTGATTTACGCAAATTTTCACAAATTTGGCGTGTTTCTGCCAAGACTGCCTCCCATTTTTCAGAATCTGCTGGGTCCCCGATATCTCCAAATGTATTCTCTGCCAAGATTGCCTTCCATTTAGAATCTGCTGGGTCCCCGATATCTCCAAATGTAGCCTCGTTATTAGATGCCTTTTTTCTAGGCGTTGTGTCATTGATTTGTCTAACAAGTAGGGCGTTGTAATAATTTAGATGGTTCATAGTTTGCAAAATTGTATTCCCTCCTCCAGGGGGTTGCCAGCTTGCATCTGTGGAATTTAAACCCTCAAGAGCAGATTCTAAAGGTAAAAACCAGGTCTCAGTATCCCAACTAAAGTCAAATTCCATGCGAAAAATATCCATTAGTTCTAGGTTCATTTGATTTTCTCCCCTCACCTTAAATTATTAAAATTTAGATATAAGGAATAGCTAAAACATTATCACAGGGGCCGGTCGGTTTCTCAAAACAAGATAACACACTTCCTTCACTCCTTTATTTTTATTTTTTTTGATTGGTTTAATAATAAAACAACTCCCCTGACAAACCCAGTCAGTGAAGATGTTATTCTACAATCTGGCCTTTTTGTGGATTAAAGAATCCTGCCCTTTAATGGATACCTTACAAATTCAAGATGAACTATCTAATTTCCTTTCTTACGCTAGAAGCTGGCCATTCTTTTGTGGAGTATGAACAAAAAGAAAAACCGGGTAAATTAATACAGGAGTTTACTCAAACTTTATTCCAAGCGATCAATCTTCTTTATAAAGTATCAGACTTTATTCAAAATCCACATTTAGAATTTTGATAAAATGTCTATTATGAATACACTTAAAATGTACAAAAACAAATCCCTTTGTTATGCAGTTTTTATTGTGAATTTTAAATTGTCTATTAAATAGTAGAAGATTTTTTTGTATTGGGGGTCCTACCAACAAAACGCGGAAAACATACGCTAAGCAAATTTCGACTTAGAAAAAGCCGATTTTCCCTACGCTAAGGACTAAAACAAGTTCGCCATGCTCGAACCTGTTACGATCATCTAGCCGGTGAACTTGGTGTGAAGGTTACTGAGGTACTATTATATTTCCGGTTGGTTAGGATCTGCGATAGCTACTTGTTATTTTGACAAAGGATGGATTACAAAAGCAGTATTCGACGACAATAAAAACAGTCGCAGAGTACCGGCGTTCATGCCGTGCCCTACGACCTTTTTGGCGCGTATCGGGTCGAGAAACTTAGTTCATTGGGCTTCCTCGTCGGCCGAGGGACCGTAGATGCCCGGCACCGGAATATCGAGAAGCCGCAAATATACTCCCAGCTGCGCCCGGTGGTGGACCATGTGGCTTAATCCGAAGGTGCGGAGCGCGATCGCCCGCGGCTCGCTGAGGATGATATGGTTGCCGTGGCGCAGCGTCCATTCCTCGCCGAGCGTTTTCTCGTCGCATTCGGCGAGCAGCTTTTCAAACTTGCCGACGTTCGCGTCGAACTCCTCCAGAACGTCAGCGCGTTTTTCCAAAGGCTCCCGCCGCAACGGCACGGTCGAAAGATCGAACTCAGGGTACTGAAAAATCGCGATTTGCCAGTTCAGCAGGTTGATCAGGTGCGTGGCCAGCCCGCCGAGCGTCATCGATTTCTCGTGCGGCTTCCACAACATATGCTCCTCGGGCAAGCGTTCCAGAATGCGGCGCGTAGTGGCCAGTTCATGCGTTGCATCGCCGACGATCAGTTGTTTGACCATAAATTACTCTCCTTCCATTTTTTCATCTCATAACATTTCTCGGTATTGTCGAATTTATTTATAGTCGTAACAAAAGCAGATAGGTAGTCCGCCCGAAAATCCGAAAAGGCAGAGGAAATCACCCTTATTGTTCTGTTTTGAAGTCCGATCGACAGCTGCCGGCTGCTTTTTTCGTTCGTATTTTAATTTCATACAATAGAAGGCTCATAGGGTTAACCTTGATGCTTCTATTTTTATAGACTGAGGACTCTATAAGCCGTAACCCTTTGGTTCTTCAGCCTTTGTTATGCTGATTCTGCACGTATTCTTCGTATTCAATCTTGAATTCACGCGCCTGCTTGAAGTCAACGGAACTGAAAGAGAGGGCCTCAACGACATCCTCCTTGTGCGTTTCGAGTAAAGCGATGATTTCAGGCTGACGGGGAACCCGAAACTGCGTGTGATCATGAAACACAATAGTGACTAAGGTACCTAAAGGCTCTTCATTCATAGAAAAAATGGTGCTCCACATCCAACGTTGTCTGTCTTCCATGTTGCCCCACTCTCTTGAAATGCCGAAATCGCCTGGCAATCTAGGTTCCGCACGCAATCCTGCCTTATTAAGCTCTTTATGAACAGATAAAAACAGCAGATGCAAATACGTCCCGTACGCCCTATCGCCTGCCTCATTATATGCTTGCATCAACTTATCCCGGTTATTCTCGAAGAGGCTTTGCCAGTTTTCCGCGATATGGTCCTCAATGTACTGAGCGATCGTGGCAATGCTACTTTCTTTCCTTTCCTGAAGAAACTCTTTTAACGGTTTGGTCTCATTCATTGTTAATCCCCTCCCAAATGTTCTTCATTCAGTGACAACAGCATCTTTCGAATCCATTTTAACAAATAATACCAACTTTGCAATTATTTTTTATGAATGAACAATTGGTTTAAATGGAATAAAGAAAGACTATTTGTTCCTTCTGATAGCTTTCTATATAATGAAGCTCTAGACACATTTGTAATTTCACAAATTTGATTAACCGTCATATTTCCTTCTTTATAGGGATACCGTCAGGAAAATGCGGATATACAACGATAAGGAAATTCCAATACTAAAAAACTCAGCTTCTCCGTAAATTAATAGGAGAAATTTACTTCATTAAAGAGCCCGTTTGCGGAACAACTTTATCTACGTGATTACATATTTCACTGGCGGTATGTCAAAATCCATCAATTATTGGCCCGATAACTATTAATTACCCTTAATTTATTTGATTTGCTGCGCCAACTCTAAAATAATTTCCTCTGGCCCACGACAGTAGCATAACTTATATCTTTCTTCATAGTTTTGTATCTCACTAAAGATTTCCATACCTTTCTTTTTCAATTTGGCAACAACGGCTTCAATATCTTCAACAGCAAATGCAATATGCCGGATACCCAGGGTATTTGCAAAAGGTTGCTGAATATCTTTTTCATCTGACGGCGTATAAAAATTGATTAGCTCTATCCATGCCTGACCGTCTGGCGTCCCCAATCCTACACATGCTACTTTAACGTCATTAAGCCCAACTACCTGATCCATCAACTCTCCTTCCATTTCCCATTCCCCTTGCACCTCAAGGCCAAAACCGAGAAAAAACTCTTTAGCGGCAGAGAGATCATTTACTGATCTATTCTATGGATCTTCAAATCTCATATCCCCTATGTTCCTGTTATTTTGCAATATCCTGTATTCCTGATAAGTTTGTTTGTATTTCTAATTTGCTAAAAACAGAAAATATCCTTCTTCAACAAACTGGTCCGATTGCTGAACAAGAAAAGCAAATTTCTATTTTTACTATACCGTTAGTCGTTCGACTAATTTCACTGATATTTCTTCCTGAGAAATATTTTTATTATTGATTGCCCGAAGAAATAATTTTCTTCCCATCTCCACTAAAGGTATTTCAATTGTAGTGATATTCATTATTTTAGCTATAGGCTGATTATCAAATCCTATAATTGCCAGTTCATGCGGTATTGAAATTCGTTTTTCCTTACTGCATGTAACAATTCCTGCAGCTACTTGGTCATTAGAAACCAATAAAGCAGAGGGAGGATTATTCATATTTATTAATCTTTGAACAATCTCCTCCCCGTTTTCGAAATCATAACAATCAGAGAAAATATATTCTGATTCAAAAGGTTCGTTGATTTTATTCAGAAAATCCCTGTAGGCTAATATTCTTTGTTCACCGTTGAATCCCGTTCTTCTCCCTACACATATGCCAACCTTTCTATGACCTTTAAAATGCAAATACTCTAACGCTTTGGAGAAACTTTTATAATGATCCATAAAGATTGAAGATACTTTTTTATCTCTTGTATCTTCACAAAAGATTATCGGACCATAGTCTAAATAAGCATCTATAGTGTCCCATTGACAAATTCTAGAACAAATGATTAAAGCATCTATTTGCTTTTGTTTTAACATATCTAACGCTTCAATTTCCCTAAATTCCTCATAATTAGTTTGGAAAAGAACAAGCTTATAGTTATTATTCAATGCTTCATTCGCTATTCCCTCGACTATCAAAGCAAAAAATGGATGATTTGAAAATGGAATAGCAATACCTATAAGGAAGGTTTTCCCTTTACTCAAATGGACAGCATTTATATTTTTTTCATATTTGCTTACCTCAATGGCACGCAAAACGGCTTCCCTTTTTTCAAAGCTTACATATGGATGATTATTTATCACACGGGATACGGTTGTAACTGAGACTCCGGCCATCTTTGCTATATCCTTAATGTTTGCCATATTTTACTTTCTCCTCTCAAAATTTATGCCTTGCTCTGAAACGGTTTCCATAATTTAAGCTGTTGTTAAAAAGAAAAATGAGGAGGAAACTTGTATGGTCTTTTTGTTAGGCATACTGTGCTTAATTTTCTTGTGTACTTCTATTATAATATTAGCATCTTTTCCTATTTCACTATGTGAAAAAAAGACATTTGAAGAAAAGAAAAATGATCCTTTTGGCTATTTATTCGATATTTATGAGTAATAAATGCCTAAGGGTGTTAGTGTATATCACAACTATTAATGGAGTATTTACCAAAAAGCATGTAGCCAAATAAATTTGAAGTTAATAACCAAATTTGCATTCACAAAAAAACTAAATAGGGGAAAGAGGAATAAAAATGAGCAATAAACAAGTAACTCTTCATGCATTTGAAACAGAAAATATAAAGGAATTACATCGCTGGTTGAACGACTCTGTTTCCATTTCAATGGTAGGAAGAACACCATTGACTTTTGAACAAACTGTAAATCATGTGGAGAAAAAACGACAAAACGGAGACCTTTTGTTAGCTATTAAAAATGAAGAAAAACGGCTCATCGGATGGATTTTTCTTCGAAATATAGAACTTGAACATGGTAGAGCAAGTATCGGTATCTTGTTAGCCCCTGAAGCTCGTGGCCAAGGTTATGGAAAACCTGCTATGGAGCAAATGATTGACATTGGTTTCAAGCAACTGCGTCTAAATAAAATTTATTTAACAACAAGGGGAGTTAACGAACAAGCAATTAGTTTGTATAAAAAGATTGGATTTATTGTAGAAGGACAGTTAAGGAAGCATGCTTTTTTTGAGGGAAACTTCTATGATACGTATTTTATGGGAGTATTAGCTTCAGAATGGGGTGGCAAAATTAATCAAGAGGGGTATCGTCAGGAAAATGCGGATTTACAACATTAAGGAAATTCCCATATTAAAAAGCCCAATTTCTCAATTTCTCAGCATTAAAATTGAGAAATTGGTTTTTTTTCAATACTCTACAAACGCGCCCGATTGCTGAATATCGATTTTACTCAGAATATAGTAAAAAGACTTCCGTTAAAGCCCCCGATTATTAAATAATGGTCGTCAAGTAAGCTAATAAATATATCGGTGAGTCTCATATTCTCCATATTTAATTTCAGTCATATATTCCTCTCCACCATTTTTATCACTTAGGACAGAGCTTATTTCTTCACAGATGATGTTGTAATGGGCTTTTATTCAGAAATCCTACATTTCGTTGGATGGTCTATTATTGGTGATAAGTCGCCATCTAACACCCTATCATTTATAGGCAATCACGTTTTGCTGCAATCGCCCCCGATTGTTGAAGATCATTTATTTTGTCTTATCGAAGAATAGCGCCCTTTAATTGAATTTTACATATTCCTAAAAAGATATATCCCAAATCCAAGGGTATCTCTGCCCCATTTCAGATATGTACTTCTCCAAGTCCGGATCTTTTGTAACATTGCATCGCAATCTGGATCATCAGGATGTTCGTAGCAATAATTCTCAATGGACATAGCATAAAGCCACTCGTATTCATCCCATTCATCGTCGTTAGTAGTGTAAGACCAGAGTGGAATTAGGCCTAGTTTTTCGCCAACCTTCACATTCTCGAAGTGGCTTAGTAATTCGGATTCTTCCGCTCCTCCGAGCGCCTCCAAATATTCGTTACTTGGCTGCTGCTTCCAGTAGCCTTCACCGATGAGCACATATCCACCCTTTTTTACACACTTCCTCAGCGTATCCAACGTTTCATGCAATCCGCCTAATGCGTGAGTTGAACCAATACAAATCGCTACATCAAACTGCTCATTTATTGTGTTAATTGCTACTTTAGCATCTTCTGTAATGATTTCAATATTATTTAAAACCCCTCTATTTTTAGCATTTATTTGAAGTTGTTCTGTGAAATCACCATATTTCTCGATAGCAATACATTTAGATTTGTACCTTTCAATAATCCGAAGAAGAATTTCACCTTTCCCAGCACCTATATCAATTACTTTGTCATTATCTTTTAAAGCAAGTAACTCAATAACTTTGTCTATTTTTGATGGATTAATCGGATTATAAAAAGTATGGCTTTGATGGGCTATTGCTGAATATCTGTTTCTATCCATAATACCTCCAGAGACTTATTTTATTTCCCTCTATCATATTGTAAAAGTAAGGGAAAGGGGAAGCTTATTCGATTATCTGGCCCGATTGTTGAACAAAAAGTTGAATCCACTCTTCAATTAAACTCCCCGATTGCTTAATACCAATTATTTAAAAATCAGATGATTAACTCAATCTTTTTTCCATTAAACAGGACGCTTACCTTTACAGATAAGCGCCATTTCATGGAAGATTAATCATGAATATTCCATGCTGAACAGATATTCAAGAAAAACCCTCGATTGTGAAATATCATTTAAGTTGTCTTATTGAAGAAAAACACCCGTAGCCATCCATGCAGCAGAAATATTGTCGCTGCACCAGAGAGAATGAAAATATGTTGAACTTGTCCATACTGGTTTTTAATCCAGTCAACCCAATCCATAGTTTAATGATTTTGCGGCGGAATTATAGAAGTTTATTTTCATGGTAGCTGAATAAGAATTAAATTTAAAAGTCGCTATTTTCAATCAAGATTTGATTGTGAATATGGTGTTCCATATGCCCAAGATAATCTTGTATAAGCCACTCCAGTGTTTTATGTTGATTATTTCCTATGTCACAAAGGTTGGATAGCTTTTCGTTAGGAACATTCTTAACAATATTAACAATTTGCTTATTTAACGTCTGAAAAAGGTTTACTATTTCATCAAGTGTTCTATCTTGATAATTCTGAACCGTTACCCATTGGTCTTGATTATACGATTGAATAACATAAACTTGTTCTTCATATTGAATTTTTATAAACCTCTCAATATTATTTATCGCAGAGTCACATAGATGTCCTAAAATTTCTTTTTTTGACCATTTATTTGGTAATGGCCGATTTGAAATTTCTTCTTCAGACATAGAGTTGTACTCTTCTGGTAATGTTTTTATCCAATGACTTATTCCCTCAGCTACCTTTTGCATTTTTCTACTCCTCCTAAATTTCTTATAAATCCACTATTCGGCTTCCTCCCTTAAAATCCCTTTTTTAAACAATCCTGCGGCGTTAGCATAATAAGAAAAAAGAGCTGCGGATTCATTCAGTGATCTACCACTCTTGCACCCGCACCTTCTCTCCATTTTAAATAAACTTAGAAGCAGCTAAAGAAGCAAGCTTATTTTAATTTAATCGATAACTCCTCCCTTTTTGGAGAGGTATTTTATTTATTAATTCTTTAAAGTGTCAATTGTGTTAATTTCCTTTAATAACTTTTCCCAATCTTACATCTTTTGTTTTGTCCTTGAATAATGTGTTAAAAAGGATTTAAGGGGCGGTTATTAATGGATATCCCTGTTAATGGTTTCTTGTATCATTCAGATGATTCAGACCCAATGCATTCCCATAAACTCTTTATAACATCATGGGATGGAATGCCGGTTCATACCCACGAATTTAAAGGCATTACATCTTTTGATGACGGACACAGTCATCAATATGCTGGAACTACTGAACCTGCACCAAGTGGAATCCAACATACACACAGATATTTTACTTTTACATCTATTGATAACAGACATAGACATCAAATACGCGGTATAACTGGACCAGCAATTCCTGTTCAGAATGGTGGTCATTATCATGAATTTAGTGGGGTAACCACTGTCGATGGAATTACACCACATAGACACAGATATAGCGGAAGAACAAGTCTATAACATAAATTTCTTAACTCACCGATAAGGTGAGTTTTTATTATTCAGGGAATCAATTACTCTTCTGCACACTAAAAAAGCTGAGCTATTAAACATCGAAATATATTAATCATTTTCCTTACAAATAGGACATTCTTAAAAAACTAAATTTCATCGCTATTCAGTAAAAAAGCGAGCCTCCAAAATTGAAGAATGCCCCTCTTTATAGAAGATGGATAAAACTCCTCTTGCTGCACTTTGAGAAGAGTTAACTTAAAAGTGTTATAGGCAATTAAAGGAGTTGAAGATTATCTCTCGCACTCCTTTATTATTTTCGATTTATATGTTTCATTTTCAACTAATCCGCACCTTTACTTTAATAAGTAATAACTTTATTCCTTATTAAAGTAAAGCACGCTTTAGCTTAAGAAGAAGGTCTTACATTAATTTTGATACTAAATCATAGTATGGAAATGGGGGATCCAATTTTCTATAAAAAGGAGATGTTTTTTTGCAGCCTTACTATTTTTATCGGGTTAACAACTGGGGACATATTTTAAATTTGTTACACAAAAGTTTATATGCTGAAGAAATGGTATGTGCTATGAGCTCTGAACTTTTCCATATACCAAAAACCAAAAATTTAAAAGGGAATCGCGAGATGCATAATCATCTAGTGCCTGCTTCCTATCATCGCGTTACAGCAGTAGGTTCATCTCAGAGACTAGTAAATGGTGAGCAGCAGCAATCCATTGTAGAAACACTGGTGGCTTGTATAAAAAATGCAGAAAACCAGGATAAAAAGGTAAGTGAAGGATTAATAACTATGGAGGAAAATGCAAGTCCTGAGTTCAAAACGTTTATTAAAGTGATTATCAAGTGGCAAGAACAAGCAGAATCCTATTTAAAACAAGCAAAAGAATCTTTGCGAACTATGGGAGTTTCGGTTCCTGCTGAAAGTGATCAGCAGAATGGAGATGACAATTTTTATTAAAATATTATCAGGTTGGTTCTAGCAACCAACCTCTTTTTGTATGGAAGAATCGCTTTTTTTATTGAGCTTACGCTGCAGGTTAGTTTAATAAGAAATTTCTGTCAGAGAAAAACAAGGGATTACCTTAAAATTTCGGTCAGAGCACTTTCGAGCATTGTGAGAAATAAAAAGCATGTGACGGACGATCAAATTGTAAGAGTTTGTAAATTATTTGATGTCGATACAGATGATTTGAAGGAGTAATTCTTCAATAAATGTCACTAAAAAATATGAGGTGAGAATGAAGGACAAAAAAAGCCAACATCATTTGTTGACTCGTTTTCACTTTCATTCACAGGTTCATGTCTTCTTCCCCCAACATTGCCACTGGACGAAAAACCTCGTAGTGTATATGTTCTTTCGGAACTTCCCATTCATTTAAGGCTTTAATTATCGCTTCCATAAACGGAATTGAACCGCAGAAATAAAAATCAGCTTCTTTTGTAGGAAGTAAGGATTGCAGGAAGTTCAAGTCAATATGACCTTCTTTATCATAATTTTTTGCTTTTTTATCCTCTACAGTTGGTGAATTATAACAAACATATGACTTTAAGTAATCAAAGTTGTTTTCTAATTCCTTCACATGTTCTCTAAAAGCATGTGTTTTGCTGTTACTTGTAGCATGAATGAACGTAACTTGACGTGATAGTTTTTCTTCTGCGATTGTATTTAACATGCTTAATAAAGGAGTAATTCCAATTCCTCCACTAATCAGCACAATTGGTACATTATCTTTGCGGATAACAAAATCACCAGCAGGTGCGGAAAATTGCAGTGTATCACCAGATTGAATCTGATCATGCAGATAGTTTGAAACAATTCCATCTGGAGAATTTCCATGCTCATCTTCACGCTTAACGCTGATGCGATAGTAATCTTTACCAGGTGCCTCAGATAGGCTGTAATGACGAATATGCGTGTATTGCTCTCCAGGGATTTCTGCCCTGATCGTAAGATATTGACCAGCTTTATACGAAGATATTGCTTCTCCATCTTTGGACTTTAAATAAAATGATGTGACCTCATCACTTTCCTTTACTTTTTTATCTACATAAAAAGTCCGATATCCTTCCCAACCTCCTGGTTGTTGTTCTGATTCTTCATAAAGTTTTTTCTCCAGACTAATAAAAGCGTCTGATATATATCCATATGCTTTACCCCACGCTTCAATAATTTCATCTGTTGCATTATCACCAAGAACATCTTTTACTGCTTGAAGTAACGTTTCACCTACAACTGGATATTGTTCAGGTTTTATTCCAATGGCACGGTGTTTTTGAGAAATCCTTTCAATTACTGGTTTAATAGCATCCAGATTTGTAATGTATTCTCCAGCTGCATAAACGGCATATCCTAATGCTTCCTGCTGAAGACCTCTTTTTTGATTCGTTTGGTTGAAGATGTTAAGTAAGTCTGGAGCTTTTTCAAATAATAGCTTGTAAAATCTTTTTCCTATTTCTTTACTATTCTCTTTTAAAACAGGGGCGGTTGATTGTACAATATTAATGGTTTTATCATCAAGCATATTAATGCACCCTTCTATGTTTAATTTTCTCGGATTTTACTAACATGCCCAAACGATTTTACCAATAAACAACAATTCTGCCGATTTTACCTCACAACAGAACAAGTTAAAGCTTGCCTTCACTGCCTTTTAACTTCGGCTAAAGGTATATAAAATCATTATTTTCGTTAAAAACGCACTTTTTAATATTACCAGCTGGTGAACCATCTTCAAAAGAGAGTAAAATTCCAAATTGCTTCTTTCTTAATCCGTAGATTAAGATATTTTTATACTGATAGTCAATGACTTTAAGCCAGTTCCTATTTATACAGTCCTGATCTATCTATTTTGTTTTACTTTGGCATGTCATTCACTTCATAAGCAACCCGTATTCCGGATTCAATTGCGCCTTGCATCCAACCGTGGATAAGAGTAGTATGTTCACCGGCAAAGTGCACTCTTCCTTCAGGTATAGCAATATAAGGATATAGATCGGTTTCCTGACCCGTTTCAAAAGCCGTGAAAGCACCAGAAGAATATGGATTATCTATCCAGCTAAAGGAAGTTCCTGATACAAACTCAGAATAGACTTGGTCTCCGTATATTTCAGCTAAGTTCTTTAAAGCATAGCGAATGCGATCTTCGTTTGATAGCCCGTTCCAAGTTAAAGCCTCGTCCGCCCATGTATAGCTTGCCAAAACCACAGCAGGTCCTTTTGTACCAATCCCTTGACTTGGGTAATAAGTGAATCGAATCGGCAGGTCTGTTATGGATTTACCGCCATATTGATCATGCCTTTCCCAAAACCTGCTTTTAAACTCGATACCGATTTTTATTGCGCCTATATAGTTCAGTTCCCGAATCGCTCTCCGTTTGTAATAGGAAAAAGAATGGTATGGTTCAATTTCCACAAATCGCAACACTGAAAAGGGAATGGTTATGATGGCAAGATCACCCGTTATGGTGGAGTGCTCTAAGGTGTCCTGATGGGTGGAATGGATAGTTACTCTGTTGTTATGTTGGACAATTTTCGTCATCCTTTGAGAGAATGCAATGTCTTCTTTTAATTGCGGAAGAAATGCCCTTGGCAGCAGATCCATGCCGCCGGTTATCTCATAGAAACGATTTGCGCTAAAGGACATTTCTTCTCGCAAAGCTTCAACAAATGACATTCCCATAAATGCTTCTAAGTCAAGAAGTACACCGATCATATCAATTGCTCCAGCTGAAAAAGTCGTTCCATATTGATAATGGTAAGATTTTAAGAAAGAACCCAGCGAATAGTCTTCAAATTCTTTTTCTACGAGTTGCCAATTTCTAGTTGGGTTTTGGTTAATGAAATCGATAATTGGCTGTATAGCTAATTTCCACAGATCCTCTGCACTTTTACCACGTTCATTCGGAGCAATGGGAAAGTTTAAAATACTTGGATTACGTTCAAATATAGTAAGACGTGTTTTGATTCCATTTACATAAAGAATATCCAATGGAGTTCGGTTAATAAAAGGGTTTACGGTTAGCCCGAATTTATTAATATACTCTAATGTCAAAAAATGACTATGAGGAATACGCATTGCGCCTGCGTTAAAATAAAGCCCATCGCTAAAGGGGGATCGTATGGTAAAGACACGTCCGCCAACCCTATTGCTGGCTTCAAGAATTGCAACGTTGTGCCCTGCCTCCTTCAATAGAGATGCCGTAACCAGTCCTGCTAGTCCTGCGCCGACAATAGTAATTTGTTTGGGAACTTGCGACTTTTTAAGACCATTTCTAATAATGTTAATCATTTGTTGCGTCGATAATTGATAATTTATGTTTTTAGGCATCTCTTCATCCCCAGTGAAATAGATTTATTCCATTGTATTCACCGGAATAGATGCCTATGAATTCTTACTATTTATGTATAAACCCTAACAAGGAACAGCTTCTTCGAATTACTCATGAGTATAATTGGGCTAATCATGGTATTCAAAGCTCCTTGGATGGCAGCCTGGTTTACGACTGATGCAGAAGCGATTCGAGTGGTTGCCATTACTTTGCGAATCGATGCTTTTATCCCAACTTGCCTTGGCGATTGGACTCGTTTTAGCAGGCGCCCTGCAGGCGGCTGGTGATACTAAGGGCACGATGTATAGACGGCTGTTGGGATGTGGTTATAGGGTTGTAGGAATCTATATTTTAGGAATCTATTCTCATATGGGGATTGCAGAAATATGGATCGCCATTGCATTAGATATTCACAATACGTGCGATATTCCTAACTTGGAAATATAGAACCTTTTTTAGACGCTGAATAAGAAAGACATTGAAGAGCAGGGATATTTGGTATCAAAGTGAAAAAATTTTGAGCTGTAAATAAAATAATACCCCTCTCAGGTTAAGAGAAGGGCTTTTGGTTACTTCTAGATTATTTCATAATGCCATCAGGGATTAAGACATACACATGCCATAATGCTTTTGGAAAGCGATGCAGATATTAAATTTGTTAGTGATAGACTAGGTCATAGTACTGTAACTATGACTGCAGACGTTTATCTCCACATTACAAAGAAATACGAGGAAGAAAACGTCAGTAAGTTTGAAAAGTATTTAAACACTAGGTGGGCAAAAAGTGGGCAAAGTCTTATTTCCTTCGTTAAAACCCTCTACATAATGCGCTTAAACATCTTTTCCATCTCATACGTCGAATAATGAATAATAATTGGTCTTCCGTGCGGACAAGTAAAAGGATCTGTTGATTTCCTCAGCGTTTCAAGCAAAGCAAACATTTCATCATTGCGAAGATGATGATTTGCTTTTATAGCTGCCTTGCAGCTCATCATAATCGCTGCTTCTTCACGAAGCTTTTTAATATCCGCCTGTTTATGATCGAGCACTTCCTGAATAATTTCTTCAATTAATTCCCGTTCTTCTCCGCGTGGAAACCATTGAGGGTGAGAACGCACGATAAAACTATTTCCCCCAAAGGGCTCAAGGAAGATTCCGACTTCACCCAATGCCTGCATTTTCTCATTGATGATCAGGGCTTCATCTGCAGAATAGTGCATGGTAATCGGGACTAGGAGCTCTTGAACTTCCGTAGCAACTTGTCCTACTTTTTCTTTAAAGTATTCATAATTGATTCTCTCCTGAGCCGCGTGCTGATCGATAATGTATAATCCAGTCTCATTTTGAGCGAGGATATATGTTCCATGCATTTGGCCTATTGGATAAAGTACAGGCACTCTCGGTTCAGATTCTGTCGTTAACAGTTCTTCATGATAATCAGCTGGCTGTTCATCATAAACTTCAAATTCCTCCTCAATAACTGGAGAACTTTGTTCGATGATCTTTTCTTCTGGTTCTAGAGCTTCTGCTGCTTCAATCACTGGCTTTTCCATTACTTGCGGAAGAGATGCTGCTGATAGTGGTTTTTTCTCAGCATGACTGAACGAAAATGTTTGCTGTTCATCAAAGCTTTTTTCTTTCCGCTTCGGCAAGACGGCTTCAGGAATCAGCTTTTGATGCGAAAATGCGTCTTTAATTCCAGCAGTAATCAGATCATTTAATTCAGCCTCTTTGCTTAGCCGGACTTCCATTTTGGCAGGGTGAACGTTTACGTCGACTAAAATAGGATCCATATTAATTTCCAGAAAGACAATTGGAAACCGGCCGATTGGAAGCAGGGTATGATAGCCTTGCTGAATGGCTTTTACAAGCGGATAGTTTTTAATAAATCTGCCATTTACGATCGTTGATATATAGTTTCTTGATGCTCTGGTGATTTCAGGAAGAGATATATAGCCTTTCACTTCAAAATCAAGAGACTGTAAGTTAATAGGAATCATTTTTTTTGCAATGCCCAGTCCATAAATGCCCGCTATGACTTGGCGCACATCACCGTTCCCGCTCGTATGCAGCATTGGCTTTCCGTTATGAGTCAGCTTGAAAGAAATAGTTGGATTGGACAATGCCAGGCGATTGACAACATCTGTAATGTTGCCAAGCTCGGTATGAACTGTTTTGACATATTTTAAACGGGCTGGTGTGTTGAAAAATAAATTCGTAACAGTAAGGTCGCTTCCTTTTCTGCTTGAAGCAGCTTCATGGATGTCTACCTTTCCTCCTGAAAGCACCATTCTCGTGCCTGCACCAGACCCTGTGCTTGTTTTTAATTCAACATGGGAAACAGACGCGATACTCGGCAGGGCCTCTCCCCGGAAACCAAGAGTCCGGATCCGGAAAAGGTCGTTTTCATCTTTGATTTTGCTTGTAGCATGCCTGTGAAAAGCGTTCAGACAATCTTCAGGCAGAATGCCGTCTCCATTGTCTATGATGCGGATTTTGCTTAAACCCGCTTCTTCTATATGAATTTCAATGACAGTGCTGCCGGCGTCTATACTATTTTCCGTTAACTCTTTTACAACAGAAGCCGGACGTTCGACAACTTCTCCTGCAGCTATCTTATTTGATAGTGAATCGTCAAGGCGAATAATTTTCCCCATGCTGTTCACCTCTTCATTATTTTAATTTTTTTTGAATTTGATAGAGTTCATTCATTGCATCAAGCGGCGTCATTTCAAGCAGATTGATCGCCCGTATCTGTTCTAGTACCAGTATATCTTTTTTCGGAACCGGTCTGCTTTCCTTCTTAGCAGGCTGTTCATTAAAAAAGGAGAGCTGAGCTTCATCGCTTTTAAATGTTTCCGACTTTTCCATGATAGATGCTGGGACTTTTACTGTCTGTTCGGCTTCAAGGCTTTCTAAAATTGCTTTTGCTCTGATGATCAGCTCATTTGGCAGCTCGGCAAGCTCGGCGACATGAATTCCATAACTTTTATCTGCCGGACCTTCCTCGATTTTGTGAAGGAACACTACCTTGCCGTTTTCTTCTACGGCTGATACATGGACATTCTGAAGCTGCGGCAAACCGTCAGCAAGACCAGTCAGTTCATGATAATGCGTGGAGAACAAAGTTTTAGCTCCGATATGATGGTGAATATGTTCAATAATGGCCTGCGCGAGTGCCATTCCATCATACGTTGAAGTTCCCCGCCCGATTTCATCAAATAATATTAAACTTCTTTCCGTAGCATTGACAATCGCATTCTTCGCTTCAAGCATTTCAACCATAAAGGTACTTTGCCCTGATATTAGGTCATCCGCTGCTCCTATTCGGGTAAAAATTTGATCAAAGATCGGAAGAACAGCTTCTGAAGCAGGAACAAAACACCCGATCTGAGCGAGGATGGCTGTTAATGCAACCTGTCTCATATACGTGCTTTTTCCGGACATGTTAGGTCCTGTAATCAGCAGCATTCCGCGGTCATTTGAGAAATAACAATCGTTTGGAACATATTCTTGAGAATTCATTACTTTTTCAACAACTGGATGTCTGCCGTCCTTAATGAACAGCTCCTGATCTGAAAAAGAGGGTTTAGAATAATGTCTTTTTTCACTGATGACAGCAAAGCACTGAAGCACATCCAATTCACTTATGCACTTAGATAAGGATTGAAGTCTTGGAATAAACTTCTTCACCTGTTCACGAAGCTCGACAAACAATTCATATTCAATGTCTACCATTTTTTCTTCTGCTTCTAGAATGAGCGTTTCTTTCTCTTTAAGCTCCGGTGTTATAAATCTTTCAGCGTTTGTCAATGTTTGCTTCCGTGTGTACCTGCCTTCTTCAAGCAAGTGTACATTTGCTCTTGTCACTTCAATATAGTAGCCGAATACCCTGTTAAACCCTATTTTAAGTGATTTGATGCCTGTACGCACCCGCTCTTGCTGTTCAAGCTCTGCTATCCATGATTTGCCGTTTCTGCTTGCATCTCTGAATTGATCGAGCTGTTCATGAAAGCCGTCTTTCATGATATTGCCGTCTTTAATAGACAGGGGCGGATTCTCTACTAAAGCAGAATCAAGTAAGTCTGTCAGTTCTGTACAAGTGTCAATTTGTTCTGCCTTTTCATTTATTTGGTTATCCTTTACAGATGTTATCACTTCTTTGATCGCAGGCACCTGCTGCAATGATTTCTTGAGCTGGATTAAGTCTCTTGCATTGACATTTCCGAATGCCACTCTCCCCGCAAGTCTTTCAAGATCATAGACTTCCTTTAGCCGTTCTCTGAGGTCTTCGCGTTCAAAATAGTGATCAAGCAAGGATTGGACCATTTGAAGACGGCTTTTGATTTCATTTTTGGAAAGCAATGGCCGATCGATCCACTGCTTGAGCATTCTCGCGCCCATTGCTGTTTTAGTCTCGTCAAGAAGCCAGAGCAGCGAGCCTTTTTTGCCTTTAGAACGGATCGTTTCCGTCAGCTCCAAATTCCGCTTTGAGTATAAATCGATTTTCATAAAATCCTGCAGCTGATAGACTTTTACTTTTTGCAGATGATCAAGGCTTCTCTTTTGCGTTTTCTGCAAATAGTTATGCAGTCTCCCAAATGTTTCTTTTAATCTCACATCTTCAAGATGATCGATAATCGCTTCAAATTTCTCTGTGCCCGCATCTATTTCAAACGAAACGGTCACTCTTGATTTTTCAGCAATTTTTTTAATATATGATTCAGGAAAGTCAGGATGTACAACTAATTCCTTTGCACCAAGTGAATACACTTCATTTATAATTTCATCAATATGATTTAATAAGGTCACTTGATTTTCACCAGTCGATAGATCTGTAACCGCAAAACCAAACTTAGAAGGAAAGGCAGTTACAGACGCTAAATAGTTATTTTCCCGCTCCTGCAGACCTTTTCCATTCATAACCGTTCCTGGTGTGATCAGCTGCACAACTTCGCGGCGTACAACACCTTTTGCCTGTTTTGGATCTTCAGTTTGTTCACATATGGCTACCTTGTAGCCTTTTTCAATTAAAGATTCTATATATCCAGGAGCAGAATGATACGGTACACCGCACATTGGAATTCGCTCGGCGCCTCCACCATCTCTGCTCGTTAATGTAATTTCAAGTTCAGCAGATGCTCTTTTTGCATCTTCAAAAAACATTTCATAAAAGTCGCCTAAACGAAAAAATAAAAAGGCATCCTGATACTCTGCCTTTATTTTTAAATATTGCTGTATCATCGGCGTATATGTAGCCATAGTAATCCCCCATTGCATTTGCGTACGTTTCAAAACAAACTTTATTATAACATACATGGAGGATTTTTTGCTTCGCCCGAATCCCGGAAGGTTGTCCCAGGAATAGTATATTAAGAATACGAAAGGTGCAAAATTATTAGAATTCCATAAAAAAAGAAAAACCAGGAAGATAGATTCTCCCTAGTTTCCTCTTATTCTTCATCTCCGCCGACTAAAAATTCCGGATTCAGATCTTCAAACTCCTCATCAAGATCTTCTTCCCAGTCTTCATCCGCTTCAGCAAATGATTCTGTGTTAATTGCGACAACCACCTTTGTTTCCCCGACAACTTCCGCCAAAAACTCACGCTCAGCTGAAACAACAACCTTGCTTCCATTTGGAGAAATATTGACCTCCATGCAGTTTGGCTGCTGCATAACCTTTGCAATGACTTCATGCTCATCGTCCAAAAAGTTGTTATCTTTATATTTCAACTTAATGACGTCCACATATGAAACTTTTTCAGTGACAACTTCTGTTTTCGTATTATCAGCATACGAATACCATACGTTAATGTCGTAAGTACCTTCAACCTCGACTGTTTTCCCAACCTTTTTGGCATCATATTTATGGTTGATCAACCAGCCGCCTAGAATGCTTGTTGGTTTTTGCGAAGGAGCAATGCTGTGCGTGGATTGAGTAAACTTCTTGCCTTTCGCAACTACCGCTTTGGTGATTATTTCTCTGTATTCAGCCATTCGTACATACCCTCCTCAATCAATCTTCATTTAATCCTATGCTGGGCTAGTAGGGTTTGTGCTACTAATATAAAGGAATAAATAATATGTTCCACCAATACATGAATCGGTATAGTTCATTGTATGCGTGTACGCCCAGATATGTGCCTAAAATTTGAAAAGAAAAGCTGAATTGCCAAGGGGGTCAGTTGATCACAAAGGTTTTGGCAGGAAAGGCGCTTTTTGCCTTTGCTGCCGGCAGTATAAAAAACTATGATTATTTAGAACATAGTTTAATTAGATATTTATTTAGTGAAGTGGCGTGGTTTTCTGCAGGAATTTTTAACGCTGTTGGAGCTAGGGCGGATTAGCAATAAATTTTATCGGTCTCTATATAATTTTTATCAGGCTCTTTTCGAAATTTATCAGAAACATCCTCTATTGAAGCTTTGCAATATAAAGAAAATAAAAAAGCACACTGCTCTGAACAGTGTGCTCCTCTTTTAGTGACAGGCTGAGCCTGGTGAATTATTTAGTTTTGAACCCGTTTCACCGCTTAACAGATCTCCGCCGGTTGTGCGGATAATTTCGTCTGTCACATGGTTTGAGATCGTGACTGCAATCAATTGAAGCAAATCGTTCACTTCAACTTGAGATTCTTTAAATTCCTGAATGATTGGAAGTTCATCCAATTCTTCCTGAATTTTATCAATTTTATCTTCTACCTGCTTTAATGCTTCCTGCTTGCTGTAATGCTGGAAGTTAACAGCCTGTTTTTGAAGACTTTTAATACTTGCTACTTTTTCACGGATTTTTTGATTCTCATTGATTTGCGCTTCCGCTTTTTTGAAAAACTCAACTTCTTTGGTATCAGCAACCATTTGTGCTAATTCACGGGCTTTTGCTACGATTTCTTCTTTAGTATATAATGACATCCCCTATTTCACCTCTATCGCTTCTTCTACCATTTCCCCATCTAAAGACCACGTTTTTGCTTTGTTTATTTTCACTTTAACAATTTGGCCGACAGCAGACTTTGGACCTTTAAAGTTTACAAGTTTGCTTTTAGTTGTATAGCCTGCAAGTACTTCAGGGTTATTTTTGCTTTCCCCTTCTACAAGCACTTCTACAACCTGACCTTCGTATTCCATCATTTTTTTAGCTGAAATTTCTTTAACAAGATCATTCAGTTTTTGCAGACGTGCTTTCTTTACTTCCATAGGAACGTTATCTTGCATTTTTGCTGCAGGCGTCCCTTCACGAGGAGAGTAAATGAACGTATAAGCACTGTCGAATTCAACTTCACGGTACATTGACAGCGTTTCTTCAAATTGCTCATTTGTTTCATTTGGGAAACCTACAATGATATCTGTCGTCAAAGAAGCCGTTGGAATCGCTTCCTTAATTTTTTTCACTAATGTCATATATTTTTCCCGGTCGTATTTGCGGGCCATCAGCTTTAAGATCTCAGAGCTTCCTGACTGAACAGGCAAGTGAATATGATCAAGCAGGTTACCGCCTTTAGCAAGCACCTCAATCAGATGATCATCAAAATCACGAGGGTGACTTGTTGTAAAGCGGACACGGGCAACATCAATTTTACGGATTTCATCCATTAAATCGCCGAGGCCGTATGAGATGTCTTCAAAATCTTTTCCATATGCATTTACATTCTGGCCAAGCAAAGTAATTTCCTTATATCCGCTTGCAGCAAGCTGACGCACTTCCTGAATGATTTCCTCAGGGCGTCTGCTTCTTTCTTTTCCGCGAGTATAAGGAACGATGCAGTACGTACAAAATTTATCGCAGCCAAACATGATATTAACCCATGCTTTGACATTTCCTTTGCGCTCTCTTGGAAGGTTTTCAATAACGTCGCCTTCTTTAGACCAAACTTCGATGACCATTTCTTTCGACATGTAGGCGTCTTTAAGAATATTAGGCAAGCGGTGAATGTTATGCGTTCCAAAGATCATGTCAACATGCTGATGTTTCTTCATGATTCTTGTGACAACAGATTCTTCCTGCGACATACATCCGCAGACACCGATCAATAAACCTGGTTTTTCTCTTTTAAGGGACTTCAGGTGACCGATTTCACCGAATACTTTATTTTCTGCATTTTCACGGATGGCACATGTATTCAAGAGAATCACATCTGCATCTTCTGTTGTGTTCGTAGCTTCATAGCCGAGTGCCATGAAAATTCCAGCCATGACTTCAGTATCATGTTCGTTCATTTGGCATCCGTATGTGCGAATCAGAAATTTCTTTCCATTCCCAAGGCCTCTGAACTCTTCTGAAATGCTGAAATCATTTTGGTATTTCACTTCCTCTTTGCCGCGCTTTTTTGCATCCTTTAAGGAAGGTGGCATATAAACGGCTTGGAAATACTTGCTGTAATCCTTTTCGGATTTTTTGTCCGCAGGATTTACCTGTGTATTTTCCAAACGCTGCTTTTCATTCATGTAAAACAGTCTCCTTTCAAACCCTTCTAACCTTACTCTCGGAGTGAGAGTATACCAATTTTATAGTATATATGTTCTTAAATGACAAAACAATATACAAATCAAGAAAGGACATATATCTATAGTAAAACAATCTTACTAAATAAACAAATCAAGAAACGCGAAAGCGTCTTTTAGTCACCCGCAGAAAATAAGAATTGACGGGAGGAAGGTGCTTTTTCTTCAATTGTTTTCAAAGTGGGCTATGAACTGCAGCAAGACATCAGAATTTGATGGAATGAAATTTGTTTCTAATGGAAAAGAGAGGACTTAGCCTCTCTTTAAAAAATTATGACAAAATATTCAATTCTTTTGCTGCTTTTTCAAAGATATCTAAAGCTGTTTGCAATTCTTCTTTAGAATGCTCAGCTGTTACAATTGTACGCACGCGAGCCTGCCCTTTTGCAACTGTCGGGAATGCTATGCCTTGTGCAAAAACACCATATTCCCGCAATTTATCTGAGAACTGATGAGACAAGGCTTCGTCCCCGACTATAACCGGTGTTACAGGTGTTTCGCTTTTACCTGTATCAAAACCTAGATCTTCAAGGCCTTTTTTGAAGAATTTTGCGTTATCCCATAGCTTTTCAATCAGTTCAGGCTCTTCTATAAGTACGTTGATCGCTTCTATACAGGCGGCTGTAACAGCTGGAGGATGGGACGTACTGAATAAAAATGGACGGCCTTTTTGAATAAGGTAATCAATTAGAGTACGTGTGCTTGCTACATATCCTCCTAAAACACCAACCGCTTTGCTTAATGTCCCGACCTGGATATGTACACGTCCATCAAGTCCAAAGTGATTAACTGTTCCGCGGCCGTTTTGTCCAAGAACACCAGAAGCGTGGGCATCATCCACCATGACAAGTGCATCGTATTTTTCAGCAAGCTCAACAATTTCCGGAAGTGGAGCAATATTTCCATCCATAGAGAAAACACCATCAGTAACAATTAGACGGACTCTAAAGTCTCCTGATTCTTTTAATGCTCTTTCTAAATCTGCCATATCAACATGGTTATACACTTTGCGCGCAGCCTTTGTTAATCGGATTCCGTCGATGATTGAAGCATGATTCAGAGAATCTGAGATCACAACGTCTTCTTTTGTCAGAATAGAAGAAAGAACGCCCTGGTTTGTTGTAAAACCTGACTGAAACACTAGTGCAGCTTCTGTATGCTTAAATTCAGCAAGCTTTGTTTCAAGTTCTTCATGCATTGTAAAAGTACCGGCAATCGTTCTGACAGATCCGGTTCCTGCACCAAATTTCTCTGCAGCCTTGATTGCTGCTTCTACCAGTCTTGGATGAGTTGTTAATCCTAAATAGTTATTAGATGATAATTGAATTAATTCTTTTCCATCGATGACAACTTTTGATGCCTGGTCTGATTCGAGAGGAATCAGCGTCCGGAATGTTCCTTGCTGTTTCATTTCATCAAGTTCTGCCTGTAAATATTCAAAACCTTTCATCATAGCCCCTCCATTTTCATTCTTTTATCACGCATTAATGGACAGTAATTCCTCCGCCTTATGGTATGTATGGTGGATTCTAGAAAACTAAGGTTGGATTTACTGCCAGTAATAGCACTAGCTTAGAACACATACTAATGGCTCCACTCACTGCGGCAACGTCTGTGTACCTGCAATTCTGCGGGCCTTAACTAACATTCAACGGGGGAGAAGCCCCCGCTGAATGAAGTTCACACTATGGGTGTAATACGACTTTACCACATTTACCTTCGATCATTAAATCGAAGCCTTTTTTAAATTCTTCTAAAGAGAAGTGATGAGTAATCAGCGGGGTTACATCTACTTGCCCTGATTTTAAAAGTCTTGAAACCTGCTGCCACGTTTCATACATTTTTCTCCCTGTAATTCCCTGTACCGTGATTCCTTTAAAAACGACATCATTGGTGATATCTATTTCAACTGGACGGACAGGAAGACTCAGGATCGAAACACGTCCGCCATTGGTTACCATTTTAAATCCTTGATCCATCGCAATTGGATGCCCTGACATTTCACAGACAACATCTACACCGTTGCCGTCTGTTAATTCATTAATCTTCGCCAAAGGATCTTCATTTTTCGAATTGACGACCGTTGTTGCGCCCATTTCTTTTGCTAAATTTAAACGGTAGTCGTTCAAATCAAGGGCAATGACCTGAGATGCTCCTGCTGCTTTTGCAACTCCTACAGCCATAATCCCAATAGGGCCGCATCCAATGACAGCAACACTTTTCCCTGCAACATCTCCTGCTAAAACTGTGTGCACCGCATTTCCCATCGGTTCTTGAATAGATGCTACATCAAAAGGCATTTCATTTGGATTTTTCCAAAGGTTCACTGCCGGCAAAGCCACATACTCTGCAAAGCATCCATCTGTATCGACACCTATAATTTTTGTGTTTTTGCAAATATGATACTGTCCTGTTAAACATTGCGGACATTCATAGCATACTAAATGCGTTTCAGCGGAAACAAAATCTCCGATTTCAACGCTTGTTACTTTACTTCCTATTTCTACAACTTCTCCAGAAAATTCATGGCCAAAAACATAAGGCGGATTCACTCTGCTTTCCGACCATGCATCCCATGTATATATATGAACATCTGTTCCGCAGATTGAAGTAGCTTTTACTTTGATCAGCACTTCATTTTCTTTAATCTGAGGGATGTCTACCATCTGCAGTTCAGCACCAAAGCCTTTGCGGTGCTTAACGATTGCTTTCATTTTTCCATTCACTGTGAACACTCCTCGCTCCAAAAAACATCTATTTTAATGAGTATATATGAAATTCTATCATCCTTAAATAGTGGTGTAAAGGAGACTGTCCACCCAGTGTAGACGTTTGAACACATGAGAAAAAAACTCGCTTATTTTTTTATAAAACTTAAAATCAATAAAAAAAAAACGCCTATCCTGAGGATAGACATTTTTCTCATTACATAAATTCTGAGAGCAATTCGTTGAATTTCTCTTCGCTGATTTGCAGATCGGCATGTGATAAAGGAGTTTCGCTGTAGTTGTAGACAAGCTCCTGATAGGATGGCTGATTCTTGTTTTGATAAATCAAACCCGTTACAAGTCCGTTTTTCTCCATCAGAGTCTGCATGGCAGTCATGCGGTTTGATGGGTCATATCCTTCAATATCACTAAGTTTTGTAAGATTTTCTTTAAACCAGTCATATGTGTTGATTTTATTGTAAGTGACACATGGACTGAAGACGTTGATTAAAGAAAATCCTTTATGATTGATCCCTGCTTCAATGATTGACGTCAAATCTTTTAAATCAGTTGAGAAGCTCTGTGCTACAAATGTTGCTCCTGCCGTAAGTGCCATTTCCATGACTGATAAGGAAGATTCAATTGAACCTTTCGGCGTGCTCTTAGTTTTGAAGCCAACATCACTTCGCGGAGACGTCTGGCCCTTTGTCAATCCATAAATTTGATTGTCCATTACGATATAGGTGACATCAATATTTCTTCTGATGGCATGAATCGTATGGCCCATTCCGATGGCAAATCCGTCACCGTCGCCGCCTGATGCAATGACGGTTAAATCTTTATTTGCCATTTTTACACCTTGCGCAATTGGAAGGGAACGGCCGTGAATACCATGGAAACCGTAAGCGTTGATATAGCCCGAAATACGGCCTGAACATCCGATTCCTGAAACTACAGCAAGCTGATCAGGTTCGAGGCCTGCATTTGCAGCAGCACGCTGAATGGCGGCTTGTACAGAGAAGTCTCCGCAGCCGGGGCACCAGTTAGGCTTTACATTGTTTCTAAATTCTTTAAACGTCGCCATTTAGAACAACTCCTTGCATTTTGAATGAACTTCATGCGGCAAGAGCGGATTTCCATCATATTTAAGAATACTGGAAATTTTCTCTGCATGACCCACATTCATTTTTATAAGACTAGCAAGCTGTCCAGTTGCATTATTTTCTACCACTACAACCTTTTTAGCTGCTTTAACAAGCGGAAGCAACTCAACGGACGGGAATGGATGAAGCAGACGGACATGTGCATGATTCACTTTTACACCGTCATTTTCAAGGCGGATCATCGCTTCTTCAATTGTGCCTCTTGTAGAGTTAAATCCAACGAATAGTACATCCGGATCAGGATGAGTCAGATTTTGATGGACGGGCGTGTCAAACTTGATGTCTGACAGCTTACGCAGACGTTTGTCCATTTGGGCTTTACGGTTTGTTGCCACCTCGGAAGGTTTGCCGGTCTCATCATGTTCAACACCTGTAACATGGTGAATGCCATTCTTCATTCCCGGCACTACACGCGGCGATACGCCATCTTCTGTTACTTCAAATCGTTTAAAGTATCCTTTATTTTCTATCTCAGGCAGCTCCTCGCCCTGTACAAGCTTGCCTCTTCGTATTTGGATTTTATCATATTGAAGCGGTTCTACAGACTGTTTACCAAGTGAGAGCTGAAGATCTGTCAGCAAAATAACAGGACATTGATATTCCTCCGCTAAGTTGAAAGCTTCAATTGTATCGTAAAATGCTTCTTGTACTGTGCTTGGCGCCATGACGATTTTCGGAATTTCTCCATGCGTTCCGTAAATCATCGCCATTAAATCGGATTGCTCCTGTTTCGTCGGAAGTCCTGTACTTGGTCCGCCGCGCTGAGTATCAATGATCACCAGCGGCTGCTCTGTAATGCCTGAGAGCCCGATTGCTTCCATCATCAATGACAACCCCGGTCCTGCAGAAGCCGTCAATGTGCGGGTGCCTGCATAGTTTGCACCAATGGCCATCGTACAAGCGGCAATTTCATCTTCTGTTTGAATAACTGTACCGCCGAAATCAGGCAGCTTCTTAATGAGATATTCCATGATTTCAGAAGCTGGTGTAATTGGGTATGCAGCCATGAAACGTGCTCCGCCGGCAACTGCGCCTAATGCTATCGCATCGTTGCCGATCATGAACATGCGTTTTTGCCCGTCCGCTTTTTCTAGATACATATCTACACGGTCAAAGTTCAGTTCTTGTTTCATATAAGCTGAGCCTTTTTTAATGGCTTCAAGATTCTTTTCAACAATCTGCTGCCCTTTTTTTCCGTAAATCTCCTGCACGACATTTTGGAATTGTGATGTTCCAAGATCAAGCACAGCACTTGTTGCACCAATTGCAACCATATTTTTCATTAATGAAGTGCCTAATTCTGCGGCAATCTCTGTAAAAGGCACGGAATACAAAACAGCGTTGCAGTCATCAGGAATCACTGGATTAAACTTTGAATCTGCAAGAACAAGGCCGCCCTTGCGAAGCTCATATACGTTCACATCGATTGTTTCCTGATCAAAAGCTACTAATATATCAAGATCATCCGAAATAGAACGAACTTGAGTTGTGCTGACGCGGATTTTATTATTTGTATGACCGCCTTTAATTCGAGATGAAAAATGACGGTAACCATATAAATAATAGCCCATTCTGTTTAATGCGATTGAAAACACTTCTCCGGTACTTTCGATACCTTCACCTTGCTGTCCTCCAACTTTCCATGAAAGTTGACTGATCATGTGCCCTACACCCCTTCTTAAGAAACACTCATATATTTTTCGCCCTATTTAAGAGCTCTTACACACGGAATTAAATATTGTTAGAATATGTACTAAACGTTTACAATTGTAGAACGAACATGAGAAAAAAACAAGCGTTTCAGGGAAATAAACATGCTTTTGCTGTTTATTTTTTTGATTTTTCCAAATCTTATATTCATTCATTCCGTATACTTGATATGCAATAGAACCTTTGTCTAAAAAGGAATGGAATCAGCAAAATTTTTATACATAAATTTTTCAACCTGACTTTCTGAATAATGCTTCGAGAGTGTATTCAGCAAGTAAGGATACTGTTCATAACCTTCAAGCCCTTCAATCGTTTCATCTATCCCGTCAAAATCAGACCCAAATCCTACAGCATTTTCTCCTGCAAGACCACTCACGTAATCTAAATGATTAAGTAGATGCTTCATTGAAGCCCTCGAGCGGGAAGAGGTAAATTGCGGCACGAACGTTATGCCAATCAAACCATTTTTTGCAACGATTGCTTTAATTTGATCGTCTTTTAAATTTCTTGGATGGGGACACAGTGCATATGAATTTGAATGACTGGCAATCGGATGGTCTGCAAGCTGAATGACATCCCAAAAGCTTCGTTCGGAAAGGTGAGATACGTCAGTCCACATGTGATAATGATTTAATTTCCCGACTACATGTCTCCCATAAAATGATAGACCTGCATTTCTTGTTTCGAGCGCTCCATCAGCAAGTAAGTTGGCAAAATTCCAAGTCAGTCCCGCGGATCTAACACCTAGCTGATGAAAAATGGAAAGAAGGCTTAAATCATGGCCGATCGGGTCGCAGCCTTCAAGTGTCAAAATGGCTCCAATTTCATCATCCTTTAATGCAAGAAGATCCTGTTTTGTCCTTAAATGTATGATCTTTTCAAACCCATTAATAATCCGATCATAAAAGATGGAAGCCTGTGCAAAGGCGGCTTCTAATTTATTCGTGACATCAACTGGTATAAAGATGGCAAAGCACTGGACTTTTGCTCCAAACTGAAATAGCTTTTCAATGGTGACATGCAGATTCATGTCATTCCATTCACTAATTTCAGGCCTGCGCCATAATTGATAGAGCAAATCACAATGAGCATCAAAAATACGCACGTCATCATCTCTCCTAAAGATAAATAAAGGACTGTGTTCGTAAAAAATTTCTGTATGAAAATCGTTCACCTAATAAACTTTATATGGTGCTCTTTTCCTGTAAAAACTGTTACGGAATCAACTCCCGTTTATGATGAAAAAAATCCAAAAGTCATTTATTTAGTGATCTATGATTGAAAAGGATATGAAAAGTGCGAAATAAAAACAAACCTGTTTGCGTGACCCGCAAACAGGTTGATCATTTTGTCTATTTAACGAGGCTCAATAATTAATTTAATGGCCGTACGCTCTTCTCCATCAATGAGAATATCCGTAAAGGCAGGAATACAGATTAAATCAACACCGCTCGGGGCAACAAACCCTCTGGCAATAGCTACTGCTTTTACAGCCTGGTTAAGTGCTCCAGCTCCAATTGCCTGGATTTCGGCAGCGCCTCTTTCACGCAGGACACCTGCTAGTGCTCCCGCTACAGAGTTAGGATTGGACTTTGCTGAAACTTTTAATATTTCCATTTCTAGTATCCCCCTTATTTTTCAATAGATCGTGAATGTACATTGGATCATGCCTTATTAGATCTGTTCGGAGGGCCCATCCCCTTTATGAAGCCTTCTGAACCTCTTTCACAGCCATTCCATTGATACTATATTCACTAGAGGGAACTAGTATTCCTGCTTGGTTCATTATTTTTTCTAAAATTTCTAAATATATATTCTATTCAAAAAACATATGATCGTCATTAATTAAAATGCGGTCAATTTTCAAGGCTCTGCCTGTTTTTTCTTGAACATCGATTACTACTGCGCTCAGCTGCGCCTTGCCTTCAGTTACCTCAAATCGCACAGGGAGGCTAGTCAGGAAACGTTTTATGACCGCCTCTCTCTCTACTCCCAAGATGCCATCATAAGGGCCTGTCATGCCCACATCTGTGATAAAAGCAGTCCCCTGATCAAGAATTCGCTCATCTGCCGTTTGAACGTGAGTATGAGTTCCAACAACGGCCGTCACTTCTCCGTCCAAATACCAGCCCATGGCCTGCTTCTCACTCGTTGCTTCAGCATGAAAATCCACAAAAATGATGGATGTTCTCTTTTTAGCTTCTTCAATCAGCTCATCCGCTTTTTTAAATGGACAATCAATAGGCGCCAAGAACGTTCGTCCCTGTAAGTTAATCACAGCGATTTCTTTGCCGTCGCAAGTTATATATGTAATGCCGTTACCCGGAGTGCCTTCAGGAAAATTCGCAGGACGGATTAGATTTGGATAATTATCAATAAATTCAAAGATTTCCCGCTTATCCCATGTATGATTTCCCATTGTCACAACCTGTGCGCCAGCCTGATTCAGCTCGTGATAAATCTTTTCAGTAATCCCTTTTCCGTGTGCTGCATTCTCTCCGTTTACAATCGTCAGGGACGGTCTGTATTTACGTTTTAGCTTTGGCAAATATTCTTTTATCATATCTCTACCTGGAGATCCTACTACATCTCCTACAAATAATAGTTTCATGCTTCGCTTATACCTTCTCTCAAATGGTGTGTGTTTACCCTTAAGTTTTGCACAGATTGCAAAAAAAATAAAGCGATGCAGAAAGCATCGCTTTATTTCGCATATTCCACAGCTCTCGTTTCACGGATAACTGTTACTTTAATATGACCTGGGTAATCTAATTCTTCTTCAATCCGCTTGCGGATATCCCGTGCTAAACGGTGTGCCTGAAGATCGTCGATCGTATCAGGTTTAACCATAATACGCACTTCACGTCCTGCCTGAATAGCGAAGGATTTTTCAACTCCTTCGTAAGATTCGGAAATCTCTTCAAGCTTTTCTAAGCGGCGAATATAGTTTTCAAGCGTTTCGCTTCTTGCGCCGGGACGTGCTGCAGATAAAGCATCTGCTGCCGCGACCAGAACGGCAATAACCGAAGTCGGCTCCTGATCGCCATGATGCGAAGCAATACTGTTGATAACAACCGGGTGTTCCTTGTACTTCGTAGCAAGTTCGACTCCAATTTCAACATGGCTTCCTTCTACTTCATGATCAATCGCCTTACCGATATCGTGCAGTAATCCTGCGCGTTTGGCAAGAGTAACATCTTCACCCAGTTCTGCAGCCATGAGTCCTGATAAATAAGCGACCTCCATGGAATGCTTTAATACATTTTGACCATAGCTCGTTCTGAACTTCAAACGGCCCATAATCTTGATTAAATCTGGATGCAGTCCGTGAACACCAACTTCAAATGTTGTTTGCTCACCAACCTCGCGGATGTACTCATCAACTTCACGGCGTGATTTTTCAACCATTTCTTCAATACGTGCTGGATGGATGCGTCCATCTTGAACAAGCTTGTCTAGGGCAATTCTGGCTGTTTCCCTGCGGATTGGGTCAAATCCAGATAAAATAACTGCTTCTGGAGTATCATCAATAATGAGGTCAATACCAGTTAATGTTTCAAGCGTTCTAATGTTTCGCCCTTCACGTCCAATGATGCGGCCTTTCATTTCATCATTTGGAAGGTTAACGACAGATACCGTTGTTTCAGCTACATGATCTGCTGCACAACGCTGGATTGCAAGGGAAAGTATTTCTTTCGCTCGTTTATCCGCTTCTTCTTTCGCACGGTTTTCGCTTTCTTTAACAGTTACAGCGATATCATGCGAAAGCTCATTTTCAACCTTTTCGAGAATGATCTGTTTTGCCTCATCACGAGTCAAGCTGGAAATACGCTCAAGCTCTGATTGCTGTTTACGCACCATCTCGTCCACTTTGCTTTCCATCTCTTCAATATGCTGTTGTCTTTCATTTAGAGAATCTTCTTTTTTCTCAAGCATGTTCTCGCGCTTGTCTAAAGATTCATCCTTACGATCAAGATTCTCTTCTTTTTGTAATAAGCGATTTTCTTGTTTTTGCAGCTCATTTCGTCGTTCACGAATTTCTTGCTCTGCTTCTGTCCGAAGCTTGTGAATGTCATCCTTTGCCTCAAGCAACGCTTCTTTCTTCGTCGCTTCAGCATCACGCTTCGCATCTTCAAGAATTTGCTCAGCAGTTCCTTTCGCACCGGCAATTTTCGCTTCTGCAATGGATTTACGAACAAAATAGCCAACAACTGCACCGACGATTAGGCCAAGCAAAATGGAGATGATCATTGTAATGGGATCCATCATTTCACCTCCTCTTGCTATGAACTTGGTTCTTGCTAGATTTAAGTGTCGGCATGTATATTGCATAACGTTCTTCAACATACAGCACAAAGCTTAAGGGTTTCATGGAGACCTTGCAGCAATCCTGCTGCACAGATCAACATTTGCTTTCATAGTGCCTCGCTAAAAGTTCTAACAAAATAATAATACACCCTAATTGTAAATGTGTGAAATTTTCTTGTCAAGCCTGTCATTCTGGCGTTTCTAAAGCAATTGAGAATTTTCAGGCATTGCCTTACATTTCTTGAACAGGAAAAGTCAGGATTGTCTCTCCATTGTATCGTGTATTTTTACTTTTCACATACAAAAAAGAGGCGATAATCGCCTCTTTTTAATCTTCCAGTAAATCTAATTCTTCTTGTCCATCTGGAGCAACTGCAACTTCATCCAAGCCGTAGTGGCTGCGGATTTTCCCCTGAATCTCTAAGCGGATGCTAGGATTCTCCTTTAGGAAGATTTTTGCGTTTTCTCTTCCCTGTCCTAAACGCTCCTCATTGTACGAATACCATGAACCGCTCTTTTGAACAATATCAATATCTGTTCCTAGATCAATGATTTCGCCTTCTTTAGAGATGCCTTCCCCGTACATAATGTCAACTTCTGCAACACGGAAAGGAGGTGCAACTTTGTTTTTGACAACTTTGATTTTGGTTTTATTGCCGACCATCTCATTGCCCTGTTTCAGCGTTTCAGCACGGCGAACCTCTAAACGCACCGAAGAATAAAACTTCAGAGCGCGTCCGCCTGGAGTTGTTTCAGGATTACCGAACATAACTCCTACTTTTTCACGGATCTGGTTAATGAAAATAGCAATTGTTTTTGATTTGCTGATTGCTCCGGATAATTTACGCAATGCCTGAGACATAAGACGAGCCTGCAAGCCTACGTGAGCATCTCCCATTTCACCTTCAATTTCAGCTTTTGGAACTAAAGCTGCTACCGAGTCAATGACTAGAATATCTACCGCTCCGCTTCGAACCAGCGCTTCAGCAATTTCAAGCGCCTGCTCTCCTGTATCCGGCTGTGAGAGAAGAAGTTCATCTATATTTACACCAAGCTTTTGAGCATATACAGGGTCAAGGGCATGTTCTGCATCTATAAACGCAGCCTGTCCTCCCTTTTGCTGTACTTCTGCTATCGCATGAAGGGCAACTGTCGTTTTACCTGAGCTCTCAGGTCCATATATTTCTATAATTCTTCCACGCGGATATCCGCCAACACCAAGTGCTGTATCAAGTGCAAGTGAACCGCTTGGAGATGTAGAGATCTTCCGGTCAGTCTGTTCACCGAGTTTCATAATTGAACCTTTACCAAATTGCTTTTCTATTTGTTTCAGTGCCATATCTAAGGCAGCTTGACGATCGCTCACTGAGTTTCCTCCTTTAGTTATCAACCTATTAATAATATACCTTTTATTCGAACGTTTGACAAGTAAAAAACGAACATTTATTCGGTTTTTTCAAACGTAATAACAGACTGAAAATTCTCTTTTCTCTTTATGAAAATAAGAAATTTATGCCTCTTAATCAGCTAAAATACTAAATTACCTTTTTTCCTGATTTTAGAAACGCGGATGATCTAGTAAAAAAGAAAAATACAGCTTATTCTGCTGTATTTTCCATTAATGCTTTAATAATCAAGTAACAGCCGTATTTCACTGTACGTCTGCGAATGCCGTTGCGGCTGCCTGCAAGATGAAGGAGAACGGTTCTTACCGGCTGATCTTTAAATGCCAGCCCGATATAGACGGTTCCAGGTTTTTTCCCTTCAACAGGATCTTCCCCTGCGATGCCGGTAAAGCTGATTCCGATATCACTATTTGCAAGCTTCCTGATTTGTTCAGCCATTTCTTTGGCACATTGTTCACTGACAGCCCCATGCTGATCAAGTGTTTCTTCAGATACGTTTAATATGGATTGCTTTACTTCATTAGTGTAGCAGACAATTGTACCTTTAAAAACATCAGATGTTCCTTTAACTGCTGTCAGCTGATCTGAAAAAAGGCCTCCGGTTAAACTCTCTGCAGCTGAAATTGTCATGTCTCTTTGTCTGAGATGTCTGAGTAATTCATCAGCGAGAGTTGTCTGGTCATAACCGTAGAAAAAAGTCCCCACTCTGCTGTTTATTGTCTTCTCCATTTCATTAATCAGGCGGACAGCTTCAGATTCATTTTGATGGCGCGCAGTCAATCTGAGCGTTACTTCCCCGTCACCCGCAAGAGGTGCAATCGTTGGATTGGTTTGCGCATCGATCAAATCCTGAATATCTGTCTCAAGCTGCGATTCGCCTATGCCAAAGTATCGAAGAACCCTCGAAATGATTTTGTCATTCTGGCCAAGCTTCTCTCTAAAGTATGGGAGCCCGAATTTCATAAACATAGGTTTCATTTCGCTTGGCGGGCCAGGAAGCAGCATATAAATTCGCTCATCCGCATCTATTGCCATTCCAGGCGCCATTCCCTGCTCATTTTTTAAGACGTGAGAATCCTCAATGACCAGAGCTTGTTTTTTATTATTTTCAGACATGCTTCTTTTTACTTTGACAAAATAGTCTTCAATGCTGCGAAGGGCTTCTTCATCAATCACAAGCTTCTTGCCCAGAATATTTGCGATTGTTTCTTTAGTTAGATCATCTTTAGTAGGTCCAAGGCCGCCTGTGAAAATGATAATGTTCGAACGCTCTTTGGCAATCTTTACTGCCTGCTCAAGCCTTGAAGGATTATCACCTACAACCGTGTGATAATAGACATTAAGACCATTTTCAGCCAGCTGCTGAGATAAAAACTGGGCATTAGAGTTAACGATTTGCCCAAGAAGCAATTCAGAACCTACTGCAATAATTTCTGTTTTTGACGTCATATGAACTCCCCCTCTGAATGAAGAATTACTTGGAATTCAGTAATGCGGCTTTATTTTTTGCAAAATAGTCCCATCCTGAATAAACCGTAAAGAATAATGCTACCCATAATGCGATATCTGCAAACGGGAATGAAATGAAAACAAATGGAATGTTGTGTAAAAGCAAGGCTGAAATGGCGATAATTTGTGCCCATGTTTTAATTTTTCCAAGCATGTTTGCTGCAACCACTTCCCCTTCTCCGGCGAGCACAAGACGCAAACCTGTTACAGCGAATTCACGGCTGATGATGATAATTACGATCCAGGATGGGGCAAGTCCAAGCTCAACTAAAATAATTAAGGCTGCAGAAACAAGCAATTTATCTGCAAGCGGATCTAAAAATTTCCCTAAATTCGTAACCATATTCAGCTTTCGCGCATAATAGCCGTCAATCCAGTCAGTAGTAGACGCTATAATGAATAATATTGCCCCGGCGAGATGCGTGACGGGAATAGAAGCGTCCCCTATATACATGGTTCCCCAGTCAAAAGGAGCAAGCATAATCACCATGAATACTGGGATTAATAGAATTCTTGAGATTGTAATGCGATTCGGTAAATTCATGTTTTTTCCTCCAGAGTGTAAAAAGTATGTATCAGAAAATATAAAAGAAAGAAAAGCCATCTTGAAGATGACTTTACTCCTTAGTATATACAATCTGCATATCTTGTCTTACTGTTTTTTTAGGATCAATCTGATATTCTACAGGCTGTCCATTTACCTTCACTTCAGCAGCTGAAGCATTTCCAATGACAATAAAGGCTTCAGTTTCATTTGTAAAGTCATGCACCTCGGTTTGGTCCTTCTTCAGCATGCCGCTGAAGAATTTTTTTCCAGATGCATTTCGGATCTCAATCCAAGTCTGCCCTTTAGAGCTGACCTCAAGCTTAAATTCTTTTGCTTTTTTCAGCTCATATACCGCTTTTCTGGCTGTTTTTTCTTTGAATGTGATTTCTGAAGCCTGTTCTTCAGGTTTTTCAGCTTCCTGCTTTTCTTCTTTGACGTTTTCATCAGCTGCATCTTTCTCTTTTGGCTCTTTAGAATCAGATGCATTTTCGTCGTTTTCAATGGAATCATATTCATTTTCGCCGCTTGAAATTTGCTTAGTCTGGTCTACTGTGTTTTTTGCACCGTCCGGCTTGTCCTTCTGTACAAAAATCCAGATTACGACCGCTACTAGTAAAACCAATACGATTATTAAGATCCTGGGCAATATTTCCAAAGCCTTTGATGCTGACTTCGGAAGCTCTTTATGTGTTTTCACCCTTGAAAGCTCAGTAGTTTCATCTGAATAAACAACCGGTATTTCGTTTTTATGCTCCTCGAAAATCCGATCAGGATCCAGTCCTACTGTTTCTGCATACTGTTTAATAAAAGCCCGCACATAAAAATTACCCGGCATAATGCCGTAATTGCCTTCTTCAATTCCGATCAGATACCGCTTTTGAATTTTCGTCATTGCCTGGAGATCGTCAAGACTTAACTTCCGCTCTTCTCTCGCCTGTTTTAGTCGATTTCCTAGTTCACTCAACCGTAACACCTTCCATATCTAAAAATCAAACCCGGAAAAACTCGATTCATCAAACATTTGAGGTCCAGATGCTTCCTCATATGTAATCTTTTCATCCGGATCGTTTCGAAGTTCAATTATATAGTCAAAATCATCAAGTGTATACTCCGTATTTTGCACAAACATGTCCGGATGCTCGACAACTTTTGTAGCAGACAGCCTCATTATTTCTCTCACAAGCTGTAAATGCTTTTCAGAGCCTCTTCTTGTGGAAACAATCCCATCAATAATGAAGACATTATCAACACTGTACTCATCTGCAATAAGCTGGCTTCTGATTGTCTGTTTTAATAAAGTGGAAGACACAAAAAGCCATCTTTTGTTTGCACACACACTCGAAGCGACAATTGATTCTGTTTTGCCGACGCGGGGCATGCCTCTTATGCCGATCAGCTTGTGGCCTTCCTGCTTATATAATTCAGCCAAAAAGTCCACAAGCAATCCAAGCTCATCTCTTACAAACCGGAATGTCTTTTTATCATCTGCATCACGCTGTATGTATCTTCCGTGCCGGACAGCAAGTGTATCTCTTAATTTAGGCTTGCGCAATTTCGTTACTTTTATATGATCCATTGTATTTAAAATCGATTCAAGACGCTGGATTTGCTCATTATTCGAGCATTTAAGCAGCAGTCCCCTGCGGCTGTCATCCACACCGTTAATAGTGACAATATTTATAGAAAGCATCCCGAGCAGCGAAGAAATATCGCCAAGCAGTCCGGGACGGTTTTTTTGAATTTCATACTCTAAATACCATTCCTGCATCTCCAAAAAAGGACCCCCTTCAAAACCAGGTCTATAACACCTATATCCTTATCATAAAGCATTTTGATGAAAGAGGAAAGAATAATTCCTTGACAATATAAAAGGGGGTATGTGGACCTAGAATGCACGGCTCCTTTTCATTCTTTTGAGAGACTCATCGATTAGATAAAAACAGACATTGGAAAAATGGAACTTTCAGAGGGATCCTAATCACTGATTTCCGTTTTTTTTCATAAAAAAGAGAGGACCTGCGTCCCCTCTTTATCTTGTACCGTTATTTTGCACTAGTTTAACCATCATGTTTGCAATGGCATGCTGTTCTTCTTTAGAAGCCACGCTCCAAAGATCAGCCAATACTCTTTCCTGATCATTCTTTGGATCAACCTGTTTTGCTAAGTAATCGCCGATTTCGTAAGCTAAGTCAGTTACAGCTTCTGTTTTCATTCCATCTCCTTCAGCGTGATGCAGACGGTCGCCGAGGAAATTTTTCCATGAATCCCAGTTTTCTAAAACAGACATTATAACCCCTCCTAATTAAGTGGAATACACTGTTAGTTTGTCTTGCATGACCTGTTTTATACGGATAGCTGCAGAAAAATTTATGTATGCCAGCCGCCGTTTACTGAAAGCACTTGACCTGTTATATAGCTTGCATGATTTGAGGATAAAAACAAAACAGCGTCCGCAATCTCTTCAGGCTTGCCAATTCGCCCTAATGGAATTTCCTCCTCAAGATCAGCCAGATCCTCCTCAGAAAAAGATTGAAGCATGTCAGTAGCAACCGCTCCCGGCGCTATCGCATTAACTCTGATGCCTGATGGGGCCAATTCTTTTGCCAGTGCCTTTACAAATGTATTCTGTCCGCCTTTAACCATGCTGTAAAGAACTTCACAAGAAGCGCCTATTTCTCCCCAAATAGAGGATATCACAACAATGTTCCCGCATTTTCTGCTTACCATGGAAGGAATCAATTCCTTTGATATCATATAGGGACTTGTTATTTGCAGCTGCACCATTTGCTGAATTTCTTCATTTTCCATATCTGTCATTAATCCAAAGAAACTTCTGCCGCTATTTAATACGAGCAAATCAATCGGATCTGCAAGCTGTTTTACAAGCTGACCCGGCCCATCCGCATTTGAAAGATCTGCTTTTACCATCGTACAGTCAGCCTGCAGTTCTTTTATAAGTGTTAGTATGCTTTCTTCATTTTTGTGGTAGTGGAGATATAATTTATATCCTTCCCCTGCGAGCTTTTTGGCAATGGCTTTTCCGATTCCGCCGCTCGCACCTGTAATTAAAGCTGTTTTTTTCATTTTTTTCTCCTTATAGATAAAGGCTATATCTGTTCAAGATAAAAAAACATCCTTAGAAAGGATGCTTTACTTCGGCACTACTTGACAGACTGAAAACAATTTTTCATCAATCACTTCATTCAGCGTATGGTGAATATCATCATTTGTCAATTGTTCGAGCGTCGGGACAACATCAAACAAATTCATTTCGTTAAAGGAATAGCGGGTGAATTGGTTCGCAATATATTCCGGTGAATTAATCGCTCTTAAAAAAGAACCGATTTTCTTTTTCTTGGCATTCTCAAGACGTTCTGCAGGAATTCCTTCCTGTTTTGCCTTAAGCAGCGTATTCTTAATTTCCTCAGCCAGCTGATCGGGCTGATCTGTATCTCCGCCTATCATTGCAAAGCCAAAACCGTTCTCTTCTGTGTAATCAAAACTGAATGTGTCATCAATAAGACCATTCTCATAGAGCTGGGTATAGGTGTCAGTGCTTTTTCCAAAAACCATATCAAGAATCAGATTCATTGACAGTTCGTGTTTTAAAAGCTCCTCACCGGACCGATCTGCCTGTTTGGCCTTTAATCCAACTAAACACTTAGAAGATTGAACGTTCATTTTTAGTTTTTCTAATGGTTTTGCAACAGTATCCGGCTCATCCACTTCAGCACGTTTGATTTCAGATTGAGGTTTAAATTCTTTCTTATCCTGATTTTCACGGATTTGGGAAAGAATTTGCTCTGGATCGATCGGACCAACAACAAAAAGCAGCATATTGCTTGGATGGTAAAACGTATTGTAGCATTCGTAGAGCAGGTCTTTCGTAATTTTTGAAATTGATTCAACGGTTCCTGCAATATCAATTCCTACCGGATGTTTATGAAACATATTCTGAATTAATCCAAAATAGAGTCTCCAGTCAGGGTTGTCATCGTACATATTAATCTCCTGTCCGATGATGCCTTTTTCTTTCTCAACCGATTTTTCGCTAAAATAAGGCTCCTGAACGAAATCGATGAGCGTTTCTAAATTCTTCTCGACATTTGACGTGCTTGAAAATAGGTAAGCCGTTCGTGTAAACGATGTAAAAGCATTAGAAGACGCACCCTGTTTGCTGAAATCTTGAAAAACATCACCGTCTTCTTTTTCAAACAGCTTATGCTCTAAAAAATGAGCGATCCCATCTGGAACTACTTTCATTTCATTTTGGTCAAGAGGCACAAATTGATTATCGATTGAACCGTATTTTGTTGTAAATGTTGCATAGGTCTTATTAAAACCTTTTTTTGGAAGGACATATACATCAAGTCCATTTTTCATTTTTTCATAAAAGAGTTCTTCTTGAAGCTGATCAAACTTTATGGATTTTGTCATTGTGCACCCTCCATTCCTTTTAAGAAATAGATCGTATCAAGCTGAATCTTTTCAGCTGCCGCGATGATTTCCTCTTTTGTAACCTTTTCAATGCCCTGCAGATATTTATCAAAAGGTTCATTTATATTGGAAATCACGTTATGATAGAGAACTTCAACAGATCCGTATGAAGTATCAATCGTTTCAAGGAGCTGATTTTTAATGACTGCTTTAGTCTGTTCAATATCTTTTTCTTCAAAATCTCCAGTTTTCATTGCTTCGAGCTGTTCTTTAATAATCGTTACCGCACGTTCATAATTGGCAAATTCTATTCCTGACATAACCATTAAGAGTCCTTTGTGACTTTCAACTCTTGAAGCGGCATAGTAAGCAAGGCTTTCTTTTTCACGGACATTTATGAAAAGCTTTGAATGCGAAAATCCGCCGAAAATGCCATTGAACACTTGAAGAGCATAATAAGATTGGTCGCCATATGTGCAGTTGGTGCGATAGCCGATGTTCAATTTCCCTTGTTTAACATCCTGATTTTCAATCACTTCATTAGGCTCTGAAATCTCTTTTTCAGTAATGGATTTTTCTACAGATTGGTGAGCATTTTCGCTGAATGTAAAGAATCTTTTTGTATATTCGCTGACCTCTTCTGCCGAAACATCGCCAACAACATACAAATCCATTTTATCTTCTTTTAAAGCTTTTTTATAATACTCATACAGACTTGCAGATGTAATTTGTTCTAGATGATCTATCTCCCCGTTTACATGAAGGCGATAAGGTTCATCCTTGCACATCTCTTGAACAAGTCTTAAATTGGAATATCTCATTTTGTCATCATATACAGCCTGAATGCGCTGTTTCATTGTCCGTTTTTCCTGATTTATGATTTCATCAGGGAATGACTCATCCTTTACAACTGGAGACAGGATGATTTCAGACAGCAGCTGAAGCGCTTTTTCCAGCAGGGGTGTCTGATCTGATAAAAAGCGTTCATTTGCAACTTCAATCCGGATCGATATGATATGATGATCGCCTTTTTTTGATAAATCCACAAATAAAGTCGCTCCGTAAAGCTCATCAAGATGCTTTCTAAGCTCCGTGCTGGTCGGAAAAGATTTCGTGCCCCGCTGCAGCACGTAAGGCAGCAGCGCTCTGAACGTGACATCCTCTTCGTTCAGCGGTGCCAGCATTTTAAATACAAGTGAATTTGTTTTAAATTTATTCGTTTGAACGGTGTGCAGTGTTAACCCATTAATTGTTTCAATTTGTTCTTTTAAAAAATCCATTGTAAGCCTCCTTGCGTGACAGATTCCATTTTATTTTTTCCTGTTTTATAAATTAGCGTATGGATTCATTCTAGTAATTATATCAACTTTAGGATAATTAAGGAAATGTAAACCTTGAATCAATAAATAAAGAAAAGACGCAATGCAGCCAATTTACGTCTTAAGCATGCTTTAAAGCATTACTATTTTACTTCCGCAACAATCAGATAAATAACCCGCAGCCGGTATGAGAAGAATTGCAACAACAGAATAAACCGTTATTATGTGAGACACTTGTAGGGCTGAGATGCCTAATCGATTATGGGCAAAAATCGGAATTAACATTGAATTTCCAAGTGTCATCACACCGGAACAGATGACAAAACAATATAAGATCAAGCTTCTTTTTCGCTCCCATTCTTTTCACCTTTGTTTCGCAGTCTATTGCATTGTTTAGATTTTGCCTCTAATAGAAAAAACTATACTCTGGCACCGAAATAACTGCTCTTTGCGATTACTGAAAATAAAAAAGCGGCCTGACCTCAATAAATGAGGCCAAGCCGCTTTAAGTCTGTTTAGCGTTTTCCTTTTTCGTAAGGAGTTCCAAGAGCTTTTGGTGCATCTGCACGACCAATGAATCCAGTTAAAGCCAGGATTGTTAAAACGTAAGGAGTAATTAACAAGTACATTGTCGGTATGCCTTCAAGCAATGGCAGCTGCCCGCCGATTACGCTCAAACCCTGAGCCAGTCCAAAGAAAATGGCAGCTCCCATAGCACCAAGAGGATGCCATTTACCGAAGATAAGAGCAGCAAGAGCCATGAACCCCTGTCCGCTGATTGTTGCATGGCTGAAATCACGAGCAATGATTGTCGCATAAACAGCACCGCCGACACCCGCGAAAGCTCCGCTTAAAATAACGCCGATATAACGCATTTTTACAACATTAATACCCATCGTATCTGCTGCCATCGGATGTTCTCCGACTGAACGCAAGCGAAGACCAAATGGTGTTTTATACATGACAAACCAAACGGCAAACGCTGTAATAATCGCAATGTAAGTTGTTATATATCCATTTGAGAAAAAGAGCGGTCCGATTACAGGTATATCGCTCAGCAGCGGTATATCCATTTTGCTGAAACTTTCTGTAATGCGATCGGTTTGTCCTTTTCCGTAAAACAATTTTACGAGGAAAAGCGATAAACCAATGGCAAGAAAGTTAATGGCTACTCCGCTTACAACCTGATCAGCACGGAATGTGATCGACGCTACGGCATGAAGAATGGAAAGCAGCGCTCCTGCACCCATCGCAACTAAAATGGAAAGCCACGGGGTTGCATCTCCTAATGCGTCGGCATATGTCAGGTTAAAAACGATGGCAACGAAGGCTCCAATAACCATTAATCCTTCTAGGCCTATATTAACTACTCCGGACCGTTCACTGAACATGCCTCCAAGTGCAGTGAAAATAAGCGGAGCGGCAACAAATAACGCTGTAGGGATGATGAGTTCTAGCATTTGCAGAATGCTCACTTATTTCCCCTCCTTCTTGAAACGCAGTAAAATCCAACGTATGAAATAGCTTGAAGCAACGAATAGAATAATTAGGGCAATAACAATTTCAACAAGCTCATAAGGCACTCCGGCTTCAGACGGCATGTTAAGTGCCCCAACTTTTAAACCGCCAAATAAGGCAGCTGCGAAGATGATGCCGAGGGCTGTGTTTCCTCCCAAAAGGGCTACAGCGATTCCATCAAATCCGACACCAGTAAATCCTCCTTTAACTGAAACATACTGGAATGTTCCAAGTCCTTCCATTGCACCGGCAATTCCTGCAAATGCCCCTGAAATGACCATCGAAAGGATAATGTTGCGGCTTACATTCATACCTGCATACTGTGCAGCATCCTGATTAAACCCAACTGATCTGAGTTCATATCCTTTAGTTGTCTTCTCAAGCAGGAACCACATGACTAGAGCTCCAATTAACGCAAGGAATATTCCATAGTGCATTCTTGAATAGTCTGTCATTGTCTGAAAGAATTCAGAGCTTAATGATGCAGAAGGGAAAATATTTTCAGATTTATCCCCTTTATCAGATAAAACATACTGAATTAAATGGTTTGTTAAATATAAGGCAATATAGTTCATCATGATCGTCACGATTACTTCATGAACCTTGAATTTCGCTTTCAATAGTCCTGGTATGAATCCCCATAACGCACCAGCTAAGGCAGCAACGATAATTGCCAGCGGCAAATGAATGATTTTTGGAAGTTCAAATGCTACCCCGACCCATACAGCTGCAAACCAGCCGACAATCAGCTGTCCTTCAACTCCGATATTGAATAAACCTGTGCGGAATGCAAAAGCTACAGCAAGTCCGGCAAAAATATATGGAGTTAACTGCCGAATGGTTTCGCCGATATAGTAGGTATCTCCGAAGATTCCGTTCCATAATGCTGAGTAGCCTGCTACTGGGTCATATCCGGTTACGAGCATAATAATCGCTCCGCAGATCAATCCAAGCAAAACAGCAATTACGGGTACAATAATATTAAAATAGCGTGCTATATTCATGATGATGCACCTGCTTCCCTGCGGCTGCTTCCTGCCATGAGCAAACCTAGCTCCTGCTCAGTTGTCTCTTTTGGATTTACAATCGCAACGATTTTCCCTTCATATATAACAGCGATCCGGTCGCTTACATTCATGATTTCCTCAAGTTCAAAGGAGATGAGAAGTACAGCTTTTCCTTTATCTCTCTGCTCAATTAATCGTCTATGAATGAATTCAATCGCCCCGACATCAAGTCCCCTTGTTGGCTGTGCTGCAATCAGCAAATCAGGATCTCTGTCCACTTCACGGCCAATGATGGCTTTTTGCTGATTTCCTCCTGAAAGTGCACGTGCAAGGGTTGAACTGCTTGGAGTTCTGACATCAAACTCTTTGATCAGCTTTTCAGCTTTGTCATAAATCGCTTTAAAATTCAGCACGCCTTTTTTTGAATAAGGCTTCTGATAATAAGTTTGCAGGACCATATTTTCACCGACCGGAAAATTGAGCACCAATCCATGCTTGTGACGATCCTGAGGGATGTGTCCTACACCAGCTTCAGTAATCTGACGCGGACGCTGATTTCGGATATCTTTACCATTTAAAAGAATGGAGCCTGACTCTGAAGTCATTAATCCGGTAATAGCTTCAATCAATTCTGATTGACCGTTTCCGTCCACTCCAGCGATACCGACAATTTCACCTGCTTTAACAGATAGATTCAATGAATCAATAACGGTTACATTCCGGCTGTCTTTAACAACAAGGTCTTCAATTTTCAGCACTTCTTCCGCTGGAACAGCTTCTTTTTTTTGCGTAGTAAAGAGAACCTCTCTTCCTACCATCAGAGCTGCGAGTTCGTTTGGATTTGTCTCGGCTACATTCACAGTGCCGATTCCTTCACCTTTTCGAATAACGGTTACACGGTCACAAACTTCCATAATTTCTTTCAGTTTATGAGTAATCAATATGATTGATTTGCCTTCTTTGATGAGTGTTTTCATGATGCCGATCAATTCTTTGATTTCCTGTGGAGTAAGCACTGCTGTCGGCTCATCAAAAATTAAAATCTCGGCACCGCGGTAAAGCGTTTTTAAAATCTCCACACGCTGCTGCATTCCAACAGAAATATCACTTATTTTTGCAGCAGGATTTACAGCAAGTCCATATTTCTCTGAGATTTCTTTTACTTGCTTTTCTGCATCCTTCAAATTGATTTTTCCTGTTTTCGTAGGCTCATTGCCTAGAATAATATTTTCAGTAACTGAAAAATTATTGACAAGCATGAAATGTTGGTGTACCATACCTATTCCCAGATCATTTGCAATGTTAGGGTTGGTAATATTCACAGTCTTGCCTTTTACTCTTATCTCGCCTTTTTCAGGCTGATATAGACCGAATAGAACGTTCATTAAAGTCGATTTCCCTGCGCCGTTTTCTCCCAAAAGCGCGTGAATTTCGCCTTTTTTTACCTGTAAATTGATATTATCGTTTGCGACGATCCCTGGAAATTCTTTGCGAATTCCAAGCATTTCAATTACATATTCCAACATGATCACTCCTTTTTCCTGAAGCTCATTGATGATTAAGATGATAGATGTTAGGAAATTTATGTTTACCCTTGTATAAATAGTTGCATTGACTCCCTTTAAAAATCACCAACTAAAAATCTATAATCCAATCAATTAATGATGGGCAGATTGAACTGTTTTTTTATTATAGACTTTTAGTCAGGCCACTTTTCAGGCTAATAAAAAGGCTAGTTTGTTCCTAGCCTTTTTATCAGAAATATTGTTTATTGCTTATTCAAAAGGAACTTTAATTTCACCGTCGATGATTTTTTGCTTGTATTCATCAACTTTAGCAATAACTTCTTCAGATAAGTTATCTTGTGTCGGAGCAATTCCTACACCGTTTTCTTTAAGACCATATTCAATGATCTCTCCACCAGGGAAGTCGCCGTTTTTAGATTTTTCAGCTAAGTCTTTAACAGCAACGTCAACGCCTTTAACCATAGAAGTAAGTGTTACGTTGAAGCCGTCGCCTTCGCCAAGCTCATGCTGATCGCGGTCAACTCCGATAACCCAAGCATCTTTGTCAGGGTTTTTCGTTTTCAAATCAACTGCTGCCGTGAATACTCCGTTTCCAGCTCCGCCTGCTGCGTGATAAATAACGTCTGCGCCTTGTCCGTACATGATTTCAGCAACTTGCTGCCCTTTAGCTGCATCACTGAACGTACCAGCATACTGAACGATTACTTCTGCGTCAGGATTAGCTGCTTTAACGCCTTCTACAAATCCAACTTCAAACTTTTTGATTAATGAGCCTTCGATTCCGCCAACAAATCCTACTTTGTTTGATTTTGTTGAAAGTCCGGCAGCAACACCCACAAGGTAAGAGCCCTCATGCTCTTTAAAAGTGATGCTTGCTACGTTAGGCTTGTCTACTACGCTGTCAACGATTGCAAATTTAGCATCCTTTTGCTGATCAGCGATTTTTGTAACAGCATCTGTCATTAAGTAGCCGATTCCATAAACTAAATCGAATTTTTGACGAACTAATTTGTTTAAGTTTGTTTCATAATCTGCGTCACTTTGAGATTGAAGGTAATCAAATCCGCCTGTCCCTTTTTCAAGACCATTGTCCTCACCGAAAGACTGAATGCCTTCCCATGCAGATTGGTTAAATGATTTGTCGTCAACTCCGCCTGTATCTGTAACCATTGCAACAGAGAAGCCTTCTTTTTTGTCTCCACCTGCTTTATCTTTATCTTCAGATGATCCGCATGCGCTAAGCAAAGTACCCGCAGCAAGAACAAGTGACAATGTTAATCCTAATCGTTTTTTCACGTTCATTTTCCCCCTAAATATTAGTTTGAAACAATTGTTTAATAAGAGCCTAAGTCCAAAACACCTTCGTCCTTGGAACCACCTCCTTATAGTTGCAAGCATAATTACAAGCGCTTTCTTACCACATGGAAGCTAAATTGATCAGCGCGGAAGTAATTCAGTGAAAATAAAACAGGTTGATCGTTTTCATCAAAATGCATTTGTTTTAAACATAAAAGGGCGGTTTCAGGATCACATTCAAGAATTGGGGAAATCTTTTCGTGGTATCCAATTGGTTCTATGTGAGTTATAGCATAAGAAATATAGCGCCCAGCCTCTTCATGAAGCAATTCAAAAAGTGATTCCTGCTCGTGAATGAACGACTGGGGCAGGATGTTTCTTGGAATTTTGTCAAGACAATACACAACAGGCTTTCCATTTGCCGTTCTGACGCGTTCCAGGAGAAAGATATCTTCACTTGTTCGGCATTTAAAGCGCTTAACATCTTCTTCTGTAGGACTGTTTACTTGAGAAGACAGGAAGATTGTTCCGGGAACCATGTTTGCCTGTTCAATCATCTTTGTCACACTATTTAATTGTTCGATACCAGAGGTGAACAGCGGTTTGGAGTTTATGAACGTGCCAACGCCATGGCGTCTAATAATAACGTTTTCTTCTTCAAGAATGCGAAGTGCTTCTCTCAGCGTCGCGCGGCTGACTCCGAGTTTCTTTGAAAGCTCAAACTCTGAGGGGAGTTTTTCTTTTTCAACATACGTGCCATTTTCAATATCTTCTTTAATTTTATCAATGACTTGCAAATATAAATGACGGTTATCTGTTTTTATAGTCATATTATGCCTCCGTCTAATCGATTCAATCCAGAGATCAGACATCTGATGTTATACCCTTTCTCTAATCGAAAATAATATACCATGTATTCTGAAATAAATAAATAGTAAATTATTAAATTTGTCGAAAATTGATAGCCCTTTCTCACTAGATCTTATTTTTTTATAGAGAATTCTTCACAAAAAAGACTGGTTTATTCTATTCAATATTTACTATTTTCAGTTTTTATTCTTCATTGGACAAAAAAAAGAAAGGCACGCAGCGCCTTTCTTTACGAACTTACTTCATCATAATGATCTTTAGAAAGCAGAACTTCTCTAGGCTTGCTTCCTTCGTATGGACCAACTACGCCCCGGTCTTCCATTGCATCAATCAATCTCGCAGCTCTCGTATACCCTACTCTGAAGCGTCTTTGCAGCATCGATACAGATGCTGTCTGCATTTCCAGAACTAACTGAACAGCATCATCATAAAGATCATCATTGACCTCTTCCTTTACTTCTGCTGTTTCGCTCGGAATCATTTCCTCCTGATATTGAGCTCTCTGCTGAGAAATCACGTAAGATACAACGTGCTCGACTTCTTCATCTGATAAAAATGCTCCCTGTACCCTTACTGGTTTTGATGCCCCTACCGGAAGAAACAGCATATCCCCGCGTCCAAGCAGCTTCTCTGCCCCGCCCATGTCAAGAATCGTTCTGGAATCTGTCTGGGACGAAACGCTGAAGGCAATTCTTGATGGTATATTTGCTTTAATAACACCCGTAATAACATCGACAGAAGGACGCTGGGTGGCAATAATTAAATGAATGCCCGCTGCCCGCGCCATTTGTGACAGGCGCGTGATGGAATCTTCCACATCTGAAGAGGCTACCATCATCAAGTCTGCGAGCTCATCCACAATCACAACGATATAAGGAAACTCCGGATTTTTCGTTCCTTCTTCTAAATTTGATCTTCTAATATACTCATTGTAGCCTTCAATATTTCTTGTCCCTGTATGAGAGAAAAGTTCATATCTTCTCTCCATTTCATTTACTACCTTTTTTAATGCCTGAGATGCTTTTTTCGGATCTGTAACGACTGGCGCTAATAAATGCGGGATTCCGTTATACACATTCAGCTCTACCATCTTAGGATCAATCATCATCATTTTCACTTCATGTGGCTTTGCTCTCATCAGGATGCTTGTAATGATGCCGTTGATGCAGACACTTTTACCGCTGCCTGTAGATCCGGCAACAAGAAGATGAGGCATTTTGTTCATTTCGGCAAGAACTGCATCCCCAGATATATCTCTGCCGAGTCCCATAAGAAGCTTAGCCTCCGGACGGTCATTTGCTTTCGATTCAAGCACTTCACGCAGAGATACCATAGCAATCTCTGAATTAGGAACTTCGATACCAATTGCTGATTTTCCTGGTATAGGCGCTTCTATCCGAATGTCTTTGGCAGCAAGTGCAAGTGCTAAATCATCACTAAGATTCACAATTTTACTTACCTTTACGCCCACATCAGGATAAACTTCATATTTCGTTACAGCTGGACCTAGATGAACTTGTGTTACTTTCGCTTTTACCCCAAAGCTCTGAAATGTTTTTTCGAGCTTGCGTGCATTTTCATATATGTTCTTTTTATCCGTTTGCTGACTGTTGACCTTTGGCTGTGATAAAAGATCAAGGGATGGCAGCAGATACGATTTATTCTCTACTTCAGTGAAAGTAATCGGCGGTACTGCCGGCTCATCGGCAGTTTCAGTTTCAGCCTTCTTTTTAGGAGTTCTGACAGGGGGCTCAGGCTTATCCTGTTCCTGATCAAATGCTTTAATTTCAAGGTCATCCCGGTCTGCAAAACTTGAAATAATCGGCTCAATATGAACGATTTCAGCTTCTTCTTCCTCATCAGGTTCCTCTTTATGCCTTCGCTCTTTTTTATCTTTTTTAGGTTTTGAGGTTTCAGCTTTTTTTGCATTTTTTATTGATTGAGGGAGGTTTTTCATATCTTCGTAAAAGGCAATGGCCTGCGTTTTCATAAAACGCAGAAATGGCGCAATGATTTTGCCGAGTGTTAAACCGAGAGATCTCCCAGTAACAAGCACAATTCCTATTAAGATCAGAATAAATGAAATGATTCGTGATCCCGCTGCTGCAAATAAGTAATAAGATGCTGCAAAAAGAATGGCTCCAATCATTCCGCCCCCAAGATCAGGGGTTCTTATCTGCCCGTTAACCTCCATAAAAAAAAGTTCCCACGTGTTGGTTATGACGCTCGGTGAAGAGAGCGCCCCTTTTTTTGTAAGCATCTGAAACAGCGTGACATGACTGAGAAGCAAGATAGCAGAAAGGATACAATACAAACCTACTATCTGTCTTGAAAATAAAGACGGCCATCTTCTGTTCCACATGACATAACCGGAAAGAACAAGCATGCCGATTAAGGCTGCCATATACCATTCACCAATAAAAAATCTGAACAAGTAAACGAACGTTTTTCCGACAAAGCCTAAATTTGAAATCGCAATCAGGGAAATAGCCAGAAGAACTAATCCGATTAATTCAAACTTCAAAGTATGCCGCCAATCATCTGTTTTTTTCTTTTGTCTCCGTTTTTGTTTTGCCATTAGTTATCACCTATGTATTAAATTTGCTAATGGCTGATTTCGCATAAATTGCTGTGAATCAGTCCCAGCATTTCCGTTTATGTTGAGCTTTTTGCATATAAAAAGCAGATATCATTATTGATTATAAAAAATCCAGAAGCCGGTTTTTAACATAGACTGAAACAGTAAAATTTTACGAAAAAAGCCTTTATAAACAAAGAAAGCAGCCAAATGCAGGCTGCGGACATGTTTGTGTAAAATTAGTATAGCATATTATGAGGAAAACGAGAATGTCATAGAAATTTTTTGTCCCGGAGAGTACTGCACGTTTAGAAAATCCTGCGGATCCGTACTTAAAAGCCGGACAATTTCATATTGATTCTGTTCGGTCTGTCTGACAACCATTTGCAGTCCATTCATTTCGATGGTTGAAACACTCTCAAAATCAGCAGTTTGTACAGGGAATATGAGCTCTTCAGGCATGGATGTGTATAAGATCATTGCAGCATTTGCTCCTCGCCGGATTCGTCTTTCTTTCCAATCATTTCATTTAACTTCATGATCGCCTGGCCAACACCGCCGACTCCGTCTATAAGCCCGTAATCTACTGCGTCATTGCCGACAACATTTGTCCCGATATCCCGAGTTAAATTTCCTTTTGAAAACATGAGTTCTTTAAACTTTTCTTCAGTAATATTTGAGTGTTTTGTTACAAAATTAACAACCCGATCCTGCATTTTGTCCAAATACTCAAACGTCTGCGGCACTCCGATGACTAAACCAGTTAATCTGACTGGATGTATCGTCATAGTTGCTGTTTCTGCTATAAAAGAATAGTCGCAAGAAACCGCAATTGGCACGCCAATTGAATGGCCCCCGCCTAAAACAATTGAAACAGTAGGCTTTGATAAAGATGCAAGCATTTCAGCTATTGCAAGACCTGCTTCAACGTCTCCGCCAACAGTATTAAGGACAATAAGGAGGCCTTCTATTTTTGGATTTTGCTCAATGGCAACGATTTGCGGGATGACATGCTCATATTTAGTCGTTTTATTTTGGGGAGGAAGCTGAATATGTCCTTCTATCTGCCCGATGATCGTCAGGCAATGAATTCTTGCATCCTGGGATAATTGCGGGACATTTGTCTGTCCAAGCTGCTGAATTTTTTCAACTAGAGAAGGTTCCTTCCCCTCTTGTTTATCCCCATTCTGTTCTGAATTTTCCTGTATGTAGCGGGAATCTTTGCTCATGTTGCTTCACCCTTCCTTTCATCAATGTTTTTATTATTCGCAGGTGTCCCTGAAAACATTCGAAAGGGGTAAAAATTAGGTCCTTTACAAAAAGGAGCCTTTAAAAAGGCTCCTTTTGTTTAGATTTCCATGATGATCGGTAAAATCATCGGTCTGCGCTTTGTTTGTTCAAATAAGAAACGATTCAGCGCCTCGCGGATATTTAATTTTAAAGCAGACCATTCAATTCCATGGCCCTGCATGCTTTTTTCAACAATTTCAGTTACCATTTCAGAAGCTTTTAAAATAAGTTCTTCTGATTCCCTGACATAGACAAATCCTCTAGAAATAATCTCAGGTCCGGAAATCATTACTTTTTTAGAGCGATCGAGTGTAACTACAACAATGAGAATGCCGTCCTGAGAAAGAAGTCTCCGGTCTCTCAGCACAATGTTTCCAATATCGCCAACGCCCAATCCGTCTATCAGAACATTCCCTGAAGGCACTTTAGATATAGATTTAACTTTATGCTGTGAGAACTCAATCACATCGCCTTTTTCAACAACGAAAATATTCTCATTTTCTATTCCGGCAGATTTAGCAAGTTTAGCATGTGCTTTTTGCATTTTGTACTCGCCGTTAATCGGAATAAAGTATTTTGGCTTCATCATATTCAGCATCAATTTTAATTCTTCCTGGCTGCCGTGTCCTGATACATGGATTTGCTTTTGTCCGAAAATGACATTGGCACCAGCGCGGTAGAGTAAATCGACTGTCTTAGAAAAATGAAGCTCATTTCCTGGAACAGGTGTCGCAGAGATAATAACTGTATCATCTTTTTCAATTCGGATTTGTTTATGCGCGCCTTTTGCCATACGGGTTAATACAGTGAGTGGTTCTCCCTGATGACCTGTTGTCAGAATCGCTACTTCATTTTTAGGATATTTATCTATATCTTGGACGGGTATGATTAAATTTTCACTTTCAGTGATGTATCCTAAATTTTTTGCAATTTCATAAACATTTTTTATTGAATTTCCAAGCAGGACTAGTTTTCTCTTATTATCAGATGCAGCTTCAATCACCTGAACGATGCGGTTGATGTTTGATGCGTAAATCGCTACAATCGTTCTTCCATTTGCATTGTACATAGCATCTGTTATCTCATGCCCCACAACGGTTTCAGAAGCTGTAAAGCCTGGCCGTTCAGCATTTGTACTGTCAGACAGAAGGCAAAGGACACCTCGCTCTCCGATCAAGGCCATTTTGCCTAAATCAGAGCTTGTATTAAGCACAGGAGTTGTATCAAATTTAAAATCTCCCGTGTGCACAATCGCTCCCAGTGATGTATGGAAGCATACTCCGACTGAATCAGGGATGCTGTGAATCGTTCTGAAGAAAGATACATTCACGCCATCAAAATCTAAAACAGTGGTGGAATCAACTTCCTGATAATCTGTTTTTTGTTTCGGATTTAGTTCTTTAACTTTTTGGGACACTAAAGCAAGAGTCAGTTTTGTTCCATAAACCGGAATGGACAGATGTCTCAGCACATAGAAAACGCCGCCAATGTTCTCGTCGTGACCATGTGTTAAAAAGATGCCCTTCACCCGATCTGCATTCTCCCGCAAGTATGTAATGTCAGGAATGACCATATCAATCCCTAACATCCCGGCTTCTGGATACATTAATCCAGCATCAACGATAAAGATGTTATGATCGATTTCAATGACATACAAATTCTTGCCAATTTCTCCAACTCCGCCTAGGGCAATAATCTTGATGTTTTCTGTCTGTTTATTCAATTAGTAATCCTCCCTGAACCCGTCCAATACAACTAATGCTTATTATAACTGATGAAAGAAATGGAATACAAGGAAATAATCTCTTGCGGCTGAAATCTAAGCAGGAAATGAAAAGAAAATGAGGAAATATTCATATATTGATGTAAAAAAGGACCAATCCATGATTGGTCCTCTGGTTTTAGATGGAAGTGATAACATTCGTCAGTTCATTTCTTTCCGTTTCAGTTAATGAGATGAGCGGCAATCTTACAGGTCCGACGTCCAGGCCTTTAAGCTGAAGAGCAGTTTTAACCGGTACCGGATTAGGGGCTTTAAATAGCTGCTTCATAATGGGGAGCAGCTGACGATGAATGGCGCCTGCTCTTACATTTTCACCCGCGTTAAAAGCTGTGATCATTTCCTGCATTTCATTGCCGATTACATGTGATGCTACAGAAACAATCCCCGCACCCCCGATTGAAAGAACAGGAAGTGTTAAGCCGTCATCTCCAGAATATAATGCAAAGTCCTCTGGAGTTTTTGAGATAATTTCAGACATTGCATCCAAATCACCGCTCGCTTCTTTCACAGCGACCACATTTGGAAGCTCTGCAAGGCGGACAATGGTATCAGGAGAAATACTTACTGCTGTGCGTCCCGGGACATTGTAAATCATTACAGGAAGCTCAGTTGCCTCTGCAATGGTTTTAAAATGCAGGTATAGCCCTTCTTGATTCGGCTTATTGTAGTAAGGTGCTACAAGCATAACTGCGTCAACTCCTGCAGCTTCTGCCTTTTTTGTAAGGTTGATTGATGCTTTTGTATTGTTGCTTCCCGTACCGGCAATAACAGGCACTCTGCCGTTCACTTCAGAGACAACATGCTTGAATAATGCAATCTTTTCTTCTGATGTGAGTGTAGGAGATTCCCCAGTTGTTCCTGCCACAACTAATGAGTCAGACCCATTCTTAATTAAAAAATTTACAAGCTGTGAAGTTTTAGCAAAATCAATGTTTCCATTTTTATCAAATGGGGTTACCATAGCTGTAGATATCTTACCAAAGTCAATCATTGTGACACTCCTTTTTTATCCTCTTCAAGTCTTTCAGCTAGTTCGAGAGATCGAACGCATCATGAAGAGCGTTTACTGCATTGATCATATCCTCTTCTTTTACCAATACCCAAATTGTCGTATGACTATCTGCGGATTGAAGAATTTGTATTCCCTGTTCAGACAATGCCGTTACAATTTTTGCAGTTACACCGGGCACTCCTGCTATTCCCGCTCCAACTGTAGAAACTTTTGCACAATGTCTTTTGACGGATGGTTCATAATCCATGCCTCTTAATATTTTTATGGCATCGTCCGTTACTTCTTCAGCAACTGTATAAATGACAGATCTTGGCGTAATATTGAAGAAATCCACGCTGATTCCTGCACGCGCCATTGATTTAAATACCTCAGTCTGCACCTCGTATTGACCTTCTTTGGCAGATACATGGATCTGTGTGACATTCGACACATTGGCGATTCCGGTGATCAGTCTGTCATTAATATCACTGCCCAAATTTTCCGAATGATGGGATGTAACAAGTGTACCAAGGCCTTCGGAATAGGTGGAGCGGATTCTGATTGGAACTTTTGCCTGCATCGCAATTTCAACAGCTCTGGGGTGAATAACTTTTGCACCCTGATAAGCCAAGTTGCAAATCTCAGTATACGTTACTGTTGTAAGAGGCTTTGCATTTTCAACAATTCTTGGATCTGCGGTCATGACACCTTCTACATCTGTGAAAATATCAATAAATTCTGCTTCAAGTGCCGCTCCCAGCGCTGCTGCGGAGGTATCGCTTCCGCCCCTGCCGATGGTTGTTATATCTCCGCTCTTTGTAGCTCCCTGGAAGCCTGCTACTACAACCACGTCATTGTGATCAAGTTCCCTTCTAAGACGTTCGCACCTCATATCAAGGATTTTTGCATTTGTATAATCTTCATTTGTTAAAAATCCTGCCTGCGCTCCGCTCAGTGAAGATGCTGAAATTCCTTCTGACTTCAGCATGCTTGTGAAAACTACGGAAGAGATGGTTTCTCCGCAGGATAACAGCATATCCTGTTCCCGCTTTGAAATCGAAGCTGTTCCGCCGTATAGAAGATTTAAAAAGGAATCTGTCGCGTACGGGTCTCCGTTTCTGCCCATTGCTGAGACGACTACTACCACTTTATACTGCTCTTTTAATGCATCTCTTATATGTTTTAAAGCCATTTTCCGGCCGTGATCATCTTTAACAGATGTTCCGCCGAACTTTTGAACGATTATTTTCATCCTTACACCCCGACTCTATACGTAAGAGAAGAGAGCAGGTAATATGTACCCTCGCTCTCTTCGATCCTGCTTATACTAATTTCAATTTTACTAGGCTTTCTGCAATTTGAACGGAATTCCATGCAGCGCCTTTTAAAAGATTATCAGACACGATCCATAAATGGAAGCCGTTTGCACGATCAGGATCTTTGCGGATACGTCCTACAAACACATCATTTTTTCCTACACAGTCGGCAGGCATTGGATATGTTTGTGTATGCGGATCATCCTGAAGAGTAACTCCTGGTGCATCTTTTAATAATTCATGAATATCTTTCACGCTGACAGAATCTGAATCAAGTTCAATGTAAACAGATTCAGAATGACCAGTCTCTACCGGGATTCGCACGCACGTAGCTGCTATTTCAAGATTTGACATGTGCATGATTTTTTTCGTTTCATTCATCATTTTCATTTCTTCGAAAGTAAAACCATTTTCTTCAAACTTGTCAATTTGAGGAATCGCATTAAAAGCGATCTGAAAATGCTTTTTGTCCCCTTTTACAGGCAGAATTTCAGGAGTAAACTCTTCGCCTTTCAAGATTGCTTCCGACTGAGTTTTCAGTTCTTCAATTGCAGCGGCGCCTGAACCTGATACAGCCTGGTATGTCGATACGATTACTTTGTTTAAGCCATGAGCCTGACGCAAAGGTTCAAGGGCGACAACCATTTGTATGGTAGAGCAGTTTGGATTGGCAATAATGCCGTTATGTTCGTTTAAATCTTTCTCGTTTACCTCCGGAACAACAAGCGGAACATGCTCATCCATGCGGAAGGCACTAGTATTATCAACAACAATTGCCCCGTGCTTGACAGCTTCAGGAGCAAATTCTTTAGAAACACTGCCGCCTGCGCTGAAAAGTGCAATCTGTACGCCTTTAAAGCTGTCAGGGCTTGCAGCCTGAACTTCATATTCCTCTCCTTTAAACATCACTTTTTTGCCGGCTGATCTTGCAGAAGACAATAAAGTCAATTTAGAAATAGGAAAGTCACGCTCTTCCAACGTCTGCAGCATTTGCTGTCCGACCGCGCCTGTTGCGCCAAGAACAGCAACATGATAACCATTTGTATTCATACATCAAAACTCCTTCCGCGATTATCCGTATACTATCGGATTAACTTCATATCATATTGCGTATTAGTTTATCATAGACTAGGTGTATTCATTATTCAACCATGATTTTTCTTGCCTTCTATTCTACCAATTAGCAGGCTATTCGTCATCACGAAATTTTTCAATGATTACCGGCTGAAACTGCGAATGCTCTAATGCTGCTTCCACTGTTTCCAATAATAAGTCCATTTTAGCAACTAAAGAATTTGGCTTTTTAAATGGAGCATCCTGGCCAAATGGAATAAAATATATATTTTTTGCAGCCATCAGCTTCATTAGATTCGCACCATTTAAACCAAGCCCGTCATTCGTAGAAATGCCAAGTACAACCGGCTTATGGTTTCTTAAAGTAGCCTTCGCAGCCATCAGCACCGGTGATTCTGTCATAGCATTTGCAAGTTTGCTCATTGAATTTCCTGTCATCGGAGCAACAACCATGCAGTCAAGCGGAATTTTCGGTCCAAGCGGTTCGGCTCCTACAATTGAATCAATGACTTTATGACCTGTCAGCTCTTCAATCTTTTTTATCCACTCTTCCCCTTCGCCAAATCTTGTGTTTGTAACTTTTACCGTATTTGTGACGACAGGCATCACATCTGCTCCTTCGTCAATCAATCGTTTAATCTGCGGATAAACTGCATCATATGTGCAGTGAGACCCTGTCAATCCAAATCCGATTCTTTTGCCATTAACCTTCATGATGATGACCCCTTCCTTTTGGAGAATTCCTCTGTAAGCAGCGCAGCCAATACATTCGCCACAATCTGACCGGCCGTTTTCGGGGCAACTATTCCCGGAAGACCCGGTGCGAGCAATGCTTTTATGCCCCTTTTTTCAGCATATTTAAAATCCGTTCCTCCCGGCTTTGATGCAAGGTCAATAATCAGTGTGTGGGCAGGCATTTTAGAAATCACTTTTGCCGTCACGATGTGATAAGGAATCGTATTAATGCAGATATCTATTTGAGAAACTTCATTTTCAAGATCCTCAAGCTGAAAGGACTCAAGCCCCATTTCAATAATTCTTGCAATATGCGAAGACTTTCTTGCTCCAACCTTCACTTTTGCTCCAAGTGCCGAGAATGTACGGGCTACGCTCATTCCTACACGTCCAAGTCCAAGTACAGCAATTCTAGAACCGTGAATCGTAAAATCAGTGTGCTGAATAGCCATCATAATTGTTCCTTCTACGGTCGGAATGGAATTGTAGATCGCTACATCATCTCTTTCAAAAAGCTGAACAAGTTCCCGGTTCGATCCATCAATTATTCCGTCTAAGTATGAATTGCTGATTCCAGAATAAATGATGCAATGAGGAGGTGTTCTTTTGATGATTTCCTCCGTTAACACTACTTCTTCATTGGAGAAAATTGTATCGACGTGCCCCTCTAAATTCGTTCCGGGAACAGGCAAAATAATGACATCTATTTCTTCAAAATGCACTTCAGCAAGCTTCAATTTCGCGGCTCCGGTAAATCCATGATCAAGCTGGTCAAAGCCTACTAAAAAAAGCTTTGCATCTAGTTCCGTCAATTTCCGGATGACCTCCAGCTGCCGAGCATCTCCTCCAATGACTGCTATATTAAGCCCTGTTAACATACGACCCTTTCACCTACTTTTTCGCGATGTATATATTCATATTTATTGAATCCTGAGTGAACTTACTTAAACATCTTATGTAAAATCAGCAAGCGGGGTGATAGACTTTAACGCATATTATTGTGAGACCTGAAATTGAATTGAAATCAGCGGCGAATAACTTAAGCCCAGGAAAAATAAATCATTTTTCAGGCAGGCACTTTGAAGCTGATCCCATCAAAAAAAGCGATTGGCGTCCAATCGCTTTTACTCTAAAAGTTTTATTTGATCATCTTCTATGTCTAGAATAATCATATCGGTGCCGATCTTTTTTATGTGAAGCCAGGGTACTCTGATTTCATTTCCCTGCTTTCTGAATCCGAACCATTTTACTGATGGAATGACAAGTGCAGTTATTTGTCCGGTCTGCTCATTAATTTCCAGGTCCGTCTGTCCTAAAATTCCTAATCTCTCTGCTCTTTTCACATCCACAATTTCTTTCCCGCTAAGCTCGCTCAGCCTCATGAAATCACCATCCTTTTTATCATATATATCCATTTGGACACAAAAAAGACCTGCAGGAAGATGCCTGCAGGTCTTGACTGATTATTGTTTTAAGGCAGAAGGAAGCTTTCCGTCCGGGCTGATCAGAGCAATGGAGTAATCATCTGTAAATAATTGTTTTGCAAGAGCATTGACATTATCTTCAGTTACTTCATTTATCATTTCGATCATTTCATCCAGGCTGCGATGGCGCCCAAGAAGGAGTTCATTCTTACCGTTTCGGCTCATGCGGCTGTTTGTGCTTTCTAAGCTTAGCATCAAATTGCCTTTCATTTGTTCTATGCTGTTTGTGAGCTCTTTGGCAGTTATGCCTTCTTTTTTTAATGTAGCAAGCGTTTCCTGGATCGTTTCAAAAAGAACATCAAGCTGTGCACGCCCTGTGCCTCCGTAAATCGTCAGCATGCCATTATCCTGATATGAGGAGTGATAGGAAAAGACTGAATAGGCAAGTCCTTTTTGCTCACGGACATCCTGGAACAGTCTTGAGCTCATGCTGCCGCCAAGAACGTTGTTTAATACGATTAAATCATAGATTTTTTCATGTCCGACTTGAAGTCCGTCAAAACCGATGCAAAGGTGAGCCTGCTCAGTATCCTTTTTGCGCGCAAGTTTCTGATTCATGAATGCCGGTACACCGACTTCAGTTCCCTTTTGAGACGTTTCAAACGAACCGAATTGTTTTTCAACTTCTGAAATAAAGCTCTCAGAAATATTGCCTGCTACAGAAATCACAACATTCTCCGGAGTATAATATTGATCCATATACTCTCTTAATGTGTCGCTTTCAAATTTGGCAAGCGTTTCTTCCGTTCCTAAGATCGGATAACCAAGAGGATGATTACCGTATGTAGCTTTGCTGAGCAAATCATGTACGATATCGTCAGGAGTATCTTCATACATTTTAATTTCTTCATATACAACATTTTTTTCTTTTTTCAGTTCAATATCATCAAACGTTGAGTTGAAGAACATATCTGCAAGGACTTCGAGCGCATAATCTGAATGTTCATCAAGCACCTTCGCATAATAGCATGTATATTCTTTGGAAGTAAAAGCGTTTACTTGCCCTCCGATGCTGTCAAATGATTCAGCTATTTCACGTGCTGATCTTGTTTTTGTTCCCTTGAAAAACATATGCTCTAAAAAGTGAGAAATCCCATTGTTTTTTTCATTTTCATTTCTTGAGCCTGTTCCAATCCATACCCCAATCGCAACCGATCTAACATGAGGGATATTTTCGAGCACTATTCTTACACCATTTTGGCATGTATACTTTTTAATCAATCTTTTTCCTCCTATCTGTAAGCTCCATGGATCTGATGAATATGTGAAACTTGTCAGTTTGATGCCGGCAGCCGTTCTTCATCCAAGAGCATTGATACAGAACCGAAAGAATATCCCTTCTGTTTAATTGACTGAATCAATGTTTCTAAACTTCTCGACGAGGAATCAGTGGGATGCATGAGAATCATAGCACCATTATGAACCTTTTTAAGAACACGTTCAACTAAAACGCCGGGCTCAGGCTTTTGCCAGTCAATTGTATCAACGGACCAAAGCACTGTCTCCATCTTAAATTCATCTGCTACGGTAATCACATCCTGCCTGAAGCTTCCGCTTGGAGGTGCGAACCACACTGGAGCGGCACCTGTAATCTCTTTGATGACCTCATTTGTTGAACCAATCTGTTTACGGATTTGATCTGTTGTGATCCTTGCCATATCAGGATGGGAATAGGAATGATTCCCAATTTCATGACCTGCCTCTTTTATTGTTTTAACGAGTGCAGGATTTTCTTTTGCCCATCTTCCTTCTAAGAAAAAGGTGGCTTTTACTCCATGCTTATCAAGCACTTCAAGCATTGATGGAAGATATTCATTGCCCCAGGCAACATTAATGAGAAAGGAAACCATCGTTTTATCAGGATGCCCTCTGTAAATTGGGGCTGGAGGCAGATCAGATAAGTGCACTTTTGGCTTTACCTGCTTAAAGACAATCTGCTTTTCATCAAATTTTCCTATTTTCTTCATCTTCTCATACGACTCATCAATATCAATGGTTAGGCCATTGTAGCCAGGAGTCGCTTTCCAGACCGTATGTATTTGAGCATCCTGTGCCGGCTTTTCATAATCCTTCACCTTTGCAGCGATTGTCTGGTAGAGTTCATCGGGCTGCTTTACAGCTGAAACATCTTCAAATTTCATTGTAGACACATAGGCTGTTGTATATGGATTCTGAATGAGAGCAGCAGTTATGATCAATATGAGCGCGACGCTTAAATAATGGAACCTCTTCATGTTTGTCTTCCCCCTTTTTACTAGAAAATATGTACGAAGGGGACAAGGTAGAACATGTGCAATAGATGCAAAAAAAGGAGAAAAAGCAAAAAGAAGCCAGACTAGCTTCCCTGGCTTCTACACTTTAAGAATTTTGCTTTTCTTTTTCTTTCTCGTCACGAAGAACTGCTTTTCTAGAAAGATTGACACGACCTTGTTTATCAATTTCAGTTACCTTCACAAGCAACTCATCACCGATTTTAACAACATCCTCAACTTTTCCAACGCGCTCTTCTGCGAGTTCAGAAATGTGTACTAAACCGTCTTTGCCATTGAATATTTCAACGAAAGCACCGAACTTTTCAACGCGCTTCACTTTTCCTAAATACATTTGTCCAACAACAACTTCGCGGACAATGTCTTCAATAATTTGTTTCGCTTTTTGATTCATTTCCTCATTCGTTGAAGAAATAAAGACCGTTCCGTCTTGTTCAATGTCAATCTTAACGCCAGTTTCTTCGATGATTTTATTGATTTGTTTACCGCTTGGACCAATTACATCTCGGATTTTATCAGGGTTAATCGCCATCATTAAGATTTTAGGAGCATACTGAGAAAGCTCTGTACGCGGCTCTTTAATTGTTGCAAGCATTGAATCAAGGATTTCCATGCGTCCTTTTTTAGCCTGCAAAAGAGCTTCTTCTAAAATTTCACGGGATAATCCCTCAATTTTAATATCCATTTGAAGGGCAGTTACGCCTTTAGCTGTACCTGCAACTTTAAAGTCCATATCTCCAAGGTGGTCTTCCATTCCCTGAATATCAGTCAGCACAGAGTAATGCTCTCCTGACTTCACAAGGCCCATTGCAATTCCTGCTACAGGAGCTTTAAGCGGAACACCGGCATCCATCATGGCAAGTGTGCTTGCGCAAATACTTGCTTGTGATGTTGAACCGTTTGATTCAAGAACTTCTGATACAAGACGGACTGTGTACGGGAAATCCTTTTCTGAAGGAATAACAGGCTCAAGAGCTCTTTCGCCGAGCGCTCCATGACCGATTTCACGGCGTCCAGGTCCGCGCATAAATCCAGTTTCCCCTACGCTGAACAGCGGGAAATTGTAATGATGCATAAAGCGTTTTGTTTCTTCAATGCCAAGACCATCAAGAATCTGGACATCTCCAAGTGCTCCAAGCGTACAAATGCTGAGAGCCTGAGTTTGCCCGCGTGTGAACAGACCTGAACCATGTGTGCGGGATAACAAGCCGACTTCTGAAGAAAGAGGGCGGATCTCATCAATTTTTCGGCCATCCGGGCGGACCTTATCTTCAGTGATCAGGCGGCGGACTTCTTGTTTGACTAATTTAGAAAGGATTTCTTTCACTTGTTTAAGAGTGTCAGCTTCTGCTTCCTGCTCTTCAAAATGGGCTACTACTGTTTTCTTTACTTCATTTATTGCTTCTTCGCGTGCATGTTTTTCCTGCACTTGAATTGCTGACAGCAAGTCTTTTTCTGCCATTTCACGAATGCTTGTCTCAAGATCCGCATCAAGAACATATAGTTTCACTTCTGTTTTTGCTTTCCCGACTTGAGCTGCAATCTCTTCTTGGAATGCAATCAGACGTTTGATTTCATTATGACCGAACATGATCGCCTCAAGCATTGTTTCTTCAGGTACTTCATTAGCTCCTGCTTCTACCATGTTAATAGCATCTTTTGTTCCTGCTACAATTAGATTGATATCACTTTTATCCATTTGTTCAACTGTAGGATTGATGATAAATTGATCATCTGCACGGCCGACAACTACACCTGCAATCGGACCTTCAAACGGAATGTCAGATACAGTTAAAGCAAGGGATGACCCGAACATTGCTGCCATTTCAGATGAACAGTCCTGATCGACACTCATTACAATGCTGACAACCTGGACTTCATTTCGGAAACCGTCAGCAAACAATGGTCGCAATGGACGGTCAATCAGACGGCTTGCAAGGATTGCTTTTTCACTTGGACGGCCTTCGCGTTTTATAAATCCACCAGGAATTTTACCAACTGCATAAAGGCGCTCTTCATAATTGACAGTTAACGGGAAAAAATCAACTGTTTTCGGTTCTTTTGATGCTGTTGCTGTACTTAATACAGCTGTGTCTCCATAGCGGATCAGTGCCGCGCCGTTAGCCTGTTTTGCCAGCTGGCCAACTTCAACGGTCAATTCTCTTCCAGCCCAATCAATGGAGAACACTTGTTTTTCTTGTCCCATATAAGAATGAACTCCTCTCGTCATATAAGTCACAACATACATTTATGTATTATTATGAACCATTTAATTTCAACATATCAATGTTATTCCGGTATGTAAATAGATCGCGTGAATATCTTATTATTAATCGATAAGAATAGATAAATTTCCGCTTTCGTGTTCAGCTGCAGCACGTAGGTCCTCAGTCAGAACGGATCTGTCCTGGGCGTTTTTGCTATTCTTATTTTAATACACTAAAAAAGCGGGAATTCTCCCGCTTTTCAAAGATTATCGGCGTAAACCAAGCTTGTTGATTAGGTCACGATAACGAGTTACGTCTTTATTGCGCAGGTACGTCAAAAGATTACGGCGTTTACCTACCATTTTCAAAAGACCGCGACGTGAATGGTGGTCTTTCTTATGAACACGTAAATGTCCATTAAGATTGTTAATATCCTCAGTTAGGATAGCGATTTGAACTTCTGGAGAACCAGTGTCCGTATCATGCGTTCTGTACTCAGTGATAATTTCATTCTTACGTTCTTGAGTGATTGCCATCCTATTCACCTCCTTCATTTAAAAACCCCAATTACCGAGCAAACGTTGGTGAATCGTTCTGCCAAGCAATGGTTATAAAAGTTACATTTATTAGAATACTATTTTTCCGGGCAGAAGGCAAGTGTTAATCTTGCAGATCTTGAAAAAATTGCTCAGCGGAAGCTTTATCTTTTCCAATTTGCTCGATCAGTTCGTCGATCGAACTGAATTTTTGCTCGCTTCTTATCCGTTTATACCAGAATATAGAAACATTCTTTCCATATATAGATTTATTAAACTCAAAAATATGGACTTCAATGCTTGGTTTTACTTTTTTTTCATCATAAAAGGTTGGTTTGTAGCCAATATTGCATACCCCGTTATAAACCTCATCGTCTATTTGAAATCTGACCGCGTACACCCCTGTCGGAGGGATTATGTATGCCCCGTCAAGCTCTATATTTGCCGTTGGAAAGCCAATCGTCCGGCCTCGCTTATCTCCGTGTATAACTGTGCCGTTTACTCTGTGCGGCCTGTTTAGAAGGCGTGAAGCATACTCGACATCCCCGCTTCTCAGCACCTCTCTGATCAGAGTTGAACTGATTTTGCGGTCATGATCTGTCTGCTTGCTGATTGTCGTTTGTTCAAAAGCGCTTCTTGAATGAAACGGCAAGGATTCCATCGTTCCTTTGCCAAGCCTTCCATAAGAATAATCAAAGCCTGCTATTACGTGCTTTACATTCAGCCTGATAATGTATTGGTCAACGAATTCCTGGGGCAGCAGTGCTGCAAAGTCCTCGGAAAATTGCACGATAAAAAGATAATCAATTTCAAGCTTTTCAATTAAATCAATTTTATCCTGCAGAGTTGTAATGGCCTCGACATGCTGAATATTTTTTCTTAAAACGACCGAAGGATGAGGATCAAACGTCATAACTGCACTTTTTAATCCTTTTTCTTCTGCTGTTTTTTTAGCTGTCAAGATAACTTCCTGATGCCCGCGATGAACGCCGTCAAAATAGCCAAGAGCCATTGCCAGCTGGGGCATTTCTATGTCATTTAAAGAGTGCGGATGCGTTAGTTTGATCGTTTTCACTCGTGTTTCACCTTTTCTGTATCAGCTTTCTTCCCGCCAGGTCAGATGACAAGGACTTTGGAAGGTTTAAGGAAGTGAGGTTTTTCAGGATGCTGCTTATAAATCGCGAGGCAAGTTCCCTGTTCATCATATACGGCAATCGAATCTTCAGCCGCAACATGTTCAAAACCAGCCGGAACCTCAAGCACAGCACCATTTTTCACTTTCTTTGCTAATGTATCATTTATGGACATTTTGGGCAAATGATTTAATGCTGTGCTGATTGGAATAAGAATATCCTGCAGGCTGCTCTCATCTGCCTTTTTTTCAATTTCTTCAAAGGTGTGGCATTGATCAATTAAAAACGGACCTGATGCTGTTCTGATCAAATGTGACATATGGGCAGGATAGCCCAATTGTTCGCCGATCATCACAGCAAGTGTTCTTACATATGTACCTTTGGAACATCGAACTTTAAAACGAAAAGAAACCGTGTCTTCTTTAGCTTCTATGTCTGATAAGATTGTCATCTCATGAATTCTGATTTTTCTTTTTGGCCTCTCAATCGTCTGTCCTGCTCTGGCGTATTCGTACAATTTTTTTCCGCCTATTTTCACTGCCGAATACATCGGAGGAACCTGATCAATCTCACCTGTCAAAGCGTGCAGCGCTTCTTCGGCATCTTTCATAGTAATGACAGTGTCCACTATTTTCTTTTCAACAACTTCGCCAGACGCATCCTCTGTGGTCGTTGAGAAGCCTAAAGTAACTTCTGCTTCATATGTCTTTGATGCTGCAGTTAAGTATTCAACTATCTTTGTTGCACGACCAATACACACAGGCAGAACCCCTGTAACATCCGGATCAAGCGTCCCTGTATGTCCGATTTTTTTCGTTTTGGCAATCCTTCTCATTTTGGCCACGCAATCATGAGAGGTCATTCCAGCAGGCTTATTTATTAACAAAACACCTTCCATTGCTCACTTTCCGCCCTTCTGCTCATTTAAGAATACATAAACGAAAAGGATAGACTGATGTCTATCCTCTCCTTTTAATCTTCCTGCTTGTTTTCTTGATTAATTTCGTGGATCAGTGTTTCGATCCGGTTCCCATAATCAACGGATTCATCAAATTCAAAAAGGATTTCAGGCGTTTTTCTCAGCCTTATGCGCTGTCCGATTTCAGAACGGATAAAGCCTTTTGCTTTTGCAAGGCCTTTTAAAGTGTTTTCTCTCTTTTCTTCATCTCCAAGAACTGAAATGTAGACTTTTGCAATTTGCAGATCTCCGGAAACTCTTACATCTGTCACCGTAACAAATCCGATGCGGGGATCTTTAATTTTCCTGCTGATGATCTCGCCTAATTCCTTTTTCATTTGTTCGCCGACTCTGTTCGCTCGTAAACTCATGCTATCACCTCACTGTTAAAGCCAATCAAACGAGGTTACAGCGCGTTCAATTTCAGGAAAAGAATCAATCATAGCAAGCGCTTTGTTCAATTCCTTTTCCGTTTGAACTTTATTTGATGTGATGGCGACGATGCCAATCTTGGTTCTCTGCCAGGTATCCTGAAAATCAATTTCTGAAACAGAGACATTGTGCCTCTGCTTCAGTCTCATCAAAATGCGCTGTAAAACAGCCCGTTTGTCCTTCAATGATTGTGCATCATAAATGATGCACTCACACTCTGCATATCCAATCACTTGCGCTCAATTTCCTGCATGACGTATGCTTCGATGATATCTCCTTCTTTAATATCATTGAAGTTTTTAATTGTAATACCGCACTCATAGTTTTGCGCAACTTCTTTTACATCATCTTTAAATCGTTTCAGAACGTCTACTTCACCTTCAAATACGACTACTCCGTCACGAATAACGCGGATGCTGCTGTCGCGGGTGATTTTGCCGTCAGTCACATATGAACCGGCAATTGTACCGATCTTAGATACTTTAATTGTTTGACGAACTTCAACTTGACCAATGACTTTTTCTTCAAATTCAGGGTCAAGCATTCCCTTCATCGCTGCCTCAATCTCTTCAATTACTTTATAGATGATGCGGTGCAGACGAATGTCTACTTTTTCTGCATCAGCCGTTCTTTTAGCATTCCCATCAGGGCGAACGTTAAATCCGATAACAATCGCATTTGAAGCAGATGCTAAAATAATGTCAGATTCAGTAATTGCTCCAACGCCTGTCAGGATGATTTTTACTTTAACGCCTTCTACATCAATTTTTTGAAGAGATGCAGCTAAAGCTTCAGCAGATCCTTGAACATCCGCTTTTACGATAAGGTTGATATCTTTGATATCGCCCTGTTTAATTTGTTCAAACAGGTCATCAAGGCTTAGTTTCGCGCCTTCTTTACGCTGTTCATCAAGCTGTTTGCTTGCACGCGCTTCTCCAACTTGACGGGCTTTTTTCTCATCAGTGAACACCATGAACTGATCGCCTGCCTGCGGCACATCACTGAGGCCTGTAATTTCTACAGGGGTAGATGGACCTACTTCCTTCACGCGGCGGCCAAGATCATTAACCATTGCACGGACGCGGCCGAATGTATTACCTACTACAATTGAGTCGCCAACACGCAGTGTTCCATTTTGTACAAGAAGTGTCGCTACTGAACCGCGGCCTTTATCAAGCTGTGCTTCAATAACAGTTCCTGTCGCTGCCCGATTAGGATTTGCTTTCCATTCTTCTACTTCACTTACAAGCAGGATCATTTCAAGCAATTCTTCAATTCCATCACCTGATAAGGCTGAAAGCGGAACAAAAATCGTGTCCCCGCCCCATGCTTCTGATACTAAACCGTATTCAGTCAGCTCCTGCATCACGCGGTCAGGGTTTGCTGATTCTTTATCCATTTTGTTTACAGCGACAATGATTGGAACTTCAGCCGCTTTTGCATGGCTGATAGCTTCCACTGTTTGAGGCATAACGCCATCATCTGCAGCAACAACTAGGATTGTAATATCTGTTACTTGAGCACCGCGGGCACGCATCGTTGTAAATGCAGCATGTCCCGGAGTATCAAGGAATGTAATTTTTTTGTTGTTTACAACAACCTGATACGCGCCGATATGCTGAGTGATACCGCCAGCTTCGCCTGCTGTAACTTTTGTATTTCGAATTGAGTCGAGCAGAGTTGTTTTACCATGGTCAACGTGACCCATAATCGTAACAACCGGCGGACGGATTTGAAGCTGATCTTCTTGATCCTCTGTTGCATAGCCTTCAAATTCAGTTACATCAAAAACAATCACTTCTTCAACTTCCACACCATACTCGCCGGCAATCAATTCGATTGAATCTTTATCAAGATCCTGATTGATTGTTGCCATTACGCCAAGCATGAATAACTTTTTAATGATTTCAGAAGGCTCTTTATGAAGCTTGCCTGCTAATTCACCTACTGTAAGGCTGCCTGTAAATGTAATTTTGCTTGGCAATTCTTTTTTAGGCTGTACAGGAGCTCCGCCTTGCGGTCTGCGCTGATTGCTGCTGTTGTTTTTCTTATTCCCGAAATTTTTCTTGTTATTGTTATTGCGGTTATTGTTTGATTTTCCCTGCTGATTAAACGGCTTGCTGCCGCTTTTTGCTGCTGGTTTAGTTGGATTAGCCGGTTTTGTGTTGTTAGTATTCTCTTGTTTTTGCATAGGCGTTTTGTGATCTTCCCTTTGTTTGACAGAAATGGATTTTGTTGTTTCATTCTTATCTGCCTTGTATTTTCCGTCCAGTTTGACGATTACATGATCATCAATTGTTGACATATGGTTGCTGACTTCAACATTCATACTCTGCAAGGCTGTTATAACATCCTTGCTGGATAAGTTTTGTTTTTTTGCATATTCGTAAACTCTCATTTTCGTCATATGGTCACCCCCAAGAAATTTAATCGAGCAAGGTTTTCATTTTTGCAGCAAAGCCTGCATCAACTAATGCCACAACGACTCGAGCATCCTTTCCAATCGCTTGACCTAACAGGTAACGATCCGGGACCGAGACAACAGGAATGTTGTAAAAACTGCATTTATCATGAACCTTTTTAGCAGTATTTTCTGATGCATCTTTTGAGAGCAGAACAAGTTTTGCACGGGATTGTCTAACTTCTTTGATGACAAGTTCTTCTCCTGAAACAATCTTTCTTGCTCGATTTGCTAAGCCCAATAAGGACATCCATTGATGTTTTACCATACCATTAATGTTTCTCCTTCTCAGCTAGCTGAAGCAATTCTTCGTAGATGGCATCTTCAATCTTTACTTGCAGGTGATTAGCCAGTACATTCTTCTTCTTAGCTTGTAAAATACAGTCTTTATCAAGTGAGAGGTAAGCTCCGCGTCCGTTTTTCTTGCCGGTTGGATCAACGGAAACTTCTCCTTCTTTTGAACGGACAATACGAACAAGTTCTTTTTTCGGTTTCATTTCTCCAGTCGCAACACATTTGCGCAGCGGAACTTTTCTTTGATTGTTCACATTGCCTCACCTCTTACTTGTCTAATTCATCTTGATTGAAAGAAAAAAGCGGTTCATCGTCATCGCTTTCATCAAGCGGGACATTTGCTCCTGCACGAGGGTAAATGCCCATTTGAAGAGCGTCTGTCTCACTTTTAATATCAATCTTCCAGTTTGTCAATTTTGCCGCTAACCTTGCATTTTGGCCTCTTTTGCCAATAGCAAGCGATAATTGATAATCAGGCACAACCACTGTTGTTGCTTTGTCATCCTCGTTCACATTCACATCAAGAACTTTTGAAGGACTTAGAGCATTGGCAACAAAATCAACAGGATCGTTTGACCATTTTACGATATCAATCTTTTCGCCTTTTAACTCATTTACGATAGCCTGCACACGCTGGCCTTTTGGACCAACACATGAACCCACAGGATCGACTTCAGGATTGTCCGAGTGCACAGAAATTTTTGAACGGTCGCCAGCTTCGCGCGCAACCGATTTAATTTCTACCGTGCCGTCATAAATCTCAGGAACCTCAATTTCAAATAATCGTTTTAATAAACCAGGATGAGTGCGGGAAACGAAAATTTGAGGTCCTTTTGTTGTTTTTTCGACCTTTGTAATAAATACTTTAATGCGGTCATGCGGCTTGTATTTTTCGTTTGGCATTTGTTCGCTTACAGGAAGCAGAGCCTCAATTTTCCCAAGACTGACATAAATAAATTTAGAGTCAATTCTTTGGACAATTCCAGTCATGATATCTTCTTCGCGATCTACAAATTCAGAGTAAATCACACCGCGTTCTGCCTCGCGCACACGCTGGGTTACGACTTGTTTGGCAGTCTGCGCTGCAATTCGGCCGAAGTCTTTTGGCGTTACTTCCATCTCAAGAACATCATTTACCTGATAGCTTGGATTCACGCTTTGAGCTTCTGTTACTGAAACTTCAAGCCTTGGATCATATACTTCATCAACAACATCTTTTCTTGCAAAGACTCTCATTGTTCCTGTTTCGCGGTTTAAATCAACGCGCACATTCTGAGCCTGGTTAAAATTACGCTTATAAGCGGAGATCAATGCAGCTTCAATTGCTTCAATGATCACTTCTTTACTGATGCCTTTTTCTTTTTCAAGAATTGTTAAGGCATCTAAAAGTTCATTACTCATCTTTACGGTCTCCCCCTTATCCATCTATCGGTTTATTTAATTGAACGTGACAGCGAGCCGGGCACTGGCGATTTTTTCGTAAGGTATTTGAATTTGTTTTTTGCGTGTTTTAATTAAAATCGTCACAATTACATGCTCACCATCAAAAGCAGTAAGCTCTCCTTCAAATACTTTCGATCCTTCAAAAGGCTCATATGTTTTAATATAAACATTTTTGCCGATTGATTTTGTGAAGTCAGAATCCTTCTTAAGCGGACGCTCCGCACCAGGCGATGAAACTTCAAGAAAATAATTTTGTTCGATTGGATCTGTTTCATCTAATTTTTCACTCAGTTTTTCGCTTACAATCGCGCAATGCTCAATGTCGATTCCATCACTTGAATCTATGAATACGCGCAAAAACCATTCTTTTCCTTCTTTTACGAATTCAATATCCACTAGTTCCAATGTTAATTCATCTAAAATCGGCAAAGCTAATTCTGCTACGATTTCAGTAACTTTTTTGCTCATCCCGTTCCTCCTTGTGAAATAGAAGCAAATGTGACACTATTAGTTGCTGAAAAACCCTGCTTCATATTGAGCAGGGAATGTATGTACACAACACGCGATCCGAATGAAGAGACAATAATATCTCTACTCAATACGAAAGAGTGGGTTGCCCCACTCTCTGCCTCTAACTATCGTTAGCATTTCCATAAAAAATATAACATAACCGGCCATTTTTTGCAAATTAAAATCAAACTGCGTAAGGTATTTCAGACGATAATGCAAGATTTTTCTCCGGGAAAAATCCAGTGAATATTTCCCAATTCACAGTTCCGTCAAAAAAATCAAAACAGCGACAGCTGATTTTGATCAGGGAGCGACTCTAGACAGCCTTGCTTATCGAGATATTCAATAATTGTTTTAGAAACCTTCCCGCGCTGCTGAAGGTCTTCTTTCGACAGAAATTCTCCGTCCTGTCTTGCTTTTACAATATTGATGGCAGCATTTGTTCCAAGCCCTGGAATAGAATTGAATGGCGGAATTAAAGATTTCCCGTCAATCAGGAAGTCTGTTGCGCTGGATCTGTATAAATCTACTTTTTGAAAAGAATATCCGCGCTCGCACATTTCAAGGGCAAGTTCAAGCACTGTCAGCAAGCTCTTTTCTTTCGGAGATGCCTCAAGTCCTTTTTGATTAATCTCTACTATCTTTGCTTTGATTGGTTCAGAACCTTTTACCATTGTTTCGATGTCAAAATCATCGGCACGAACAGTAAAGTAAGCAGAATAATAAAGCAGGGCATGATGCACTTTAAAATAGGCAATGCGGACAGCCATCAAAACATATGCTGCAGCATGTGCTTTCGGGAACATGTACTTTATCTTAAGGCATGAACTGATGTACCAGTCAGGAACCTCGTTCTTTTTCATTTCTTCCACCATCTCAGGTGTAAGCCCCTTACCCTTACGAACAGACTCCATAATTTTAAAAGCAAATGAAGGTTCAAGTCCCTGATAAATTAAATAAACCATAATATCATCACGGCAGCCGATCACTTCGCTCAGCGTACAAGTATTATCATGAATCAATTCCTGGGCATTCCCAAGCCATACATCCGTACCGTGGGAAAGTCCCGAGATTTGCACAAGCTCAGAGAAAGTAGTCGGCTTTGTGTCTTCAAGCATTTGACGGACAAAGCGGGTACCGAACTCGGGAATTCCAAGTGTTCCGGTTTTACACATAATCTGTTCTTCTGTTACGCCAAGTGATTCTGTTCCGCTGAATATCTTCATAACTTCCTTATCATCAGTCGGGATCGTTTTCGGATCAATTCCGCTTAAATCCTGAAGCATCCTGATTACGGTTGGATCGTCGTGGCCAAGAATATCAAGCTTCAGCAAATTATCATGAATAGAGTGGAAGTCAAAGTGAGTTGTTTTCCATTCAGAGCCTGTAGCATCGGCTGGAAATTGAATCGGCGAAAAATCATAAATATCCATATAATCGGGTACAACGATGATTCCGCCCGGATGCTGTCCGGTATTTCTTTTTACGCCTGTACAGCCTTGAACAAGACGGTCAACTTCTGCATTTCTGAGCATTAAGTTATTGTCGCCTGCGTAGCCTTTCACATATCCGTAAGCTGTTTTCTCAGCGACTGTACCGATTGTTCCGGCACGGAACACGTTATCTTCACCAAAAAGGTCCTTAGTGTAATTATGGGCTCTCGGCTGATATTCTCCAGAGAAGTTCAAATCGATATCAGGAACTTTGTCTCCTTTAAATCCAAGGAACGTTTCAAACGGGATATCATGTCCATCTTTATGATATTTGGCTCCACATTCCGGACAGTCTTTGTTCGCCAAGTCAAACCCGGAACCTACTGATCCATCATTAAAGAATTCAGAATGCTTGCAGTCAGGACAAACATAATGCGGCGGCAGCGGATTAACCTCTGTTATCTCGGTCATCGTCGCAACCAAGGATGAACCGACAGAACCCCTGGAACCTACAAGATATCCATCGTCCAGAGATTTTTTAACAAGCTTGTGCGAAATCAGATAGATAACGGCAAAGCCGTGGCCGATAATGCTTTTCAATTCCTTTTCAAGTCTTGCTTCGACAATTTCCGGAAGATGATCGCCATAAATGCTTCTCGCCATACTGTAGCTCATTTCACGGATTTCATCGTCTGCCCCATCGATTTTAGGTGTATAAAGGTCGTCTTTGATTGGCTTAATTTCATCAATTAATTCTGCTACGCGATGCGTATTGTCAATAACAATTTCACGGGCTTTCTCTTTCCCGAGGAAACTAAAGCAATCGAGCATTTCATTCGTGGGTCTGAAGTGAACGTTTGGCAGCTCGTGTCGGTTCAGCGGATTCGCACCGCCCTGAGAGTTTACTAGAATCTTGCGGTAAATTTTATCCTCAGGCTGAAGATAGTGTACATTTCCAGTTGCAACAACCGGTTTTTCAAGCTTTTCTCCTAGATTCACAAGGTTCGTGATGATTTCTTTCAGTGCCATTTCGTCCTTGATATACTCCATTTGAATTAAATGACGGTATACTTCAGGAGGCTGCACCTCAAGGTAATCATAAAAAGCTGCAATATCTTCAACTTCCTCGGGAGACTTTTGCATCATCCCTTCAAACACTTCCCCGCGGTCACATGCTGACCCCACGAGAATGCCTTCTCGATGCTTGATAAGCTGAGACCTTGGGACGCGTGCAACACGATAGAAATAGTCAATATGAGAAAGTGACACAAGTTTAAATAGGTTTTTTAAGCCAATTTCATTTTGGGCAAGCAGGATGGCATGATAAGGACGCGCCCTCTGATAGGCATTGCCCTGTCCCATATTATCATTAAGCTGGTTATGATTCTCAATTCCTTTTTGGGCGGCATCCTTCAGCATTCTGAGAAGGAGGTAACCTGTTGCTTCTGCGTCAAAAATAGCGCGGTGATGCTGAGTCAGTTCAATATCAAACTTTTTAGCAAGTGTATTTAACCTGTGGCTTTTCAGCTCAGGATATAAAAATCTTCCAAGTTCAAGAGTATCGATGACAGGGTTGGCTGCTTTACCCGCACCAAGCAGCTGTTTATAGCCAACGTTTAAGAAGCCCATATCAAAGCTTGCATTATGTGCAACTAATATGTCGTCTCCGGCCCACTCTTTGAACCTGCGGAGCACTTCGTCTACGTTTGGAGCTGTTGCTACCATATCATCTGTTATGCCGGTTAGTTCTATTGTTGTCGCTGATAGACGATGATGTGGATTTGCAAACGATTCAAACCGGTCGATGATTTCGCCATTTCTGATTTTAACAGCTGCAAGTTCAATAATCGTATCGTAAACAGCTGACAAGCCGGTTGTCTCTACGTCAAATACGACATATGTTGCTTCTGGCAAAAAGCGGTCCTGCGCGTTATAAGCAATCGGGACTCCGTCATCAACGAGGTTAATTTCAACACCGTATAAAACTTTGATGCCGTTTTTCTTGCCTGCGGAATACGCTTCAGGAAAGGACTGGGCAACAGCGTGATCTGTGATCGCTACAGCAGGATGTCCCCATTTGCTTGCTTGGCCGACTAAAGAACTGACAGATGACACAGCATCCATTTGGCTCATCGGAGTATGCAAATGAAGCTCTATTCTTTTTTCATCAGATGTATCCTGACGAATTTCAGGCTTGATTTCATTAATATCATTTGCAATCATGACTAAGTCTCTTACAAATGTATCATTCTGGATGCTTCCGCGAACCTTCACCCACATTCCTTTTTTCAGTGTTTGCAGCAGAACGGCGTCTTCTTTATCACGTGCGAACATTTTCACTAAAATGGAGTTTGTATAGTCTGTTACTTTAAAAGTACTCAATGTTCTTCCGCTTCGAAGCTCTCTTGTCTCAGCATCGAATACATATCCTTGAATCGTAATGCGGCGTTCCTCATCTTCAATTGTATTGATCTGTTTGATTTCTTCGTCATTCTTAATGGCATAGCCGATCATAAGAGGACCCTGAGGAGCCTCCTGTTCTTGATCTTTCTTATCCATTTCTGTAATGGCAAGCATCATTTTCTCTTGATCTTCAAGCTTCTTTTGCTCTTGAAACTTTTGTATTTCTTCTTTTGATATATTCACGGTTGTTTCGAGCTGTATGAGCGGAAAGCCATATTGTGCAAAGCTGTCCTGAAGAACCGATGTGTATTTTTTCTTGATGGCCATCGCTTCGGTTTCATTTCTCGTTTTTACAATCAGCTTTAAACCTTGTACTTCAGGAATTTGTTCATTCAGCAATGAGAGCATGGGAGGAGAGATTCCCTGCATTTCCTGCACACAAACCGACCAATAGTCTGCAATTAATTTCTCATCAAAAGTTTGATCATTAACGGCGATTATAAAAGATACATCAGCTATATGGGAGAATGCTTTTGTTAATTTCGCATAAAAAATCCGGTACACTTCAAAAGGAAGGATCCGGTCAAATGAAAATTGAAATTCCCATTTCTTTGACTGCTTATGGACCGTTAATTTTGTGATCGCACCATTTTTAAAATGATTAAAAACAGCGTCGTCTGTTAAATCGATTTGCTGAAGCAGAAGCTGAAATCGCTCTTTTTGAGCCTTCGAAAGTTCGTCCATTCTAACCGTCCCCTCTTACAATAATCGATCCTCATAATTGAAGGTACCTCGCTCTTTGCGAGGTACCTTTAAATGTTTTATTCACTTACTCTATCATAACATGAATAAAACAGAGCTTCATGCTTTTTTAATTGGATAATAAATTGGAAATGGTGCCAGTTAAATCAGACAATGAAACATCCATTCCTTCACCTGTTTTGCGGTCCTTAATCTCAACTATTCCGTCCGCCGCCTGTTTCCCGACAACGACTCTTACTGGAATGCCGATTAGATCTGAATCTGCAAATTTCACTCCTGCACGTTCATTGCGGTCATCATAAAGGACTTCAAATCCAGCTTCTTTAAGATCTGCATATAATTTATCACTTACTTCAGCCTGTACATCATTTTTGGCATTTGCACTGATTAGGTGAACCTGGAACGGGGCAACAGCTGCAGGCCATACAATACCTTTTTCATCGTTGAATTGTTCAACGATTGCTGCTAGTGTTCTTGAAACCCCTATACCGTAGCAGCCCATAATCATCGGCTGAGCTCTTCCGTTTTCATCAAGGAAAGTAGCATTCATAGCTTCACTGTAGCGTGTGCCAAGTTTAAATACGTGGCCAACTTCAATACCTTTTGCAAATTGAATGAAACCTTGTCCATCAGGAGATAAGTCTCCTTCTTTAATAAATCTTAAATCTGCAAATTGAGAGACATTTGCATCACGTTCAATATTCACGCCTGTGTAATGAAAGTTCTCTTCGTTAGCTCCGCACACGCCGTTGACAATTGCCTGAACGGCCATATCTGCAATAATCTCTACTTCTGAGCTGACGGCAACTGGACCTACATAGCCCGGCATTACGCCGACAGACTGCTTTGTCTCTTCGGCCGTGGCAAGCTCTACAATTGAAGCTCCGTATAAGTTTTTAATTTTAATGTCGTTAACCTCATGATCACCGCGTACTAAAACTAATACGAATTTCTCATCTACTTTGAAAAGAAGAGACTTAATTAATTGCTCTTTCGATGTATTCAAGAAAGATGCAACTTCTTCAATCGTTTTTTGATCAGGCGTTTCTACCTTTTCTAGACTTTGAGCTTCTTCGCCGCTTTTTTCATATTGATTAATGACAGGTGCCATTTCAATATTTGCTGCATATTGAGAGGTGTCTGAGTAAGCAATCGTATCTTCTCCTACTTCAGAAAGCACCATGAATTCATGTGTATCTTTCCCGCCCATTGCACCGGAATCTGCAATTACTGCACGGTAATTTAATCCGCAGCGTGAGAAAATATTGCTGTATGCCTGGTACATTTTTTCGTACACTTCATCAAGACTTTCAAAAGAAGCGTGAAAAGAGTAAGCGTCTTTCATAATAAATTCACGGCCGCGAAGCAGACCAAAACGCGGACGTTTCTCATCTCTGAATTTAGACTGAATTTGAAATAGATTCAAAGGAAGTCTTTTATACGATTTTACTTCGTCTCTCACAAGAGAAGTAATGACTTCTTCATGCGTTGCGCCAAGGGCGAATTCACGGCTGTGACGGTCTTTCATTCGCATAAGCTCAGGACCGTACGTATACCATCTGCCAGACTCCTGCCAAAGCTCTGCCTGCTGCAGAGCCGGCATTAACAGCTCGGATGATCCCGCACGATTCATTTCTTCTCGCACAATTTGCTCAATTTTTTTTAGCACAATGGTAGCAAGCGGCAAGTAACTGTAAATCCCGCTTGCATTTTGCCGCATATAGCCTGCACGCAATAAAAGCTGATGGCTTTTAATGTCAGCGTCTGCAGGCACTTCTCTTAAAGTAGGAATAAATGTCATACTCTGTTTCATCTTCAAGCACCTCTATCTATTTATACATTCTAAAAGTCTTGTTTAACCAAACGAGTCGACGGTTCTAAAAAAATGACATCGCCGCCTCATTCATAGGAAAGTCTTATAAAAAGAATCTTTGAATATCATTCCATGTGACAACCAGCATTAACAGCATCAATAAAGCAAAACCGATAAAATGAACGACCCCTTCTTTTTGGCGGTCTATCGGTTTGCCTCGGAGCGCTTCGACCAGGAAGAATAATAGCCTTCCCCCGTCCAGTGCCGGAATCGGAAGCAGATTGACAATTCCTAAGTTGATGCTCAAAATGGCAGCCCAGCTCATTAAGTTGATGAAGCCTGTTTTTGCTACTTGATCTGTCATGTCATAAATTCCTACCGGACCCGAAAGCATGTCGATTGAAAACTGACCAGTGACCAATTTGCCAAGACCGAGCACAATTTCCTTTGTCCAATTGAACGTTTCCGTTACTCCATATTCCAATGAGCCGACGAAAGATTTTTCAACAGGATTGTAAGCTCCAATTCTGCCGATTGTTTCTTCCCCAACTTTACTTGCTTCCGGAACCACTTCAACTTCAAGATTTTGACCGCCTCGGTTAATGGCAAAAGTCAGTTCTTGCTCAGGATTTGCCTGAATAACTGAAACGACTTGTTTCCATGAAGACATCACTTTTCCTTCAATGGATGTAATTTCATCGCCTTCTTTAAGTCCCGACTCTACAGCAGAGCCATCCGGCGTCAGCTTCCCTAAAATCGGTTCATCAATCGGAGCCCCTTGAATAAACCCAAGAGAGAATAATAAAACAAACGCTAAAATAAAATTCATAAGCGGGCCTGCAATAATAGCAGCTGTCCGCTGTCCGAGCGTTTTTGAACCAAACTGGCGGTTATAAGGGGCAATTTGAACCTCTGAACCATCTACAATGAAGAAAGACTTTTCACTAACTTCAAAGTTTTTCAGGATTTCATCCTCTTCTCCCTGTTCATAGCCTGAAATGAACATTTTATGTTCAAGGTCAGCCTGTTCTACTTCAACGACTCTTGCACGGGGATATTTTTCCTTATTATTAAGGATGATTTTTTCAACTTTATTTTCTTTATTAAACAGCAAACCTACATTATATCCAGGCTTCACTTCTATCATTTCTGGATCTTCACCAGCCATGCGGACAAATCCGCCAAGGGGAAGAAGTCTGATGGTATAGACGGTTTCATCTTTCATGAATGAAAAGATTTTCGGTCCAAACCCGATTGCAAATTCTCGGCATAAAATACCTGCCCGTTTTGCTAAAACTAAATGTCCCAGCTCGTGAAAGAATACGAGTGCTCCAAAAATAATAACAAACGCTAAAACGGTATTCACGTTTCATGACCACCTTTATGAATATAATGTTTGAACAAATTGTCTGGTCTCTTTGTCCACTTCTTGAATGATATGCAAATCCGGGTTTGATATCACACTATGTTTTGCCAAAGCTTTTTCGATAAGATCTTCAATTTGAAGAAAGGCAATTTGTCCTTTTAAAAATGCTCCGACTGCTTCTTCGTTTGCTGCATTCAGCACAGTTGGCATTGTACCACCTATTTTACCTGAATCGTAGGCGAATTGTAAGCAGCGGTATCTCTCAAAGTCCGCTTTTTCAAAATGAAGCTTGCCGGCTTCCCACAGATTTAATTGCTTGGTTGAAGAAAGAGGCAGTCTTTCTGGATAGGATAATGCATATTGAATAGGAACTCTCATATCCGGTGAACCAAGCTGTGCAATAACACTGCGATCATGAAACTCTGCCATAGAGTGAATAATGCTTTCTTTATGAAGCAGTACCTCGATCTTCTCATACGGAAGATCAAAGAGCCAGTGGGCCTCAATGACTTCAAGACCTTTGTTCATCATAGTAGCAGAATCGATTGTAATTTTAGCACCCATGGACCAATTCGGATGATTGAGTGCCTCGTTAATAGTAACATCTGCTAATTCTTCGCGACTTCTGTCGCGGAAGCTTCCGCCTGAGGCTGTCACAATCAGTCTTTCCAGAGATTTAGGATTTTCTCCCTGTAAACATTGAAAAATAGCAGAATGTTCACTGTCAACAGGCAGAAGAGCTACACCATATTTTTTGGCGTGTTCAGTTACAAGATGACCTGCAGTTACCAGTGTCTCTTTATTTGCAAGGGCAATTGTCTTCCTGCTTTCAATTGCTTTTAATGTCGGCAAAAGACCAACGCTTCCGACAACTGCATTCACTACAATTTCAGCTTCTGAGATAACAGCTGTTTCTATCAGACCTTCAGCACCATATGTAAATGTTATGTTAGGAAATTCTTCTTTCAGCTGTGAATATGCACGGATGTCATTTACAGCTACCAGGCTGGGAGAAAAATCAGTAATAGCCTTTCTTCCAAGCTCCAGATTACTTCCAAAAGACATGGCAACAAGCTGAAATTGATCGGGATGTGATCTAATTACATCCAGGGTTTGCTGACCAATTGAGCCTGTTGCACCCAATAAGCTAATCTTTTTCACCATTTCACTCCCATTCGTTTGTCACAGACATCATCTTCAGGTAAAGGCTGTTTTAGAATAGATTGTTTTACGTATTCTTATTGGTTCACATATTCAAGTCCATATCCTGCTCTTTTCCCGATGCAGGCAGATATGGCGTTCATTATGATTCAATGAATAACTGCAAAAAACCAAAAGCCAATTTTTAGTTAAAAAACAAAAACAAGAAATGCATGATCGGCAATACAAAAATCATGCTGTCAAAGCGATCCAATATTCCGCCGTGCCCAGGAAGGATATGGCCTGAATCTTTCACTTGATAATGGCGCTTTAGCGCTGATTCAGCCAAATCTCCTATTTGTCCAAAAATAGACAGCAAAACAGTGATTAGAGTGATGCTTAAATAGGAGTCTGCAAAGGCAGTAAAATATTGAAAAATCCACGCGATTATAACGGCGCAGAAGATTCCTCCAATTGATCCCTCTATCGTTTTGTTAGGACTTATTTCAGGCCACAGCTTCTTTTTTCCTGCTGATTTACCAATGAAATAAGCTCCCGAATCTGTAGCCCATATAATCAATAGAGCATAAACGATAGGATAAAGGCCGATGTTTCTCATTTCAATAAAATAAAAAAATCCGATCCCGATATACATCGTTGTTATTATAGTGAATCCTACATCATCGAAGGAAAATCTATTTTTTGTCACAACGGTATAGCATAAAAAAAACAGAACGCCAAGCAGCGCAAACTCAATTTTAGTTATACTGAATTCATCTAATAAGTTTATGTAGTTACTGGGGATTAATAGAACCCAAAGCAATAATAAACTGAGCAGCCCCGGTATACTGTGTATGGAAATCCGCTTCATCTTCAGCAGTTCATAAAGGGCGATGGAAGCTAATAAGTATATAAAAATAGTAAAAGGGGCACGACCATAAATAACGGCCGGCAAAAAAACGGCCAAAGCAATAATTGCTGTTACAATTCTTTGTTTCACGCTGTCACCTTCATTTATAAGCCGCCAAATCTTCGACCCCTATGCTGGTATTCTTTAATTGCCGCAAGTAAATGATCCTCGCTGAAATCTGGCCAAAGCACGTCTGTAAAGACAAATTCGGAATATGCGAGCTGCCAAAGCATGAAATTGCTCAGCCTGATTTCTCCGCTAGTTCGAATGAGCAAATCCGGATCTCTCATGTCTTTCGTCATTAAATATTGTGAAAATAATGCCTCATTAATGTCTTCAGAGCTGATGTCACCCTTTTTTGCATCTTGCACAATACCTTTAACAGCATGAATCATCTCCGCTCTGCTGCCATAGTTCAGGGCGAAATTTAAGATAAGACCATTATTATTTATAGTATCTTCCTTTGCCTTTTGCACAGCGCGAAGAGTATGTTCAGGAATTTTTGACTCTTCTCCTATAATTCTCACCTGAACATTTTCTTCTATAAGTTCAGGAAGAAAGGTGCCCAAAAATTCTTCCGGCAGTTTCATCAAATAATCTACTTCTGTTTTTGGCCTTTTCCAGTTCTCAGTAGAAAAAGCATATAAAGTTAAGGCTTTCACTCCGAGTTCATTTGAAAGTTTTGTTACTTTTCTTACAACCTTCATGCCTTCATGATGTCCGGCAATTCTGGGAAGAGCTCTTTTTTTGGCCCAGCGTCCATTACCATCCATAATAATTGCAATATGTTCCGGGATTTCCCTTTTCAGAATTTCTTCTTTTGAAAATTCCGTTTGCTCGCGGTTAGGATTTCTCCATTTTTTCAGTATGTTGAGCATGTGATTCCTCCATCACCATTCTGCGGTCTCAAATACTGCAACAATGTTAACAGTATTAACAAAAAAACCCCCTGTAAACATTAGAGGGTCTTTTAAGCACAATTCCATTGTACAGAGTTTTTTCTTAAACTTCCATGATTTCTTTTTCTTTGTCTTTAGCAATTGCATCAATTTTGCTGATGAAATCATCTGTTGCTTTTTGAACATTGTCATTGTTGCTGCGCAGTTCATCTTCCGTGATTTCGCCATTTTTTTCAAGCTTTTTCAAGTCGTCATTTGCATCGCGTCGAACATTGCGGACAGCAACTTTAGCTTCTTCAGCATATTTTTTTACTAGCTTTGCAAGCTCCTTGCGGCGTTCCTCAGTAAGTGCAGGGATAGCAAGGCGAATTAAAGATCCGTCATTTGTCGGGTTTAATCCAAGATCTGATTTTAAAATCGCTTTTTCGATTTCGCCCAGAACTGTTTTGTCATAAGGCTGAATAACAAGCAGTCTTGCTTCAGGAATATTAATAGAGGCTAATTGGTTTACAGGTGTTGGAGCACCGTAATAATCTACAACGATTTTATCAAGCAATGATGCATTCGCACGGCCTGCACGAACAGTAGAAAGCTCTCTGTTAAATGCAGATACTGCTTTTTCCATTTTGTCTTTCGCTTGTGATAGTACTTGTTTTGCCATTATTATTTCCCCCTTACAATAGTTCCGATATTTTCGCCTAATACCGCACGTTTAATGTTTCCTTCTTCCATAACTGAGAAGACAATAAGCGGAATATCATTATCCATACAAAGTGATGATGCAGTTGAATCCATTACTTCCAAACCTTCTTTTAAAACATCTAAATAGGAAAGTGTTTCATATTTAACAGCCGTTGAATCTTTTTTAGGATCAGCCGTATAAACTCCATCTACGTTGTTTTTCGCCATTAAAATGACATCTGCTTCAATTTCCGCAGCACGCAATGCAGCTGTTGTGTCAGTTGAGAAATACGGATTTCCTGTACCGGCAGCAAAGATGACAACCCGTTTTTTCTCAAGATGTCTGATTGCTTTTCTTCTTATGTAGGGTTCAGCTACTTGACGCATTTCAATTGAAGTTTGAACACGGGTCTGAATGCCGAATGTTTCAAGACTGTCCTGCAGCGCAAGTGAATTCATGACAGTTGCAAGCATTCCCATATAGTCTGCTGTTGCACGGTCCATGCCCATTTCACTGCCGATCTTGCCGCGCCAAATGTTTCCTCCGCCGACAACAACAGCTACTTCAACATCCAGTTCAGCAATTTCCTTTACTTGTTTAGCAATTGATTGAATAACGGCAGGCTTTATGCCAAAGCTATCATTTCCAGCTAAAGCTTCACCGCTTAGTTTAAGTACAATTCGATTATATTTAGGTGTGCTCATAAATGACCTCCAAGTCTTTTCCAATAGATCTAAGTACCGTGTAAATGATTTTTTAAAAAGAGGGAACACAGATGTGTGTTCCCTGTCTTTCATTTACTCATTTTCTGCCGCAGGTTAAAGCCATGCTTTAGCCGGAGGAACAGACTTGATTATTTTTTGACTTGGTTCATAACTTCTTCAGCGAAATTATCCTGGCGTTTTTCAATGCCTTCGCCAACTTCGTAGCGAGTAAAGCTCTTCACTGAAGCGCCTTTAGATTCTACGAATTGTTTTACTTTTAGATCAGGGTTTTTAACGAAGCTTTGCTCAAGAAGGCAAATATCTTCGAAGAATTTGCCAAGACGGCCTTCAACCATTTTCTCTACGATGTTAGCAGGCTTGCCTTCATTAAGAGCTTGTTGAGATAATACTTCGCGCTCGCGAGTTACTTCTTCTTCGCTTACAGCGTCGCGTCCGATGTATTTAGGGTTAACTGCAGCAACATGCATAGCAACATCTTTTGCAGTTTCTTCTTCAGTTGTACCTTCAAGAACAGTTAATACAGCAATGCGTCCGCCCATGTGCAGGTAAGCACCAAATGCGTCGCTGTCTGTTTTTGTCACAATTTCAAAACGGCGAAGGGTGATTTTTTCACCGATTTTAGCGATTGCAGAATTAATGAAATCAGCTACTGTTGATCCGTTGTCCATTGTTTGAGTCATAGCTTCGTCAAGGTTTGCAGGTTTTTTAGCAAGCAAGTGAGAAGCAAGTGCATCAAGAAGTTCTTTGAAGCCTTCGTTTTTTGCTACGAAGTCAGTTTCTGAGTTTACTTCAAGGATAACAGCTTCATTGCCTTCAGACTTAACAAGTGCTAAGCCTTCTGCAGCAACGCGGTCTGCTTTCTTTGATGCAGAAGCGATTCCTTTTTCACGAAGGAAGTCGATTGCTTTTTCCATGTCACCGTTTGTTTCTGTTAATGCTTTTTTGCAGTCCATCATGCCTGCACCAGTTTTTTCGCGTAGTTCTTTTACCATTTGAGCAGTAATTGCCATGAGAGTTTTCCTCCTTATTATGTGGCCGTTTTCGGCGTTATGTATTGTTTTCATTCATGAATGAATGCAGTTTACTTTAGCATGTTTAAAGGGCGGCTTTTCCCGTTTGGAAAAAGCCTCTTTAAAAAAGGTGATAAAAGGCATTCCCCTCTTATCACCTTTGCTTTACCTAATTAAGCAGTTGTTTCTTCACCTTGTTTTGTTTCAAGAATTGCATCAGCAATTTTAGAAGTTAAAAGCTTAACTGCACGGATTGCATCATCATTTGCAGGGATAACGTAATCAATTTCATCAGGATCACAGTTTGTATCAACAATACCAACGATCGGGATGTTTAATTTACGAGCTTCAGCAACTGCAATACGCTCTTTGCGAGGGTCAATGATGAACAATGCATCAGGAAGACCTTTCATGTCTTTGATTCCGCCTAAGAATTTTTCAAGACGCTCAAGCTCTTTGTTAAGCTGAACAACTTCTTTCTTAGGAAGTACTTCGAAAGTGCCGTCTTCTTGCATTCTTTCAATGTCTTTCAGACGTTTGATGCGCTTTTGAATTGTTTCAAAGTTTGTTAACGTTCCGCCTAACCAGCGTTGGTTAACAAAGTACATGCCTGAACGCTCAGCTTCTTCCTTAACAGAATCTTGAGCTTGTTTTTTCGTACCAACGAAAAGAATTGTACCGCCGTTTGCAGCAAGTTCTTTCGTGAATTGGTAAGCTTCTTCAACCTTTTTAACTGTCTTTTGAAGGTCGATGATGTAAATGCCGTTACGCTCTGTGAAGATGTAACGTTTCATTTTAGGGTTCCAGCGGCGTGTTTGATGACCGAAGTGAACACCTGCTTCAAGTAATTGCTTCATTGAAATGACTGACATGATATTTCCTCCTAATTGGTTTTTGCTCCTCCGCACATATCATCTTTAGGCAAAACTGTTTAAAACAGCACCAATGCCCAAATCTATGGCGTGTGTATTAACACCAAAAATTAATATATCATAAGGACTGATCAGAAGCAAGCAAAAATCGACTAGTTTTGACGGAATTTAAGCAAAAGCTCAACTTCTGTTTTTCCTTTTATTAATTCTTTCGCTATTTCCTCAGAAGAATACCCTTCTTGATATAGGGAAATAACCTTTTCCTCATCAGTTTGGGGATGAACCGTTTCCTTGCTGCCAGAAAGCTCCAGGTGATCCTCATTATCTATCTCAGGAACTGGAAATTCGGAATCTCCCGGTTCTGTCCCTGCTATTTTAAGGTGAGAGGTGTTTCTACCTATATTAATATCTTTCAGTCTGGCCATCTTTATTTCGTTTATCAGTTTTTCGTTCTCTTCTTTTAAGTCAATTAAATAAGCTGCAAGCGACAGCTCTGCTTCTTCAAGCATAGCCGCTTGTTTTTCCTCTGACTTTTTAACTGATTGATATCTTATATATAAAAGGGCAATTAAATAAAAACCTGCTGCATGAAGAATCATGCTGAAAACCAATAGAACGGCTGTCATAAAATTATTCCACTCACTTTTTTCAAGAAGTAGGGTGTTACCATTAATGAATGATTTTTTCGAGTAAATTTCTTAATTTAAATAAAGCTTTGGAATGAATTTGAGATATACGCGAAGTAGAAAGCTCCATCACATGTCCGATTTCTGTAAGGGTCAATTCTTCTTTATAAAATAAACTGACCACAAGCTGTTCTTTTTCAGAGAGTCCGACGATTACTTCACTCAATTGCTCAATCAGCTCATCTTTTACCACTTTTTCCTCGGGTGATATAGATTTCTCATCTTTCAGGACCATTTTCGAATGGTGATCCTGTTCATCAAGCTCGTGATTTTGGTCGTCTATAGAAAGAACATTTGCAAAGAATCCTTCGTTCATAATGTGCGTCACTTCATCCTCAGACATTTCCAGGTCCTTTGCAACTTCGCCGGGCAGTACGTTCCGCAAATACTTTTGTTCAAGACGCTCTATACTTGCATCAACTTTTTTAGCTTTTTCTCTTGAGCTTCGCGGCAGCCAATCCTCTTTTCTGAGGCCGTCCAAAATGGCGCCTCTTATCCGAAATGACGCATATGTTTCAAATTTCAAGTCCCTTTTGTAATCAAATTTTTCAAGAGCGTCATATAACCCTATCATTCCGATGCTTTTTAAATCATCTTTATTCACTGATTTCGGCAGACTAACTGAGATGCGCTGTACATGATAGCTTACAAGCGGCATGTATCTTTTGATAAGTGCATCACAGGCATCATTGTCACGGAAATGAATCCATTTGTCCCAAAACTCTTGTTCTTCGATCTTTGCTGCTTGTATCATTTTTCTCCCCTTCTGATTTGTGATTTTACCTTCTGGTGTGTTTTTTAAATCGTTTTCGATCCTTGATTGACAGTTCTTATATGCATCATGCAGGTGAAGGGATCAAATTCAATTGTTCTCCCGCTGCTTCCCCCCACATCCATGCTGACAACGGGAATATGCATTTGATGAAGCTGCTCGAGAATGGCTTCTACATTTCTGGGGCCGATGCGCATCAAGCTGGTTGCTGACTGGAATTGAAACATCTGCGCGCCTCCTGCAAGCTTTGCTTTTAAAAATCCGCGGCGGCCTCCGCTTGCAATCATTTGTCTGAACAGTTCTTTGACGGCGGTGTCCGCATACTTAGAAGGATTTTGTATACCTGACTTGGCGAGGGCAGAATCAGGAAGCATAACATGCACCAATCCAGCTATTTTTCTGAACTCATCATAAAGAACAAGACCCACACATGAACCGAGGCCTGAGGTTCGAATCCATTTTGGCGGCTCTACTACATCTTTTTCTGCTATTCCGACTTTTACAATCTCCACTATTTGACTCATACTTTATACCCCTATAGATCTGAAGAGCTTGTCAAAAGAGCCCGGGTCAGGCAAAAGAAAAAAATGACCTTGAATCACTTCTCTGCTCTCATCGCCGCTTTCTTCGATTGCTGTATCAATAACAATGGCATAATCACTCACATGGGAGAGCTCGATCAGCCCATGTGTAATGACAGCTGCGAACATATCAATTGAAAGACCCGGAACAGACGGATACAGACTAAGGCCAGTAAAGTCTGACAATGCAGTCAAATATGATCCTGCCACTATATTTCCAAGCTCTTTAAGTGCAGATGTCCCTATTTCTTCCTGTTCAATATTTTCTATTTTAAATGCTTGATCCTGCGTCAAATTCCGAATAAATCTTTCAGCCTGTTCAACCGATAAAATAAAATACATGGAACCTGGCAAATCGCCTTCAATTCTTAAATAAAGACTTGCCACAACCATTTCCGGCCCGCCTAGCCGTTCTGTAAGTTCATTAAATGACAGCAGGCTGACATCAGGAATCATCATTTCAATTCTTTTGTTTAAAAGAGCGGAAAGGGCTGTAGCCGAATGGCCGGCTCCAATATTGCCAGCTTCTTTTAAAATATCTAAATGCAGAGCTGTGAGCTGATTGAAATCATTCATACATAAAAACCTTATAATTGAAGGGCAAGCGCATTGTCTGCTGCCAATACTTTATTTAAATCAAGAATGATAATCAGCCGTCTGTCAATTTTAGCAACACCCTCTACATAATCGGCCTCTACTGCACCAACAACCTCAGGAGCAGGTTCAATTTCTTCCATTTCCAAATCAATGACATCATTGGCAGCATCGACAATCAATCCGACCTCATATTCATCTAAAGCAGCAACAATGATCCTCGAACTATCTGAAAATGGCTTCTGCTGCATGTCAAATCTCGTGCGCAAATCAATGACTGGCGTGACAATGCCTCTTAAATTGATAACACCTTTAACAAAAGGCTTTGTTCCGGGAACACGTGTAATGACCTGTATTTTTTCAATAGAGCGCACTTTATCGACTGAAATTCCGTATTCTTCGTGATTTAATTGAAAAACAATCATTTTCATCTGTTTTCTGATCGTATCCGTCATTTCTATATCCCCTATTCCTGGTATGAACTATTTGATAAGAGCATTGCAATCAATGATTAAAGCTACTTGACCATCGCCCAGAATCGTAGCACCCGATACTGCAAAAACAGAGTTCAGATAATGACCGAGTGACTTTAAAACAATTTCCTGCTGGCCAATAAATGAGTTCACCACAAGCGCTGCTGTTTTATCCCCTTTTTTTACAATGACAATCGCAAGATGTGAGTCTCCTTCTTTTTCATCTGGCACTTCAAAAATTTCTGATAGGGAAATCAGCGGAACAATTCTTCCTCTGAAATCGATGACTTTCTGATTATGCGCACTCATGACTTCATCTTTGCTGATCACTGCCGTTTCAATAATAGAAGAAATCGGAATAGCAAATGTTTCATTCGCAAGCTTGACAAGCATGACAGATATGATTGAAAGCGTAAGCGGAAGCTGTATAGAAAATAACGAACCTGCTCCTTCAGCTGATTCAATTGAAATCGAACCTCCAAGAGCTTCAATTGTATTTTTGACCACATCCAGTCCTACACCTCTCCCGGATATATCTGATATTGTTTCAGCCGTAGAAAACCCAGAAGAGAAAATCAATTCATATACCTGCTTATCAGAAAGTGCACCTGCCATTTTTTCTGATACAATTCCCCGGTCAATTGCTTTTTTTAATACTCTTTCTCTGCTGATGCCGTTTCCGTCATCTTCGATCTCAATGAAGACATAATTCCCGCTGTGATATGCTCTAAGGACAACATTTCCTTCTTCTCGCTTTCCATGCTTAAGCCGTGTTTCAGGTGATTCAACCCCATGATCAATGGCATTTCTTAAAAGATGAACGAGCGGATCTCCGATTTCGTCAATAACTGTCCGGTCAAGCTCAGTTTCAGCTCCAATAATCTCAAGATTGATTCTTTTATTTAAGTCTTTGGCGAGCTGTCTGATCATGCGGGGGAACCGGTTGAAAACTGTTTCAACAGGGACCATTCTCATGTTTAGAATAATCGTTTGAAGATCGCCTGATATACGTGACATATGTTCAACTGTTTCATTTAGCTCGTTATTTTTCAGCTGCTTTGAGATTTGCTCCAGTCTCCCTCTGTCAATCACAAGCTCTTCAAAAAGATTCATGAGGCTGTCGAGTCTGTCAATATTAACGCGGATTGTTTTTGAGCTTGCCTGCACGGCTCCTTTAGAAACAGCTGCTTCATCTTTTGCAGCAATCAGTTCAGTATCAGCAGCACTTTCATTATGTTGAACAGTTTCTTTTTCTATCAATCTCTCATCTATTGAAAGAGGCGAAACATCTACAGATAGGATTTCAGAAACCTTCATGATTTGTCTTTCTATTTCATTTGCTGACTCCTTAGTTACAAAAGCGAGCTGAAATTGGTGATCAAATTTTTCTTCTTCCAGCAAATCGACTGAAGGAACGGATTTTATGACTTCGCCAAGCTTTTCAGCTATTTCAAAAACCATAAAAACACGCGCTGCCTTCAAGAGACAATCTTCTCTTAATTGAATCGTCAGTTCGTATGTATGAAAACCCTGTTCTCTTGACTGCTGCAGCACAGTTCGTTCAAAATCATCAAATTCATGCATAGCTGTGCGGGATGATCCTTCACTTTTATGTTCCATTCCTGAAGGTTCTCCCGCTTCAATCTTTTTCAGCTGCTCAATAATATTGTCAACATCTTTTTTCCCGCTTCCTCCTTCAGCAATGGACAGAACCATTACTTCTAGGTCGTCAACAGCCTGAAATACGACATCAAGCAAGGCATCCGTTACTTTCAGTTTTTCTTGACGGATGGAATCAAGCACGTTTTCCATTTGGTGAGTCAGATTAGCTAAATCAGCATAGCCCATCGTTGCACTCATCCCTTTTAATGTGTGAGCTGAACGGAAAATTTCATTAACGATGAATAAATCAGCAGGATTTTTCTCCAGTTCAAGCAGCTTTTCATTACAAGACTGCAAGTGTTCTTTACTCTCTTCTATAAAGACCTCTAAGTATTGATTCATATCCATTTAGGTTTTACTCCCCTTAGCCTCGAATAAATTTCAAAATAGAAGCTGCAATATCCTGTACATCTTCAACTGCATCGATTGCTTTTGTCTGATAGGCCGTCTTCGGCATTCCAAAAACGATCGACGTTTTTTCTGATTCTGAGATGGCGTGCAGATCTCCTGACTGCTTTAATTTCTTTAATCCTTCTGTTCCATCTGCTCCCATGCCTGTCATAATGACAGCAACTTTATGAATATTTTCAAGCTTGCTTATTGATTCAAACATCGTGTCAACTGAAGGTCTGTGGCCGTTTCGGGGATACTCTTTATTCAATTTGATCATCAGCCCGTTTTGAGCCTTTTCAATTTTCATATGAAATCCCCCGGGAGCAATATAAGCTGTTCCATTTAAAGCCAATTCACCGTCTTCCGCTTCTTTCACATTGACGGCTGAAAGAGAATGAAGTCTTGCAGCCAAAGAAGTTGTAAATCCTTCAGGCATATGCTGTACGATAAAGACCGGAGCTTCCAGATCTTCAGGCAGCCTGGGCAAAACCTGCTGAAGAGCTCTTGGACCGCCTGTTGAAGTTCCAATGCAAACGATATGCTGCCCGTATCTTTTCGATTGCGTGATAGACTTCTTCTCTTGTTTAATGGGTTCAATATTCGCTTTATTTATTTTTCTAACACGCGAATGACTTGCCATCTGCACTTTTTGGAGTAATTCCTGTCTTACCTTATGGAGATCAAGTGAGATGGCTCCCGAAGGTTTTGCGATAAAATCAATTGCGCCAAGCTGCAGGGATTGAATGGTATGTTCTGCCCCTTCTTGGGCAGTGCTCGACAGCATAATCACAGGTCTTGGAAATTCCTCCATAATCCTTCTCAGCGTCTGTAGACCATTTAACCCTGGCATTTCGATATCCAGCGTAATGATATCAGGATTCAATTGACTGATTTTTGACAGGGCATCATGACCATTGCGCGCTGTGGCCACTACTTCTATAAAGCCGCTTTCTTCAAGAAAATCGGTGATCAGCTTTCTCATAAAGGCAGAGTCGTCTACCACCAGAACAGTAATGCTCATTCAACAACCGCCTCCTCTGAACAATTGCGACATTTTAGATAGAAATGAAACAGTTTTTACATGGAAATTCAAATCCTTATTGCCTTTGTCCAGGTAATTGTCAGCAATCTCATGCAGTGCCCTGCTGGCGGCGCTATTTGGAAATAATAAAGTAAATGGCATCTGTCTGATTACAGCTTGTGAAACAAATCGGTCATCCGGCATCCATCCTGCATATGACGCTTTCATAGCAAGAAACTTTTCAATTGCAGCCTGCATTTTCACTGAGGTCTCACGTGCAGCTTTTGCATGATCAGAACGGTTCACAACAATTGAAATGGGGATGCTTTTATCATGCAAACTTATTTGTTTAATAGCGGAATAGGCATCCGTTATGGAGGTTGGCTCAGGTGTTGTAACCACCATCAGTTCATCTGCTGATAAAATAAACCTCAGGCTTTCAGCTGTCATACCCGCCCCCATATCAAAAATGATGTAATCATATTTATTAAACAAAGCTTCGAGTTTAGAGAAGAAAAAATCAAACTGACGTTTCTCCATTTTGAACAAATATGATAATCCGGTACCCCCAGAAATAAAATCAAATCCGCCAGGGCCTGAATGAATCATTTCATCCAGCTCTTTTTTTTGATTAAAAAAATCTAAGATAGATGCATCGCTTGATTGGCCAATGAGGATGTCTATATTTCCATATCCAATATCTAAATCAAGCACAAGCACACGTTTTTCATTTTTCACTAACCTGACAGCAAAATTGACTGAAAAATTCGATTTGCCGACTCCGCCTTTTCCGCTTATGACAGCAATGGATTTTGCATAAGGTTTATTCATTTTCTGTAGGTGCAGTCTTAACTGCTCTGCCTGATCCATCTTCCTTACCTCATAATCTCTTCAACTGTCAGTTTTTCGGTAGCAATCAGGATATCATCTGGAACGTTCTGTCCGTTCGTCATATAGGCAACACCTTTTTCAGCAGAAAGGATAAAATCATACATGGATCCTCTTGTATTTGTTTCATCAAGCTTTGTAAAAATGACTTTATCGATATGAATGGATGAGAAATTATCATGTATTTCAAGCATGTCATTTAGTTTGGATGTAACAGACAGGACCAAAAATGTTTCCACTTCATCCGTGAAATCAATCAGTTTTTCTAAATCATTTACAAGCTGCCTGTTCCTGAAATTCCTGCCGGCCGTATCAATAAAAACCATATCAATATCCTCGAATTTTTCTTTTGCTCTCTGAAAATCTTCAATGGAATAACAGACTTCAAGCGGTGCATTTAATATTTTGGCGTACGTTTTAATTTGTTCGATTGCAGCAATCCTGTATGTATCCGTTGTGATGAACGCAATTTTTTTATGATTTTTCAGCATGCTTTCCGCTGCAAGCTTGGCAAGTGTAGTTGTTTTGCCGACCCCTGTTGGCCCGACAACATTAATGTATTTCTTTTTGTAGGAAATCCCTCCGAAAGCTAAATGCCTCATCTTCTTCTCCATCACCTTGACCACTTCTGAATGGAATTCAGGAGGAGATTGCTCAGACACGTCATTTGGCAAATCTGAGAGTATGACAGACCTGCTGGCTAAGCCTATATCTTTATCTTGAAGAATTTGATTCAGCTTTATCAAATGAGGCGGAAGTCCCTTTTGCTGTTCATTTATGCTTAAAGATTTCACGAGTTTTTTCAGCTCAAGAACTTCTGATATCAGAGATTGCTCATGATTTATATCATTTGCTGCCTCTGGACCTGCTTTTACCAATTCAGGTTTCAACTGACTTCTTCTGATCAGCGGATCCGGATCTCGTCCGGCAATCACTTCTATCTTTTTTTTCATAAATAGACCGAAGACTCCGCCGGTATGAACCACTTTTGAGTTTAATATCACAGCATCATGACCGAGCTCGTTTTTTATTTTTTTCATTGCTTCCTGCATATTTGGAGCTATATATTTCTTTACCTTCATGCGATATTCACCACCCCGACACTTTGAACTTCCACATTGGCCTCAAGCTCGTTATAGGAGAGCACCGGCAGCTGCGGGAAATAGCGGTCTATTAACTGTCTGACATACATTCTTACTGCGGGCGAGCAAAGAAGAATCGGTGACTGCTCCTGCAGGGCTAATTGTTCGATTTCTTTAGCAATTGATTCAATAATAGCTTGAGAGATATCCGGTTCTATAGACAGGTAATTTCCATGCTCTGTTTGCTGCACTCCTTCTGCAACAGCTTTTTCAACTCTTCCAGAAAGAGTCACTACTTTTAATGTTTCACCTGATGAATACTGGCTCGTTATTTGTTTAGCAAGTGCCTGCCTAACGTATTCACCTAATAACTCTGTATCGGATGTCATTTTTCCGTAATCCGCTAAAGATTCAAAAATCACCGGCAAATTTCGGATTGACACCTTTTCTTTTAATAGCTTTGCAAGCACTTTTTGAATATCGCCGATTGAAAGCGGAGATGGCGTAACCTCTTCTGCCAAAATCGGATATGAGTCTTTCAAATGGTCAATCAGCTGTTTTGTCTCCTGCCTGCCAAGCAGTTCGTGAGCATATTGTTTGATTGTTTCCGTAATATGGGTAGAAACAACTGACGGAGGATCAACGACTGTGTAGCCGAACATTTCAGCTGCATCCTTGTTTTCTTCATTGATCCATTTTGCAGGAAGCCCAAATGAAGGCTCGATCGTATCAATCCCCTCTATGGAATCATCTTCAATTCCAGGGGCCATTGCCAAATAGTGATCTAGAAGAACCTCGCCTTTAGCTACTTCATTTCCTTTCAGCTTAAGCCTGTATTCGTTGGGCTTGAGCTGAATGTTGTCGCGTATTCTTACGACCGGAATGACAAGTCCGAGTTCAATGGCAAGCTGTCTCCTGATCATCACAATCCGATCAAGCAGATCACCGCCCTGGTTCGTATCAGCAAGCGGAATCAGGCCGTATCCAAATTCAAATTCTATTGGATCCACATTAAGCAGCTGGACGACGCTCTCAGGTGTTTTCATTTCATCAATCTCAACTTCCTCTTCAACTTCTTCTTCTAATTTCAGCTGATCATGTTTTGATTTAGAAATGAAATATCCCCCAAAACCAAATGCTGAAGCAATCGGTACTGTAACAAATAGACCAATAGGAGTAAAAATACCGAGCAGAAGAATTGTTGCTGCTGCGACATACATCATTTTCGGATAAGCAAACAATTGACTGGAAATGTCTGTTCCTAAATTGCCGTCCGAAGCAGCTCTTGTTACCACTATGCCGGTTGCAGTTGAAATAAGCAGGGCAGGTATTTGACTGACAATACCGTCACCGACTGTAAGCATCGTAAAATGAGCCGCTGCATCCCCAAAGCCCATGCCAAGCTGCATCATTCCAATAATAATGCCAAAAATCATGTTTATAATAACGATGATAATTCCTGCAATCGCATCTCCTTTTACAAACTTGCTCGCTCCGTCCATGGCTCCGTAGAAATCTGCTTCCCTGGATACTTTCTCACGGCGGGTGCGTGCCTGCTGCTCAGAGATGACACCTGCATTTAAATCTGCATCAATGCTCATTTGTTTTCCCGGCATTGCATCAAGAGTAAATCTTGCTGCAACTTCAGATACCCTTTCTGATCCCTTCGTGATTACAACAAACTGAATGATAATCAGGATAAGGAAGACAACAAATCCCACTAATACATTTCCGCCTACTACAAACGTTCCAAACGTTTCAACAACACCGCCTGCTTCTCCATGTGAGAGAATCGCACGAGTAGTAGAAACATTCAACCCCAGACGAAAGAGAGTCAGGAGCAGCAATAACGAGGGGAAAATAGCAAAATCAAGCGGCTCCCTCATATTCATTGAAGTTAAAAGAACGAGCAGGGCAAGAGTGATATTTATCATAATCAGCAGGCTTAAAAGCCATGTTGGAAATGGGATAATCAGCATTGCAACAATCAAAATAACACTTAGTAGAACAGATAAATCTCGAGCTTGCATGGTTTACCTCTCTTTCAAACAGAACCTGTATCCTATAAAACTTTAAATCTTATTTTTAAGCTGGTAGACATAAGCCAGTATTTCTGCAATAGCTTTAAAAAATTCTTCAGGCACCGCTTTTCCGATTTCAACTTGATCGTAAAGCGCTCTAGCTAAAGGCCGATTTTCAACCATTGTCACATCGTTTGCTTTTGCCGTCTCTTTGATTTTTTGAGCAACAAAATCGACTCCTTTAGCGACAACGAACGGTGCATCCATTTTATCTTCATCATATTTTAAGGCGATAGCAAAATGGGTCGGGTTTGTAATGACGACATCTGCATTAGGGACATCCTGCATCATGCGTCTAGCAGCCATTTCTCTTTGTCTTTGTTTAATTCGCGACTTAATTAACGGATCTCCCTCTGACTTTTTGTACTCATCTTTTAGATCCTGCTTTGACATGCGGATGTTCTTTTCAAAATCGAATTTTTGATAAAAATAATCAAGCAGTGAGAGAAATAACAAGGCTATAGATGCAAACAATCCCATTTGAAAAGTGAGCTTGGCAATGAATATAAACGCTTTTTCTACTGTTAATTTTGAAAGGGATAAAATTTCCCCCATCTGAAACCAGATGACAGAAAAAGTTACAGCTCCCACAAAAGATATTTTCAATATCGATTTAAGCAGTTCAACAATCGCTCTCATGGAATAAATGCGCTTGAACCCTTGAATCGGATTAATTTTCTCAAGCTTCATCTGAATAGCTTCTGTTGAGAATAAAAAGCCGACTTGCATATAGTTTCCTGCGACTCCTGCAACTAATGCCACTCCCATAATCGGTGCACTTATATAGGCTGATTCAATCACCATCTCCACCATCAGCTCATGGACATTTTTTTCTGTCAAATTCATTAATATCGTCTCTTGCAAAGAGGCATTCATCATAACCAGTATCCGCTGCAGCATAAATGGCCCGATAAACAGAAGAGATAAAAAAATGGCCAGAAGGCTGATTGCCGTATTTACATCCGCACTTTTTGCAACTTGTCCTTTTTTTCTGACATCATCACGCTTGCGCGGTGTAGCTTTTTCTGTTTTTTCACCTGAAAAGAATTGCAGATCAAGTTTAAGAAATTCCATTTCCTGCTCCTCCGATTATTTCCATTAAATCCTTCATCGTATAAAGCATTGTTTCAAATACATGCTGGGTGAGCATAAACATCGCTCCCATGACCAATATGAGCATAATAAAGCTGACACCGATTTTCAGCGGAAGTCCGACTACAAAAATGTTCAGCTGAGGCACAGTGCGCGCAACAATTCCAAGAGCGAGATCAACCAGGAACAACGATGCTACAACAGGAAATGACATTTGAAAGGCAATCAAAAACATCGCACTGAACGATTTTGTGATCATATTAGCGATATTTCCATCTCCGAAAGGAAACACAGCACCTTCAAGCGGAATGTATTGAAAACTGTAAAAAACACCGTCAAGAAGGAGATGATGGGCGTTTACACTCAGCATAAACAGCAAGGCCAAAATATTCAGGAATTGACCAATAAGCGGACTTTGCGACCCGGTTTGCGGATCGATAATATTGGCAATGGCAAAACCCATTTGAAAATCAATCAAACTTCCTGCTATTTGCACAGCAGCCATCATCAGATAGGCAGAAAAACCGATGAAAAGACCGATCATCACTTCTTTTACTGCAAGGAGGATGAATGCACCGTCAAGTTCCAATGGTTCTGGATTTACTGCAGTAAATACGATGAGAGAAAGAAAAAAAGAAAATCCGATTTTATGTGACGATGGAATCGTGCGGTACGAAAATAACGGAAGTGTTACAAAAAATGCACTCATTCTTGCGAATATAAGCAAAAAAGCCGGAAAACTTTCAATTACATTCATGTCTTAACCTACAAATCTATTAAGATTGCCGAAAATATCCTGTGCATACGATATGATGGTTGACAGCATCCACGGGCCGAAAAAAACCAGACCTATCAGCACTCCCACAATTTTAGGAACGAAAGCAAGCGTCTGTTCCTGAATTTGAGTTGTCGCCTGAAAAACACTGACAACTAATCCAATGACCAATGCGATCACGAGAAGAGGACCGCAGATGATTAAAGTAGTATAAATGGCTTTTTCAGCAATCGAAATGACAAATTCTGAACTCATATGTTTAATCTCCTACTTAAAAACTTTGAAGAAGTGATTTCACGACCAAATACCATCCATCTACAAGAACAAACAGCAAAATTTTAAATGGAAGTGAGATCATCACCGGCGGAAGCATCATCATTCCCATTGACATCAAAATACTTGCTACAACCATGTCGATGACTAAGAATGGGATGAAGATCATAAATCCAATTTGAAAAGCGGTTTTTATTTCACTGATTGCAAATGCAGGAACAAGCGCTGTAAGGGGAATATCTTCGACCGATTCCGGTTTTTCCATCTTTGCATATTCAAGAAACAGAGCTAAATCCTTTTGCCTTGTATGCTTGCTCATAAAGTCTTTTAAAGGAAGAGCTGCTTTTTCATAAGCCTCTTCAAGTCCAATTTCTTCATTAAATAAAGGCGTCAATGCCTGCTTATTAATTTCTGAAAAAGTCGGGGCCATAATGAAAAATGTCAAAAACAGAGCAATGCCGATCAGCACCTGATTCGGGGGCATCTGCTGAGTTGCGAGCGAAGTCCTGACAAAAGACAGAACGATGATGATACGGGTAAAACATGTCATTAATATTAAAATGCTTGGTGCGAGAGAAAGGACTGTCAGCAACAGCAGCAATCTTACAGAAGTGCTTACATTTTCGGCATCGCTATTGCTGAATATTTCCACAAATTCATTCATTTTGTGTGATCCTTTCTAGTTAAATCCTCTAAGCTGCTTCGTCTTTCCTTTTTTAATTGATCTAGCTGTTCTTTAAAGGAGAATGATTGCACGCTTGCATTCCGGTTACTAATATAGTTAGATAACGGACCTGATACATTTTTCAGCCAATCCTTCGGGTCAATCGCAGAAGCAAATCGCTGCTGATGTTCCTCTACTATCTCCCTGCATTCTTCTTCATCCTCAATCTCTTTTAACAGCTGAACAGAATCTGAAACACCTACTACAAGGACTTTTTTTCCTACTTTTACTAACTGGATGGAACGATTCTGGCCAACATTTGTACCGCCCAGATTTTCAATGTATTTTGATGAAGAAGTGAATTTGTTCCTTTTACTAACTAATTTAAGCAATATGTAAATTAAAAATAGTATAAATGCTGTTGCCAGAATCATCTTAATGAAATCCCATGCTGTAACCGACGTTTCAGCAGCTTGATTGATTTCATCTGATTTCAGGCTGGTTTTTTCACTCTTGCTGTCAGACGTTTTTTCATCTGATCCTACCCAATCTGCTACAGATTCAGTCCCCTGCTCCGCATGAACAACTGACTCGCCATGCGGGATAAGGAAGACGAAAAGGATCATAGCTATTCCGATCATTTTGATTATCACTTGCAAGGGAAAGACTCCTTTTAGCTTAATGTTTTATTAATGGCTTCAAGCACTCTGTCTGCCTGAAAAGGCTTCACGATAAAGTCTTTTGCGCCGGCTTGAATCGCATCGATTACCATTGCCTGCTGCCCCATAGCAGAACACATGATGACTTTTGCATGAGCGTTCATTTTTTTAATTTCTTTGAGAGCTGTTATACCATCCATCTCAGGCATAGTAATATCCATGGTTACTAAGTCTGGAAAGTGCTCTTTATATTTCTCAACAGCCTGTGCACCGTCAGCAGCTTCAGCTACGACTTCAAATCCATTCTTTGTTAAGATATCTTTAATCATCATTCTCATAAATGCCGCATCGTCCACGATCATTATTTTATGTGCCATTTCAGTCACTCCCATGATTGATTTACTTTAGTTTATTTAAACGCTCAGACTGACTTAAAATATCAGTCACCCGCACTCCAAAATTTTCTTCGATAACGACTACTTCCCCTTGCGCGACAATTTTATTGTTAATTAGTATATCAACAGGTTCGCCTGCAAGTTTATCCAATTCAATAATTGATCCGGAGGATAGTTCTAAAATCTCTTTAACCGAACGCTTCGTGCGTCCAAGCTCAACTGTTACCTGAAGAGGGATATCAAGCAGCATATCAAGGTTTTTCATTTCATTTTGATACGCTGGAACAGGTTCGAAAGATGAAAATTCTGCAGGCTTTACATCAACGGATGGCCTCTCCGCTCTTTTCTGAACTGGCTGTGAAGCATAACTGTGCTGAGTCTCTGAATAAGAAGGTGCAGGTTCATTTCGGATTTCTTCTTTAACAGCTTCTATTGTTGCTGCTTGCTGCTTAGGGTTCATCAGTTCGTCAACTAGATCTTTTGCAAATTGCAAAGGCAGCAGCTGCATAATCTCTGAATCTATTAAACTTCCAATTTTAAGCCTGAATGCTACTTTTAAGAATAGATCATCTTTTGGAAAAGCTTCTGTTCCTTCTCCTTCTTTTATATCCAGGAGCTCAATAGAAGGAGGAGAGATATCAACTTTTTTGTTAAAAATTGTAGACATTGAGGTTGCAGCGGATCCCATCATTTGATTCATGGCTTCCTGAACGGCGCTTATCATGATTTCATCCAGTGATGAATCAGTAATCTCTCCGTTGCCGCCAATCATCAAGTCTGCAATAATCGCCGCATCACTTTGTTTAATCACAAGTAAATTGCTGCCGATAAACCCTTCGGTATAATTCACCTCAATTGCAACATAAGGATGTGGAAACTCATCTGATAGTCTTTGTCTTTGCACAACTGAGACGGTTGGAGTCGTAATTTCCACTTTTTGATGCAGCAATGTTGATAGAGCTGTTGCTGAACTGCCGAATGATATATTGCCGATTTCTCCAATTGCATCTTTTTCCATTACATCCAAATAATCTTCTGTATCTATCGTGTAATCTTCTCTATCGCTTGAATCTGAGCCCTTTAAAAGAGCATCAATCTCATCCTGAGATAACATCCCATTACTCACCTTCTTCGTGCCCCCTCTGATAATGGCCAATTACTTGCACTGCTGCTTTTCTTTTTAGTTTTCCAGGCTGACCATAAAATTTAGGTTTGTCTCCAATTTTGATCACCAAAGGCTGATCAATGGCTTTTTCAAGCTGAATAACATCTCCCGCTTGTATATCTAAAAATTCTTGAATAGTGATCTCTGATATACCCAGTTCTGCAATGATCTGCAGCTCTGCAGAATGGATTTTCCGCTCCAGAGCTTCAACTTCGTTTTTCTTAGGTTCCTTTCTCTCAGACTGCATCCAAAAGTGAACACTTAAACGGGGAATAATCGGTTCCAAGATGACATGCGGAATACAAAGATTAATCATGCCGCTCGTTTCGCCAATCTGTGTATTCAGTGAGATCACCACAACCGTTTCGTTTGGTGAAACCATCTGCAGAAACTGCGGATTGACCTCAAGATTATTCATGACTGGCTCTATATCATAAATGGAACTCCATGCCTCTTTGTAATTATCAAGTGATTTTTCAAACAGGTTTGACATAATTCTGCTTTCAATTTCCGTTAATTGATCCGATTTGTTTATGCCTGTTCCAAGGCCGCCCATCAGCCTGTCCATCATGGCATAAGCGATATTTGGATTAACTTCCATTAAAATTCGTCCGTTTAATGGCCGCACTTCAAATACGTTAAGCACTGTCATTTTCGGAATAGAGCGAATAAACTCTTCATACGGCAGCTGATCTACAGATCCGACGCTGATTTGGACATACGTTCTAAGCTGAGCTGAAAAATAAGTTGTCAACAGCCTAGCAAAGTTCTCATGAATTCTCGTTAAGCTTCTGATTTGATCTTTTGAAAACCTGAGTGCTCTTTTAAAATCGTAAACTTTCACTTTGCGCTCTGTTTCTTCTTTTTTTAATTCCTCAGCATCCATTTCACCTGATGAAATAGCTGAAAGCAATGCATCTATTTCGTTTTGAGAAAGAATTTCACTTGGCATTCATTCACACCTCCTGTGCAGGTTTTATGCCAAACTATTGAATGATATAGGAGGTTGTGTAGACCTTCTGAATTTTGCCTTTTTGCATCAATTCGTTTGCGCGCTTCTTAACAGTCTCTTTAAAAGCGTTCATGCCTTCTTTTCCATCTAATTCATCAGCAGGAATATTTGAAAGCTCTGAAATGATAATATCTCTGACTTGAAATTCTCTTTTTTCAAGCTCTTCTTTCGCTTTCTTGCTGTCCGTTTCTAGTTTAAAAGACAAACGGACAATGTTATCACTTGCCAGATTAGTCGTAATTTCCGGAAGATCAAAGGAATACTCGATGACCTCATCGATGGAAGGCTCTTTTTCTTTTGCTTCTGCCGTATCCATAAAATTTGTAACGATGACTAATGCAATTACGCCTATTAACGTAATGGATGTAATGATGACAAGCATGATGGTTAATAATTTTTTATTCATGTCCGTTCACCTCCGCAGAACCTGATGCATGTAAAAGATGAATTTCTCGATAAAAATTGCGGGTTAATAATGAAACCGCTGTTTCTGATTCTTTTACGACAAATTTTTTCCCGTTGGTAAGTGTTATGGTTGTGTCCGGAAAAGACTCTACCTGCTCTATGTAAATCGCGTTTAATGTAAATGACTTTCCATTCAAACGAGTTAATAAAATCAAATGCTGCGGGGGTCATATATAGATATGAGCCCCCTGCCCCCTAACTTAACGTTTTAAATTCATTAATTCCTGAAGAATTTCATCAGAAGTCGTAATAATTTTTGTATTTGACTGGAAACCGCGCTGAGCTACGATCATTTCTGTGAATTCATCTGCAAGGTCTACGTTTGACATTTCAAGCATTCCTGCCATGATTGCGGCTGAGCCGTCTTCGCCTGGAACACTTAGTTCTCCTAGCTGAATACCATCTGTTCCTTGATCGATAGTTCCTGAATTACTGGATTCTTTGTATAAATTCCCTCCGACTTTTTCAAGACCGCCTTCGTTTGCAAAATTAGCTACCATGATTTGTCCAGCATCATCTAAAGTTCCATTTGCATTAACATAACTTACACTTCCGTCTGGTCCTATATTGAAGCTTTTAGCAGTAAGAGGAATTTGGATTAGCCCTGCAGAAGCAGTATTTCCCGCTCTTCCGATTAGGTACTGTCCATCTGCTGTAACTAAAAATCCTTTATCATCCAAATAGAAATTTCCAGACCGCGTATAGCTTAAATCCATTGCACCATCTATTGAACCTGTAATAGTGTTATTTTGATTCGGTTGATTATTAACACTTCCAGGATTTAGAATTGTCCCAACCACAAAAAATCCATCTCCGGCTAAAGCAAGATCCAGTGTTCTGCCTGTTGACTGATTTGAACCGGCTGTGTGAATCGTATCAATCGAACTTAGTGCTGAACCAAGTCCTACCTGCTTGGCATTCATGCCGCTTGCAGCATCAGTCGCTGCACTTGCACCTGCAATCTGCTGGTTTATTAGATCTTTATATGTGACACGGCCTTTCTTGAAACCGTATGTATTAACGTTTGCGATATTATTACCGATCACATCAAGCTTTGTCTGGAAATTTTTCATACCGCTTACACCTGAGTACATTGAACGCAACATATTGATTCTCTCCCTATTGGATCTATTTTGTTTGCTGCTTCGCTCGGTCCGCAGCAATGGCCTCCTTTAAAGGTCCAGCCAGCTTAATTTAAGATGATGGTTCCGTTTATATTTGTGAAAATTTGATCTTTCGCTTCATTTCGGTTCATTGCTGTAATGACGGTGTTGTTTTTAACGTTTACGATGAATGCCGCCTGATCTAATAAAACCAGTGAATCGTTAACACCTTTAGATCTTGCTTCAGACATTTTTTCTTTCATTTTGCTCCATTGAGATTCCTCTACCACGATCCCGCGGTCTGCCATTCTTTGTTTGGCATGTTTGCTTATTTTAATAGAAGAATTCTCATCTTTAAGCAGGCCCTGAAACGTCGGCTTTTGACTTGGTCTGACATCTGGTGTTTTTGGTATTAAAGACAGAGGATGCTGATTTAAATGGCTGATTTTCATTGAAAGGGTTAGCTTGCCGCGTTCTGAGCTGTTACTTTTGTAATTAATGCACTCGGTATCTCTTTACCGTTTTGCATTTCAAGGATAATATCAGCCCCAGATTGTTTGATGGATTTAACTATGCCTGTTTCCGCTGCCCCGTCTTCTGTACTCCATTCGACTTGTTTGCCGATCATTTCTGAATATTTTAAGATTCCATCATTCAGCTGAACCTGAACAAAGTTGCTCAGCTGTGTATTCATATTGGTCATTTGCTCAAGGGATGAGAAGCTTGCCATTTGAGAAATAAATTCTTTATCCTCCATCGGATTTAAAGGGTCCTGATTTTGCAGCTGTGCAATCAGAATCTTCAAGAAATCATCCTTGCCAAGACTTGATTTTCCGCCAGATCTTTCAGCAGCAGTCGATGATAAGAGCAGCCCCGTGTCTATTGTACTTTGTGTCATAAGAGATCTCCTTTTACGTCAGCATATTTAAGTGAGCCTTAAAGGAATCTGTTTCAGTTTCGTCTTCAAGTTCTTCTTTTTGTCTATCATCTTCAAAATGATTTTGGTTATTTTCATCATGCCTGCGGTTAAATGATGTTTCTATCTGTTCTCCGTACACCTCAAACTTGTCTACTTGTATATTTAATGTTGGCAGGGCCTGCTTCAGTTGATGAATGCTTTGTTCAACAAGTTCTTTCGCAGACTTTGTGGAAGTGATAATTTTAGCAATCATTTCACCATGCTGCTGCTGAAGCTTAACTGTGAGCATTCCTAAATGTTCCGGAGACAGTCTTATTGTCATATGAGATAAACCGCTTGAGGCAAGGTTCGTTTTCGCCTTTTTAAAGACCTCTGTTAACTGATTTAAAATCAGCTGATTATTAGAATGTAACGATTTTTCTTTTAAGGAAGAAATTTCATTATTCATTTTTAATAAGTCTGATTGAAGAATATTTTCCATAAGCAAGCTTTTATGGCCAAAGGCTTTCTGACCAACTTTTGTTTTCAGTCTTATTTCATTCATTAAAGTTTCTGGAACCTCTCTGTCAATATGAGAGAAGGCACTATTAATTTCATTTCTTTCCGCTGTCATATCACTATCAATGTCTTGACCATCAGTCATTATTCTTAATAAATGTTTTGACAGCTGCACTTGAAGATGATGGATATTTTCTGCATTTTTGATTGACGCTTGTATATCCTGCAATGATGAAATGGAAAGTGACGCAGCTGATTGTACTAATTTATGAATCACTTGATCGTTCTGTGGTCTGCTTTCTAACAATTCACTGCTCAGTCCTAATTCTGTCGTCCCTTTAATGTGATTCTGTTTGTTTAGAGATTTTATTAATTCGAGCATCTGCGGAGTTTGCAAGACTTCTTTCGAATTCATTTCCGAAAAGTATGCCTTAAGCGGCTTAATCGCAGATGAAATCTTTTCATATAATCTCATGCTTTCATCTGACAGTTCAGCCAAAGATAATTTCTCACTAATTAATGAAACCAGCTTTTCAGCTTCCAAAGAAATCTTCACATTTGAAATTTCCTTATTGGATTCATTTCCGGAAATAGAGTGTGAATCCATCACCCAGCCACTCACGGCATCTTGAACTTCTGCTAATACTGTTTGAACGTTTCTATCTTCTAAATCAGACTTATTATTGAATAATGGCTTGCTTATAGATGTGTTATAAGCTTGATATTCATGTTCACTATTCAATTTCTCCAGCAGTTTATTGGCATCATGCAAGATTTCAGCTGAAGTCAAGCGGGAATCTGACTCATAAATTTTGCTGTGCTCAATGTCATGTTCCCTCTGAGATAAAGCGTGAGTAATAATCTTTTCTATTAGAGAAACAGAATCTTTGATTGTGTCTGTGTCTGTCTCTTTATCTTTATCCAGATCATACCCAATCACTTTTCTATTAAGCTCTGCTTGACTCATTTTAGTACTTCCAGCTTGATGATTCGAAAAAATCTGTAAAGCTTTTTCAAAGAGTTTGATTCCTGCAGGTTCAGGGTATTTTTGTGAAATATAATCACTTATTTCATCTTTTATATATTTTTTATCCCGTGTATCAGGCAGCTGAATTGCCCCAGCCATTATGGACAGCACTTTTACTGTTTCAGGCTTATCGTCCAGCTGGGTGAAAATACTCTCCATAGATACAGCACCACTGAGAATTGATTGAACAGCTTTTGCTTCATCCAAAGTTACTAATTCCAATAATTCATTGACTTTATCATTGGTCAAGGGTGTTTCTTTAAAAAAACCTTCATCTAACGGAATTTCTTGTAAGGCATTCATTATTCCGGCTTCTAGATTTTGAAATTCAAGCCCTATTTTTTCAGCATCAGGCAATGCAGTATCGGTTGAAAAGGAATTTACACTTTTGGAGATAAGCGGCTCTTGTTCTAAGAACTTTTGAAAAGAAGCTGAATTTCTGCTCCTTTCAACGCTGGTTTGCATAAGTGGCACAGCTCTAAATGAGGCAGATGGAATTTTCATTTTTTCACCCCCTCTCAGAGTTTTCATCTAGATTATGATTCAGCAAGCATTTTTGTATATTTCGCAGCATCCTCAGCTGACATTTTTTCCATCACTGCAATAAGCTGATCATCTTTAATGGAAGTTAAAATTAATAATGCCTCTTCATCTGATAAAAACGGAATAATTTCAGCGGCTTTTTTGCTGGACATTTTTTCATAAAGTTTAGCGATATCTTTTCCTTCTTTTTCTTTGTTTTCTGATCCAAGCAGCTGTTCTTTGAGAGACTTTACTTCTTGGCTGAGCTGCTGAATTTCTCTCACTTTAAGGTCAGCGTCATTTTCCAGGGCAGATATTTCCTGCTGCTGTTTTTCAATGGTGGTTTTTTGAAGCTTATTTTCTTCCTCAAGCTCTGCTGCAGGGGAGGCATCTGCATTTTTGCTGTTTTTTTTCTCTTGAACGCTCGTTTGATCTGCAGTTCCCGGCAGATGCGAGATCGCTTCTTTCATTTTCCCTGCCACATCAACGCCTGCGACTGTTAAGATGACCGTAATAAACGTGACAGTAAATATGAATGGAATGACAATTACGAAAAATGTCCATTGAAGCTTGCTTGAATCATTCTCATTTTTTTTCACAGTATTTTCACCTAATTTCCCCGAAGTGCAAAGGCTTGAATCGAGAGATCATCCATGAACCTTGATTCTGACGTTTTCACATGTTCGAGATGTACTTCATAATGCTTTTCTTTCATTTTTTCATATTTCTTTACTTCAATGTTTTTTTCAGTAAGCTCAAGCTGTTTTTCATTCATGTTTTCTCTTGTCACAACGACCAGCCGCTGATAATGGGTAATTGTTTTTTCTAAATTAGTGACAAACTGCTGAAAATGACGGATTTCCTGTACAGGCATGCCTGTGTTCAGCTGCCTTACGGTTCTCTCTTCGAGCACCTCTTTTTTCCTCAGGCAGTCATACAGCTTTTCTGCGGCTTTTTCAAACTCGGAAACAGAACGGTTATAGTCTTCAAGAGACTTTTTTTTTTCATTTTCCTTTAATTCAAGCACTTTTTGAAACCGGTATGTATATTTCACCCATTCTCACCTTTTTCAATCAATCGTTCTAATGAGGCTGCGCTCTCTGCAAAAGTGATTTTATCGTGCACATCCTGTTTTAAAAATGAAATAATCTTCGGATAAAATCGGATGGCATCATCTATCTCTCTGTTTGAACCTCTTTTGTAAGCTCCAATATTAATCAAGTCTTCAGAATTCATATAAGTGGCAAGTAATTCTCTCAGTTTTGCTGCATTCTTTTTCTGTTGATCAGACACAATTTGATTCATTACCCTGCTTATGCTTTTCAATATGTTGACTGCCGGAAACTGGCCTTTGTTAGCCAGGCTGCGGTCAAGCACGATGTGTCCATCGAGTATTCCACGCACAGTATCCGCAATCGGCTCATTCATATCGTCACCATCTACAAGCACGGTATAAAATGCAGTAATGGTTCCTTTCTCATTTGTGCCTGTCCGCTCTAATAGCTTGGGCAGGACGGCAAAAACACTTGGGGTATAGCCTTTGGTTGTTGGAGGTTCGCCGACTGCGAGTCCTATCTCTCTTTGTGCCATGGCAACCCTTGTAACAGAATCCATCATGAACATGACATTCATGCCTTTATCCCGGAAATATTCAGCGATGGCTGTAGCAGTATATGAAGCTTTCATTCTCATTAAAGCCGGCTGATCTGAGGTTGCCACTACTACAATAGAACGTTTAAGTCCTTCTTCTCCCAGATCCTTTTCAATAAATTCCCTGACTTCGCGCCCGCGCTCTCCTATTAGAGCGATCACATTCAGATCCGCCTTTGTATTTCTTGCAATCATTCCCATGAGTGTACTTTTCCCTACGCCGCTTCCCGCAAAAATCCCTACACGCTGACCTTTTCCCACAGTCAGCAGGCTGTCAATTACGCGAACGCCTACTTCCATCGGTTCATTTATTGGAGGTCTTCTCATAGGGTTTGGAGGACTTTGTTCAACAGATATTGGCGTTAAACCTTTAGGCAAAGGGGATAGATTTAGAGGATGGCCATACGCATCTACAACTTGACCGATCAAACCAGAACCTGCTTTTATTTTCAAACAGTCTTTTGTGGCTTCCACGATACTGCCTGGTGAAATCTGTGAAAGATGCTCAAATGGCATCAATAGGACGTTTTCCCCTTTAAATCCAACCACTTCAGCCGGAATTGCTGATTCCTTATTGGAACCTGTATGGATATAGCATAAATCTCCGATTGAACTTTCCGGGCCTCTTGACTCAATCATCAGTCCAATCACTTTGGTTACTTTTCCATATCTTTTATAAGAATCCAGGGTATCGATTCTCGAGATTAACTCCTCTGCTTTCAAAAAGTGCTCATTCCTCTCCAACCAATTCAAGCATTTGCTGCTTCAGCTGCTGAAGCTGTGCATCAATTCCTGCATCCACCTTTCCAAAAGGTGACTCAATTTGACAGCTTCCTTCTGGCAATGCATCATCAGGAAATATAAACAAGTCTGATTTAGACATAAGCATATTCTCTAATTCATTTTTTTGTTTTAAAACAAGGCCATAATGTATCGGATGAACAAAAATTTTAATTTCAGGATACTCGCGAACTTCATTTAATGCTTTTTTAACAAGATCCAAAAACCACTTCGGATGTTCTTCCATTTCAATAAAAATCAGCTTCTCAGCCAATTTAACAGCAAGCTTGACGATCGTTTCTTCAGCTGAAACAATTTTGCCGATATAATCTTCCTTTGATTGCTGAACAATTTCCCGCGCTTCTTCAAGATGGGAGATGTATTGCATGTAGCCTTCTTCTTTTCCGGCATTCAAACCGGCAAGATATCCTTCTTGTCTCGCTTCTTCTTTTTGCATCTCCCGCTCAGACTTCCAATGCTGCTGCTCAGCCCCTATATTAATTCGGATGTTTTGCGCTTCAGCTTTAGCTTTTTGAATAAGAGTTTCAGCTTCCTCGCTTGCCTGCTGCAAAAATGCTTTTGCTTTCATTGACAGTTCTGGATTTTCTCTTTTATTTGAAGAAGGACTGAAGTCGATTGTCTGTAATAAAATTGATTTTTTTGCTTCTTCCTGCTGGAATGCATGGGCTGATTTAATCAATTTAGACAATGATATCATCTCCTCCGCCACGGGCGATTACGATTTCACCGGCGTCTTCAAGTTTGCGTATAACTGCAACGATGCGCGACTGAGCTTCTTCAACATCACGAAGTCTGACTGGACCCATAAACTCCATTTCTTCTCTAAATGTTTCAGCCATTCTCTTAGACATATTTTTAAAGACAACTTCTTTTACTTCCTCGCTTGCAACTTTCAGAGAAAGCATTAAGTCCTCGTTCTCCACGTCGCGGATGACGCGCTGAATCGCTCTGCTGTCAAGTGTCACAATATCTTCAAATACAAACATTCTCTTTTTTATTTCCTCTGCAAGTTCCGGATCTTGTATTTCGAGAGAATCAAGAATGGTCTTTTCTGTACTGCGGTCTACACCGTTAAGAACTTCAACTACAGCTTCAACGCCGCCTGTTTGTGTATAATCCTGCGTGACAGATGATGATAATTTCCGTTCAAGGATCTGTTCCACTTCATTGATAATTTCCGGCGAAGTACGGTCCATTTTAGCGATGCGCCTTGCGATATCAGCCTGCTGCTCATGCGGCAAGCCCGATAAGATCTGGCCCGATTGTACGGGGTCCAAATAAGATAAAATAAGGGCAATTGTTTGGGGATGCTCCCCCTGTATAAAATTAAAGATCTGTGCAGGATCTGCTTTTCTTGCAAAATCAAAAGGTTTCACCTGCAGTGAAGAAGTCAGCCTGTGAATGATGTTTGATGCCCGATCTTGTCCCAAAGCTTTTTCGAGAATCTGTTTCGCGTAAGAGATGCCTCCTTGAGAGATAAATTCCTGAGCCATCGCAATTTGATGAAATTCTTCAATGATTTCTTCTTTATTTTGAGAATCTACTTTTCTGACACCTGAAATTTCAAGAGTCAGTCTTTCAATTTCCTCTTCTGATAGATGCTTATAAACAGATGCAGCGACATCCGGACCAAGGGAAATCAGAAGGATGGCGGCTTTTTGCTTCCCAGTAAGTGTTCCATTGTTTGCTCTTCTTACCATCACTTAAAACCTCCTATTCTTCCGTAAGCCAGGATCTGAGCAGTTTTGCAAAATCTTCCGGTTTTTCTCTGGCCATTTTTTCTAATTGTTTTCTCCTTACAGATGTCTCACTTTCATGCTCATCATTTACATCGGGCAGGATCAATTTCTCTTGTACAAAAATGTCTTCTTCTTCATATTCGTCTTCTGCTTTGCGTTTTTTTCTAAATAATAAAAACAAAAGGATAATAATGATCAGCAAGAGAATTCCACCCGCCGCATAAAGCCAGACCGGAAGAAATGATTTCGTCTCATCCAACTGGTCCATTTTCCCTGCAAACGGTTGTACAGAAACGGATATTTTCTCCTCTATCTGTTCATCTGTAAGCGGCTCTGCTGTTTCATCCTTATTAATCGAAGTACGGATGATCGTCCCAAGGAGCTGTTCAATGTCATTTACACTTTCTGCCGATAATGAATTTGGGTCATCTGAAGAAGGAGGTTCAACCATGACTTGAATTCCTAAATCACGCACCTTATATGGACTTTCAACGATTTCTTTCTTAACACGGTTGACTTCATTATTTATTCTTTCTTCTATTTTTTCATAATCCCCTGAACCTTCACCCTGGACAGCTTCATAGCCAGGTACATCATCTTCTCCAGCTCCAGTAACGCCGCCTTCTGGTGTGCCTTCGCCTGTATATGTCTCCGTAATTCTTTCTACACTTACCGCAAGACCTTCCAGATTTTCCTTATCAACTGGCTCAACGGTGTTTTCTTCTCTGTTTTCCTGAGTAAAGTCTAAATCAGCAGTTACAGATACAACTACTTTATCCTGCCCCATCATCGTTCCGAGCATTTTTTGGACTTGACGCTGAATATCCCGTTCAATTTGCGTTTTCAGATCATGCTGAGTGGAAATATTTTCAACAACAGGAATATTTTTATCACTTTTCAAATCAAAATACTCAAAATTTTGATCCATAATGACGATATTATCTGTAGATAGACCAGGAACACTTTTTGAAACGAGATGGTAAAGGGCATTTACCTTTGTCTGATCAAGCTGTATTCCGGGCTTCATGCTTAAGACTATAGAGGCGGTAGATGAGCCATTGTCTTCATTAACAAAAACAGATTCTTTCGGAAGATTTATCATGACCTTAGCGTCATGTACTCCCTCAATGCCTTTCATTAAATTTGAAAGTTCTGTTTGTGTGGCTTTCAGCTTCAAAACATCAAATTCGTTATCTGTCATCCCAAATCCAATATTTTGACCAAAAAACGAATAGTCGATCACACCGCTGTTCGGGATTCCTTCAGCTGCAAGCTCAACTTTTAAATTGTCAACCATATCAGAGGGCACCAATATTGTTGCACCATTATCTGCGATTTTTGATTGAACCCCTTGAGCATCCAGGGTTTCCTTTATTTGACCAGTCTCTTGGGGTGATAGATCTTTATAAAGCGCTACAAGGTTGGGATTTGATGCCATATAAGATCCAATTCCAATAAAAAGAAGCAAAGCAGCGAATCCGCCTATGATAAAACCCTTTTGTGCTTTCGTGCGTTCAGACCATACCTGTACGATTTTGTTTCTAAATTCATTTAACTTCTGATTCATTCCTGGAAATCCCCCGATAATGACGGCATGAATGCTGCATAGAGAAGTCGGCATCCATCGCTAGTTTTATACATATTAAAATTACATTTGCATTCTCATCATTTCCTGATATGCTTCTACTGCTTTATTTCTGATTTCAATTGTTGCAAGCATGGTTACACTCGCCTTTTCAGCGGCTATCATGACATCCTGCAATTGAACATTTTTTCCTTCTGCTAATGCAGCGGTCATTTGATCTGATTTTACCTGCATAGAATTCACTTCGTTGATCGATTGTTTTAAAAAATCGGAAAAGGCGGTCTGATGAAATTGTTTATTCGTTTGAACACCGTGAGTTTGACGCTCCTGAACATTTTGCGTCTGAAAGGGTGATATGGCATTAATCATTTATTCTCAATCCTACTTCCCTAATTCTAATGTTTTCATCAGCATGTCTTTAGAAGCGTTAAAAACTGTTACATTTGCCTCGTAAGACCGTGTGCTGCTCATTAAATCAACCATTTCTTTTAAAGGATCAACGTTTGGCAGCTCTACATATCCTTGATCATTTGCATCCGGGTGTTCTGGATCAAATACGAGTTTAAATGGAGTTTGATCTTCCTTGATTTCTGTGACCTTTACACCAGACAAGTCACTTGCCGCTTTACCCTGTGCTCTATGTAAGTGAGATAAAAACGAATTTCCATTTGGCTCAGTGACGACCGTTTTACGCCGATAGGGCTGCCATTCGCCATTTTCAAAGACAGCTCTTGTTGTATCTGCATTTGCCATATTGGATGATATGACATCCATTCTTAATCTCTGTGCTGTTAGAGCAGAAGCGGTTGTATTTAACTGACTGAAAATATTCATAATCAGCTTCCTCCTCTAATCACCGTTTTAAGCGAGTTAAATTTACTGCTTAAACGGTCGATAAGTGCGTTGTAATAAATTTGATTTTCAGCCAAGTCTGACATTTCACGATCTACGTCTACATTATTGCCGTTTGCCTGGTAGGATGTGTTCGCTTTGGATTTAATCGAGTAGGTTTCTAGTCCTGATTCGAAAGAAACATGACGATGATCAGTCTTTTTAGCTAGAAGTCTGCTCATTTCAGAATCTAAGGACTGTTTGAAGTCAATTTCTTTCGATTTATAATTAGGAGTATCTACATTGGCAATATTTTGACTAATTACTTTTTGCTTAACTGCAGATCGATTCACAGCATTTTCAAGCGAATAAATTGTTCCAGAAAAAATTTTCATTTAGTCCCCTCACAAAAGCCTTATACCTTTCGAATGGTATATTGTCGAATTATGTTAAATCTATACTGTAATTGTAAGAAATAATAGTCTTAAAGTCTATGAAGGTTTTGTAAAAAAAGGTCGGAATTTGTATCTATTTTTATTTTAGTACTTTTTACCTAGTATTTTTACACTATTTTCCACGGTGATTTAATAGTCATAGGGATTTTTACACTCAAATTAACATTTTGTCTAGTCAAAACAAAAAAGCACTTCAAAAGAAGTGCTTTTTTGTAAAGGTATTGTTAATTTGTTTTTAGTTTTTCAAGTTCAAGCAGGAATTTATCATTTAATACTTTAATGTACGTGCCTTTCATACCAAGAGAACGGGATTCAATAACACCAGCACTCTCAAGTTTACGTAATGCATTAACGATAACCGAACGGGTAATACCTACTCGATCAGCAATTTTACTCGCAACCAGCAAGCCTTCATTACCGTTTAATTCTTCAAAAATGTGCTCAATTGCTTCTAGCTCACTGTAAGATAAAGAGCTGATTGCCATTTGAACGACTGCTTTGCTTCTTGCTTCGTCTTCAATTTCTTCTGCTTTTTCACGGAGAATTTCCATTCCGACAACTGTAGCTCCATACTCAGCAAGAATTAAATCATCATCCTCGAATTGAGCCTGCAGACGAGCTAAGATAAGTGTTCCGAGACGCTCTCCGCCTCCAATGATAGGTACAATTGTAGTCAAGCCGCTTTTGAACAGGTCGCGGTTTTCAACAGGGAAAGCTGTATACTCACTGAAAACATCAAGGTTTGATGATGTTTCATTGACGTTAAATAAATTCTTTGTGTATTCTTCAGGAAATTGACGATCTTCAAGCATTTGTACCATACGTTCATTCTCGATCTGCTGATTGATGGCAAATCCCAAAAGTTTGCCGCGGCGGCTTACGACGAAGATATTTGCCTCGATGACATCACTTAGTGTTTCCGACATTTCTTTGAAATTAACTGGTTTTCCTGCTGCTTTCTGAAGCATAGCATTAATTTTTCTTGTTTTTTGCAATAAAGCCATTGGTAAGTTCCTCCTGGAAATATGTAATTATAAAATAAATTGACTTAAGTCTTTGTTTTTAGCAATTTTGCTTAATTTATCCTCAACATACTGAGGAGTGATCGCTATTTTATCTAATGTGATCTCGGGTGCTTCAAATGAAAGGTCTTCGAGAAGTCTTTCAAGTATCGTATGAAGTCTTCTTGCCCCGATATTATCCGTGTCCTGATTGACCTGGAATGCAACCTCTGCAATCTTACGAATAGCATCGTCAGAAAATTCAAGTTGTATACCTTCTGTTTCCAATAAAGCCGTATATTGCTTCAGCAGAGCATTATCAGGCTCTGTTAAAATCCGAACAAAATCTTCAACATTTAATTTAGTCAATTCAACTCGGATTGGGAATCTGCCCTGAAGCTCCGGTATTAAATCAGACGGTTTTGCAATATGGAATGCCCCTGCAGCAATGAACAGCACATGATCTGTTTTGACAGATCCGTATTTTGTTACCACTGTTGATCCTTCAACGATCGGTAGGATATCGCGCTGAACTCCTTCTCTGGATACATCAGCTGAAGAACCAGCTTGATTCTTCTTGGCGATTTTGTCGATTTCATCTATGAAAATGATGCCCATTTGCTCTGCGCGCAAAACGGCGTCTTGAGTAACATCATCCATATCAATCAGTTTTTGCGCTTCTTCACTAGTCAGAACTTTTCGCGCCTCGCGTACCGTAAGCTTGCGTTTTTTCTTCTTTTTAGGCATAAAGCTGCTTAATGCGTCCTGCATGTTCATGCCCATTTGTTCCATACCCGATCCTTGAAGCATATCAAACATTGAAGCATGCTGTTCTTCTACTTCCACTGTGACATGGTGGTCTTCTAGTTCGCCTAAAGCAAGCTGATGGGCAATTTTGCGTCTTTTTTCTTCTGTAGACTGCTCTTCAGCTGAATAATCATCTTGTTCTTGTGAGGTGCCCTGAGCACCGCCGAAAAGCATTTCTAATGGGTTTTTATAAGATGTTTGCTTTTTCTTGCCTGGAACTAATAGTTCTACAAGTCTTCTATTGGCATTTTCTTCAGCTGAAGATTTTACTTCTGTCATTTTTTCTTCTTTTACTAATCGGACTGATGTTTCAACTAGATCACGGACCATTGATTCAACATCACGTCCAACGTAGCCGACCTCAGTGAATTTGGTTGCTTCAACTTTTATGAAAGGAGCACCTACTAGCTTTGCAATTCTTCTTGCAATTTCCGTCTTGCCTACACCGGTAGGTCCAATCATTAAAATGTTTTTTGGCACAACTTCATCGCGAAGATTTTCTGACAGCAGACTTCTGCGGTAACGGTTTCTTAAAGCAACAGCAACCGCTTTTTTTGCGTCTTTCTGACCAACAATATATTGATCCAATCGTTCTACAATTTGTCTCGGCGTCATTTCTTTCATTTGATCATAACTCCTCTCTTTATAACTCTTCTACCGTTATATTCAGATTTGTATAAACGCAAATTTCTCCGGCCATCTGAAGTGCTGCTTCTGCTATTTCTTTTGCTGAGAGTGCATCTCCAGAATATCTTTTAAGCGCTCTTCCTGCTGAGAGAGCATAATTTCCGCCAGATCCAATCGCTAAAATCCCGTCATCAGGTTCGATCACTTCGCCTGTACCAGAAATGAGGAGGATATCTTCCTCGTTCATGACGATGAGCATAGCCTCAAGCTTTCGCAGCACTTTATCGCTGCGCCATTCTTTCGCAAGCTCGACCGCCGCACGCTGGAGATTCCCATTGTATTCTTCAAGCTTTCCTTCAAACATTTCAAATAAAGTGAACGCATCAGCTACTGAACCGGCAAATCCAGCAATGACCTTGCCGTTAAACAGCTTTCGCACTTTTTTTGCAGTGTGTTTCATTACAACTGCATTGCCGAATGTTACTTGACCGTCGCCTGCCATTGCACATTTGCCGTTGTGCTGGATCGCAAAAATGGTCGTAGCATGAAATTGAGACATACAAATACCTCCATAATCTTTTTCTTTAAGCACGCGGATGATGAGACATATAAATGTTTCGTAAATGATCTTTTGTCACATGAGTATAGATTTGTGTAGAAGATAAATGGGAATGACCTAAAAGCTCCTGAACGCTTCTCATATCAGCACCTTCATTCAAAAGGTGTGTCGCAAACGTATGCCTGAACATATGCGGGCTGATATTCATGGTTGAAGAAGTCTTCTTAATCATTTCATTTAAAATGTGCCGGACCCCTCTAACAGATAAAGGTCCGCCCCGCTGATTGACAAAGAGATGATCATGATCACCGGTTTGTTTATCTTTAAGAAGCAGCTGCTTTCTTCCTGAAGATAGATAAAGTTCCAAAGTGTCCTGTGCAAAGCTTCCAAAGGGAACATAGCGCTGTTTTCCGCCTTTTCCGTTTACAAGGACAGTGCCAATATGCAAGTCAAGATCGGAAAGCCTTATTTGACACAATTCGCTTACCCTTATACCTGTACCATATAAAACTTCAAGCAATGCCTGATTTCTCTGGCCGGCTGCAGTAGCAGGATCTGATAGAGTAAACAGCTGCTCGAGCTCTTTTTCATATAAGTATTGAGGCAGCCTCTGCTCTTTTTTCGGAAGAGAGACACTCGCAAATGGATTTTCTGCTGCTAGCCTTTCCCGATTAAGGAATCTGTAAAAGCTCCTTAACGAAGAAATTTTTCTTGAAATCGTTTTTCTGGCAAAATTTTTTTGATGCAGCTGAGTTAAGTATAATCTTGTATCAGAATATGTAATGAGCTGAAGATCAATCAAAGATTGTTCCTTCATAAATATAAAAAAATCTTCTATATCAGCAACATAATTCACAATTGTATATTGTGAATAGTTTTTCTCAATTTGTAAATATTCTACGAACAAACTTAAAGAATTCTTAACATTTTCCATCTTAACACCTCACAAGGGCTACTAAATGTTATCACACATTCAGCAGCCCTTGCAAATGATTTCTATGATTTTTTCGAAATTTTTTGAATTGTTTCCAGCGCTCTGTTAGCGTATCTTTCATAGCGTTCTTTTTTATTTTTAATACGCTCCGGAAGCTCTGCAAAAATGCCAAAATTCGCATTCATCGGCTGGAAATTGTCAGGATTTGCTGTTGTAATATATCTTGCCATGCTTCCCATAGCTGTCTCATGAGGAAGGACAAGCATTTCTTCTCCGAGAACATATTTAGCAGCATTGATGCCGGCTAATAAGCCAGAAGCAGCAGATTCCACATATCCTTCAACGCCTGTCATTTGACCTGCAAAGAACAGATCTTCTCTCTCTTTATACTGATAAGTCGGCTTCAGCATTTTAGGAGAATTAATGAATGTATTCCTGTGCATAACACCGTATCTGACAATCTCTGCATTCTCTAATCCTGGAATCAGCTTCAATACTTCTTTTTGAGGACCCCATTTTAAATGTGTCTGAAAACCGACAATGTTATAAAGTGTGCCGGCAGCATCATCCTGTCTGAGCTGAACGACCGCATGAGGTCTTTTTCCGGTCTTCGGATCTTCAAGTCCAACAGGTTTAAGCGGTCCAAAAAGCATCGTCTTTTTACCGCGTTTTGCCATTACTTCAATCGGCATGCAACCTTCAAAGAAAATTTCCTTTTCAAATTCTTTTAGAGGAACTGTTTCTGCTTCAATAAGCGCATCATAGAAACGATCAAACTCTTCTTCTGTCATCGGGCAGTTTAAATATGCTGCTTCGCCTTTATCATAACGGGATTTCAAGTATACCTTGTCCATGTCAATGCTGTCTTTTTCAAGAATTGGTGCAGCTGCATCATAAAAGTATAAATATTCTTCTCCCGTAAGAGCCTTTAATTGCTCGGATAATGCTTTAGAAGTAAGCGGACCAGTTGCAATAATTGTAGGACCAGCGGGGATTTCAGTTACTTCGTCAGTGATGACCTTAACATTCGGATGTCCTTTTACACGATCCGTAACAAGGGCTGCAAATTCGTGACGGTCAACTGCCAATGCGCCCCCAGCTGGTACTGCACAATCGTCAGCAGATTTAATAATGACTGAATCAAACATTCTCATTTCTTCTTTCAGAACGCCTACTGCATTTGTTAAACCATTAGCACGCAGTGAATTACTGCACACCAACTCTGCAAATTTATCTGTATGATGAGCAGGTGTTTGTTTAACCGGTCTCATTTCATACAAGTTTACCTGGACTCCGCGATTTGCAAGCTGCCATGCTGCTTCACTTCCGGCAAGACCGGCTCCAATTACATTTACTGTTTTATTGTTCATTTGTTTAACCTCCATAAAACACATAAAGAAGGTGAGCAAGACTTCGCTCACCTTTACTTTTGCTGTTCTTCTTTATAATCACAGTTCACGCACTGTACCTGCATGCCCTTTTTAAGTTTTTTCTCAACTAGCATATTATCACATTTCGGACATGATCTTGCAATCGGTTTATCCCATGATAGGAAGTCACATTCTGGAAACTGATCACAGCCATAGAAAATGCGGCGTTTCTTTGATTTTCTTTCGACAATATTTCCTTTTTCACATTTCGGACATGGAACCCCGATTTCTTTCACAATCGGTTTTGTATTGCGGCAATCAGGGAAATTCGAGCAAGCCATGAATTTTCCGTAACGCCCCATCTTAAACACCATTGGGTTGCCGCATTCTTCACAGTCAACACCTGCCGGTTCATCTTTAATTTCGATTTCTTCCATTTCATTTTCAGCGACTTCCAGGCGCTTTGCAAAATCTTTGTAGAAATCGTCAATGATATTGACCCATTGTACATTTCCGTCTTCAATTTCATCAAGACTGTTTTCCATTTTAGCCGTAAATTCAACATTTATGATTTCAGGGAAAAATTCCATGATCAATTCAAGAACGATTTCACCAAGCTCAGTCGGAATAAAACGTTTATTATCAAGGGCAACATATCCTCTTTTCTGAATCGTATCAAGAGTAGGTGCATAAGTGGACGGTCTGCCTATTCCCAGCTCTTCAAGGGTTTTCACAAGTCTTGCCTCTGTATATCGCGGAGGTGGCTGAGTGAAATGCTGAGCAGGTTCTATATCTTTTGAATAAACCACATCTCCATTTTGTAAATCAGGAAGCATGCGGTCCTTCTCCTCCACTCCATCATCATTTCCTTCGACATACACTTTCATAAATCCCGGAAATTTAATTTTGGAGCCATTTGCTCTGAACATCACATCGTTATTGTTTAAATCGACGCTCATTGTATCGAGTACGGCCGATGCCATTTGACTTGCTACAAAACGTTCCCAGATCAGTTTGTATAAACGCAGCTGATCGCGGCTTAAGAATTCTTTTAAAGATGCGGGATCCTTCAAAGTTGAAGTAGGGCGGATCGCCTCATGGGCATCTTGGGTATTTGAATTTTTCTTCGCAGCCTTTTTGGCTGTATTCGTAAATTCTTTGCCATATTTCTGTTCAATGAAAGTAAATGCTTCTTGCTGGGCTGTTTCGGAAATTCTTGTAGAATCTGTACGCATGTACGTAATCAGACCGACAGTTCCCTCTTTTCCAAGGTCCATTCCTTCGTATAGCTGCTGGGCAATCATCATTGTCTTTTTCGCTCTGAAATTTAATTTACGTGCCGCTTCCTGCTGAAGTGTGGATGTTGTAAATGGTACTGCAGGATTACGTTTTCTTTCTTTTTTCGAAACGTTTGTGACTGTAAAATTGTTGCCTTTGATTTTATTTAACACGTTGTTAACATCAGCTTCGGTTTTTAATTCAGCTTTTTTTCCGTTGATCCCAAAGAATGCACCATCGAAAAGATCTTGGTCTTTTAAGAATTGACTTTCTATTGTCCAGTATTCTTCCGGAACAAATGCTTTTATTTCTTTTTCGCGGTCAATGATTAAACGGACAGCAACAGACTGAACGCGTCCCGCACTTAACCCTTTTTTTACTTTTTTCCAGAGAATCGGGCTGATTTTGTAACCGACTAATCTGTCCAGAATCCGTCTCGCCTGCTGAGCATCAACTAAATCCATGTTGATGGGACGAGGATGTTTAAATGATTCTTTAATGGCATCCTTTGTTATCTCATTGAAAACAACTCGGCAGTCTGACAGAACGTCAACGTCAAGACTATGAGCGAGGTGCCAGGCAATGGCTTCCCCTTCGCGATCCGGGTCAGCTGCGAGATAGACTTTTTTTGCTTTTTTTGCTGCTGTTTTTAATTCTTTAAGGACCGGCCCTTTTCCCCGAATAGTAATATATTTCGGTTCGTAATTCCCCTCAGTGTCTACGCCGATCTGACTTCTTGGAAGATCGCGGACATGCCCCATAGAAGCTTTAACCTTATATTTTTTCCCTAGATATCGTTCGATTGTTTTCGCTTTTGCCGGCGATTCAACAATCACTAAAAAATCCGACATACATGATCCTCCTTAAAGAGGTGTTCTCTCTCTTTATTTTCATACTTTCACTTTTTTCAATTTATGTGTTTATCTTTTAAATGAAATGATATTCCTGCCCGCATACAAAGAGAAACGCATACCTTCCATGATTTGCTTAAACAGGTTAAATCTCCACTATTATTAAATATAGTTATGCAGTTTGTCAAACAGTAAATGAACATAAGAAGGAAAATAACGCTTATTATACCTGCAAAAAGAGATCATTTATGATATCGCTGCCGTCTTCTGCGAGGTATGCTCCCTGCTTGATCAGCTGATTCGCTCCAGCAGAGAAATCATCAAATATAGACCCCGGAACAGCAAAAACCTGTCTCCCCTGATCTATTGCAGTGTTAGCCGTAATCAGCGATCCGCTTTTCTCTTTAGCCTGCATCACAACTGTTCCAAGGCTCAAGCCGCTAATAATCCGGTTTCTTTGAGGAAAGTGCCATTTTTGAGGTTTTACATTTGGAGGATGTTCAGAGAGGACAAGCTGTTCAGAGGACATTTTTTCAAACAGAGCTTTATTTTCCTTAGGATAAAAGTGATGCAAGCCCCCTGCTATAACTCCGATTGTTGCTCCCTTTTCATTTAAGGCGGCACAATGAGCAAGAGCGTCAATACCTTTAGCCAGCCCGCTTACAATGGTCCATCCATCTCTGACTAGGGGCGGCACAATTTTTTTCAGCGCATTTGAGCCGTATGTTGTAGGATTCCGTGTTCCTACTATACTGATCATTTTTTTTGATTTTAGAAGAGAGATGTCACCTTTATAAAATAGAATTGGAGGGGGATCTGGAATCTCACGCAGCAGTTCTGGGTAGGTGTCATTAAAAAGAGTGAGCATATGAAAGTTTTGTTCCTCATAATGAGCCTTTATGTCTTGAAGGTTAAAAGAGTGGAAATCTTGAAGGAATTGTGGAAGGGTTTGATCTGTGAGCTTGAAAAGCAGCTGGATCTCTTGATCTGAGAGCCCATATATGGATGTTAAAGTTGGATCGGCTTTAAGCAGTTTGAAAAAATTCAGGTGGCGAAAGCCCCTGCAGTGGGATAAATGGATAAGCGTTTTTTCTATTTCGAGCATTTTAAGTCCCTTTCTACTATTATATATAGTTTTTATAGAAGACAAATCTTGATTGATTTTCGAAGTATTCATTTTGTATTGGAAAAGAACCATATAGAAAGAAGGGAATAGCATATTTAGCTATTCCCTAATCTTTTTAATGTGTTTTACATTTTTCAAGCAAATTATTTTCTTTTAAAGCTTCAATTAATGTATCACCCATTACAGATGGAGTGTCAGCAACTTTGATGCCGCACTCATTCATTGTTTTGATCTTTTCGGCCGCAGTACCCTTTCCGCCTGAAATAATCGCACCAGCATGGCCCATGCGCTTTCCAGGAGGTGCTGTTTGACCGCCGATAAAGCCAACAACTGGCTTTGTCATGTTTTCTTTAATCCATAATGCGGCTTCTTCTTCAGCAGTTCCGCCGATTTCGCCGATCATGATGACTGCATATGTGTCCTCATCTTCGTTGAACGCCTTAAGAACATCGATAAAGTTTGTGCCGTTAACAGGATCTCCGCCAATACCTACAGCTGTAGATTGACCAATGCCTGCCTGAGTGAGCTGATGAACAGCCTCATATGTTAATGTTCCTGAACGTGATACAACGCCAACATGTCCTTTTGTATGAATATATCCAGGCATGATGCCGATTTTACATTCATCAGGTGTGATGACACCCGGGCAGTTTGGTCCGACAAGACGGGTTTTCTTGCCTTCCATGTAACGCTTCACATTAACCATATCAAGAACCGGAATATGTTCAGTGATACAGATAACGAGATCAAGTTCAGCATCAACAGCTTCCATGATTGCATCTGCCGCAAATGGTGCCGGAACATAAATGACTGATGCATTTGCGCCTGTTTCTTTAACAGCATCTTCAACTGTATTAAAGACAGGAACTCCTTCTACTTCCGTGTTTCCTTTTCCCGGTGTAACTCCGCCTACTATTTTTGTGCCATACTCAAGCATTTGCTTTGTATGAAATAGAGCAGTAGATCCTGTAATCCCCTGTACAATTACTTTAGTATCTTTGTTAATAAATACGCTCATCTTAAGTCCCCTGCCTTTCTTACCCTACTAAAGATACGATTTTTTGTGCGCCATCAGCCATTGATTCTGCAGATGTGATATTTAAACCGGATTCATTTAAGATTTGTTTGCCAAGCTCTACGTTTGTACCTTCTAAACGGACAACTAACGGAATTTCAAGGCCGACTTGTTTCGTTGCCTCAACAACACCCTGAGCGATAATGTCACATTTCATGATTCCGCCGAAAATGTTGACGAAAATCCCTTTTACGTTTTGATCTGAAAGGATAATCTTAAATGCTTCAGTTACCTTCTCAGCTGTTGCGCCGCCCCCAACGTCCAGGAAGTTTGCCGGGTCCCCGCCGTAGTACTTGATGATATCCATCGTTGCCATTGCTAGTCCTGCTCCATTAACCATACAGCCGATATTTCCATCTAACGAAATATAGCTTAAGTCATATTTAGAAGCTTCGATCTCTTTAGCATCTTCTTCATCAAGATCACGGTATTCAAGAATATCTTTTCTGCGGTAAAGGGCATTTGAATCAAAATTTAATTTTGCATCCAGTGCCATCACTTTTCCGTCTCCTGTTACAACAAGAGGATTGATTTCAGCAATTGAACAGTCTTTTTCAGTGAATGCTTTGTACAGGCTCATCATGAATTTAACAGCCTGTCCGACTAATTCTTTCTGAATATTAATATTAAAAGCAATTCTGCGAGCCTGGTAAGCTTGTAAACCTACAGCAGGATCGATTACTTCTTTGAAAATCTTTTCAGGAGTTGCTTCTGCAACTTCTTCAATTTCCGTTCCGCCTTCTTCAGATGCCATTAAAACAACGCGTGAAGTCGCGCGGTCGAGTACAAGTCCGATATAGTATTCTTTCTTAATATCGCAGCCTTCTTCAATAAGTAAGCGTTTTACTTCTTTGCCTTCCGGACCTGTCTGGTGGGTAACCAGCGTTTTCCCTAAAATTTCATTCGCATAAGTTTCTACTTCTTCAATATTCTTAGCAACTTTTACCCCGCCAGCTTTTCCGCGGCCGCCCGCATGGATCTGAGCTTTTACAACTACTACTTCAGTACCTAATTCTTTTGCTGCTGACACAGCTTCTTCAACTGTGAAGGCAACTTTGCCGTTTGGTACTGCTACTCCATATTTTCTAAGGATTTCTTTTCCTTGATACTCATGGATATTCATTTCCCATCCTCCTAACTTATGTACGAAAAAATAGACTGCGCTTTCATTCTATAAAATAGTTGTTTCTTTGTCTACTATTCTGCAGAAATTCGTCGAATCCTTTATTTTTTTCTAACTTTTTCACTAAAATTATTTTTCTAGTAATATAAAATATTACCAATCTATTTCTTAATTTTTCTCTGACATGGTTTCAGCGACTTTATCAACATGATAAATAAATGAAAATATTTCAGCTGCTGTCTGATAAAGTTCTTCCGGAATTTGTTCATTCACTTCCATCATATGAAGGATTTCAATTAATGACGGATCCTCAAGAACAGGAACATGATTAATTTTTGCACTGCATGCTGCAATAATTGCTGAAGGCCTTTTCTGGATATCCCAGGGTTCTCCCGCAGCACCCGCTGCAAGAAATCAGCATGCTCTTTTATTGTGGCAGCATTTGATTCCGTAATGAGTTTCAAAATAAATTGCGGTGCATTGAAGGCACTTCCGGGTAATCTGCTTTGGACAGCATTTTCAGAAGAACAGAATTGCCCTCTTTACTGGATTTAACCTCAAACCAATTAGTCCCTGAAGATGGAAGGCTGCTGTCTATCATCTCCTTTAGTTTAGAATCTCCAATTTGTATGACAGCAAGGTCACCGCTTTTTTCAAGGATCTTTCCATAAACGATGCTGTTCCTCCTGAATGCAGGCATTTCTTCTTTTTGAAGGAGTATCTGCCTTTTACCTGCAATGATTTTTTGCTCCTTATTTACAAAATGCCATTTCTTTCACAGGAGAAAAGCTCTTGCGGTGATAGTCTGTTACACCATTCTGATTTAAAGCTTCAAGATGCGCCTTTGTTCCATATCCCATATTATGATCGAACCCGTACTGGGGAAATTTCTGTGCAAGCTTTTTCATGATTCGATCCCTGGTGACTTTTGCCACGACGGAGGCCGCAGCGATGCTCACGCTTCTTGCATCCCCTTTTATCAATGATTCTTGAGGGATCGGGAGGGCAATCTCCATCGCATCAATGAGCATATACTCAGGCCGCACAGCGAGCTCATCTACAGCCTTCAGCATTGCAGCTTTAGTAGCCTGATAGATGTTCATCTCATCAATTTGGGCAGGTGAAATCGTCCCGATTCCATAAGCGACAGACTCACTGACGATTGTCTCAAAAAACAGCTCTCTTTTTTCTGCGGACAGTTTTTTGGAATCAGTTAACCCTGGCAGGAAAAAATCTTCAGGAAGGATAACAGCCGCAGCCACAACAGGTCCTGCCAGCGGACCGCGTCCGACTTCATCAATTCCGCATATGTATTTATAACCCTTGTCTCTTGCCTGCCGCTCAAATGTCATCATGTCTTCAAACATCTGCTTATCTTTTTTCTTCTGTTCAAATTCGCGCATCCATTTTTCGACCAATTTTTGTACGCTTTTTCGTTCATCTTTTCCGCATTCAAGTAAAAAAGGGTCCTCTGTATGTTCGATTTGAACCAATTTTTGCCTGATTTGCTCAGTTGTTTGTTTGTTCATGGAAATCACAGCCTTTATTTATCAGTATGTACAATACAATAGTTCAAGAGTTGAGTTCATTACCCTGGACCTATAATTCATCATTCTTCATTTACAAAAAAAATAAAGACGCGCCAAATAGCGAGTCTTCTTTTCTTATTGCTGAATGCTTTCTGTCGTTTCAAAGCTCAGGCGTCCCAGTTTTTCAGAGCGGATTTCTCTCAAGAGAAGCTCGGATGTTTTATCGTAGTCCACCCAGCCGCCAGACATGATGCATCCTCTTTTTTTCGCTACAGCATCAAAAAGTTCTACCCGATCTTCAGGGATTTCCTCAAGTGCATATCTTTCTTTAAGCCGGTTTGGATACTTCTCGCTTAAAAATTCCAATGCATATAACGCAACTTCCTGAAGGTTTAAGATAGCATCTTTTATAGCACCTGTAGTTGCTAGCTTTAGCCCGACAAGCTCATCTTCAAATTTAGGCCATAAAATTCCTGGAGTATCAAGCAGCTCAAGCTCCTTGCCTACTTTTACCCACTGCTGGGCAGTAGTGACTCCCGGACGATCTCCGGTTTTCGCCATATTTTTCTTTGCCAGACGGTTGATAAGCGTCGACTTTCCGACATTTGGAATGCCGATAATCAATGCGCGAATCGCTCTTGGTCTAACCCCTTTTGCAGCCAGTCTGTCAAACTTTTCTTTCAGGACTTCTTTTGACATCGAAACAATCTGTTTCATGCCGGTACCAGTTTTTGCGTCTATCGGCAATGCGTGAATTCCCTGCTCTTTGAAATAGGCAAGCCATTGCTGTGTCGCCTTCGGATCAGCCATGTCAGCTTTATTCAGCAGCACAATTCTCGGTTTGCTCGATATAATTTCATCAATCATCGGATTTCTTGATGATACTGGAATTCTCGCATCTACAAGTTCAAAAACAATATCTATTAACTTTAATTTTTCGGTTACTTGACGTCTTGCTTTGGCCATGTGGCCGGGAAACCATTGGATAGTCATGCTTTCACCTGCTTTATTTCTTTACTCAACAAATCGAATATCATTTAATGGCCAGTAGATCAGACTGGTTTTTCCCATAACCTCATCTTTGGATACCGGTCCGATATGGCGGCTGTCTTTGCTGTATCTGCGGTTATCACCCATTACAAACAACTGGCCTTCAGGAACTTCTTCAACTGTAAACGGTTCTGTTAAAGGTCCGTCAATTAACGTGTTTTTATACTCATCTAAATAAGGCTCTTCATAGGCTTTTCCGTTAATGTAGAGCGTATCATCACGATATTCTACACGGTCTCCCGGAAGTCCAATGACTCTTTTGATGTAGTCCTTTTCTTCGGTTGCATGAAAAACGACAATATCAAACCGCTCCGGTTCACCTATTTTATAGCCAATCTTATTAACTATCATGCGGTCCTGATCGTGCAGGGTAGGCATCATGGACAATCCATCCACAACAATTGGTGCAAATAAGAAATATCGGATTACGGCTGCGAGTATTACTGCAATAGCGAGTGCTTTGATCCATTCAAACAACTCGCTCTTTTTTCGAGTCATCTTTTTAGCTCACCTTCTCATACACGTTTTTGTCATGAATCTTTTATAGTCAGCTTTTTTAAGCCATTGTTTACATTAAGAAAAAGGGCTTGTTCAAAGTAAACAAGCCCTTTTTGGTACGAACGATTATCGAATTTCTTTAATACGAGCCGCTTTACCGCGTAATTCGCGCAAGTAGTAAAGTTTCGCACGGCGTACTTTACCGCGACGGATAACTTCTAACTGTGCGATTTTAGGTGTGTGAACTGGGAATGTACGTTCTACGCCTACCCCATAAGAAATCTTGCGAACTGTGAAAGTTTCGCTGATTCCACCACCACGACGCTTAATGACAACACCTTCAAAAATCTGAACACGCTCACGAGTTCCCTCAACAACTTTAACGTGTACACGTACAGTGTCTCCAGGACGGAAAGCAGGAAGATCAGATCTTAATTGTTCTTTAGTGATATCTTCAATTAGTTTTTGCATCGTTTTCAACTCCTTCCAACAGATGCTCATTACAAAATAAATCATGCAGCGGAACACCGTTTTAGTGTGATGAGCGCCAAATGCCTTTCAAGGAAAAACACTTTATAGGCAACCAAATCACAAGAAACATCATATCATATCGAATCTTCTCATGCAATACTGCATTTAGCCTTTTTTAAATTCTTCTATCCACTTTTTCTGCTTGTCTGATAGATCGAAGGAGTTAAGCAAATCTGGTCTCCTGTCAAAAGTCCGGCGAAGCGATTCTTTTTCCCGCCATTCATCAATTTTAGCATGATTGCCGGAGATTAAGACATCCGGAACCTTCATCCCGCGGAAGTCAGATGGACGAGTGTAGTGAGGATGCTCCAGGAGCCCCGTGCTGAAGGAATCGAGCACAGGTGAGTCCTCATTGCCCAAAACGTCTGGAAGCAGCCTGACGACGCTGTCAGCGATAACCATTGAAGCAAGTTCTCCGCCGGTAAGAATAAAATCTCCAATCGAAATTTCATCCGTTACTAAATGCTCTCTGATTCTCTCGTCATATCCTTCATAATGTCCGCAGATAAAAACAAGATGCTCTTCCTTTGCCAGTTCCTCTGCTTTTCTCTGGTTGTAGGTTTCACCCTGTGGGCATACAAGAATAATTTTAGGGGCAGATGCACTTTCCTTTTGAATATCTTGTACAGCATCGAATATAGGCTGCGGCTTAAGAACCATGCCCGCTCCTCCGCCATATGGATAGTCGTCAACAATGGAGTGTTTATGGTCAGAGTAATCTCTGAAATTAGTTACTTTAAAGCTGACGGCACCTTTTTCTTCCGCTTTTTTCAAAATGGAATTGCCGATTACTCCATGAAACATTTCCGGAAAGAGAGTTAAGAAGTCAATTCTCATTCGTCAATTAGTCCTTCCATTAATGAAATAACAATGCGCTTTTCTTCAATATCAATTTCCTTAACAACGTCGTCAATGAAAGGAATTAACGCATCCTTTTTGTTTTTTCTTTTGACAATCCAGACGTCATTGGCCCCTGTTTCCAGAATTTCTTTAATCGTTCCAATTTCCTCTCCGGCGTCAGTTAAAACAGTACATCCTATAATTTCGTGAAAATAATACTCACCCTCATCAAGATCTGTTAACTGGCTTTCAGGGACTTTAATAAGAGAATTTTTATATTTCTCGACATCATTAATAGAAGCATGCCCTTCAAAGGTTAGAAGATCAAATGTTTTATGAAAACGATGTGTCTTTATTTTTACTTCCACAGGCTCTTTTTGTTCAGATTGAAAGAGATAAAGAACGTTGCCTTTCTGATATCGTTCTTCAGGAAAATCGGTCGTTGATAAAACTCTGACTTCTCCTTTTACACCATGAGTATTTACAATCTTTCCTACATTAAACCATTTTTCTGTCATTCCCATTCACCTCTAGCGTATTTCGACTACAATACCATCTTTGATTACAATCGTCTTTTCCTTTATAAGATCATCCCAGCGGTCCCCGACATGAACCTCCAGAATGGCGTTCATCTCTTTTTCTTTTATTTCGCTTCCAAGCGGCAGGGTATGTATTTGCTGTATTTGAAAGTCGGCTATTTTTATTTTATCCATCCGCTTAGATATTTCCCGCTGATATTGTTTGCGCATTTCTTCTGTCTGATTCGTTTTTTCTTTTTTCTTGAGCTGAAAGGCGAGCTGATCAATTTCCCGTTCCAGCTGCTGTTTGGTTTGCATGAAATGATTTAAAAGCTGTTCCCTGCTCGTTTCTGTCAATATTTGTTTGACACTAACTGTCTGGAAGATTTCCATCGCCATTCCTCCGGTAAGCTATTCTAATAACAGAGATATTCATCACTTTCATTGTACAAAAAAAGAGGAGGTTATACCTCCCCTTTTTTTGCTTAATCATTAATTTCCAGCTGAACTCTTTTTTTAGAGTTAGATCCTGCTGCGTATACAACAGTCCGAATCGCCTTCGCTATCCGGCCGTGTTTTCCAATCACCTTGCCGATATCATCTTGATGTAAGGTTAATTCGTAGACAATTTGATGTTCACGTTCATTTTCTACAACAGACACATCTTCAGGATGGTCAACAAGCGGCTTCACAATCGACTCGATTAACTCTATCATCGTTTCAGCCTTACTTGCTGTGTTTAGCGTTATGGAATTTTTCCATAATGCCTTGGTTTGAGAACAAGTTGCGAACTGTGTCAGATGGCTTTGCACCATTTTGCATCCATTTAAGAGCAAGCTCTTCGTTGATGTCAACGATTGCCGGGTTAGCAACTGGATTGTAAGTTCCAACTGTTTCGATGAAACGTCCATCACGTGGTGAACGAGAATCTGCAACTACGATACGATAGAAAGGAGATTTGTTAGCTCCCATGCGTTTTAAACGAATTTTTACTGCCATTTTATAAAGCACCTCCGAAAATATTTCAACAAGATAGTATGATATCAATGAAAAAGCACTTTGTAAAGTGTTTTTTCTTAACACCTAAAAATTGTTACATAAACGGAAATTTCATTCCGCCTTTTTTCTTCCCTTTTGACATGCTCGTCATTTGCTTCATCATCTTTTTCATGTCCTCAAATTGCTTTAAAAGACGGTTAACTTCCGGTACGGTCGTTCCGCTTCCTTTTGCAATTCGTTTTCTGCGGCCAGAGTTGATGATTTCAGGATGCTGTTTTTCTTCCTTTGTCATCGAACGGATGATAGCTTCAACAGAACCAATCTGTTTCTCATCGACTTGAGCATTTTTTAAACCTTTAATTTTGTTGGCGCCAGGGAGCATTCCAAGAAGCTCATCAAGCGGCCCCATGCTGCGGACTTGTCCGAGCTGTTCGAGGAAGTCGTCAAATGTAAACGAAGCAGTCCTCATTTTTTGTTCGAGTTCTTTTGCTTTATCTTCATCCACATTGGCCTGTGCCTTCTCAATCAATGTGAGAACATCGCCCATTCCTAAAATACGGGATGCCATGCGTTCTGGATGAAATGCTTCAATCGCATCCAATTTTTCTCCAAGACCAACGAATTTAATCGGTGTTTGGGTAACAGATCTGATGGATAGTGCAGCCCCGCCTCGAGTGTCACCGTCAAGCTTTGTGAGGACAACGCCTGTTAAGCCGAGCTGATCATTGAAGCTTTGCGCTACATTTACGGCATCCTGTCCGGTCATTGCATCAACAACGAGGAAGATTTCATCAGGTTTTGATAATTCTTTTACCTGCAAAAGCTCATCCATCAGTGTTTCATCAATATGAAGACGGCCAGCTGTATCAATCAGAACGTAATCAAGATGCTCTTTTTTTGCATGGTCAATTGCCTGCTTGGCAATTTCAACAGGACTCACTTGATCACCCAGGGAAAAGACAGGCATATTCAGCTGTTTTCCAAGCGTTTCAAGCTGTTTGATGGCAGCTGGACGGTAAATATCTGCAGCGACCAGAAGAGGATTGCGGTTATGTTTCTTTCGAAGCAGGTTCGCAAGCTTTCCTGTTGTCGTTGTTTTACCGGCACCTTGCAGTCCAACCATCATAATAACGGTTGGGGGTCTGTTGGCGACGGCAATTTTGCTCTGCTCGCCGCCCATTAAAGCGGTCAGCTCTTCTTTAACCACTTTAATGACCTGCTGGCCAGGAGTTAAACTTGTCATAACTTCCTGCCCTACTGACCGTTCGCTTACTTTTTTTACGAAATCTTTTACGACTTTAAAGTTAACGTCTGCTTCTAGAAGCGCTAAACGCACTTCACGCATCATTTCTTTTACATCAGACTCCGACACTTTGCCTTTGCCGCGGATTTTTGCGATTGTATTCTGCAGTCGGTCGGCTAATCCTTCAAATGCCATACATGCCGCCTCCTAATCTAATTTCTCCAGCGCCTCAATCAGCGTCAAAAGTGAACGTTCATGATCAACCTTGAACGCTGCAGCTTTTAATTGTTCAATCAATTGTTGACGCTCTTGAAATTTTCGAAAAAGCAATAGTTTGGTTTCATATTGCTCTAACATTGCCTCAGTTCGTTTTATGTTATCATACACGGCCTGCCGGCTAATGTCGTACTCTTCAGCAATTTCTCCCAAGGAGTAATCATCAAGATAATAAAGCGACATATAGCTTTTTTGCTTTGGTGTTAACAACGATTGATAAAAGTCAAAGAGATAATTTACTCTCGTTGTTTTTTCAAGCATCACTCAGCGTCTCTCCTTTGTTAAGGGAATTGCCTTTACAAGTCATTAGTTTACAAGCTATTGAATTCCATGTCAAGTTTTTTTCTTAACACTAAGCGAAAAGCGGAAGCGCCCGTTTAGATTTGAAATAAAAAAACTGTCTCAGTGGCCGTATTCACGGCTTCATGAGACAGTTTTATCTGTTTATGCTTCTTCTACTAAATCAGCAAATAGTCCATATACATACTGTTCTGCATCAAATTCCTGAAGGTCATCCATTTTTTCGCCGAGGCCGACATATTTCACCGGTATGCTCAGTTCATTGCGGATAGCAAGGACGATTCCGCCTTTTGCTGTTCCATCAAGTTTTGTCAGGACAATACCTGATACATCTGTTGCCTGAGAAAATTGTTTCGCCTGGACCATGGCATTTTGACCTGTTGTTGCGTCAAGGACGAGCATGACTTCATGCGGGGCACCAGGGATTTCACGTTCAATGACGCGCTTCACTTTTTCGAGTTCTTTCATAAGGTTTACCTTATTTTGCAGGCGTCCTGCCGTATCGCATAAAAGAACATCTACTTTTCTGGCTTTTGCAGCCTGAACTGCATCGAACATAACAGCAGCTGGATCTGAACCGGCTGACTGCTTGATCACATCCACTCCTACGCGCTCTCCCCATACTTCAAGCTGTTCAATCGCACCGGCGCGGAATGTGTCACCTGCAGCGAGCAGGACGGACTTGCCCTCACTCTTAAGTTTGTGTGCGAGTTTGCCGATCGTCGTTGTTTTTCCGACACCGTTTACTCCAACAAACAAAACGACGTTTAATCGGCCTTCTTGAATATCTAGTTTTGGAGATTCAGCATCGTCTCCTTGATAGATGTCAACAAGTTTTTCTGAAATGACAGAGCGGACATCTTTTGAATCTTGAATGTTGCGGCGTTTAACTTCTGTTTTCAGCTCATCAATCAGTTCCATCACCGTTGAAACGCCAACATCAGCACCGATCAATACCTCCTCAAGCTCTTCAAAAAACTCTTCATCTACTTTACGGTAGCGGGCTACAAGGTTATTTACCCGTTCTGAAAATGAGACCCGTGTTTTTGTCAGGCCGTCTTTAAATTTTTCTGGTGAAGAATCCGGCTGCTGCTGTGTAAATTTCTCTTTTAATTTTTTTAAAAAACTCATTCAGCTTCTTCCTTTCATCCTGATTGCACAAATTCTTTTGTTTCTTCCAAGCGGACCGATACCATTTTAGACACGCCTGACTCCTGCATGGTGACTCCATATAGAACATCAGCATCTTCCATCGTGCCTTTGCGGTGGGTAATGACGATAAATTGTGTGTCTTTGCTGAATTTCTTCAGGTATTGAGAAAATCTGTGGACATTCGCCTCATCAAGCGCTGCTTCAACCTCATCCAGTACGCAAAATGGCACGGGACGGACTTTTAAAATGGAGAAAAGCAATGCGATTGCCGTTAATGCACGCTCTCCGCCAGATAAAAGACCCAGGTTTTGAAGTTTTTTGCCTGGAGGCTGAGCGACAATATCTACTCCTGTGTTCAGCAAATCATCCGGGTTTGTAAGTCTGAGCTCTGCACGGCCGCCGCCAAATAACGCTTGAAAGACAGACTCGAAATGAGATCTGATTTGGGTGAAGGTATGATGAAATCTCTTTTTCATTTCTTCATCCATTTCACCTATGACCTGATAGAGAGTGTCTTTGGCTTCTTGAAGATCATTGCGCTGATCAGTCAGGAAATGGAACCGTTCTGAAACCCTCTCATATTCATCGATCGCTCCAAGGTTGACAGTTCCAAGCTCCTCAATCGCAAGCTTAATAAGTTTTACGCGCTTGCGTGCCTCACCCACATCAAGCTCCAGAACATATTTTTCCTTCGCCGCTTCAAATGTAAGCAAGTATTCCTCGCGCAAATGATTTAATCGATTATCAAGCTCTACATCAAATCGATTTAATCTGACCTCTTCATCTTTTAAAAGATCTGAAAGCTGCTTGTGCTGCCTATTTAATTCTTTTACTTCCCGTTCAGAAACTTCAAGCTGATCCTGAAGTTTCAGGCGCTGATTCCGTCTGACGGAAATCAGTTCAATCGTTTTGTTTTTGTCCTCGCGTTTTTGACGGGCTGTTTCCTCCAATTTTTCCTCGCCCGAGAAATTGGAATTCATTTCATCGTGCAGGAAATTTAAATCTTCCCGTGCTTCAGTCAGTTTCTTATGCTGATTATCAAGCTCAAGCTTCGTCAGCTCTGCTTTTTCAAGCTGGTTTTCGAGTAATTGCTTTTTGCTTGCTAAAACAACTTTTAGATCTGTTATTGCGTTTTGAACTTCTTCTTTTGAAGACTGCTGAGTAGTTTTTTGAGCTGATAATTCGGCAATAAGCTCATCCAGATGCCTCATTTTTTCCATAGAAGCATCCAGCTGTACTGCAAGCTCTTCTTTCCGCTTTATCATTCTGGCCTGTTCATCCTCATATGATTCTTTTTCAGCATCATAAAGAGAAAGATGATTGTTAACATTCTTCTCGTTCATTTCCATCTCTCTCAGTTCGGACCTCACTGCCTGTGTTTCAATCCTCAGCTGTTCCCCTTTTTCTCTTTGAACATCTAATTGCTGATCCTGAGCTGAAATCGAATGCTTCAGTGATTTCACATCTTCTTCCAGCTGAGTTGTTTTATCGCTCATTTCTCTGCATTGCTTGTCAATCGTTTCTAATTCTCGGCTGCGGCTTAAGAGTGAATTGTTTTTTTGCTTGACTGCTCCGCCTGTCATCGATCCTCCAGGATTTACGACATCTCCGCCCACTGTTACAAAGCGAAAACGGTAGTTTAGCAGTTTAGCAAGTTCATTTGCACCCTTCAAATCTTCTGTGACAACGACTGTGCCGAGCAAGTTAGATACAGCCCTCTGATAGCGGGGGTTAAAAGAAACCAATTCTGAGGCAATACCTTTAAATGCACTGTGGCTTCTAAGCATTTGAAGATCATGCGCTGAAACGGTGCGTTCCTTCATTACGGTTAATGGCAGAAAAGTGGCCCGTCCAAACGCATTTTTCTTCAGATAAGAAATGGCTGTTCTTGCAGCTTGTTCGTTTTCAACCACCACATGCTGCGCAGCACCTCCAAGGGCAATTTCTACAGCTGTTTCAAATTGCTTGTCCGTAGTTATAAGCTCTGCAATGGCGCCATGAATGCCTTGGAGCTGATTGCGCTGCTTCAGCACTTCCTTTACACCCTGGAAAAAGCCTGCGTAATCCTCCTGCATGGCCTCAAGCATTTCTTTGCGCGACTTCGTCTGCTGCAAATATTGATAAGCTTGATAGAGAGACGTTTCTCTTTTTTGATAGGCTGCTTTATCCTTCTCTAATTTTGCCTGTGCAGCACGGAAGGTTTTAATTTGTTCATCCAGCTGAGCTTCAAGTAAAGAGAGCTTTGCTTCAAGTCTTCTCTTTTTCTCTTCAATCTCATTCCGCTCGTTAATGTATTTTTGATTCGCTTCTTTTAACCGGCCGGTTTTCTTTGTTTGCTGATCCATTTGATCATCTATGTACGTCATTTCATTTCTTGCCTGGGCCTGCGCATTCAGCAAATCAAAATATTCACTTTTAAGAGATTCGATTTTCTCTTCAATGTTTTGATCGTACGTGGACAGCAGTGTTTGTTTTTCCTGCAGCTGCATTTTAAGATCGCTGACTTCTTTTTGAAGCTTTTCCAATAATGCTGACTGAGTTTTCTTTTCATTTTCAAGAGCTGACGTGCGTTCAGATGCTTCTTCGATTATTTTTTGAAGCTGTGATTTATTCTGATGGGCATTTTTTTTTCGCTCTTTAAGCACCTCTTTGCGGCCCTCAAGCTTTTCAAGGTCCTCACTTGCCAGGAGCAGCACTTGCTGAAGATCGTTTATAGATTCGTCTAAAGCCTGTGACTGATCTCTGATTTGTTCAATTTCAGCCTCTTTCTTTTGAACAGAAGCGAACAGACTGCTTTCTTGCTGTCTTCCATTCTCTACAGTCACTGATAGTGACTCCCATTTTTTATGCAGCTCTTCAATTTCATAAACAGTGAGTGCTACTTCAAATTGCTCCAGCTCTTCTTTTTTCTCAAGAAAATCCTTTGCAATCGATGCCTGAATTTTAAGCGGCTCAACCTGGCCTTCAAGCTCATGGAGAATATCTTGAACACGATTGAGATTTTCCTGCGTTTCCGCCAGCTTGAACTCAGCTTTTTTCTTTCGTGTTTTATATTTTAAAACACCTGCCGCTTCTTCAAAGATGCTGCGTCTTTCCTCCGCTTTGCTGCTGAGGATTTCTTCCACTTTTCCTTGGCTGATGATTGAAAAAGCTTCTTTGCCAAGACCGGAATCCATAAAAAGATCCACAATATCTTTCAGCCGGCAGGACTGATTGTTTATATAAAAGTCACTTTCACCGGATCTGTACACTCTTCTCGTAACCGATACTTCATGATAATCAATCGGCAGAAACTGATCTTCGTTATCGAGGATCAGAGTAACCTCCGCCATATTTACGCCTTTTCTCGAGTCACTGCCGGCAAAGATAATATCCTCCATTTTCGTTCCCCGGAGAGATCGTGCCGACTGCTCGCCGAGCACCCATCTGATGGCGTCTGTTATATTGCTTTTCCCGCTGCCGTTGGGTCCGACTACTGCGGTCACGCCTTTTACAAAATCAACATTCACACGCTCTGCGAATGATTTAAATCCTACTATATCCAAACGTTTGAGGAACATTTAGGATCCTCCCTACTATTCTTTAAAATCAACCATATTCTATCATAATTCATGCCAGTTTGTTTGAAAAGATAAAGCCCCTTCCCGCAATTCATTCAGATGCTCGGATATTTTAATAGTAATCTTGAAGGAAACCTTATTATCTCATCTGGCGGAAACTGCCGAACATAAAGAGAACCCCCTGATTTCCGGGGGTTAATTCATCTTAATGAGGTTTCAATTTTGTTAATGCTTCCTGGGCGGCATGCTGTTCGGCCGCTTTTTTTGATTTGCCGTTTCCGGTTCCTAGAATATCTCCATTTAGAGAGACAGTGGCTACAAACTCACGATTGTGGGCAGGGCCTTTCTCCTGAAGAATTTTATATTCCAATGAACCTTTGCTGTCTCTTTGAACAAACTCCTGCAGCTGACTTTTGAAATCCATCACATGAGAAAAAGCACCATCATTAATTTTAGGAAATACACATTTTTCTAAAAAGACAACGACAGGATCAAGTCCTGAATCCAAATATAAAGCTCCGATAAATGCTTCAAAAACGTCCGCCAGCAGAGCAGGTCTAGCTCTTCCGCCAGTCATTTCTTCACCTTTACCAAGCAGTACAAGCTTTCCAAATGATAATTCATTTGCGAATGCTACAAGCGACGGCTCACATACAATAGCTGCACGGACCTTTGTTAAATCACCTTCGCTCATTGTTGGATATTTCTTAAATAAAAACTGAGAAATCGTTAATTCTAAAACCGCATCTCCTAAAAATTCCAGTCGTTCATTGTCCTCGTAAGGCTTTTTGCGATGCTCATTCACATAGGATGAATGTGTGAAGGCTTGATACAAAAGTCTTTCATTTTGGAATGTATGGCCAATTTGTTCTTGAAATTGTTTGAATTCTGCTTTTTTGACAAACGATCTTCTCTCTCTGTAATTCATCTTCGGCATAGGTACCTCCATCACTTAAACAACCGCATCTTTTCTTTTTTGTTCCCATGTTTTAAAAGGGATAAAGCCCCGCTTTAAAACGGGACTTTAAATGCAACATTACTGTTGACTTTGTATGTAGTTCACAGCGTCTCCCACTGTTGCAATTGTTTCTGCATCTTCATCAGAAATCTCCATGTCGAACTCATCTTCAAGTTCCATAACAAGTTCTACTACATCAAGGGAATCCGCACCTAAATCGTCTTTAAAAGAAGCTTCCATTTTTACTTCAGCCTCATCAACACCAAGACGGTCAACGATAATTTTCGTTACGCGAGCTAGTACATCTGCCATAACATTTCACCTCCCCTCAAAGTATTATAGTGTATATCCTATTAAAAAACTAGCCGAAATCAGAGAATCTAAAAGAAGACCTCTAAATCTTTATTTACATGACCATTCCGCCGTCAATATGGATCGTTTGACCTGTGATATAGCTGCTTTTATCTGAAGCTAAAAACGTTACCGCATTTGATATGTCGGATGGCTCGCCAAACCGGGCAAGCGGAATTTGCTTCAGCATTTCATTTTTCACTTCTTCTGTCAGTTTATCCGTCATATCGGTTGTAATAAACCCGGGTGCGATGGCATTAACAGTAATATTTCTCGATGAAAGCTCTTTAGCTGCTGTTTTCGTTAAGCCGATAACACCAGCTTTTGCCGCTACATAATTCGCCTGACCAGGATTTCCGCTAACTCCTACAATGGATGCGATATTGATAATTCGTCCTTGACGCTGCTTCATCATTTGGCGGGTAACTGCTTTTGTTGTTAGAAAAACACCTTTTAAATTGATGTTAATGACATCATCCCATTCAGAGTCTTTCATTCTCATCAGCAGATTATCCTTTGTAATGCCGGCATTGTTAACTAGTATGTCCAGTCTGCCGAATTGCTCCACTGTAGCTTTGACCATAGCAGCTACAGCATCACTGTCGCTGACATCTGCCTGAACGGCAAATGCTTCTCTGCCAAGTGCCTTTATTTCATCAACAACTTCATTCGCTTTCGCTTCGCTCCCAGCGTAATTTACAGCTACATTTGCACCATTTTGAGCCAGTTCAAGTGCAATTGCGCGGCCGATTCCTCTTGATGCTCCAGTAACTAATGCCACTTTACCTTCAACCATTATTTGACCTCCCTGAGCTTTTCGATTGCAGCCTCGATTGATGCTAAGTCAGATACAGCAATCGTGTTTACCTTGCGATCGATTTTTTTCACTAATCCTGAAAGAACTTTTCCAGGTCCGATTTCAACAAATGTCGTAACACCCTGTTCAATCATTTCGCCGATCGATTGCTCCCATCTTACTGGAGAAAACAACTGTTCGACAAGCAGGGTTTTTATTTCTGCGCTGCTTGTTACAGGCGCTGCCGTTACATTTGCCACCACTGGTATAGAAGCATCACTAAGGCTTACTTCATCAAGTATATTTTTAAACTTTTCTGCAGCAGGTTTCATCAGCTCTGAATGAAACGGACCGCTCACATCAAGCGGGATCGCTCTTTTCGCGCCCTTTTCTTTTGCTAATGCAGATGCCTTTTCCACACCTTCAGCTGTACCTGAAATGACAATCTGACCAGGACAATTTAAGTTTGCCAGCTGTACAGAAAAGCCATCGCTTGTGATTTGTTCTGTTACTTCGCGAAGCTCATCTGAATTCATTCCCAGAATGGCTGCCATTGCTCCGACACCTGCAGGAACTGCTTCGTTCATATATTCTCCGCGTTTTCTGACAGCATATACAGCATCTTCAAAGGAAAGGACTCCACCTGCAACTAGTGCCGTGTATTCTCCAAGACTGTGTCCAGCAACAAAATCCGGCTGAATCCCGCTTTCTTTCAATTTTTCCAATAAAGCGATGCTTGCCGTCAGCAGAGCCGGCTGTGCGTTGTATGTTAATGTCAGCTTTTCTTGCGGACCTTCAAAGATTAACTCAGAAAGCTGAAAACCAAGCTTGTCATCTGCAGCTGCAAACACACTGCGAGATGCTTCGACTTCATCATACAGATCTTTTCCCATGCCGACGGTCTGCGACCCTTGTCCAGGAAAAATAAAGGCTATTTTACTCATATTCTATCTCCTCTCATGCTTAAACAGAATTCGTTTTTTCAATGGTTTTTTGAATCGTTTTGCAGACGTCGTTGATTACCATCTCACGCGCCTGGCGGATTGCATTGTAGACAGCGTTAGGATCAGAAGAGCCGTGTGCTTTAATAACCGGCGCTTTCAGGCCGAACAATCCGGCGCCCCCGTACTCAGAGTAATCCATTTTCACTTTGATCTCTTTTAATTGCGGTTTTAATACAGCTGCTGCAAGTTTTGATTTCATATTGCTTGTCAGTGCTGACTTCAGCATATTAAAGACGGACAGCGCTGTTCCCTCTATTGTTTTTAGAGCAACATTGCCGGTAAATCCGTCCGTAACAACGACATCAGCTACTCCGTCGAGAAGATCTCTTGCTTCAACGTTTCCAATAAAGTTTAAATTGGATTCTTTCAACAATTGAAATGCTGCTTTTGTCAGCTCATTTCCTTTTTTGTCCTCTGTGCCGACATTCAGCAATCCGATTCTTGGGTTTGCAAGGCCGCGGACCTTTTCGGCATATACGGAACCCATGATTGCGTATTGCTGCAAATGCTCAGGCTTTGCGTCAACATTTGCCCCAACATCAAGCATTAAGAACCCTTGCCCTTCAATGGTTGGAAGTGTCGGCGACAATGCTGGCCTTTCAATTCCATCAATTCTTCCTACTATAAATAAACCAGCTGTCATTAATGCACCCGTGTTCCCGGCAGATATACAGGCATCAGCCTGTCCTTCTTTTACAGCGTTCGCCATCAGCACCATTGATGCATCTTTTTTTCTTCTCACCGCTCTGACAGGTTCATCTGTTCCTTCAATCACGGTATCAGTATGTACAATTGTAATTCTCTCCGGATTTGTAAGATGTTCTTTAATAAGAGCTTCTTTACCGTATAAGGTAATCTCAATATCGTTAAATAGAGTGACAGCTTTCATTGCACCTTCTACGATTGCTTTAGGAGCATTGTCTCCTCCCATTGCATCAATTGCGATCTTCATTGCTGAAACCTGCCTTTTTCATTGTTTTTGATCGATACATTTCAAATGTGCCTGAGAAAACCAGCTCAGTTCCTACATAACTGTTTACATCAACAGTCGTTCTTCCTTTATCTTCATCTACTTTTATCACTTTAGCTTTAGCGATAACTCTTTCTTTTTCTTTAACCTGTCTTGTAAAACGAATATTCGCCTTAGCCGTTAAGGCCAGTTCATCATCTATTACCGCAACTGCCAGTGAATTCGCCTGAGCAAATAAATGATGGCCGCGTGCGATTTGATTCCGGACAAACACATGCTCCTTTTTCACTTCAAAAATAGAAATGGCAGAGGAATCAAGATCAAGGTCGATAATTTCGCCGATTACTTCTTCTAAAGGAAGTGATTTCACTTCATCGTCAAGCTGCTTGACAGCTACATGCTTAATTCGTTCGCGAAGCTCAGGAATAGAAAGCTCAAGCCGGTCAAGCCTGATTGTCTGGATGCTGACACTGAATTTATCCGCAAGCTCTTCATCGGTAATAAAGGGTGTTTTATTTATAGTCTGCTGCAGCATCGCCTGCCGCTCTTTTTTTGATTTTCTCATTTAGTCTGACACCGTCCGCGCTCTTAAGACTAGGTACTAATAGTAGTATATAATCAAATAAAGCAGATTGCAAGGTCCAAATGCAATCTGCTTTCTATGTTTTCGTATTCTATTAATCTAATTTATCACCATCAACAACACCCGTTTTTTCCAGATACTCTCTGAGCTCCCTGTAATCATTCGACTGCCAGAAAGCTTCGGATTGTACGAGCTTTGCCGCATCACTCCGGGCCGTTTCAAGCGCACGGTAATCATGTACCATATCAGCCACTTTAAACTCAGGCATACCGCTTTGCTTTCTTCCAAAAAAATCTCCCGGGCCCCTAAGTTCAAGATCTTTCTCTGACAGCTCAAAGCCATCCGCTGTTTCTGTCATAACCCGCATGCGTTCTTTGCCGGTTTCTGATTTCGGATCAGCAAGCAGGATACAGTATGACTGTGAACTTCCTCTTCCTACTCGTCCTCTTAATTGATGGAGCTGTGAAAGTCCGAAGCGCTCTGCATCATAAATCATCATAACAGTCGCGTTAGGTACATTGACTCCTACTTCAACAACCGTTGTCGAAACCAAAATTTGAACCCGGTTTTCACTGAACTCTCTCATCACTTCATCTTTTTCAGCACTTGTCAGTCTGCCATGCATCAGTCCTACATTCCATTTGTCTTTGTAAAAATGAACGAGGGTGCTGTGAACATCGATTGCATTCTGAACATCAAGCTTATCCGACTCTTCGATAAGGGGACAGATAACATAAGCCTGTCTTCCAGCCTGAAGCTCTTTATGAATAAAACGAAGAATGCGGTCCAGCATTTCGTGCTTCACCCAATACGTTTCAATTTGTTTTCGGCCAGCCGGAAGTTCGTCGATCACAGAGACATCCATTTCGCCAAATGCCGTGATGGCAAGCGTTCTTGGAATTGGAGTAGCTGTCATAAACAGGACATCCGGATTTTCTCCTTTAGCCCGAAGCACTTTTCTCTGCTCAACACCAAAGCGATGCTGTTCATCTGTAATAACAAGTCCAAGCTTTGCAAAATGGACATCCTGCTGAATCAGGGCGTGTGTTCCGACTATAAATTGGATCTCACCATCTGCAACTCTCTTCAGCAATTCTCTTCTTTTTTTCCCTTTCACTGAACTAGTCAGCAAGGCGACAGTGACAGGGAAGCTGCTGAAGGTTTGAGCAAGTGATTCTGCATGCTGTTCTGCCAAAATTTCCGTCGGAACCATCAGGGCAGCTTGATATCCGGATAAATGAGCGGCATACATGGCAATGGCCGCAACTACTGTTTTACCTGAGCCTACATCTCCCTGAAGAAGGCGATTCATGCGGTAATTTGACTTCATGTCGGTTAAAATTTCACTGACAACCCTTTGTTGAGCATTTGTTAGCGGAAATGGAAGTGATTCCGTAAATCCTTCTAATTGCAATGGATCGTACTGATGGATAATTCCATGCGACTGCTCCCGCTGAAATTTTCGCAGAGCCTGCATTTTCAGTTGGAATAGTAGGAATTCTTCATAGACAAAATATCTTCTTGCATGCTTTAAATCCTCATGCTTCAGTGGATGATGCATCGTAAAAATTGCCTCTTTTTTTGGCGGCAGACGATAGGCAGACATCAGCTGCTCAGGAATCATATCCGTTATGCCAGAAGCGTATTGACTCAATGCCTGATTAATGAACTTTCTCATCGTTTTGACTGTTATCTTTTCTTTAACAGAGTACACCGGTTCTATTTCATGCTGTTTTGCCTGAGGACCAAATACAATTTCGCTGACGGAAATCGTCTGCCGGTGTTTGTCCCATTTCCCTGAAATGGTAATCGTGGACTGCAGCTCCAGCTTCTTTTTGTAATATGGGCGGTTAAAAAATACGGCGCTGATTAAATATCTTCCAACGAGAACCCGAACAGTCAGCCTTGATTTCTTTTTGCCGAAAAAGGCAAGAGAAGGTTCACTATGAACCTTCCCCTCGACTGTCACTCGTTCATCATGCTGTACTTCCGCTAAGTCCTTCAGGCGATAATCTTCATAACGATATGGCAAATATTCAATTAAGTCTTTTACTGTATAAATGCCCATTCCATTTAAGATCTCTTCAGACTCCGCCCCTATCCCCTTTACGGCACCGACAGGCTGCAAGAGATTATTGTCCGCGTTCATCAAGCGGGATCCCAAAAATTTTCGCCTCGAGTTCACGGCCGGTTGGAGTTGCCGCGAGTCCTCCCTGCGCTGTTTCTTTAAGGGCAGTCGGCATGGATTGACCAATGCGGAACATCGCATCGATTACTTCATCACATGGTATGCGGCTCGTAATGCCTGCTAAAGCCATGTCAGCAGCGATCATTGCATTTGCTGCACCCATAGCATTTCTTTTTACGCACGGAACTTCTACTAAACCGGCTACCGGATCACAAACTAGTCCGAGCATATTTTTCAGAGTAATAGCCATTGCCTCTGCGGCCTGACTAGGTGTGCCGCCTGCCATTTCCGTTATGGCAGCTGCAGCCATGCCTGAAGCAGATCCGACTTCAGCCTGACAGCCCCCTGCAGCTCCAGAAATAGATGCATTATTTGCAACAACAAATCCAAAAGCACCAGACGTAAATAAAAAATCAATCATTTGTTCTCTGCTTGGATTTAACTTAGCTTTTACAGCAAAAAGAGTACCTGGAACAACGCCCGCTGATCCTGCAGTAGGAGTTGCGCAGATTGTTCCCATAGCAGCATTTACTTCGTTGGTTGCAACCGCTTTACTGACGGCATCCAAAATAATTTCTCCAGAAAGGAATTTACCCTTTTGGATATAGGCCTGCATAAGAACAGCGTCCCCGCCAGTCAGCCCTGAATGAGATTTCACCCCGGCAAGTCCCTTTTCAACAGCTTGTTCCATCACCGTTAAATTCTGATCCATCATGGACAAAATTTGTTCGCGTGTTCTTCCGGTCATTTCCATTTCCTGCTGAATCATAATTTCTGCTATTTTAACGCCCTTGCTTTCTGCAAGTTCGATTAGTTCTGCTACATTTCGAAACATATTCTTTCCCCCAGTCACATCACTGCTTCTTTCAGCTTAATCTGCTATTTTCGTTACTTGAAGAATATTCGGCAGTGTTTTAAGTTCATCCAGTACAGCAGTATCAATGTTTTGATCTACTTCAATTGTCATTAAAGCAAGCTTGCCTTTTTCCTTTCGTGCTACATTCATATGGCCGATATTAATCGCATATTTCGCCAGAACATTAGCTACAGCTGCAATGGCGCCAAAACGGTCATTGTGTACAACTAATATGGCAGGATGATTTCCTGATAATTTTAATTCAAATCCGTTCAGTTCAGTAATTTCAATTTTGCCGCCGCCGATCGAGATACCCACAAGCTCCAGCTGGCCTTGATCGTCGCCAATGATGACACGTGCTGTATTCGGATGATCGGTTATGGCTTCTTCTTCAGTGAAGGTTACTTTCATTCCTTTTTGATCTGCAATCTCTAAAGATGTTTTTATTCTTTCATCAAATGTGTCAAAATCAAGCAATCCGCCGATAATGGCTACATCTGTGCCATGTCCTTTAAAGGTTTTGGCAAACGAGCCGTAAAACGAAATAGCCGCCCACTTCGGCTCTCTTCCAAACAGGCTCCGTGCCACTCTCCCGATTCTTGCAGCCCCCGCTGTATGCGAGCTTGACGGACCGATCATAATGGGTCCAATGATATCAAATACACTTCTATATTTCATAAAATCCCCCTAAGCTTTGAAAAAAGTTACTGACAAAATCTAAAACTCCCCTGCAAATCTCAGTTTACCAGAAAATGACCCATTGCGAAAACGTAATCATACTGGAAAAAAGAAAGATAAGGAAAGCTTATGAAATTTCAGCTTACATAAGAAATAGAAGGGGGAACCCCTTCTACTTTTATTGTACTATTCAATTGAAAAGATGTAAGAATATAAAGGCTGTTCACCTTTATGAACTTCTACTTCTATTTCTGTATATTTTTCTTCGATGAATTGCACCAATTTCTGCAATTCATCATCAGCAGCATCTTCACCTTGAAGAATTGTTAGAATTTCATCATCTTCAGAAATCATGGTTTCAAGAAGTTTTTTCGCAGAGGCTAATTGGTTTGTGTCCTTTGATACAATTTTGCCATTTGCGATTCCCATAAAATCGCCCTTTTCAATATCAAGACCGTCAATATTCGTATCGCGGACAGCGTACGTAATTTGACCTGTCTTGACAGAGCCCAGAGCGTCCTTCATGATTTCTTCATTGTCTTCAGCAGATGCTGAAGGATTGAAGGCAAGCATTGCTGCCATTCCTTGAGGCACTGTTTTTGAAGGAATAACGATTACGTGATCATCAACAACAGATGCCGCCTGCTGAGCAGCCATGACAATGTTTGAATTGTTAGGCAGGATAATGACATTCTCTGCATGAACATCTTTAATGGCCTGAACAATATCCTCTGTGCTTGGGTTCATCGTTTGTCCGCCTTCAATGACAGAATGTGAGCCGATGCTTCTGAAAAGATCAGCAATGCCTTTCCCCATTGTCACGGCAACGATCCCGTATTTTTGTTTTTCTTTCTTTTTGGAAACAGGTTCAGCCGCAGGCATAGACGGGACGTTATCAAGCAAGCTTGTATGCTGCTGGCGCATGTTTTCAATTTTCATGTTGATCAGGCTTCCATAACGCTGGGCATATGTTAAAACCTGTCCAGGATATTCTGCGTGAATATGTACTTTAACGATTTCATCATCAGCAATGACTAATAAAGAATCACCATGCTCGCTTAAATCCTGTCTGAACGTTTCCTCAGTAAAAGCGTCTTTGTCATCTTCAAACCGCACCATGAATTCTGTACAGTAGCCAAATTCAATGTCTTCAGTATTGATGTGGGAAGCTACACTTTTATGATGTTCAGCACTCACAAGATCAGTCATCGAAGCAGTAACCTTAATATTTGACACTTTTTCGCCTCTCAGCTCAGCAAGAAAACCTTCATATACAAATACAAGACCCTGTCCGCCGCTGTCGACTACTCCGACCTCTTTAAGTACAGGCAATAAATCCGGCGTTCTATCTAAAGATGCTTTAGCTTCTGTTAAAATCGCTTCCATTAATTGATCAATTGAAATAGATGAATCAGCTTCAATTGTATCAACCGCTTTTTTGGCAGAATCTTTGGCAACTGTTAAAATCGTACCTTCAACGGGTTTCATAACCGCTTTATAAGCAGTGTTGACACCAGCCTGAAGCGCATTTGCAAAATCAGCGCTTGTAATCGCGCTTTTTGATTCGATCGCTTTTGAGAAGCCTCTGAACAGCTGGGACAGTATAACACCCGAATTCCCGCGCGCTCCCATTAAAAGGCCTTTTGAGAGTGCTGCACCGACCTTTCCAATGTGTTCAGAAACATTATTTTTAACCTCTTTTGCACCTGAGGTCATCGAAAGGTTCATATTTGTTCCAGTATCTCCATCCGGAACAGGAAAAACGTTTAATGCATCAACGTATTTTGCATTGTTTGACAGGTGACCTGCTCCCTGCAAAATCATTTCCGCAAAACGTTTTCCATCTAAAGTTGTAATTGACACGGACTTTTTCCTCCTTACTACGGGTTCGTTACACGAACACTCTGAACAAAAATATTGACTGAATCAACAGCTAGTCCAACTGTTTTATCCAGTGTGTACTTTACTTTCGTTTGAACATTATGAGCCACTTCAGAGATTTTAGTTCCGTAGCTGACGATAATGTACATATCAATATTGATATGATCTTCTTCCTGACGGACAATAACTCCGCGGCTGAAATTTTCTTTTCTTAAGATCTCAGTGATGCCGTCTTTGATCTGATTTTTTGATGCCATTCCGACAATGCCATAACAGTCAATTGCTGCACCGCCTGCAACCGTTGCAATGACTTCGTTGGATATGTCAATTTGTCCGTACTTTGTTTTCATCTCAATGGACATGATTGTTCCCCCTTTGGTATTGTTCGCATAGGCTAAAGCTATTTTACTATATACAAGAGATTTTTAAAAGTGATTCTAAAGCGCTGCCACGGGTAATCTTACCCTATAGTATAATTCAGCCTGAAATATCCATGTATGTCAAGGAAAAATTCTTGAAAGCAAAAGCAAGAACTATTGCATTCCGAAAGGAGTTGTGATAAATTATTAAAGTATCTCATGACAAACAAGATTAGTATGTTTGAATTGGAAAGGTTTTTTGCAGTTAGGAGGGAATACGATGGCACGTAAATGCGTAATCACTGGTAAAAAAACACGTTCTGGAAACGCACGTTCTCACGCAATGAACGCTTCAAAACGTACTTGGGGTGCTAACCTTCAAAAAGTACGTATCTTAGTTGACGGCAAACCAAAACGCGTATATGTATCTGCTCGAGCTTTAAAATCTGGTAAAGTTGAGCGTGTTTAATCAAAAGCTTTAAGCTTTTGACCCGTTCATTTCTATAGATTTTTGAACGAATTCAGGACGGGATTTAAAACATATGAAAAAAGCACTGCTAAAAGGCGGTGCTTTTTTTATATTCTTAAAGATTCCAAAATGACCTAAAAAGGCAAAAAGCGCCTTCTTAGGCCATTTTCTATTTTACCTGAATGACCAGGGCGCTTTGCTTCTGCTCTTAATCTTTTTTAAACGAGCCCAGCATCGCCCGAACGATGCCACCTAAAAACTTCGGTAATTTGATCGTATAAAATTTCATACTTTCCCTCCTCAGCCATTCGTTCAAAATGATGATGAAAGATTCAGCGGATCTGATTTTCTCCATTCTTCATCGTATGCGAAGCAGTGCAGCCCCGATTATTTTTTTAAACATCATAGTTTAAAAAACGCTCCAGAAGTTATTCATCAGTACTTCTTACCATCATTAATATGCCTTGCTCAAATGAAAAAGTACCGAACGAAAGAATAAGTTCATTACTAATACATAATGTAGAGCCAAGCTTAATATGACAATTTGACAGATGATATTTGAAGCCCTCAAGGGTTATGCCTTTTACTTCCCCGCTTACAGGAAGAAACGAAATATACGGATGACTGCTTTCTCTCACGACCTTATAAGTGCCTGGCAGGTGCACTGTAATTTCATTCGTATGATCAATGATCTTAATCGGTGCATCCGGGTACTTTGCAAGCAGCTGCGTATTGGCAAGAAAATGATCGAGTCTTCCCCCGGTTGAACCAAAAAGAAGAATTTCATCAGGTTCCCGTAAAATTGCCCATTCTAAAGCAATCTCCGTATCAGTTTGATCTTTTTCTGAGGGAAATAAGTCTATATGGAGAGACGATTTTGATAAATTCTCACGTTCTTGATCTGTAATAGAATCAAAGTCGCCAAATGCTCTGGCAGGTGCAATGCCTGCTTCCTGGAGGTAGATAACTCCCCTGTCGACACCAATCCAGATAACAGGATCCGCATCATATCTGGTTAAGGATGGTATATACTTTTTCGGTCCGCCTGCAACAATGTAAATTGATTTCATTTCATTCATCCTTGCTTGTTTCTAATTTACATAATATTATTATGATTTATTTTTTTATCGATTGAATTCTTAAAAAAAGAACCGCAAAAGCGGTTCTTAAGCGTTTCTTATTTCACGTATCGCTTTCATGCGGTCAGGCTGATTGTATATGGCTGAACCTGCTACCAGCACATTTGCTCCTGCTTCTATACAAAGCATAGCTGTTTCTGCATTTACTCCGCCATCTACTTCAATCTCCGTCTGCAGCCCGCGTTCCTTCACCATTTTTGCTACTTCCGTAATTTTCGGCAGGACAGAATGAATAAAAGATTGGCCGCCGAACCCGGGGTTCACTGTCATAAGAAGAACCAGATCAAGGTCATCGAGAACATGCTTAATGACATCTGCCGGTGTATGGGGATTAAGTACAACCCCTGCTTTTACACCTTCAGACTTAATAAGCTGAATGGTCCGGTGTAAATGAGGACATGCTTCTGCGTGAACAGAAATGATATCCGCTCCCATTTTAGCAAATGTACCAATGAAAGCGTCAGGATTCTCAATCATTAAATGAACATCTAAAGGGAGCTTTGTCACCGGTCTGATTGCGTCGACAATCAGAGGACCGATTGTGATGTTAGGTACAAAATGCCCATCCATCACATCGACATGAATATAATCCGCTCCCCCTCTTTCAACATCTTCAATTTCTGCTCCAAGGCGGGAAAAATCAGCTGAAAGAATCGATGGTGCAATTTTAATCATGGTTAGTACCTCGGCTTTCTATCCTTAATTTCTTCAATAAAGCTCAAATAATGGTCATACCGGTATTTCGGGATTTCCCCATTTTCCACTGCTGTCTTAACCGCGCATTTTGGTTCTGACACATGTGTACAGGCTCTGAATTTGCATTGATCGCTTCTTTCTCTCATTTCCGGAAAACAATAAGACAGATCTTCTGCTTCAATATTCATGAATTCCAGTGAACTAAAGCCTGGCGTATCTGCCACTAATCCGGAACCGACTGGAATAAGCTCTACATGTCTTGTCGTATGCTTTCCGCGTCCCAAGTGAGAGGAGATGTCACTGGTTTTAAGGGCAAGTTCAGGGCGCAGCACATTTAAAAGAGATGATTTTCCAACACCGGACTGTCCGGCAAATACAGAGATGCGGTCATTTAACAATGGCAGCAGTTCGGCGATGCCATCAGCCTCAAGTGTAGAAGTCAGTCTCACTTCATATCCCATTTTGCGGTAATCATCCGCATAGGCTAAAATTTCATTCTTCTGTTTTTCGTCTTCAATTAGATCCGTTTTGCTGATGCAAATAATCGGCTCAATATCATTCGATTCAATAAGGACTAAAAAGCGGTCAAGAAGCACCGTGCTGAAATCAGGCTCAACAGCAGAAAAAACAAGGATGGCCTGATCGACATTTGCAATCGGAGGACGAACAAGCTCGTTTTTCCGGTCCAGTACCTCCTGAATAGTGCCTTCACGTTCATTTTCATAATCGTAAATGACTTCGTCTCCAACGAGCGGTGTTACTTTGTTTTTACGGAAAACACCGCGGCCGCGGCACTGGATCGTCCGCTCTCCGTCAAGACAATAATAGAATCCGCTTAACGCTTTAATAATTTTGCCTTTAGGCATACATTTCCTCCTTGATTACTGCAGACAATTACTCAGGGTATGGAATAATTTCAGATTTCACTACCCTATTGTCGATGATTACCTGATAAAAAGCTTTCTCATCAGGAGCAATTGAAAATTCTATTTCACGCGTAGTGGTTTCAGTGGTCGTAAACTTATCATACACATCTGAAATAGAATGCTCTGCATCATCTATGTTAATACTAACCTCGGCTGGCTGTCCTGCAAGCTCTGGCGGATAAGGAATTTCAATCGTTTTCTTCACTTTTTGAATTGGCATTGGTTCCGGACCAAGCGATATTGTCGCTTCAAGCGTATCTCCAGGGAGTACTTTTTCAGATGGTCCAGGAGATTGAGAGATGACTTCTCCTTTGCTGACTGTGTCTGAATAAACATCTTTCCTGACCAATTCCAGATCGTTTTCTTCAATATAAGCATTTAAAGCTTCCTCTGAATAACCTGTTAAATCCTGAAGCTCAAACTCCTCAGGTCCTTTGCTTACCGTTAAGACCAGTTCATCTTCTCCTGGAATAACCTCCACTCCAGGTTCGGGGTCCTGTTCTAAAATCGTTCCCGCAGCTGCTTCATTAAATTCTTCTTCCACTTTAATATTTGTAAACCCTTTTCTTACAAGAAGATCACGGACACGGTTAATATCACGGTTAACATAGTCATCCAGCTCCACCTTCTCTTTGCCTGAGCTTTCATAAATGATGATTGTATCTCCTTCTTTTACCGTTTTGCCCGCTTCCGGTTTTGTTTTAACAACAAAGCCTTCCTGAATTTCTTCATCTTCTATATGAATTGGGTCATCCACAACAAACCCATCTGCAATCAGCTGTTCAACTGCTTCTTCATATTTTATTCCCGTTAAATCAGGTACCTCAACGTCCTTTGGCATAAGCAGCGGAGGGATAATCGTTACCGCGGCCACACTTGCGACCAATAGCAGAAGAAAGATTGTCAGTATGATCTTGCCGGCTTTGCTTTTTTTCTTTTTCTCTTTTTTGCCTTTTTTATTTGCTTCTTTTATGGGCTTATTTGATGCTTCTTTACCAATATTCTCTTGCGGGCGCACAAGGGTGTCATCGGTTTTTTCATACATATTTGAATCCGTGATGATTGGAATCGCTTTTGTTGCTTCATTATCTTCAGGAATAACGAATTTCTCTTCATTTAGACGCTCTGGTTTAAGCGCAGATGTAATATCTTCTTCCATTTCTTCAGCGGATTCATATCTGTGAAAGGTATCCTTTGCCATTGCTTTTAAAATAATATTCTCAACACTCTGCGGAATCGTAGCATTCCACCGTTTAGCTGAAGGTGTTTCAGACTGCAGATGTTTCAGCGCAATTGAAATGGCAGATTCTCCGTCAAAAGGCAGTCTGCCAGTCAGCAGCTCAAAAAGAACAATCCCCAGGGAATAAATATCTGATTTTTTATTCGCCATTCCTCCGCGGGCCTGCTCAGGCGATAAATAATGTACTGACCCGAGCACAGAGTTTGTCTGGGTAATCGTTGTGGAGCTTAATGCCATTGCGATGCCAAAATCAGTTACCTTCACATTTCCATGCGGATCGATCAAAATGTTATGCGGCTTAATATCACGATGAACGATATGATTTTCATGGGCGTGTGCGATTGCTGATACAATCTGCTCCATTATATTTAAGGCTTCTCTGGGATGCAGCGGTGCATATTGCTGTATGTATTGTTTTAACGTATTGCCTTCAACGTATTCCATGACGATATAGTAGATGCCGTCTTCTTCCCCAACATCAAAAATACTGACAATATTCGGATGTGCAAGACTTGTTGCTGATTGTGCCTCACGTCTGAATCGCTTAATAAACTCATCGTCATTTGAAAAATCAAATCTTAGGACTTTCATTGCAACATCGCGATCTAAAATCATATCCCGCGCCAAATATACGTTCGCCATTCCTCCGCCGCCAATAACCCGAAGAATTTTATACCTGCCGCTTAATCGCTTGCCAATTAACACGTCTGATCACCCTCTTTGATTTCAGACGGCTGTTTGACGATGACGAGTGAAATATTATCCTCTCCCCCATTATCATTTGCCTGATTGACCAAAGACAATGCAATCTCGTTCAGTGACCCGAGAGAGGTTAATGTCTGCTTCATTTCACTCTCGCCAACTTTGTTGGATAGTCCATCTGAACATAAAAGCAGGATATCAGATTCCTCCAGACAAATGGATGTCAGATCCAGTTCAACGTGTTCTTCAGTACCTAAAGCCCTGACAAGAACATTTTTTCTCGGATGATGTTCTGCATCTTCCTTTGAAATCTGTCCTGAACGCACGAGTTCATTTACAAGTGAATGATCCTCTGTAATTTGTTTAAAACCGTCAGTATTGCATAAATATCCCCTGCTGTCGCCGATATGGCCGATTGTAGCAAAGCTTTCGGTGCATATAGCTGCAACAACCGTTGTACCCATGCCTTTGCAATCGGGATGCGTCAATGCATGTTCAAGTAAAATAGAGTTAACTTTTTCGATATGCTCTTTAAGCCAATTTACAGCAAGGTCAGGAGAAGAAATGCGGGAAGCTGATTCCCACATTTCCTTCAGAGTTGCAATCGTCATTTGACTTGCAACATCCCCTGCTAAGTGACCCCCCATACCATCTGCAACAACTGCCAGCACATCTCCGTCTTCATTTTTAAAGACGCCAACACTGTCTTCATTATGCTGCCTTACTTTTCCCCTGTCTGTTACAATAACGGTTTCCATGAAGTCACCTCGTCTCTTCTTTGCGCTCCTTCGCTCTAAGCTGACCGCATGCTGCATCAATGTCATGCCCCTGCTCTCGTCTGGTCGTTACATTTATGCCGCGTTTTTTCAATGTCTTCTCAAACAGATCAATCTGTTCTCTTGGAGTTCTGACATAGTCTCGTTCAGGCACATAGTTGACCGGAATTAAGTTCACATGACATTTGAGATGCTTAATAAGCTTCGCGAGCTCTTCAGCGTGCTCTACCTGATCATTTACTCCTCCGAATAAACCATATTCAAAGCTTACACGTCGGCCTGTTTTATTCACATAATACTCAATGGCTTCCATAAGCTCAGGAAGCTTATACGCTTTGTTGATTGGCATTAAACGGCTTCTCAGCTCCGTGTTTGGTGCATGCAGAGAAACGGCAAAGTTAATTTGCAGGTGTTCATCTGCAAATTTATAGATTTTTGGAATGATCCCGCTCGTTGAAACAGTAATATGGCGGGCTCCAATATTTAATCCATCATCATGATTTATGATTTTAAGAAATCCCATCATTTCATCATAATTATCAAATGGTTCGCCAATTCCCATGATAACCACATGACTCACACGTTCTCCCAGCTCATCAAGTGCCTTTTGTACTTTTACGACCTGAGCAACGATTTCTCCTGCTTCTAAGTTGCGTTTTAATCCGCCGAGTGTAGACGCACAGAACGTACAGCCAATCCGGCAGCCCACTTGTGTAGTTACACAAACGGAATTTCCATATTCATGGCGCATCAATACGGTTTCAATTGAATAACCGTCATGAAGTTCAAATAAAAACTTCATTGTGCCGTCATTTGAAGTTTGCTGAATGATTGTTTTAAGTGTTGTTAAAACAAAATGCTCATCAAGCTTGCCTCTCAGCGCTTTGGATAGATTTGACATTTCCTCAAAAGAGGATGCTCTTTTTATATAAAGCCAGTCAAAAATTTGTGCAGCCCTGAACGGCTTTTCGCCTTTTTCTGTTAACCAGTCTTGCAATTCTCCGAGTTCAAGAGAATAAATGGAAGGTTTTACTTGATCTTTGATGACTGCTTTTTTAGTTCGTTTTACTTCTTCCATTTTTACACCTTCTTTCTTAAGCTTGCTATATAAAATCCGTCCGTGCCGAAATAGTGCGGCAATATTTGAAGCTGTCCATCAGCTGCAAATGGTTTTGCAGGCTCCGGCAAACGGTCTGTTAATGAATGATCCAGCTCGTAATCCCTGTGTTTTTCTAAAAATGCTTGTACGACTTGTCCATTTTCTTCATGATCAATTGTACAGGTGCTATAGATTAGTGTACCATCTTTTTTCAATAAAGGCGCGACTGAAGAAAGAATTGCCAGCTGAATTTCCGACAGACGCTTAACATCTTCTTCCGTTTTTGAATATTTAATATCCGGTTTTCGCCGGATGACACCAAACCCAGAACAAGGTGCGTCCACTAAAATTTTATCAAACTGGACGTTTTCAAATCGGCTGTCGGCATTTCTGCTGTCGAGCGCTTCTGTCTTAATATTGCTGAGCTGCAAACGGTCTGCCTGCTCTTTAATTAACTTTACCTTATGCTCATGCAGATCAAGTGAATAGACAGAGCCTGTATTCTCGAGAATCTCAGCTATATGGGTTGATTTCCCGCCAGGTGCAGCGCATGCATCCAGTACATTGTCGCCCTTTTGCAATCCAAGCGTTCTTGCCACTAGCATTGAGCTTTCATCCTGGATTGTAAAGAAGCCCTTTTTAAATTCTTCTGTTTGAGCAAGATTTCCCTTCAGACTTTTAATTGCATCATCTGTTAGGTCGCCTTTTTCGGTTTGAATCCCTTTTTCAGCAAGTACGTCCATCAGTTCCTCAGGTGATTGCTTCATTTGATTCACCCGCAAGGTCACGCTTGGCGGTGTTAAGTTAGCCACGCACATTTTTCTTGTCTCATCTGCTCCAAGCTGTGCGATCCAGCGCTTAACAAGCCAGACAGGATGGCTTGTTTCAACAGCAATCCGTTCTGCTTCACCTTTGATTGAATCAAAGGCAGGAAGACCTTCACGCTGAAGCGACCTTAAAATGCCATTAACCAAAGAGGCAATTCCTTTATGTCCCCGTGACTTGGCAATTTCCACCGCTTCAAATAATACGGCTCTCTCCGGCACACGATCCAAATAAACCATTTGATAAACCGAAAGGCGAAGCAGGTTCATGACCCACTGTTCTATTTTTTTTGCTTTTTTCAGAAAAGGCGCCAGGTAAAAATCAATCGTATCCTTGCGCTGAAGGGTTCCATAAACCATTTCGGTCAGCAGCGGAATGTCGATTTCCTTCACGTGGTTCTTCTTGATCATGGAATTTAAAAGAAGATGACTGTATGCCTGATTTTTTTCAATTGTCAGCAGTGTTTCTAAAGCAACCTCGCGGACATTATTTGTTTTCTTCATTTTGTTCTCCCAACTTTTCTCCTGCTTGCATTTGCGTGCCTCTCAAAAAATCTTCTCCGCTCATCTTTTTCTTCCCGGATGGCTGCAGCTCTGTAATTTTGATTGCCGTGCTGTCTCCAGTTGCCACAACAATGCCATCAGAATCGATTCCAATTACTGTACCTGGTGCTGCTGCATTTTTATTTGGCATTTTTTCACCCCACCAGATCTTTACTGCTTGGCCATTTAAGTGGGTATAGGCAACCGGCCATGGATGGAGACCGCGGATGTGGTCATAGATTTCCTGACCGCTTTTCGTCCAGTCAATTTTCTCTTGTTCTCGCTTAATATTTGATGCGAATGTTGCTTTTTCATTATCCTGCTTGCGGGGAGTCAGTTTTCCTTCAAGCAGTGCAGGCAGCGTTTCTGCCAAAAGATCAGCCCCGGCAGCACTCAATTTATCATGAAGAGTGCCTACATGATCACGCTCTTCAATTGTCACCTCTGCCTGAGTCAGGATATCACCGGCATCTAGTTTTTCAACCATGTACATGATTGTGATGCCCGTTTTCTTTTTGCCCTGAAGGATTGAATAATGAATAGGCGCACCGCCTCTCAGCTCAGGAAGCAATGATGCATGAACATTAATGCAGCCGAACTGCGGCGCTTCTAATAATTCATTCGGCAGAATTTGACCGAATGCAGCAGTTACGACCAGGTCCGGTTTAAGAGCAAGCACTTGCTCAAGCTCTTTTTTATCTCTGATTTTTTCCGGCTGAAGCACAGGAATATTTTGTTTTTCCGCTTCTACTTTTACAGGAGGAGGTGTTAACGTTTTTTTACGGCCTTTAGGACGATCAGGCTGAGTTACAACCCCAACAACTTCATAGCCTTCTGCCACCAGTCTTTTTAAAACAGGAACAGAAAAATCCGGCGTTCCCATAAAAACAATTCTTGTCATGCCAATCATCCTTCCAATTCTTCTAACTCTTCTTCTTTTAGGTATTTTTTCACCTTTGCAGTAAACAGGATTCCATGCAGGTGATCGATTTCATGCTGGATCGCTCTAGCTAAAAAACCATTTGCTTCTATGACAAATGGTTTGCCTTTTCGATTTTGAGCTCTGACTTTAACAAAATCGCTGCGCTCAACTTCTCCATATAATCCCGGGAAGCTTAAGCAGCCTTCAGGTCCTGACTGAGAACCGCGCTTTTCTATAATAACGGGATTAATCAGTTCGATTGTTCCATGATGGTCATCTATGTCAACAACAGCTGCTTGAATGGGTATACCAACTTGAGGAGCTGCAAGACCCACTCCGTCAAGTTCAATCATTGTATCATACATATCTTTTAACAACTTTGACAGCTTTCTGTCAAAGTTGGTGACAGGTTCGCATTCTTGCTCCAGCACATCTGCCGGGTGCAAGACAATTGGTTTTATAGCCAATGAAACATCCTCCAGATTTGTCTTTATTTTATTTAGTTTAGACGCATACGCTCCATCTAAACCCTACATCATGGTATTTGGATTTAAATCGATGCTGATGGATAATTGATTTTTATTCATATCCTGCTGATAGCGTTCGATAATCATTTTAAGTGATGCGTGCAGATTTTCTTCCCGCTTGTATTTTATCATGCATTGATAGCGATATCTATCGTTTATCCTTGGAATAGGCGAAGCTACGGGTCCAAGGATCTTGACTGTATCAGAAAGTCTTTGATTCAGGTGCTTCGCAATTTTCTCGGTGACTGAAACAGCCTTAAGGAGATCGGGATGAGACACCGTTACTAAAGCAAGATAATAAAAAGGAGGATAAGCATGCTGCTTTCTTGTCAGCATTTCCTGCTGATAAAAAGAATCATAATCATGATGGCTTGCAAGCTGAATGCTGTAATGCTCAGGTGAATAGGACTGAATGACAACTTCGCCTGGCAATTCATGTCTGCCTGCTCTGCCGCTTACCTGTGTCAGCAGCTGAAAGGTCTTTTCAGATGAGCGGAAATCCGGCAAATGCAGCATTGTATCCGCTGTTAAAACCCCTACAAGGGTTACATCTGGAAAATCAAGGCCTTTTGCAATCATCTGCGTTCCTAAAAGGATATCTGCCTCTTTATTGCCAAACTGCGTCAGTAATTTTTCATGAGAGCCCTTCCGTCCCGTCGTATCCACATCCATGCGGATGATTCTTGCTTCCGGCAGTACTTTTGCAAGTTCTTCTTCTACCCGCTGAGTTCCCGTTCCGAAGAACCGGATATGTTCGCTGCTGCATTCAGAACAAACCTTTGGCATCGGCTCCTCATGCCCGCAATAATGGCATTTTAATTGAGATCCATGCTTATGATAAGTTAAGGAAATCTCACAATGCGGGCATCCGGTCACACAGCCGCAGTCTCTGCACATGACAAAAGAAGAATATCCCCGTTTATTTAAAAATAAGACGGATTGCTCCTTTTTTGCTATTCGGTCCTGAAGCTTTTCAAGCAGGGAAGATGAAAACATGGTTCTGTTTCCGCTTCTTAATTCATCCCTCATATCAATCACTTCAACTTGGGGCAGCGGCCTCTGATTCACACGTTCTTTTAAGGAAATCAGCTGATACACTTCTTTCCCTGCTCTTGCAAACGACTCTAATGAAGGAGTTGCACTTCCCAAAACAACTGGACATTGATGAAATTTTGCACGGTAAATGGCGACATCCCTCGCATGGTAGCGGGGATTCTCTTCTTGTTTGTAGCTTCCTTCGTGTTCCTCATCAATAATAATCATTCCAAGATTAGTAAATGGAGCGAATACCGCAGATCTTGCTCCAACGACAAGTTTTACCTCACCGCGATGAATCTTTCTCCATTCATCGTACTTTTCTCCGACAGAAAGACCGCTGTGCAGCACAGCCACAAGCGAACCGAATCTTCCTTTAAATCGATTGACCATTTGCGGGGTAAGCGAAATCTCAGGAACGAGAACGATCGCTTCTTTGCCCTGGTTCAGGACAGACTCAATAGACTGCAGATATACCTCTGTTTTTCCGCTGCCTGTTACACCATACATTAAAAAGACATCATGCCGGTTTTGTTCAACCGAGTTCAGGATTGGAGAAATGGCAGTCTGCTGTTCCGCAGTCAATGCAAGCGGTTCTGTCTTTTTGAAAGTACGGTCCTCATAAGGATCACGATAAATTTCCACATTCTCTTCCCTTAGCAGTTTCTTCTTAATGAGCGTTTTCACAGGAGAGTCTGTAATATTCAAATGCAAAAGGAGCTCTTGCAGCGGCACAGATATACCGCTGTTATTAATAAAGTAATCAAGAACGATCTTTTGTTTTGCCGCTTGCGCAGAACAAGACTCTGATTCTTTCTTTAAGTCAGCTATTTCTGCATTCGAAGTGATATATTTTTGAGTCTTTTTTTTATTTTTTTGTTTTACCTGATAAATAACTTCAAGGACACCCCGTTCAATTTCCATTTGAAATTCTTTTACAGAGTCGCTTTTTTCAATGTCTTTCCAATAAACGCTTCTTCTGCTTTGAAACCATGGAAGGACTTTTGGGTGAAGGTTCGGTCTGTATTCATCAGAAACAAGGACTATTTCCTTTTCATATCTCGCTTTCATCGCAGCCGGGAGCATTGCCTGGAAGGCAGAAATCTTGAAGCATAACGTTGTTTGTGTAAGCCAATGGCCGATATCAAGCAGTTCCTTTGTTAGTGCAGGCGTGATATCCATCACTTCAGCGATTGGCTTTACACGATCAAATTCACTTTCATTTTTAATGCCAATCACAAACCCCTGAACTTTGCGGGGGCCAAATGGCACGATCACGCGCATTCCAGGTTTGATAAAACCTGTCCATTTTTCAGGAATCAGATAATCAAATGCTCTGTCTGTCTGCATCGCTTTCACATCAACGATAACGCTTGCAAACCTCATGATTTATACTCCTTTGTTAAAACGGCTGATTTCTTCTAAAATTTGCTTAGCTACTTCTTGCTTAGAAAGCACGGGAAGCTCCTTTTTTTCTCCGCTTTTTTTATACATGGTCACAATGTTTGTATCCGTTCCAAAACCAGCTCCAGCAAGCGTCACATTGTTTGCCACAATCATATCCAGATTTTTTTTCTGGAGTTTTCTTAAGGCATATTCCTCCACATTTTCGGTTTCGGCTGCGAATCCAACTAAAATCTGGTTTTCTTTTCGCTCTCCAAGATCTTTTAAAATATCTTTTGTCCGTTCCATTTCAATAGTTAAAGATCCGTCCTGTTTTTTCATTTTCTGATCAGAGACGACGCGCGGCCGGTAATCGGCAACTGCCGCAGACTTAATGACAATATCCATTTCACTGAAGCGGTTCAATACTTCTTGATGCATTTCATCTGCCGATTCAACCCGAATGACCGTTACTCCTGAAGGCGGAGCAATTTCAACAGGGCCTGAGATCAAAGTAACTTCAGCACCCATTTGATTTGCCGCCTCTGCAATGGCATAGCCCATTTTCCCTGAAGAATGATTTGTAAAATAACGGACAGGATCTACTTTTTCGCGGGTTGGACCCGCAGTAATCATAACTTTCTTGCCTTTTAAAACCTGATTTTGCTTATCAGAAAAAAAACCTTCTATTAAAGAGACAATTTTCTCAGGTTCTTCAAGTCTTCCTTTTCCGACATATCCGCAGGCTAAATAGCCTTCGCTAGGCTCAATGTACTGATATCCATATTGGGATAACGCCAGAATGTTTTTCTGAACGGCCGGGTTGTCATACATATGAACATTCATAGCAGGAGCAATCCAGACCGGTGCAGTTGTCGCAAGTAATGTTGTTGTCAGCATATCGTCTGCTATCCCATTTGCTAATTTACCGATTGTATTTGCAGTGGCCGGAGCGACCACAACCAAATCTGCCCAATCTGCAAGATCAATGTGTGAGATAACGGCAGGATTTTTCTCGTCAAATGTATCAAAATAAACGTCATTTCTTGACAGAGCCTGAAAAGTCAGCGGGTTAACAAATTCACGCGCTGAACGTGTCATAATCACTTTGATTTCAGCTCCTGCCTGAATGATTTTGCTTGTTAAAGCTGCAGCTTTATATACGGCAATTCCTCCGCTTACGCAAAGGAGAATTTTCTTTCCCTTCATTTCACATTCCCCCCACCAAAGTCATAGTACTTATTATAGCCGTGAATTATCAAGAATGAAAAAATAACAACCCATGTTGTTTCAGGTTGTTATTTTAGAGTGCCATTTAATTAGTCTTGTTTTTCATAATCCAGCAAGCCTGAATTAATTTCTTCAAGTGCTTTGCCGACATATTTATGAGAGACAGGCTTCACGATTTGCTGATCGTGATTTTCCTGCATTTCACGTGCGCGTCTTGCCGCCACTGTTACGAGTGTATATTTAGAATCAAGCTTGTTCATGAGTTTATCAATAGATGGATATAACATATTATTTATTCAACCTCCAGCATTTTCTTATAACGAAGTGCAATGCGGTCACGTCTGCAATGTTCAGCTGTGACAATCGCACGAATACGTCCGCATGCAAGATCCACATGATCATTTTCAACGACGTAATCGTAAGCATCCATCATTTCAATTTCTTCTTTGGCAACTTTCATGCGATTATTGATGATATCCTGTGTTTCTGTTCCGCGGGTGACGATGCGGTTTTTTAGCTCGCTTAAGCTTGGCGGCATAAGGAAGATGAATAACCCTTCCGGAAATGCCTTTCGAACCTGCAATGCTCCCTGAACTTCAATTTCAAGGAAAACATCTCTTCCTTCGCTTAACGTTTTCTCCACATAGTCAATCGGCGTACCATAGTAATTGCCCACGAATTCTGCCCATTCCAGTAAACGGTCTTCTTTAATTAATTGTTCGAATTCTTCTTTTGATTTAAAGAAATAATCAACTCCGTCAACTTCGCCTTCGCGCGGTTTGCGCGTCGTCATGCTGATGGAATATTGAAAATCTGTATCATTTTGTGAAAAGATAGCTTTTCGCACAGTACCTTTACCAACACCAGAAGGACCCGAAAGCACGATGAGTAATCCTCTTTCTTTCATATCCAGAACTTTCCCTACCCTTCATCTGTTAACTCGTCTTTATTTGAAAGCCTGTGGGCAACCGTTTCGGGCTGAACCGCAGATAGTATAATATGGTCACTGTCCATAATCACGACCGCTCTCGTTCTGCGCCCGTATGTTGCATCAATAAGCATGGCGCGGTCACGGGCGTCTTGAATGATCCTTTTAATCGGAGCTGATTCAGGACTTACAATGGAAATAATGCGATTGGCTGAGACGATATTGCCAAAGCCGATATTAATTAACTTAATACTCATCTATTCGCTCCCCCTAGTAAACGACAAAACTATTTTTGCCCTAAATGGCCCATTATAAACGATTTAACTGCTAATTATTCAATATTTTGGACTTGCTCTTTTAATCTTTCTATGACGCTTTTCAGTTCTACTGAACATTTGGATATATCCTTGTCATTTGCTTTAGAGCCAATCGTGTTCGCTTCTCTGTTCAGCTCCTGAACAAGGAAATCCAGCTTTCTTCCAATTGATTCTTCTTTTTGCATCGTTTCACGGAATTGTGAGAGATGGCTTCTGATTCTCGTAATCTCTTCTGCAATGTCCGCTCTGTCAGCAAAAAGGGCAGCCTCTGTTATGATTCTGCTTTCATCCATTGTGCCTTCAGAAAGTTCAGCCATCTTTTTTTCCAGCCTATGTTTGTAGCGGATCACGACCTGAGGGGCATATTTTTCAATATCAGAAACATATGACTCCAAAATCGACAGCTGCTTCAGCAAATCGCTTTTCAGATGTGCACCTTCTGCCTTTCTCATTTCTTTCAGCTTTAATGCCGCATCCTGCACAGCCGCAAAGATCATAGATTGTATTTCTTCATTACTATTTTCCTGTTCTCCGACTGTAATAACATTTTCCAGCTTAAGGAGATCAGTCAGCTGCAATCCATTATGTAAATCATACCGGTTTCCTATCTCCGCAGCTGCCTGAACATATTGATCAAGCAGGTTCCAATCAACTTCGATAAACCGGTCTGCCAATGATTCGCCTTCAATTGTTATGTATAATTCAACGCGTCCTCTATAAATGATAGAAGAGATCACTTTTTTGATTTTATCCTCAATGGACATCAATTGTCTAGGCATTCTTACGTTAATTTCAAAAAAACGGTGATTAACCGATTTCATTTCGGCTGTAATGGTCAGTTTATCATTCCCAATTGATGAACGCCCATATCCTGTCATGCTGCAAACCATTTATTTCACATCCAATTCTTTGATCATATCATAAGAAATGCTCCTTGTTTCTGTCCCAAAAAGAGCTTCTAACAAAAGAAAAGGTAATAGACTCAGCTATTACCTTTCGAATTATAGCATATTTTAACTTTTTTTTCTTGTTAAAAGTGACCCTGCCAGCAAAAAAGTTGGTATGGCTGATAATCCAAGCACCAAGAGCCAGTCGCGAGCCATGATTGGCACTGTATGGAATATCGGCTGCATCGGGGCGTAGTAGATCACTGCCAGCATCAGCAGCACGGATGAAATAACCGCTCCGACCAGGTAGAGGTTCTCAAACGGATTTCTTAAAAATACTGAACGTTCGCTTCTGCAGTCAAACACATGAATCAATTGAGCCATGACCAATGTTGCAAACGCAATCGTCTGGGCATAAATTAAATTGTCAGGATCTCTGTGATAGACAATCATAAAGGCTGCAAGGGTCACGATTCCGATCAAGAAACCTCTCGAAATGACTTTCCATCCAAGGCCCCGTGCAAATACCCCTTCTTTATGATGCCTCGGCTTCCTCTGCATTAAATCTCCTTCTGGCTGATCTAAACCGAGAGCCATCGCAGGCAGACCATCTGTCACAAGATTGACCCAAAGGATCTGGATCGGAACAAGGGGCAGGGGAAGCGCGAGCAGCATGGCAAAAAGCATAACCAGAATTTCTCCAACATTTGAAGCGAGCAGATATCTGATAAACTTTCTTATGTTTTCATAGATATTTCGGCCTTCTTTAATAGCAAGCTTGATCGTTGCAAAGTTATCATCCACTAAAATAAGTGCAGATGCTTCCTTTGCTACATCTGTTCCTGTTATCCCCATTGAAATGCCTATGTCAGCAGCTTTTATGGCAGGTGCATCGTTTACTCCGTCACCTGTCATGGCAACAATGTGCCCTCTGCTTTGAAGCGCTTTTACTATTTTCAGCTTATGTTCCGGCGATACCCTTGCGAACACATAAATATCATCTACAATCTGCACAAGCTCTTCATTTGGCATAGCTGACAGAGCTGCTCCATCTATTACTTTTCCATTCGCCGGCAAGAGATCCAGCTGTTTAGCTATGGCTCTGGCAGTATTGACATGGTCACCAGTGATCATCACCGTTTTTATTCCAGCCTGTCTGCATTCCTTCACCGCTTGTTTCACTTCAGGACGAGGAGGATCGATCATTCCCTGCAGCCCTAAGAAAACCAGATTCTTTTCAGCTTCATGCTGATGATAAATGGCCTGGGCAGAGACAGGCTTAAAGGCAACAGCAATGGTCCTTAATGCTTGAGATGCCAGATTGTCGATTGCTTCATTTATTTTTGTTTCATATTTTGCAGACATATAGTGCTGTTTTTCGTCCCACAGCACATAATCTAATTTCTGAAGCAAAATATCCGGAGCACCTTTTGTGACAACAAAGCGCTTTCCGTTTTTATCCTCGATAATGACGCTCATCATCTTCCGGATTGAGTCAAACGGAAATTCTTCTATAATTTTAAATTGCTTTGACAGCGCTTCTTTAGAGAGTCCTGCTTTCATTGCCGCAACAACAAGTGCTCCTTCTGTTGGGTCACCGTCCAGAATGTAGTCATCATCTTTTTCATAAATGTTTGCTGTATTGCAAAGCATGCCAAATGTGAGAATTTGCTGAAGGGATTTATTGTCCTTGACCAAAACCTTTTGTTCATTCACGAAGAATTCGCCTTTAGGCTGATATCCTGTTCCGCTCAACTGCCAGGTGCGTCCGCCTGACCAAATATGAGTAACGGTCATCTTATTTTGTGTCATCGTCCCGGTCTTATCTGAACATATAACGGATGCACAGCCAAGTGTTTCAACAGCGGGCAGCTTTCTGACAATCGACCTTTGTTTGATCATCCTCTGAACACCGAGAGACAAAGCAACGGTTACGATGGCAGGAAGTCCTTCCGGAATTGCAGCCACTGCAAGAGACACACCTGCAAGAAACATATCATATAGCTCATGACCTTGAATCACTCCGACAGCGACTACTAAAAAAGTTAACGCAAGGGCCACAACAATTAAGATTTTCCCGAGCTGCTCAAGTCTTCTCTGAAGCGGTGTTTCCAAGGTCTCAGCAGATTGAAGCAAGTCGGCAATCTGACCCATCGCAGTATTCATGCCCGTTGCAACAACAACGCCAACGCCATTGCCGCGTGTTACTAAAGTTCCCATGAAGGCCATATTGGTTAAATCCCCAATACCCGCATGACCATCTGACAAAGCATTCGTAAATTTAGAAACAGGAAGCGACTCTCCTGTTAAAGCCGATTCTTCTATCTCAAGGCTTTTTGCTTCGATTAAGCGAAGATCCGCGCCAATTCTGTCCCCGCTCGTAAATTTCACAATATCTCCAGGTACTAGATCCTTCGATTGAATTCTTGTCCATTCGCCTTCTCTGAGAGCCTGTACTTGAGGCGCTGACATCTCTTTTAATGCTTCAAGTGATTTTTCTGCACGCCGTTCCTGAAAAAAACCAAGTATTCCATTAATTAAAACGATGGCAATGATTGCAATGGCATCAATATATTCGCCAAGCAGACCCGAGATCAGTGTTGCCGCTAACAAAACAAGCACCATAAAATCTTTAAACTGCTCCAGAAATAATAAAAATGCTGAAGGTTTTTCAGCTTCCTTAAGTTCATTGAAACCGTGATGCTTCACTCTTTTTTGAACATCTTTTTCAGATAATCCGTTTTCTCTGCTTGTATTAATTGACTGAAGTACTTCTTCCGGTCCAATTTCATGCCATTTCATGAATTTTTTTTACACCTCTCAATACGTGGAATAGTAGGACAATCTCTTATAATGTCAATTTATTCAGCCCTGTCCAAAAAAATGCTATAATAATTTGAATGTGGAGATTTGATCCAACTTACCTATAGAAAAGGGTGCTTGCGATGTCATTTGATGGCATGTTTACATATGCAATAACTGAAGAATTGAAAAATGAACTGGCAAATGGAAGAATCTCAAAGATCCATCAGCCATATAAAAATGAACTGATATTTGTCATCCGGGCAAATGGGGGAAATCACCGTCTCCTGTTCTCAGCTCATCCAAGCTATGCAAGAATTCATTTAACAACTGAAAGCTATGAAAATCCGAGTGAACCTCCTATGTTCTGCATGCTGCTCAGAAAGCATCTCGAAGGCGGGGTCATTGAAAGAATCGGCCAAATTGAATTAGAACGGATTCTTTACTTTGATGTAAAGAGCAGAAATGAAATTGGCGACGTCACTAATAAACGCCTGATCATTGAAATAATGGGAAGACACAGCAACATTATTCTAATAGACCGTGACCGCAATATGATCCTCGACAGCATTAAGCACATATCACCTGCTGTAAATCGGCACAGGACCATTATGCCTGGTCAGGAATATGTTCTGCCTCCTGAACAGAATAAACTGAACCCTTTTGAAGCAACAGAAGAAACCATTCTGCGCAAAGTTGATTTTAATTCAGGGAAAATAGATCAGCAGCTTATGCAGCAGTTCGCCGGAATATCTCCCCTGTTTGCAAAAGAGATTCTCTTTAGAGCAGGACTTGCCAGCCGGACCAGCTTGCCTGAATCATTTCTGAATCTCGTTTCAGACATCAAGAATAGTGAAATTTCGGCAACTATGATTGAAACCGATGAAAAAGAATACTTTTATATCCTGCCGCTTACTCACTTAAATGGGACCAGCAAGGTGTTCCCAACGATTTCAGAGATGCTCGACCGCTATTATTATGGAAAAGCAGCCCGTGACCGGGTAAAGCAGCAGGGAAATGACCTTGAACGTTTTGTTCAAAATGAACTGAAGAAAAATAAAACAAAAATAAAGAAACTGCAAGCCACGTTAAAGGATGCTGAAAAAGCAGAGAAATACAAGCTGCGCGGCGAGCTGATTACAGCAAATATGTATGCAATAAAACGCGGGGATAAAATGTCAGAGGTCATAAACTATTATAACGGGGAAATGGTCAGTATTACCTTGAACCCGCAAAAGACACCATCTGAAAATGCACAGGCTTATTTTCAAAAGTACAACAAGGCGAAAAAATCAGTTGCATTTGTTGAAGAACAAATCAGCCTGGCTGAAAATGAAATCCACTATTTTGAAAACGTGTTTCAGCAAATTGAATCCGCTTCTCCAAAGGACATCGAAGAGATTAGAGAAGAACTGATGGAAGGCGGCTATTTAAAGAAGAAACAAGTGAAGGGAAATAAAAAGAACAAACCTGCAAAAATTGTTCTTGAAAAATATACTGCAAGCGATGGCACTGAAATACTTGTCGGAAAAAACAACAAGCAAAACGATTATTTAACAAACAAAACAGCTGCACGGGATGATATTTGGCTGCATACAAAAGACATACCTGGCTCTCATGTTGTCATCCGCAGCCAGGAACCAAGTGAGGAAACGATACTAGAGGCGGCCAATCTTGCAGCCTATTTCAGCAAAGCAAAAGGCTCAAGCTCTGTCCCGGTTGACTTCACAAAAATCCGGCATGTCAAAAAACCAAACGGATCCAAACCAGGTTTTGTGATTTATGACAATCAGCAAACCGTCTATGTGACGCCTGATCCGGATTTGGTGATAAAATTAAGAAAAGCATAGACACTTTATGAGTCCATGCTTTTTTTGAAGTTAATAGTAAGAATAAAAATTTGCGCATTCATGTCCAGCGCAAGAGACTAACTCCTCGGCCAGAACGAATCCGCCAAAAAAGTCAGAACCGGACTTTTTCAGCGGATTGTTATCTGTCTGTCGGAGCTGACCAAGGCCCTTGCGCTTTTCTGACAAGCTGCTTCAGAAGCCTTTGCTTTTCATCCTGATGAAGATCTGAGGCTTTAATTTTTTTCCGTTCATTAAAAAGATCTTCCAAGCGGTCAAAGAACACGTCATCAAATTGATTAAATAATTGCCCGGATAGATCTTTTGCAAGTGATGGGCTTGCCCCATCCGTGGACACAGCAAGCGTTAATCTACCACGCTGATGAAACGAAGGAACCTGAACATTTCCAAGCTCTGACTCACCAGCAAGATTGACAAGCTGATGTTCTCCCGCCTCCCTTGCTACCCAGGCATTTACTTCCTTGCTGTCAGTTGCTGCAACAATTAAAAACGCATCATTGAAATCTTCTTTATCTGCTTCTTTTTGTTTCCATTCAAGTTGTGATTGAGCATGGAGAAAGCTGATTTCATCAATCACATGCGGACTGATCACCTTTATTTTTGCACCCTGCTTTAAAAATACAGACAGTCTTCTGTAAGCGATTTTTCCGCCTCCAATGATGACGACCAGCCGATTTTTGACGTCAATCATTAATGGCAGCATCGCATTTGTCTCCATATCTAAAAGTATAAATAGAATCATGATTATCAATTGCAGACTGCACTCTTTCGGTAAAAACTTCTTCAACTTCAGAGTCGTAGCCTAAATACCGGCAAAGCTTGATTTTTTCATGGCCAAGCTTATTTACTTTAGTCTGAATTTCCCTCATAAGCAGCCCTGTAAACAATAAATAGGGCACTAGAAAAATCGTTTTCTCTTTGAGAAGCGACAGATTTAAAAGCATCTCATCAAGACTCGGTTCAGCAGCAGTCAGAAAGCAGATTTCCACATTGCTGACACCGGATTTACTCTTGACCAGCCTGCTTATGGCAGTCAAATCTCTTACTACGTCGTGGTCTGAGCTGCCCCGTCCAATCAGGACAATGATTGAGTCAGAATCTGGCCTGCCTTGTTCATGCACTCTGTTCACGATGCTTTTAGCCATCTTTTGGTGCACACCTATAGGCATACCATATGTAATGGCAGCTTCCGGATAGTTTTCTGCAGCCTTTTTCACTTCCAGAGGAATGTCCTCTTTCGCATGTACAGCAGTAAGCAATAACAGAGGAACAACAGCAACGTGTGTGGCGCCTTGCTTGATGCAAGAGGCGAACCCTTCTTCAATAGAAGGTTCCGCCAGCTCAAGAAAGCAGATTTCCTGAATATCGGCATGAATATGCATTTGAGTTTTCTCGATAAAAGCAATGGCCTCATCACACGCTTCTTTCACACGGCTGCCATGGCACACATATAAAACGGCTTGTTTCATTTTTATAACGCCTCGCTGATAGGAGCTGAAGTCTGTAAGTTCTCTTCAAACCACTTAATTTTCTCGCGGTAGCGTACAACTTCTCCGATAATGATCATGCTTGGATTTTTTATATTCTGTTCACGGACAACTTCAAGGATATCTTCAAGTGTGCCTGTAACTGTTTTTTGAACTTCAGTCGTTCCCCAATGGACCAGAGCAACGGGTGTGTCTTTGCTTTTCCCATTTTTCAGAAGCTGTTCCTGAATATACGGAAGGTTGCTGACGCCCATATAAATCGCTAATGTATCTATGCCTTTTGAGAGGCTTGCCCACTTCTCGTCTTCTTTTGCATCATTTTTGAGATGTCCTGTGACAAAAGCAACGCTTGCACTTACATCCCTGTGCGTGACAGGAATTCCTGCATATGCGGCAGCTGCTATGCCCGAGGTGATGCCAGGTACGATTTCAAACGGAATCTTCTGCTTTGCAAGTGCTTCTGCTTCCTCAGCACCGCGTCCGAATACAAATGGGTCTCCCCCTTTTAAACGGGTTACGATCTTGCCGCTTTTCGCATAACGGATTAAGAAGTGATGAATCGTTTCCTGCTTCATTAAATGATAGTCGGGAAGCTTGCCGCAATATATGAGATCTGCTTCCTTTTTGGCATAGGAAAGCAATTCTTTATTAACCAGGCGATCATACAAAATAACATCTGCCTGCTGGATGCATTTGATGGCTTTTAACGTGATCAGTTCAGGATCACCTGGGCCTGCTCCAACTAAATAGACCTTTCCCATGTTCTGACTCTCCTAACTAACTTGTAATTGACCGCATGTTCATTTGAGGACAATTAACTGAAATGATGTATTGCTGTTCTTATAGAATAATATATCAATAAATTCAAACTTTTTGAGAATTTTTTTCTTTGATCTTCAGCTCATAAACGTAAGCTTTTAGATTAAACCCTTTTCTATTAAAGTTTTCGTCAATTGTTTAACACATTCTTCTATTGAATATTTTTCTGTATCCAGGACAATTTCCGGATTCGCAGGCTCTTCGTATGGTGCGCTGATGCCTGTAAAATGTTTGATTTCTTCGTTTCTCGCTTTTTTATAAAGCCCTTTGGGATCGCGTTTTTCGCATTCTTCAATCGAACATTTAATATAGACTTCGAGGAATTCATCCTTTTCAACCAATTTTCTGACAAGGTCACGATCAGCACGGTAAGGGGATATAAAAGCTGTTAAGACGATTTGCCCGCTTTCAACAAACAGTTTCGAAACCTCTCCAATTCGTCTGATATTTTCCTTGCGGTCGGTCTCATTAAAGCCAAGATCCTGATTGAGGCCGTGCCTCACATTATCACCATCCAGGACAAACGCCTGAGCGCCGCGGTCAAATAAAGTCCTAGCAAAAGCGTTCGCAACAGAAGATTTACCGGATGCTGATAAACCTGTAAACCAGAGAATAAAGCTCTGGTGCTTATTTTTATCTCGTCTTTCTTGTTTTGAAATAGAGGATTGGTGCCATACAATATTGCTGCTCATAGATGTTTCTCCCTTCTTATGATACGTTTTCTTTTTTAAGTCCGTTTATTAGAACTTCAATAACTTCCGGGCGGCTGAAAGTGCTAGGAGGAACCTCGCCGTTCCGGAGCATTTGCCTTACCTTTGTTCCTGATAGAATAACATGTGCCGAGCTGTCATGAGGACATGTTTTCGTTGTCGCCATTCCTTCGCATTTGCTGCAGTAGAAGCTGTGATCGAATTTCAGCGGCTTGATTCCAAGCTCCTGCTCCTCAAATTGATCAAAGATTTTCTGAGCATCATAGGTTCCGTAGTAATCACCAACACCTGCATGATCTCTGCCAACAATAAAATGGGTGCAACCGTAATTCTTCCGGACAATGGCATGAAAGATCGCTTCTCTTGGGCCTGCATATCTCATTGCTGCAGGAAAGACGCCGAGCTCAACCCGTTCTTCCGGATAATAGTTTCTTAGAAGTACCTCATAGCTCTCCATTCTGATGGATGCTGAAATGTCATCAGATTTGGTTTCACCTACAAGCGGATTTAAGAATAATCCATCCACTGTTTCAAGGGCTGATTTCTGAATATATTCATGTGCTCTATGCACGGGGTTTCTTGTCTGGAATCCAACGACAGTTTTCCAGCCTTTGCTTTTGAAAATTTCACGCGTTTCAATTGGATCAAACGTGTATTGCTTAAATGGCTTTTCAGGTCTCTTTAAAAGAGTAATTTTACCGCCTACATAGACGTCTTCCCGTTCGTGCATTTTTTTCACGCCAGGGTGAGCGATGTCTGCCGTTCCATATACATTAATGGCTTCATGTGCTTTGTCAGGCTCATAAACATCTTCAACCTGTATCAGGCCATATACCTCGCCTTTGTAAATCAGTCTCGCTTTTTCGCCGACTAGTAATTTATCAGCCGTTCCCTTTGAAACAGGCAGTGTAATCGGTATACTCCAGACAGTCCCTGAAGCAAGTCTCATATCATTTACGACCTGCTCATAATCTTTTTGTGAAAGAAATCCTTCGAGCGGGCTATATGCTCCAATTCCGATTAATTCCAAATCACTTAATGCCATGGCATCGATTTCAATTTCTGCAGAAATTTCCTGATATTTTTCCTCGGGGTTATATGATTGAATTAGTAATCCTCCGTGCGGCTGTAAACTCATTTTTTTATTTTCCTCCTAAACATACCCTTTAAAATTGGTTTGAATGCTAAATGCCTCCGCCTTCTTCATGCACTGCACGCTTTTCCTCTTTTATGGCCTTCATTAAGCTGAGGGCTCCTAAGGTTGCAAGCATGACACTGACTAGAACGACGATTGAATAAATATCACTTTCTAAAAATAATTTGACTAAGAAATAAGAAATGGCCAGTGAAAACAGAGGAGAAACAATCCATATCCGGATAATCTTCTTCACGATATGCTTATGTAATATTTCACTTCCGTTTTTCGCCATTCCAAGACCGATAATCGCTGATGAAGTAATCTGAGTAAGCGGAACCGGCAATCCGAAAATAGAACTGACAATAACGAGACCGGCACCGGTCCCTGAGATTAAAATTCCTTCAGGCTTTGAATAGCTGGTAATCTTCTTACCGTTTGTTTCAAGTACTTTCTTTCCAAGGAAAATGGCTCCGAGCGCTACAAATGCGCCTCCTATCCATATTCCTTTTGAAACGGAAATCAAGCCTGCTCCCACCAGAGGTCCGACTGCATTGGCCACATTGTTCATACCTGCAGAGAAGGCTTCCATAAATCCTGCAAAAATCAGAATGACGGTAAGCAGGGGACGATCTTGCAAGATCCCTTTTCTCTGCAGACTATACAGACCTTTGCCGAATATCCAGGCTAAACCGAAAGCTGCAACAGGAACGATTACCCAAAACAGCATAATAACAAGCAATGAATTGACAAACAGCACTTGATACGCAATACCTACTCCAACTACAGAACCAACTGTAACCTCGCTCGTAGAAAGCGGAATGCCAAGCAAGTTAGCAACAAACAGGGAGCTTGTAGCGGAAATAATGATGATCAGGACAATTTTCACGTTAATAATATCCTGCGGGATAATGCCGCCGCTGATCGTCTTTACAACTTCTCCGCCTCCGAGCACCGCTCCTGCAAACACCCCTGCGGCACATATTAAGAGGGCATGCCGCGCCTTTGGGACTGCACCTGACCCATAAGCCACACCCATTGAGGCAGCAGCACCGCTTGCCCCTATATTCATTGCAAAAAAGAAACTGATGGCGAGAGCCGCTAATTCAAGCAACGCACCTGCTCCTTATCCATGTAATCCGCATTCTGTTTTACCCTGCCCGCTCCATCTTCCGGAACGCAAATCATCGGCATTAAATGCAGGTGCTGTGCAGTGAGAACAGCCGATGCTCGGATAGCCCCTGTCATGCAGGGGGTTATATGGCAAATCGTTTTTGTGTACGTACCGCCACACATCTTTCCAAGTCCAGTGAATCAACGGACATATTTTTACCGACTGAAATTTATCATCGCGGTTAATGAATTGAACATGTTTCCTTGTTTCTGACTGCTCTCTGCGCAGCCCTGAGATCCAGGCTTCTGATTCCGATAACGTCTCGTCAAGAGGCTGAAGCTTTCTGATTTGGCAGCATTTATTTGGATTTGTTTCCCAAAGTTTATCGCCGTATTCTGCTGCCTGCTCATCAAGTGTGAGAGCCGGTTTCTTCATCACAATATTCAGCTGCGGATATTTTTCCCGCACTCGGTCAATCGTTTCATAGGTTTCTTTAAAATGTACGTCCGTATCAAGAAAAACAATCGTTGCATCCGGCTCTACTTTTGAAATTAAATCTACAAGCACAATGCCTTCTATTCCAAAGCTGCATGCATAAACAATCTCTTTGCCATAATAACCATAGCTCCACTTTAAAACGTTTAATGCGCCTTTATAAGTGTCATCAACTTCAAAATCTGTGGCTGGCTCCCGCCAAGTTTCATACGTTAGCATGTATATTCTTCCCCTCTATCAGCCAGGTCCCGTTAAAAAAAAGACATTTTAACAGAATGACGGAACCCGTTCATTGTTAAAATGCCTCTAGTTTTTCTAGTCAGCACATTATTTAATTCTTACTTTTTCGTTCTTCTCAAGCTGAATTACTTTGCCGTCCTGAACAACCAATGTGACAGAACCATAATTCATCGTTTTCAGCATTTCCCGCAATCTTTCGATGACGATTTCAAGATGTTCTTCCTTTCCCACTGCAGTCCCCCATTTCATTTCTTATCCGCTTTTTCCTTCCGAGAAATTTACCGCAATTTAAGAAAGAAAAAAAGCCTTCCAACTTGAAAGACTGTTCAGGTAGATGTACCTTATCTTTCAAAATGGGTTTACATTTTGCTGGATTTAGCACCTTGCAGAATGCAGGTTGCCGGGCTTCGCAGGGCCAGATCCCTTCGCCTCTCTGGATAAGTTTATTATATTTTTCTAAATTTTATCACAATTATCCATTCTGTCAACCCTAGTTTTTCGATCGGAATTAAAAAATTAGTTAAAAGGCTGAATTGAGTGCTAAACTTTTAATCCGGGAATAAGGATTTATGGATAAAAAATTACTGTCCAAGAGGTGAAATTTATCCTAATTCCAGCAATAATGACCATTTTCACTTTCCTTATAGGCGGATTTTCATTAGCTTATGCCGTCGTAACGCTTGATGATCATCATATTTTCCGAAAAATAAAAAAAGAACAAGCAGGCCTTTTTGGGGCTTTTGGGTGGATCGGTCATGCAAGCCTTGGTATTTGCAAAAGGTTCCTTCCAGAAGCATGGCAGATTAAATTGTTTCGAACATGCTATCTTCTAATAAGCCTTGTTTCTTTTCTAAGTTCATTTTTGATATGGCAATAAAAAAGCAAAGTCAAAAACGACTTTGCTTTCTTGCCTTCTATATAGTCAACCATGCTTCATTTGCAGGATTTTCGCGCCATTTTATCAGCTTTTCAAGATCTTTTTTTTCAATTGCTCCCTTTTTCAGTGCTACATCAATCAATGAAGAATAGTCGGTCAGGGAAACAGCATGTATTCCGGCATCTTCGAGCATCTCTGCGCCTTTTTGCAGTTCATATGTGAAGATGGAGACAACTCCAATCACTTCACAGCCTGCCTCTCTAAGCGCCTGAACAGCCGTAATAACGCTTCCTCCTGTTGAGATTAAATCTTCAACAACTACTACTTTTTGACCCTCATGCACTTTACCTTCTATTTGATTGCCTTTTCCATGGCCTTTCGGCTTGCTTCTGACGTAGCACATTGGCAAATTAAGCAGATCGCTCACCCATGCAGCATGCGGGATACCCGCTGTTGCTGTTCCTGCAATCATTTCAGCCTGGGGATACTCTTCCCTGATTAGCTTAGTTAAGCCCTTTGCAATGTCTTTTCTGACTTCAGGATAGGATAATGTCAGGCGATTGTCGCAATAGATTGGCGACTTTAGGCCGCTTGACCATGTAAATGGCTCATTTGGACTTAAAAAAACGGCTTCAATTTTCAGCAGCTGCTCAGCAATTTGATGTTTCATACAGGCAGACCCTCCCATGCGTTTTTCATTTGTAAGTATGCAGTCAGCGGATCCTTTGCTTTAGTTATGCTTCTTCCGACAACAATGGCTGTTGATCCCAGTTCTCTTGCCTTTTCAGGCGTCGCCACTCTCACTTGATCATTCAGTGAGTCTTCAGCGAGTCGGATTCCAGGCGTAATGGTATGGAAAGAACGGTCCAAATGCTGATAGATTTCAGGTACTTCAAGCGAAGAGCAGACAATTCCATCCAGTCCGCTTTCATATGCCAGTTTGGCATAGTGAAGGACTGTTTCGTTCAGTCCTTTTCCGATGAGAAGTTCATGATTAAGCATGGCCTCAGATGTGCTTGTCAATTGAGTGACAGCAATGCAGTCGGGCCTTTTTGACCCTGCCCTCGTTCCTGCTTCAAGTCCTTCTATTGCAGCCTGCATCATCGCACTTCCGCCAGCAGCATGAACATTAACGAGGTTCACATCAAGCTTTGCAAGGCCTTTCATGGCCTGCTTGACTGTCTGGGGAATATCATGGAGCTTCAAATCAAGAAAAATGTCATGTCCCGCTGATTTAAGCTGATCAATAATCGAAGGACCTTCCTGATAAAACAGCTCCATTCCCACTTTCACATAAAGCTTTTGGTCAGGCAGCTTTTTTAAAAATCCGCCCACTTCTTTTCCATCTGGAAAATCAAGCGCGATGATAAGCGGTCTTCCGTTCATTCTTCCAGCTCCTTCCGATGCATTCTGAAATATGATCAAAACCATATTCTTTTAATTTTTGCGGCAATTGTGCAATGATCTCCGGACATACAAACGGATTCACAAAATTTGCCGTTCCGACAGCTACTGCACTTGCACCTGCATACATAAACTCAATCACGTCTTCCGCTGTCTGCACTCCTCCCATGCCGATAATCGGAATTGATACAGCCTGGCTTACTTCATACACCATTCTGATTGCGACAGGCTTGATTGCAGGACCTGATAAACCTCCAGAGCGGTTGGCGAGAATTGGTTTAGCCGTTTTCATGTTCAGCCTCATGCCAAGCAGCGTATTGATCATGGTTAAACCATCAGCACCGGCGTTTTCAATGGCTTTGGCGATATCCACAATGTTGCTTACATTTGGCGATAGCTTCACATAAACAGGCACTTCTGATACTTCTTTTACTGCCCTTGTCAAAGAGGCGGCAATTTCAGGGTCCGTTCCGAAGGCAATCCCACCTGTTTTTACATTCGGGCAAGAGATATTCAGTTCAATTGCGCGGACATTTTTTGCCCTGCTGATTTCTCTTGCTACTTCAACATAATCCTCCTGCGCGGAGCCAGCAACATTTGCAATGATCGGCACGTCATATGACTCGAGCCAGGGAAGCTCATTTTCGAGAACTCCTTTTAATCCTGGATTTTGAAGACCTATGGCATTCAGCATGCCTGCTTCTGTTTCAGCCACTCTAGGCGTCGGGTTGCCAAATCGCGCTTCTGCCGTAGCAGCTTTAATCATAATCGCACCAAGACTGCTTAAATCATAAAGGTTTGCAAATTCTTTTCCGAAGCCAAAGCAGCCTGATGCTGGCATAACCGGATTTTTCAAAGATAAACCGGGCAATTCGATGTTCAGCATGATAAAAGTACCTCCCCGGCTTTAAATACTGGTCCGTCGCTGCACACTTTTTTATAAGAAGTGCCAGCAGGATCATCAGCTGTATGACAAACACATGCGAAGCAAGCGCCAATTCCGCAGCCCATCCGTTCTTCTAGAGACAGAAAGACCGGTTTTTCGGGAAAGAGTTTTTCAATGTTTGCGAGCATAGGAGTAGGTCCGCAGGAAAACAGCGCATCAAAGGTGAGCTCATTCTCTTTAATCAAATCGGTGACAAACCCTTTTTTTCCATGAGACCCGTCTACAGTTGTGACATAGGTATCTCCAAGTTGTTGAAACTCTTTTTCATAGAAAACATGCTCTTTTGATTGAAAGCCCAGAACATGTTTAACGGTAATCCCTTTATTAACCAGGCGTCTTGACAGTTCATATAAAGGAGGCACTCCGATCCCGCCGCCGACAAGAAGTGCCGTATCGCCTTTATCCAGCTGATCCGGATCAAATCCATTTCCGAGCGGTCCGAGCACATCAACAAGCTCGCCTTTTTTCCTTGCAGAAAGGAGCTTCGTGCCTGCTCCCTCTGCTCTGTATATCATGGTGAATTCCTGATTCTCTTTATCTATTTTCGCTATGCTGATCGGTCTTCTTAATAGCGGTGATGCTGACTCTGAAACTTTCACATGTACAAACTGCCCTGGCTGATTCATGTGATCAGTTAAACTGCCTTTTAATGTGATTTCGTATATGCCTGCTGCCAATTCCTTGTGATCTGCAATCGTCATCCATTCTTTTTGTATCAAGCGTATGTCACCTCTTTGCTGTTTGGGCGCTTAGGCATTTCGTCTGTTGAGAAGGTCATGGACTCGAGCACTCTCAATATCGCTTTTGCCGTATCAAGTGATGTTAAGCAAGGAATACCATTTTCTACAGATTCACGGCGGATGCGGAATCCATCCCGCTGCGGCTGTTTTCCTTTTGTCAGTGTATTAATGACAAACTGTGCTTCGCTCGTGCGGATGATATCAAGCATGTTTGGCGCCTCGCTGCCGATTTTATTCACAATCTTTGCAGTTACTCCATTGGCATGAAGGTATTCAGCTGTTCCGCTTGTCGCCATGATCTGATAGCCGATGGCGCTGAAGCGTCTTGCAACTTCCAGGCCTTCTTCTTTATCTTTATCTGCAATCGTGAGCAGTACCTGACCGTAATTCTGAACCTTCATTCCAGATGCGATCATTCCTTTATACAGAGCTTTTTCAAGCGTTGTATCCTTGCCCATTACTTCTCCGGTAGATTTCATTTCAGGGCCGAGTGTAATATCCACTCTGCGCAGCTTTTCAAAGGAGAATACCGGAACTTTCACATAGACGCCTGCGCTTTCAGGCTGAATGCCTGTTTCATAGCCGAGCTCGTTGAGTGTTTTTCCTAAAATCACCTTTGTAGCGAGATTTGCCATTGGAACACCCGTAATCTTGCTTAAGAAGGGCACTGTCCGGCTTGACCTTGGGTTTACCTCAAGCACATAAACTTCATTTTTGTATATAACAAACTGGATATTCAGCAAGCCTTTTATATTTAATCCTTTAGCGAGAGCGATTGTTCTTTCTATAATCGTTTCCTTTATTTCTGCAGACAGAGTTTGAGGCGGATAGACGGCAATTGAGTCGCCTGAGTGAACGCCAGCACGCTCGATGTGTTCCATAATTCCTGGAATAAAGACCGTTTCACCGTCAGAAATCGCGTCTACTTCAATTTCTTTTCCTGTTAAATATTTGTCAATGAGAACCGGATGCTGCGGATTTACTTTTACAGCATTTTTCATATAATGCAGCAGATCCTTTTCTTCATAAACAATTTCCATTGCCCGGCCGCCTAGAACATAGGATGGTCTTACTAGTACAGGATAGCGGATCTCATCTGCAATTTTGACTGCTTCTTCAACAGAAGTGGCTGTTTTTCCGAGCGGCTGCGGGATGTTAAGCTTGCCTAATGTGTACTCAAACTTATCTCTGTTTTCAGCCCGGTCCATGTCTTCAAGTGATGTACCAAGGATCTGCACGCCTCTTGCTTCAAGCTCTTCTGCAAGATTAATGGCTGTCTGTCCTCCAAATTGAACGACTACGCCGCGGGGTTTTTCAAGTTCTACTATATGCATGACATCTTCTACAGTAAGCGGTTCAAAGTAAAGCTTGTCTGAGATGCTGAAGTCTGTAGATACTGTCTCAGGATTATTGTTGATTATGATCGCCTCATACCCGGCCTCTTTGATTGCCCATACAGAATGCACCGTTGCATAATCAAATTCCACGCCCTGACCGATGCGGATCGGTCCTGAACCTAGGACAATGACACTTTCTTTGTCTGTCACAGCAGATTCGTTTTCATCTTCATACGTGCCGTAGAAATAAGGAGTTTCTGATTCAAACTCCGCCGCACATGTATCAACTGTTTTGAAAACCGGGAAGAGCTTAAGCTGTTTTCTGTAATCATAGACTTCACGTTCTGTCATGTTCCAGAGCCTTGCAATTGCAATATCCGAGAAGCCCATTTTCTTAGCTTGTTTAAGGACATCAGCATCAAGCTTTGCTTCTTTCACTGCATTTTCAAACTTTATGATTTTTTCTATTTTCACTAAGAAGAAAAGATCGATGGCACTCCACTCATGAATCGTTTCAATGGATACCCCTCTTCTGATCGCTTCCGAGAGATAGAATAAACGCTCGTCGCCTGCTTTTCTGATTCTCTTTTCAATTAGTTCATTGCTGAATTCATCTGCATTTTTCAGATCAAGATGATATTCATCCGATTCAAGTGAGCGTACAGCTTTCAGCAATGATTCTTCAAACGTTCTGCCGATCGCCATTACTTCTCCTGTCGCCTTCATTTGAGTGCCGAGCCTTCTGTTTGCTGATTCAAACTTGTCAAATGGCCATCTTGGAATTTTCGTCACGATGTAGTCAAGTGCAGGCTCAAAGCAAGCATACGTTTTTCCAGTAACAGGGTTCATCATTTCATCAAGCGTCAGTCCAACAGCTATCTTAGCTGCAAGCTTTGCAATTGGATAGCCAGTTGCTTTTGAAGCTAGAGCTGAGGACCTGCTGACACGCGGATTTACTTCTATGATGTAATATTGAAAGCTGTTTGGATCAAGCGCAAGCTGAACGTTGCAGCCGCCTTCGATTTGCAGGGCACGGATGATTTTAAGCGAAACATTCCGCAGCATTTGGTACTCACGGTCGCTTAAAGTCTGACTTGGTGCAACGACGATTGAGTCACCTGTGTGGATGCCAACAGGGTCGATGTTTTCCATGTTGCAGACTACAATCGCACTGTCATTTTTATCACGCATCACTTCATATTCAATCTCTTTAAAGCCCGCGATGCTTTTTTCAAGAAGGCATTGAGTAACTGGGCTGTACTTTAATCCGCTCGTTACAATCTCAATCAGCTCTTCTTCGTTCGAACAGATGCCTCCGCCGGTACCGCCAAGCGTGTATGCAGGCCTCACGATAACGGGATAGCCTACTTTATCTACAAAAGCGAATGCTTCTTGAAGGTTATGAACAATGTCACTTTCAGGCACTGGTTCGCCAAGTTCGTTCATTAATTGGCGGAACAGATCCCGGTCTTCCGCTTTTTGAATCGCGCTGAGCTTTGTTCCTAAAATTTCAACATTGCATTCTTCAAGCACACCTGCATTTGCAAGCTCCACTGCCATATTTAATCCTGTTTGGCCGCCAAGTGTCGGGAGAAGGGCATCCGGACGCTCTTTTCTAATAATCTTTGTTAAAAATTCAACCGTTAATGGTTCAATGTAGACTTTATCCGCCATCTCCGTATCCGTCATGATCGTTGCCGGATTGGAGTTTACAAGAATGACCTCATAACCTTCTTCTTTTAAAGCAAGGCAGGCCTGTGTTCCGGCATAATCAAACTCTGCTGCCTGGCCAATAATAATCGGACCTGAACCTATTACTAGGATTTTTTTTATATCTACGCGTTTTGGCATACTTTAATCCCTTCTTTCTTGTGAGTTTCAATCATGTCGATAAATTGATCAAAAAGTCCGTTTGCATCTTCCGGTCCTGGTGATGCTTCCGGGTGATACTGAACTGTAAATGCAGGAAGTTCTTTATGTTTAAGGCCTTCTACTGACCCATCATTAAGCGCAATATGAGTTACTTCAAGATCAGTTGATTCAACCGAATTAAGTGTGACGGTGTAGCCGTGGTTTTGAGAGGTCATCGCAATTTTTCCTGTAGCTAAATCTTTGACAGGATGATTTGAACCGCGATGTCCGAATTTCATTTTTTCTGTGTTTGCCCCTCCTGCCAGCGCGAAAAGCTGATGGCCAAGGCAAATTCCGAATAGCGGAATTTTTCCGAGCACTCCGTTGATCATTTCAAGTGCATGCGGCACATCTTTTGGATCCCCAGGTCCGTTTGAAAGCATAATGCCGTCAGGATTTAATTGAAGAATTTCTTCTGCTTTAGTTGTATGAGGAACAACGATGACGTCACAATCACGCTTGTTGAGTTCGCGCAAAATGCCATGCTTCATTCCAAAATCCACTAATGCAACTCTGCAGCCGCGTCCTGGACTCGGATAAGATGTTTTAGTTGAAACGGTTTCTACTTGATTTGTTGGAAGGTTTGCTGCTTTTAATTTTGCAAGCACTGCATCCTTATCTGCATTTTCTGAGCAAAAAGCACCTTTTAATGTTCCGTATGTCCGGATAATCCTTGTCAATTTTCTAGTATCGATTCCTGCTAATCCAGGTATATTTTTGAGTTTGAAAAATTCATCAAGCGAATACTCGCTTCTGAAGTTTGATGGCACTTCACATAATTCTTTTACGATAAACCCATTTATGAAAGGCGAGATGGTTTCAAAATCATCGCGATTTATTCCATAGTTTCCGATAAGCGGATACGTAAGTGTGACAATTTGCCCGCAATAGGACGGGTCAGATAAAATTTCCTGATAGCCTGTCATTCCTGTGTGAAAAACGATTTCTCCAATCGTATCTTCTTCACTTCCAAATCCTTGTCCTGTGAAAATCGTTCCGTCTTCGAGAATTAGATGTCTGATCATGCGTTTATTCTCTCCCTTTCCCAAACTAGCTGTCCTTGTGCAATTGTTGCAATTGGCCATCCCTTGCATTTCCATCCTCCAAACGGAGTGTTTTTGCCTTTTGAAAGGAATGTTTCTGGATCAATTTCCTTCTCTTCTTCCAAATCAATAATTGTAAGATCTGCGGGACTGCCAACTTCCAATTTTCCATACGGAAGGTTAAAGGCTTCACACGGCTTAATCGTCAGATAATCGAGAAGCTGTTTCAGTGTCCAATCGTTTGTCTCTACAAAGCGTGTGTATAGCAGAGGGAAGGCCGTTTCCAGACCGACAATCCCAAATGGCGCAAGCTGAATGGTTTCTGCTTTTTCCTCTTTTGTATGAGGAGCGTGGTCTGTTGCAATAAAATCGATGGTTCCGTCCAGCAATGCTTCAATTAAAGCCTGCCTGTCATCACTTCCTCGCAGCGGCGGATTCATTTTGTAATTCGTATCAAGTTCAGGGATATCACTGTCGCTTAAAAGCAAGTGGTGAGGCGTTACTTCAGCTGTAACGTTTATGCCAGCCTTCTTTGCATCTCTTACAACTCTTACAGATTCCTTTGTGCTGATGTGACAGACGTGGTAATGGCAGTCTGCTGCTTCTGCAAGCAAAACATCTCTGGCAATCTGTACGGCTTCGCACACGGATGGAATACCGTTAATGCCATTTCTTTTTGCGAATTCTCCGTCATGCAAAGCTCCCTTATAAATCAGCGTGTTATCTTCACAGTGTGCAACAATGCTTGCTCCAAGCGCTGCAGCTTTTTTCATTGCTTCAAACATCATTCCGGCCGACTGAACACCTACACCGTCATCTGTAAAAGCAAAGGCGCCTGCCTGTTTTAACCCTTCAAAGTCTGTCAGTTCTTTTCCTGCCTGTCGTGCAGTTATAGAGGCATATGGCAAAACACGGACCGAAGCTGTTTCTTTAATGCGATTCTGCAGCCATTCCATTTGCTCGGGCTGGTCCGGCACCGGTTTTGTATTAGGCATTGCAGCTACAGTTGTGAAACCTCCTGCTGCTGCTGCTTTGGTGCCTGTTTCGATTGTTTCCTTATGCTCTCCACCTGGTTCTCTGAGATGAATATGTAAATCGACGAAGCCAGGAGAAACAAGATTTCCACTTGCATCAATGATCTGTGCTGTTTCATGCTTGATATTTTCTTCTATTTTAGTAATGATTCCATCCTGAATCAGAATATCGGCTTTTTTTTCAGTACCGCTGTTATCTAAAATTCGTCCATTTTTAATGATAAAATGCATAAGTATTTTCCTCCTCGTTTAATTTGGCACTTTCTAATGCCCGTTTCAGAACGGCCATTCTGACAAACACGCCATTTTCCATTTGCTTAAAGATCCTTGATTTTCTGCTTTCAACAAGCTCGGTTGCAATTTCTACTCCGCGATTAATCGGTGCAGGGTGCATGATGATGGCATTCGGCTTCATGGCATTTTCTCTTTCTAAAGTTAAACCAAACCTGCGATGATAGTCAGTAAGCCCCTCATTTTCCCCTTGGTGCCTCTCATGCTGAATTCTAAGCAGCATTACTACGTCTGATGTCTTAATAGCTTCATCTGTCGTTACATACTGGCCAAATTTATTGAGTGGATCTCTCCATTCCTCAGGTCCTGAAAGTAAAACGTTTGCTCCGAGCCGCTTCAGCACTTCTGCATTTGACCGTGCTACACGGCTATGTTTGATATCTCCATGGATGGAGATCGTCAAGCCTTCAAATCGTTTAAATTCCTGCTGAATGGTCAGAAGATCAAGCAGAGATTGTGTCGGATGATGGCCGCATCCATCTCCGGCATTCAATATCGGAATGCTGATACTATCTTGCAGTTCTGTAAAGTACTCATCATCCGGATGTCTGATGACTACTGCGTCCGCACCAATTGCCTCAAGTGTCCGGACAGTATCATACAACGTTTCTCCTTTTTGAACACTTGAGAGAGACGCGTCAAAATTGAGTACGTTCAGACCAAGTCTTTTTTCCGCTACTTCAAAACTGAATCTTGTTCGTGTGCTTGGTTCAAAAAACAGATTAGCAACAAATTTCGGTGTCTCCTGCAGCAAGGACTTTCCTGTTTTAAATCGTTCTGCATCTTTTAATATCCTCATAATTTCATCTGCAGGTAAATCATTCATTCTCAATAAGTGCCTCAAAGTCATCTCTCCCCATCTTTTTTTTGCAAAAAAACACCCTGATCAGAGATTCAGGGTGTGAGGAAGCATGACAAATCATCAAGCTGATCTGTCAATGCTTATCCACCCTTAAAAGCCTCTCTGGACTTTCGTTAAAAGGTGATTATGCAGCTGTGTTTTCTAAGTTCTGATCCTTTTCTGCCTCTTTTCGTCCAGGAAGGACAAGGTTCAAAAGGATTCCGATGATCGCTGAAAGCGCCATGCCATGCAGCTCAAATTGTTCACTTACTTTTATTAATGCACCGCCGATGCCGATAACCAGAATGACGGATGATATCACGAGGTTTCGCTTATTTCCAAAATCAATTTTGCTGTCGGAAAGCATTCTTAGGCCTGATGAAGCGATGATTCCAAAAAGCAGAATGGATACACCGCCCATGACCGGCGTCGGTATGGAGCTGATCAGAGCCGAAATTTTACCGATAAATCCGAACACGATCGCCATCACAGCAGCTCCTGCAATGATATATACGCTGTATACTCTCGTTATGGCCAATACGCCGATATTCTCACCGTATGTCGTGTTTGGAGGACCGCCTATTAATGCTGCAATCATCGTCGCAGTTCCATCTCCTAAGATTGAGCGGTGAAGTCCGGGCTTTTCAATATAGTCACGGCCGACAACTTTTCCAAGTACAAGCTGATGTCCGATATGTTCTGACAGTGTGACGATTGCGACCGGCACCATCAGAAGGATGATTTCATATGAGAAACCAGGTGTATAGGTGATAAAAGGAATGATAAAGTCCGGTTTTTCAAATACACTTGCCTGCGCGACTTTGCTGAAATCTACAAGTCCGATTGCAAGGGCATAAACATAACCTCCAACGATTCCAATCAGTACTGGGATCAGGCTGATAAATCCTTTAAAGACGACCGAGCAGATGATTGTTATCGCAAGTGTTACTAATGCTACCGAGAAGTAAGTCAGATTATATTCTCCATCCGGATTATTCATAGCCATCCCGACTGCGACGTTTGCAAGGCTCAGTCCGATTACGATGATAACTGGTCCGACCACAATCGGCGGCAAGAGCTTCATAATCCACTTATAGCCGACCATTTTTATTAATAAAGCTACAATTCCGTAAACAACACCGGCAAGAAAGCTGCCGACCATTGCTCCTTCAGGACCTGCTGCAGCCTTTGCTGCGATGATCGGAGCAATAAACGCGAAGGATGATCCCAGGTAAGCGGGTACCTGACCTTTCGTAATCAAGAGGAAGGCAATTGTTCCAAGTCCGCTTGAAATCAGTGCTACTGCAGGGTCAAGACCTACTAGGAAAGGCACCAGGATGGTCGCGCCGAACATTGCGAACAAATGCTGAAAGCTTAGTGTAATCCATGTAAGCGGCTTTGGAACCTCATTTACATCTAGATGTATGTCATTCTCTTGAATCTTTTTCATTTTCATTCCTCCGCTTCTTTTCGTTTTGAGAAATAAAAAACCTCTTTGCATAAGGAGCAAAGAGGCAGAATAATCCCGCCTGAATCAAACACAGGCATGTGATTTTCTTTCCCTTTTGCAGCCTCTCTGGACTTCATTAAAAGGTTTATTCTTTTTCGTAAATGGTTACTTGATCTGTTTCGTCCACTTCAAGCAGTTCAACAACAATCTTTTCTGAGCTTGAAGTCGGAATGTTTTTCCCTACATAATCTGCCCTGATCGGCAGTTCACGGTGACCCCGGTCTACAAGAACTCCAAGCTGAATTTGTGATGGTCTGCCAATATCAATTAAAGCATCAAGTCCTGCTCTTACTGTTCTTCCCGTGTATAAAACGTCGTCTACAAGGATGACGGTTTTGTTTGTAATATCTGCCGGAATGTCAGACCCTTTTACAAGAGGCTCCTGATCATCCGTTTTTTTTGAAAGATCATCACGGTAGAGCGTGATATCAAGCTCTCCTACTTCAACCGGCTTTCCTTCAATCTGTTCGATGCGTTCAGCAAGCCTTTTTGCAAGGTGAATGCCCCTTGTCTTAATGCCGACAAGAATCACCGAATCAATTCCTTTATTCCGCTCGATAATTTCATGTGCAATTCGAGTTAAAGCTCTTCTTATGGACTGCTGATCTAAAACGATCGCTTTTTGCGGCATGTTTCTCACCTCTCCTTAAGAACCTTAAAAAGAAAAATCCCTCTCGCCGATTTGGCAAGAGGGATTTGGATGCATAGCTTAAAATACGCAGTAATAGCGTATAAGATCCGTTTCCTTCTCAGCCTCACGGGACTGTATTAAAGGTTCATTTTTGAACTATAGTCATTATGTCAGAATAACTTGAATGTGTCAACGGTTATTTTTAAGTTCCGAGATAACTTCCTCAAATTCTGCAGGCAGAGGTGCTTTAAACTCAAGATATTCTCCTGTGCTCGGATGCTTAAACCCAAGAACGCCTGCATGAAGCGCCTGACCGTTTATTTTCATTGTTTTCTTAGGTCCGTACTTTGGATCTCCTACAATCGGGAAACCAATATATTTCATGTGAACACGAATTTGATGCGTTCTTCCTGTTTCAAGCTGACATTCAATTAAAGAATATCCTTCAAAGCGGTCAAGAACATGAAAATGAGTAACAGCATCTTTACTGTGCTCATTTGTTACTGTCATGCTTTGACGATCCTGTTTGTCACGGCCGATCGGTGCATCAATTGTTCCTTTGTCATGCTGGATGACACCGTGGACAATTGCCTGATATCGTCTTGTAACTGATTTTTCAACCAGCTGATTAACTAATGACTCATGAGCTTTATCATTCTTTGCAACCATTAAAAGTCCAGAGGTATCCTTATCAATTCTATGAACGATTCCCGGTCTCATGACTCCATTAATACCTGACAGGTCTTTACAATGAGCCATCAGACCATTAACAAGAGTTCCTGACAAATGGCCAGGTGCAGGATGGACGACCATTCCTTTTGGCTTGTTAACAACAAGGACATCCCCATCCTCATAATAGATATCAAGGTTCATCTCCTCTGGCATCACATCAAGCGGTTCAGGATCTGGAATGAGAAGTGTAACCGTATCGCCGGGCTGTACCTTGTAATTGCTTCTAGATTCAGCATCGTTTACTTTTACATGGCCTTCTTTAATCCATATTTGAACTTGGCTTCTTGACCAATCCGAATTCTCTGCCACAAGCAGTTTATCTAAACGTTCAAATTTATTGCTGTCATCAATCTTAATTTCTATGCTGTTCATTCACTTTCTCCTTCTCTTGTTTCCCTTCAAAAAGCATGACAATAAATAACAAAGCAACTCCTACACAAAGAGCTGAATCTGCTATGTTAAAGATAGGAAATGGGTATGTTCCTATGTAAGTTTGTACAAAATCCACCACTTCCTGATGAATAACACGATCTATGAAATTGCCAATGGCTCCGCCAAGCATAAGTCCAAGCGCTATTCCCATTAAACGCTGGTCTTTTGCATATTTCTGAATATAAATCACGAGTCCAATTACGACGATAACGGTAATGACATAAAAAAACCACATCTGACCCTGCAGAATTCCCCAGGCAGCACCCTGGTTCCGATGTGATGTAATATACAGTACGTTTTCAATAACGGGTATTCTTTCTCCGATTTCCAATTCATTGACAATCAGCCATTTTGTCAGCTGATCAAGCGCAATAATAACAAGGGCGATGATATAGTAAAGCACAAGCTTTCCCCAACTTTCCTATAATGTACCTTTGAATTGTATCACAGGCAAAAAAGAAGAGTAAAGCTTGTATCTCATGAAAGCAGTGTTTTAATGATATTCTCCCACTTCATAGTGGGATTGGTGATTGAGATAGAGATGAGGCAGAGATTTTCTTTCATAAAGTTCCTGAAAAGCAAAATCATGAATGGTTCTTGCAGTGGGGATAATGGCTAACTTATCAAGTGCAATTGGAGTTCCTGTCTCTTCACAAATGCCAAACGTGCCGTTTTCAATTTTCTGAAGAGCTCTTTCAACATCAATTAATTCTTCTTTCACATGAATCATAATTGTTTTTTCTTTTAATGGATAAAATAGATGTTGTTCATTCACCACCTCAAACAAGCCATGATCAAATAGCCTTGATTTCAATTCCTGCTGCATGATTTGAAGCTCATACCAAATTGCGTCTAAACTCATAGCGGACAACTCCTTGTGTACTTGCTTTGTACTCATAGTCTATCCGTTCTCCCTGCCGCTCACGCTTTTAAGAATTTTCCTGTTATGACAATGAAATGCGGAACCGACTGTTTAGCGCAGGCAGACAGTTAAGAATTCACCCGAAAAATCCGGGTTTGACTGGAATTTGTTCTGACCAAGGGTCTGCGCGATGTAGCCTTGACATAACTAAAAGCCGGATTGCTCGTTTTGTTATTTGCAAAGACATGGATTTTATTATCCATTTTTTCATTTTTTCTATTCGTTTTCATGATTTATCTTGTTGAATATTGAATATTTCTAGTCAACTGATTTTTTTATCTAGCCTAAAGTCTCTGCATTGCAGCTGCTTTTCTGTATACAATGCCGGATATAGAATTTTCCATCCAAATAATAGCTTTATTAGCCGATATTCATTCAACTTTAGGTCCCCATATTAAATAAGTCCCTGTGCTTTACTTAAAACAGCCCTTCTAAATCGAGCTAATATAAAAAACCGCTGATCAATGAAGTCAGCGGTTTCCAATAAATTAAGCAGTTGTATAGTTTTCATCAACAATTGCTGCACAGCGGCCGCAAAGAGTTTTATGATTTTCATTGCTGCCAACATCCGTTGTAACTACCCAGCATCTTTCACATGTTTCGCCTTCAGCAGGTTTCACAGCAATTTTCACATGATCAAATACATGAGCCTCTTCAGGTGCTGCATCATAGTCACCTGCTAGTTTAAAGCCTGATACGATAAACAGCTGCTGTAGGTTTTCTTCGACTGAATCAAGCAATTGCTTCGTTTCAGCATCAACATAAAGTTCAATGCTTGCTGTTAATGACTTGCCGATTACTTTTTCGTTTCTTGCCACTTCAAGAGCCTTCAGCACATCATCACGAAGCTCCATGAAAGCATCCCATTTCTCTTCTAATAGATCCGCATTTTCAAGGGTCTTCACTTCCGGCATATCAACAAGCTGAACACTTTCTTCTGATACAGAATCAATATGTGCCCAAACTTCGTCGGCAGTATGAGGAAGAATTGGTGTTACTAACTTCACTAGAGAAAGAAGCGTTTCGTGCAAAACAGTTTGAATAGCACGGCGCTCTTTATTGTCTGGTGCTTCGATGTACAGGACATCTTTTGCGAAATCAAGATAAAATGAGCTAAGTTCAATCGTACAGAAGTTATGAACCGCATGGAAAATCGCTGCAAACTCATATTCTTCATAGGATTTTTTCACTTTATCTGTTAATTTATTCAGTTTTACAAGCATATAACGATCTACATCACGCAGTTCGTCATAAGATAGGGCATCTTTTGCCGGATTAAAATCTGCAAGGTTTCCAAGCAGGAAACGGAATGTATTGCGGATTTTTCTGTATACTTCAGCAACTTGCTTTAAGATATTATCAGAAACTCTTACATCTGCCTGGTAATCAACAGATGCTACCCATAGACGAAGGATGTCTCCTCCAAGCTGGTTCATGACTTTTGAAGGCAGTACGACGTTTCCTAAAGATTTACTCATTTTGCGTCCTTCTCCGTCAAGAGCAAATCCATGGCTCAGGACTCCTTTGTATGGAGCTTTACCAGTTACAGCAACTGCTGTTGATAAGGAAGAGTTAAACCACCCGCGGTATTGATCAGATCCTTCTAAATAAAGATCTGCCGGACGCTGCAGGTCATCTCTTTCTAATAAGACAGCCTGATGAGATGAACCCGAATCAAACCATACATCCATAATGTCCTGTTCTTTTGTGAACAATCCATTTGGGCTTCCTTCATGTTTAAACCCTTCAGGAAGCAGATCTTTTGTTTCACGCTCAAACCAAATATTTGAACCATGTTTGCGGAACAAGTCTGAAACATGATTGATTGTTTCATCTGTAATGATTGGTTCCCCGTTCTCAGCATAGAATACCGGAATTGGAACTCCCCACGCACGCTGTCTGGAAATACACCAGTCTCCGCGGTCCCGGACCATATTAAATAATCTTGTTTCTCCCCATGCTGGAACCCATTTTGTTTCTTTTACAGCAGTTAATAGCTCTTCACGGAAGTCTTTAATAGATGCAAACCACTGAGCCGTTGCTCTGAAGATTGTTGGTTTTTTTGTTCTCCAGTCATGAGGGTAAGAATGCGTAATAAACGATAATTTCAGTAATGCGCCTGCTTCATCAAGCTGTTCTGTAATTGGTTTATTTGCTGCATCATAAAACATGCCTTCAAAACCTGGCGCTTCATTCGTCATATGGCCTTTTTCATCAACCGGGCAAAGAACGCCAAGTCCGTATTTTTGACCGACAATAAAGTCATCTTCCCCATGTCCAGGAGCAGTGTGTACACAGCCCGTACCAGCCTCTGTTGTTACATGCTCGCCAAGAACAACAAGCGATTCGCGGTCATAAAGCGGATGTTTCGCAACTGCTTTTTCAAGCTGAGCGCCTTTAAATGTTTTTGAAACCGTGTAGGTTTCCCACTCAAGTTCTTTCGCTACAGTCTCCAAAAGAGCAGATGCAACGATGAAAGAATCGTCTTTTACTGATACAACACTGTATTCAAGCTCAGGATTTACTGCTATTCCAAGGTTTGCAGGAATCGTCCAAGGAGTTGTCGTCCAAATAACGATTTTTTCTCCGCCGTTTAATACGTCATTTCCTTCAGTAACTGTAAATGCAACATAAATGGAAGCAGATCGCTTATCGTAATATTCGATTTCTGCTTCTGCTAAGGCAGATTCACTTGAAGGAGACCAATAAACCGGTTTAAGACCCTTATAGATATAGCCTTTTTTCGCCATTTCACCAAAAACTTTGATTTGCTGGGCTTCATATTCAGGGGTTAATGTCACGTATGGATTTTCCCAGTCTCCCCGAACTCCCAGGCGTTTGAACTGTTCACGCTGGTTATTGATTTGCTCCCATGCATACTCAGCACAAAGCTTGCGGAATTCTGCAACACTTAATTCTTTCCGGTTCACTTTTTTGTTTTTAGTTAAAGCTGTTTCAATCGGCAGGCCGTGTGTATCCCAGCCCGGCACATATGGTGCGTTATAGCCTGTCATTGATTTATAGCGGACAATAAAATCTTTCAGCACTTTGTTTAAAGCATGCCCCATATGAATATCGCCGTTTGCGTATGGAGGTCCGTCATGCAAAATAAACATCGGACGATCTTTCGTACGCTCCTGAACTTTTTGATAAATATTCATTTCTTCCCATTTCTCCTGCATTTGAGGTTCGCGGTTCGGCAAGTTTCCGCGCATTGGGAATTCAGTTTTTGGCATTAGCAGTGTATCTTTGTACTCCATGGGTATTCCTCCAAACAATTTTTAAGTAGGCTTTTAGTAAACAGCCATTAAATAAGAAAACACAAAAAACCTTCTCATCCCATAAGGGACGAGAAGGTTTTCTCGCGGTACCACCCTTTTAGATAACCAGCATTCTGATTATCCTCTCAAGATTCGTAACGTGAATAACGCGTCTTTGCTTACTTTCAATTTGTTTCAGCAAAAAACTCAAGGGTGATCTTCACTCATTCTCCTTTGCCGGGCTTCCACCAGTTCCGGCTCGCTTAAAAAGGTTAAAATGAGCTACTCTCCCTCTCATCGTTTTAATTTTTTATATGATAATAATTGTAGTAGTGATCGTATTATATGTGAAACTATGTACGCAAGTCAAGATTACACTTTAGATTCTTCGCGTTCCTCGTAAAGAGCTTCCACTTCATACTCTAATAAATGATCCCAGTCGTCATTTTTAAGAAGATCAAGCTGTGCTTCAATCAGCATTTGGAACCTAGTGCGGAAAACCTTAGACTGCTTTTTGAGTTCTTCAATCTCAACTGCAATTTTTCTTGATTTAGACAGTGATTCATTAATGATGCGGTCTGCGTTCTTTTCTGCTTCTTTTACAATTAATTTCGCTTCTTTTTGAGCGTGGCGGCGAACCTCTTCAGCTGCTTCCTGAGCAACTAGAATCGATTTGTTAAGAGTTTCTTCAATGTTTGCAAAATGACCAAGCTTCTCAGTCAGTTCGCCTACTTTTGATTCAAGTTCTTTGCGTTCGCGAATCGCCATTTCATAATCTTTTATCACTTGATCAAGGAATTCGTTCACTTCATCTTCATCATAGCCGCGGAAGCCTTTGTTGAATTCTTTGTTATGAATATCTAACGGTGTTAAGGGCACTTCTGCCACCTCCATTATGAGTATTGAATGTAACGTTTCTTTTAAAACAGTATAATTCATTATTTGACAAAAAGGTCAAAATTCCTGCTAATTCCCTAAAATTATTTTTGTTTTCCAATAGTCAGCTTCCATCTATCCTTCTTTGTTCTGCCGTCAATCGACAAAATCCTGGATCTCCCAAAACCTCGGACAGAAATGGTGTCACCCTCGCGGCATTCAAAGGATGTCTGCTGAATGACTTTCCAGTTTACTTTTACATGCCCATTCTGAATGAGCAAGCCGATTTTTTGTCTGGAAACATTATAAATAGAAGCTGCAACAGCATCTACCCTTAATGAGCTGACAGTTGCAGACTGTTCTTGGATTTCTTCATGATTCGGAATTCTCTTACTCCAGTCAAGCTTCCGAAGGGAAACCTTTGCTCTGCCGATTTCGGTCACATTCATTAAAATAAAATCCTCAACTTCTTTTGCAGCCACAAGCTGAATCCGCTCACCGAAGAACAAAAGATCTCCAAATTTAGACCGTTTCAATCCCAGAGACATAAGTGACCCTAAAATATGGCGATGTTCAAGAGAGATAAATTTAACCGGATATTGAATTTCGATCAGTGATAACTGAAAATCATCCAAGGAAGGTGTAAAGTAATCAGGGTAAAGAAGAGCACGCTTCCTCTCCATGCCATCACCAGAAAATATGACATTTACTTCCCCGTTTGAACCGACAACAGCCTGAACCATTTCCTGCTCTCTTGGATCAAGAAAGTCAGTCAATTTAGGACTGTAATGATTCAGAACATTTTCTTTCCACTCCATCACCTGATCAATGAAATGACGCTCTTCCTGTCTAAAATGCTGATAAACATGGTTCACTTCATACAGCTCCAAACCATTCTAAAATGAAAACAGTGCCGATAAACGGCACTTGTAAGACAATCTTATCCAATCATGCTGAAAATGGAATTCAGCCCATATCCCGCAAATCTTAAGGCAAGAAGCGCCACAATCGGGGAAATATCAATCATTCCAAGCGGCGGAATGAATCTGCGGAATGGCTCCAGGTAAGGTTCAACAATCTTAGCTAAAAATTGGCCAAAACCGCTTTCTCTTGCATTCGGAAACCATGAAAGCAGAATGTAAATAATAATCGCATACGAATAAATCTGCAATAATGTAAATAATACATCAGCCACTATGCCCATCTAGATTTACCACCTCTGATCTTCTTCAGTTACTATTTCAGATATAGATCCTGCGACATCCACATTATCAGGAGTGCAAAGAAAAATATTTGCTCCTATCTTTTGAATGTCTCCTCCTATAGCGTACACAGTTCCGCTTAAAAAGTCTACAATCCGTTTTGCCTGATCATGCTGAATACGCTGCAGGTTCACTACAACCGCGCGCCGGTTTTTAAGCTGATCGGCTACATCCTGAGCTTCAGCATATACTCGAGGCTCGCATAAAACCACTTTAGATGATTTTTGAACACTTTGCAAACTTACAACATTCTGTTTAGTCTGCGGTTTTGCGGCAAACGGCTGCTCATCCTCATAGTCATCTTCCTGATAGCGGTCCTGTTCAACGTACTCATACTCTTCATCATCCAAGGCAAAAAAGCTTTTAAACTTATTTTTAATACTCAACTTCTGACACCTCCGATTTCTTATCCTACCAGGGCAGAGCCTATACGTATGAAGGTTGCGCCTTCTTCAATCGCAATCTCGAAATCATTCGACATGCCCATTGAAAGCTCTTTGCACGGGGCGTAAGGCAAGTTAAGCGCTCTTACTTCTTCACTTAATTCCCTTAATCTGGCGAATGATTGCCTTAAAACAGTTGTATCATCTGTATTAGGAGCCATTGTCATTAATCCTGCTACGTTTATGTATGGAAAGCTGCCGAGTTCATTAACAAATGGCAAAACCTCATTTGGAGCCATACCGTGCTTAGATTCTTCGCCTGATGTATTTACCTGGATAAAGCAGTCTATTTTATTATCGGCACGTTTGCTGATTTCTTTTGCCAGTGAAATTCTGTCAAGGGAATGAATATAATCTGCTTTCCCGATGATCTCCTTCACTTTTCTAGTCTGCAGTGTTCCGATAAAGTGCCATTTAGCCTCTGATCCTATTGCTGTATATTTTTCGCTGAGCCCTTCATTCCTGTTTTCTCCAAGATGACTGATGCCAGCACTTAACGCTTCTTTTGCACGATCTATATCTACATACTTAGTAACTGCAATGATTTGAATTTCATTAGGATTTCGTCCTATTTTAGAACATGTATTTTCAATTCGGGCGTTAATTTCATTTAAGTTGTCTGCTACACTCATAGCTGCTTGCGCCTCCTCGTTAAACCGATAAAACTGAACATTCTCCCAGTCGATCCTGAGTCTCTGCGATGTGAAAAAAACTTGGATGATTCACAGCTTGTACATAAAGAACTCGTCAAAATCCGGTCCTCTTTCACACCTGCATGAATCAGCAATTGTTTGTTCAGCTGTTTTAGATCTAGAGAATACTGACCTGCAGATACTTCGTGATATGGCAGCGCATCAGTAGTCCGTATAACTTGATTGACTTTTTCAATAACGTAATCGTCAACCACATAGCAGCAGGGTCCGATTGAGGGACCAATTATTGCATAGATGGAGGCAGCGTCAGCTTCTTCGTCCTTTATCCATGTTTGGATCATTTTACCGCCTATGTCTTTGACAGTGCCTTTCCAGCCGGCATGTGCTGTTCCAATCAGCTTTTTTTCATGTTCATAAAAATACAAAGGAACACAGTCTGCATAGCAAAGAGCAAGCATCAAATTCTCTTCTTGTGTATACAGGCCATCCGTTGCACGGATTGCAGATTCATAATCAAGTATACCTTTGCCTCTATCTGATTGACTTACTTTATAAATGCTGCTGTCATGGACCTGATCGGCACAAATCCAGTTTTCTAGAGGTGAGTTCAGCTCATCTGCTAATCGTCTTCGATTTAAAACAACATTTTCTGGTTTGTCCAATACATGCAGGCCAAGATTCAGCGAGTGGAAATCTCCGCAGCTTATCCCGCCGTTTTTGGTTGTAAAACCGACAACAAGCTCATCATTTAATTTTTCCCAGATCGGGCTGTTCAAATAAGTTTCATGCTGCAGTTGAAACGGCTGCTGAGTCATAAATGTTCATTCCTTTTCTTTACAGATTGCTGCATGTTTCGTTATACACGACTATATTTTACCACATCTTTCCCATTCCGACAGAAAGATTGTTAAATTAATTCATTATTTTGGTCTATCTCCCTATTTACACGCACTAATATAACATCTTCTCCAATTTTCACGATATTTCTCCAGGGAACAACCAGTTCTTCGTCTTTCCCAAAAAAACCTAACACTTTGCCAGTTCCGCTAATAATCACTGCCTGAATTTTCCCTGTTGTTACATTTATATCGAAATCTGATACAATCCCAAGCTTCTTGCCATCTGAAACATTGACAACATCTTTCGTTTGAAATTCAGAGATATTCATCATCGCAACCGCCCCCTGTTCTTACTTTAACTATATGATGTTACTTCATCAATCTATTCAAGCTTTTTATCCTATTCCTTTGATACAAGCTTTTCATTAAGAATATTATGATATAATTCAGTGCATCAAAATGATAATTATCGTTCAAAGCGGAGGATTTTAAGTGACAAAACAAGCTTTTTTTCAAATGAATTCCATTTTTATAAGTATTTTAATAGAAGCAATGCCTTTTGTACTTTTGGGAGTATTTATTTCGGGCATCATCCAAATTTTCATTACAGAGCAGATGGTTTCTAAATTCATTCCTAAAAACCGTTTTCTTTCTGTTCTTTATGGTACGTTTATTGGCGCATTATTTCCTGCATGTGAATGCGGGATTATCCCAATTGTCAGAAGGCTTATTTTAAAAGGAGTACCCTTGCATATGGGAATCGCGTTTATGCTGACTGGGCCAGTTATTAACCCAATTGTCTTATTTTCAACCTATGTTGCATTCGGCAATAATTGGGACATTATGCTTTATCGCGGAGGGCTTGCAATCATTGTCTCCATTATAGTCGGCCTGATTATCTCATTTCAGTATAATAGTCAACAGCTTTTAGAGAAAAAAACACTAGATGTTCATAATCATGATTTAATAGGTGAACCTCATTTCTTTCAAAAACTTTTGGGAGCCCTGCAGCACGCTGTCGATGAATTCTTCTCAGTGGGAAAATACTTAATTATTGGAGCTTTCATTGCGGCTGCGATGCAAACATTTATTAAGACATCTACCTTGCTTGCGATAGGACAAAATGAAGTATCTTCGTCAGCCGTCATGATGGGCCTGGCATTTATCTTATCTCTGTGTTCAGAAGCGGATGCTTTTATTGCATCTTCATTTACAAGCACTTTTTCAACAGGATCAATTGTTGCCTTCTTAGTTTACGGCCCTATGATCGATATAAAAAATATGCTTATGATGCTTGATGCTTTCAAGAAAAAATTTGTTTTTACATTAATAGCCTATATCACAATTTTAGTGCTGATTGGCTCACTGCTTATCTAAAGGAGGATCTATCACATTGTTCCGAATCTTGCTGTTAATGGCATTTACTTATTTCTTTTTTCACCTTCATGCTTCTGGAAATATTACAAAGTATATTAATATGAAGTATGCATACTTGTCTTATAGTGCAATTTTCATTTTTACCCTCTTCACTGCCATTCAGGCCTATACTTATTTTAAAACACCTGAAGAAGGGGAATGTGAAACAAACTGCTGCCATCATGATCACCATCATGATAAACCGTCCAGTATAGGCAGATTTTTACTCAGCTGCGTTTTTATATACCCGTTAATTGCAGGTTTCTTTTTTCCGATTGCCAAATTGGATTCTACTATTGTTAAAGCAAAAGGCTTTACCTTTCAAAACATCGAAAATTCCGGTGAATTTTCACGTAATCAATATTTAATGCCGGATACAAGTGTTTATTATGGGAAAGAGGGACATTATGATTTAATGCATGAGGAACTGAGAAAATATTCTAAACAGTCTTCCATTCAATTAAATGATGTAAATTATTTAAAGGCGCTTGAAACGATTTATCAGTTTCCGGGTGAGTTTACAGATAAAACCATTCAGTTTGATGGATTTGCTTTTAAGGGAGAATCCATTAAGAAAAATCAGATTTTTGTTTTGCGTTTCGGTATTATACACTGCATCGCAGATTCGGGGGTTTACGGACTGCTTGTAGAACTTCCTGAAGAAGTCAATTTAAAAGATGATGAATGGGCTCAAGTAAAAGGTACGTTATCTTCAATTTATTATCAGCCTTTCAAGTCTGAAATCCCTTATTTAAAGGCTGAATCATGGAAAAAAATCAAAGAGCCGAAAGATCCGTATGTCTACAGAGGATATTAATATGAAAAGGACTGTTCAGATGAACAGTCCTAATTTTGTATGTTCTTATTCATTTGTTTGATTGCAGCTTTCTCAAGTCTTGAAACCTGTGCTTGAGAAATACCTATTTCTTCTGCTACTTCCATTTGAGTTTTCCCTTGAAAGAATCGCTTTCTGAGAATCAGCTTTTCACGGTCATTCAGCCGTCTCATTCCTTCTTTTAAAGCGATTTCTTCTATCCAATGAGAATCTCGGTTTTTCTCATCGCTAAGCTGATCCATTACATAAATCGGGTCGCCCCCATCATTGTAAATCGGTTCAAACAGAGAAACAGGATCTTGAATAGCGTCTAGAGCAAAAACAATTTCTTCATGAGGAACTTCTAGAACCCGGGAAATCTCTTCAGCGGTAGGTTCCCTTGAGGTCTTGCTCATTAATTGTTCTCTGACCTGCAAAGCTTTATAGGCAATATCACGAAGAGATCTTGATACGCGGATTGGATTATTGTCCCGCAAATATCTTCTGATTTCCCCAATTATCATGGGTACAGCATAAGTTGAAAATTTTACATTTTGGCCAAGATCGAAATTATCAATCGATTTCATAAGTCCAATGCAGCCAACTTGAAACAGGTCATCAACAAATTCTCCCCGGTTGTTAAAACGCTGAATGACGCTTAAAACCAGGCGTAAATTGCCGTTTACCAGCTTTTCTCTAGCTGATAGTTCACCGCTTTGCATTTCCCTGAACAAAATTCTCATTTCCTCATTTTTTAGGACTGGAAGTTTGGAAGTATCTACTCCGCAAATTTCAACTTTATTTCTTGCCACATCTTTCCCTCCTAACAGGAGCTGCTGTACAGAGTTAAGTATCTCCTTAGGTGGGAAAAATATGCACATGTCCATGCGGTGAAATCATTCACAAACGGATAAAACCATACAGTGATTGGAATTTTATTGGATAAAAATTTTTTTAGACCATTTTATTGAATTCTTTACGCAATCTTTTAATAATTCTTTTTTCAAGCCTTGAAATGTAGGACTGGGATATCCCAAGCATATCTGCGACATCTTTTTGGGTTTTTTCTTCTCCCCCTTGAAGCCCGAAACGCAGCTCCATAATTTGCTTTTCCCTGTCATTCAGCTGCTGAAGGGCCTTCAAAAGCAATTTTCGGTCAACATTTGCTTCCAGATCTTTTGTAATAATATCTTCCTCTGTTCCAAGCACATCCGAAAGGAGAAGCTCATTTCCATCCCAGTCAATGTTTAAAGGTTCATCAAAGGAAACTTCTGAACGAATTTTATTATTGCGGCGCAAATACATTAAGATTTCATTTTCGATGCATCGTGATGCATATGTGGCAAGCTTAATTTTCTTTTCAGGATTAAAGGTATTGACTGCTTTGATTAATCCGATTGTTCCAATGCTGATTAAATCTTCAATGTTGATGCCCGTGTTCTCAAATTTGCGGGCGATGTAAACAACCAATCGAAGGTTCCGCTCAATTAAAATGGAGCGTGCGGCCTGATCTCCGCCTGGCAGCTTTCTGAGCAGGACTTCTTCTTCATCCTTTGAAAGCGGAGGCGGCAGGGCTTCACTTCCGCCTATGTAGTGAATTTCATCTGTTTTAAGTCCAAGCTTCATTAATAATTTGTACCATAGATAAGTCACATGCAATTTTAGTTTTTTCATAGTTCTCCCCCTTCTATTTTTCAGATGCTATGAGTAAAATACTACAGGGTGGTCCTCAAGAGACGTCTTGTATGGACCCGCTCTGAAGCATCTTCGGATGAACGATGCATTCATATTCTTCTTCAGGCGACAGGCTTGTTCGGTTTAATCCGACAATTGCTTTAGGTACCTGGATGGTCTCATCCGCAGTGGTGATGATCACTTCATCTGGTTTTAAACCGATTAAAAATTGATTGGACTTTCCTACTACCCGAAATGGAATAATCCGCACCCTGTTCTCTAGCGGATGTGGTTCCTCAGAAGCTGCAAGTGCTGCCATGACATCCTCTTGTAAGGCAATAGATATAAGGGGATCAGGCAAATATTCAGCTGCTTTCTGCGCATCTACAATCATAACGGGACTTTTTGATATAGGATCATAAAGCTGATTGCCGCTGTCTATCAGCCCTTTTAAACAGAATGAAATATCACCGATTTTTATTGATACTGAAACGATTTGATCATACTGAATTTTTTTCATTTCTAAATCATCGAGCCGTTTCCTTGAAAAAATCCAAGCTGCAGGAAAACCGATTAAGACAAACAGCCAGCTGATCGGATCACCAAAGCCTCCTTTGTTTGTCATCAGAATACCATCAAAAATGCCAATCTCCGTCTGAATAAAGTAATGGGCCCCAATCATACCGCCGCCTACCATAAAGGTGACAAAATAAAAGGTAAACAGTGACTGGGCAAAATATTTAAACCGTTTAAAACCAAAGGCTGACAGCACCATCATAATCGAGACCAAGAGTTTTCCGAAAGGGTGAACCGCTAAAGAAGCAAATGGAGTAAACATCAATAGAATAATACTCGATCCAATTAGGGCACCAATCACAATCCGCAGCTTCCAAATTTTCCTTTTCAATAAAATAGCGGTAAGAAGAAGCAGCAGTAAATCAAAGGAAAAATTTAAAAACCAGATAACATCTAAATAGATTGACACGTGAAACTCCTTTCCCCAAAGGTGTTTTCACTTGCCCATTGAAAAATAAGGGCACTGTCCGATTGGATAGTAATAGTATAGCTGAGACGCACAGGTGAAGTCTGTCAGTTACTGCCGATAAAATAGTGTATTTTTGATAGATATCGCGATTATTTGTCGATGAAAAAAGATGGCATTTTTTCGTGTTTATGGTCCTCTCAAAAATGAAAAAACTCTTTTTTCTGCACTGCAGAAAAAAGAGTTTTTTCCCTTTAGAAACTTTTTATTTCGCCGGTTGCTTTCCATTAATGAATAATTTGCCTTCAGCAATCTTTCTTGTTTCATTGCCGAAGTCATCTCTTGCGATTACTTCAATCCGTGCCCCGTCAGCCTTCATGTTCGATGTCGCTGTATAGTATCCTTCGTAATGGCCAGGAGACGTTTCTCTCAGCGGCAGCTCTGTTGCATTTTGGATGCTTGCATTTGTGAGCGGCATATGAAGCACAAATGTCGCATCGAGATCTTCTTCACTAGTAAACTCTATCTTCACACTTTCTCCTGATTTAATATATTTATCTGCAGACGGCTGGATGTTTTCAATGATTGGCGCGTCATACTTTACATATACTTTTACTGTTTTCTTTAAACGATTGGAAGCTTTGTCAGAAGCAAGAACAGTAATGATATTTTCTCCATTTTCCAGAAGGATCCGCTTAGAGAAAGTTCCATCTTTAACGGACGCTTTTTGTCCATTTACCTTAATCCAGTCAAGGTTTTCATCTGTCACTGTTCCGCTGACAGTTAACGCTTCTGTATTGAATTTTTCACCGTTTTTAGGATTTTCAACGGTGAATTGCGGCTTCGTTTTATCCAGAGTAATCTTCACTGCATTTGAAGCATCTGTCATTCCGGCTTCTGTACTGGATTTTGCAGTCAGCACGTTTTCCCCTTCCTGCAGTGTAACTTCTGCACGGAATGTGCCATTTTCAGCTGCTTGTACTGCAGCAGCTTCAGAACTTCCATTATATACATGCACAGTTGTTGTTGGAGATGCTTTTCCCTCAACAACCGCCTTTTCCTGATTCGTATATGTTCCGTCTTTAGGGGAAGTGATCTCAGGTGCTGTCACTTCATAATTCACGATTGCACGAATCATGTAATTTCCTTCTTCAGCTGGTGAAGCTGACCATGCTCCTCCGACCATCTGATAACTGCGTCCGGCATTTTCTCCATTTTCATCTGTGGCGAGTCCCGGAGAGTTCGGGTTAGCTTTTGTCTGAATATAAACCATATAGAAGTCTCCTTCTACAAGGACTCCCTGATCGAGCAAGTTCACCATTGTCCATTCTCCGTTGCGCAGAGCAGCTGCGTCAATTGGTCCAGCAAGTTTTTTCCCAGGTGCACCGTCTGTACCGGATGCATCATAAATAGCTACCTGGAATTCAGTCCCCCCAGGCACCGGCCATTCAGTATCCCAGAAACGGAACAATCCTCCCGTCACCATTGCACGCTCATTTCCTTCAGCAAGGGACATTTTTACTGCCCATCCGTTGCCTGCAGCATTAAATGCACGCGCATTTTCAGCAGAGCCGTCATCATACCCGATTTCACCAGGATAACCGATGAATGGTTTTAACGTTACATTTTGAATCATTGTCTGATCGGCTTCAATTTCAATTTGAACGTCTTCCCCGTAATAGGACGGAGCCATTGCTTTGAGCGTATAATCGCCTTCATAAGCAACAATGGCATACTCACCCTCACTGTTCGTTTGAACAGGAGTAATGGCAGCATCCTCTACTAAAAGGAGAGATGCATTCGGAACTGGCTCTCCAGTCACTTCATTGGTTATTGTACCGCTGACCGTACCCTGAGGCTTTTCTTCCAGAATGAAGTTTGCTTCTGTTACACCATCATTTTCAATAGTAACAGCCTGAGTCTCGGATTCATATCCATAAGCTTCCGCCTGCAGGGTGAATGATCCGGCACCGTGCACGATTTCATAGCTTCCATCCTGAAGACTGGAATAAGTTGAGCGCCCTGTTTCAAGAACACTTACCTGTGCACGCAGCGGAAGTGCTGCCGGCTCTGCATTTTCTTGACTTGCGCTGCTCTTTTTCACATATGGTGCCGGAGAAATTTTATCAGGATATACCTTATCTTTCTTCTCTTTTCCGGCTTTTGTATCACTTACTGGTTTTTTATCTATGCCTAGACCCGCTTTACTAGGTGTTTCAAGAGCAGTATTTGTTAATTTCACATCGTCTAAATACCATCCATCTTTGACTACACTTCCGTCAGTCGTTACATTAAACTGAACATAAATTCTTTGACCGGCATATTGCGTGAGATCCACTTGTCCATCTATCCAGCCTGTTGTAACGCCATTTACACGCAATACCTGTGTCCAGTTTTCCTGATCTGTTGAAACAAAAACATGTCCGAAATCATATCTGGCTTCTAATTCATGCCATTGTTTAAACTGCAAAAATGTCTGTCCTTCTTGAGGAAGATCAATTGGAGGCATGAGCAAATTCATATTTGCGCCATTTTCATAATCACCATCTAAATTTGTAGCAAATACGTTTTCACCTGAAGCTGCATTGCCAGGTCCATTTATTGGAACTCCATGCTCCCAGCTGTTTTTTGTTCCATAAGATGTAAAGCCAAGCGCTCCAGACTCAAAATCCTGTTCATAACCAGTTGAAATCCCTGGCTGTACATCAATTTCATACTCATCAGAAACGACTTCGTTTGCACCAAAGTCGACCGCCTTCCATTTGTATACGATTGTGCCTTCCGTTATCGCACTGCCAGGTATGACCGCCTCGTATACTCCGTCCAGATAATCTCCTGAAATTCTTTGAGCTTCAGCGATTTGCCAATCTCCACTGTTATCCTGATAATGAAGTGAGACATTCGTTACACTCACGTTATCCTGAACAGCAATAGTGAGCGGCAGATTCATGCCTGCAAAGGTTTCACCTGGAGCTGTGTGCAAAAAGACAGGAGCCTCAGTATCTTCTCCCTCTTTTGCTACTTGACCTTTTACTTTGCCAAGCCCTGTCATAAGAGAGGAAACGGCATCATATGCGTTGACTAGTCCATGACCATATCCATTGTTTGGGGAGCTTGCAAACGTTGAATCAGTAAGCGGTGTGGCCGTTGTGGTCAGTACTTCCTCAATTTCGTCAACAGTAATAGAGGAGTCAACTTGTCTAAGCAGCGCAACTACAGCTGCAACATGCGGGCCTGCCATTGATGTGCCATTCCATCCGCCTTCATAAGCACTTCCTGGGACCGATGAACGAATATTTACGCCAGGAGCGGATATATCTGGTTTCGTTTCATCATAAGGTGATGGTCCCTGCAGAGAAAATGTACCCAATTGATTATTTATGTCAGTCGCTCCTGTAGCAAAGGATTCCGGATAGTTTGCTGGATTGGCGATTGAACCAGGTCCTCCAGGATTGAATAAAGTCGTGTTTCCAGCTGAAAATTCCGGAAAAATATCAGCTGCACGCCAGGCTTGGACCATTGGCCTGTACCATTCATCAAGTCCAGCTCCTCCGCCCCATGAATTGTTGACAACATCAGGCGCCATTTCCGGGTGGGGATTGCCATCAGCATCTTTTGGGGCAATAATCCATTCTCCAGCTGCCAATAAATCTGCATCTGATCCGCCATCTGCCGTAAATGCTTTAACAGCTATCCATTTTGCACCAGGAGCTACGCCAATTTGATTGCTTCCGTTTGGTTCAGCCCCTACCATCGTACCTGTAACATGTGTTCCGTGACCTTGATCATCATATGGAGCTGATTGGGCAGCAGTAGCATCAAACCAGCTGAATTCATGATCAGGTGATTCAGGTGCTGCAGGGTTATAACCCCGGTATTTATCCTTTAATGCCGGATGATCCCACTGAACTCCCGTATCAATGGAAGCAACAACTGTTCCGCTCCCGTCGATGCCCATTTCCCAGGCAGCAGGTGCGCCAATTTGGTCGATATTCCATTCTGTGCTTGCTTGCGCCGCTTTAGATTCCACTGACTTTTGGACAGCCTTTTCTTTTTTGGCGGACTCAGTGTGTAATTGCCGCATTTCATTTGGAAGCACTTTTTCTACCTCAGGAAATGCTGCAACCTGCTCCATCACTTCCTCCGTAGCAGTTACAGCCAGTCCATTTACGATGTAAAACGATTGAATACCTTTCGCATTGCCAGCTTTCACTTCTTTAGTTAAGTATGTTTTAAGATTTTGCTGTGTTTCAATCGCTTTTGCTCTTAGCGAAGAGACAACAGCAGAACGTTTTTCATATTTTGCCTGGGCTTTGGAGTCTTTATCTTTAGCTGCTTCTTTCATCGCATCTTTAGCCACTTTACCCGTATCAACTTGATCTTTTAACTTTATGAGAAACGTTACTTTTTCATCTTTTTCGAATGCCTGAGACAATTTTTTGGAGACTTTCCCAGCCACTATGTTTTTCTGGTCTTTTACAGAGGTGCTGACTCCAGATTTTGAGCTTGCTGTTGAAACACTCGGAGCAAGCATTGTGAGAAGCAGGATAAAAATTGACAAAATACTGAGCAGTTTAACATGTTTCTTCCGCATTCCTAAAATTCCCCCTTTAAATTTAAAATGATTGAAACATATCCCCCTTCCCATGATCTCTTTGTCAGGACTAGGCTGTTATCAATAATTTAATGAAAGTATTCTGATGATTTTGTCATTTTATGTAATATTTTTCTTAATTTTCCAAAAACAATGAAAAAGTAGGAGCTTCTTCTTTTCTTCTGTAGTCCAAATGATATTCCACCAAAAACTTTTGATCTTGCAAAAATGAGGTTTTATATAGGTTTAATAAGGATATTTATGGAATTTTGAAGTGGGTAAATTTCTCTATTTGAAAAGGAGGATCTTAAGTTGAGATTAAAATGATTAATATTTCCTTTTTTATCCATAAATGAGATATTCAGATGGGAGAGAGGAAGGCTTAAGGACCACAATCAGAGGAGATTATGAAGAAGTCTTTCATACTAAAGTATCGTTAAGCGGACAGCATAGTTCTATAGACAGCCAGTGTTTGAGACTATAAGGGAAGGCCAAGAAAGGGCGGACAGCTGATGGAAGAGAATTTCAGGCAAAAAAAGACCTGGTCTAGTGGACCAGGTCTTCTGATATTTTATCTGCGTTTATTACGATTTCTTAAAAATGTTGGAATATCGAGTGTATCTTCACCTTGCTGCATTGAACGGTTTGTCATTTCTTGTGCAGGCTCTTCGCGCTCACGCTTCATTTCTCTTACGTCGCGAGGCTTTGGCATAGGTTTTGGCGATGTATTATTCCCAAAAGGTCTTGAAGCGGGTTTGCTGTGGTTGATTTCAACTTCATTGAAACCAGTCGCAATAACCGTCACGACAATTTCATCTTTTAAGTTTTCATTGATAACAGATCCGAAAATCATGTTAACATCTTGATCAGATGCAGTTGCTACAATATCAGCAGCTTCCTGAACTTCGTACAAGCTTAAGTTAGATCCGCCTGTAATGTTCATTAGGACACCTTGAGCACCATCAATTGATGTTTCAAGCAGCGGACTTGAGATTGCTTTCTTAGCAGCTTCTGCAGCTCTGCTTTCTCCAGTTGCAACACCAATACCCATTAATGAAGAACCTTTATTGGACATGATTGTTTTAACATCCGCAAAGTCAAGGTTAATAAGTCCAGGTACAGCGATCAAGTCAGAAATACCTTGTACACCCTGGCGTAAAACGTTGTCCGCTTCACGGAAAGCTTCAAGCATAGGAGTATTTTTATCTACGATTTCAAGTAGACGGTCATTAGGAATCACGATTAATGTGTCAACTGATTCTTTCATAGAAGAAATTCCGCCTGCTGCCTGCATTGCACGCTTGCGTCCTTCAAACGTAAACGGACGAGTGACAACACCTACAGTTAAAGCGCCTAAGTCTTTAGCGATCTGGGCAATAACTGGAGCTGCTCCAGTTCCTGTTCCTCCGCCCATTCCAGCTGTAACGAAGACCATATCTGCGCCTCTTAAAGCTTCTTCAATCTGCTCCTTGCTTTCTTCGGCCGCCTTTTTTCCAACTTCAGGATTTGCACCGGCGCCAAGACCTCTTGTCAGCTTAGAACCAATCTGCATTCTTGTTTCTGCTTTAGATAGGTTCAGTGCTTGTGCATCCGTGTTCACGGCAATAAAATCTACTCCTTGAACACCGTGTTCTATCATACGGTTAACAGCATTGTTTCCTCCGCCGCCAACCCCAATAACTTTAATTGTTGCCATTCCATCAATATTGCTTTCAAACTCCAACATACAAAATCCTCCTAATCCATCGAATGACTTCCTCTTGATGCAGGTTATTCAAAGAAGTAACCAAAGAATTTTTTTACTTTGCTTTCTTTTTTCTCTTCTTTTTCTTTTGGTTTTGAACGCTGCTGCTGATGCTGCTGCTGAGGTTCTCTTTGAGACGTTTTCTCAAGCTTATCAGGAACAACATTCGAACTGATGCTTCTGCCTTGAATCTTCGCATTTTTATAAGCAAATTGGATCAAGCCTACGCCTGTCATATATTGAGGTTCTCTTACACCAATATAATCTGGGCTTGCAATGCGAACGTTATTTTGCAGAACAGCCTGGGAAATCTCAAGAACTCCTGGCATGCTGACTGTTCCACCAGTCAGAACAAATCCGCCAGGCAAGTCTCTTACACCCAGTCTCTTAATCTCGTGTAAAACGAGTTCAAACATTTCTTCTAGTCTAGCTTCTATAATATCAGATATTTCAAGCTGATTGAATTGCTGTTTTTGGTCTGTGCCAATAATCGCAGCCTCAAACACTTCTTCTTCAGAAGCATAATCATAAAAAGCATGTCCATGTTTCACTTTAATGCGCTCAGCCTCGTCAGTGGTTGTGCGAAGTCCGATTGAAAGATCTTTCGTTATGTTCTCGCCGCCAATTGGAAGGACGCTCGTCGTTTGCAGGTGACCTTGATCAAAGACAGCAATCGTCGTCGATCCCCCTCCAATATCAACCAATGCTACACCGAGATTTTTTTCATCTTTTGATAATGCAACAGCTCCTGATGCAAGCGGCTGCAGGCAAATATCCGTTATTTCAAGACCTGCTTTTTCAACACAGCGAAGCAGATTATGTAAAATCGTTCTAGATCCTGTAATAATGGTGCCTTCCATCTCAAGACGGACACCAATCATTCCGCGCGGATCGCTGATTTCATCAAGACCATCGACTATGAATTGCTGAGGAATAACATCTATTATTTCTCGTTCAGGAGGTATAGACATTACTTGAGCTGCTTCAATCACTCTTCTTATGTCTTCATTAGCAATTTCACGATTGTCACTTGAAACTGCAACAACCCCGTGACAATCCTGCAACTGAACGTGATTGCCAGTCACCCCTACTACGACTCTTTTAAGCGGTATGCCAACCATTCTTTCTGCCTGCTCCACCGCTTTTTTAATAGAATGAACGGTCTCGTCAATATCAACGATCGACCCTTTTCTTAATCCTTCAGATTTCACATTCCCTACACCTATAATGTTTAAATTATCATCTGCCATTTCACCGATGATAACCTTAACACTGGATGTACCGATGTCTAGACTTACAAAGATTTCATTGTTGTTCATTCTATGGCACCTCCTTAACTTATCATTTCCATTCTATTATTAGAGGAACAACAATACAATGAATCTAGTTTTACATATTTGTAACAATGGTGAAAAATATTGTGATAATTGACTTATCATTGTCACATTTATTTTCCATGTCCTTGAGTAAGGACTCTTCTTAATAAATACATACTAAAGTGAGTATTCGTCAAATCCTTGATTTTCCCTCTTAAAAAATCAACTTTTTTTTAGTTTTTGGCGCGATTGAGTCCAATTGGAAATTAAAATTCGTCTTATTACAGCAATATTTTGGAACAGTCTGACTCCAAATGCAAATATTGCTACCAAATACAAGTCTACACCAAGATGAACACCTAGAAAAGCTAAACTTGCAGCCAATATGATGTTAAAGAAAAATCCGGATACAAAAACCATTTCATCGTACAAATTTTGCAGATGAGCGCGAATACCTCCAAGCAGAGTATCCAGTGCAGCAAGTATGGCAATGGACAGATAATTCGAATATTCACTGGGAATTCGGAAATCAGTGAGCAGTCCCAATGTTATTCCTAATATTAATCCTAAAATGGGAAGCCACATTATGATTTCTCTCCTTCCTCAACCGGTTTCATGTTTTTTATCCGGATCGCGTCATCATATGGGGGTATGACAATCCGATCCTTAGGCTCTGAAATCCTGAGCCGCAAATTGTCAATTGCAAAGGTGTCCATTGTCGTAGACCCGTTTAGTCTGCTGAAGAGCTTTTCAGCGTCTTCTGAAATGACTTTAATTTCAATTGGATATGAATTCAGACTGTACCCGTCCATTTTTGTTTGACCATTAATATCACGGATGACGGTTGTATTCACAACTCTTCTGTCTGCGATAGCGACATGCTCAGCACCATAAGAATTCAGCTCATTCAACAATCGTTTCAGCAAATCAGGTGCAATGTTTTCAACCTCTGACTGAGAAACTGCTTCGTCAAACAGGGGTTCAATTGTAATGACTACACCCGCTCCTGTTACTTCCGTTAATCCCGCTTCATTTTTAAGTTCTTCAAGAGTCTCTTTCAGCGTTTTTTCTGCACTTTGATTTTCATCATTTTCGTATGTATCAATCAGCTCTTCGTATTTGCGGATCTCAAGCAGGAGGTTTGATTGAGTCTCTTGTTCCTGCTTGAGTGCCTCCCTCAATTGCCACATGTCACGTGTGTCTCTTACCGCCGGTTCCTGAATCGACTGAAATTGAACGGCAAGCATTAAACCAAATATCATAGTCAGTAATGAAAAGCTGACACCCTTAAGATTTTTCTTCAAGGCAACCACCCATCAAGATTTCTTTTCTTGCAATAATGGATTCATCTTTATTTCGCTTTTTTTCTCAAGGGTTATCACGATATTATCGTAAGCAATCTGCTCGACAATACCGCCGGCGATATTTAAAGCCTGATCCAGAACAGCAGGTTCGCCGATCGCAGAAATGACAAAGGGAGCTGGAAATTGATTTCCATCCACAGTAACGACAGGACCATTACAATATATATACGAATCATGTGATAATCTTTGTCCATTAATGGCGATGGCACTTGCGCCCGAAATCAGCAATTCATTGATCACTTTAAAAATATGGCCTTCATGAACAATATAATTATTTACATTTTCCCCTTCTGGAATGTAGGAGGAATCCTCTAAAGTAACTTCGATCCCCTCCCCTGCTACACCCAGTTCGCCTACATACATTCTGTACTTTTCTACATCTTCCACAAGATTAAAGTAAATCTGCTTTTCATTCTTCAGATTTTCTTCAATTTCTCTTACTTTTTCCTGGCTTTTAAATAGTTCCTTTTGAAGCTCTGTATTTCTTTCCTCCTGCTTGATCAGCAGCTGTCTTGTTTCATACTCTTTGCTCCATTGTTCAGAAGAAATTCCATTATTCGGACGCTGTTCTTTTGTGAGCTGATAAGAAAACGAAACTAAAAAACCGAGAACAAGCATGATTAAAGAGAGAACAACAAGTCTACCTCTCATCTTCATTTTCATTTTGTTCTGTCCCCTCCGGCTCTGCTTCTAATGAGGCACCGTCATCCGCTGCTTCTAGGGCAGCTTCATCCTTCTTATCGAATGATTCAAAATAGGTTCCGACTTCCATATGAATAATGCCTTTGGAATTTGGCGCAAGCTGGCTGACAATGGCCGGATAATCAATCATTTTTTTTGAAAAGCTTCGGACTGAGGCCTGCACTTCATATCCGTCATTCATGTATAGCGTAATATGCCATGGGTCTGTTTTTTCAGGTGTATGGTAGATTTCAGAAATCGCATTCGTTACACTGTCAGGAAGACTCATGAGTTCCATGGCCATTTCTTCAATCTCTTCAGCCTTGCTCCAATTAATCAGAAGCGGCGCATCATCTGGAAAAGTCCCTTCCAAAGGATCAAGTGTTTTGCCGTTTTCAAGTATGGGAGAGTATTGATCTCCTTTTACGATATAGGCCACTTTATGATATTCTTCTACCACAATCGTTACTTTATTAGGCAATTGCTTGTCCAATTTAACATTCTGAATCTGTTCAAAATCTGACAGGGCATCATTCACTTCTTTTTCATCAATGCTCCAAAAGCCGGATTTTGCTGTAATTCCACTTATATTTATTATTTCTTCATCAGATACTGTCTTATTTCCGGCAACATCTATGGAAGATACTTTGCTAAGCGGAGATTGAAAGTAGATCACCAATAAAATGAGGATGAAAAAGACGGATAAAAATAAAATTAACCTGCGGTTTGATTTTTGTTTCCGATGCTCCTTGAGCTTTGGAACACGATCTTCAAGCGAAACGACTTTTCCTTTTTCCAACTGTAATCACCCCTCATCCCGAAACACTTTCGGGGGCGTAAAATCATCTTATAAAGAGAAACAAACGGCATGATGTATGCCGTTTAGCAACTGTACCTTTAATAAAGACAGTATACCACAATAAAAGGAAAAAGAGATAAGCATTCTCTACTCATTTACACCGACAATTTCAACTTCTGTTTCCATTTTGACACCATGTTTTTCATAAATTGTTTTTTTAACAAAATCAATTAAATCAAGGACATCTTTTGCCGTGGCATTCCCTGTATTCACAATGAAATTTCCATGAAGTTCGGAAATTTTCGCTCCGCCGATCTGATAGCCCTTCAGGCCTGACTCCTGGATCAGCTGGCCGGCATAATGCGGAAGGGGATTCCTAAAAACGCTGCCGCAGTTTGGATGATCCCAAGGCTGAGTTTCTCTGCGGTAATCTTTATTTTTCTGAAGTTCTGCCACAATTTCTTCGCGGTTGCCTTTCTCAAGCTTCAAAACCGCTTCTAGGCAAATGCCCGGGCGTTTCTTCTGAAGCAGAGAAGTCCGGTATGAAAATTCCAATTCTTCTGCTGTCAGCCATTCCATCGTTCCATCCTCAAACAGTATATGAGCCTTTACAAGAATTTTGGACATATCAGAACCGTGAGCACCCGCGTTCATGTATACAGCTCCTCCTACAGATCCAGGAATGCCCCCTGCGAACTGAAGGCCGGAGAGTCCCTGTTTGCTGATGACAGTCGTTAATTTAATAAGAGAGTAGCCTCCGCCTGCAGTAATGGTATCTCCATCCACGTCAAGATGATCCAGTCCTTTTCCTAGTTTAATCACGACACCCTTAATGCCTGAATCCCCGACAAGCAGATTAGATCCCCTGCCGATCGCTCTCCATGGAACACCGTTTTCTGTTACGGTATCCATCGTTTTTTTCAGATTTTCAATCGAACTCGGCTCAACAAAAATTTCCGCAGGTCCCCCGATTTTAATCGTTGTATGTTTTGCCAGAGGTTCATTTTGAACAACTTTCCCAACTTCTGCTTCTTGTAATTTCATAAGTATCTTTTCCATGACAGCCTCCTAAAATAGATTGTTCTTTACCGTATGACATTGAAGAAGGCTCATAGGAATATAGTTCAACAGGCACAAATTATTTGATGCCCTCTTTTTCGAAGTTATAAACCCCTATGACTTCTGTCTTTTTTAAATTCTATGTCTGAAATGATGATATCAAGCTAATTTATTGAGCAGCTAAATCCTGTATTTCTTTATATAACTTCATTGCAGCATCAGGAATGCCCAACTGCTTAGAAGCAGCTGACATTTTTTGAAGATTCGCCCCATCAAGCAAGATAGTATCCATCTCTTTTACTAATACAGCACTGGAGAGGTCTTTTTCAAGAATTAATGCCGCTGCATCATGATCACTTAAGGCTCTTGCATTTTTTTCCTGGTGATTCGCTGTTACATATGGACTTGGTATCAGGATACTTGGAAGCCCAAGTGCCGTTATTTCCGCCAAAGTAGTTGCACCTGATCGTGCCACAATTAAATCTATTCCTTTTAAGACTTCAGGCATGTTATGAATGAAAGGTTTGATCACAACATTTTTCGGCAGATTCAGAACTTGCTCCATAACGTTTTCATAATGAATTTCACCAGTTACATAGATAACCTGATAATCTTTATTTTTCATATCATCAAGCATACCGATCACTGCATCATTGATGGGTTTTGCCCCTCTGCTTCCTCCCATAATCAGAACTGTTTTTTTGTCAGTCATAAGTGCAGGGTCCTTATAGTGACTGACGTCATCTGTTGCCACTTCAGACGCTCTAGGGTTACCTGTCAGTACTGTTTTTTCAGCAGGGAAATAGCTTCTTGCCTCTTCAAAACAAATGGCTACTTTGTCTACATAGCGCGCTAAAAATTTGTTGGTCACTCCAGGAAGACTGTTTTGTTCATGAATAATCGCCGGCACCTTCAGCTTAGCAGCTGCATAGACAACGGGTCCGCAAACATAGCCGCCAGTACCAATTACGACGTCCGGTTTAAATTCTTTTATGAATTTTCTGCTGTCGCTGACCCCTTTGAAGAAGCGCATGATTGTCTTTGCATTGTCCAATGAGATCTTCCTTTTAAAGCCGGAAATCTTAATTGCACGAAATGGAATTCCTGCTTTTGGAACTATTTTGGACTCAAGGCCATTATCTGTGCCGACATACAAAAATTCCGCATTTGGGTCATTTTTTTTAATTTCATTTATTAAGGCGAGGGCAGGATAAATGTGTCCGCCTGTCCCTCCGCCGCTTACCATAATTTTCAAAGGTATCCCCCATTTAATAGAAACATTTTCAAAAATATTCAAATCCAGCGGTAAAAAAATGATAAACCCTGTTTTTCAACAGGGTCTATTTCATCTATAGAATGCAGGTTCAGTACCTGGCATATCTGCTAATATTCAATAGAACACCAACCGCCATCAGCATCAGCGTCAATGAAGATCCGCCGTAGCTGAGAAATGGCAGCGTAATACCCGTAACCGGCATTAGCCCAGTTACTACTCCAATATTGATCATGACTTGAATCGCAACCATTGTGATAATGCCGATGGCCAGAAATGAACCGTATAAATCCGGGGCACCGAGGGCTATTCTTACACCCCTCCATAATAACAGACCAAACAGCAAAATGATCAGCGAGCCGCCGATGAAGCCAAGCTCTTCTGCCAGGATAGCAAAGATAAAGTCTGTTTGCGGTTCAGGCAAGTAAAAGAATTTTTGTCTGCTCTGCCCGAGGCCAAGACCAAATAAGCCACCAGGTCCAATTGCATAGAGAGATTGAATGATCTGAAATCCGCTTCCGAGCGGATCTTCCCAAGGATTTAAAAACGATGTGATTCGCTTAATCCGATACGGTGCTGATAAAACGAGCCCTACAAATCCAGCAGCACCCAGCAGACCAAGGAAACCAAAATGGCTGATCCTCGCCCCTGCAACAAAAATCATCACAATACAAGTCCCGACCATAACGGTTCCTGTTCCAAGGTCAGGCTGAAGCATAATTAATGCAAACGCAGTAAAAACAAAGCCAAGCGATGGAAAAAGACCTTTTTTAAATGATGTTATTTTCTTTTGATTTTCTGACAGAAATTTAGCCAAAAACGCAATCATGGCAAGCTTCATGAATTCGGAGGGCTGAATGGAAAATGCGCCGACTCCTATCCAGCTGCGGGAACCATTTCGCTCCATCCCTATGCCGGGAACTAAAACGGCCAGAAGAAGAACAAAGCAAATTATTATCAGCATTTTCGCCCAGGTTCTCCATGTCCAATAATCAACGTTCATTAAAAAAAACATGGCGATTACACCTACACCTGCAAAAAGCAGCTGCCTCTTTGCAAAGAAAAATGAATCTTCAAATTTATAAGTTGCCCAAACTGCGCTTGCACTGTAAACCATGATCAGTCCAATCGTCAGCAGCAGCAAGGTAATGATGACTAGAATGAAGTCTGGTGCAGATCTTTTTGCCGTCAACGCCGAACACCCCAATATTATGGAATTAGGGCTCAAGCTTTGTGACAATGCGTGTACGAGCCCTTTACTTTAGCTTATGCACGGCGTTCTCAAACATGTCTCCTCTTTGCTCAAATGTTTTATATTGATCCCAGCTAGCACACGCAGGGGATAAGAGAACAATGTCACCATCTTGAGATAAGTCAAACGCCGCAATAGCCGCTTGTTCAACATTATCGACACGTTTTATCACTTCTATTCCAGCATCACCTGCTATTCTCTCAAGCTTTGGTGCAGTCTGTCCAAATGTAATGAACACCTTCACATTGCCCAGAAATGGAATCAGTTCGTCAAATTCGTTTCCGCGATCCAAACCTCCTGCAAGCAAAATTGTTGGTGCATCAAAGGCCTGCAGTGCTTTGGATGTTGCTAATATATTAGTAGCTTTTGAATCGTTGTAATATTTTACTCCATCAATCGTGCTGATAAACTGCAGCCGGTGTTTAACGCCTTTAAAAGAAGTCAGAACTTTTTGAATGGCGCCTGTTGATGCTCCGTATAGTTTTACAGCACAGATCGCAGCAAGAATATTCTCAAGATTATGCTTGCCCGGCAAAACAACATCTTTTATTTCAATAATCTGCTCATCGTTATACCAGAGCGAACCGTTACTTATATATGCGCCTTTTTCAAGCTTCTCTGAAACTGAAAAATAAACGATTTGACCTTTGGATTTTTCTGCTGCCCGGCGCACACCCATGTCATCATAGTTCACGACAGAAAAATCATCTGCCTCCTGATTTTCATAGATTTTTGCTTTTGCAAGAGCGTATTCTTCTCTAGTTCCATGATAATCAAGATGGGCATCAAATAGATTCAGCAGCAGCGCAATTTTAGGTCTGAATTTGATTGTTCCCATAAGCTGAAAAGAAGACAGCTCAGTCACAATGACATTCTCTTTTGAAGCATGTTCTGCTACCTCACATGCTACGGTGCCAATGTTTCCAGCGATCAAAGACTTCTTCTGATCAGCAAGAAGCATTTCGTGTATAAGTGTAGTCGTAGTTGTTTTTCCGTTTGATCCCGTAATCCCAATCATATCTGCTTCTGAGATTAAATATGCAAGTTCCACTTCTGTAACAATCGGGATATTCCGCTCCAAAGCTTCAGCAAGCAATGGATTTGTATAGGGGATACCAGGGTTTTTCACAATATATTCTGCATGATTTAGGAGTTCTTCCGGATGACTGCCGCAAATAACCTGAAGACCTGCAGCCTGAAGTTCCTGAGCAGACTCATTTTCTTCAAAAGGCTTCATATCATTGACTGTAACTTTGGCTCCGAGTTTATGTAAGAGCTTTGCAGCAGCTAATCCGCTTTTTGCAAGCCCCAAAACCAGTACATGTTTATGAGTAAAATCTTGAATACTTTTCATCTTATAACCACACCTCAATATAGATTCCCAAAACGGCGAAAACAAGACCCACTGTCCAGAATGTCACGACAACTCTCCATTCTGACCAGCCGGTTAACTCATAGTGGTGATGAAGAGGGCTCATCTTAAATACCCGTTTTCCGGTTGTTTTAAAAGAGATGACCTGAATAATAACGGATAAGGTTTCGATGACGAAAACTCCTCCGATTAAAACAAGAAGAATTTCAAGCTTTGTTAAAATAGCAACTGTGACAATAGCTCCCCCGAGTGCCAGTGATCCTGTGTCACCCATGAATACTTTCGCGGGATGTGCATTGAAGACAAGAAACCCAAGAACCGCTCCTACAACTGCCACTGAAAAAATAGCCACATCATATTGAGATTGATTCCAGGAAAGAACAGCAAATGCGCCAAATGCAACGGCTGCAGTACCTGAGAGCAAGCCGTCAAGGCCGTCTGTTAAGTTAACAGCATTTGATCCGCCGACAAGCATGAAAATGATCAGAATGACGTAAGCCCATCCTAAATCAAATGAAAAATCAGTGCCTGGAATGCGGATTTCTGAAGAAAACCCATATTGTTTAAAAACGATATAGAAAATGACCGCAATAATTATCTGTCCAATCAATTTTTGTTTTGATGTAAGGCCGAGGTTGCGCTTCATCACAACCTTGATGAAATCATCCAGAAAACCGAGCAGGCCGTAACCGAACATAACGAATAGCAGCAAATACATTTCCACACTTGGTTCTGCAAATTTATAGCTCATGACAAGCGTTGTTACAATCACAGCCAAAATAATCATGATTCCGCCCATCGTCGGGGTGCCTGATTTTTTCTGATGAGATTTCGGTCCTTCATCCCGAATGCTTTGTCCGAACTTAAGTCTTCTTAAAAATGGAATAAAGATGGGAGATATCAGAACACTGATTAAAAAACCCATAATAATAGTAAATAAAATAATTTGTTCAAGCATGTTTAGATCCTCCCTGAATAGCTGCATGATGACCGCTTCTGATTACGGATTCATCATATAATAAAAACTTGTGGATTTCTTAAATACATCTTTTAAAGCGGATCATTATCTAATCCGTTCTTTAATGGCTTTCAATGCTACCTCACGATCATCGAAATCGAAAATCTGTGTTCCGATCTGCTGATAGGTTTCATGGCCTTTTCCTGCGATTAAGATGACGTCGCCTGGCGATGCATTAGCAACGGCAAAATAGATGGCCTTCTCTCTATTTTCAATGGAATGATAATATTCGCCTCTAACCCCATCTTCCATCTCATTTAATATGGCGATCGGATCTTCACTTCTCGGATTGTCGGATGTAAAGATCGGTTCATCTGCATACTTCACTGCAATCTGCGCCATGATTTTCCGTTTTGTCCGGTCACGGTCCCCGCCGCAGCCGACAACGACAAATGTCTTTCCAAGAACAAATTGCTTGACCGTTGAAAGAACATTTTCCAGACTGTCCGGAGTATGGGCATAATCAACGATTACGGAAAAATCCTGTCCTCCGTCGACAACTTCAAAGCGGCCGCGAACACCTTCAATGTCCCCAAGAGTAGAAGCTATTACTGATAGCGGCACATTAGAAGCAAGGCTTGCAGCTGCTGCAGCAAGCGCATTGTAGATGCTGAATTTGCCGATGAGCTTCATATTCACCTTCTCACTCCCATGGGAAGTGACAAGATCAAAAGATGTTCCGCTTGGAGACATCGCAATATTTTTCGCCATCACATCACACTCTGTATCAATCCCATACGTCAATATATGTGCTGCCGTCATATTCATAAACTCGGCAGAAGCAGGATCATCTCCGTTCAAGACAGCTGTTTTTGGCTTGTTTTGATCGAATTTATTTCCAAGCTGTGAAAATAGAAGTCCTTTAGCAGCCCGATATGAATCCATTGTCTGGTGGTAATCCAGATGATCCTGTGACAAATTTGTAAAGACGGCTACATCATAATCACACCCATGAACTCGCCCCATATGCAACGCATGGGAGGAAACTTCCATAATTGCATGATTGACTCCTTTATCAACCATCATTCCAAAGGTTTTTTGAAGAGTCAGACTCTCTGGTGTAGTGTTTTTAACGCTTAATTGTTCATCTCCGATTTTTATGTACATCGTTCCGATTAACCCAGTAGTTTGGCTGGAATTCTGAAGGATCTTCTCAATTAAATGCGTTGTTGAAGTTTTGCCGTTTGTGCCTGTAACGCCTATTAAGTGAAGCTTATGTGTAGGCTGCCCGTAAAATGTGTCTGCGAGAAGCGCCATTGCTCTCTTTGTATTATTAACAACAATAACAGGTACTGGAAGTGACAGAGGCTTTTCAGATAATACAGCAGCAGCCCCTCTGCTGACAGCCTGTTCAGCATAATCGTGGCCATCAACTGTGTACCCGCTGATGCAAATAAATAAACTTCCTTCCTTCACTTCTCTTGAGTCCATTTCAATCGAGAGAATTTCTGGATTTTCATTCACGTTCATTTTCATATTTTGCAGCTGCGAAAGCAGTGTCTGTAATTTCATCATTACCAAATCCTCTCAAAAACCAACAATAGTTTCTTTCTTTATTTTTTATACAAAATCATCCATTTATAAAAAAACGCACAGTTCTTATTTTATCTCATCTTCGCTAAAAGAGCCATATCAGCTTTTAAAAATATCATATTGAATGGCAGCAGTGACTTCATCTCCCATATTAAAAGATAACGAAAGTACAAAGCTTCTCTTTTTCCTGCCATAAAATAAAAGCGAGGCAAACACGTGTTGTGATTGCCGGCTTTTTTGTGTATAAAAGAGAGTTAGTTACTCGTCTTCTGTTTTATTGTCGCTTTTTCCTAAATACAGTCGGAGGGTTGATCCTTCCTTCAGTTTCACTCCGGCTGCTGGTGACTGCTGAACAACTGTGTCGCCGGAACCGGCAATATCAAGCTTAAGGTTTACCATCTGCTCTCTCAATTCCGTTGTAGTCAGCCCTACAACATTCGGGACACTTACAAGTTTTGTGTCTAGCCATGTATATTCTTTTTCGATTTGATCTTTTCTCGGTTTCACACCAAGCTCTCTTAAACTATCTTCCATGATGTTCCCTACAATTGGCGCAGCTACCGTTCCCCCGAACTGAACCGTGCCTTTGGGATTATCAACTGCAACATAAACAACAATTTCAGGATCATCAGCTGGAGCAAAGCCAATAAACGACACAATATAGTTATTCTTTAAGTAAACTCCATCTTTTACTTTTTGGGCAGTTCCTGTTTTGCCGCCGACACGGTAGCCGTCAACAAACGCATTTCTTCCTGTTCCTTGTGCCACTACACTTTCTAAAGCATACCTTATCTGTTTTGATGTTTCTTCTGAAATCACACGGCGCTTAGCTTCAGGAGCCGTCTGACTGACAACGTCACCAGTGATTGGGTCAATCCATTCCTTTGCAATAAAAGGAGTATAGAGCGTTCCGCCGTTAACCGCCGCTGAAACAGCTGCTACCTGCTGAATCGGTGTTACAGAAACACCTTGACCAAATGCTGTTGTCGCCTGCTCAACAGGACCTACATTTTTAACATTGAAGAGAATCCCTCTTCCTTCTCCCTGCAGATCGATCCCTGTTTTTTGGCCGAAACCAAAGTTCTGAATATATTTAAACAGCGTATTTGTGCCGAGCCTTTGCCCTAATTCTACAAATCCCGGGTTACAGGAGTTTTGAACAACTTCAAGAAATGTCTGGCTGCCATGGCCGCCTCTTTTCCAGCATTTAAGTCTTGCTCCGCCAACCTCCACAGATCCGCCGTCATGAAAGTGTTCTTTTTGCAGATTTACTTTGTTCTCTTCAAGGGCGGCAGCCAATGTAATAATCTTAAAGGTTGATCCTGGTTCGTAAGAGCTCCATACAGGAAGATTCCGATTGTAGATCAGAGGATCAACATTTCTGAAATCAGCCGGATCAAAATCAGGTCTGCTTGACATGGCAAGAATTTCTCCGTTTTTGGGATTCATGGCAATGGCAATCATTCCGTCCGGGTTGTAGGCTGCCTGAGCGTTATCCAGCTCCCGTTCTACAATGGTTTGAACTTTTGAATCAATGGTTAATTTAAGATTTAAACCGTCTATTGGAGCTGTATATTCATCCGCTTCTTCTGGCATTCTTTTCCCTTTTGCATCGGAGTAGAATTTCACATATCCTTTTGTGCCTTTCAGCTGTTCATCGTAGTAGGATTCAAGCCCAAGCAGTCCCTGATTATCGATTCCCGCAAAACCAAGCACATGTGAGAGATAACTTCCAAACGGATAATGCCGCTTAGAATCTTCCGCTATGTATACTCCTTTAAGCCCTAGGGCGCGAAGCTCTTTTGCTTTTTCATGAGAAATCTTTCTTCCTTCAGGATTGATGCGCTGAATTGACTGCTTCTTTGTAATAAGTTCATAAGCGCGCTCTTTTGACATATTTAAAACAGAAGCAAGCTTTTCAGCCGTATCTGCCGGGTTTTCCACCTGCCTCGGCACAACAAGGACCGACGGGGCACTCATATTCGTTGCAAGCTTGACGCCGTTGCGGTCAAGAATCTCGCCCCGTTCAGGCTCAAAAGGAATGTTTCTGCTCCATGAATCCTTAGCAAGAGCAGTTAATTTATCCCCTATGAAAAACTGAACGTATCCAAGACGGATATCGATAATAAGAAAAATCAAAAATCCAAACAGCAGCACCATTGTCAGACGCTTTCTGACAGTCACATTTGAAACGCGCATAGAATTATACCCCTCCTTATCCAGGCTCGTTCAAATATATGCTTGTACAGCATCATCTAGAACTTTTAGGGATAAGGAGATATTGGTCAAAACTGTGAAACTTTGCATACATGCTAATGACTAAAAAAACAAGCTTGATCAACGATGTTGACCAAGCTTGTTATTCTACTCAGTTTCATCTTCTGCTTCTGCATCTTCAGCCTGTTCATTTTCTCCGCTGCTTGGCTGTTTGGGACTTTCAAGCTTTACAATTAATTGATCATTCTCTTTTACAGTCTCATTTTCCGATAAATTTTGAGAAACAACATAGCCGTTTCCTTTTATCTTAAGGTCAAGGTCAAGGAAATTAGCGAGCTTCATGACATCCCGGGATGACCAGCCTTTAATGTCTGGCATCGTGACTTTGCCATCTGTCTGCAAAAACACACGTTCATTGACAATCATGTTTGTGCCTGCTTCTGGATATTGAGCAACAATTTCATTTCCAGATCCAAGAATAAGCGGCTGAACATTATTTGATTTCAGCAGTTTTTCTGCTGATGCTGAATCTTCACCGATAAAGGACGGCACTTCTGCGCCAATTTCAGTTTCTGTTTTCTTAGGCTGTTCCAGAGCTTCCTCAGAAGGCTGGATTTTCAAATACTGCAAGCTGTTTTTCATTACGGTATTAAAAATGGATGATACAGGCATGGAGCCTGTTTCTGTGTCTTTCAGCTCAGGCTGCTGGACAGCTATATAAACAAGCAGTTCTGGATCTTCTTTCGGCGCCATTCCTAAGAATGAAAAAATGTAGTTATCCCGGCCGGTTAAATATTTCCCGTCACTTCCTGCTATTTGTGCCGTTCCTGTCTTTCCGGCAACTTCATACCCTTCAATCTGATATGGTCTGCCGGTGCCTTTTTCCGAACTGACAACTGTTTCTAAAATGTCCAGCACTTCTTTTGACGTTTTTTCAGAAATAGGTGTGCCTGCAACTTCAGGCTTATTTTGTTTCACCACTTTGTCATGATCAACATCAACAATTTTATCGATAATATAAGGCTTCATCATTTTTCCGCCGTTTGCGATTGCAGTGGCTGCCTGAACCTGCTGAATCGGCGTCACAGTTGAACCTTGGCCAAATGCAGTCGTAACTTTTTCAATATCATACTTATAATTAAACTTTCCATTCGCTTCGTTTGGCAGATCAATTCCGGTCTTTTCATTTAATCCGAACTTGTTCATATACTGCATGAATCGATCTGGGCCAAGCTTTTCCTTCGCAAGGATGGCCATCGCTACATTTGATGAACGCTGCACACCTTCTAAGAAGGAAATCGTTCCCCAGCCTGTTTTATTATGATCGCGAATTCTTCCGCCTTCCACATTATATGCACCTGACTGATACAACTCATTGCGGTTAAATACGCCTTCTTCAATGGCAGCTGCAAGCGTGAAAATTTTCATCGTCGAGCCTGGCTCAAATGGATAGGCAACGGCATCATTGTAATAATTGTTGATATCGCGGACATTCGGATCAAAGCTTGGGCGCTGTCCCATTGCAAGAATCTTCCCTGTCTTAGGATCTGCCACAATTCCGATAATCTTCTCAGGTTCATATTCTTCTGCCGCTTCATTCATTGCATCTTCAAGGAATGTTTGAACCTTTTGGTCAAGCGTCAGATATACTTTATCACCGTTATCAGGTGCTACTATTTTTTCTTCTCCATTCGGGAGCTTAAACCCTTGTTTATCTCCCTCATATACTTTGTAGCCATCTTTTTCTTGAAGATATTTATCAAGACTTTTCTCAATTCCAAACATGCCTACCGTTTTATTCGATTCTTCGTCTCTTTGGGCATACCCGATTATATGTGAGGCGAATGTGCCATTTGGGTAATACCGGTGGGTGTCTCTGATAAATCCGATACCCGGAAGATTCATTTTCTCAATCTTCACTTTTAATGAATGGCTAATGTTTCTTCCGGCAGAACCAAATTCCACCTGAAAAGCATCCTTCGATAATATGTCGCTGACTTCACTCTCTTCCATATCAAGCAATGGAGCAAGTTTTTCAGCTGTTTCTTCCGGTTCAATTACATGCTTTGGTTTTTTGGGGCTTGTCGTCATGCTGTCATCAAGAACCGCAACCAAAGTATACGTTGACGTATCTTGGGCAATCACTTCTCCTCTTCTGTCCAAAATAGAGCCTCGATTCGCCTCAATGCCGCGCTTACGTTCATATTGCTCTTGAGCGCGGGCCGCAAGGATTTCCCCGTTAACTTCACCTGTTGTCTGTAAATACAGGAATCTGATGATTAAGACAAAAAAGAGCAATGCAAATATTAAAGTTAATATTGCTGCTCCTCTGTTCATATTGATATTTTTTGGCTGTGTCATGTTTATTCATTAACAACTTTCACGTTATTATGGTTAAGTGTTAATCCAAGCTCTTTAGCTTTTGCCCAGATGCGTTCGTATGTGCTTAATTCTTTTACTTGAACAGTTAAGTCAGAATTAATTCTTTGCTGATCCTGTATTTTCGCCTCAATCTTCTGAATCTCAATATTCGACTGATAAACGGTTACGCTGTTCGATACGATTTGGACGGCTGCAAATAAGAGGACAGATAAAAAAGCGACGATAAGCACTTTTTCCCCTACTGTTATGGTTGGTCTTCTTGTAATAACGACCGTTTGCTGCTGCTCGGGCATTTGTTTATGCTGCTCTTGCCTCTGCTGCTGTAATTTCACTGCTAAATTACTCATGAACACAACCCCCTCTGATTTTTTTGGGCTTTCTTTATAGTTTTTCTAGGATTCTAAGTTTAGCTGATCTTGCGCGATTGTTTTCTTCTAGCTCTTCGTCTGATGGCACGATCGGTTTTCTTGTGATCAGTTTCACTTTCGGTTTAAATTCATCCGGTATAACCGGCAAGTTTGGAGGCAGTTCAGGTAATGCAGCGGCTTGCTTAAAAGCTGTCTTGCAGATTCTGTCCTCTAATGAATGGAACGTTATGACGCTGACTCTTCCGCCGGGTTTGATTAGATCGACAGCTTGTCCAATTGCTTCTTCAAATACTTTCAGTTCATCATTTACCGCAATTCGGATCGCCTGAAAAATCCGTTTGGCTGGGTGCCCGCCTTTTCTTCTTGCTGGAGCAGGAATCGCATCTTTAATTAATTCCACGAGCTCTCCTGTAGTTTGGATCGGCTGTTTTTCTCTAGCTGCTTCTATTTTTCTCGCTACCTGCTTTGAGAATTTTTCTTCTCCGTAACGGAAGAAAATTTTGACCAGTTCTTCATATGTCCAGTGATTCACTACATCAAAAGCGGATATGCTGGCATGCTGATCCATTCTCATATCAAGAGGTGCATCGTGATGATAGCTGAAGCCTCTCTCAGGTGTATCTAATTGCGGCGATGATACGCCAAGGTCAAACAAAATGCCGTCAACCTCAGTAACACCTAATTCTTCCAGTTCTTCTTTCAAATATCTGAAATTGCTTTTTATAAATGTAACCTGTCCCGCATAGTCTGCAAGCAGTTCTTTTGCATGCGTGAGGGCTGCATCATCCTGATCAAAAGCGAAGAGGTGGCCATCTTTAGACAGCTTGGACAGCAGATAAGAGCTGTGCCCTGCTCCCCCTAAAGTGCAGTCTACATATACACCGTCTTCTTTAATGTTTAATCCGTCTACCGTTTCATGCAATAATACTGTTTTATGTTGAAACATTGCTGTTACCACCTTTATCAGAGTCGATTGTTTTGGATGTTTAAATATGATGTTGGAATGTCTTATTACTCATTGTTTGCACAAGAGACCATTATATATCAAAACCAATCATATTTTCAGCAATTTCGGCAAATGAATCTTCTTGTTCAGTCACATATGTATCCCAAATTGCTTTATCCCATAACTCGATCCGATTTGATACTCCAATAACAACACATTCTTTTTCAAGCTTTGCATATTGCAAAAGCGGTGCAGCTAAATTAATGCGGCCTTGCTTGTCGAGCTCGCATTCAACAGCCCCAGAAAAGAAAAACCGAGTGAATGCACGTGCGTCTTTTTTTGTTAACGGGAGAGCTTTAAGCTTATCTTCGATCAATTTCCACTCGCTCATTGGATAACCGAACAAACATTGATCAAGTCCTCTTGTGATGACGAAAGTTTCTCCGAGCTCTTCCCGGAACTTGGCAGGAACGATCATGCGGCCTTTTGCATCAATCGTATGATGATATTCACCCATGAACATGTCCGTCGCCCCACTTTCTTTCTCTCAGTCACCACTTCCCCCCACTTCTCCCCACCTCCTATTCTACACGTTCTTTTCATAAAAAAAAACCCTGTATTCCACAGGATTTCAGAAAATCGTTATTTATATTTTGACAATTTTATGATGATTGTTAAAAGAATAGCGAAGCTGCACGATTTCGTCTAAAAAATTTGGACCATATTTATTCAGATAGTAGTAAATATTCCACGTTCTCTCCTGAAAACCGTCATTTGGCTTGAGAGATTTCCCGATTCTTGAGAATTTATCCATTTCCACCCGATGTTTTTGTTGAATCTTCTTGTCGATGTGAGATTCCAATAAATCCAGCTGAGCCTGAATAAAATACGCATTTTTCATTAAAAATGGCTCTAAACTTTTGTCAAATGAGAGAGCTGACTCCCGCAGTTCACGGTGAATCTGTTCGAATTGCTTTTTTGTCTCCTCAATTTTAGGCGACATTTGAGAAGGTTCTTTTTTTGATACCCACTCTTTCCGTGCTTGTTCCACACCTCTTGTAAAGACATCTTCAATCTCGATCTCTACATCCTGCATATCTGTTTCAATGGATCTTTCCAATAATGTGATATTCAGTCTAGGTACGACAGGAGGCATTTCAAAATCTAAAACCTGAAAGACTCTTTTCAATTCCGCCCAATAAGCAAGCTCCCCAGGACCGGCAATAAACGCCAGAGTCGGCAGAATACACTCCTGCATTAGCGGCCTTGTTACAACATTGTTGCTCAGCCTTTCAGGAGTTTGTTCGGCAAAGTGCCTCATCTCCTCTTCAGTAAAAGTTAAATTTTCTTCTACTGAATATGTTTTATCTTTTGCACGATGAAGCAAAGAACGTTCATTATTTTCATGATGATAAAAAAGATTTGCACTTGTCACTTCTGTTTCAATGATCGGCTGATAGCCAACTGATCTCATAAACTCCTGCTGTGCAAGAAGCGCCTCTGAGATTTCTTCATTTTTTCTGATAAACTGCTGAAAAAATACAGATTCCATCTTCCTTAAGTCAGGGTCAGAGGAGTTCATGATGACAAGTCCGTACCCAGAAAACATTTCATATGTCAGCTTTTCAAAAAATTGAGTATAGGTTTTTGATGTACTTAATGTTTGTTTGAGGCTTTCCATCAGCGTGTTTGTATAATCTGTTTCACCGTACGTTTCAAAAATAGAGCAAATCCAATTCCAGCATTCTGTCTGATCCAGCTCTTTATAAAAAACAGGAACTTTCTCAGATTGCGTATGCTTGATCGCTTTCTTTTTTATGACTTGATTTTGCGATACTAACAAATGATTAATTTCAGCAAAATCATGGTCCTCGCCTGCAACCCAGAAAATCGGGATAACAGGAACAGAAAGCTTTTCTTCCTGCTGCTTTGAAAGCACGAGAATGGAAATAATCTTATGTATTGTATAGAGTGGGCCTGTCAGTAAACCTGCCTGCTGTCCGCCCACTATAACAAGGCTGTCAGGCTGTTTTAGCCGTTTAATGTTATTGGTCACTGTGTGATTTTCAGGAAAGTGTTTCTGATGATAGGATAAAAGATAATCAGATAATTCTTCCCGCGCAAACGTTCTATTTTTTAAATCGTTCATTCTCTTTTCATAGACATCATCATTTGTAATCTGATAATCAAAGTAGTCCACCGTATTTAGCCTTGCATGAACCAAATCTTCCACAAGGCGGTTCGTGTGGCGAAGGGAGAGTTCAGTAATCTCCATTTATGTACTTCCTTTCCGGGTTATGTAAGCTTCCGAGAAGAGTATAGCATTTATTGATGCGAAAATAAAAAAAGTTTGCCTGCAATCTTACAGATATTCAAGGATTCCGGAAATGATTCCATATATAGTAAGAAACGTCGAGATCGGCAGCAAAAGCAAAAAAGAGAACCGCCAGCATTTTTTAAATGCAATTGATAATGTAATGGACGATTGCGATCGGATCAGGATAAGCAGACCTGTAAACACGATGAAGAGGCAGACGAAAAATAACCCGCTGTAAAAAGCAGTTTGCGATAATATTAGCAGTTTGAAATAAATTGAGAATATTAATAAAACCACAGCAATGTCTGCTGCAAGCAGCAAGGCTCTTTTTTTGCTGTTTGTCATTACAAGCAATAACAGAAAAAGAAGAAAAAAACTTAACAGCGGAAGTGAAACTGCAAAAGCAAAAATGCTGACAATAAAATCGATCACAATCATCCTTCCATTCCCCTAATGGCTTGATATAAGAAATGAAGAACAGGAACTTCAAGCTTCTCTGTTTTTGCCTGATTGATTAAGTAGCCAATGATTCCATCAATTTCTGTCATTCTGCCTTCTTCTATGTCTTTTAGCATAGATGAACGATTTTGAGCCGTGTTCCTGCATATGGCCATAACATGCTCCCATTCTTCTTGTCCTTTCTCAAGAGACAATACTTTCATTGCCTCATGAAATACACTCTCTGCCATTTTGTTAAACATGGGATTTGAGGCAAGCTCGCCATTAGGAACCCGCAATAAAGCAGTCAGGGGATTAATGCAAGCATTCACAAGCAGTTTCTGCGACATCATATACTTCCAGTCTCCTATATATTCAAATGGAAAATGATCCATTTGCATCTTCAGGACAGGCAGCTCATTTAATCTTTCACCCGGAAACAACGGGCTGACCTTAATGCATCCGAACCCTGTATGCTTAACGGTGTTGTCACTCAGTTTTAATGCACCATGCTCCACAATGCCCACAAATACCCGATGTGCTGAAAGGGTTTGAAGCAAAGGGATATGAGACATGCCATTTTGCAGAAAAAGAACCGTTTTAGGCGGACTTTTTTTCAAGGCATTCAAAATGTCCTCCAGCTGATATTGTTTGACTGTTACAATTAAAAGCGGTTCTGTATAAGCTGGTTTATCTTCAGCTCTAAGATGTAAAGATATGCTCTCTTGATTGCCTTTGACTAAACTTATTCCTCCAGCATTGATAAGCTCTGCCTGCTCTTTGCGCCTTGTATAAAGCGTTACTTCATGGTTCTTGCTTAAATATGCGGCACTTAGTAAGCCTACTGCTCCTGAACCGATAATTCCAATCTTCATAAGCTAATCCCACCGTTTTCCCTTAATTCTATTATCATACCAAATATATGTAGTATTTCCCATATTTAATAAAGCTGGAATAAAAAAGCCGCCCGTGATATATGCTTACATTCTGATTGAATGGCTGCACGGATTTCACTTTTTGTGATTTTTAAGGCACCATTTTCCGATATTGGGTCGTGGATTTTGCCATATCTTGGTTAAGGGTACGCTTCGGCTGGGATTGCTGAGATATTGGTTGGCGAACCAAATATGTTTTAGCCCACCTGAAGAGTTTTAGTACTTCGCTGAAAGCTTTTGGGAACTCTAGGAGCAGCCTGGTTTTTTCATTTTCTCAATAAGAAAAGCCAGCTCTTTAAAAGCTGGCTTTATTTGCTGAATTATACCGGATAAACCGGATGCTTCCGTTCGCTGAATGAAAGCTGTTTTGTTTCATATAAAGAGAAGCGGGAAATTAGTTCTTCTCTAAGCTCATCTGCAGAAACAATGTCGTCTACAATCATTTCAGATGCAAGCTTATAAATATCAATGTTTTCTTTATACTCCTGCTGTTTTTGAAGGACGAATTTCATTCTCTCCTTCGGATCTTCGATTTCATTGATTTTATTTGAATAAATCGCATTAACAGCAGCTTCGGGACCCATAACAGCTATTTGAGCTGTAGGAAGAGCAATGACGCAATCCGTTTCAAAAGCCGGTCCTGCCATGGCATATAGTCCTGCACCATATGCTTTTCTCACGATAACGGAGATTTTTGGAACCGTAGCGGAGCTCATGGCAGCGATCATCTTAGCGCCATGACGGATAATTCCCGCTCTTTCTACCTTAGTGCCAATCATGAAGCCCGGCACATCCGCAAGGAATAATAACGGGATATGAAACGCATCCGCAAGCTGCATAAACTTCGCTGCTTTGTCAGCTGAATCTACAAATAAAACGCCGCCTTTCACTCGCGGCTGATTTGCAATGACTGCAACAGCCTTCCCGTTCATCCGGGCAAAACCTGTGATAATTTCAGGTGCGAATAAGCGTTTGATTTCAAAGAAGCTTCCCGCGTCTATGAGAGAGTCGATGCACTCATACATATCAAATGGCGCATTCTGATTTTCCGGAACAATTTCAGACAGCCTTCTGCCCTGCTTCGGAGCAGCTGGTTCTGCAGGCATTGGGGCATGCTGATAATTTTGCGGAAAATAAGTTAAGTATCGTCTCGCCTCTAATATGGCTTCATCTTCTGTCTTTACAAGGACATCTCCGCAGCCGCTTACAGAGCAGTGCATTCTGGCTCCGCCCATTTCTTCAAGCGAAACTTTTTCGCCAATGACTTTCTCTGCCATGCGGGGTGATCCCAAATACATGGAGGCGTTCCCTTCGACCATTATAACAATGTCACAAAAAGCCGGGATATATGCTCCGCCTGCTGCTGAAGGACCAAACAGAAGACAGATTTGCGGAATCATGCCTGACAATTTAACCTGGTTATAAAAGATTCTCCCTGCGCCGCGGCGATTTGGGAACATATCAATCTGGTCCGTTATTCTCGCTCCGGCTGAGTCCACCAGATAAAGCAATGGGACTTTCAATTTTTCAGCAGTCTCTTGGATGCGGATGATTTTTTCAACCGTTCTTGCTCCCCATGAGCCCGCTTTAATTGTAGAATCATTTGCCATTACGCAAACGGTTTGGTTATTTATTTTTCCGATTGCAGTAACTACGCCGTCAGATGGAAGATCGCCTGCCTGGTTATTGGCGAACTTCCCATCCTCTGTGTATTGTCCATTATCAAATAGACGGTTAAGTCTTTCTCTTACAAACAATTTACCCTGCTGCTGAAGCTTTTCGTGATATTTAGGCTGACCGCCAGCTTCAATTTCTGCTGTTTTTTCTTTCAGGATTTTGACCAGCTCATCCGTTTTCAACATTGGAAATACCTCCTTTTTTAAGCTTTTAAAATGATTAATACATCGCCTTCATTAACGAAATCGCCGGATTCAGCTTTAACTACCTCCACAACGCCGTTCTCAGGGCTGTCTAAAGGTATTTCCATTTTCATTGATTCGAGCATGATCACATCTTGTCCAGCCGTTACTTCGTCCCCTGCTGCCACTAATACATTTAATACTGTTCCTGCCATACTTGCTTTTATTTCGATCATGTTATAAATCCTCCATTCTTGGTGTGGTGAAACAAACTCATTATTTTACTGGCTCTAAATTAAGCGAAAACCGCTGTTTGCAGAAAAGATGTGCTGTATCTTCCCTGATTAAATTGTTCATTCGACAAAATATTGATGAATAATGGAAGGTTCGTTTTAATTCCTTCGATTTTCATTTCATTTAAAAAGGTCCGTGCTTTTTCAATGGTTTCTTCGCGGCTTTCGCCATTTACAATGATTTTTGCCACGAGCGGGTCATAATAGGGTGTAACCGTGTTCCCTTCTGCATAGGCACAATCCATAATAACCCCATCTGTCTCATTAAATGTAAACGCTTTAATTAATCCGGGTGACGGAATGAACTTCACAGGATCCTCGGCATATAGTCTAAATTGAATAGAATGTCCTTTTTTCGAAATTTCATCTTGAGAAAAAGGAAGCTCAGCTCCTGCTGCAGTCCGAATTTGAAGTTCAACAAGATCAAGTCCTGTGACACCTTCTGTCACCCTGTGTTCTACTTGCAGCCTAGTATTCATTTCAAGAAAATAAAAGTTTTCTTTATCATCAACAATAAACTCAATCGTTCCTGCGTTTATGTATCCTACATGCTTTGCTGCCGCAACAGCTGCTTCACACATCTTAGCCCTTGTCTCCCCGGATAAGTGCGGAGAAGGAGATTCTTCAACCACTTTTTGGTTTCTGCGCTGAACAGAGCAGTCACGCTCGAACATGTGAACAACATTTCCATGATGATCTCCAAATAATTGAATTTCAATGTGCCTTGCATCAGCAATAAATTTTTCTATAAAAACTTCATCGTTTCCGAAGTATGCTTTTGCTCTTGTTTTTGTAGAGGCAAAACATTTCATAAGGGCCGCTTCATTGTCGCACCGCTGCATGCCGATCCCGCCTCCGCCTCCGCTTGCTTTAAGCATAACCGGGTAGCCGATTTCTGCTGCAAACGAACAGGCTTCTTCGATCGTAGATAAGCCCGTAACACTGCCGGGCACAACAGGTACGAAAGCTTCCTTCATCGTTTTTCTTGCTGCTACTTTATCTCCCATTAAAGCCATTGTTTCGGAACTCGGACCAATAAACTTGATACCCTTTTCTTCCGCTGCCTGAGCAAACTCCGTATTTTCAGATAAGAATCCATATCCTGGGTGGATGCCATCCACTTGTTCCCGGACAGCAATATTTAAAATTTCATCCTTTAATAAATAGGATTTCGAGACAGCAGCTTCACCTATTCTAAAGGCATAGTCTGCTTCTTTAACAAATGGCAAATCAGCATCAGCATCAGAAAAAATGACGACTGTTTCAATCCCCATTTTTTTGCATGTTTTGATAATCCGAAGCGCAATTTCTCCCCGGTTTGCAATTAAAATCTTCTTCAATTTCTTCCCTCCCAAGGTGTAAAAGAATATCCCCACAGAGTACATTTCTTCATAAACTTTAAATTTCCTTCTTTAAAAATGAAAACGCTCACTAAACTCTTTTCTAATCTTTTCTTCGTGGTATAATAAATGTAAGTTTTAAAATTTTATTAAGATTTTGTATTCTTATCTTAAACCTGTATGATATACAACGATCAGAGGCTGCAAGGGGGAGAAACAATGTTTAAGGTAGAAAAATTGCTTATTAATTATAAGACATTAGAGGAATTCAAAAAATTTAAAGAATACGGACTGCAGGAGCTGTCCATGCTTGATGATCTTCAGGATAACATCATAGAAAATGATAGTAATTCGCCATTCTACGGCATTTACTTCGGCGATAAATTAGTTGCCCGTATGAGTCTGTACCGGGTCGATAAAAAGTTCGACGAATATTTTGATCCAAAACAGGATTACCTGGAATTATGGAAGCTTGAAGTGCTTCCTGATTATAAACGAAAAGGCTATGGTACGGCACTTGTTGAATACGCGAAGTCTTACGGTGTTCCAATCAAAACCAATCCAAGAATAAAGTCAGGTGAATTCTGGTCGAGAATGGGTTTTGAGTCCGTCACTTATGACATGGAGCGGGATAAGGGAGAAAATCCTCTTGTCTGGTATCCTGAAGGCGTTTCCGAACAAAAAGGCGAATCTGCGTAAAAATATCCTTTCAATAAAATAAAAGAATGACCGCATCTGCGGTCATTCTTTTATTTTTCAGCTCTTTCCAGATTCCCATTTCGGTCTACTTGAAACTTAACCTTGCGGCTGCGCTCATCGTCTCTCAGAACAGCCATATTTCTTGCGCGTTCCATCATTTCAATCAGCATCATATAATCTTCCTCTACAATCTTCAAATTGCTGTGGATGGTTTCTTTTTCAGCTTGGAGCTTTTCGATTTGCTGCTCCAGATTAATTATTTTTTTAATGAGGCTTTCATTTTCACTTTTTAAGTCTGCAGCACTTCCAGAATTTTCATAGTTTTTCAAAAATGAAATCACTTCATGAAAAGTCAGGGGTACGCCTGCTTCAGGCTGTGATTCGTTTTCAAAAGAGGGCTGAGAAGGTTCAGCTGATTCTTCAGTTTCTTGTTTGCGGATTTTTTTTCGCTGTGCTTTTGCCATTTCAATCGCTGATTTGTATTGTTTTCTTACATAGGAATTCCATCGAAAACCGCATGCAGCAGCCGTTCTTGATAACTTTTTCCCTACTTCTTCGAATGCAGCAAGCTGTGTTCCGCCTTCCCGGATCTGCCTGAGAACAATTTCAGCGAGCATCAAATCCTCATCCTGAGTCCAAGCATCCTGACGTGTAGTAGTCATTTTCTAATCCCCCTAATACGCATTTTTTACATACATATGCGCCTGCTAGAATAGATAGACTATCGAACGTGACAGAAATCCCAGGGTTACAAGCTGTTTTTTACTGTCTATTTTTGGAAGAATTGCCTTACAGCACAAAGATGGTCTTCACCTGTCCATAGCTCTGCACACTTTGCAATTTCTTCCTGCATTCGTTCTTTCAGGCCGGAACGGACCCATTTATTAATCTGAACTCTTTTATACCCTCGTATCACATCAGGATAAGGAATAAGAGACTTTCTTATAAAATCCAAAGCATCTGCTTCAAATGTTTCAGAATGAAAAACGTTCGAAGCGAATCCGAGTTCTTTTGCCTTTTCTGCATTAATTATTTGTCCGCTTGTGAGCATGTACAGGGCTGAATCATGCTGCATTTTTTCAAATAGCATTGTGCTTCCGCCCCACCCAGTTGTAATCGCTTGATTTCCCTGAATAAACCCAAGCGAAGCCTCTTCATTCACTAATCTGAAATCAGCAGAAGCTGCTATTTCCATCCCTCCTCCTACAGCCGTACCATTAATCAAAGCGAATGTCGGTACAGGAAGAGTCATGATTCTGTATAATAGATCCCCCATTTTCGAAAGCATATGCAGCGCTTCTTCAGCAGTCGTGATATTTCCGAAAACAGAAAGATCACCGCCTGAACAAAACGCCTTTCTGCCGCTTCCGGTTATCGTTGCCGCAATCAGTCTTTCATTGTCTTCTGCCACTCCAAGAATCGCTTCTAATTCGTTCATCACATCATAATCAATTGCATTTCGTCGTTCCGGACGGTTAATTTTGATCTCTAATATCCCGTTTCTCTCGCTTGCTAATACTTTCCCCACTTTTATCCCCCTAATAGAACAAGATGAATATCTTTTATTTTATAGAAAGGACCGGCCAAGCACTAGAACATCTTTATATTTCATAAAAAAAACGCAAGGATCAGAGATCCTTGCGTTTTTAATGAAGTTATTATTTGCTAACAACTTCTTTTCCTTTGTATGTTCCACATTCTTTACATACACGGTGAGCTAATTTAACTTCACCACAGTTTGGGCATGCTACCATACCAGGCACTTGCAATTTGAAGTGTGTACGACGTAGTCTTTTTCTTGTTTTAGAAGTTCTTCTAAAAGGTACAGCCATTATTCCCACCTCCTTACAGAGTTTCATTAAAACTTTGTGTTTAAAACAGCCTATATATAAGTGCTAAACAATAGCATTAGCTGTCTTGATCATCGAAGAATTTCGATAAGCCGGCAAGTCTCGGGTCAATCTTGTTTTTGTTATCTTCTTCAGAGATAACTTTCCAATCTTTTCCCTCTTGCGGGGCAGCCTGATCATTTTCTTCAACAGAATCGCTAAAAACCTGCATTGGTACTTCCAAAAGTATGTTTTCTTTAATAACAGGTATTAAGTCAACGATATCTTCTTGAACGTGATGGACATCTTCCTCCATCTCGAAGTCTGCATTCGGTTTTAATAAAAACGTTTCCGTTGTATGAATTTCGAACGGGAATGGAACATCCACTAGCGTTCTTGCACAAGGGAGAATCAGCGTGCCAGTCAGCGTCAAATGAAAAGTTGCTTTAGAAGAGCCCAGATCTGCTCTGCCTTTTACTGAAACAGGTGAAATTTCACGTATTTCAGAAAGCGCGCCTTTCATATCTGTTAATTGGACGGTTTCATCAATTTGCAGTCCCTTGTTTTGCAGTTGGTTCAGTTGATTAATAGACCATTTCATATGGTATCACCTCAAGGCAACAAAGGTAATTATAGCTTTCGCAATAATATTTGTCAATATTTTTTCTTTACAGTGTTTAGTATACATGAATATTGTTTTAATGCAAAATGTTCAAGCTGTTTTTTAAGGTCTTTCATCCATATTTTTTTACAGAAACTTGACTTCATGCTCTGCACGTTTCATGATTTAATTAGAAAAAATGAAAAGAAAGTACCAGGGAGGGATGTTTTTGAAATCAGTTGGGTTAGTAGTTGAATACAATCCGTTCCATAATGGCCATCGCTATCACCTTCAGGCTTCAAAGGAAAAAGCAGAGGCTGATGCAGTCATCGCCGTAATGAGCGGTCATTTTTTGCAGCGGGGCGAGCCTGCGCTTGTCTCAAAATGGAGCCGTGCTAAAATGGCCCTGCAGCAGGGAGCTGATCTTGTCATTGAACTTCCATATGCATTTGCGACCCAAAAAGCAGAAATCTTCGCAGAAGGCGCCATTTCCATATTGGAAGCATTAAAATGCGATTCGGTTTGCTTTGGCAGTGAGAATGGAGACATCTCCCCTTTTCTTGAAACGGCTGAAACACTTGAAGAACTTGATTCAGACTATCAGGATGCTATTAAGTATTATATGAAACAAGGGATAAGTTATCCAAGCGCTCAGACAAAAGCCTATCAATCACTGAATACAGGCGGGCATACGCTTGATTTATCTTTGCCGAATAATATTCTCGGGTATCAATATGTAAAGGCCATTCAAAAACAGGGAGCTGCTATATCCCCCCTTACGATTAAACGTACAGCTGCCGGCTATCATGATGAAGAATTTAATGAAACCCCCATCGCAAGTGCAACAAGCATACGCAAGGCCATTTTCTCAGAAGAAAACAAAGATATCCAATCCTTTGTACCTGAAACCTCCTTGTATCATCTCAAGCAGTATAAAGATAATTTTGACACCTTTCATCAATGGGAGGATTACTTTGGATTCCTGAAGTATACAATCTGCACGATGACGCACGATGAACTGAAACAAATCTATGAAGTGGAAGAAGGCCTTGAAAATAGGATTAAATCTCTCATTCAGCAGGCTTCATCATTTAAAGATTTTATGGAGCAGCTGAAAACAAAACGGTACACGTGGACAAGGCTTCAGCGTCTTTGTCTTCATATTTTAACCAGAACAACCAAAGAGCAAATGAAGCTCGAGGAAGCAGCAGCCCCTTATTTGAGACTTCTCGGCATGTCTTCGCAGGGACGCACATATTTAAACCGTATAAAAAAAGCGGTTGATAAACCAATTGTTTCAACTTTGTCGGCATTCAGCCACCCGCTGCTTGATCTGGACATAAAAGCAGCTTCCGTATACGCCATGATTTTCCCTGAACCGATTCGTTCTCAGTTTATGCACAGCGAATATTCAACAAGACCTGTTCAATATGACGAAAAGGAAAAACTGTTTTTATAGGACGTACCAATAAAAAAGTGACTTCGCGATGAAGTCACTTTTTTTATTTCTCTTTTAATGTTTTAAGATAATCTACTGCGTCATCAAACGTATCAATCGGCACAATTTTCATATCCGTTTCGATATCTTTGGCAGTTGCAACTGCTTCTTTATAATTAGATGCAGCAATTCCGTTCTGATTCGGGGCGAAGAAGATTTCTGCCCCTGATTTGTCGGCAGCAACAATTTTCTGCGAGATCCCGCCTATTGGCCCGACAGTTCCATTTTCATCAATCGTACCGGTGCCTGCAATGTTATAGCCTTTTGTATAATCTTCTTTCGTAAGCTGATTATAAATTTCAAGAGTCATCATCAGGCCTGCAGAAGGACCGCCAATATTGTTTGTATCAAGCGAAATCTCAGGGTCGGTAATCAATTCTCTGTCTGTCACAAGAGATATACCGATCCCGACTTTCTTTTTGTTATCCGGAAATTCAGATGCTGTAATTTCGGTTTTGCCCTCTTTGCCATTGCGGTCATATGTAACATTGATCTTATCGCCTTTTTTCTTTTGGCCGACGTAGGCTATAAACTCTTCTGCTGTTTTAAATTCCTTCCCGTCGACTTTAAAAATACGGTCTCCTGCTTTAAGTTTGCCCTCTGATGGCATCCCATCTACAACTTGCATAACGTAGATTCCGTGAAACTTGTAATCCACTTTTTTGCCTGCCTTTTCATATGCTAAAGACACAGCAGATTCCTGAGAAGATTCCATCATATGCATTTGTCTATTTAGATAATCATCATCTGATTCACCTTCTTGAACGACATCTTCAAGCGGCAAAAGCTCATGGTAAGGAAGGATATTTGCAAGGGTGTAGGAGAAAATATTCGCCCTTCCAAATCCAACGGTTGTAAGCGAAAAGCTGCCTTCTTCCTCATAGCCGCCATCAACTTCAATGATCGGCTCGAGCTCTGTTGCCATGCCAGGCTTTGTTACGTAATAAGGGAGTTTAATAAAATTCAGGACCGCTGCTATGATCACTCCTATTAAAATGGCCCTGACTACTTTGTTATTCTTCATCTTGCTGTGACCCCTTCCAACTCTCTATCAGCTCTTTTATTTCGTTTACATGCTTTCTTGCTTCGTTTTCACCAATTTCAATGATTTCTTTTATGTTTTTAAATGCTCTTGAACTATATTGCTCTACATGCGGACGTATCATAATATCCGAGGCTATTTTGCGGTGATGTACAAGCTCATCCTGCATAATATCAAGGCTCTGCAGAATCACATCAAAAATAGACGTGATTTCTTCTGTCTTTTTCACATGCGAAACATCTACAGCAATGACAAGATCTGCACCCATCTCTTTTACAACCGAAACGGGAATCCTGTCGATCACTCCGCCGTCAATAAGGAGTTTTCCATCTATTTTTTCGGGAACAAAAATACCTGGAATGGCGATGCTTGCCCGTACGGCATCTGCAACCGGTCCTTTCGTAAAAACCACTTTTTTCCCTTCGTATAAGTCTGTTGCAACAATCGACAGCGGTATATCCAAGTCTTCAATATGCTTGCCTCTTGTAAACACTTTAATAAAGTCTTTTACCCGGTTTCCTGCAATAAAGCCCATTTTAGGCACCGTAAAATCCAAATAATATTTGCGTTTAAATAGTGTGGCAAGTTTATATAAATGATCAAATCCAAGCCCTGTTGCATAAAAACTGCCTACTAAAGCACCCATGCTGCTGCCGGCAATCATGCTGATCGGTATCCCCTCTTCACTAAGTACCTTCAATACTCCCAGATGAGCAAAACCTCGAGCTCCTCCAGATCCTAAGGCAAGACCAATTTTAGGTTCTCTCTTCAAAGAGATACCCTCCTCTAATGTCAATTCATCCGTTAGTCAATTCTATGGTCTAAAATGGTCCCCTATTCTCGTATATTGAACTATCAAAGAGTGTACAACCCTACAGGGAAGATTGACTATATTTTATCATTATCCGCTTTGAAAAGTATAGAAAGAAGCAAGAGGGGGCCGTATTTTGAACGCAGCTAAACTTAAAACACTCATGCTGGGATTATCAATGATCATCCTTGCATTTGCTATGATCATCAGCCCCAAAGTTTCTTTTACTGCTTCTAAAGCAGGGCTTGAGCTTTGGTGGGGTATCGTTTTCCCGTCTTTGCTGCCCTTTTTCATTCTTTCCCATCTGCTGATCGGTTTTGGAATTGTCAGGTTCATTGGTGTGCTTTTAGAGCCGGTCATGAGACCTCTTTTTAAAGTTCCTGGAATTGGAGGCTTTGTATGGGCAATGGGATGGGCATCAGGTTCACCTGCAGGCGCAAAGCTGACGGCAGAGATGCGGAAAAAAAATCAGCTCACTGCGCTTGAAGCTGAAAGACTTGTATCATTTACGAATTCTTCTAATCCATTATTTATTTTCGGAGCCGTTGCAATTGGATTTTTCAACAATCAGGCTCTTGGTCTGCTTCTGGCTGCTGCCCATTATTCCGGCAACTTGGCTGTGGGTTTAACCATGAGATTTCACGGAAGGGAACAGGCTGATCCTTCAAAAACCGGCTACAAGAGACCGTCCATAAGAGAAGCGTTCAGACAAATGCATCAGACGCGTATGGAAGACACAAGGCCAATTGGAAAAATGCTTGGCGATGCTGTTCTTTCCTCTATTCAAACGCTGCTGATGGTAGGAGGATTCATTATTTTATTTTCTGTTTTAAATAAACTATTATCCCTATTATCGATAACAGATTTCATCGCTATAGCCTTCTCCTTGCTGCTCGCGTTTTTTCAATTGTCTGCTGAACTCAGTATTCCGCTTGTATCAGGCATGTTTGAGATGACACTTGGAAGTCAGCTTGCAAGTGCGGCTAATGTCGACTTGCTCCAAAAAGCAATCGTAACAAGCTTTTTGCTCGGCTTCAGCGGTTTGTCCATACAGGCTCAGGTTGCAAGTATTCTTGCAGAGACGGATATCCGCTTTCAGCCGTTTTTCATCGCAAGAATTTTGCAGGGGGCCTATGCTGCATGCTTTGCATGGATCTTCTGGAAGCCTGTTTATTTGGAGCTGGCAACCTCAAACGTTTCTGTTCTGCCCGTTTTTCTCACAGAGGATACCCCCGTTCTTCTTGCGTCTATCTGGAGTCTTCTCACAGAAATTGGACCGATAATTACGATTGCCTCGTTGTTCATTTATGTTTTCATATATGCAGGGAGGGTTATTTCAAAGAATTAGCATATTGAGAATTGGAAGGCGCAGCACACAATAGTTTATCAACCGTTTTTCTAGATCTGCCAATTTAAATTTTTTTCCGCATATCAAAAAAAGTGACCCCATTAGACGCAATCTAGTCACGGGGTCACTCTTTTTTATCGGTTAAATTTCTGCTTCAGCGCTTTTTCAACTGATTTAGGAACAAGCTCCGAAATATCGCCGCGGTATTTGGCCACTTCTTTAACGATACTTGAGCTTAAAAATGAATATTGGTTGTTTGTCATCATGAATAACGTTTCTACATTGGCATCGAGCACCCTGTTCATGGAGGTGATCTGCATTTCATATTCAAAATCAGATACTGCCCGCAGACCTCTCAAAATCGTGCTGGCATTCTTGCTGTTAGCATACTCAATCAATAGACCCTTAAACGATTCTACCACAACATTCGGCATATCCTTTGTCACTTCCATTAAGAGTTCACAGCGTTCATCCACATTAAACAATGGGTTTTTCGACGAATTATTCAGCACACAAACATACACCTTATCAAATACTTTTGCTCCGCGTTTAATAATATCCAAATGTCCGTACGTCACAGGATCAAAACTTCCCGGACAAACAGCAATGCTTGCCATTTTACTCCCCCGTCCCTTGTTCATTATAAATATAGATGGACACTGCACTTATGCCGTATGATTCATAGCGTGTGAGTTTATAGGCGCCAATCTCATCCGGCAATGTTATGCCGGCATCATGTTCTGCCACAATTATGCCGCCGTCTTCCACTAAACGAAATGAATCAATCAATTCGATAAGCGCTTTCAATTTTTGTTGCTTGTACGGAGGATCCAAAAAGATGAGCTTAAAAGAGAGCTCTCTTTTCGCAATGGCTTTTAACGCTCTCTCCGCATCATTGCGGTAAACCTCTGCCTTATCCTGGAACTGGCAGGCTTCTAAATTTTTATGTATAGTTGCAACTGCTTTGGCTTCCCTGTCCACAAAAATGCATTTATCAATGCCTCTGCTTAAAGCTTCAATCCCAAGGCCGCCGCTTCCGCCAAACAAATCAACAGCAAGCCCGCCATTAAAATAGGGGCCTATAATATTAAAGATCGATTCTTTCACTTTATCTGTCGTTGGGCGTGTGGACATACCCGGCACTGCTTTCAAAGGCCGCCCTTTACAGCTTCCTGATACTACTCTCATCTTTCTCACCACTGTTATTTTGTCTTTGCTGCTAGAATTTAGCCTGTTTTATCGTATCATAGTGCGTGGGCAGAGACAATATGGAAAAGCTGTGCCCGCTGGTCTTGATTAATCGGCAAATAAAATTCACAGAAAAAGCCAGGCTGCCTTTTAAGGAGACTTTGTTTTCTTCTTGAAATCTGAATCCAACTCTCCATCTAAGATTTCATAGGAAAAAGCATGATAAATCCCTGATTCCTAAATGCTGGCGGCTCATGAGAGTCTTGTCATACCATTGAAAACTGTCCTGCTAGATGAAATGGTTTTGGAGTTTAACTCACTGAAAACAAGAAACCAATTCACAGGCAGCCAAACTAAAAAAACCCCGCAGGAAACCTGCAGGGTCCTTCTATTCCAAAAAAAGCGGACTTTTTTTGGGCAGAAGGCAAAGGGAGAGGAGAAACCGGAGGAAGAACTTATGGGGAAACGTAAGTCTTCTCCGCGGTTGGCAACAACATCTTCGATTCGATGTTGTTACTATACATTATCCACCAATAGAGTTCACACTATACATTTCTATAAACTTTTTTCCGGATAAAAATTAGGACATCATCTATCTAACTGAAATCAAACATGTTACATTATGATGAGAAAGAAAGAACAGGAGGAATTCAGTTTGATACAGCGCTTTATTGAGCTTGGAGCCGGCTATTCGGATCTGTATGAATTAATTGAAACCACACAGGCGAATGCTCATCGTGTTTCAAGATTTTTAATACTGAATACAACGATAAATGAAAGAAAAATGTCGTCTTTTGCAGTCACTATGAATCCTACAGACCCTGGACAATTCCAGGCTATTTATTTATGCCTTGAAGGCATTTCCTCAGGAAGCAGCAAACGCCGTGAATTATTTGAAGATCTCGCAAAAAAGCTTGAGAAATCGATTATAGAGCTGGATGTCAAATCCTCTAGTCAATTTGCCGAAAAAGAATTATATTTTCAATACTTGACTGGCATTCTCAGAATGAACCGGTATTTGCCGCCTTGGCAATAACGAAATGCGGAATCGGCCGGTTTGCAGGCAGACTGATAAGACTCTGTCAGTAAAGGCGCTTTTTACCTAGACTGGCAGATCTGTTCTGACCGAGTGGCTGGAAAGTGCAGCTGGACAATATGAAAAGTAAAATCTCATTATCCAATTTTATAAATTTATTAGCCATTTTTTAGTTATTTAAGATCAGCTTTTGACAATTAGCTGATTTACTTTCTTTTTAGACTGATTTTCTATTTTATTGCCGAAATTCTCCCTTAATAGCTATTCTTCTGCTCTTTTAAACTTCTCAAAACAACCATTTGAATACATGCAAAAAGCGCAATCCCAAGGATTACGCTTTTCTTCTATAGACCAAGTTTATAGTCATATTCTTTTGCTTTATCAATTTTTGATTCGAATTCCAATTTCAGAAAGGGCTTATATGACGGCTCAGCGTGCTTTACAAATGAAAAGGATGATACCTTCTCTATTGTAGGTTCAACATGTTCCATGTCACAATATAAGACAACATACTTTAATTTCTTGGATACGTAATGGATGTTTCCGAATTTACGGAGCATTTTGATCTGCTTTAAGGAATGCATCCAGATGATAATGCCTTGACGCTTTTCAAACATCATAAATAATCTCCCTTTTTATATTCTCCACTTGAAGTGTACCAATTTTCTAATTTTTTTACAATAAGCACCTGAAAACATCTCTGCAAAAGGAGCTGAATGTTTTGATTCTGAGCCATACCGTCCAATTATTTTTAGATAGGATGAATGCAGATGAAACATGTTCATGCTGGATAAAAAAAGCTGCAGGTATTCCGTTTCTGTATGTCCAGGTGAATTCCGGGAGGGCACTCGCGGATATTACGCTCAAGATTGAGAAAGAGTCCCGTTTTGCAATGAAGGGAAAACGGCTTACGTTTGATTGCATCTTTGTCAGAGAAGACAAGAATTTATATGTATTTCGGCATCGTTTTTATGTGCCTCAGGAAAAAATGTTCTGCTGCGGAAATTTGTGCGAGGACTGTATCCGTCTTAAAAAAAGAACTTAAAAAACGAGGACTGGCCTCGTTTTTTAAGATGCTTTGCAGCCGCATCCCCCGCCTGAGCCACATCCCCCTCCACAGCTTGACCCGGTATCAAAAAACGGGTTCCCTGTGGGCACTTTGATATGCTGTGAAACGGCTCTGCCGAGTTCGGCGCTTATTTCATCAAGCAGCGATTGAAGCTCTTTCTCTGCTTTTTTAAAGGCAATCACTGCATCATGAAGATCAAGCTCGCGCTTTGCTTCCCTCATGGCCTTTGTGATTTCTTTATAGTCCGGATGATATTTGCCGAAACGCTGGACATCTTCGTATAAATCCTTGATTTCAACAAATTTGGCTATCACCTTTTGTGCAGATTTATCTTTATTCAATGTATTTAAAGTGCGGCGATAGTCTTCCGCAATTTCTGACTCAACAACTAACGACCCAAGAAGCTCAGCTTCGTCGATTAAATTGACGCTTTCTATAGTAGCAAACATAGACGGCATCACCTCCAGCTATATTTTAACATGTTTCTGCCGGAATGGTAAATGCATCGTCTCACTGTACAGTGACGTTCCACGTTTTTTTTAAGTGATATTTTGAGGAATCATTGTGCAAAAGTTCAAGGGAAATCGTATGTGTTCCTTTTTCTAAACCTTTAATGATAAATGCAGCTGTATGTATTTCATCTGTTTTTTTTTCATCAACATACAGATTCATGTATCCTTCACCATTTACTTTTTTCCCGCGCTCATCTGAAAACGTAAAATTGGGAACAAAGCACTCTATATAAACATTGCGCCCTTTTAGATGATGATTGACAAAAAGCTGTCTCCCTGTTTGAGCACCTGCTTCAACTGCATCCTGCTGTGTTATGCTAATTTCCATGGGAACAGCATTTCCTTCTGGACGGGGTTTTTCATTCGTGCAGGCTGTTAAAGATACGAGCAATAAAAACAGCAGCATAAAGTGTTTCAACAATGACAACGCCTCCTTATGGAGGTAGTTTCACCAGATTTATATCAAATATGTTTTTAAATAAAAAAAGAAAGTCATGGTGAAGACTTTCTTTCCATCAATCCTGCTGCCTCATCGCCTGAAACATCCCAAGCATCATGGAAGCCATTTGAACTGAGTTTGAAAACTGAGCTACTTTATGCGGGATGGTTTTTTGATAATAATTCATCATGGCAAGTTTCATCGATTCTGTATCTTGAGGATTTCTTGCCAGCTTTCTGTACCAATGCGGCTGTTCCCTCAGAAATTTTTTAAATTCATTGTCTGCTGCAATCATTTCCTGAATTTCTTTTCTCATGATTTCGCTCCTGCTTAATCTTTCCTGAAAGAAAAGGGATGGTTTGGTGTGTTCGACTGACTAGATGATGAGCCTTTTGTAAGCCCAAAGGTTGAAAATAAGTTTTGAATAGATGAAATGGTGTTGTTCATGTTATACAAATGCTGATTCATTTGATTGGCATCCATGCTTTTAACAGCTGTCATCATCCTGGACATAAAATCGGACTTCTTTTCTGCCGTACTTTCAGACTCATCTGACTCTTCTCTGTACTTCTTCCATGAGACATCATTTTCTCCAAGCAAATACCAATCTTCAAATAGTTCCTGCCATTTTTTCTCGCCTTTTCTGACTTCAGTAATCAATTTAGGATGTTTTTTTACAAATTCCTTAAATTCTCCAATAGAAGGATGTTCTTTTTTTTCTGTCATTATCTGATCACCTCTGCTTACCTTCGCCTGCTATATTTTATTTGACCGAATGAAAACGGTTCGCCCATTTTATGCTTTTTTCCCATTTCGAGCAGGCTTTAAGAAAAATCCTGATTGCACAATATTTGGGAGTACTGATAAGATGAAGTGGAGGATAGAAAGGATTGGGTGAGAGATGGAAAAGGAAGAACTGACGCGCTTATTGGCTGAATTAAAAGAAGAAGATGTTCCAGTTTTAAAGCTGTTTCTTGAGGGACTGAAAAAGAAAGCGGAGAAAGAAAACGGATCTTACATAGGTGCATTGCTGCATGCACAAGGCGAATATACCGAAAATCAATTCATATTAACCATTCCCAATACGGCAATTATTCAAAACTCCCTGCACATTGTACATGGAGGAATTACTGCTACACTGCTTGACTCTGCAATGGGATCGCTTGTACATCATATTTTGCCTGACCATCTTGCTGCTGTTACATCTGAAATGAAAATTAATTATGTTGCACCAGGGATCGGAACAGAACTAAAATGTATAGCCTCTCTAATCCATAAGGGCAGCAAAACAGTTGTTACTGAGGGCAAAGTCTTCCGTGATGACGGCAAATTAATGGCTCATTGTACAGCAAGCTTTTTTATTATCGATCGACCTAAACGGTAAGTCAGGAGAAAGAAATGTTCCCTTTTTTTAAAAAGACATGTTATTTCTGTAAGAAAAAATCTAAAAACACAGAAATCTATTTTGGCGATAAACGGGCAAAAATTCATGTTTGTCATCTTTGTAAAGGCTATGCTGAGAGACGTGCTTTTAAAAAGGCATAGATCCTTTTTTCCGGCTAAAGCTTCTGCCGCACGAATTCGATTTTTCACTCAGCAGAAAAGACACCCGCAATGGATGTCTTTTTGCTGTGAATATCAGTCATTAAAAGGTTTGATAAAATTTTGTGTGTAGTAAAGCTCATTCACTCCGACACCAAGTCTCGTAAAATCAGGGTTCAAAAGTGTGTCGCGGTGGCCTTTGCTGTTGAGCCAGCCCTCAACCGCCGCTATTCCGTCAATGTATTGGGCTGCAATATTTTCTCCAGCCATCTGATAAACTACATCCCCTTCTTTCAAACGGTCTGCAAGCGACCCTTCAGTCGGAGACTCATGTGAAAAGTATTCATTTGAAAGCATATCTCTGCTGTGCAAAAAAGCTACGTCTGATGTCATTTGATCCCACTCTACAGGAGGGATATCGTGACGGTTCCGAATGATATTCGTCAGATCGAGGATTTGATTTTCTGCCCCTTTTTCTACAGCCTTCCATTCTTCCGCATTAAGCGGTTTAGGCTGAATGAGTTCACCCCGGTAAACAACCTCATAAGGCCGCTGCTTTACTAAGGTTTCTTCATCTAAAGCTCTGATGCTTGAAAGTTCGCCATCAAACTTATCTAAATAAAGCTGAACATAAACGTCTCCCATTTTAACGATGGGTCTCGTATTCATATCTTCTTCAGACATTTCAAATCGGTAAGAATTGCCGTCAAAATCTATTGATATACTTGAAGATATCGAATTTGTTTTAAAAACCTCACCGACAGGCTGGCCTAATTTATACGGCTTTACATTCACTTCTTGCCCGATGGCATATACTGTGACAACTTTGTTATCGAGTACCCCAACCTGAAGGTACTGCTGTTCGTTCTGGTTATAAATCCACCATTCGTAGTCATAGGCTGAAGGATCTTTTCTTGCAGGCTCCCCAAGCGTTTCAATGATCTCACCTGAAGATTTTCCGACAAAAGAAAGCACACCTGAATGCGGCATATTTAATTCTTCATTTGATTCATTTGCAATTTGTTCATTTTCATCTATTTGTTTAATCGGTTCCTTATTTCCATATTGAATAAAAAGAATATAAGTAATAAAAATAACCAGCAATAAAAAAACGGTTTTTAATATACTGCTCAGCTTAAATCCCTCCAGGTCACTCATTTCTACCATTATATGAACCATTAGATTCATTATACTACTAAACAGTATTTCACAAGATTGGCAGATAGTATATCCTTTTATAGGTCATTTAATCAAAAATGGCAGCTTTTTTCAATTAAGATGTCTGAAATATAGTTTTTCCAGCTTATGATTCACAAGTTTTTTCTTCCATATAAAAAGGAACATGCCCAATCAATGGCATGTTCTTTCATCGCTTAATGTAGATGATGATCATTCTTTTCGGAAATTGTCGTCAGGGCTGCCCCTGCCTGCTGATCTGTCAGCTGATTTAGGGATAAGTCTCCAAGTGAGACCATTCCGACTATATGTCCATTTTCTACAACTGGAAGCCTTCTGATTTGATGCTCCGCCATAAGCTGTGCTGCTTCATCTGCAGATGCATCCGGACTGATTGTGCAAAGATGATCGCTCATCACCTTCGTCACTTGATAAGATCCAGGATGTTTTTCTGCGATTCCTCTTACAACTAAATCACGATCCGTAATCATCCCGAGCAACTGATTGTTTTCAACAATTGGAATGGATCCTACGTTCCATTCTTTCATTTTGACCGCTACCTCGAATACATTATCAAGCGGTGTGCATGCCTGGATGTCATTAGACATAATATCTCGAACTTTCTGCATAAAAAATCCTCCCTGAAAGTAATAATAAAGATCATTCTGCTAATGTAGTTTGGCCCAAAAAAAGATAAAGATGTAAATTATCAGGTAAAGATTGAAAGTTCCACGCATTCGTACTATGATTGAAGAGGAATTCATTAAAGCGCTTTACTAATGAAAATGCCGTAAGAAGGTTTAGGAGGGTATACATAATGAAGTTGGAAAACACAGGACTGGATGGATTGACAGTTGAATTAGCAAGACTGGATGAAATTATGGATGAGCTTGGCATTGTTCGTGCCGGTCAGTGGGATTATGAGCGTGTTACATATGATCGTAAATTCGAAAACAAAGATGAAACGTTTTATCTTCGCATTCCTGGATATGCAGTAGAAGGAGACATTGGCGGAAAGCATGCAGTGGTAAAATTAATGACACCGCTTCTCGGCAAACACTATTATCCGCACGGAGTAGAATATGGCGAAGGCGAAAACTTTCCAAATGCCGTTTTAAGTACAAGCCAGAAATTGCTTAAGCAGCTCAAAGAAGAAATTGGACGAATCGTTTAAAGTCATACACGCAAAAGCAATCACTGCTTTTGCTTTTTTATTTACCTTTAAAAAACAATTCATTCTCCTCATACTGACAATTATATTTTCATAATTGTTATAAAAGCCTTTCTGCACACCGTCCTTTCGTACTATAATTTAAAGAGAACCATTGAAAGGAGCAAGGGATTGTCTACAATACTCTCAAAACGAAATTTCCTCATCATTACATCCATTATTGTGATAGGGCTGATTGTTTACTTTCTTCTGCCCATTTCGATTCCCTTGATTATGGCTTTTATAACAGCGTTATTATTGGAACCTCTCGTAAGGCAATTCCAAAACCGCGCTAAGCTCAAACGGAAAATGGCCGTATTGGCAGCATTTTTAATCTTTCTGTTTACCATTTCCATCAGCGGTTACTTTCTTACTACTAAAGTAGTAGGCGAAGCCATTCGGACAATTGAAAATGCACCTAGCTACATAAATGAAATTACGATGGCGTGGAACAATTTTGAAAAACGGATTACGAATTCTGCAAAGGATCTTCCGCCGAAGTTTGTAAATGAAATCAGCAATCAGATAGAAGAATTTCTTGAAAAAACAAAAGCCGATCTAGCAAGCTCGGTCAATATAGATAATGTTAAAAGCATCTTTACAAACATTCCTAATTATATGGTAAACATGCTGGTTTACTTGATTGCATTATTCCTGTTTATGATTGAGCTCCCGCACCTTAAAATAAAAATGTATGAACATATGAAGGAAAATACTGCTCAAAAAGTAAATTTTATGGTTACCCGCATGTCTTACGTTATTTTTGGTTTTGCAAAAGCCCAGTTTTTGGTCAGCATTATTATCTTTGTGGCATCCTTTATTGGACTTCTCCTGATAGCCCCTGAAATTGCGCTTGTTATGTCAATTATTATTTGGATTATTGATGTCATACCTATCATTGGATCGATCATTATTATGGGCCCATGGACTCTTTATCATCTCATTTCAGGCGATCCGGTGCTTGCAGCAAAGCTTGGCATTCTGACAGCTGTTCTTTTGATTATTAGACGTACCATCGAGCCTAAAGTGATGGGTAGCCATATCGGGTTATCCCCTCTTGCGACTCTTATCTCAATGTATCTTGGATTAAAGCTGTTTGGTGTTCTTGGTTTTTTCATTGGCCCAATGATTTTGATTTTGTATAATTCTGCGAGAGAATCAGGCATTATCCGTTTTCATTTTAAATTATAGGCAGTATAAAAAGGCTGGACGTTTATCGATCAGCCTTTTTCAAATGCGATCCATGCACATGGATTTTTTTAATGGAATCATTTGCTCAAGCAAATGCAGATCTTCATTTGGTCCTTTAATAAGACCTGCATCGTAGAGAGAGGCAGGTTTCATGTATCTGAAAAGAACGGCTGTTAATGTGGATATATCCAGCTGAAGACCGCGTTTAGGAGGGTGTATACAGACGCTTCCAGCAGCAGACTTCCGAAATTGAGTGATCTCTCCTTTTTTTATGAGATACGTTCCGCTGTTCCAGGCTGCAAAGGAATCATGGATGTGCAGAAAAAGCGGCTTTTCATGAGGCTCAAACAGGGATTGCTTTAAAAAAGATTCGACATCAACAATTCTCCCCATTATCGTGGGCTTAACCTCTGATAGAATGAAAGGATTTTTCAAAAAAAAAGAAAAGTGATCCTTCTCGAAAGTTCGCCAAATCAGCTGCTCATATCTTACATCCTTCTGACAGATACAGGTCCAAAGTGATTTTTTGGCTGCATCGTTATGGGCGATGCACTCATCTACATACAGATTCTGATTTTCAAGCCTATAAATCATATACCCATCAGCGCTGCCATCTTTATGGAAATGAAGGTAAACACAATGATTTTCTTTTAATATTCCTTTTTTCCACCATTCTTCCGATCTGACGATCAAACCGTTATTTTCTTTGCTGAAACGGTCATAAACCTTTTGAAGGAACGGCAAAGCGAGATCCCGGCTAAACTCTTTAACATTGCTGCTTCCGCCAAATGTACGGAGATGGTGACTTTCCTTGTTCACCGTCCATGTTTTTTCATTTGAAATTAATTCCCATCCAAATTTTCTGTAAAAGGGGATTGAGAATGGATTCAGATACGAAATGGCACAGCCTTGATTCTTCATCTTGACTAAAGCTTCAAATAGAAGCTTGTCCAGTTTTTGCTTGCGCCGCTCTTCCGGCAAAAAAGAAATGGATGACAGCCCTCCCATCTTTACTTTTTTCCCTGAAAAATAAATATCAAAATCCAGAATGTGTACTTTAGCAACAAGTCTCTCACTGTCAAAGTCACCCAATATCATTTCCTTCGGGAAGCGGCTTCTTTCTGACCGATCGCTCATCAATGAGTGCTGCGATAAACGGACAACCTCTTCATAATCTGTCTCTTCTGCTTTACGAATCATAACGTCTCCTTCTCAGCTATGCTTTCTTTTTAAGTTCCCAAGATAAAAATACGTCCTCTTTTTTGGTGCAGATCATGCCAAGCTTCTCAAATAGGCGGATAGATTTTTTATTATGATCGATGCATTCCATGCTGATTTGTTTGACTGATTTTTCACTTGTCAGCCATTCAATAACTGCATCAATCGCTTCATATGTTAAACTCTCCTCATCATCGACCTCGTGGATGTTGTAGCATAGTTCCACACAGCCATGCTCATCCGGCATGCCTTGAATAAATAAGTCGCCTACAATTCTCTTTTCATGATATAAAATAATGAGCCAAAGTCCCCAGCCATATTCTTTTTCATTTCTCTCAAGTCTTTCAATATAGAGCGGGAGCATTCCTTTGACCGCAATTGAAGGCCAAGTAACAGGTATTCCAATGGGGGAACGGCTTTCCAGTTCTTTTCGGTGAAAGACTAAAGATTTTGCAATATCCAAAGAACAGGGGATAATGAGCAGCCGATCTGTTACAATCTCAATCATTTTACAGTCACTCCCTTCATAAACCGTCTGATACTTTCATTTTATGGCCATTCTGTGCGTCCTATACTAAAAGAAAAAAAGAAACAAAAAAGATGTTATAGAATGATAAATTCCATAACATCTTATGCCATCTTTAAAAACCTAAAATCGCTTTGAAGACAGAAGTCGTCTCTCCGCCTTTATACTGAATATAAAGCAGATAATAGACAGCCACCCCGGTAATCGCGGTGAAAAACCAGATCACGCTCGTAACAGGACCTGATTTTCTGTGCTGAGAAAGTTTGTTTTTATAACCTGATATCAAGGTGATAATACCAAGGACTGCACCTACTGTAGCAAGAGTAATATGAAAAATCAGGAAAACTGTATAATAGATTTTAATATGATCGGGTCCGCCAAACGCTGTGTTCCCTACAAAGACCGTTCTTGAGGCATACACGACAAAGAAGATAACCGCAAAAACAGCTGCGGTAAGCATTGCCTTCTGATGTGCCTCTATTTTGCGCTGCTTGATCAAATACCAGCCAACAGCAACAGAAACAGCACTTAAAACAATAAAGGCTGTACTTATAGTAGGTAAAATAGGTACATTCATTTTTGCAGCTCCTAAAAATAAAAAATTATAGATTGATAAGCAGAAAATTTGAGCGGAAATTACTTAATCGGCTGCGGAGTAAATCTCTTTCTTTCTTCAAGATCATCGCGCTCTCTCTCCTGTCGGGCCCATTTAAAGAAAATAATTCCGAGCAGGCTTCCATAAACAAACTCCTGGATAATTTTCATCATGATGCCTCCAAGCTGCTGATCTTCAACAAGTGGCAGTGTATTGAACATTTCCGGTCCTGTTAAATTCAAACCTGACAGCATACTTGAAGGCACACAAAGTTCAAGGGCGCTGACCCATGCACTTGGATCCGAATACGTAGAATAAAGAGAAGTATCAGCAAATATGATAAGGGCACAAGCAGGTGTCAACAGCATGCCATTGGCGAATATGTATCCAATTTTCTTAATTCCGCCAAGTTCTCTCCATTCAGGCAGTTCATTTAACAATGGCCACCACATCAGCATCGCAGCAATAAAAATAAAAATCGTTACTGACGCATGGATGACATGATCTGTCTTCACAACATCAAAGACAAGCGGAATATGATAGATTGAGAAAACACCGTTAAAAACAATTAAAGCGATCAGCGGCTTTGACAGAAATGAAACGATTTGCTTGACGCCCCGTCTGTAAATTATTGCTCTCCACATCCAGACAGGAATGCCATAGATCATCAGAGGAGGAATCAGCAAATATAAAAGGGCCATTTGTGTCATATGTGCACTGAACATTATATGTCCCATAAGATCCAGCGGACTGCCTTTTACAGCGTATAAAAGGATCATGCTGCCTGCAAAAAGCGCTTTCTGTTTGAACGGGACAGGCTGGCTATCATGAAATCGATTTCGAAGAGGTCCGATTAATAGAAAATAAACGCCAAGAATGACCGCAACAAACAGGAAAAAATATGGGCTCCACATTGCTCTAAAACCAAAGATTTCTAAATTTAACAATGAGTTCATCTCCTATTTCTGCTATAACTCCTGCAAACTATTATACACCTTCAATGAAGCGCTATCAATGAACGTTCTATGACATTAGAAGAGGTGAAGACATTGATTCAAGCACAAGGACGGAAGAGGCATGCCCCTTCCAAAAATATATGTTCTTAAGTCCATTTACCGCTTATATTTTCAAATTTCAACATACAAAAAACGGCTGAGAATAAACTCAGCCGTTTTTCAGATTACCACCAAATAATTGTCACGAATGTAAGAACTGTCAGAAATGCTACACCGATTCCTGAGTAAAGGAAAAGCGCAGGCACTTCATGGCCTTTATGGCTCATATGCATAAAGTAATAAAGCTGGAAAATAACCTGGATAATAGCAAGCAAAAGAATAAACGGAATTTTAAACCATTCTGCAATGCCATCATAGCCAATTGCTACAAATGCAATGACTGTAAGGAAAATCATTAATGCAAATGTAACAACTTGATATTTCATATCTTCTTTATTTTTCTTGCGGCGATATGCAAGATCAACTTTTGGGTTACCTGAATTTTGATTAGCTGCCATCAGTTTATCCCACCATTCCCATTAAGTATACAACTGTAAAGATGAACACCCATACAACGTCGATAAAATGCCAGTATAAACTTGCAACGTAATATTTAGGCGCGTTGTATAAATTCAATCCTCTTTTTGCATTGCGCACCATCAAAGTAGTGATCCAAAGTAAACCAAATGCAACGTGGGCGCCATGTGTTCCGACCAGCGTGTAAAAAGCGGATCCAAGAGCACTGCTTGTAATAGTAAATTCAAAATGATGAATATAATGATTGAATTCATAAATCTCAAGAGCCAGGAATCCTGCTCCTAATAGAACAGTAATTCCCATCCAAAGCTGCATTTTTTTGAAATCAAAGTTCTTCATGTGGTACATGGCGTAAACACTTGTCAGAGAACTTGTCAAAAGAAGCATAGTAGCTGCAAAAACAAGCGGAAGTTCAAACATTTCCTGTGTCGTTGCACCGCCGTTGTTTGAATCTCTTAAAGCTAAGAATGTTGCAAAAAGAGAAGCGAACAGGACGGTCTCTCCTCCAAGGAAAAGCCAGAAGCCTAAAAATTTATTTTTGCCTTCAAGGGTAGCCTTTTCAGGTGAGGCAGGGAACGTTTCAGCTGTTAATTTTTCCTCAACATGCATTATGCCTTAACCCCCTTATCGTTATCATCATTCATTAAATCTTCTTTGTGAATATGATAACCGTGATCATCAATGATTGAACGAAGGAACATACATCCAAGTGTAATTAGGAGTCCGATGATAATAACCGGATCAGCCCATGCATAATCTGAATGATACAATAATCCAAATGCTGCAACAAACAATCCAAATGACATAATCAGCGGCAGGATGGAACCGTTAGGCATGTGAATGTCTCCAAGCGGTTCGGCAGGAGTCATTCCTTTGTTTCCTTCCATTCTTTCAACCCACAAAGCGTCAAGACCGCGAACAAGCGGTGTTTGTTTAAAATTATATTCAGGTGCAGGTGATGAAACAGCCCATTCCAGGTTGCGTCCATCTCCCCATGCATCCCCTGCTGCTTTTTCTCCTTTTATAGAAGAAATCACGATATTGTACAGCAATACGATTGTTCCGGCAGCCATCAAGAATGCCCCAGCCGTACTGATCAGATTCCCCGTTTCAAGACCCTGTCCAGGAAGGAATGTGAAAATGCGTCGCGGCATACCCATCAATCCAAGGAAATGCTGGATAAAGAACGTTAAATGGAAGCCTGTAAAGAATAATACGAAAGTAACAACACCCAGTTTTTCACCAAGCATTCTGCCGAACATTTTCGGCCACCAGTAGTGCAGGCCTGCGAATAATCCCATAACCACTCCGCCTACGATAACATAGTGGAAATGTGCAACTACGAAATAGGTGTCATGATACTGATAATCTGTAGGTGCAGCTGCAAGCATGATTCCTGTCACTCCGCCCATAACGAACGTAGGAATGAAGGCAACAGACCAGATCATTGGAACTGTAAAGCGAATGCTTCCGCCCCACATTGTAAACATCCAGTTGAAAATTTTAATCCCTGTCGGAACGGCAATGGCCATTGTTGCTACTGCGAAAATAGCATTTGCGATTGGTCCAAGACCAGTTGTGAACATGTGATGCGCCCACACCATGAACCCTAAGAATCCGATTAATACTGTAGCAAATACCATTGATGAATATCCAAATAATCGCTTCTTCGAGAAATGAGGCAGAACATCCGAGAAAATTCCGAAAGCCGGAAGAATTAAGATGTAAACCTCAGGATGTCCGAAAATCCAGAATAAATGCTCCCAGATAATTGAATTTCCTCCAAGCGCCGGATCAAAGAATCCAGTGCCGAATATACGGTCAAACATCATAATTGCTAAACCAACTGTAAGCGGCGGAAAAGCAAATAGGATAAGTGCTGAAGCTACAAATGTAGTCCACGTGAACAACGGCATACGCATGTAAGTCATGCCAGGCGCACGCATGTTAATAATTGTTGCGAGGAAGTTAATACCCGCAATCAATGTACCAAATCCTGATATCTGAAGTCCCAGCAAATAGAAATCTACTCCATGTCCAGGTGAGTTCAGTGCAAGTGAAGCATAATTCGTCCAGCCTGCATCAGGCGCTCCATTTAAAAACCAGCTTAGGTTCAGGAATAGTCCTCCAAAGAAAAACAGCCAGAAACCCAATGAGTTCAAAAATGGAAATGCAACGTCACGCGCTCCGATCTGAATCGGTACGACGGCATTCATAAAACCAAATATGAGCGGCATGGCTGCCAGGAAAATCATGGTCGTGCCATGCATAGTTAAGATCTCGTTGTAAAGGCCTGCTGCGATAAAATCGTTATTTGGCACAGCGAGCTGAATTCTGATAAGCATCGCTTCTAATCCACCTACGAGGAAGAAGAAGCCGCCGGAAATCAGGTAAAGGATGGCGATTTTTTTATGATCTACTGTTGTTAAGTAGTCCCATAGCACAGCGCCGAACCCCTTTTTCTGAGTTAACGTACTCACAGTGTTACCTCCCTTTTATTCTGCTGAGACATCTTACTTCGTTTCGACTTTTAAGCCGCTTAAGTATTCAGTAAGTGCATCAAGTTCCTCATCGTTAAGTTCAGGATACGTTTTTGTCATCTTGTTTCCTGGCTTGTACTGTTCAGGATCTTTCAGCCAGTTTCTGATATTTTCTTCATTATGAGGCAGAATGCCCGCTACTCTGGTACGCTCTCCAAAGTTAGCCAAGTTAGGTGCTGTTCTTGCTTCTTCTGGACGCTTATCAGCAGGTGTCACAGCATGACAGCCGATACAGCTTTTCTCCTGGAACAATTTCTCACCCTGTTTAGCTAAATCAGAATCTGCTACCGCTTTAGCGTTTTTCATTTCTTCAATCCATTGATCAAACTCTTCGCGGGATTTTGTTTTTACTTTAAAATCCATTAAAGCATGTGAAGGGCCGCAAAGCTCAGCACATTTCCCGTAAAAATATTCTCCGGCTTTTTCTGCACGTTTGCTGTCAAAATTAAGCCAGAACTTATTTATATTTTCAGTGTTTGTATCCATCTTGCCGCCTGCTGACGGAATCCAGAATGAATGCTTCACATCAGAAGCAATCAGATTAAAGTAAACCCTTTCATCTGATGGAACAACTAAATCCTGGCTTGTGATTACCCCAGCATCAGGATATTCGAATTCCCACCAGTAAAGATTTGCTCTGACATTAATAACAACTGCATCTTCAGGTTTGCGGTCCTTCTTTTCCATTGGTTTCACATCTGCAAGTTCAAATGTTGCAGATACAACTGGAACCGCTAACACAAGTAGTAAAAGAATAGGAATAACAGTCCAAATGATTTCAAGTTTATGACTTCCCTCTACTTGCTCAGGAATTTTATTTTCCTCACCTTTGCGCTGTCTGAATTTCAGAACTACATAAATGAAGATCACAGTTACGACTGCGATTACAATGACCATGATGAGTGTACTCAGCACCATTAATGAGTACTGCATATCCGCAACTTCACCAGCTGGTTGAAGAGCGGAAAGATATGGTTCACCACAGCCGGCTAAGACAAGTGTCAACATTGCAAAAATGGCAACGAGACGCAATTTTGTCAGCCTCTTTTCCATAGCTAAATCAAACCCCTCTTTCAGTAAATTAATTCCCGCAGTTTCACAGGAATCGATAATTCCTTCTATGTAAATTCCTAAAAGAAAGAATTTCTAACCTAGTTGATCGTGAAAAGTACCATCGCCACAAAAAGGATCGTTAAGTAATTCAGTGAATAAATAAACATCCACTTTGCCCATTTCAGATCATCCTTCATCTTCATGCCTGATAAAGCAAGCACAAGCCACCCTATGTTCAGTGCAGTTGCAAGAATAATAAAAGGAACCCCGAGCTGAAATAAGTAAAACGGCAAAGGCAGGAGACAGATCACCCAAACCATCATTTGCCTTTTTGTAATGGCAAAACCATGAACGACCGGCAGCATAGGAATGCCTGCAGCACGGTATTCTTCCACCCTTTTCATTGCAAGTGCAAGAAAATGCGGAGGCTGCCATATGAACATAATCATAAACAATACCCAAGCAAGCACACTCAGGTCAGCATCGATAGCAGCCCAGCCGATAAGCGGCGGAACCGCACCTGATACACTGCCTACAACAGTGTTCAGTGTATAGTGGCGTTTAGTCCACATTGTATATAAAAAGACGTATGTAATTACGCCGATCAACCCGATTAACGTGGCTGTTACAGTTGTCATCAGCAAAAGAATAAAGCCGAACGTAAGCAATAAAATACCAATCCACAAAGCCTGAATTGGGTTCATTTTTCCTGTAACTGTCGGTCTCATTTTTGTTCTTTCCATGATATGATCAATATCACGGTCGTAAAAGTTATTGATGGCACATGAACCAGCAATAATTAAAGCTGAACCCAGTAAAACAAATAAAACACTGTCTATATTCTGCAGGAAGCTTTGACCTGTAAAATGCAAGGCAAGCCACAGTCCCGTGAAGGTAGTAATCATATTTGAATTGACAATTCCCATTTTAATAAGACTTAAGAAGTCATTCAGAGCTGTCGTTTCATGGATTTCTTCCGGGCGGTGTCCGCTAAGGTGTGTTTCTGATAAGGTCCTTGAATCAGGCACGTGTTATAGACCCCCTTTTCAATTCTGTTTCTAATAGAAAGAATCGGCTGTATGATGGAAACTTCCTATATCATACTAAATAAAACAATATTTACAAAATGCTTCCTTCTTGATATTAAACCATAATCAGCAAATGTTTTGTGAACAAATTATGAAGAAGTTATGTCGAAATTGTGAAGCAGATGAGCTGCACAGGTTAATTAATTGAAAAGCAGTCCATTCACTGATACTCTAAAAAATGATGGCATAACTTTTTGACCACGATAACATTCTATCATAACTATTAGGAATTTTTTATAGATTATGGAATCTTTTGCGAAAAAAACATTGGTGAAAGAATCCCCCATATAATTCCTTATTAATGTGCCTGTTTTCCTACTATAATAAACAGAGATGATATCAGTCATGTTTTTTGTTGCCTGATCGGCTGAGGCTGCCGCTTTTAAATCAAGCGCTAACGCTCGATTTTTGTCGATTTAGATAAACTCATTATTACGAATAAGAAGGTGAACATCTTGCAGCGAGCATTAAAGGGTTTAGGCGTGCTCACATCTATCGTTATGCTTCTCGTACTCCTGGGAGGAGCTTTAGTTACAAAAACAGAATCCGGAGCAGGATGCGGCGATTCCTGGCCGTTATGCCATGGCGAACTGATTCCATCAGAGATTACCCCTGAGCTTGTCATTGAGCTCAGTCACCGGGTTGTAAGCGGACTTGCGGGCATTCTTGTCCTTCTATTGGCGGTTTCTTCATGGATATTGATTGGATATAAACGCGAGACAAAATTTCTTTCGTCTTTATCATTCTTTTTCCTGATTCTGCAGGCATTAATTGGTGCAGCCGCAGTTAAGTGGGGACAGTCTGATGCCGTTCTTGCCCTGCATTTCGGCATATCGCTTATATCATTTGCATCTGTGCTGCTTCTTACATTGCTTATTTTTGAAGTAGATAAAAAGTTTGATGCGGAATCCCTGATAATTGATAAAAGAATGAAGTTTCATATGATCGGCATTATATCCTACTGCTATATTGTTGTGTATACCGGCGCATTTGTAAGGCATAAAGAAGCAAGTCTTGCATGCCCGAATTGGCCAATGTGCAGCAACAGGCCATATGGACTTCCGGCCACTCTGCATGAGTGGATTCAGATGGGCCACAGATTTGCTGCTGCATTAATCTTTATCTGGGTTGCAATAGCTGCCTACAAAGCTTTTAAATACTATAAACATCAAAAAGTCGTTTATTATGGCTGGATGATTGCTTTTGTCCTAATTACCATGCAAGTAATGTCAGGGGCTCTAGTAGTGCTGACCGGTTTAAATTTGGCTGTCGCACTGGCCCATGCTTTAATAATCTCCTGTCTTTTCGGGGTTCTCAGCTATTTCATCCTGCTTATAAGCAGAAATAAAATAAACCGTCAGGCTCAATTGAATAAGAATAAAAAAGTAATCTAAAAAGAGGGACGCCATGTGCGCCCCTCTTTTTACATATCCTTAAACATTTCAATGGCTTCTTTCTTTGCTCGCTGTGTCCGACTGCAGCCTATGGATAGTCCTCTCCAATTCTGTCACCAGACGGATTGGCCATGGATGTTAGCCGCAGAGTCAAAAAAAAACAGCCCGGAGGCTGTCTTTTTAATGGGTTAATTCAATTAATAAATCTCCAGTTTGAATCGCTTCACCGTTCGATACATGAATATTCTTAATTGTTCCTGAGAATGGCGCCTGTACGGTCGTTTCCATTTTCATCGCTTCAGTCAGGAGCAAATGATCGCCCTTATTGACTTTTTCGCCCTTTTCAGCCAAAACCTTAATGACTGTTCCAGGCATTGTCGCCCCAATATGATCTTTATTGCCTTTATCAGCTTTCATTTTCGCTGTGATCGTAGCTTTAATGTTTTCATCGCGGATAATGACCTCGCGAGGCTGACCGTTTAGTTCAAAGTAGACAACACGTGTTCCATCAGGCTGTGGCTCCCCAATTGAAACAAGCTTTACAATTAATGTTTTTCCCTGCTCAATTTCAACTTCAATTTCTTCGCCAAGTCTCATTCCATATAAGAAGGTCGGCGTATCGAGAACTGAAATATCTCCAAATTGTTCAAATGTCTTTGCGTAGTCCATGAACACTTTTGGGTAAAGAGCATGCGCTATTGCATCAAAACTTGTAACTTGTCTATTTAAACTTTGGAAAAGTTCTTCTTTCAATGCTTTAAAATTGACTGGCTCCAATAATTCACCAGGTCGGACCGAAATAGGCTCACGGCCTTTTAAAATAATGCGCTGAAGTTCTTTTGGAAAACCTCCGTGAGGCTGTCCGAGGTATCCCTCAAATAATTCAACAACGGAATCAGGGAAATCAAGCGTTTCTCCCCGCTCATAAATATCGTCTTCTATCAAATTATTTTGGACCATAAAGAGGGCCATGTCGCCGACTACTTTCGAAGAAGGCGTTACTTTGACTAAATCTCCGAACATATCGTTTACGCGGCGATACATTTCTTTGACTTCGTTCCAGCGATCATCAAGTCCGACAGCTTTTGCCTGCTGCTGAAGATTGCTGTATTGTCCTCCCGGCATTTCATGCATGTATACTTCTGAATGAGGGGAATTCATTCCGCTCTCAAAATCCTGATAGTAATGACGCACGCCTTCCCAATATTGAGACAGCTCTTCTAATGCTTCAATATCTGCTTTTGGCCGATGGTCCATTCCTTGAAGAGCATGGTAGAGAGAATTGGCGCTCGGCTGTGAAGTTAAACCTGACATTGAGCTTACAGCTACATCCACCACATCTACTCCGGCTTCAATGGCTTTTGCATAAGTGAAAATACCATTTCCGCTCGTATCATGTGTGTGCAGGTGAATCGGAATCGAAATGGTTTCCTTTAAAGCAGAAATTAAGTCATAAGCAGCCTGCGGCTTAAGCAATCCTGCCATATCTTTAATTCCCAATATATGAGAACCTGATTCTTCGAGTTCTTTAGCCAGATTTTTATAGTATTCAAGATCATACTTTCTGCGGGACGGATCTAAAATATCTCCGGTATAGCAGATCGCAGCCTCAGCAATTTTATTTGATTTTCTGACCGCTTCGATCGCAGGCCGCATTCCTTCAACCCAATTCAAGCTGTCAAAAATACGGAATACATCTATTCCTGCATAGGAGGACTTCTCCACAAATTCTTCAATGACATTATCCGGATAATTTTTATAGCCTACTGCGTTAGATGCACGAAGCAGCATTTGCAGGAGAATATTCGGAACTTGTTTTCTGACCGTGAGAAGCCTGTCCCAAGGATCTTCTTTTAAGAAACGGTATGCGACATCAAATGTTGCTCCGCCCCACATTTCAAGCGAAAATAAATTAGGCAGAAGTCTCGCCGTAGGTTCCGCAATATGTTTGATGTCATTTGTTCTTAAGCGTGTTGCAAGCAGCGATTGGTGCGCGTCACGGAACGTTGTATCTGTTAATAGCACTTCATTTTGCTCTTTCAGCCATTTTACAAGACCTTCCGGACCCTGCTCGTCAAGAATCTGCTTTGTTCCGCTTGGTATTGGCTCTGTAATCTTTACTTTAGGAATGTAAAGTTTATCAAAGACCGGCTTCTTTTTCTTTTCAATGCCCGGGAAGCCATTAACTGTTACATTTCCAATGTAGGAAAGCATTTTCGTTCCGCGGTCTTTTTTCTTTGAAAATACGAATAGCTCTGGAGATGAATCAATAAAAGATGTATCGTATTCACCTGACATGAATTTCTCATGTTTGATGACATTTTCTAAAAATGGAATGTTGGTTTTAATTCCTCTGATTCTGAATTCCCTTAGGTTTCTGATCATTTTTGCAGCAGCTTGTTCAAATGTCAGTGCCTGTGTCGAAAGCTTAACAAGCAATGAATCATAATGCGGAGTGATAACAGCTCCCTGGAAACCGTTCCCTGCATCAAGCCTTACTCCAAAGCCTCCGCCTGAGCGATAAGCCATGATTTTCCCAGTATCCGGCATAAAATTATTCAGCGGATCTTCTGTTGTAACCCTTGATTGAATCGCATAGCCAGTTACTCTGATTTGATCTTGTGCCGGAATGCCAATTTTTTCTCCGTGAAGCGGATAGCCTTCTGCGACCATAATTTGAGTCTGTACAATATCAATTCCTGTGACCATTTCGGTAATCGTATGTTCTACTTGAACACGCGGGTTGACTTCAATGAAGTAATACTCTCCATTTGCAACTAAAAATTCTACGGTTCCTGCGTTAACATATTTAACTTTGTTCATCAGTTTAACGGCAGCATCACAAATGTCTTGTCTTAATTTTTCATCAACAGAAACGCTTGGAGCAACTTCAACCACTTTTTGATGACGTCTTTGCACGGAACAATCACGTTCAAACAAATGAATGATATTGCCGTGTTCATCACCAATAATTTGCACTTCAATGTGCTTAGGGTTTTCAATTAGCTTCTCAACGTAAACTTCATCGTTGCCAAATGCAGCCTTCGCTTCAGATTTTGCACGTTCATAGGATTCTTTAACAGCTGCTGCGCTGCGCACAATTCTCATGCCGCGTCCGCCGCCGCCCAGTGAAGCTTTAATAATGAAAGGATAGCCATTTTCACGGCCAAACTCTACAACATCCTCTAAGCTTTGAACAGGTCCGCTGCTGCCCGGAATGACCGGAATATTTGCGAGCTCCGCCTGCTTTCTTGCTTTAACTTTGTCCCCAAACATATCGAGATGCTTGGATTTTGGGCCAATGAAGATGATTCCCTCTTCCTCGCATCTTCTTGCAAAATGAATATTTTCAGATAAAAATCCATAGCCAGGATGGATGGCATCCACATGATTGGCTTTGGCAATCTCAATAATGCCGTCAATATCCAAATAAGCATCGATCGGTTTTTTACCTTCGCCAACTATGTATGCTTCGTCTGCTTTGTAACGGTGAAACGATCCTGAATCTTCTTTAGAATAGATAGCTACTGTCCGGATATTAAGCTCCGTGCACGCACGGAATACACGGATGGCAATTTCACCGCGGTTTGCAACAAGTATTTTCTGAATATTTTTCTGCGACATAGGAATCCTCCTTAAGCTTCATCACTTGCATTACTAAAAGTATAACACATTTATAATTAGTATAACACTTTTATTCTATTGAAATGGAACTGTATTTCCGTTTGTTTCACTTACCGGCTTAGGTTCAGTCTTCTGATAGGTAGCCCGGTATTTAATAAACATGGAGATGTTAATGAGAAGCCCCATTGAAAGCATTAATAAAATCATAGAAGATCCTCCGTAGCTGATAAATGGAAGAGTAACTCCTGTAATTGGCAACAGCCCTGTTAATCCGCCAACGTTAATCGCTGTCTGTATACCAATCATACTTGATATGCCAATTGCAAGCAGTGTTCCAAATGCATCTTCACAGTTTCTGGCAATGTGAAAACCTTTCAGCACGATAAAAGCAAGCAAGATCAGGACAAACGCCACTCCAAATATCCCCAGCTCTTCAGAGATGATTGCCAGTATAAAATCTGTGTGCGATTCAGGCAAATAACCGTATTTTTGAACGCTTTCCCCTAGGCCAAGCCCAGTCAATCCGCCCGAACCAATGGCATAATAAGAATTGATCAAGTGGAAGCCGGAGTCCGCTGCATCACCGAATGGATCCATAAATCCTACGAACCGGCTGACCCGTTCTGTTGTAAAAATCTTGTCCCATTTCAGCAAAACTAAAGGGCTGATCGCAACAACACCGGCAAGCCCCAAAATAATAAGCTTGAAAATATTCTTCATGCCAAGTCCCGAACAAACGACCATTGAAAGAGCAATCATGCCAATGATAGATGCCGAGCCAATGTCAGGCTGCAGGATAATCAGTACACATATAAACCCTGTAAAAATAATCGGGGGCAGCACACCTCTGCCAAAATGATCAATGTAGGATTGTTTTTTTTCGTACACTGCTGCAAGATAAAGGATGACGCTGAGCTTTACAAATTCTGCAGGCTGAAGCTTAAATCCGAACAGCGAAAACCAGCTTCTTGCACCGCCTGCAACAGAACCGAAAATAAAAATAGCAAGGAGCATCAGGATGGAAAGCATGACTACGCCCCTGATAAAAAAAGGACTTAAATAGGCTCTGTAAGGAAAAAACATGGTAATTAGAAGGACTACAAGCCCAAGTGCAGTAAAAATTGCCTGCCTTTGGAAAAAGTGATCACTTTCATAGCCCCACCTGGCAACGGCTGAAATCATACTTGAACTGTACACCATCACGAGACCGAAGCCGCATAAGAGGATAACAGCAAGCAGTAGTGAATAATCATATGATTTTAAAATTTTTTTTATCATTTTATCGCTTCCTATCATGACTTGTTGCTGCATTCTGGATGATTTTATTTTCCTAGTTAGAAATTCGAGATTAAAGCGAAAATTCCTTCCATTATGTTTTCTTCTTCCGAACGCACGCCTTATGGTAACCCGGCAGACGTGCGCAAACAAGTTATAAAAGTATGTAGGTCTTTTGTTATAGTCATTCGCTTAATTGTTTTTTACATAGAAGTTGTTCACGGACAAGATCATTTCATGCTCTATTCACGAAACCGGAAGATACGGGATTCCTTTAGATACATTCGTGAAATATCCAAAAGCAGATTTATTGCTGACTAGTGAAAGCAACAAAGTTCGATAAGTGCTTTATAAAAAAACTCAAACTGTCTAAATGAACAGTTTGAGTTTAATTGTTATTTCTTTGTGAACGCTTCATGCAAAGCTGACATTTCTCTTTCGAGTGTGTCAAGGATTACTTTTCCTTCCCGTTCATCAATCAGATTAAGCCTGACGGCAAAATCAATTTCTCTTGATAGTCCAAACATTTGTGTATCTAAAACCTCTTCATAAAGAGGACATTGAGGCATCGTCAAATTGTCCATTTGGACTTGAATCAGCTTCGTAATTTTGTCAGCATCAGCCTTTAAGAGCGCAAGTGCTTTTTCTCGATGATCAATCGCAATCTCAGACGCCAATTGAACCCCTCCGTTCCCGAGCGATTACCCTAATCTATCTATTAATATTATAGTGAAAACAGTAAAAAATCAAGAAAAAACAAGGTGTTATTCATAAGTGAACTTGTTCCCGGACATAGATACATCAAAAAATGCTCAATTCATACTTTTCAGATAAAAGATGAAGCAGCTTTATGCCTGCAATACTGTTTCCTTTTTGATCAAGAGACGGACCAAAAATTCCGATTCCAAAATGATAAGGAACAATTCCCATAATACCTCCGGACACTCCGCTTTTAGCAGGAATTCCAACTTTTATTGCAAATTCACCTGATGCATTGTACATTCCGCATGTCACCATAAACGTTTTGCAAATACGTGCAATATCTTTGGGGATAATTTGTTTTTCTGTTTGTGGATGCTTGCCGTCAAGGGCGAAGACTGCTCCGATTTTTGCAAGATCAAGACTGTGCATTTGTACGGCACATTGCTTTGAATATAGATCTATCAAGTCCTCTACATCACCGTCAATGATGCCGTCTTTTTTCATAAAGTAGCAAAGTGACCGGTTCAGCCACGCATTTTCGAATTCCGAAGAAGCTATTTCATGACAGACTTTAATATCTTTATTGAAGGTTAATTCTTTTGTGAAAGCTAAAAACCGGGATAATTTTTCATCCTTGTCAGTTCCTTTAATCATATTCGAAACGGCCAGAGCGCCTGCGTTGATCATCGGATTAAGCGGCCGCTGATTTTCATGAGTTTCAAGCTTGACGATTGAATTAAACGGATCTCCCGTAGGCTCCATGCCCACTCTATCAAACACAAAGGATTCACCATGATCCATTAGCACAAGAGCAAGCGTCAGCACTTTTGATATACTTTGCAGGGTAAAGCTTTTTTCAATATCTCCTGCTGACATACACGTATTTTCAACATGATAGATCGCAACAGACAAATCATTTTGATCTGCTTCGCCAAGTGCTGGAATATAGTCAGCTGTCTTTCCATCCTTCGTAACTTCCCTTGCAATGCTCACAAGCTCCTCAAGCTCTTCGTTAGTTTGACATGGCATGACCCGTTCACCTCTTCTTTTTTGTATGAGGTGTTAGTTTGCCCAATAAACTTCATGCCAATGACCCCCATGACAAAATCACAGAAAGCGCTTATAATTTTTATGAAAGGACGTGTAGCAATGGACTCAATCATTATGATAAAAGGAAATATCGCCTTTCCAATCACACTGGATCCCGGTGTATGGATATTTGACGACAGAAAAGTCGATCTGACTGTTTATTTTGATGAAAATAAAAAAGAACGAAACGAACTAGAAGAGTATACCAAGTCCGTCTCAAAACACTGGGACCGTGAAATACGGGAAGGAGCAAAGCTCCCGGACAGCAAAAACGAAAAGCGCACTGAAAAAGAAAGAATCTTAAATGGAACTTTCGGAATTCCCCTTCTTCCTTTCCTAAGAAATGCCGAGCCTGCTCCAACAGCTGAATATGCTGTATTTAAAACCGATCAAGGAGAGGTTAGAATGACACTGAAGGAAGCATCTGCCCTTATCCTCGGATTCAGTAAAAACGGGAAACCGCTGACTGACGAAGGACCTGTTACCCTTTATTATGGTGATGGCAGCAACAGGGATAACCCTATTACAAACACAAGAGAAATAATAATTGAGTAAGAAAAGCCGCTATATCAGCGGCTTTTCCCATTTTTCACAATAAATCTGCGGCAAGCTGCGCAAGCCCAGAGCGCTCTCCTTTTACTAATCTTACATGACCCGCTATTTGCTGATCCTTAAACTTCTCAACAACATAGGTTAAACCATTATTGTATTCATCAAGGTAGGGATGATCAATTTGTTCGGGATCCCCCATTAAGACAATTTTGCTTTTTTCCCCGACTCTGGTCAAAATCGTCTTAACTTCGTGTTTTGTTAAGTTCTGGGCTTCGTCAATAATAATGAACTGCTCTGGGATGCTTCTTCCGCGAATATACGTGAGGGCCTCTACTTCAATTGATCCCATCCCTGCTAGAATGGCATCCAGCTCTCCAGGTTTTTTCGCATTGAAAAGGTATTCTAGATTATCATAAATCGGCTGCATCCAAGGCCTTAATTTTTCCTGTTTTTCACCAGGCAGATAGCCAATATCCTTCCCAACGGGAACAATCGGCCTTGCTACGAGCAGTTTTTTATAAGTGCCTAAATCTTCTGTCTGCATGAGACCTGCAGCTAAAGCGAGCAGCGTTTTCCCGGTGCCAGCTTTTCCAATTAATGTAACCAGCGGCATGTCATTTCTGAGAAGCATCTCCATTGCCATCGTCTGCTGGACATTTCTTGGCCGAATCCCCCAGATGTGATCGTGATCAAAAACGAGTCTTTTTACCTTTTTTCCTGTTTTATCCACGGTTCCTATCGCAGAAGCAGAGCCGCCAAGCGCATTTTTCATAATGACAAATTGATTTGGATAAAATGGATGATTGGTCACCTCAGACAAAATCAATTCATTTTTCTCATAAAATCGATTCAAATCATCTCCGCTTATATACAAATCAAGATAGCCCGTATAGATTCTGTCAATTTCAACAACCCTGTCACTAAGAAAATCCTCTGCAAGCAGGCCAATTGCATCAGCTTTTACCCTGACCAGTGTATCTTTGCTCACTAAAATGACAGGTCTCCCGTTTTCAGTTGTTTCTTCTTCAATGGAAAGATTTTTCGCCACTGCGAGAATACGATTATCATTTGTTTTTTCTATAAAAATTTCCTGAAGTTCATGAAAAGAACGATGATTCAGCTCAATCCTTAAAAAACCGCCGCTAGGCAAAGGGATTTTTTCATGAAGCTTTCCAATCAGCCTTAGGCTATCAATCAGTTTGGAAACATGTCTTGCATTTCGTCCTATTTCATCCATATACCGCTTTTTTGAATCGACCTCTTCCAGAACGACTGCCGGAATCACTACTTCGTTTTCTTCAAAAGAAAAAATGGAATTCGGATCTTGCAGTAAGACATTCGTATCCAAAACATAGATTTTACTCAACCTTCCGCCTCCTACCCAGTTCAGGTTTTTATAGTGTACTGCACTTAAAAGTCAGACTAAGATAATCAAGCTGTAATTGAAGCGTTGCTAAAATATATGAAATGGTGCATAAAGATAGAAGATTTATTAGACAATAAAATTAAAAAGCATGGTCTAAAAAGGAGTGATTTCATGCGCAACTTTGTTTTTTCAGCACTGTTTATTCTGCTCGCTTTATCAGCATGCACAGTGAATCAGGGCTCTCAAGGCGACACACCAGAAGATCACAACGGAAAGCCCATTAATGTCAGAAACACAGTAGATGAACAAGTGGAAAAAAAATCAGGTGAACAGATTTCTAAGCGCCTGGTCAATCTTGCAGGACGTGTTCCAGGAGTAAATGACGTCAGCGCAGTTGTTCTTGGCAAATATGCAGTAGTAGGCATTGATGTAAATTCTGAACTTGACCGCAATAAAGTCGAATCCATTAAATATGCTGTTGCTGAAAGCATTCAGCATGATCCATATGGAGCAAACGCGGTGATCATTGCTGATGCGGATACAACAGTCCGTCTGCGGGAAATGGGTAAAGATCTTCAGCAAGGACAGCCAGTTGGGGGCATTCTTGACGAGCTTGCCGCAATAGTAGGCCGCGTCATGCCTGAAATTCCAAATGATATGCTGAATAATAATAATAATCAAAACAGACCAACGGAACAAGATAATGATCAGCTGAATGAAAAGGAGCAAAAAGAGCTTGATCGTGAACAGGAAGATCAATCTCAGAATCATTTAAATAAAAACTGATGACCAAATGTCCGGAGTCCAAGGATAAAAAATGCACTGAAAAAAAGCTTAGAACGTAACTGTCTAAGCTTTTTTCATTGCTTCTAAAACCTGGCTGTCAAGCTTTGCCGCTGCTTTTTCATCATATGTTTTTTCATATGCAGGTTCAGCTGAAATTTTTGAGCCGTAAAACATCACATCTCGGACTTCAGAAATGTTAAGCTCAATTAATGCAAGTTTTAACGGGACTCCATCAAGCTTTTCAATTTTCACATGGGCATTTCCATTAATAGAATATGTAGACTCATTTGCAAGCAGCGTAATGGCAGCTGCCGGATGCTTTTTGACGTTTTCAACGATTCTGGAACGATTGTCAACAGCCAGGTAAACCCGTTCTATATCGGGTGCATACACCCATGAAACGGCTGATACATTAGGAGATCCTGTTTCATGATCAAGAGTTGCAAAAACAGCAAATCTTTCTTTTTGGAGATTGTCAAACAAAGGCTGAATCAATTTTGTTTCTACCTTATTAGCCATTTTCTTCCCTCCATTAAAGTTGTATAATGCTATCATACCTTTTTTTATTTTTGTTTCCAACTGTAATATCACTCAGAAAAGCGAAACCTCCTGTTTAAAGCAGGCAGACAGATAAGTTTAATCCGTTCTGGCCGATGAGTTAGTCGGCGGAGCTGGACATTATGGAAAAGCGGAACCGGCTCAGCGCAGGCAGAAAAACATTTATACAGGAGCTTTCATAAATCACAATCGGTTTTATCAGCCGACTCCAAAACTTTTCAGCCTGTTTTGTCAATCAACCAAATTCGGTTTTTTATCAACGGAATTTTACCATTTTTTAAGATTTATTCACAAAAAACTAAAAAAGCAGCTGAATTGAATGTATTTTTTATAAAAAGAATAATGAGGTGTACCATGAGAGTAAAATGTGTTTTATGCGATAAAGTCGAAACCATTAATGACGAAACGCTTCAGGCGAAGAGGCTGAGAAACCGCCCAATCCATACTTATATGTGCAATGAATGCGATCTGAGGATTGAAAATCGGACGATTGAACGGGCTAACACGGGTAATTTCAGATTGTACAGAGATAAAAAAACAGAGGAAAACTGGTAGTTGTTAAACGGGGAGCTCTTATTGGCCTGTTCAGCGGAATTATTCTTGGTCTATTTTTGAAATTCGCTGAAAGAGTCAGTGGAGTAAAAGTGTATGTGCTTTTACTTAATATTGATTTTATTTACAGAGAGCCTCTCCCTGAGCTTTTTGAATTTATTCTTCATTTAGCTGTAGCTGTTGTGGTAGGAATTCTTTATATTTTCACTTTGAACTTTTTTACGATCTCAGCTATTCTGATTAAATGGCTGACATCATTTGTGCTTATTCTGCCGGCCATATTATTATATTTGCCTTTAACTTTACTTGCTGTAAGAGAGACGCCAGCAATTAACGACATTGAAGCGATTGCCTGGTGGACATTAGGTCACATCCTGTTTGCAGCAGTAATGGCCGCCTCAGCTCAAATTATGCACAAAAAAACACCTCATTAAGAGGTGTTTTTATTTATAATTCACATATTTTTCAGGTTCTGCCTCGATTTGATCAATCATGCTGTCAATTAATTCTACAGGAAACCTGGATGATTTAGACTCGCCATTTAGTGTATAGCTCACAAGATACATGACTTCATCTTTATGAACTTGAACATTGTTCAAATCATGGTTTTCCTTAAGCAATTCATCAAACAGCCTGAATGTATCACCTGCAGCAGTATCTTCAGGACGGGCATCCGCTACAACTTTAATGGAAAGCCAATTATAAAGAGAGTCCTGAAGTGATCTCATGTTGCAGCATTCCGCTCAGCTTTTTTGGACTGATGCAGACGGATCTTATAGATGATTAAGATGAGTGCTGCGACAATGAGTCCTTCAGCGACAGGAAGAAATGCACCTAAAAAGGTTAAAACTGTACACCCGAACATTAAGAACAAATAGATGACAATTGCCTTTAGTAGGGGGAGTTTTTTAGCAAACCCCAGCTTAAATACGACAATTGATAATCCGAGAATGACCAAGTATAAAATATTTGCCCCCATTTGAGTATCAGGTTCAGTTGCTGTATAGATGGAATACGCAACCGGCCACATACTTTCGTAAACGTTCATCCCGTGTTCCCCTCCATTGCATGTCTAGGGTTATCTCTTACAGTAAGCCAGCTAATTTTTTCTTCTTAGCTTGTTTTTCGCGCTCATTCTTATCAAGAATTTTCTTTCTCAAACGGATAGAAGTTGGAGTAAGCTCACAGTACTCATCATCGTTCAAGTATTCAAGAGATTCTTCAAGAGACATGATGCGAGGTTTTTTCATCGAATTTGTTTGATCCTTGTTCGCTGAACGGATGTTAGTCTGCTGTTTCATTCTGCAGATATTAACAACAAGATCGTTTTCTCGATTGTGCTCTCCAACGATCATACCCTCATAAACATCTTTACCAGCATCCAGGAAGATAATGCCGCGGTCTTCAACGCCTTGAATACCATAAGTTGTTGACTTTCCATTTTCCATAGAAATCAGCACGCCTTGACGACGTCCGCCAACTTGACCTGGCTGCATTGGCTGGTAGCTGTCAAATGTGTGGTTGATAATACCGAATCCGCGAGTGATTGACATGAATTCTGTTGAATAGCCTATTAATCCGCGTGCTGGCACGTTGAAAATTAAACGGACTTGACCATTGCCGTTATTAATCATGTCAAGCATTTCACCTTTACGGGCACCAATAGATTCCATAACAGAACCTGTATGCTCTTCCGGTACATCAATTTGAACACGTTCAACCGGCTCACATCTAACTCCATCAATTTCCTTAACAATAACTTCTGGTTTAGATACTTGAAGTTCGTAGCCTTCACGACGCATGTTCTCGATTAAAATAGAAAGATGAAGCTCACCGCGGCCTGAAACAATCCAAGCGTCAGGAGATTCCGTGTTTTCCACACGCAAACTAACATCAGTCTGTAATTGAGACATTAGACGCTCTTCAATTTTACGTGAAGTAACATATTTTCCTTCACGGCCTGCAAAAGGACTGTTGTTTACAACAAATGTCATTTGCAGAGTCGGCTCATCAATACGAAGGATTGGCAAAGCTTCCTGATGTTCAACCGGGCAGACTGTTTCCCCTACGTTGATATCTTCCATACCTGAAACAGCAACTAGATCTCCTGCTTTTGCGCTTTCAATTTCTACGCGTTTTAAGCCTTGGAAACCGAATAATTTTGTTACACGGAAGTTTTTGAAAGAACCGTCAATTTTCATTAATGAAACCTGCTGGCCAACTTCCATCGTTCCGCGGAATACGCGGCCGATTCCGATACGTCCAACATAATCATTGTAATCAAGAAGAGCTACCTGGAATTGAAGAGGCTCATCTGTGTTATCAACAGGAGCTGGAATGTGCTCAACAATAGAATCAAACAATGAAACCATGTTTTCTTCCTGATCAGCAGGATCCGGGCTAGTGCTTGCTGTTCCGTTCATAGCTGAAGCAAAAATAACCGGGAATTCAAGCTGCTCTTCTGATGCATCAAGTTCAATAAATAAGTCAAGAACTTCATCCACAACTTCCTCTGGACGGGCAAAATCACGGTCAATTTTGTTAACTACTACGATTGGCGTTAAATTTTGCTCAAGTGCTTTTTTAAGCACAAAGCGTGTTTGAGGCATACAGCCTTCATAAGCGTCGACAACAAGCAATACGCCGTCAACCATTTTCATGATGCGCTCAACTTCGCCGCCAAAGTCGGCATGTCCTGGTGTATCCATAATGTTGATGCGTGTATCTTTATAATTAATTGCCGTATTTTTTGCTAAGATCGTAATTCCGCGCTCGCGCTCTAAATCATTGGAATCCATCGCTCTTTCAGCAACTTGTTCGTTCGCACGGAACGTACCTGCCTGATGAAGCATTTTGTCGACTAGAGTCGTTTTTCCGTGGTCTACGTGGGCAATAATAGCAATGTTTCGAATATCATTTCGAAGTTTCACATTTTCATCTCCTAAAAAATTAAAATAACCTTATGTATTATACCACAAACTTTTATAGAAAAAAGGAATCATTTTATGTAAACTGATAAAAGGGACAAAATTTGCTGTTCAAACGGTTCTTGAAAGGGATGAAATATCAGATGAAATCTGGAAAATGGGTCTTCTTTCTTTTAGCATTCATTGCAGCTGCATCGATGGTAAGCGTCGGTATAGCGGTTGGTGAAAGAAGTATTTTAGGTATAGTCATTTCTATTATTGCCCTTATTGCGGCAATGGGATTTGGATTTGCTACAAAAAAGAAAATGCGTGATAAAGGAATTCTTTAACAAATGCCTGGGCACCGAGCCCAGGTTTTTTTCATTAAAAAACCCCTAAATAAGGGGCTATACAGGTTTTACTGTGATTATATAGTCTTTGCCTTCAGAATCTTTTTCAGATTTAAGCTGTTCAAATCCGCACCTTCCTAAAAACTTCAGCCAGTCCAGCCTCGAAGCCGGACAGCCAGCGAATACTGCTTTATGGCCATCGCTTTTTAATTGTGCCGATATCTGTTCGATCACTTTCTTAGCTAGACCTTGTTTACGGTGCTCGGGATGAATCAGGACCGTTCCAATCCACGGCTTCTCATTGGAAGGAGCCCAGTTAAGATGAAAGGAGATGCCAATTTCTTCAGCTGACTTCATCCAAATAAGCCAAGTGCCTTTATACATTTTATAGGATGTCATGTATTCTTCTGCCTGATCCGGCCTGCATTCCTCTTCATGCCAAGCTTCGCTTGCTGAAATCAGCTCTGCAAAAAAGGGATAATCTTTTTCTTCAAATAAACGGTAATTCAGCATCTACTTATGCAGATAATCCTTTAGAATAGTGGAGTGAATCCCTTTTTTGGCAACGAAAATACTGTTTTGTCCTATCAAATTTATTTTTTCACCATCTAATGTCGTTGCTTTTGCCCCAACTTCATCGAGTAAAATCAGACCGGCAGCAAAATCCCACGGAGCAAGTCTGAGCGTAATATACGCGTCAAGCCTTCCTGATGCAACATAGGCAAATTCCAGCGTGGCAGAACCATATGACCGTGTTCCTCTGACAGCTTTTGCAACTGGAACTAATAAGTTATGATCAAATCGTTTATTTTCCATGACCCATGTTGCATTTAAAGCAATCACAGCTTGGTTTAAAGGAACATCCTTCAGCTCAGGGAGTCTGTAATCATTCATATAGGCTCCTTTGCCCTTGACTGCATGGTACAGCTCGTCATGAACAACATCATAGATCAGACCGACTTGTCCAACCCCATCTTCATAAATTCCGATTGAGATGGCGAAATTTCTTTGCTGATGAACAAAATTCATTGTTCCGTCAATCGGGTCCACAATCCAGACAATTCCTTCTAAAGATTGTATGTCGTGACCAAACCCCTCTTCCCCAAGGATCCTGTGCTCCGGGTATGTTTCATTAATTTTCGAAATTAGATATTGCTCGGTTTCTTTATCCATATTGGTGACAAGATCATCCGGATTAGATTTTGACTGGATCTGCAGCACATTTTGAAAAGACTGTCTGATCGTTTCTCCTGCAGCGTAAATCCATGTTTTTGCATCACTTTCGATCTTAGACCAATTTGCCATGTATAAACCTTCTTTCTATGTATGTAAGCTATTTATATAAAATAAGAATAACGCAAGGAAATTATGGAAAGCAAGCAAAGGGCGCACTCATCTGTCCAAAATCAATTACTCAGATAAAAACGAACCCTTGTGCGAGGTTCGCTTTGTATGCTGCATTTAAGCCTGCAGTCTTAGCCATTCTTTTCTTAGTCTCTCAAGCTTCCGTTTGCATTCATTCTTCTTTGTTTCATCATTTTCGCTCATGGCGTCATAAAGGGTGGCCAATTCGTAATCTAATTCAAGTTTCAGCACCCCAATACGATTATCCGATTCCTTTTGTCCAGTAGTTTTCACAATTTGCTTCATCTTTCTACCGCCCCTTTCAAATATTGTCTATAATTGTTAACCAGCGACTTTTCATTTAACATAATTTTCTGATATTTTTATATATGATATGAAACTTGAAAATAGGATGCAACTTGGAAGTGAAAATTGTGTATTTACCTATTATTTAGTTAATACCACATTTTCAAAGTGTCGAAACGTGCAAGTTTCTTTCGAATATGCTGGCTGATGTGCTAAAATGTTGGCATGCACCGTGATCAGGAGGTAAGAAGGAATGGACTTCAAAGGATTTACAAATGAAGATTTCGATGTATTTAAAATTGACGGCTTAGATGAGCGAATGGAAGCATTAATTCATACAGTAAGGCCAAAGCTTGAGCAGCTAGGTGAAAAATTTGCCTCTGAACTCTCAGGAATGACGGGGGATGAGATGTTTGCGCATGTCGCAAAGCACGCACGCCGGTCCGTTAACCCGCCTAAAGATACTTGGGTTGCATTCGCAAGCAATAAGCGCGGATATAAAATGCTTCCCCACTTTCAAATCGGCCTATGGGAAACTCACGCTTTCGCCTGGTTTGCGGTTATTTATGAGTCTCCTGTAAAAGACCAATACGGAGCTGAGCTTGCAAAAAACTGGACCAGACTGCGTTCACAAATTCCAGACCATTTCGTCTGGTCGGCGGACCATACAAAACCGGAAGTAACCGTTCAAAAAGACATGAGCCAAAAAGATTTTCAAAAAATGTTTGAACGCCTGCAAAATGTCAAAAAAGCGGAATTATTATGCGGAATTAAAATGGACAGAGAAGATGCCGTTAAAATGAGCGGAAAAGAATTTACTGACAAAATGGAAGAGACATTTAAGACACTGCTTCCTCTATATACTATTGCTCAAAAAGCTGCTGTTTCATAAGAAATACACAAAAGGACGGGATGAACCCGTCCTTTTACATTTTGATTTTATCTGCATCGCTGCTTTCTCTGCTTTTTTTAATGGCCCGGTAAGAAGAATACCCGCTCATTTCTTCAAAATCATCACAGAGATTCTTCTCTTCTGCTTTGCTCGGGACAATCTCCTTGAATCTCCGGTACGCTTTCATCAAGTCTTCCCGGCTGATCCCCTTTTCGTATGCTTTTTCAATTGATTGAAAAAATGCAATCACATCAATGATTTCATTTGTGCTCCAATCCGGCTGAATCGGATATTGATAATCCATTGTTCCTCACCTGCCTTTTCCTGTTGAGTGGTAAGTTAACTCCACCTTTGTCTTATTTCGGAGGCCTCAGATATCATCCGCGACATAAGCTGTTCGACGCTTGGCACATCGCGGATTAAGCCAGTTACTTGTCCAGCCCACGCAAAACCATTGTCTATCATACCATCATATATGTATCTTTTGTTAGCATGGCCGCTAATATAATCTTTTAGCTGCTCATAATCAGCTTCTTTTTGTTCCATCTCCAATATTTTGGCTGTCCAGGGTCCCGCTAGAGCTCTTGCCGGCGCTCCAATACTGCGTTTAATGACAACGGTGTCGCGTTCTGAGCTGTTTACAAGTGCATGCTTATATTCCGAATGCGCATGAACACATTCCTGTGTCGCAATAAACCTCGTTCCCATTTCAATTCCTTCTGCGCCGAGACTTAGAGCAGCCATCAATCCTCTGCCGTCACCGATCCCTCCGGATGCAATTACAGGAATGGACACTGAATCAACTACTTGAGGAATTAAAACGAACGTCCCGGTGTCATCTCTCCCTAAATGGCCCCCGCCTTCTTGTCCTACAACCATGACAGCATCTGCACCAAGCTCTTCTGCTTTTTCAGCTTGCCTTCTGGCAGCCACAAGAACTAGTTTTTTTACATTTATCCCTTTTAATTGATCAAAGATAGCGGATGGATTGCCTCCTGTCATTGAAATGACAGGTACTTCTTCTTCAATAGCCACATCCAGCAGATCTGAGAATGGTCTTCCGTGCTGGCCGACCGCAAAGTTCACACCAAACGGCTTATCTGTTTTATTGCGGACTTTTGCAATCTCTTCCCGAAGCAGTTCAGGTTCCCCAAGAGACATGGCTGTTATTTGGCCCAGTCCGCCTGCGTTTGATACAGCAGCTGCCAAATCAGAATAGGCAAGGTATGCAAGTCCTCCCTGAATAATTGGGTATTGAATGTTTAAAAGCTCTGTAATTCTAGTCTTCCATTTCATAAAAATTCCCCTTTCGTTTATACATGAAAAATCCCTCTTTTATTCAAATTCTCTTTTTCTGAGTCATCTCCTTTTTTAAAGGGAATAAAAAAAGGCAGCTGAGGCTGCCTCAAGTCATCATGAATTGATTTTTGCTTCCTGATGAAAAAACAGTTTCGAAGGATTGATCTCAAGCATCGTCCGGATGTTATCTTCAGGCATTCCCTGTTCCCGAAGCTCCGGGATAATATTTTCAAAAAGGTGAGCAGGATGCCAGTTTTTCATTTTTTCCTGAATCAGTTCAGGCAGAATTAACGGCCTGCCCATCCAATGATTAACCGTGTCATGAGACAGCATGATTTGATCTGTATAGCCAAGCGATACTAATTTCAAAAGCGTTTTTATTCGTTCGTCATCATTCGGAGCCCCTACCATGCCCTGAATGCCAAACCGGTCAAATGCTATGAATGCCCCTTTTTCCAATACCCTTATATGATAGTCTGTATCCGTGTTCCCGCACATATGGCCAATCACTATTTTTTTAGGATCACAGCCAAGCTCCATCAATAATTCAACTTGTTCAGGCCCCATTGTACCTTCTTGTGTATGAGTCAGAATGACGGTTCCTTCCTCCCGCTGCACCCTTGCAGCGGCTTTAAAAAACATTCGTTCATACTCGGTAATCACACCTTTGCTTGACGCTAGCTTGATAATGCCCGGCTTGATTCCGGTATTCCTGATTCCTTCTGTTATTTCCTTCTTAAACATTTCATAGATTTCTTCTTCAGCTGTACCGAGTCCCTGCCTGAATTTAAAATAAGGAGTTGCTCCTTCTCCCTCATAATAAAAACCTGTTGCGCACACAATTTGCAGTCCTGTACGTTCAGAGATTTCCTTTAATAATTCAGGGTTTCTGCCGCATTCATTCGGAGTTGGATCGACCACCGTGTCAACCCCGAAGCTCAAGAGCTGAAGGGCAATGGTAATCCCTGTCTCAAGAGCATCCTGTTCATCAAATCCCCCAAGAGAGTCATCACCGTGGAATCCGGGATAACCAAAGACAAAATGTTCATGAATTAATGTTTTGCCAAGCTGATCGGCTGCTATTGGCCCAGTAACTGTTTCAACCATATGTTTCATGCTCTCACCCCATAACCTTTTGTTTTTCTTCTTCCTGGAGCTTTCTCCACAGCAGTTTTCCGCTTGATGTCATTGGCAGGCTATCTCTGAATTCAATGTGCCGCGGATACTTATAAGCGGCCATTCTTTCTTTTGACCAGTTCACAATTTCTTCTGCATCGATATTCCCTTCGAATTCTTTATTTAAAATAATGAACGCTTTAACGGTTTCACCGCGTCGTTCATCAGGAATCCCCACGACGCATGCCTGCAGCACGGCAGGATGCTGATACAGAACTCCCTCAATTTCCGTCGGCCACACTTTGAATCCTGATGCGTTAATCATCCTTTTGACACGGTCCACAATAAAGTAATAGCCTTCCTCATCGCGCTTGCCGATGTCACCTGTTCTAAAAAACTTTTTACCCTCAATCTCAATAAATGAGTTTTCATTTTCCTCTTCACGATTAAAATAGCCCAGGAAAATCTGCGGACCGGAAACAATGATCTCTCCCTCCTGCCCTGTTCCAAGCTCCGTAAGATGAACAGGATCGATCACTCTTGCGTCCACATCGAAAGATGGAATTCCCAGACACTGAAGCTTTGAACGGTCAGGCGGATTAAAATGAGTTTGGGCAATGGTTTCAGAAAGACCATATCCTTCAATGAACTTGAGGCCGGTCATTTTATACAGCTTTTCTCCTACAGCAGCAGGAAGAGCTGCCCCTCCTCCTGCGAGGTTCATCAAGGATGACATGTCTTCCTTGATAAGCGCAGGATTTGCTAAAAAGTCAATCAGCATCGTGCTGATGTTGATCCAGTGTGTCACTTTTAAATCGCGAATGACTTTTCTGGCATATTCCCTATCCCATCTGGTCATCATAATGACCGTTGCTCCTGAAAGAATCGGGATATGCATGCTGTGTACCATCCCTGTCACATGAAAAAGAGGCAGTGTTGCTAAACAGATCGCATCAGAAGTAGCATTCAGCCAATGATAGCCTCCAAATGTATTAGCCTGAACTGTCCGATGTGTATGCATGCATCCTTTTGGCAGTCCGGTTGTGCCGGAAGTGTAAGGCAAAACAGCCAGATCATCTGCAAGAGCTGTCATTTCAGATGGGGCAAATAATCCCTGTACAGCATCTTTCCAGATCGTATGATCATGATTTAATAGCTCAATCGCTCCTTTTTTTACCTCTTCCGGGATGTCCTCATTCAGTGAATCTGGAGAAAGATAATCACAGTAAGCAGCGACAATAACATTTTTCAGTGTGGTCGAATCAAAAACAGGCTGTATCCTTTCGTATAGCTCCTGTCCGATAATACCTGTCTTCATCTGACAATCATGAATATAAAACCTTAGCTCCTCTGCCGTATTCATCGGATTAATCGGAACAACAACCCCTCCCGCTCTAAGAATGGCATAATAACCGATGACAAACTGAGGGGAATTTTGAACGAACAACAAAACTTTTTCACCACGCGTGACGGATAATTTCTTTTCCAGGAACCCTGCGAGCGCATCAACTTCACGCAGTAGCTGCCTGTATGTAATTTCTGCACCATAATAATAAATCGCTGTTTTTTCAGGGTATCTCCTCGCCGAAATTTCCAGATTGTCATAAAGCGTCGTTTCAGGAACTGTTAACGTATACGGCACTCTTACCGGCCAATGTTCAAAATGAGTTTGAATCATCGTTATCACACCTCTTCTCTTTATTGGTAACGCTTACAAGTAATTTCTAACTTTTCTGATAAATACCTTTTTCTAATTAAAATATTTTCGAAAATTCTGATCGCGGTAATGAAATAGAGTTTCCCGAAAGATAACCGGGAAACTCCAGCTATTATTTTTTGATATTGACAAGCTTTCCATCTTCTACGGCATAAATAGAAGTTTTCCAGTCAAATCCATTGTTTTCAATGCCTGTTAAATGCCAGACCATCTGCTCGCCTTCTAGGTTTTTAATTCCTTCTTCCATGTTTTCCATGATTTTAGCCGGATCTGAGACTGTTCCTGCAGCCTGCATGGCTTTTACAGCTGCATGCAGAGCCTGATAGTTAAACGCACTCTCTGCAGTAGGAATCCCGTCACTCACTTCTGCATATTTATCAACAAATGCCTGTCCGCCAGATGCGTCACTTTCTTTAATTGGAAGCGTCCCAATCGCACCTTCCAGCATCTCATATCCGCCTAACACCGGCTCCATTTCTTCAAATTTCGCCTGATCCATCACCATAATTCCCCCTTTAAAACCAAGCTCTCTTGCCTGCTTGATTAGAAGAGCCGTTGGCTGAGATGGCCCGCCGACAAATAGAACGTCTGGCTTTTCTTTTAAGGCATTTGTCATGATTGTGAAGAAGTCTGTTTCTTTGCTGAAATCGACTGAGCCGTCAAACACGATTTCCCCGCCTTTTTTTTCCCAAACAGGCTTAATGGTATCGGTCCAATCTTTTCCGTATTGAGTAGCTGTGGGTATTAAAGCAAGCTTCTTCCCAAAACGCTCCATTTGATAGTCTGCAAACGGCTCTGGATAGGCATCATAAGCCGGAGGAATGCTCAAGGTCAGCTTATTTCCCTGTTCCTGAATTTTAGGCTCACTCGTATAGGCGCCGATAATGAAATTTTCCTGTTCATTAAATACTTGTGTTGCGAAAACCCCTCCGCTGTGCGGAACGAAAACGATTGGAGTCTTGTTTTCCTGCACAAGTCTCCGTGCGTTTGTACCTGTTTCATTCGGGAGATATTTGTCATCAAGGGAAACTATTTTTACTTTGTATTTTTTCCCGTCTACTTCAAAACCATCTTTATTAATTTCATCTGCAGCCATCGTTAAACCTCTTAATGTATTTTCCCCGTAAAACGCCGCAGGGCCTGAAAGAGGACCGCTAAAACCGATATTGACTGTTCCGTCTTTTGAACCTGATTCTCCCGAAGCAGTTGACGATTCACTTGAATTGCAGGCTGTGAGTCCGAATAAAGAAATAGACAATCCAAGAACAAGACCCATTTTTTTCAGCGATATCACATTGATTCCCCCTATTTTTTTGTTTGCCTTCTTCAGACTGAAGGCTATGATCATGCGCCTATGTAAGCACGCTTAATCTCTTCGTTATCAAACAGTTCATCTCTTGAGCCTTCCATTACAAGCTGTCCGCTTTCCATGACATATCCTCTTGAAGAGATGGAGAGAGCCGCATGCGCATTTTGTTCCGCAAGCATTATGGTGGTGCCGTTTTTATGGATTTCCTCTATGACTTTGAACATTTGGTCAACGATAAGCGGTGCAAGTCCAAGCGATGGTTCATCAAGAAGAAGGATTTTCGGATGGGACATGAGTGCCCGTCCGATCGCAAGCATCTGCTGCTGTCCCCCGCTTAAAGAGCCTGCTGCATCTTTTCTTTTGTCAAACAAAATCGGGAAGAGTGCATAAATTTCATCCAGCCGCTGTTTGACCATCTCTCTTTCCTTGCGGTGACTGTAGCTTCCCATTTTTAAGTTTTCATAAACGGACATTTCAGAAAACAGCTTTCTTCCCTCCGCACACTGGACGATTCCGGATCTGACCAGCTTATGGGGAGGTTTGTTCTGGATTTCTGCTTCATCAAATATGATTTGTCCTCCTGAAACTTTATTCAGTCCTGAGATTGTATTGAATAAAGTGCTTTTCCCTGCTCCATTTGCACCAAGGATCGTGACCAGCTCGCCTTGTCCAATCTCCATTGAAACATTTTTAAGCGCCTGATAGCGGCCGTAATAAACATCAATATGTTGCAGCTTCAGCATAGGCATGTCCTCCTAAATAGGCTTCAATGACATTAGGATCCGACTGAATATCCCGCGGCAGACCCTCAGCAATTTTTTTTCCGTGATTCAGGACCATGACTTTATCAGCGAGACTCATGACCATCTTCATCTTGTGTTCGATGAAACAGACGGTATAGCCGTGGTTTTTCAGCTTAAGAATGAGTTCTGACAATCCATCCGTCTCATCAGGGTTCACACCTGCTGCCGGCTCATCCAGCAGCACGATCTTCGGTTCAGTGGCAAGCGCCAGAGCAATGGCAACCCTCTTTTGCGATTCTTGGGTAATAGAGGATGCTACCTCTCCCGCCAAATGTTCAATTCCGCAGAAAGAAAGAGCTTCCATCGCTTTGTCATAACACGCTTTTTGTTCTGATTTCTCTCTCCTGCTGTTAAAAATGCCATCGAACAGATGCGCTTTCGTACGGAGGCGGTAGCCGATCAAAACGTTATCAATAACCGTTGAATCTGAAAATAAATTCGTCGTTTGAAACGTTCTGCCGATTCCAAGCTTCGCCATTTTTGCGGGTTTGGCTCTGGTCACATCTTTTCCTTCAAAATGAATGCTTCCTGACGTAGGGGAATGAAAGCCGCTGATCAAGTTCAGAAATGTGGATTTCCCTGCGCCATTTGGACCGATAATGGCGGTAATCTTACCTTGTTCAATCGCAAGATCAACGTGATTCACTGCCGTTAGACCGCCAAAGGATTTAGTCAATTGATTAATCTCGATCAGCATCAGCCTGCCTCCTTCACTTTCTCTTTTACCTGTGCTGTCCTGCGGTTATAAAGATGCGCTTTTACAGAATAATAACTGCCGACCAGCCCTTTAGGATAGAAAAGCATGATCAGCACAACAATCGGCCCGAAAATCAGCATTCTGTACTCTTCTAAAAATTGAAGAGATTGTGTGACAGAAACAATTAAAAATGTGCCCAGAATCGGCCCCGTCATTGTTCCGATCCCTCCGACAAGCAAATACATCAGCATTTCAAACGTCACCGTGATCGCTGAAATGTCCGGGCCGAGAAAACGGATAAAACCTGCATAAAGAACACCGGCAAGCCCTGCAAAAAAGGCAGACAGCACAAATGACAGCAGCTGATTTTTCATAATATTGATTCCGATTGTTTTTGAAAGATCTTCACTCCCGCGAATCGCTTGAAGTGTTCTTCCAAAAAGAGAATCTTTTATTCTTTTAACAACAAAGATAGTTCCAAGCAGGAAAAACAGAATGAAGTAATATTGAGATTCAATTGTTTCAAACGTGATCGGTCCGATTGGAGACGGAACAGGAATACCGATCAGACCTCTGACTCCCCCTGTCACCTCATCCCATTTATCAATGGTCAAATAAATAATGAAACCGACACACATCGTATAAATTGCAAAAAAGTGATGTCTTGTTCTAAGCGCAATCAAACCAATTAATAAGCTTAAAACTACTGTAACGGCCAGAGCAGCAAGAAAAGCCAGCCAGAAATTTATTTGAAAGGTCGACGTCAATATGCCGAGAGTATATGCCCCGCATGCAAAAAAACCGGCGTGTGCAAGTGAAAGCTGCCCTGTAAATCCAGAGATGATATTTAATCCGTAAACCGCTATCGACCAAATCATAACGAGAATGATAATTTGCTTGTGATAGTGATTTTGAGACATCAGCGGGAACAAGACAGTAACCAGCAGGATACCCAGCAGCGCAAGTCTTTGAATCTTCATGTGCGCACCCCCTTTGAAAATAATCCTGTTGGCTTAATCGTTAAAATCGCCACTAAGAGCAGAAAGGCTATCATATCTTTATAATCATTTGATAAATAAGTAGCGCCAAGGCTTTCCGTTAATCCAAGAAGAAAGCCTCCGACAATTGCCCCTGGAATACTTCCCATGCCTCCGATGATAATAATGACAAAGGCTTTCATAATAACCAGACTTCCCATCGTTGGAAAGACAAGATTAATAGGGGAAGCAAGCGTCGCTGCTGCAGAAGCAAGACCCGCTGCAATGGCGAATGTAAGCATGGCGACCATGTTTGCATTTATACCTACTAAAAACGCCCCTTCTCTATTTTGCGACATGGCCACAATCGAAGCGCCAGTCATTGTCTTTCTCAGGAAAAAATGGAGAGCAAGCATTAATAGAATTGAAGATACAACAATCAAGATTCGCTGCTGGGTCAGGGTCAACCCGAAAATTTCCACAACTCCTGAAAAAGGAGTTGGCATTTGTTTATAATCTGTGCCCCAAATTAAATGAGCCAGTGCTTCGAAAAAGAGCATAAGTCCAATGGCGGCAACCATCACTCTCATCGGGTTCACGTTCCCTAAGAATTTGAACACAAACTGTTCGCATAGAATCCCTAAAACAGCCACAATGAGGATCGACAATAACATGGCTATCCAATAATTAATGCCATATTGGGTCATAAACAGAAGGCTTACATAGGCTCCGATCGTGTAAAAGGATCCGTGAGCAAAATTAGGGATGTGGAGAATGCCAAAAACGAGCGTCAAACCTAAGGCAACCAAACTGTAAACGCTTCCAATTGTAATACCGTTAAATAATTGCTGAAGTAATAGTTCCATTGCGGGCCCCCTTACTTTTTTTGTATCTGAAAATGACCAATAAGTTGAATAGATACGTTCATATGTGTCCGTATTAATGAAGTCTGTATGAATAAGAAGTGTTTTTTTCAGCATATAGGCGGATTAAGTAGAAGGATTTGCAGAATGCAATGGAAAAAAATGAGGCCTGTTTCATACCCGAACGGGCCCCATTTTATTTAGAAAAAATGACTGAGTTTTGCTCAATGATGGCAAGGGAAAGCGAACAAATTCTTTTATCTGCCCTTCCGGGGAAAACAGCCGATTTCGCTTTTCTTATTTAAGGAACTAAGATAAGTTTCCCTTTTGTTTGTCTTCCCTGCAGCATCTGATGGACTTCCTTCGCACTTTCCAAAGGATAGACCCCGCCGATTGTCAGCTTTAATTCTCCATTTTGAAGGTAACCAAGCAGGTCTGACAGGCTTTGTAAATATAACTCTTTCTTTCTCATGATCTGCGGAAGGAAAAATCCGATAACTGACAGATTTTGTGCCATGAGTGATGATGGGTAAAGCTTCGACTGTTCACCGCTCGCCACTCCATAGATAACAAGACGGCCAAATGGCGCCATACAGGATAATGTCTTACGGAACACATCGCCTCCAGCCATTTCGAGTGCTACATCCACCCCTTTGCCTCCTGTCAGCTGAAGAACTTCCTTTTCCCAGCCTTCTTGGGTATAATCGACCGCTTCGTCTGCACCCATTTCAATAGCAAGGCTTCTTTTTTCCGGGGTGCTCGCGGTTGCAATGACAATAGATGCTCCAAACAGCTTTGCAAGCTGAACGGCGATTGTCCCTACGCCGCCTGCAGCTGCATGAATCAGGACAGTTTCTCCCGGTTCGATTCGCCCCATGGTTTTTAAAATGTGATACGCACTGAGCCCTTGAAGAGGAAGTGACACCGCTTGTTTGACATCCACACCTTCTGGAACAGGAATTAATCCTCTCTCCTCAGCCACTGTGAATTCCGCATAGCCGGTTGCGCGGCTGGAACCAAGAAGTGTGACGACTTTATCTCCTTTTTTAAAGCGGGTGACCTCACTGCCGATTTCTTCAACTGTTCCCGCAACCTCTGCACCCGGAACAAACGGGAGAGGTGTATCAATGACATATTGTCCTTCCCTTCTAGCTGTATCTGCATAGTTAACGCCAATTGCTTCTATTTTGATTAAAACTTCGTTTGCTGCAGGCTCCGGAACTTCCATTTCAACTACTTTCAGAACCTCTGGACCGCCGTATTCTTCTAATTGAATCGCTCTCATCATCATCACTTCCCCTGAAAGATTGGCTTGCGTTTTTCTTTAAATGCATGAATGCCTTCCTGATGATCTTCTGTAGAAATCATCAGTGTCTGGGCAATCCGTTCCTGCTCCAATATTTCTTCAAGTGTACTGACAGCAGAAGCATTGATGATTTTTTTCATCATGCCATACGCTTTTACAGGCCCCTGCGAAAGCTTATGGGCATACGAAACAGCTTCATCCTTCAGCTGTTCTAATGGAACCACTTTGTTGACAATTCCATATTCCTCAGCCTGAGCTGCAGTAATTGGTTCAGCATTATAGAACAATTGCTTCGCTTTATAAGGGCCGATGATGCGAGGAAGAAAATATAACCCTCCTCCATCAGAGATCAGGCCTACCTGTGAAAAACTCATCACAAACTTGCTGTCTTCTGCTGCAAGAATTTGGTCGCATGCAAGAGCAAGATTAAATGCTGCACCAGCAGCAAATCCGTGTACAGCTGCAATAATCGGCTTATCAAGGTCTTTGAACGCCTTGATGCATTCATTCAAGCGTCCGATGTGGTCGTATACCTGCTGGCCATTAGCCTCACCCATCGTTTTCACGTCTCCGCCGGCACTGAATGATCTGCCTGAACCGCTTAGGACAACAGCCCTTATGCTGTCATCTGCTTTTGCTTGGTGCAGCTCAGTTGTTAATGCTAAAATCATGTCTGCGCTGAATGCATTCAGCCTTTCAGGACGGTTCAATGTTAAAAACAGTACATTCCCGCTTTTTTCTACCAGTAAATCGCTCATCTTTTTTCTCCTCCTTGGTTTATGTAATCAGCCAGCCGCCGTCTGCAAGCAGATCGGAACCGGTCATATATGACGCTTCGTGTGAAGCGGCAAATGCAATAATGTTTGCAATTTCTTCTGGTTTTCCAACGCGCTTTAATGCGGTATTCCGCTTAATGGCTTCTGAGAATCTCTCGTTCTGAAGACCAGGTTCAGTAAGCGGGGTTTCAATAAAGCCCGGTGACACGGAATTGACTCTGATCCCGTTTGGGGCAAACTCATACGCTAAAGCTTTTGTGAAATTGATAACAGCTGCTTTAGCTGAGCTGTAATGAGGAATTTCGGCCCCTGCTTTATGTCCTGAAAGGGAAGCAACATTGACAATCGCTCTGTTCCCCCTCTGAACAGTGCTTCTCTCTGTCATATAGCCGCCCAGTGCTTTTGAGGCAAGGAAGACACTTTTTAAATTGACACTCTGAACAAAATCCCATTGTTCAACAGTTGTTTCCATGATTCTTGAATGTACGGAGCCGCCTGCATTGTTGACAAGAATATGCAGATCTCCAAACTCCTCTTTTACATATGCCAGCAGAGCGCTGATATCCTCTTCCTTCGTCACATCCGCAGAGAATGGGAAAGCCGCTGTTTCAGCAATGTTCAGCTGATTAGCCGCTGCTGTCAGCTTTTCCTCATTTCTGCCGACAAGAATGACTTTTGCTCCTTCTGCAATGAATCGTTTGGCCGTTTCAAACCCAATGCCGCTTCCGGCTCCAGTTACAACGGCCACTTGATGCTGAAATCTCATGCGCACCCATCCTTTCAATTGGAACTTACCTTTATCCGATTGAAATCAACCAGTTCATCCCCTATCAGTACTGGTACTGTGCTGAAACAATCTTGATTGCTGATAAAGGTGATTTCTTCTCTAAATCCATACTCTTCAAGCATCTTTCCTACTCTTGACTGGCCAAGAACCGTAGCTGGCTCCTGTATGGTGCCTTCGTAAAATAATTTTGCCGTCAAGGCAGAATCACTGAGGCTCCAGCCTTCCTGAGCTGTCAGCTGATGAATTAAATACCCTGCTCCATAGAAGTCTTCCAGGCTGAACTGGCCGGATGAACCAGAGCAAACGATGATGATTGTTTCATCTTCATGTGAAGCTGAAAGAGCATCAGCAATAGCTTTTGAGTTTAATAGAGAACAAGCATAGACTTTTTTTGCCGGGCTGCTTTTATGAACGGCAACTGTCCCGTTTGTTGTGGATAAAATAACCTTTTTTCCTGCTGCAGTGTCTTTTAGAGCGGAAGGATTCGGATCAAGAAATCCCTCAATTGTCCTGCCTTCGTATTCGCCAACCAGAATGTATTCATCCTTGTTCATCCCTGCTGCACGGTCCCTTGCCTGATTGCCGTCCAGCACCGGGATAACGGAAACGGCCCCGTGATGAAGGACAGTCGTAATGGTGGATGTTGCGAGCAGGACATCAAACACAACCGCTATTTTGTTATCCATTTTGACTTCATCAATTTCTTCTTTCCTTGTCACAACATGTATTTTCCCCATAGTCAGTCCTTCTGTGCCAGGCGCAGGGCATGCTGGATCAGAGTTTCTGTAAACGGACCAAACCGGGCAAAGCGCTGGTCATTTGTCTGCCCTTTTTTATACCGGTAGTAAATTTGCTGGCAAATGACAGCCAGCTTAAACGTGGCAAACGTCGTGTAATAATGAATATTTGTGACATCTCTTCCGCTTTTTCTCGCATAGCTTTCAATAAACTGCTTTCTTGAATAGAAGGTGCCATTTGTTGTGATTGATGGCTTGCCCATTCCTTTTTTCAGCGGTTCAGGATCCTCTTCCTCCATCCAGTAGCTCATGGCGGCCCCTAGATCTGCGAGGGGATCGCCAATCGTGGTCATCTCCCAGTCAAACAAACCTGTCATCTTTTTCAAGTCACTTGAAAACAAGGAATTATTCAGTTTGAAATCATAGTGAATGACAGTAGGTTCGGGTGATGACGGCAGCTTTTCTTCCAGCCATTTTGTCAGCAGTTCCACTTCGCGAATGTCATCTGTTTTTGCCCTGTGATAGCGGCCAATCCAGCCGTGCACCTGGCGCTCCATAAATCCATCAGGCTTGCTCAGTCTTTCAATCGCTGTTCCTTTATAAGGGACTTCATGTAGGCTGACCAGCGTATCCACCATTAGCTCGGACATTGAATGGCCAAGTTCTTGTGATGCCTCCATTCCTTCTGGAAGCTCTGTATCCACCAGAACACCGTGGCGTCTTTCCATGACGAAAAACGGACTGCCTGCAATGGACTCATTGCTGCTGAAAAAATAGGGCTTGGGTGCCAGTGGAAAAAGAGGATGCAAGTCTTTCAAAATGGTATACTCTCTTTCCATATCATGAGCTTTAGGGGCAACAGGACCAAGAGGCGGCCTCCTCAATACCCCTTCCCAATCCCCTATTTTCAAAGCGTACGTTAAATTTGAAGCGCCTGTGCCAAATTGATCAATTTGCAGAGAACCTAAGGGGATATCATGAATTTCCGTTCTTAAGCAGTTCTCAAGAACCTCTGCATGCAACTCTTCCCCTGTGCGGACTGGAATGATTTGAGACATCGAATCACCTCTTTAGTTTGAAGATTCAGATTTTTATTTCTGCAGCAATTCTCTTCAGCTGTTCTTTAAGATGCTCCGGCATGACTTCTGTGGCCTGCGTCTTAAAGTTAAATGTGACAATAACTGCCTCCCCTTCAGCGATCAGTCTTCCGGTCTCCTGCTCTGTTATTTCATGAAGAACGGTAAAGCTTTTTAAACCGATTTTCCGAACGGAGGTTTTAATGATCAAATGCTCGTTAAAATAAGCCTGACCGCGAAAATCGCATGTCGCTCTTGCAAGGATAAACGGCCAGTCTCCGGAAGACATGGAATAGCCCAATGCTTCGAAAAACTGAACGCGTGCATCTTCCAGATAAATAAAGTAACTAGTATTGTTCACATGTCCGAGCGCATCTGTTTCGCAAAACCTTACTCTCATCCGTGCTTCATGCATAGAGCCCACATCCCTTTATTTATGGCTGAAAGCAGGCTTTCTTTTTTCAATAAATGCCTGTACTCCCTCTTTGATATCTTCTGTCTGAAACACTTCTTCAAACAGCTCCGCTTCAAGGTCAAGCCCTTCTTCAAGTGAGGTGCTCAGTCCCTGATCAACCGCTTTTTTAATCTTAGAAAGGGCAGGAAGTGAATGGCGAGTCATACGGCCTGCAAGTTCCAGCGCTTTTTGGAGCCCTTCCCCTTTAGGAACAACATAAGACACAAGCCCTATGTTTTTGGCTTCTGCTGCATCAATCGGATCGCCAGTAAACATCAGCTCTTTCGCTTTGGCATCTCCAACTGTGCGAGGAAGTCTTTGTGTGCCTCCTCCCCCCGGGAACAATCCAAGCTTAATTTCCGGAAGTCCGACCTGAGCATGTTCCTCAGCAATGCGGAGATCGCATGTTAAAGCGAGTTCACAGCCTCCGCCAAAAGTAAGCCCGTTCAAAACGGCAATTGTCGGCTTTGGAAACTGATCGATTTCATTTAAAAAAGCATGCCCCTCAAGAAAATCGGCTTTAATTCCTTTTCTGCCGATCAAATTAGGAAATTCTTTAATGTCCGCTCCGGCCATAAACGCCCTGTCTCCAGCCCCCGTCAGGATCACAGCAACGGTCTCATTGTCTTCTTTAAGAGCTGCAAAGGCTTCTTTCAGCTCCCTTGTGACCTGCTGGTTCATGACGTTAAGCGGAGGATTATCGATCGTTACGATGGCAACAGCACCCTTTTTTTTATATGAAACGGCACGCTCTGTCATTTTCTCACCTCTTCTTTTTGATATGTGTACCAGCCCTTGCCTGTTTTTCGGCCAAGGTTTCCTTCTCTTACCTTTTGTTCAATGCATGCAAATGGTTTATCTGCAGGATCTCCCGACTCTGCGAACCGCTGCTGCATAACGTAATACCCTACATCTATGCCGGATAAGTCCATTAATTCAAACGGACCGATTGGATGGTTTAAGGCTTTGCGGCAAATAATGTCAATATCTTCATAGCTTGCATATCCCTCTTCATATAGGAAAACCGCTTCCCTTTGGAGTGCTCCTAAAATGCGATTGGCAATAAATCCTGAAATTTCTTTCTTCAATAGTACAGCAGTGCGGTTGATTGTTTTGCAGACTTCCATTGTTAAATCGGCCGTTTCCCTTGAGGTCTGATCACTCATAACAACCTCTACACAATCCATGACAAGCGGTGGGAAAAAGAAATGCATGTTCACGACTTTGTCTTCCCGATTTGTCGCTGATGCGATCAGAGAATTGACAATCGTTGAGCTGTTAGAAGCCAAAATAGCATGAGGCTTCGCAAGCTGATCAAGCCTTGCAAAGAGTTCCCTCTTCACATCCAGTTTCTCTACCACAGCTTCAATAATAAAATCTGCATGACTTGCTGCCCGCTCAAGTGAAGATGTGAATTTCAATCTTGCAAAAGCAGCCTGTTTCGCTTCTTCTGTCAGCTTGGATTTTTTCACCCATTTATCCATGATGGAATGCAAGGTCGACTCGGCTTTTTCTAAAGCGGTTTCCTGAACATCCTGCAGGATGGTTTCAAAGCCGCCAAGCGCGCACAGCATAGCAATTTGATGTCCCATTTGCCCTGCTCCAATGACCGAAATTTGCTGAATGTCCTCTTTTTTCATGATTATCCTCCCCTTACGACTACTAACCAGTCGGTATGTTTCAGGCGAAGAAATTCCCGGTCACCCGAAAATCCCTTTAGATATTTAGTCCTTCAAGCACCATTTTCAGAAAAATTTCCGATACTTCATGATCAGATACGCGTCCGTTCGGATCAAACCAGAAGTAACTCCAGTTCGTCATGCCCAATATCCCGAATGTGACAATATCTGTCTGCAGATCTGAACGGAATTCTCCGGCAGCAATTCCCGCTTCAATAACCTGCTGAATCTTCACTCTGAAAAGATCTCTTTTGGCTACTACTTCCTCCATATCCTCTTCACTTAAATTTCTCATTTCCCTGAAGAAGACCTTCGCGCTTAATCCTTCTTTTTCGATGTCATGAATCAGCATATAAACAATTTCATGCAGTTTATCTTTGTACATTTTTTCATCATCCTGGATGATTTCTTCCTGTTTTCGGAGAAGATCGTCAATGTACTTTAAGTGAATCGCCATTAACAGCTCTGTTTTGCTTTTATAGTAATAATAAAAGGTGCCTTTAGTTACGCTCAGGCTGTCAACAATATCCTGTATAGATGTTTCTTTAAATCCTTTTTCTCCGAATAGCTGTATGCTTTGCTGTATGATTTTTTCTTTCATTATGCCTAATCCTCTCTTGCCTAGATTAAAGAGATTATACCATAAGCCCTATTAAGAGATTCATAGATTATTTGCTTTCAGATTTACCTTTTTACAACTTCTTCTCTGAGAGCCCTGCGCAATATTTTGCCGACGCTCGTTTTCGGCAGCTGATCCCGGAACTCGATGATGGCAGGCACTTTATAAGATGCCAATTGGCTTCGGCAAAATGAAATGATTTCGTCTGCTGTTGCACTTTTCCCTGATTTTAATACAGCAAAGGCCTTAACCGTCTCCCCGCGGTAAGGATCCGGCACGCCTATGACAACTGCTTCCTGGATTGCTTCATGTTCGTATAAAACCTCTTCGATATCTCTCGGATAAACATTGTATCCGCTGGCAATGATCATATCCTTTTTGCGGTCGGCAATATATAAATATCCTTCCTTGTCCACCTTTGCAATATCACCGGTATAGAGCCAGCCGTCACGAATTGTATTTGCTGTTTCCTCAGGCATATTCCAGTAACCTTTCATCACCTGGGGGCCTTTTATTATCACTTCCCCGAGAGTCCCTGCAGGAACCTCTTCTTTTCCTGTTGCTACATCAACAATTTTATAAGCTGTTCCCGGAACACCGATTCCTACACTCCCCGGTTTCCGCTCTCCAAAAGGAGGATTGCAGTGCGTCGTCGGCGCCGCTTCGGATAAACCGTATCCTTCCAGTATCTTTGCTCCTGTTTTCCGTTCAAATTCATTTAACAGCTCTACCGGCATTGGTGCGCTGCCGCTATTGCAGATCCGGATGCTGCTGATTCCGTATTCTTCTGCCCTCGGGTGGTTCGTGATCGCCACATACATGGTCGGAACTCCCGGAAAAATAGTAGGCTGTTCACGTTTTATCGTCTGCATGACTTCTTCAAGGTCAAAACGGGGCAGCATGATCATCGAGTTGCCGCGAAGAACCGTTAAGTTCATGCAGGATGTCATCCCAAACACATGAAATAGCGGAATAACGGTTAAACAGCGCTCTGCCCCAGACTGCACTTCATTCTTAAAGAATTCATACGATTGATAAATGTTTGCCATTAAATTGCGGTGTGTGAGCATTGCCCCTTTGGAGCGGCCCGTTGTTCCGCCTGTGTATTGAAGGACGGCAATATCATGCTCTGGCTCAATCTGCACAGGCAACACTTCCCCGGTCCCCATGCCCAGAAACTGCTGAAACGTATGGTCATCTGCATCAGGCATGATTTCTTCATGGAGGCTCACTGTTATGACTTGCTTTAAGTTTGTACTTCTTTTAACCGCTTTTACTCTTGGATAAAGCGCATCAAAAACAACGATGGTTTCAGCCCCTGAATCATTGAGAATATAATCGAGCTCACGTTCGACAAGCATCGGGTTTACCTGAGTAATAATCGCACCTGCTTTTAATGCACCGTAGTAGGCGACAACATACTGCGGGCAATTCGGAAGCATAATCGCCACTCTGTCGCCTTTCCGAATTCCTTTTTTCTGAAGGGCAGATGCGAAGGCAATGACCATTCCGGCAGCTTGATGATAAGAAATAGATTTCCCGTAAAATGAAATGGCCTCTTTTTCACCATACTTATGTACGGTTTCCTCAAACATTTGCGGAATGGAGATGTAAGGTATGTCAAAATCATGATGAACGTGCCCCGGGTACGTTGCAAGCCATTTATCCAATTGCAGGTTCCTCCTTTATGGTTAGGCTCTTTTCTGAGAATTTGCTGTTTTTTTTATCTGCATTCACCAAAGAGGGCCAATGATTAAAAGGTAATCGTGCCGCCATCTACAAGCAGCGTGGCTGCCGTCACATAAGAAGCATCATCACTTGCCAGAAACAGGACGGCCTTTGCGATTTCATCAGGCTGCCCGATTCTTGCAAGAGCATTCGATTTCGAATAGATCTCCCATCTTCTTTCATCTTTGCGCCATTCATCAATAATGGACGTATCAATCACTCCTGGTGCAATCGCGTTTACACGGATGTTTTCCTTTCCATAATCAAGAGCGGCGTTCTTTGTCAGAGCAATAACACCCGCTTTTGATGCATTATATGGACCCATCCGCTTTTTCCCTTTCATTCCAAGCACACTGGAAGTATTAATAATTGAGCCTCCGCCGCTCTGTATCATGAATGGAACGGCATGTTTGATCCCCAAGAAAACACCTTTAAGATTGATGTCCACGACCCGGTCCCATTCATCTGTATCCATTTCGCCAATTTTTACGCTCTGGTTCGATACACCTGCATTGTTAAAAAGAACATCAAGTGCGCCATATTCATTTACAGCTGTTTTCATTAATGCCTGGACATCATCAGAGTTTGTCACATCCGTTTTAACAAAAAGGCATGGCAGGTTTTTCTCTCTGATTTCATGAGCCGCTTTTTCTCCAGCTTCACTGTTGTAATCGCCGATTACTACTTTCGCTCCCTGATCTGCAAACAGCATCGCAGTTGCTTTGCCTATGCCGCCTGCTCCACCTGTAATGACAGCAACCTTTCCTGCAAGTCTCATTAATCAGTCTCTCTTTCTATGATTGTCGCAATTCCCTGACCGCCTCCTATACACGCTGTGATCAGGGCATAGCGTCCCCCAGATCGCTTCAGCTCATAGATGGCCTTTGTCATCAAAATGGCACCTGTTGCCCCAAGCGGATGGCCGTGAGCAATTGCGCCCCCGTTTACGTTCAGCTTGCTGTGATCAAAATCCAGTTCCCGGTCGCATGCTAAGACCTGTGCCGCAAAGGCTTCATTCAGTTCGACGATGTCCATGTCTGCCAGTGATAAATTTGCTCTCTCAAGTACTTTTTTCACTGCTGGAACAGGACCGATTCCCATAATATTCGGATCGACACCTGCAACTGCATACTGCTTTACTGTGCATAGCGGCGTCAAACCAAGTTCCAAAGCTTTTTCCCGGGACATGACAACTACTGCTGATGCAGCATCATTCAGTCCAGAACTGCTGCCGGCAGTAACAGTGCCGCCTTCTTTAAAAGCAGGACCCAATGCTTTTAAACCTTCGAGCGTTGTATTCGGACGGGGATGTTCATCTGCTTTGAAAAAGAAAGGGTCTCCTTTTCGCTGACGTATTTCTACAGGAACAATCTGCTCGTCAAATCTTCCTTCTGATACAGCTGCTGCCATTCTCTGCTGGCTGCGGAGAGCATATTCATCTTGTTCCGCGCGGCTGATCTCATATTTGGAAACCAGATTCTCAGCTGTAATTCCCATAGGAGGATTGCCGATTTCTTTTGGCGACAGCACAGCTGACTTAAATCTCGGCGGTGCCGGACTGAATGGTTTTTTCGGTTTCTCCATTAAATAGGGAGCAAGAGACATACTTTCCGTGCCGCCTGCAATATAAACGTCTCCGTCGCCCGCTTTGATCGCCTGCGCTGCAAGATTGACAGCATTGATGCCTGAGCCGCATTGACGGTCAACTGTCAGCCCCGGTATATCCAGTGATAGTCCTGTGGACAAGGCTGTTAATCTTGCAATATTCCCTCCGCCTGAGAGAACATTTCCAAAAATGACATCATCGATCATGTCTGCTGATACCTTTGCTCTGTTCATTGCCTCTTTTATAACAATGGCGCCAAATTCACTGGCTTCCATTGATGAAAGTGCACCGCCCTGTCTCCCAATTGGAGTTCTGACAGCAGCTACGATGACCGGATCACGATTCATATAACTAACCCCTTTCTTACATGGCATGTGTTCCGCCGTCTACGACGAGAACATCACCTGTGATAAAATCAGAAGCTCTTGCCGCCAAAAACAGGGCAGCGCCTTTTAAATCCTGATCTGTTCCAAATCGTTTAAGCGGTGTGATATTCAGGAAATGATTTTTCCCGTTTTCAATGATCACCTGTGACATTTTAGTAGGGAAAAAGCCTGGTGCAATAGCATTCACATTAATGTTGTGCTGTCCCCATTTCACGGCCAGGTCCTTTGTAAAAGTGATGACAGCGCCTTTACTTGTGTTGTATGCAATGGTATCCATATACCGCGGGTCTGTTCCGCCAAGCCCTGCAACAGAGGCGATATTGATGATTTTCCCGCTCTTTTGCTTAATCATATGTTTGCCTGCTTCCTGAGACATCAAAAATGTACCGGTAACATTTACATTCATCACCTTATTCCACGCTTCAAGCGGCATATCTTGAACAGGAGCTCCCCATGTTGCTCCGCTGTTATTTACTAATATATCAATCTTGCCAAATTCCTCGATTGTTGTTTTTACAACATTTTTTACATCTTCACTATTTGTTACATCACAAGATAATGCAATAGCTTTTACTCCATATTCCCTGCTTAACCGGGCAGCTGCCTCTTCACATGCCGCGGCTTTTCTGGAACAGAGGACAAGCGAGGCTCCTGCCTGTGCAAATCCCTCAGCCATCTGCTCGCCGAGTCCACGTCCCCCGCCCGTTATAATAGCTACTTTATCTGTCAGATCGAACATTTCTTTCACGTGCATACTATCCCTCCTTATACAGTCTGAAGATTCACATCGTATTTTTTCAGCTCAAGCCTTGCCAGCTGAGCGCGATGCACTTCATCAGGACCGTCAGCAATTCTCAGGGTTCTGGCACTTGCCCACTGAGCAGCAAGCGGTGTGTCCTCGCTGACTCCAGCTGCACCGAATGCCTGAATAGCCCGGTCGATTACTTTAAGAGCCATATTCGGAGCAATGACTTTAATCATTGCGATTTCTGTTTTGGCTGCTTTATTGCCGACTGTATCCATCATGTATGCCGCTTTTAATGTCAATAAGCGGGCCTGCTCAATTTCAATGCGGGAGTCTGCGATCCATTCTCTGATGACCCCCTGGCTTGAAATCGGTTTGCCGAACGCCTCTCTGGTTTGTACGCGCTTACATAATTCTTCAAGCGCACGTTCTGCAGCCCCGATTAATCTCATGCAGTGATGAATCCTACCCGGTCCAAGCCGGCCCTGGGCAATTTCAAATCCTCTTCCTTCTCCGAGGAGCATATTTGAAGACGGCACCCTTACGTTATCAAAAGTGATTTCAGCATGACCGTGCGGTGCGTGATCGTAGCCGAAAACAGGCAGAACTCTTTCAATTTTGACGCCTTCAGCATCAAGCGGCACTAAAATCATCGACTGCTGTTCATATTTTGGTGCCTGAAAATCAGATTTGCCCATCACAATGGCAATCTTGCAGCGTGGGTCGCCGGCTCCTGAAGACCACCATTTTCTTCCGTTAATGACATACTCATCCCCATCACGGATGATGCTTGCTCCAATATTCGTCGCATCTGCTGACGCAACATCTGGCTCAGTCATGGAAAAGCATGAACGAATTTCCCCTGCAAGAAGAGGCTTCAGCCATTTCTCTTTTTGTTCATCTGTGCCGTATCGCACGAGGACCTCCATGTTTCCTGTATCAGGCGCTGCACAGTTAAACACTTCAGGTGCAAGCAATGAGCGTCCCATAATTTCACATAGCGGTGCATATTCCAAATTTGTAAGTCCTGCCCCGTGCTCGCTTTCAGGCAAAAATAAATTCCATAAACCTCTTTCTTTAGCCTTAATTTTCAGCTCTTCCATAATGGGCGGAACTTCAGACCACCTGGATTCCTGCGCATTCAATTGTTCTTCATACTTTTTTTCATTTGGATAAACGAATTCTTCCATAAAAGATGTTACTTGTTTTTGTAAGACAATCACTTTATCTGAGTAAGTAAAGTTCAACTAGATCACCCTTTCTAATAACTTACTAACCGGTTGGTATGTGAAGCTACTTCTATCATAATATGTAACTGGCAAAAAAAACAACTATTATTCTAAAAATTCTGCCAAATTAATTATTTTGCACGGTTTTCCCCTTTTGAAAAATTCCTTTTCAATCTATTTAGAAAGTGATATAATTCACTTGTTTTATGTGTAAATAACTAAAATGAAATGATGAAAATAGATGCTATTTTTTATTAAAGAAGGTGGGAATACAAATTGTCGCAATATGAAACACCCTTATTTACAGGATTAAAAGAGCATGCAAAAAAAGATCCTGTTCAATTCCATATCCCAGGACATAAAAAAGGTGCAGGAATTGATCCTGAATTCCGCTCGTTTATCGGGGACCCTGCTCTTTCCATAGATTTAATCAACATCGGACCTTTGGATGATCTTCACTCTCCAAAAGGAATGATCAAAAAAGCTCAAGACTTGGCAGCTGAAGCATTTGGTGCAGATTATACTTTCTTCTCTGTACAGGGAACAAGCGGGGCTATCATGACAATGGTGATGGCTGTTTGCGGACCTGGAGATAAAATCCTTGTTCCCCGCAATGTTCATAAGTCGGTTATGTCCGCGGTCGTTTTCTCGGGAGCTACTCCAATCTTTATTCACCCTGAAATTGATAAAGAGCTTGGCATTTCACACGGCATTACAACTGAATCTGTTGAACATGCTCTTGAGCAGCACCCAGATGCAAAAGGACTGCTTGTCATCAACCCTACTTATTTCGGAGTTTCGGCTGATTTAAAAAAAATCGTTGAAATTGCCCATTCGTACAAGGTCCCTGTTCTTGTCGATGAGGCTCATGGGGTTCATATACATTTTCATGAGGACCTCCCAATGTCAGCCATGCAGGCAGGTGCAGACATGGCGGCAACAAGTGTTCATAAGCTGGGCGGATCAATGACACAAAGCTCTGTGTTAAACGTCCGCGAAGGATTGGTATCTGTTCAAAGAGTTCAAACCATCTTAAGCATGCTGACAACAACTTCTACATCATATCTGCTTTTAGCATCGCTTGATGTGGCAAGAAAACGTTTGGCAACAGAAGGCCGCGAGCTCGTCGAACGGGCAATCCACCTTGCAGAGGATACACGCAGAAAGATTAATGAGATAGATAAAATCGAGTGCATCGGCGAGGAGATTGTCGGCACCAAAGCGGCATATGATTACGATCCGACTAAGCTGATCATTTCCATCAAAGAGCTCGGCTTAAATGGCTATGATGTTGAAAAATGGCTGCGCGAAAACTATAATATTGAAGTTGAAATGTCAGATTTATATAACATTCTTTGCATCATTACACCAGGGGATTCTGAAAGAGAAACAGGCATTTTAGTTGAAGCGCTGCAGGCTCTGTCTTCAGAATTTATGAATGCATCTGCAGACTTGGTAAAACCGACTGTCATGCTGCCTGATATTCCTGTTTTAGCACTGACACCTCGCGATGCTTTTTACGCAGAAACAGAAATTGTCCCTTTCAGTGAATCGGCAGGACGCATCATTGCCGAGTTTATCATGGTTTATCCCCCAGGAATTCCAATTTTCATCCCTGGAGAAATCATATCTGAAGAAAATCTTGCATATGTGCGCAAGAACCTGGAAGTTGGTCTCCCTGTACAAGGACCAGAAGATCCTGAGCTTAATTATTTGAGAGTGATAAAAGAGCATAAAGCAATCAGATAATAGTAAAAGACGATTCATTTATGAATCGTCTTTTTTTGCGCATGATTTGTTGAGTCTGTAACGTATTCAACTTCCAACAGGCAGCGATCAACGTCAGATTTTGACAAATAAATAAGGCCGTTCACGATAATAAGTGCATCAAACTAAGTTATAACACATCAAATTAGGCCAATCACGATAGTAAGTGCATCAAACTAAGTTATGACGCAACAAATAAGGCCGTTCACGATAATAAGTGCATCAAATTAAGTTATGATACAACAAATTAGGCCAATCACGATAATAAGTGCATCAAACTAAGTTATGACGCAACAAATTATGCTGATCACGATAGTAAGTGCATCAAACTAAGTTATGACGCAACAAATTAGGCTGATCACGATAATAAGTGCATCAAACTAAGTTATGATACAACAAATTAGGCCAATCTCGATAATAAGTGCATCAAACTAAGTTATGACGCAACAAATTAGGCTGATTACGATATTAAGTGCATCAAACTAAGTGATGATACAACAAATTAGGCCAATCTCGATAATAAGTGCATCAAACTATGTTATGACGCAACAAATTAGGCTGATCACGATATTAAGTGCATCAAACTATGTTATGACGCAACACATAAAACCAATAATCAGAATTCCTTACCATTTTATAGGGAATATACATTTATTCACTCAAAATTAGTTTCTGCGAGCTCATCCAGTATGTGTACGCGTTCAAAAAATGAATTTGTGCGCGTTCTGCTAATTTCCTCCTAATGATTAAAACCTAATTTTACCAAACAAACAGAAATCATCTAAAAAATAAAAGCATGCAGGAAATCCCGCATGCTTTCATCTATCTTCTATTTAAACCCCTTGAATAACTGTAATTTCTCTCTCGAGTACTTGGCAATCGCAGCTTGTGCACTTCCCATACAAAACACTGACCTTTTCGTCCTCAAAATGATCGATAGTACCATTGCATGTTTGACATACGATTGTTCCCATTTCCATACCCCTTTTTTGAATAGATTAGCGCTTTTGAAATTATTGAAAGCGCTTAATGCTTTGTAACTCTATAATAATATAACACATTTAATTCGTCAAGCCTAAATTGTATAACACATTTATCTATTTTCTATCAATATATTTATCTTTCTTTTACTATAAGCATAGAAAAAAACTGGCTGAAATACGCCAGTTTTTCTTATTCATATTCGGTGGTCAATTGGACGTCTGGGATCACTTCTTTGAAGAAATCAGAGAGTTCTGATGCCTGCTGCAGGGTTTCAGTGCGAAATGTGTGCTTGAGGAGTTCGAGGTCTTCGATATCAGACGAGTCAAGGAGTGCTGCTTTACCGGTTTGGAGACATATGACGAGAGGTTTCCCAAAAAACATGCTTGAGTAAACTATGGCCAAATCATACCTCCGGTCACTTGAAGCAAATCCCACATACCTTACGTTAGCCTGCTCGGTATCATCATAAAACTTCTCTAATGCATTCATGATGGCCTCCTTCTATTTTATTATCTGATTATTCAGATTAATTATACCCTACATTATGCCTCAGCACAATTATTTCACCTTTATCTTGTCAGATTGTTTAAATATTTGTAAAATTTAATTTAATCAGTCAGAAAAATTAGGAGTTGACAGGATGGCCTCTCACGCATTTATTAAATTAGTCGGCGGATCCATTAAACAGTATATAACGGTTGATGAAGTAGAAGAGCTTTTTCACTACTACAAGGACATTACGAGCAAAACAGGAGAGCAATTAAACTTCGCTTATGAAAGCTCTGCTTTCCCTTATGAATGTAAACAAGCGAATGGATATCTTACCTTATCGTCAGAAGAACGAGGATATTCCAAAATGTATGTCGGAGTCAGTTCAGCCGGTGAGGAACAGCCTTCTTTTCTTCAAATCACCCTCCCCTCTGATTCAAAATACGGAGACAAGAATAAAGCAAATGAGTTTTCAAAGTTCCTTGCAAAAAAACTTAAAGGCGAACTAACCTTATTTAATGGCAGAAAGATGTACTATTATAAAAGATGAAAGCGATCCTTACAGGACCGCTTTTTCATGAGATTTTTCCGATTGAATGGGGATCAGCTATTTCATATCCCTTGGCTCTTAATCCTTCTACAATCCCCTTTAATGCTTCGTTTGTCCATTTCCGGTCATGCATTAACAGATTCGCTCCATCTGTCAGGAACGGTGAATGGACCATAATGTCTGTAAGGGCATCTTTTGATTGATACGCCTTTTCCCAATCATAACCGTATGTCCAGTTCATCAAGACCATCTTTTCTTCCTTTGCAAGCTTCCGGCTTTCGTCTGTGTTGCTTCCGAATGGAGCACGAAAGAAACGAGGTCTTTCTCCGATTGTTGCTTCTACTAGATCATTCAGCCGAACGATTTCGTTTCGCTGCTCTTCAGGAGAAAGATCTTTCAAATTAGCATGTGTCATCGTATGATTGCCGATCGGAAACCCGAGATTATGAATATCTATCAGTGTCTTTTTTTCTTCATCTGAATCTATGAAGTGGCCATTAACGAAAAAAATCGCATTTACGCCCAGATTTTTTAGCGTATGAGCCATTTCCAGACTGTGTTTATCAGGTGCATCATCAATCGTAATCAGGACAGTCTTTGCATTGATATTTGCACTTAAAGGCTCAATTGTCCAATTGGCCGGATTTATCTTGTATTCAGGAAGAGCTTCTGGTTCTGCTTCGGTCTCCGCGCTTTCTTTTTCCTTTTCCTCAGGCGCAGGCTCTTCAGGTGCCTTGTCACTCTTTTGTCCTTCATCCTGTTTGTCCGCTATTTCATGTTTCGCTGCTTGATTACCGGTTTGATCTGAGCTGCACGCTGCAAGTAAACAGACCGCAGCCAAGATGCAAAGCAAATGCTTCATTATGTATCCCCCAATCATTCTCCTTTATTAGTATAATATAAGGGAGAATGCTTCACTATATAAAAAGAGGAATTAATTAACAAAAGTACCAGCTAACTATGAATCATCCTATATAAAAGAAAAAATCAAAAAACACTAGTTTTGGAAAGTGTTTTTTGATTATGCGGCAGTGTTAGTAAATAAACGTCCTAATGAGCAGTAAGAATTCATCCTTGCATAAAAATGCCGCTGCTGCAGTTGCAGCCGTCACGAATAGAGCGATTTTTTTAGATTGTGAAAGAGATGCTGCTACAATATATGCTATGTACAGAAAGACCCCAAGCAAGATCAATTTAGCCTGCAGCGAATCTTTTTCAGAAATCCATTCCACCAATAAATAACCGCCCCACATGAAACATTGCAGAAAAATAATCATTGGCCATTTCATCGTTACTCCCCTTCTTTTACTCAGCCGCTTTATCTCCTATATTTAGGTTATGCGACATTCCTACTGTATATTTTTCATTTATGTAACAAATAGGTAACATTCAGGGGAATATTCGGAAAACATGATAGAATAGCATTAATTTAGCAAGACGGCACAATAAAACTGGGTAGTAAGTATTGTTTTTATTCACAAATAGAGCGGTATGTTTAGACCATTTCATTTTAAAGAGGTGGGCAATATGGCAAAGTCGGTTATTGTCGCCTTCATCATTCCAGTATTTCTTCTATCATCCTGCAGTTTGAATTTCACTTCTGAGGCGAATAATCAGCCTGAACCGGAAGAAAGAAAGCTATTATTCTTCTCAGATGAACAGGATGAATATCGGGAATCCGTTTACTATGACGCACTTATCGATTTAAAACGGGATTTCCCAGAAGAAATTGAAGGTTTGCAATTTATCGATTCAAGTGCGGAAGAAAATTATCCGTTTGATGTAGAAAAATACCCTTCTCTTGTTGTTGTGGATGATAATCAAGTGATTTTCCAAATTGAAGGGCATGTAGGAAATAAAGAGGAGATTATTAATTCTGTCATTAAAGCTCTTTCAAAGAGCAGCGGACAGCGTTAAGCTTGTCAGGTGGTTCTAATATAATTAGCCGCCTTTTTTTTGTCAAAAAACCCCCTTAATGCTAAGCATTAAGGGGGTTTTTCTCTCATTATTTCACGATGTGAATCGGGCTTCCGATTGCAACTTCAGCAGCTTCCATTGTGATTTCTCCCAATGTTGGATGCGCATGAATTGTCATCGCAATATCTTCAGCAGTCATGCCGGCTTCAATTGCAAGGCTAAGCTCTGAAATCATATCAGAAGCTGCAGCACCAGCAATTTGCGCTCCAATAACAAGACCGTCTTCTTTACGTGTAACCAGTTTTAAGAATCCGTCTGTTTGGTTAAGAGAAAGTGCACGTCCATTTGCAGCAAATGGGAACTTAGCAGCAACAACCTCAAGTCCTTCTTCTTTAGCTTGTGCTTCTGTGTAGCCTACTGAAGCAAGTTCAGGCTCAGAGAATACAACAGCAGGAATTCCTAAGTAATCAATTTCAGCATTCTCTCCGGCGATTACCTCTGCAGCAATTTTGCCTTCATAAGAAGCTTTATGTGCAAGCGGAGGTCCTTCAACGATATCACCGATTGCAAAGATGTTAGAAACGCTTGTGCGGCACTGCTTATCAATTTTAATCACGCCGCGGTCTGACATTTCAACCCCAACTTGCTCAAGGCCAAGCTCGTCTGTGTTAGCACGGCGTCCAACTGTTACTAACAAGTAGTCAGCTTCAACTGTCTGCTCTTCGCCTTTTACTTCAAATGTTACCTTTACGCCGTTTTCTGTTTCTTCAACAGATTTAGCTTTAGCTTTTGTATGGATTTCAACGTTGCCCTTTTTCTTAAGGTTGCGTTTTACAAGTGAGCTCATTTGCTTTTCAAAGCCCATTAAGATCTCATCCATTGCTTCAATGAAAACTACTTCAGAACCGAAGTTAGCATATGCTGTTCCAAGCTCAGTGCCGATGTATCCTGCACCAATTACAACAATTTTCTTAGGGATTTCATTTAAGCTTAGCGCGCCAGTTGAATCTAAAACGCGTTTAGAATATTTGAATCCTGGAATTTCAATCGGGCGTGAACCTGTAGCGATGATTGCATTTTTGAATTTATAAGTTTGAGATGAATTGTCATCCATAACTTTAATAGATTCACTGTCAACAAAATAAGCTTCGCCGCGAACGATTTCAACTTTGTTTCCTTTAAGAAGTCCTTCAACTCCGCCGACAAGCTTTTTCACAACGCCAGCTTTGAATTCTTGAACTTTTGTAAAATCAACTTTTACATTTTCTGCAATGATACCCATGTCTTCTGAATGCTTTGCATGTTCAAAACGGTGACCCGCAGCGATTAACGCTTTAGAAGGAATACATCCAACGTTCAAACATACGCCGCCAAGGTTTCCTCTTTCTACGATTGTTACTTTCTGTCCAAGCTGTGCAGCGCGGATGGCAGCTACATAGCCGCCAGGTCCCGCACCAATGACAAGAGTATCTGTTTCAATAGGGAAATCTCCTACTACCATCGATTACGCCTCCATTAGAATAAGTTGTGGGTCGTTCAATAAACGCTTAATGTGATTTAATGCATTTTGTGCTGTAGCACCATCGATCATGCGGTGGTCAAAGCTTAATGATAAAGCAAGCACTGGAGCAGCAACAATTTCACCGTCAACTACGATTGCTTTTTCAGCAATGCGGCCGATTCCAAGGATTGCAACCTCTGGGTGATTAATTACTGGAGTGAACCATTGTCCGCCAGCTGAGCCGATGTTTGTAATTGTACAAGAAGCGCCCTTCATTTCCGCAGCAGAAAGTTTACCGTCGCGTGCTTTAGTAGCTAAGCCGTTAATTTCATCAGAAATGTCAAAGATTGATTTGCGTTCTGCGTTTTTAACAACTGGAACCATAAGTCCTTTTTCTGTATCAGCAGCAATACCGATGTTGTAGTAATGCTTTTGAATAACTTCTTCTGTTTTGTCATCGATAGAAGTGTTAAGAACCGGATATTTTTTAAGCGCTGATGTAAGAGCTTTCACTACGTACGGTAAATATGTTAACTTAATTCCCTGCTCCGCTGCAACACCTTTGAACTGTTTTCTGTGAGAAACTAGTTTCGTCACATCCACTTCATCCATCAAAGTTACGTGTGGAGCTGTTTGTTTTGAGTTAACCATTGCTTTAGAGATTGCTTTGCGCATTGGGCTCATTTTTTCGCGTGTTTCCGGGAAGTCGCCTTCTGGAACAGCTTGTTTTGCAGGTGCTTTTTGCTCTGCTTTTTCTTCTTTAGCTTCTGTTTGAGGAGCTTCAGTTTGCGTTTCAGCAGGTTTAGATCCGCCTTCTAAGAATGCATCAATGTCTTCTTTGCCGATGCGTCCGTTTTTGCCTGATCCAGATACTTGGCGGATTTCAACGCCTTTTTCACGTGCATATTTGCGTACAGAAGGCATTGCAATGATGCGGCGGTCTGGATCGACTTCAGCCTGATCCTGTGCACCTGCGCCTGTAGCTGCTGCTGTTTCTTGTTTAGGAGCTTCTTCTTTTTTCACATCTTGGCCAGCTTCAGCTGTAGATTGAACTTGTGCTTCTGTTTTCTCTTCTTTAGCAGGCTCATCTCCATGGTCATCACCTTTAAATTTAAGGTTTTCGTAACCAGGAGCATCAAATGTGATAAGAGTTTGTCCAACAGTAGCAACAGTTCCCTCTTCAACTTTAAGCTCAATAACTTTTCCTTTTACAGGAGAAGGAATTTCAACGACAGCTTTATCGTTCTGGATTTCAGCCAGTACATCATCTTCGTTTACTTCATCGCCTGGCTTGATAAACCACTTTACAATTTCACCTTCGTGGATACCCTCACCGATATCCGGCATTTTAAATTCGAATGACACGGTATATTACCTCCTATTTTTCATATGGAAAAGAAACCAGTTTGCAGGTTTCAAAAGAATAAACATTTGATGTTTGTTCAAGTGCTTTCACGCAGCCGCGCCGCGCTGATCATGGAACATAAACACGCATTCTTCCGGGGACCCTCTGATTTCTTTTCTCAGAATGTATAATTAAAAATTCATTACTTTTTTAGCTGTTTCAATCACATCTTTGAAGTTTGGCAGCCAAACACCTTCAGCTTGAGAGAAAGCAAATACAGTGTCTGGAGCTGTCACGCGAAGTACTGGAGCTTCTAAGCTTAAGATCGCACGGTCATTGATTTCAGCAACAACATTAGCTGCAATTCCTGCTTGCTTTTGAGCTTCTTGTACAACAATCGCACGTCCTGTTTTTTCAACAGATGCAATGATTGTGTCGATATCTAATGGGCTGATTGTGCGAAGGTCGATCACTTCAGCAGAAATTCCTTCTTTTTCAAGCTCTTCTGCTGCTTTTAATGACTCATGCACCATTGCGCCGTAAGTAATAATAGAAAGGTCAGAACCTTCTCTTTTCACTTCAGCTTTGCCGATTTCAATCGTATATTCTTCTTCCGGAACTTCCTGACGGAAAGAACGGTAAAGTTTCATATGCTCAAGGAAAACGACAGGATCGTTATCACGAATAGCAGAGATTAAAAGTCCTTTTGCGTCGTATGGAGTTGAAGGAATAACAACTTTCACACCAGGCTGCTGAGCCATAAGACCTTCTAAGCTGTCAGCATGAAGTTCAGGTGTATGAACGCCTCCGCCGAATGGTGAACGGATTGTAACTGGTGAAGACCAGCGTCCGCCTGAACGGTAGCGCATACGAGCCATTTGGCCTGAAATAGAGTCCATTACTTCATAAACGAAACCGAAGAATTGAATTTCAGCTACAGGACGGAATCCTGTTAATCCAAGACCGATCGCAAGACCGCCGATTCCTGATTCAGCAAGAGGTGTATCAAATACACGGTCTTCGCCAAATTCTTTTTGTAATCCTTCAGTAGCACGGAATACGCCGCCATTTACACCAACATCTTCTCCAAACACTAAGACGTTAGAATCATTTTTTAATTCTGAGCGCAGCGCATCAGTGATTGCTTGAATCATTGTCATTTGAGCCATGGCTTACTTCGACTCCTTTGCTTTGTAGATTTCATATTGCTCTTTCAGATTGTATGGCATTTCTTCGTACATGTTATCCATTAGATCTGTTACTTTTTGTTTTGGATATTCATCCGCTTTTTTGATTGCTTCTTTAATATCTTCTTTCGCTTGTTCAATCGCTTTATTTTCTTCTTCTTCGTTCCATAAGCCTTTGTTTTCTAAGAATTTACGGAAACGTACAAGAGGATCTTTCTCTTCCCACTCGTTATCAAGTTCTTTCGTACGATAGCGGGTTGGGTCGTCACCAGCCATTGTATGAGGGCCATAACGATAAGTAAGCGTTTCAATTAATGTAGGGCCTTCACCATTAACAGCGCGTTCGCGTGCATCACGTACTGCAGCATATACAGCTAATGCATCCATTCCATCAACCTGAATTCCTACGATACCTGCAGCTGCAGCTTTTTGAGCGATTGTTTGAGCAGCAGATTGCTTTTCAACAGGTGTAGAGATCGCAAATCTGTTGTTTTGCACAACAAAAATCGCTGGTGCTTTATAAGCGCCTGCAAAGTTGATTCCTTCGTAGAAGTCACCTTGAGATGCTCCGCCGTCGCCAGTATAAGTAATTGCAACTGTTTTAAGGTCTTTCTTTTTCATTCCAAGAGCTACACCGGCAGTCTGGATGATTTGTGCACCTATGATGATCTGCGGTGAAATCGCATTTACATCTTCAGGGAACTGATTTCCGTGGAAATGTCCGCGTGAGAATAAAAATGCTTGGTATAATGGAAGTCCGTGCCAGATGATTTGTGGAACGTCACGGTATCCTGGAAGAACGAAATCTTCTTTTTCAAGTGCAAAATGAGAAGCGATCTGAGATGCTTCCTGTCCTGCTGTTGGAGCATAAAATCCTAAACGTCCTTGACGGTTCAGTGAAATAGAACGCTGGTCCAAAATACGCGTATAAACCATACGGCGCATTAATTCTTTTAATTGATCATCTGATAAATCAGGCATTGCAGAGTCGTTTACAACCTCGCCCTGTTCATTCAGAATTTGGAACGTTTCAAACTGCTTTGCAATTCCTTCGAATTGCTTTTTGCTGTCAACTACAGCATTTTTAGTCTTAGCAGCCATCTTTAGTCACCTATCCTTTCTCTTATAAAAAAATAGTTTTAGATAATTACTGACACATACAGCATTAGCCTACCCAAAATGAGTACGCCTGACACATTTTTTTAGGCTATCCTCTATATATCTTTATACCACCTGAGAGAATGCCGAAACGTTCTCTATGTATTGGACAGTACAAATATCTGTACTAATTTAAGTGATGAAAGAAATTAATACAATTCGTTTCAACATTTCTTAGTGTACACCATTAAAAATAAGTTCGTCAATTGATTTATATCGATATTCTTAAAAGATATCAAGTGTTTTCATTTTACTTTTATTCCCTATTTATCAATCTGTACTATAACTAATTGTTCTTCTGTATTACAAAAATCGATACAGGTATCATTATAACCGAATCTCGAAAATTGCTGAAGCAGCTGCCTATAGACACAGCGATTTACGTCTAAATACAAAAAAACTGCAGAGAACTATCTCTCTGCAGGCCATACTTTATTAAACAAGCTGTATTGTTAGGATTTTGATGCATTTTCTTCCGGCTGTTCTACCTCAATCTCTGCTTCTTTATAAAAGTCCATTTTTGCCTGATTATACTGTTCTGTATAATCATTAAATTTTTTATTTTCGGCCAATACTTTTTCGTAAGTACTGTTAATTTCAGTAATTTTCGCTTCAAGCTCTTCAAGCTTCAAATCCTTTTTTTGAAACATTTGATAAAGCTCTTTATCAAGGACAATCGCTTCTTTATATGAAGCATAAAGGGCATCGTAGGAATCATAGCGATTCTGCATCAGCCCCTGCAGCTTATCAGCCTTATCTTTCGCTCCGTCTTCTTTGAGCTCATTTGAAAGAGCTGCAATGTTTTTAAATTCTTCCTTGGAATCAAGAATGCTTTGCCTTTCATCCTCTAATCGCTTTTCTCTTTCTTCTACAACAGCTGCCGCTTCCTTTGAAAGAGAAACAATTTTATCGTACTCTTTCATTCCCAAAGAAATAATTTCTTCGTAAAGATCATTTTCCTCTTTTTCAAGCTCAATTAGAGGCTTCTGCTGCTCCTCAAATGTATCTTCAAGAGATACTACCTTCTCAAGAGCACTGTACATTTCTTCTTCTGGCGAAGAGCCTGAACAGCCAGATAATACTACCGATCCAATAAAGATTGCTGCTGCTGCTGAAATTGCTTTTGAAAATTTTGTCACCGCGGGTCCCCCTAACCATTCAACACTTTAACTATAAGACGTTCTTCGTTTTTTTACAATATCTTCTTTAAATAGAAAAGCAGAATCGACTGGTCAGACCCGACAGCCGTTTGTTTTGGCCAAGTATCCAGGAGTGGACAGCGAGAAATGCGGGACCAGACTTTCATACTGAGCAAGCTTGCTTAAACTCAGGCGGTCAACAGGTTCAATCAAACTTTATATAATGAAATGTTAAATCCCCTTATTCTGATCATCTTCAATTCCCAATTTTTTTATTGGACCTGGGCTTTTGTCTATACACTTCCCATTCCGTGACATAGGTTATATTAGACACTCAGGCTAATGCACAGAACATGAGGGTCAATTAAAAGGAGGTTTTTTGCATGTACGGATGTTATCCTGGATACGGGTACGGCCACGCGGGTGATTGCGGACGCACTTTCGCTTTAATTGTAGTGTTGTTTATTCTATTAATTATCGTCGGTGCAGCTTTTTGTGGCAACTATTAATGAATGATTGCGGAAGAGATGCCCACATTTTATGTGGGCAAGCCGCAAAATAATGGCGCTTATCCTGAATGGACAAGCAATACTTTTCGTTTTTCTGCAATTCCATTATACTTATATAGATGATTTAGCAAGAAATGGAGTGTGAGTCCCCATGATTACAATGGATGATATTATCAGGGAAGGCCATCCGGCACTTCGCAAGGTGGCAGAAGAAGTTGCCATGCCTCCTTCTGATGAAGACAAAAAAACATTGCAGGATTTGCTTGATTATGTTTCAAATAGTCAAAATCCTGAAATGATCGAAAAATACGGCTTAAGACCTGGCATAGGACTTGCTGCACCGCAAATAAACGTTTCAAAACGGATGATTGCCATTCGGCTGACAGATGAAAAAGGAACATTGCACAGCTACGCTTTATTTAATCCGAAAATTATCAGCCATTCCGTTGAAAAAAGCTACTTAACAAGCGGTGAAGGCTGTCTGTCAGTTGATCGCCCTGTACCTGGATATGTGCCCCGCTATGCAAGAATTCGCGTCAAAGCGGTTTCGCTTGAGGGAGAAGAACTCGACTTAAGACTCCGCGGCCTGCTTTCCATTGTATTTCAGCATGAAATAGACCATCTAAATGGAGTCATGTTTTATGATCATATGAATGTAAAAGATCCTATGCAAGAACCCGAAGATGCTATTGCCATTGAGCGCTAAAAAACCTGTCTGCTTTAGCAGACAGGTTTTTTATTGTCATAAGAACAATTAATTCTTTTTACATATATTAATCTCGGCCCAATAAACTTATGCTTTTCTACAGCAGTCCCACTTTTTTCAGCCCATTAAGGATGCCGTCCTGGTTTACATCTGATGTCACTTCATCTGCAAGCTCTTTCAGTTCAGGAACTGCATTCCCCATCGCTACGCCGGTACCAGCATATTTAATCATTTCAAGATCATTCAATCCATCACCGAATGCATAAACATCATCTTTCTCAATCTCAAGGCGTTCCATCAGCTTTTTAATGCCTTCAGCCTTAGAACCTCCAAAAGGCAGGATATCGGTAGCAAGCTCATGCCAGCGGATGATATGAAAGTCTTCATATTTTTTATAATTTTCTTCTTCGCCCTCTTTACAAAAAAGAAGCGTCTGATAAATTTCGTGATGGCGGTAAAAGTCAGGATCCCGCTCCGGATGCATAAACTTCAGACTGCCCATGCTCTCGTGTATATAAGGATGATCCGTTTCTGTTGACATCATAGTGTCATCACTCATGAAAACTAACGGGTGATTTGACGTGCGAGCAAATTCATATAATTCTTCAAGTCTTTCAGTATTAAGAGGATTTTTATAAATGACATTTCCTTCAAAAACTACAAACTGCCCATTAAAACTGACAAAGGAATCGATTCCAAGTTCTTTTCTAAGATCCTCAAACATGAAAGGAGCCCTGCCTGTCGCGATGGCAACATGATGACCTGCTTTTTTTAAATCTTCGATTGCTGCCCGTGTGGAGTCCGGTATTTCTTTATCGTGATTTAATAAAGTACCGTCAATATCAAAAAATATTACTTTTCCATTCATAAAACGTCTCCTAACCTGTCCTGAATTAATCAACCATATCTAGACCCATAATAAAGGAAAAAATTTAGCTTCTCAACCGAAATCGCTTAATCTCTTCTTATTTAATCATTAAACACAATCATTTTCCACAAATACCCATGTTAACTTTGCTCTATATCACATATACTAAGTCTGGCAGATTCACGAAGGCTCGGCACACATCGAATTGGACAAGATAAGGAGTGAGACAGAAATGATGAAAAGATTGCGACGCAGATTAAGATCTCAATGGAATAGTATACTTGGCAGAAAAACAATGGCTTAACAAAAACCCTTTCTAGTTATAGAGGGTTTTTTTTCTAATTGAAACGGGCCTAGTGCTCATGAGGGTTGGCTTAGGGACGATTATCGCATATAATAGAACAAGTTAGTCTAACATACGGCAGTTAAGGAGAGATTTGGCAATGCTATATAAAGTTTATTATCAGGAGAAATTAAATCAGGTTCCTGTCCGCGAAAAAACAAAAACACTTTTTGTTGAAGCTAAAACAGAAGGTGACGCAAGAAATAAACTAAAAGACCGCTTTTATAACATTGAATTTATTCAATCGGTAGAAGGCGCTTTTCTTGAATATGAAAAACAAAACGAAAACTTTAAAGTATTGGAGATTTGATTTTTATGAAATTTGTTAAAAATGATCAAGTTGCGGTATTCGCACTTGGTGGACTCGGAGAAATCGGCAAGAACACGTACGGTGTCCAATTCCAGGATGAAATAATTATGATAGATGCCGGCATTAAATTCCCTGAAGAGGAATTGCTTGGAATTGACTACGTGATTCCGGATTACACGTATTTAGTCAAGAATGAAGATAAGATTAAAGGTCTTTTCATTACACATGGCCATGAAGACCATATCGGCGGGATTCCTTATCTTCTGAAGCAAGTAAATGTGCCAATTTACGGAGGCAAGCTTGCACTCGGCTTAATCCGCAACAAACTTGAAGAGCATGGTTTATTGCGTCAGGCTAAATTATATGAAATTAAAGAAGATGACATCATTAAATTCAGAAAGACGTCTGTTACCTTCTTCAGAACTACACACAGCATCCCGGATTCGTACGGAATCGTTGTAAAGACACCCCCAGGAAATATCGTACATACTGGAGATTTCAAGTTTGATTTTACACCTGTCGGCGAACCTGCAAACTTGACAAAAATGGCTGAAATCGGAAAAGAAGGCGTTTTATGTCTGCTTTCAGACAGCACAAACAGTGAAATTCCTCACTTTACGATGTCTGAGCGCCGTGTCGGCGAGAGCATTCAGGAGATCTTCCGGAAAGTTGATGGACGTGTCATCTTCGCAACTTTTGCATCAAACATTCACAGACTTCAGCAAGTCGTAGAAGCAGCTGTTCAGCATAACCGTAAAATAGCTGTATTTGGCCGCAGTATGGAATCAGCGATTGCAATCGGACAAGATCTTGGATACATTCAATGTCCGAAAGAAACTTTTGTTGAACCGCATGAAATTAACCGCCTGCCTGCTAATAAAGTGACTATTTTATGTACTGGAAGCCAGGGTGAGCCTATGGCAGCTCTATCTCGAATTGCAAATGGCACACACCGTCAAATTCAAATCATTCCTGGAGATACGGTTGTATTTTCTTCTTCGCCGATTCCTGGAAACACAATCAGCGTAAGCAGAACAATCAACCAGCTTTACCGTGCAGGCGCAGAAGTCATTCATGGTTCTTTAAGCGATGTTCATACGTCCGGCCATGGCGGCCAGGAAGAGCAAAAGCTGATGCTTCGTCTAATGAAGCCAGAATACTTCATGCCAATTCATGGTGAGTACCGCATGCAGATTATGCATTCAAGACTTGCCAAGGACTGTGGTGTTGCGGAAGAAAACTGCTTTATCATGGATAATGGGGAAGTTCTGGCCCTCAGTGACCGCGAAGTATCTGTAGCAGGCAAAATTCCTTCTGGTTCTGTCTATATTGACGGGAGCGGAATTGGCGATATCGGAAACATCGTACTTCGTGACCGCCGCATTCTTTCGGAAGAAGGATTAGTTATTGTCGTTGTCAGCATTAATATGAAGGAATTTAAAATTTCTGCCGGTCCTGACATCATCTCACGCGGATTCGTCTACATGAGAGAATCAGGTGATCTTATTAATGATGCTCAAGTTCTGATTACCAAGCATTTAAATAAAGTGATGGAGCGCCGCACAAGCCAGTGGTCTGAAATTAAAAATGAAATTACAGATACTCTTGCACCATTCCTATACGAAAAAACAAAACGCCGCCCAATGATTTTACCTATCATTATGGAGGTTTAATCTGCAAAGCTGCCGGAAATCCGGCAGCTTTTTTCTATTAGAAGAACTGTCTTTATGTGCGCTCCATCATATTGTAGAATCAGAAAATATGCTGTATAATAAACTGCACTGACCGTTCAGTCAAATTTTAAGTCGAAAGAAAGGTAGTGCCTAACCATGAAAAAGCCGTCCTCTCTTGAAAAATTCGTACAGCGTCTAAAGGATAAAGGAGTTAAAGCAGATCTGATCAGCCCTGCCACAAAAAAAGTAGTGACTATCCTTCAATTAGACTGCAAGCAAATGAAGCAATATACATTAGAGCAATAATATTTATTCGCACAAAGCTCCCTGGCGATCATACATAAATTTAAACAACCGGTCTCACTGCGAGACCGGTTGTTTGTGGTTAATACACTAAATGTTTAAAAGAATGGACATCAAAGATTCCCTGACAAGTTATTTTTAATTCCGGAATGACAGGAAGTCCAAGAAAAGATAACGTTAAGAATGGATTAAAGGTGTCAGGCAGACCTACCTTTTCTAATGCTTCATGTATCGATTTTAGGCCGTGCAGCACTTCTTCATAAGGCTGATCAGATATTAAACCCGAGATTGAGAGCGGTAGCTGTGCGAGAATGTTTCCATCCTGTACAACGGCTAAGCCTCCTTGATTGGTTTTCAGTGCTTTGACGGCAAGCAGCAAGTCTGAATCATTCGTACCGGCAGCAATAAGGTTATGTGAATCGTGCGAAATCGAAGTTGCGATTGCCCCTCTTTTCAGCTGAAAGCCCTTTACAATTCCTTTTCCGACTAATCCTGTATTCTTATGACGTTCAGCCATTATTAGCTTTAAATGATCAAGCTCAGTGGTAGGATGGAAAATACCATCGCTGACACTTGTTTGTTCGTATAATTTTCTTGTAACAAGCTGATTTGGAATGATTTCAATAATCGGTACAGGCTGATCGTTCGATATAGCGAGTTTAAGATCTGAAAGCTGCAAATCATGCAGATGAACTGTATTTAATAATGCAGAAGGTGTTTTCACTGTTCTCTGATCATCCGTCTTTACCCCACCCTCAAGTGCTGCTAATTTCCCTGCTTTATAAACTTGCTCAATCTGAAAATCGCTGAGACTGTTTAGAATCAGCAGGTCGGCTTCATACCCGGGCGCCACTGCCCCTTTATTTTTAAGCTCATAGCATTCTGCCGCATTTAAAGTAGCCATTTGTATGGCTGTAATAGGATCAACTCCATACTGCACAGCAAGTCTAATATTATGATCGATGCTGCCTTCTGCTGCTAAATCATCCAAATGCTTATCATCCGTGCAGAATAAAAATCGTCTGGAATTGCGTTCATTGACAGCTTCTATTACATTCGGAAGATCCTTTGCCACAGAGCCTTGTCTGATTAACACATACATTCCCCGCTGCACTCTCTCCTTTGCCTCTGCCGCATTCGTCACTTCATGATCTGTCATAATCCCCGCAGAGCGGTAGACATTGATTAAATCAGCAGGAAGGCCCGCCATATGTCCATCAATCAGGCGCGAGTGCCTTGCAGTCATTTCAAGTTTATTCAGCATGCTGTCAGAAGCTGTTTGAACAGCAACATAATCCATGACTTCTGCAAGCCCGATTACTCGTTCATGGTCAAAAAGCGGTTCTAAATCAACAGCTTCCAGCCTTGCACCTGCATGTTCAAAGCTTGTAGCAGGCACACTGGACGGCAGCATGACAAATACATCAAGCAAAATTCCTTCTGAGCTGTCCAGCATATATTGAATTCCTTTCACCCCAGAAACATTCGCAATTTCGTGAGGATCTGCAATGACAGTTGTTACACCATGAGGAAGCACCACTTTGGCAAATTCATGCGGCGGTACCATTGACGATTCAATATGAACATGACCATCAATTAATCCGGGGCAAAGATACTTCCCGCTTATATCAATTTCCTCATTGCCTTCATAATCGCCTATACCTACAATTCTTCCATTTGTGACGGCTACGTCGCCGCTTATAATCTCCGAATTAAACACATCGACAATCTGAGCATTTTTAAAAACGATATCGGCTTTTTTTCTTTTTGTACTTGCTTCTATTGATTGAATAATTTCTTCTTTTTTCATAAAAAAAACCCCTCGCTGTTATGGAGGAGTGAGATAAATAAAGGCAATTGAATCATGCCTTTATTATTCATTCCTCGTAGTCAAACTTTTTACGGCAGTTCGGTAGAAACTTTTTGGACCATATCTCCAATATTATACGAGTTCTTGAATATAAGTATTTAGTAACATATAGTAATAGTAAATAAACCTGCAGTCAACGTTTTTTGTTTCCGTTTAATAATTTTTTATTCTGTGGTATGATAGCCATAAAGTTGAATAACATAAAAATGACCGCAAGTGCAGCAACACTTACGGCCATGCATACATTCGGTCCCACGCTCGGGGTCGGCCATTTTTCTCAATCAATTAAAAAATAGACCTCACCCGCAATCGACAAAGCTGGGAGGTCTATTTTTTCTGGTCAAACGACAGAACGGCAATGATAAGCGTAGCAAATGAAATGGCAAATGTTAAGCTCTCATATACTGTCACCCGGGCATCACCCCCTTTCCTTGCTTCACAAAGAAAAGAGACAGGGGCTAGCCGACCACCCATATGTTCACGAATGTATACATCTTCCATTATACCACAATCCACAAAGAACAAACGTTCTATTGCAAAAAACAAAAAAAGACACTTTCAAGTGTCCTTTTCCGATTAAGCTTCTAAAACCCTTTTTTCAAATCTGTCGATATCTGTATCTGCACCAATAACAATTAAAATATCATCTTTTTGAATCACTTCATCTGCCTGTGGTGTCACAAATATTTCTTTGCCTCTTTTTATAGCAACTATGTTAATTCCGTATTTAGCACGAATATCAAGGTCGATTAATGTATTTCCTGACAGTTTATTATTTACGACAATCTCTACAATACTGTGTTCATCGGAAAGTTCAAGGTAATCAAGAACGTTATTGGAGATCAGATTATGAGCAATTCTTCGGCCCATATCTCTCTCTGGATGAACGATTTGATCAGCTCCAATTTTCCTTAAAATTTTCTCATGATAATCGTTTTGCGCTTTTACAGTAATAAATTTTACGCCTAGCTCTTTCAGCATCAATGTTGTTAAAATACTTGACTGAATATTATCGCCAATCGCCACGATGACGTGATCGAAGTTGCGGATGCCCAGGCTTTTTAAAACGGCTTCATCCGTTGAATCTCCGACAACAGCATGGGAAGCAATATTGGCATACTCATTCACTTTATCTTCATCCATATCGATGGCCATTACTTCCATGCCCTCTTCGCTCAGCTCGCGGCAAATACTGCCTCCAAAACGCCCAAGTCCAATAACTGCAAAATCCTTTTTCATATGTACGTTCCTCCAGCCATCATACTATAAACAAAGTTTATCATAACTTTATTCATTATTAAAATAAATTAAAGCTTTACTTCTTGCCCTTTACATATTCCGCATCAAATAAAAACAGGCGCAAAAGCAAAATAAGTGAGGGAATCAAAAGCAGCAGCCCGGCTATAAAAACGATGACAAGTGTGATCCCCATCGTTTCGTTGGTATATCCCGAATAAATAGTAACAAACGGATCAAGAATGTAAGGCAAATGTGATGCCCCGTAGCCAAAGAAGGCAAAGAAAAATTGCAGCATCACCATAATAAAGGCCGTTCCAAAATTCTTTCTTTTATAGATTAGCCAAACGGATATCATAAAAAACAAGAGTGAGGATCCGAACATCCACCAAAGATCGAGCGCTTGATTAAAATGCCTGGGATTATGCTGCTGAAGGGAAAGAAAGACAAGAAAGCTAGCAATGATTGTAGGCGGCGCCCAAAAAAGAGCAAACTTTCTAAGCAGTGATAAAGCTTTGCTGTCTGACGCACGATCTGCATAGTAGGTTAAAAAAGAAGCACTGATAAACAAAACGGATACAATGGCAAGGAATACCACACTCCACGAATAAAAGCTTGTAAATAACTCATTAGCAAGAAATACGACAGTGCCATTTCGTTCTTCCAAAAAGCCGCCTTCTGATATTGAAAGAGCTGTAGACAGAGACGCAGGAATTAAAAGTCCTGTGGCTCCATATAAAAACGTATAAAAAAGACTGTCTTTAGCCCCGTAGTTCCCAAATGCGTAAAAGGAACCGCGGATCGCGATTAAAACCAGCGCTATGCTGCCTGGAACCAGCAGTGCTGTACCATAATAATACGCTGTTTGCGGAAAAAAACCGACGATCCCCACAAAAAAGAAGACGAAGAAGACATTTGTTACTTCCCACACCGGCGACAAATAACGGCTGATTAAGTTATTTACGATATCATCCCGCTTTGTCAGCTGGGCGTAAAAAGCAAAGAAACCAGCTCCAAAATCTATAGAAGCAACAATTAAATAACCGTAAAGAAAAACCCACAGAACCGTCATTCCAACGATTGGAATATCCATTTAGACTTCTCCCTCCTATTTAAACCGGTACTCTAGCTCCGCTTCTGCCGGATTTTCTTTAAACATTCGTTTTAACACAATAATGCAAAGTGTTCCGAGCAAGGTGTACAGGCCAAAAAACAGTACAAACATTAACCCTACATGATCAGATGTCGTTGCTCCTTCAGCAACCTTCATATAACCTCTGAGAATCCATGGCTGACGTCCTACCTCGGCAAAAATCCAGCCTGCTTCGATTGCAACCATGGAAAGAGGTCCCGCAGCTACAATCGGCCATAAAAGCCTTGATTGGAAACCATTCAGCCTTTTTATTTTTCCAAATAAAACAAACAGCATAGACAGTCCCAGGCCGAACATCCCAATAGTGACCATTACATCAAACATATAGTGAATCCATAGAGGAGGTCTTAAATCTTCTTCTATTTCATTTAATCCTGTTACTTCTGCATTAAAATCACTGAATGATAAGAAACTGAGCATTTTAGGAACTCTTATTTCATTGGTGATTTCCCCTTTTTCATTCAGTGTACCGTATAAAATTAAATCAGCTCCGGCTTCTGTTTCAAAATGCCACTCCCCTGCTGCAAGCTTTTCAGGCTGATGCTCCGCCAAAAATTTTGCAGAGAGATCACCAGCGAGAGCCGTACCAAGCGAAAAGAAAAGAGCCGAGACCATTGTCACCTGCAAGGCTTTACGGTGATAGTCTGTTCTTCTTCCTTTAATGATCATAAAAGCAGTTATAGCAGCGAGCACAAAGGCTGAAGTCATATAGGAAGACATCAGCACATGAAAGACTTTTGAAGGTGCTGCAGGATTAAACATTGCAGCAATCGGATCGATGCCCGTAATCGTTCTGCCCTTCAGCGTAAATCCCTGAGGAGTATTCATGAAAGCATTGACGGTGGTAATAAACACGGCAGACATCGATGATCCTATCATAATCGGAATGGAGATAAGCCAGTGGTAAATTGGTTTTTTAAACCTGTCCCATGTGTAAAGATAAATCCCCAAAAAGATTGCCTCAAAGAAAAAAGCGAATGTTTCCATAAAAAGCGGCAAGGCAATCACCTGGCCGGCAATTTCCATGAAACTAGGCCATAATAAAGATAACTGCAATCCAATACATGTTCCTGTAACGACACCCACTGCCACTGTCACAACAAAGCCCCTCGTCCAGCGTCTTGCCAGCAGGATATAGTGCGGATCGTTTTTCCTGATTCCCATCCACTCTGCAATAGATATTAAAACAGGAACTCCGACTCCAATTGTTGCAAAAATAATGTGGAAGGCAAGTGTCAATGTCGTAAGCATCCGGCTAAGTATGACGCTATCGAGTTCAGCCAAAGGGCCACATCTCCTTTTATTGTTCTAATGATCTTATATCACAGTTTCCCCAAAGTAAAACATGCCAAGATTGTGATGTGATGAACAAATTTTGAAATCATAATCAGCAAAGAAGATTTCTCTTTGCTGATTATGGTTTATATTCAGGAAGAGCAGCCATATATGCCCGGATTTTTTCAATATACTCCTCTCCGAGTCTGCTTTTTGCACCTCTTAATATTTCTGTTGAGTAGTGGCCAGGCGGGCGGAACTCTTCTTTTTTCTGAACCACTGTAAAAGTAAGGCACTGCTCATAAACCACTCCGCCCGTTTCCACCTTAATGAAGGCTGGACGATACAATTTAGAATCAACACCTTCACGCATGTAAAGATAGTCCACCGCTTCCTCAGGTACACGGTATAAAATGCCCTCAGCCCCTCCGCCATCTTCAACGATGTCAGCGCGGCCCCCATCTTCCATCGTAACTGTGAATTTAACAGAATACTTTTCTGCTTTTCCTCCGCCGATTACATCGGCAAAATGATGATCAACAGCCGCTTTTTGAAATCGTTCGGTATCCATACACGAACCATAAGCAAAATAAAACGTTTCAGCTGGCGGATTCAAGATAAACTGATATTCTTTCCAGTCTCCGCTCTTTATTTTTTTCATTGTATCAGCCTGTTCCGGCTTTATGACATAACAAAAAGCATCATATTCCATTTTATCTGTATAGACACGGATTGGCACAAATTCGAACAGATTGTCATCTGCTTCAGGTCCATTGTACCCTTCTAGTACATGAACTTCAGGAAGCAGTTCCTCATCAATTTCATAGAGTTCTCCGTAAACTGTTTCCTGTTCCACAGTCATCGCAGGATAGCCGTCATTCGAATCATACAGCGATCCATTTGTCCACGCCTGTTCGGCAATACATGTTCTATCCTTTAAAAAATGATGATTTTTCTCCATATAGCGAAGTGTCCCATAAACAAATAAATGACAGTTCATCTTACCATTCTCCTCTTAAACTGGTTCTAATATCGTATGGCGATTCACAACTGGCAGTACAACCTCGAAGATAGTCCCCTTATTTAAGCTGCTGTTTACATTGATATGGCCATAGTGATCTTTTATTATCCTTAAGCAAACGGTCAGACCAAGACCAGTCCCTTTTTCTTTTGTAGAAAAGAATGGTTCGCCAAGTTTTGAGATTTTTTCTTTTGGTATCCCCATACCATCATCTTCAATTGCTATGATCACATATTCCCCTTTCAGTCTGCAGCTCATGTGGATATTTCCTCCATCAGGCAGTGCTTCAATCGCGTTTTTAATTAGATTGATAAATACCTGTTTTAATTGATTTTCATCACATTCCACTATAATTTCTGTTGAGGGCAAACTTTTTTCAATCTGGATATTATGTAAAATGGCATTGGATTCAATCAGTACAGCCACTTGGTCCAAAATGGAAATCATATTCTTTTCCCTGAAATGAATCGCCTGCGGTTTGGCCAAGACAAGCATTTCACTAAGAACCAGCTCAATTCTCTTTATTTCTCCAAAGATAATATCAAAATATGTATCTTTGCCAGGAAATTCTTTTTTAATCAGCTGAAGAAAACCGCTGATGGATGTAAGCGGATTTCTTACCTCATGTGCAATGCCCGCTGCAAGCTGTCCGGCAATGGAAAGTTTTTGGGATTTCAGGGCAAGGTGCTCATTCATTTCTCTCCATTCCCGCTCTTCCATTTTTCTGTCAGTAATGTCCTGAATTGTCCCGACCGTTCCGATCAAATAGCCTTCATTGTCATAATACATTTTGAATTGAACATGAGCATAAAATTCTCCGCCGCTTTTCTTGCGATAGGATGTTTCCAGTTTTCCCTCGGGTCGTTTCGCAGCTGTATATTCAACAAGCTTGCTTTTTACCCGCTTTTTATCTTCAAATGTAATGTAATGATAAAAACTGGAATAAAGACTTTCTGATCTTTCATACCCTGTTACGTCCGTCCATGCAGGATTTAAGTAAATAAAATTCCCTTCACCATCTGTTTGAAACACGACTTCCTGAATATTTTCAAGGACCATCTTCGTCTCACCAAGCAGGTTTTTATAGCGGAGCTGACTTTCGCTCAGCTGATGAATCAACAATTTGGAACGGTCAAAATAAGTGCCTAATTTCCAGACAACAGACAAGACTAATAAGCAGAATAAACTTCTGAGTATCAAAGGGACAGACTGACTCCCCAAATAATAGTCTAAGATATTCCATAAAATCAGAATACATACTGCTATTAAAGTAATCATAATTCTGCCCGTATATTTGTTCATCACAGCACCTTTTCGCCTCTGTTTTTTTATAGTATACCATTTTCTGATTTATCAGTATATTCAACTGTCTTATGTCTCTCTATCAATCATGGAGACTATGATTTGTAAGAACCGCTTTTTTTAGCATTTGCTGCATATATCCGATTCCTGTACAGCCCTGCAGCGGATAAATGTATTCCCCTTCAACCGCAGTTTCTATAATGGGTCTGAATTTCTTGCCTCCAAGCACAACAAACTTATTAAATTGATGCAGGTTCTTTTCATAAGCCTGCATGTTCAGCTCTTCAAGTCTTATCACTTCTTCTGTTTTCATGCTGAACGAGACATTGTAATTGCCCGGAACAAAATCCTCAGGGAGTAAGAAGCCATGTTTAGCAGAAAGAATGACCCAATCATCGAAAAACTTTTCGGCATACTGCCGGCAGAGCAAATGAAAGGTTCCCGTATAGGCATTTTGAGCTTCAACTTTTCCAAGATGAGGCTCCTTATCCCAAATTTTTTTATTTCCGCATGGTATAACACATAACTGTTTCAATTTAGTTTCTCCTTTTTTTAAGGGTGATACCTGACACCGTCGTCAATAGATTTATAGATCAATTAATAGAAAGATATACTTCTTTTTATCAGAAGATCCTGTTTTCTGTCCAATTATTTATGAAAGATTACTGCTTCTCTATACATGCATAGAAAATGACTGCTTCAGTATTTCATTTAGAATGAATAAGACCAAGGTTTTAGATTCCCCCATAATGCATTCAGCCAAAGAAACAGGACATCCTGCTCCTTTAGGCTTTGCATCACTTTCTTTCCGCTTACAGCCAGGGATAATCGGTTCCGAATGCGGCTGCCATTGATTCAGTGTCTTCTTTTCGCTTTTTCCGGATTTCTGCACGCTTAAGTGCAGAGTCGTTCAGCATCTTTTCTGTTTCTGACTCGGGAATAACATTTGGTACGGGAGTAGGTCTATTGTGTTCATCAACGGCGACCATTGTAAGAAAGGATAGAGCGCAAACATTTCGATTTCCGTTCAGGAGGTCTTCTGCAATGACTTTTACAAAAACCTCCATTGATGTTCTTCCCGTATATGTCACAAACGCTTCAAGACAAACTGAGTTTCCTTCATATATTGGATGCAGAAAATCAACAGAGTCCGTTGAAGCAGTGACAACATGCGCCCGGGCATGTCTGATTGCAGAAATGGCTGCTACGTCATCGATATAAGCCATAAGCTTCCCTCCGAACAATGTTCCATAATTGTTTGTATCAGAGGGGAGCACGATACTGGTTTTTACTACAAAAGAATGTCTACAGAATTTCACTTCCACTTTAGATGCACTTCCTTTTTCAATACTCTTTTTCTTATTCCCTGAAGTTCCCATAAAATACATTCTAAAAAAAAAGGCCAGCTACCCCCATAAATCGACACTGTTCGCAGAATGAATATTAAAGACTCGAAATCTATGAGGATTGGGTGAAGATATATGTTTTCTACTTCTGAAATTGGTATTGACTTAGGTACAGCAAATATTCTTGTATACAGCAAGGATAAAGGAATCGCAATAAATGAACCGTCCGTTGTGGCGATTGATACAGTAACAAAAAATGTTTTGGCTGTAGGGACGGAAGCAAAAAGCATGATCGGCAAAACGCCTGGTAAAATTGTGGCGGTCAGACCGCTAAAAGATGGCGTAATTGCTGATTATGATGTAACAACTGAAATGCTTAAGCAAATTATGAAAAAAGCTTCAAAAAAATTAGGTTTTTCTATTAGAAAGCCTACTGTTGTTGTATGTACTCCATCAGGTGCAACCAGTGTTGAACGCCGTGCCATTCACGATGCGGTAAAAAATGCAGGTGCTAAAATCGTTCATTTAATTGAGGAGCCGGTTGCAGCAGCTATTGGTGCAGATCTTCCTGTAGATGAACCGATCGCTAATGTGATTGTTGATATCGGCGGCGGTACAACAGAGGTTGCCATTATCTCTTTTGGCGGGGTTGTATCATGCCACTCCATCAGAATCGGCGGTGATCAGCTTGATGAGGATATTATTGGATATGTCCGTAAAAACTATAACCTGTTAATCGGCGAGCGCACTGCTGAAAACATTAAGATGGAAATCGGCTATGCTCTTGTCAAGCATGACGAGCTGTTAATGGAAGTCAGAGGACGTGACTTGGTTACAGGTCTTCCAAAGACGATAACTCTATCTTCAACAGAAATGCAGAATTCAATGAGAGAATCATTGCTTCATATACTGGAAGCGATTCGTGCTACCCTTGAAGACTGTCCTCCTGAGCTTAGCGGTGATATTGTAGACCGCGGAGTTATTCTGACAGGCGGCGGTGCATTAATGAAAGGCATGCAGGAATGGCTCAGTGAAGAAATTGTCGTCCCTGTACACCTTGCTCCAAGCCCGCTTGAATCAGTTGCAATCGGAACAGGAAGATCTCTTCAGGTCATTCACAAGCTTCAAAAAGTTTCAAAATAATATAAGTGTGAAAGAGCCGCATTTTACTGCGGTTCTTTTTTTTGCCCGGCACAGAACGTTTGTTCCTGTTTTTTCATTCTACTTTCTTTTTCTAAATAAATCAATCACTTGAAAATTATTCTTTTTTTCTCCAATTTTTTGAAACTTTTCTCTTTTCATATGCGTCTTACCTATTGTATGATTCACATAAAAACATCTAATCTACAATTTCACTGGGGGAGAACGACATAAAACGCTTATTATTGTTCGTATCAATTACTTTTGTTCTAAGCGGATGCGGTTTGGTGGAAAAAGAAAAACTTATCATGGCGAATAATGCCGTGAGTGCAAAAGCTGTTTCTTCAAAGGCGATGGAGATGAACCGGGAGTTTGCTCTGATTGACAGCAGAGACGGCAGCACAGTAACCACATTTATACCGGCTGCAGATAAAAATAAAGAGCAGCATGAAAAGGATATGAAGGCACTGGTCCGGCAGATGGCAGATAAATTTGATCAGCCGATGACCCCTTCAAAAGTTAAAAACGGCAAGCTTTTCCCGGGTCAAAGCCGAGTTGTCCTGGACGAAGAGGCTCTATTAAATCAATTGCAGAATCTTTCGGCTTTTAATCAGGAAATCCCGCTCCCTATCACGGAGACAGCTCCAAATATTACGCAGGAAGCCCTAAATGGCGCTAAACAAACAGTGATCGGAAGCTATAAAACAGCTTTCAATCCTTCTGTTGCAGGCAGAAGCACCAATATTGCCATTTCTTCGAATGCGATTAATGAAATTGTACTTGGTCCTGGAGACAGATTTTATTTTAATTTAATCGTCGGCGAGAGAACACCTGCACGCGGATATCAAAAAGCGCTTGAGATTGTAAATAAAGAGTTTGTCGAAGGAATCGGCGGAGGCATCTGCCAGACTTCAAGCACTTTGTACAATGCTGTTGCCAAGGCAGGTCTTGAAATAATCGAACTTCATCATCATTCTAAAACAGTCGGCTATGTCCCTATTAATCAGGATGCAACTGTTTCCTGGGGAGGCTACGATTTTAAATTCATGAATAATAAAGACTATCCAGTCATTATTAAATCCATAACCGATCAAAAAAGCGGTACTCTAGAGGTTCAAATTATAGCAGCTTCTAAAATCTAACTATTATTATAAAAGGCTGAGTCATCGTGACTCAGCCTTTTATGATCAGCCTGTTAACTTTTTCTTAGCTTTAAGAAGTCTGCTGTACTCTTCATCAAGCAGTTCAAAAGAAGGATCATCTCTGCTGATTACACTCAGCTTGCTTAAAACAGCTGTCAGCTGATGATCTATTTTAAGCAGCTCTTTCTCAATATCAGTTTCATTCGATTCACTTTTGCTCCTGGAAAAATAGTCATCAAGCTTCATTTCCACTCTTCTTACGGTCCCATCTTCAAATACGAGCAGCTTATCACATAATTTATTTATAAAATACTGATCGTGAGAGACAATGATGATGGTCCCTTCAAACTCATCAAGGGTCTCCTCTAGCTGTTCGCGGCTCGGGAGGTCCAAATGGTTTGTCGGCTCATCGAGTATGAGAACGTCATATTCTTTAAGGATCATAGACACGAGCTTCACCCTTGTACGTTCACCCAGGCTAAGTGAACCGATTGTCTGCTGAAGTTTTTCTTCAGGCAGCCCCATATTTGCGAAAATGGTCCGCGCTCTTAGGATCTGTTCCCTCTCATGAAGATCAAGAGCCCGAAGAACCGTTGCATCTTCTTTTAAATCATTCACATCCTGACTTAAATAAGCGATTTTCATCGTTTCGCTTTTCCATAACTCGCCTCCGGTTACGTCTTCCATGCCTTGAATCATCCGGATAAGCGTCGATTTACCTGCACCGTTTTTTCCAATCATGCCAATTCTCTCGCCATGTTTAATATAAAAATGGCTTTTCTTAATCAAGGACAGCTGCCCAAACGTTTTTTCAAGATCCTTTGCTTCAAGTACACGTCTGCCCCTCTTGCCGCTTGAATCGAACTGAAACAAGATTTTCGCTTCTTCTTGCGGCTTTTCTATTTTATTTTTTTCAAGCTCAGCCGTTAACCGCTTCATCTTAGAACGAACCTGAATGTCCATTTTTTTTGCCTTTACTCTGTTGTATTCTTTAAAACCCATTTGTTTCCGTTCAGAAGGACTTCCCTGCTTGGTTGATTCACGGTGAGCTTTATCTGACCAATTCTTTAAATTTTCCATTTGCCCTTCAATTTTTGCTTTATACCGCTGCTGCACTTCATACTGATGCTTTTGTTCTTCCAAGAGCCTTTTCTTCTCGATCCTGTAAGCTGTGTAATTCCCTTTGTATTCCACCATCTTCTTATTTTCAAGTTCAAAAATATAAGATACGGTTCTGTCGAGAAAATACCTGTCATGTGAGATAATCAGCACAGCTCCGCTAAACGTCCTCAGCTGATCCACAAGCCATTCTATTCCCTGATAGTCCAAATGATTGGTCGGTTCATCCAGAATCAGCAGATCGGGGTTTGAGGCCCATACATGAGCGAGTGCGAGCTTCAGCTTCTCACCGCCGCTTAAATGATGAAGCCGGTCATCTTCCCAATTCTGCACTTTTTCAAGTCCTAATTTTTTTGTCGTTTCAAAGATTGCTTCGAAGCTTTGATCTTCCAAAACACCTTTAAAATCATGTACGGTGTAATCAACTGATTGCATCAGATATCCGACTTTCAGGTCTTTTTTTCTGTAGATGCTGCCTTCATCAGGAAGAAGCTTCCCAAAAATCAGATTGGCTAAGGTCGTCTTGCCTGCACCGTTGTATCCGACTAATCCCGCACAATCTCCTTGTTTCAATTCAAACTGTATGTTTTCAAGTATCACTTTATCTCCATATTGTTTTTTTACATCCTTTACATTAAGGATTGTATTTGCACTTCGCTGTTTTAATCTTTCATTTTTACCCATAAAAAAACCTCCCAAGTTCGCCTAGAGAGGATTTCAACCATATGAAATAGACAGAAGGGTACAGAAAAAAATGCAAAAAGATGCATGTTTCTGGGCCTTCAGCTGGAAATGGTATGAAAAATGAGCGCACTCATCCTATTCTCTAGGTCTCGTTTTTTTGCTTATTCAAAAAACGTTTAGAAAATAAGATTAGTTCCACATGTCTCCTGTACCTTTTCCTTTCCGATATTAGAATGATATTAGTATATGATAAAAAAACTGAATATGTCAACACCATTTGAAAGCAGTTACATCATGACATCGTACATCTCGGCCAGATGAAGATTCTCTTCAAAACATGCTGCCCCATCCTCAAGACACCAGCATGCACTCAGTACAGCCTGACAAAAGCCCCAGCCAATCATCCGGGTTCGGTCCAGGCCTAATTCTTTTTCAAACAGGTCAAGTCTCTTTCTCAGCACATCCTTAGGATTTTTTTTATCAAATAGATAATTTTTGGAAAAGCTTGTTACTTCATATTCCGCTTCCCCTATAACCCCCTTAGGGTCTATGGCAAGCCAGTCCTTGCCCTTTTTCAAGATATTGTCCTGATGAAGATCTCCATGCAGAAGAATGGGGTTAGTACTGGAGTTAATTAAATCATCAAAAAGAATTTCCGCTTTATGAATCCATTTTTCAGCAATGATATTTTGCTCCACCCTCCTCAAACCCGCCATCCAATCTGACAAGTGGGGGAAATCATGGTCACCTGCATAAGGCTGCCAAATTTTCTTCATAACAGATGAAGCAATTGAAACAGCCGTTTCATCGCTGTTCACCTCTGACAGCATGGTGCCTGGGTTTAATTTTTCTAAAATTAATAGTCCCTGATTTAAATGGTCATCAATCAGCTTTACCATGCCATTGCCGCTGCCCATTATCTTTAAAGCGATGCACTCTGCGATTAAATCTTTGTGGTTGGGAAGACCGATTTTAACAACTGCCTCTTCTCCATTTTCCATACTAGCCTGTGCCACATAATGATACGTCAATTTATAAGGATCACCTATTTTAAGACCGTATGTCTGCTCACAGCGGGCAATATGGTAAGGCAGTTCACGCAGCCATGCTTCTCCTGAATCTCCATGAACTCCGATAATTGTCTGTTTAAACTCGCTTGAAAGGTTCATTTACCTTGTTCCTCTCCTTGAAAAGCCTGGTCTGCAAGAATCGAATATGTAATCTCATCAGCCGGAGGATTATGTAGTCCCGCTCTTACATCTCTGTAATATCTTTGGAGGGGAAGGGAATTAAACATGCTTTGCCCCCCAACTACTCGCATGGCTAAATCTACCACTTCGACTGCTGTATTTGTAGCAACTGTCTTGGCAGCTGCAAGTTCAGCTGAGAGCTTATTTCGCTCATTAGGTGATGCGTCCCATTTTTCCGCTGTACCGTATAAAAGATGTCTCGCCGTCAGAAGCGAAAGATCCATTTTTGCTATTTTTCTTCTTACTTCAGGCAGATCTTTAATTGGATGATTTAAGCTGTTTGGCTGATGTTTTTTTGCAAACTGAACAGCAAAATTTCTTGCTGCAATGGCAATTCCCAAGTAACATGCCGGTATATGGAGCAGCCAGCCTTGCGGAACCGGTCCTTTAGAAGATTTCGTTTTCAAACCCGTTAAGGCCTCTGCTTCGAGTACCACATTCACAAGAATTAAATCGTCGCTTCTTGTTCCTCTCATTCCAAGCGTGTTCCACGTTTCTTCAATGGACAGCCCGGGAGATTCCCTTGGAATAATAAATTCCCCCACTTCGCCTGTATCCTCTATTGTTGCAGTAATCAGGAAATAATCAAGCGCAGGTGCAAGTGAAGTGAATATTTTCTTGCCGTTAATGATCCACTTCTCCCCATTGCGTTTTGCCGTCGTTTCAGGTTTTCCGCCTCTTGCAGGACTTCCTCCATTCGGTTCAGACGCTGCACTGTTCAATAATTTGTCGAACTGTATGATTTCTCGGGAAATCCGTGCATACGTTTTTTCTTCCCACTTTTCAGTTTCTCTAATATTCATAAGAATTCCAAGATGCCATCCAAGTGATAGAGCTGTTGCTCCGTCACCCTGTGCAAGCTTTTCCTGTATTAACACGAATTCATAAAGAGTCAGATCGTCTCCGCCATATTTCTGAGGGATTGATAATTTCAAAAAGCCCGCTCTTTTTAAATCATTGAAATTTTCAAAAGGGAAAAGAGCCTGCTTATCGTAATAATCGGCACGCACTGAGAACTGCTGTGCAAGCTCGGCAGCCTTCTCCAAAAATATCCGTTGTCTGTCCGTTTTGATGAATTGATGATCAAGCACAATTCCACCTTCTTTCCCTTCTATTCTAACTTTTCTTGTGAATTTGATAAAGTATTCCGATCTGATATCTGTTTGTATATAGAATACTCAGTCTTTTTATTTCCTAATGTTAGCAGTTCTGATAAAATAGAACTAATTCTGGTTAAAGGAGATAAACTAATGACCTCTTTTCAAAAAAATCTCGAAAAATATGCAGAGCTTGCTGTCAAAGTCGGAGTGAATATCCAAAAGGGGCAAACGCTTGTCATCAACGCTTCCATTGATGCAGCTGAGTTTGTTCGATTAGTTGTAAAAAAAGCCTATGAAACAGGTGCAAAACACGTGCAGGTAGACTGGAATGATGACGAAGTAACCCGTACAAGATTTGAGCTTGCACCGCAGGAAGCTTTCGAAGAATTTCCTGAGTGGCGTGCAAAAGGGCTTGAAACGCTTGCCGAAAATGGCGCTGCATTTATGTCGATCGTTTCATCGTCCCCTGATTTATTAAAGGGCATTGACTCGAAGAGAATTGCTGCTAATTCAAAAGCTGCAGGCACTGCATTATCTACATACAGAAATTATGTTCAGGCAGACAAAGTAAGCTGGTCTGTGATTGCGGTCCCATCTGAGAAATGGGCTGCAAAAGTGTTTCCGGAAGCTGGTGAAAATGCAGTTGAACAGCTGTGGGATGCAATCTTCAAAGCAACCCGCACAGATCTTGAAGATCCTGTAGCAGCATGGAAGGAACATGACCGATCACTGAACAGCAAGGTAGAATATTTAAACGGCAGAAAATATAAAAAGCTCCATTACCGCGCACAGGGAACAGATTTAACAATCGAACTTCCTGAGAAACACCTATGGATTGGCGCTGGAAGCGTCAATGAACAAGGCAACGAATTTATGGCTAATATGCCGACAGAAGAAGTGTTCACTGTTCCTGAAAAAGAAGGCGTAAATGGTGTTGTAGCAAGCACAAAGCCCCTTAGCTACGGTGGTAATTTGATTGACAATTTTTCGATCACATTTGAAAAAGGCCGGATTACAGACGTCAAGGCAGAAGAAGGCGAAGAGATTTTAAAGGAACTCACAGCAACAGATGAGGGCTCGCATTACCTCGGAGAAGTGGCTCTTGTTCCTCATGATTCTCCTATTTCTATGTCAAATGTTTTATTTTATAATACACTTTTCGATGAAAATGCATCCAATCATTTAGCAATCGGCAATGCTTATGCTTTCTGTATTGAAGGCGGAAAGAAGATGTCCCGCGAAGAATTGGAGAAAAACGGCGTCAACTCAAGTATCACTCATGTTGATTTTATGATCGGTTCAGCAGAAATGGATATTGACGGCATTTTGGAAGACGGCACAAGCGAGCCTCTATTCAGAAAAGGCACTTGGGCAATCTAAACTGCCTCATAAAAAACTTAAAAACCGCCTGGAGGTGATCTCTTGGCGGTTTCTGCTTATTTGTCAGATGTTTTCTTTTCAAACCACATCAGTCCGATCGTTCCTTCACCAACATGTGCTGAAATAACTGGACTTAAATCTCCAACTTCTATTTCTAATGCAGGGTCGATTTGTGAAAGTCTTTCCTTCCACTCTCTCGCTTTTTCGAAGAGATTGCTGTGAATAACAGCTACTCCATAAACGCCTTTCTCCGTATAGGATGCTTTAAAAAGCTCAAAAATGCGGTTTTCAGCTTTTTTCGTCGTTCTTACTTTTTCCAGCTGCACTAATTCGCCATTTTGAAACTCAATAATGGGACGAATTTGGAGCAGGTTGCCGATCACCATGCCTGCGCCGGAGACACGTCCCCCTTTGTGAAGCTGTTCGAGGCTGCCGATCAAGTTAAGCCCTCTTACCCGCTCGGGAAGCTCCTGCAAATGTTTGGCTATTTCTACGCCTGTATACCCTTCCCGGTCCATGCGGGCACCCTCGAGCATCATATATTCCTGGGCTTTTGCGCCAATTTTTGAATCAATATGAACCATATTAAACCCGGCAATTTCAGCAGCGAGCATGGAAGCATTCAGTGTGCCGCTTACTTTTGAAGTCACATGAATGGCAATCCCCATTTCGTATTCCTGTTTCAGTTTCTCATATAATTCGACGAAATCACCTACAGCAGGCTGACTTGTTGTTGGTGAAACTTTCGATGCTTTTAACTTTTTATAAAATTCTTCATTTGTAAGTTCAATGCCGTCTTTATAACAATTCCCATCAAATATAATGGAGAGCGGCACAACATTAAATCCGTATTTTTCAGCTGTATCTTCAGAAATACACGATACACTATCTGTTACCCATGCTATTTTTTTCAACGAATTGTTACCCCCAGGCATATTCACTAGCTCTTTACAAAGACTTTGTTTCTATATCAGTCTTTGAAAAACAGCCCTTTCATTAACACATACTGCCAACTCATTCTAGAATGCCAGGAAAAATGTCAACAGTTTTCATTCTATAGTGAACTAAAGGAATAAACAATAGAAAGAATAGCATGTTCATTGAATTTTCTTATTTCATGAAGAAGATTGACGGAAAAAGCAAAATTCATGTACGATGAGACATATCAATCTGAACGGGAGCGTATAACGATGAAATCTGTTGAAGTATACATATTATCCGGATTTTTAGGAGCGGGTAAAACAACGCTTTTAAAAAATATTTTAAAACAAGAACAAAATAAAAACCGTAAAATTGCCGTTATTATGAATGAACTCGGGAAAGTTTCCATCGATTCGGACGCTGTCTCAGATGATATTCCCTTAAAAGAGCTTCTAAATGGATGTGTATGCTGCACAATGCAAGGCCAGCTAGAAGCACAGCTCCAGGGTATGCTCTCTCAATACGATCTTGATGCCATCTACATAGAAACAACTGGGGCGGCACATCCAATTGAAGTGCTGGATGCTTGTTTATCGCCTGTTTTTGCTGAAAAACTAGCGATAGGATCCATTGTTACACTTATAGATGGTGCCCGTTATCACGATCGCCATGCCTTAAGTATTCAGCTTCAAAAACTTCTGCATGAACAAATTCATCATGCAGACATTGTCCTCTTAAATAAAGTGGACAATCTCTCAGAATCAGAACAGGCATCCCTTGTCTTTGACATTCAAAACATTGCCCCTGATTCCAAGGTGCTGCTGACTCAGTACGCCAATATAAGATTAAGCGATTTTCAGCAATTAACCCGCAAGCAGCAGAAGGAGCATCAGAAAACACATGTAAGCCTTGATCTGCATTTAAAAACATATGTTCATACTTTTACAGAACAAATTGATTTTGAAGCTTTTGAGGATTTTCTGAGAAACATGCCTGATACGATCTACCGCATAAAGGGTTACCTTTCCTTCACACATTCTGAGGATACGTACCTGTTTCAGTATTCATATGGCATGCCGCTCTACTTAAAAGAGCCTGTAAAAATGAAAAAGACGCTTGTTTTTATCGGCGAAAATTTAGATCATTCAGGGCTGAAGAATCAGCTGAATGCCTTGCAGAAATAGCTTTTTTAAAACGGCCTTCTATATTATGCAAGTGGGTTCCGCTTTAAGCAAAACTGAAAAATAGAGATAAAAACGGGTATTAAATTGTACAGCAATTTGTATCCGTTTTTTGTTGTTAACAGCTTGATGTTTTTTGGAGATTAACTGTTTGAGTATTCAGTACCCTGGAGTCATCGTTTTTCAGTAATTCAACCATTTTGTATGATTCCTCAAAATACAGGATTATGCATGTTTTGGTAATAAAACAGCTTCTTTGATTCTTCAAAACTCCGGAGCTTGCCTGATTGAGGAATCATACGCCTCCTTTGATTCCCCAAAACCCGGGAGTTTGCCTAGTTCAGGAATCATTCGCACTCTTTGATTCCTCAAAACTCCGGAGCTTGCCTAATTGAGGAATCATACGTCTCCTTTGATTCCCCTAATCCCGGGAGTTTGCCTAGCTCAGGAATCATTCGCACTCTTTGATTCCCCAAATCTCGCGAGATTGCCTAGTTCAGGAATCATTCGCACTCTTTGATTCCTCAAAACCCGCGAGATTGCCTAGTTCAGGAATCATTCGCACTCTTTGATTCCCCAAAACCCGGGAGTTTGCCTAGTTCAGGAATCATTCGCACTCTTTGATTCACCAAAAGCCGGGAGTTTGCCTAATTGAGGAATCATACCTCTCCTTTGATTCCCCTAATCCCGGGAGTTTGCCTAATTGAGGAATCATACCTTTCCTTTGATTCCCCATAACCCGCGAGCTTGCCTGATTGAGGAATCATACGTCTCCTTTGATTCCACAAAACCCGCGTGCTTGCCTAATTGAGGAATCATACCTCTCCTTTGATTCCCCAAAACCCGCGAGCTTGCCTAATTGAGGAATCATACGTCTCCTTTGATTCCACAAAACCCGCGTGCTTGCCTAGTTGAGGAATCATACGTCTCCTTCGATTCCTCAAAACCATCAGGTACACCAAACTGAGGAATCAAACTAAAGTGAATTAGTTGTGAATATATCATTATTCAATACCATAATTAGCCTTTATTCAATTCCGGACAAAAAGATAAAAACGCCCAGATAGAGAAATGGGCGTTGTATTTATGTTATTCACTTAGACATTTTTTCATTCAAAAGGGAACCCGTAAACATAAAGGAGGTCGGTTCTCTTAACGATTCTTCTCGTATATTTTTAAATTTGAATACACAATGGATAAAATCGGTGCATCTATTTTGTGTTTTTCGGCAAGCTTCAAAAGGTACCCCTGCAAATGATCTGCCTCAACTTCTGTCAGCTTCTCCATATCCCTCTGCATGGAAGACTTCATTCCCTCTGTCATGTTAAGTATTTTTTTAAGCTGAATATCTTCAATGCCGTCAGCAATTGGCGCACCTTCAGCACGCATAATCGATCCGATTTCATAAAAGAGTTTCTCAATAACATTCAAGCCGAATTCATTTTCTCGAATAGGCCCGATTGGTGAACGGAACAGCGTGGTTACACCAGACAAACCTGAGATAAACATATATTTATGCCACATATCAGCAAGAATCCTGTCACTATTTCGAATTTCGGCATTTGTTCCTGCAAATAATGCTTTAAGTTTTTCCACTTTTTCCGTCTGCTGGCCAAATAGGGCGCCGTATACAAGCTCATGGATCGGACTGGTCTGCACGATCGCACCTTCCTGATCTACTGTCGATTCAATAAAACATAAACCGCCGATTACACGCTGTTTCGAAAATCTCTCCTGCAGCATTTCCAAGTGGGCGAAGCCATTCAGCAGCGGCATAATGAGTGTTTGATCTCCTGCAAATGGAGTTAATTCTTCCACGACCTTTTCCAGATGATACGCTTTCACAGATAACAAAATGAGATCAAATGTTTCCCTATTATCTCCTGCAAGCAATGTTTTAGCATGAAAGTGATAGTCACCGTGTATACTTTTAACTTGTAATCCATGCTTATTCAGTAAATGTGCCCTTTTTTCTCTGACTAAAAATGTGACATCTTCCCCTTTTTCAGCGAGGCGAGCACCAAAATATCCGCCAACCGCTCCTGCTCCAACAACTAATACTTTCACTTTTCCATCCCCTTCCCTACATCATAAGTTTATAGAACCAATTGAGAAAAAACAAAAAATCCTGCTTGAAAAAGCAGGATTTCTTCTTATACTTCTTTTTTCTTCGTCCAAGATTTTGAGTAATCCGGTCTAAAATAATGGCAAGGATGACAATGCGATACCTGCTTCAAATCCGCGACCGACCTCAATCCTTGCAACCGTTATGGCGGGATAACCAAAGAATCCTTGCCCTGTCTATGGTCGTTATCGCATCTCTTGTTTTGCTCCGGTACTTGGAGTGAATGTGCTTTGGAGTCCGCACTGGGTTTTTGCGGATTACAAAATCAAATATTTAAAGTATCCCAAAGCACCTGACAAAATCCACTCCATGTCCCCCATTCGGTTTACTGAAGAACACCCTGAAATCGTAAAATGGATGTCAGAATGGAAAATGAATGATAAACTGTTAAATTCCCTTATTAAATACGTACAGGAAGAGTCTCTCACACAAGAACAGATGCCTGTGAAAAAGATGGATGGATAAAAACCCCGGGCTTGTTGACAGCTGGATAGAAAAAAATAAAAACCGCCGATTGGCGGTTTTTTTGTGCTGGATCAGACTAAATTACAGTCGGCTTAGCTTTCCTATGCATACATTGTTTGAATCTGTTTTTGAACATCCTCATTCTCTAGGTACTCATCATATGACATTTGTTTGTCAATAACGCCATTTGGTGTTACTTCAATGATGCGATTTGCAATCGTTTGAACAAACTGATGGTCATGAGATGTGAAAATCATTGCGCCCTTGAATGCGATTAATCCGTTGTTAAGTGCAGTGATTGATTCTAAGTCTAAATGGTTCGTAGGCTCATCTAAAAGCAGAATGTTTGAGCTGCTTAGCATCATTTTAGACAGCATGCAGCGGACTTTTTCTCCACCCGATAAGACGCTTGCTTTTTTGAGAACTTCTTCGCCTGAGAAGAGCATTCTTCCAAGGAACCCGCGAAGGAAGCTTTCGCTTTGGTCGTTCGGCGAGTATTGGCGAAGCCAGTCTACAAGGTTTGATTCTACGCCTTCGAAAAATTCGCTGTTGTCTTTAGGGAAATACGCTTGAGAAGTTGTTACTCCCCATTTGAATGTTCCGCTGTCTGCTTCCATTTCACCCATCAGAATTTTAAATAAAGCTGTAATCGCGATTTCATCACGGCCGACAAGAGCGATTTTATCTTCTTTATTCATAATAAAGCTTACATTATCAAGAACTTTTACTCCGTCAATTGTTTTTGAAATGCCGTCAACGCGCAGAACATCATTGCCGATTTCACGCTCAGGTGTAAAGCCGACCCAAGGATAGCGGCGTGAAGATGGTCTGATATCATCAAGAGAAATTTTATCAAGCAATTTCTTTCTTGATGTTGCCTGCTTTGATTTCGATGCATTTGCACTGAATCGCGCGATAAACGCTTGAAGCTCTTTGATTTTCTCTTCTTTTTTCTTGTTTGCATCAGATGCCATGCGGCTCGCAAGCTGACTTGATTCATACCAGAAATCATAGTTTCCGACATAAACCTGAATTTTCCCATAATCAAGGTCTGCAATATGCGTACATACTTTATTAAGGAAGTGACGGTCATGGGATACGACAATAACAGTATTTTCAAAATTGATCAGGAACTCTTCCAGCCATTGAATCGCTTTGATGTCCAAGTGGTTCGTAGGCTCATCAAGAAGAAGAACGTCAGGCTTGCCAAACAATGCTTGAGCAAGTAATACTTTCACTTTGTCTCCGCCTGTTAAGTCAGCCATTTTCTTCGAATGAAGCTCATCAGTAATGCCAAGTCCTTTTAATAGAATGGCAGCTTCACTCTCTGCTTCCCACCCATTAAGTTCGGCAAATTCGCCTTCAAGTTCGGCTGCCCGCATGCCGTCTTCATCTGAGAAGTCAGCTTTCATGTAAATGGCATCCTTCTCCTGCATGACTTCATAAAGGCGTGCATGACCCATTATGACAACCTTCATCACTTCATAGTCTTCATATTCAAAGTGATTTTGTTTAAGAACAGCCAGACGCTCTCCAGGTCCTAAGCTCACGTTTCCTGTCTGTGCTTCAATCTCGCCTGAGAGAATCTTAATAAAGGTAGATTTCCCAGCACCGTTTGCTCCAATTAAACCATAGCAGTTGCCAGGGGTGAATTTTATGTTAACATCTTCAAAAAGTTTGCGGTCACCATAGCGCAATCCTACATTGCTTACTGTAATCATTAAAGTTAGTCCTCCATCTATACATAATCTACAAAATTATAACACGAACTGGCGAAAAAAAATAATAATTGCAGCTTTGCCTCAAAAATATTCCTGGCATTTCCGCAAAGTCCATCTAATGTTCACATTCCAAACGTTTTGAACGGTACTTTTTTATGATAGGATTATGTGTATTACATCCCGGAGGTTATCCCATATGAAATTACTTACACTCCTAGAATACTCTCTTTATATTCTATTTACCGGATTGTTTCTTGCTTTTACAGGTTTTCAGACGAGCAATGTCACATTTTTCATCGGCCTCGTCGTCATTTATCTCATCGTCCACTATTTCAGCAAAAAAATCTTAACCAAATATGGAAAAATAGATGCGAAGGTATCCTTTCTGAAATCTATACTCGGAATTATCGGTGCCGTATTTGTTACGATGCTTGTTTTAACATTGATTTACACATAAAAAACAGACATCCTTATCGGATGTCTGTTTTTTCTATTCTTCGCGTTTCTTTACCGGATCGAAATCTTATTTCCTCCCTACGCTTACGGTATTCGCATCCCGTCTTTTTTCATCATGGAAAAACGAAAACCAGAGATTATTCTCCCATATCAGTTGGAGGCGCTGAATTGCCTTTATTCATGTATTTCTTAATTCCAAGCCACACTGCAAAACAAATTAATAAAAGGACTAGCAGAACAGGAAGATTTCCTGCTGTGAAGACAATCACGGCAGAACCTGCTGCAAGCAGAGCGTTCAGGCTTTCCATGAACTGTTTTTTCGTTTTCTCCCACGTATTCAATTCTTCGTTTTCAAGTCCGGGCACAGAAATCTTATCCTCAGAAATCTGCATCGTGATCGTTGCAAAAGAAGTTTGGTTTTTCAAGTAATTGATTCTGCCTGTAATCTGTTCCATCTCCTCTTGTACTGCACTTAGATCCGAGGAAATTTTCAGCAGATCCTCTGTTTTTTGAGCATCTTTCATAAAGCTTAATAGTCTTTCTTCAACAGCCTTTTTTGCTTTCAGTCTTGATTCTAGGTCGACGTATTCCTCTGTTACATCCTGGCCTGTGACAGTTTGCTGATTCACTTTTACGCTTCCTTTTTCAACGGTTTTTAAGAAGCTCTGGAATTTATCCTGGGGGACTTTGACTGTTAATGACCCTTCTTTTGGCATTTCATCCTCACTTGAATATGTATTTGATTCAATGACATACCCGCCAAGTGAGGCAATCGTATCTTGAAAAGCCGATACAGCCTGATTAAAGTTTTTAACTCTAATATACAGATCAGCTGTGTAAATAACTTTGCGGTTATCAGGTGTTGACGAGACTTTGTTTTCAGGTGAAGAAATTTCTGCTTTATCAGCCTGCTCACCTTCTGAATTCATTGTCATATCAGAGTCCGCTATTTCATTGGCGGACTTTCCGGCTGAGCTGTCCGCGCTTTTATCTGACTTGCTTTCTGAATTGCTGCAAGCTGCGCTAAATAAAGTAAGTAATAGGATAACGATAATAGTTCCAAACTTTTTCATGATCAACACACTCCCCTTTTATATAAACGATTAGACGAGTGCGATTTCCATTTCGTTACATCTCTAGATTATTTTGTTTTTCTTATCTTTTCAAATGGAAAGAACACAAATTCTGCCTTGCCGGCAATGCGATCTTTCGTGATGCTGCCAAGACCGTTTCTTGAATCCATACTGTTTGTGCGGTTATCCCCCATAACAAAAACTTCATGATCAGGAACAGTAATGGATTCAAAATCATCCATCAAATACAGTCCGAGTTTTTCCGCCTTCTTTTTATTTGAAAGCAAATATGGTTCCTCAAGCAGCTTGCCATTTATTAAAACCTGATGATCTTTAACCTCCACTGTATCCCCAGGCAGTCCAATAACCCGTTTCACATAATGAACATTCTTCTCCTCGCCATCAATGATGACGATATCTCCCCTGTTCACATCCCCGATCATAAAGCTGGATTTGTTTACAAACAGGCGTTCACCGTCATGAAGGGTCGGGTCCATTGAAGACCCCTCCACTAAATATGGCTCAAAGAGAAAAAGACGGATGATAAGAGCCAGACAAGCAGCAAGCAAGATAGCCTTCCCCCATTCCAGTAATGAGTGTGACTTATGTATATTATTCATATTGATCCCCCTTTTGCCTGATATTTTTCTCCTTTAGTAGTTAGGCGCAGACGATTTAAAACCCTTTTTGCACAAATAAAAAAGAAAAAATCACATGTCCTTTTTATCCATCCAAGCCATTTAATTTTACTATTTATTATGCAGCTGGAGAATTTATGAACAATAAACGCACCCTCCCCGAATACACTTAATGGACAAGGAATCGAAAGGCGGATGAATGCGGATGGAAAGCCTGCTCTTTATTGTTAAGCCGATTGTTCTTGGCATAAGTTTAGCTGCACCAATAGGTCCGATTAAGTTAGAGATGATCAAAAGGGGGATAATGGGGGGGTTTTGGCCTGCGATGCTTGTTGGAATCGGCGCCATCACGGTTGATATGCTATTAATGTTTGGGATATTTCTCGGACTCGTTACGTTTCTACAAAGCACGCTGTTCTCTGCAATTTTTAGCGCAGTCGGATGTTTTCTATTAGCAAGGCTTGGTATAAACAGTATTCTTCGTTCCCTGTCTTCTGAAAAAATGATAAAGAAAGAAGACGAAAATACCAGCAGTGCAGGATCTTATTGGACGGGCTTTTTGATAGCACTGGGCGACCCGTTTATTTTTGTGTTCTGGCTTGGTGTTTATGGCACTGCGCTGACCAGTCTTGGGCCGCACCATACCGTTTTTTATCTCCTGATTTACAGTCTGCTTATTATTGGAGGCGTTACTCTCTGGAATCTGAATATCGCAATTACTGTTCATTTTATCCGTGATTTTATTCAGGATAAAATGCTGAAAGCCGTTACCTTTATTGCAGGTATAATCTTGCTTGGTTTTAGTATAAAATTATTCAATCAAATGATTGAATTAGTTATATGAATCCTCAAACAGCGCTTTTTCAGTAGCAGACATAATAAAACAAGAGGATTCATCCATGGATGAATCCTCTTATTTTTCTTTTTATTCAAATGTCGAAGTTACCAGGTATCCTGCATAAAAAAGTACTTCTTTTGAATACACAGGCAATTTCGTTTCCCAAGTTTGATACGCTGAAGTCGTAGTAGGAGAAGAAGAAACATTCATCCCAATCTGTTTCGCAAGCAGAACAGACCGCTTCATATGATAGGGATCGCTTACGATCGTGTATGACTGCAATCCTGCTTTTTTTCCTGCTTCGTAAGCGTATTTTAAATTATCTTCTGTCAGTCTTGAGCTTGTCTCAATTAAAATATCAGATTCTTTCACACCGTTCTTCACGGCATAGTTTTTTCCGACTACTGCTTCAGGCAAGTCTGTTTTTATCGCTTTGCCGCCTGTGAAGATAATCTTATCAACATCTTCCTTTTTATAAAGCCGGATTGCGTGATTGATCCGTTCTTTAAATACCGGCGAAGGATCCTCTCCCCATGCAGCTGCTCCGAGCACAATGGCTGCATCCGTTTTAACCGATTCGTGTTTATTGCCGAAATTCCAGATGCTGACCGAAGAATAAACCAACAGCAAAAGAACGGCAAGCAGCATCATTTTAACCAGAAATGCTGCAATTTTTCCTACCTTCATCCAAATCATTCCAATCTCATCTGCACATGAAATACCTATTCCCTTTTTACCATCATCAACAGCATGGAGCAAGAGTTTTTTATTAGAAATACGGAAAAGCCTGTACTGACCACTTGTCCCTGGTTTTTGACCATACATCCCTTTACTTCTAATTATAGACACCCCGAAGGAAAACAACACATTAGAACTGGGGCATCTTTTCCAGTAAATAGTAGTCCTTCTTACTAACGAAAAAAGCTCATCTAAGGAGATGAGCTAACGCTATTCATACCTGAGAGAATCAATCGGATCAAGACGAGCTGCTTTATTTGCAGGCAGCATGCCAAAGATGACGCCGATGATCATGGAGAATGCAAGTCCGCCGAGTACAACCTGCCATGAAACGAGTGAAGGCCATCCTGCAATAACGGAGACAAGCGATGCTCCGCAAGCCCCTAGCAGGATACCGATGATTCCGCCGATGAGCGTAAGGGTGATGGACTCAATTAGAAACTGAGTGAGTATTTGTCTTTTTGTCGCACCAAGCGCTTTTCTTATGCCAATTTCGCGGGTTCTTTCTGTGACAGATACAAGCATAATATTCATGACCCCGATGCCGCCGACAAAGAGTGAAATCCCTGCGATTGATCCGATGATTAATGTCATAATTCTTGTCACCTGACCAATCCCTTCTGCGATTTCTTCCATATTAAAGACTTGATACTCATCTTCTTTGTCATGCTTCTGATTTAAGAGAGCGGTTGCTTTTTTTCCTGCTTCTTGAAGCATTTCAGCATTGTCCGCCTGAATAGTTACCTGATTAAAATCAGATTTGCCGAATGAATCCCGATACGTATTGGAAGGAATGTAAATTTCCATCGAACCAAAAGAAAAAAGACCAGTCGGCTTTTCAAGCACACCGATAATTTCAAACGGCTGCCCGTTTATCCAGATCACTTCTCCCAAAGGATCCGTCTCTTTAAATAGCTCTTTCTTTGTCTCCTGACTGATAATGCCTACACGGCGTCCGCTGATAAAATCGCCATCGATAAGGTTTCTTCCAGACTCAATTTTCAGTTCGTTTACCTCAATGTAAGCCTTATTAATGCCGAAAATGGACGTATCCGCCGTATCTTCCCTGTACCGGGCTTGCATGAATTCAGAGCTTGAGGCCACTACTTTAGAGACTTCAGGGATTTCGGATAAATCATCAATATCAGACTGCGTAAATGCTGACTCCATATAAGCATTGGGATTGGACTGCATTTCTTCTTCACTTGGCTGGTAAAACACTTCAATTGTGTTGCTGGATCCGGTAAATTGTGATTTCAGCATCTGCTCTCCGCCCTGTCCGATTGCAACGACCAGTATAACAGATGCAACACCAATAATAATTCCAAGCATTGTTAAAATGGATCTGAGCTTATGAGCAAGGACAGAAGCGAACGCCATTCGCAGGTTTTCTAACATGCTCATGCGTTTCTCCTTTCTGCCCCGTGAGACTGAACTTCCCCGTCTCTTACCATGATTATACGCTTCGTGTAGTCCGCTACTTCCTGTTCATGCGTAACAATGATGACTGTTGTCCCCTCAACATTAAGAGCTGCAAATTGCTCCATAACGGAAACGCTTGTCTTTGTATCAAGAGCACCTGTCGGCTCATCTGCAAGAATTAGCCGGGGTTTGTTGACGATGGAACGGGCAATAGCTACACGCTGTTTTTGTCCGCCTGAGAGCTCATTAGGGAGATGATTCATGCGGTCTGCAAGGCCAACTTTCTCCAATGCCAGCATCGCCCGCTCTTCCCGCTCTTTTTTCTTTACACCTGCATACACCATTGGAAGCTCTGCATTTTTCAAGGCCGTAAGTCTAGGCAGGAGCTGAAACTGCTGAAACACAAAGCCGATGGAGAGGTTCCTCACTTTTGCAAGATCTGTGTCCTGATAGGCTGCTACATCTTCCCCGTCCAGAAAATAGTGGCCGGTTGTCGGCCTGTCGAGACAGCCGATAATATTCATTAGCGTCGATTTACCTGAGCCGGATGGCCCCATGATGGAAATGAATTCGCCTTCTTCAATGGTCAGATGGATATCTTTTAAAACGTCGAATGATTCTTTTCCGACCTTGTAGCTTTTCGTAATGCCGGAAAGCTGGATCATTTCACCGTCACTTCCGTTCCGCTGAGAAGATCATCTTTCGGCTTTGAAACGATGGCATCATCGGCTGATAAGCCCTCTTTCACTTCCATATAATCGGAAGAAGCCGTTCCAATTTCAATGGTCTTTTTCTTTGTTTTTCCGTCTTCAACTGTATAGACAAAATAGTCCTCGCCATCCTGTTTTACAGCATCTACAGGTACGGTCTGAACATTGCGCTTTTCAGTTTCAATTTCCATGATCAGCTTAAAGCCGGGTTTTGCCTTCATTTCGCTGCCTTCAATGATTACCTCAACCGGATATTGTACGGCCGCATTTTCCGTTCCCATTGTACTTGATGAAGTCTCAGGAAACAGTCCGATTTTGCTCACTTTGCCCTTCCACTCAGCATCCGGCACAACATCAGAACTTAAGGTAACAGGCTGTCCTTCTGCAGCTTTTAAAGAATCATATTCTGACAAAACACCGCTGACAATAAATTGATCTGTTTTTGCAATATGTATAACTGCTTTCATGCCGCCCTGTTCTGAAGTCTGTTCGGGATGTTCTTCAATTGTAATGACAGTGCCTGCAATGTCGCTTTTCACTTCGAGAGTATTCAGCTGTTTTTCTATTGTCTCTTTTTGAAGCAGCAGCTGACGAAGTTCAATATCAGCCATCTTTTGCTCCATTTCCAGCTGATTATGCTCTGCTTCGATCGTTTTTTCTGCTTCCTCTTTTCCAACTTGCTTGGATAAATCTTTTTCTTTCTCACTTAAATCATCCAGCTGTTTTTCAAGCTGATTGATTTTAAGATAGCTTGATTCAATGGATAGAGCATTTTGCTCTTTTTCAAGAGAGAATTGTTCATTTTCATAGCGGAGGAGGGGAGTTCCCGCATTTACGGTCTCTCCCTCTTTTACTAGAATTTCAGCAATTTCCCCTTTTTCAGGATCTTGATAAATATACTGTTCATTTTGGAATCTTAGGGTACCGGGCACCATGACATTCGAAGCAATTTCCTGCTGTGAAAGCTTCACTGTACTGACCGTTACCTCTTCTTTACTCATCGCACGATAGACGTTTACACCCACAAGCAAAACTATGATTGAAACGACACCGATTGAAAGCCAGATTTTTTTCTTCATGCTGCAGGGAACATCCCTTCAAGCACTCCTCCTGCAGCGGCTAATACTGCGCCGATGACGAAGAAAACGATCGCGATTGTCCAGGCTGCTGCTTTAGATAAACCTGCAACACGCTGAAGACCGATTGCCGTCAAAATCGTTCCCCAAATCGTGAAAACTTCAAACGTCATGAGCAATCCGCCCAAGCCGCCTTCAGCACCAACAATGCTGTTTAAGCTAGTGTATGGATTAATATAATTTTCTTCTTTTACTAAAAATGCAATAAGACCGTTTAAAAGCGTTCCGATAGATGTGACAAATGCAATGTAAATCGTCATGGAAAGGATTTGTTTAAATTTAACGGCAGAACCAGTCATTTTCGCAATCGCCAGTGTAATGGCAGCCATAATAATAAGAACAATAATGCTCCCAATACCTCCTGCAACAATTCCCACAACTCCCATAACCGTGCCGAACATAGCTGCTTCTTCAGCAGTCATTCCAAGCTCTGATGTTAACTCTCCTGTTATTTCAGGACTATTAGCTAACGATAAAAACGTACCTGCTAAAAGAAATAATGTGACAAGCAGAAAACCGACAAGCACCTTTGGTTTTTGACGAATACGGTCAAACTGCTCCCCCGGGTTCATGATCATACCGAATAAAGACGGTTTTGGCGGCTGAGATGCGTTTCCTTCTACTGCCGGATTTGTTTGCTGTTCCATAATCCAATTACCTCCAATTTTATATGTTCTGTAAGTAATACGATTCTTATAAAAATAGGTTTCACAATTTCTATTATTCTTCGAATATATTTATTCAACGCAAGAAAAAGAGCCAATCGCGATCGATTGGCTCTTTGTTTTTACCCTGCATCAAGCATTCTGAATTGAGCCTTAACAAGCTCATAGTAGATTCCCTGCTGCTTCATAAGCTCTTCGTGATTGCCCTGCTCCATGATATTCCCATGATCGAGTACAATGATGTTGTCTGCCTCGCGAATAGTTGATAAGCGATGGGCAATCATGATTGCGGTTCTTCCTTTTAAAAGCGTTTTTAATGCCTGCTGGATTTTCACTTCTGATTCTGTATCGATACTTGCTGTTGCTTCATCCAAAATTAATATTTTTGGATCTGCCAGAATGGCTCTTGCAAAGGAGAGAAGCTGTCTTTCCCCAACAGATAAAACGTTGCCGCGTTCTTCCACCTCTGTCTCATAGCCATTTACTAAATCTTTAATAAATTCATCTGCCCCGACAGCTTCAGCTGCTGCAATGACTTCTTCGTCTGCTGCATCCGGTCGGCCGAATCGGATATTTTCCATGATCGTTCCCGAGAAGATAAAAGTATCCTGCAGGACTACACTGATTTGTGACCGCAAGCTTCCAATTGATAAATCCCGGATGTTATAGCCGTCTATCTTTACCTCGCCGCCTGTTGCATCGTAAAAGCGGCTGATTAAATTAGCAATCGTTGTTTTTCCTGAACCTGTATGGCCAACAAGTGCAACAGTTTGACCAGACGCGATTTGAAGTGATACCCCTTTTAACGCTTTGCGGTTTCCATCATATGAGAATTCAACTTTATCAAACGCGATATCCCCCTTCATATCTAAAAGAACGACCGGATCATCAGATTCTGAAACAATTGGCTTTTCATCTAAAAATTCAAATATCCGTTCAGATGATGCCATCCCCATCAGAAGCTGATTATACACTTGGCCAAGCCTTGAAATCGGCTCCCAAAACATGCCAAGGTAAAAAGCAAATGAAACAAACTCACCAATTGTAATCGATTCATTTGCAATTAATGAGGCACCGAACCAAATAAGGATGGCTGTTCCGATGGCATTTGTCATTTCAACGAATGGACGGAACACGGCATTTTTCTGAGTGGCATCCTGCCAGCTGCTGAAGTTTTCCGTATTGATGCCATCAAAGAATTCGATATTTTCCTTTTCCTGTGTGTAAGCTTGAGTAACCCGGATGCCCTGTATGCTTTCATTCAAATGTGAATTCAGCATGGACTGCTTCAGGCGGACCGTTTGCCAGGATCTCCGGATTTTTTTCCGCAGGCTTGTTGAGATAAAAAACATGACCGGCAGGATAATCATGATCGCAAGGGCAAGAGGCGGACTGATTGTAAACAGAATAACGATAACGCCTATCAGCAGCAGGAAATCCATTAATAGATTGATAACCCCGCTTGTAAAAAGCTCCTGAAGAGAGTTAATGTCATTCATGATCCGAACGAGAATGGATCCTGCTGATCTGGAATCAAAAAAGCGGTGGGACAGAGATTGCACATGTGTAAACAAATGCTTGCGCAAATCATATATCACATTTTGACCAAGCATGTTCATCCACCTGATCCTGAGCGTATTGGCCACATAAGAAACGAGGTAAAGCCCAAAAATGGACCCTACCAGCACCCAAAGCAAATCCAGATCTTTTTGAACGATTGCTTTATCCAGCGTGTATACCCCGATTAAAATCGGCACAATTAAACGGACAATGGTCGTTAAAATAACAGTAAGAAATGAGAGGGGCAAAAGGTTTTTCGAATACGGCTTAATATACCCCATTAACCTCCCCATCTGTTTCCAGTTAAAAGGTTTCTCTATAATTTGATCTGTAGAGTAGTAGAACCTCTGCTTAATTAAATCCTGTTTTTCTTTCTTTTGCATCTTTTTCACCTACCCTGCATTTGACTGTACAACAGCTTTTTGGTCTTTATATTGAATGTCATAAATTCGTTTGTAAGAACCGCCTGTATGAAGCAGCTCTTCATGTGTTCCTCTTTCGGCTACCTCGCCATCCTGAAGCACGATGATTTCATCTGCGTGCTTTAAAGAAGAAATCCGGTGAGCAATAATAATAGTCGTACGATCTTTCATCACGGCTTTTAAATCTTTCTGAATACGGAACTCTGTATCCATATCAACCGCGCTAGTTGAATCATCCAAAATCAGAATGCTTGGATCAACACAAATGGCGCGTGCAATGGATATTCTCTGCTTTTGTCCTCCGGATAGGCCCATGCCCCGTTCGCCAAGCATGGTGTCATACCCTTCAGGAAGTTCCATAATAAATTCATGTGCTTGAGCGCGCTTCGCTGCATCGATGATTTCATCCATTGTTGCATTTGGCTTTCCATAAGCAATATTTGATTTAATTGTTGTTGAAAAAAGGAAGGATTCCTGAAGAACAACGCCAATACTTCCTCTCAGGGATTTTAAAGAATGATCTTTAATATCCTTTCCGTCAAGAAGGATCTCGCCTGATGTCGGTTCATAAAAACGCGTCATTAATTGGGTGACGGTTGTTTTTCCTGAACCAGTGGCTCCAATCAGTCCAACCGTTTTTCCAGGAGGCGCATCAAATGACACATTTGTTAATGCCGGCACATCTTCATCATTGTATTTAAGCGAAACATTTTTAAATGTGACATGACCCGATAATTTGTCAGCGGACAAATCAAGATTGGCATCACTGATTTCTTCATCCGCTTCCAATATTTCAAGCAGCCGCTCTCCGGAAGCTTTGGATTGAGAGAACAGGTTGATGACAAATCCCAAGTTCATAATTGGCCACATGATATACCAGACAAGGCTGTAAAAAGCTACAAGCTCACCTGGTTTAAGACTGCCGTTTATCACCATATATCCGCCGAAAGCAAGCAAAGCAACAACTGAAATATTTCCGATGAACTCCATAAGCGGAAAATATTTAGCCCATACATTGGATGTATCTAAATACTTCTGTTTGTAATCGTTGTTTGAGGAATTAAACTTTGAAATTTCAAAATCCTCTCTGGATAATGATTTTACAGTATGAATGCCGCTGATATTTTCCTGAACATTTGTATTCAGTTTCCCAAACGACTTACGAATGCTTCTGAAGGCAGGGTGAACCCGCTTGTCAAACCGGTAAACGGCCACGGCCAAGAACGGCAGAGCTGCAATCGTGACGAATGTCAGCGGAACCGAATAATAGAACATGACGCAAAGACTGATGCAAATCAGAATAATGAAGCGGATTAACTCTGCAATCCCAAAAGACAGGAAAAAACGAAAGCCTTCCACATCTGCTGTAAGCCGTGACATCAAATCTCCTGTTTTTGCATTGTCATAATAGCGAAAAGGGAGGCGCTGAAGCTTTTCATAAAGTTCATTTCTCATTCTATATACGGATTTTATCCCAAACATATCCCCTAAATACTGGTGAAAATAAGTCGCCACTCCCTTCACCGTCATAATGCCGACAAACCCGAGCGCGATCCATGGCACGAGATAAAACTCTTCTTTTAATACGACATCATCAATTGTAAACTGCAGCACCATCGGATACACAACTGTGATGGCTGTCATGATAAGCAAAAAACCTATTGACCATAAAAAATCATTTTTGTAAGGCATATAAAAGGCCCTTAGTTTTTTAAATGTTTCCAATGAAAATCCCTCCTTTGGCCTTTGCTGTTTTCTTCAACTTTGAAAATATTTACAACGTATTACTTAATATATCGGGTTTCGAAATATATTTCTAGTCATTTTACGCAATTTTTAAAAAATTAATGCTAATTAATGAATTCATACTCCTCCCTTAATATGAGCCTTCTCAGTCATAGGTCTTAGTAAATAAAAAAACATGGAATCAAAGATCCATGCTTTTAAAAACACACTATCTATTATTATGTTTAAGCCAGTCATTCATGACCGCTGCTTCGGAAATCGCTTTTGTATCTTTTTCAATGTCCCCGGGTGCATTTGCCTCGCCTATCACATATCCTTCAAGTTTCATGCCGACAAAGTCAAAAATGTACTGAAATTGCTGTATGAGCGGCAATGCCTTGATTTTAGGGGAGTCTCCGCCAGCAATTATTACATATGCTTTCTTATCTTTTGCTTTTTCTTTAAAAGAAAACCGTTCATCTCTCAAAGCCTGTGACCAGCGATCAAAGAAATCCTTCATTGCTCCTGACATGCCGTACCAATAAAGCGGGGTTACAAACACAACAGCATCTGCTTTTAGAAAAGCTTCAATCAGTTCATTGAAATCATCTTCTACTTGCTGAAAACCATTTGAATCATGCCGCTGATCAGTAATAGGCTTTATTTTCATTTCCCTGAGATGTACAGGAGTATGATTGATGCCTTTTAACAAGTAACTAGCTAATTTCTCAGAGTTTCCATTGTCACGGCTGCTGCCATAGATGGCTAAAACGTTCATACTGACACTTCCTCTAACTATTGGGATTTCGTTTCGCTTTATTCAAAATCTGCAAGACACACTCCGTCTTTGCATCTGCATATTCATTTCCTGTTTTCCAATCATTCTTTGAAAGGTTCTGCTTTACAGCCTCATACTTCTCACGATCTTCAGGATGCGTTCGAAGATGATCACGGAAAAGGAGATGATCCTCCCACCACTGATGGGTTATGGGCACTGTATGTATGTGAGCAGTTCGGTGGCCATGCGGAATGTTTACTTCTTCTTTTTCAATAACATTTGGATAAAGATGAAGATATTCTTCTTTTATCCCAATAAAAAAACGTCTGAATGGCAAAGCTTCATCGTAAACCTTTTTATAAATATAGGAGGAATCAGCTAAAGCATCAACTGCACCAGACAGCTTTTCCATTGACGGCACGCCAATTAAAATATCAATGACCGGCTTAGCAGAAAGACCTTCAACAGAGGTGCTTCCGATATGTTCAATTTTAATAGAAGGATCTTTAAAGGCATTTTTCAGTCTCTGCTCATGCAGGCGGAATTGCATTTTCCAGTCAGGGTTATATTCAGAAAGATGGATCTTCATCTTATTTATCAAGCAATGGTTTGCCTTCAGCATCTACAAGCAAGGTAATCCCGGCTCCGCCTCCAGAGATCGTCTGCAAGTATTGAACACCTGTTTCTGTGTCCTTGATGACCCCTATTGCATCGAGTGTCCCTTGAGACTGAGTTACCTCAAAGCGTTTATTTGCTGCCATCCAGATCACTCCTCTTTTCATTTTTATCCTTCTAAGCTGATTTCACATCCATCGTATCATATTATTGTTTGAATCCTGAAGTCAGAATGTTTGGTTAGCAGTTTTACAAAAGAAAGAAATGCTATGGACCCTTTGTCATTATGTTAAAAGTTACGGCTCATTAAATTTCCTTTTGGAGGATTTGTTTTATACCAGAAAAATGATAAGATGATAAATATTGCCAGAAAAAAATCTTAATCGGAGGAGTGATTCAAATGTCCGTAGACGTTTACCTTAATTTCAATGGTAATTGCCGGGAAGCAGTGGGGTTTTATGCAAAGGTTTTCAAAACAGAAGAACCTAAATTTATGACGTTCGGCGAAACACCGCCTAACCCAGAGTACCCTATGCCAGAGGAAGCGAAAGATTTGATTATGCATACAAGGCTTAACATTGATGGAAGCAATGTGATGTTTTCTGATGTCTTTCCTGGAATGCCATTTGTTGAAGGGAATAATATCACCCTTGCTTTAGTTAACAAAAACATAGAAGAGCTGACCTCTATTTTTAATCAGCTTAAAGATGGCGGCACAGTAGTCATGGATCTTCAGGAAACATTCTGGAGCAAGCTTTATGGACAAGTAACAGATAAATTCGGAATTCATTGGCAGGTTAATTACGAATAAGAAAAAGGGATTTCCACAAAAAAAGAGGCCGAGCTGGCCTCTTTTTTCAATTCTCAATATGTTTTAAAACTCTTGCCGGATTCCCTCCAACTACAACATTCTCAGGGACGTCCTTCGTCACAACTGCGCCGGATGCAATGACCGCGTTGTTTCCGATTGACACTCCCGGATTAATGACCGCTCTTCCGCCGATCCATACATTGTCACCGATTGTAACAGGTTTTCCGAGTTCTGCTCCGCTGTTTCTTTCCTCAGCATTTAATGGATGAGCGGCTGTATAGATGTGAACCCCTGGCGCAAGCATGCAATTGGCCCCGATTGTTACCTTGCACACATCCAAAATGACGCAGTCAAAGTTAGCGTAGAAATTTTCGCCTACATGGATGTTTGAGCCATAATCGCAGCGGAATGTTGGTTCGATATAAATGTTTTCTCCTGTTGTTCCAAACAATTCCTTAAGGATGTTTTTTCGAGCATTGTCATCCGTTTCAATTGTCTGGTGGAACAGCCTTGTTAACCTTCTGGCGCGGACACGTTCACGTATTAGTTCTTCGTCTCCTGCAAGATACAGTTCTCCGTCTAACATCTTTTCTTTTTCTGTTTTCATCCATATTACTCCTTATTTGCTGATCATTATTTTCACATTGTGTTCCCTGAGGATTTCCTGAAACTTTGCAGGAGGCCTCCGGTCCGTTACAAGTACATGAATCATTGAAAAATCAAAAGCGCGATACTTGCTCTCTTGATTCCTCCACAACGATAAAGTTTTTATGTGATCACCTTGAGACACCTGCAACCATTTATACTCATTCGCTTGATAACGCGGAATCCCTTTCAGACAATGAGAATGCAGATTTCCACCTGCTGGGGGGAAGATTAGACAGAACCCATCGTTTTTTCTATGAGCCTGAATTTCGGACGGCAATTGAAAGCATAACTTTTGATAAAGCATTTATCGGAGCCTGTGCCATCGTTAAGCATTATTAAGCAATATGGAATCACAAAAAAAACAGCGCATAGGATCATGCGCTGTTCTTCCCGTTTAATTCGTTTCGGTTATACCATTCAGCTCCCCTACAACCGTATCAACGATAAACACGGCGTCCTCTTCTTCAAGATTAAGAGGAGGGGATATGGCAAGTACGTTGTTATACCCTGCTACAGTGGCTCCATTTTTCCCGATAATCAGCCCTTTTTCCATGCAGGAGGCAATCACTTTATTCACAAGTCCTGCATCCAGCGGTTTTTTCGTATCTTTGTTTTCAACTAGCTCGATGCCGATCAGGAGACCTTTTCCTCTTACATTTCCAACATAGGGATTATGCTGGAGACGTGATGTGAGTTCAGCTTTGATGCGTCCGCCTACTTCGCTTGATCGTTCAAACAGCTTTTCATTTTCAAAGATTTCGATGTTCTTCAGGGCAAGTGCACAGGCAGCGGGATTTCCGCCAAATGTGTTTACATGGCGGAAATAATCATATTCCTCAGTTCCTTTAAAAGCTTCATAGATTTCTTTTTTAACAGCTGTAGCGGAGAGAGGCAAGTAGGCACTAGTAATCCCTTTAGCCATCGTAATGATATCCGGCTTCACTCCGTAATTCATGAATCCGAAGGCTTTACCGGTTCTGCCGAAGCCGCAGATAACCTCGTCAACAATGAGCAAAGCACCATGCTTTTCACAGACTTCCTTTACACCTTTCATATAGTTCTCGGGCGGCATCAAAATGCCTCCGCCCGTAATAATTGGTTCCATGATCATCGCAGCAACCGTTTCGCTTAGCTCCCATGTCATGGTCTGATCGATGGCCTGAACCGATTTCAATTCAGCCGCTGCTGCTTTGTCGTCTTCAGGATAACGGTAGGAATCCGGCGGCGGCACATGAATAAATCCCGGTGCAAGCGGCTCGTATTTATACTTCCGCTGCGCCTGACCGGTTGCAGCAAGTGAACCCATTGTATTGCCGTGATAGGCTCTGTACCTTGAAATAATTTTATAGCGTTCATGGCTGCCTGTTTGCTGATGATATTGGCGGGCAATCTTGAACGCTGTTTCATTTGCCTCAGATCCGCTGTTGGAGAAAAAAATGACATAGTCCCCGCCAAGCATGTCATTCAGTTTTTCTGAAAGCTGAATAGCAGGCAGATGACTATGTGTCAGCGGAAAATAAGCAAGTTTTTTCAGCTGCTCATATGCAGCTTCCGCAAGCTCTGTTCTTCCATAGCCTGCATTTACGCACCACAAACCGGCCATGCCGTCTAAATACTTTTTCCCATTTGCATCACTGATCCATGCGCCCCTTGCTTCCGCTGCAATAATAGTCGCATCAGGATTGAATGGCTTCATAGAATGCCAGAGATGTGCTTCATCTTTTTGCAGAGCATCTCTTATATCTGTACTCTTTTGCATATTCATCCTCCTTGTCTATTAAAAATCAAATCTGGATGTAATCATTTTTTTGCGTGTATAGAAGTTTACGCCGTCTTTGCCGTTAACATGTAAATCACCGTAGAAAGAATCCTTCCAGCCCGAAAATGGGAAGAAAGCCATCGTAGCTGGCACTCCTACATTAATTCCAAGCATCCCTGCATCTGCTTCTTCTCTGAATGTGCGAATAGCCTGAGCATCCTTTGTGTAAATGGTCGCGCCGTTTCCATAGCGGGATTTTCGAATATATTCAAGGCCTTCATCTAAATTTCCCGCACGAAGCACACTGAGCACCGGGGCAAAAATTTCATCCTTTGCAAGGGTCATCTCAGGTGTAACCTTGTCAAAAATCGTAGCGCCTAAAAAATATCCTTCCGTTTGATTCTCTATATCTCTTCGTCCATCACGCAGAAGAGCTGCCCCTTCTTCTATTCCTTTTTCAATATATCCCATGACTTTATTCAGGTGAGTATCACGGATTACAGGAGTCAGAAGCACTTCTTCATCGAGTCCATTTCCCATCACCAAATCATCTGCTTTTTGCTTTAGAGTCTGCATAAATTGATCGCCGTTTCCAACAACAACTACTGCGCTGCAAGCCATACAGCGCTGGCCTGCGCTGCCGAAAGCTGAGCTTACGATATGCTGTGCCGCTTTATCAAAATCCGCATCCGGCATAACGACATGATGATTTTTTGCACCCGAGAGGGCTTGAACCCGCTTCCCTTTTGCAGCAGCTTTTTCATAGACATATTTAGCGACAGGCTGTGAGCCCACAAATGAAATCGCTTTAATATCCGGATGCTCCAATAACCCGTTTACAACGTCATGACTCCCATGAACAATGTTCAAAACGCCGTCTGGAGCACCTGCTTCCGTGAACATCTCAGCAAGCTTATTGGAAAGCAGCGGTGTCCGCTCAGATGGTTTTAAAACGAATGTATTTCCGCATGCCACCGCAAGGGGGAACATCCATAAAGGAACCATCATTGGAAAGTTAAATGGAGTGATTCCGCCGACTGCACCAAGCGGATAGCGGAACATTTCCGAATCCATCTCTTCAGCAATTCCAGATAAGGATTCACCCATCATTAAGCTTGGTGCCCCAGCTGCAAACTCAACACACTCTATTCCTCTTTGAACCTCCCCATAGGCTTCTTTATAGGCCTTGCCATTCTCAGAAACAATTAATTTGGCAAGCTCCGCATGATTTTCCGTCAATAGATGATGATATTTAAATAGAATTCTTGCTCTTTTAGGAACCGGCATCAGCTTCCACGTCTTAAATGCTTGTGCTGCTGCTTTTGCCGCCTGGTCTACATCTTCCGCGGTTGATATCGGAACGGCTGCAATCTTCTTCCCTGTTGCCGGATTTATTACATCCTGCACTTCATTTCCCGTCGCACTCACCCATTTTCCATTGATGAAATTCTTAATTGCGGCCGCTTCATTTGCAACTGTCATGTCATCCCTCCTGATATTCTGAAATTATGTTCATTATCTCTCACAAAGCAACGGCAATCATTAGACACTATGTAAAAGAAACGCGGGGAATAACGCTACAGTTTGAATAGAAAAGCGGAAACGCCCGCTTAGCCCCAGGCAGACAGATAAGGATCCGCAATTAAAGACGCTTTTTGCCTTTACTTGCGATCCTTTTTAATTAATTCCAAGACTTTCGGACTTAATTCCAAGACTTTCACAATTAATTCCCATACTTTTCATGGTAATTCCGAGACTTCCATAATTTATTCCGTACAAATGTAAACAAACTCGGTTCACCAAACCAGACAGAAATCTAATCAAAAAAGAGCACTCTTGCAAAGAGCACTCTGTTCTCCTATTCAATTTTATGCTGGAGCGGAATGGACCCTTCTGTATTCATGATAAAATCATGAGCCATGAGCATAAATTCGAGGGCCAGTCTTCTGTCTGAGTTCATGAAGTTTTCTCCAAGCAGCAGTTCTAGCTTTTCTATTCGATGGTAAAGGGTTTGCCTGACAATAAATAATTTTTTTGATGTCTCTTGCTTGGATCCGTTGCATGCTAAATACGTTTTTAAAGTGATCATCATGTCCCCGTTGTATTTCCGGTCATATTCAATTACAGGCGCCAAATATTCATGAATCGTTTCTTCGAGATCACCGTGTTTTTTTAACAATGACATCATTCGATACATATGCAGGTCCTGATAAAAGTAGCTTTTGCCTTCTTTTGAAAGGGAGTCTTGCAGGGCAAGGGTTTCTTTAGCTGTTTGATAGCTTAGATGAATATTTCCAAGTTTGTCGGCAAACTTCCCGACACCAGTGGAAATAGAGGAGGTTCTGATCCGTTCTGATCCATTTCCTGAATGGATTCTTGAGAGGGCGCCTTCCATCCTCTCTTTCCAATCCTGTTTGTGCCGTTTGTTTCCAACGATAAAAATGAGATGATGACGGACTTCAACCGTAAATAAATGAAACCCAAATTGTTCAAATACCGTTCTGAACAAAAGCTTGAGATAGGTGCTGTCTACGTTTGGCGCCTGGCCCGACGAATCAGGAGACAGCTTGCAAATACAGACTGCTCCACCATTCAAACGAAGTTTGGGATCAATAAAGGAAAGCTGTTCTTTAATAATTTCATCCGTGTATTCGCCTTCAAGCCAGTTTGTAAGCCACTCGCTTTCTTCTGCCATCTTTTTTTCTTTTACATATAAATCCCTCAGTAAATGCTGGGCAAATGCGTTAGCGGTTCTGTCTAAAATGAGCAGATCAAATTCGTTCAGTTCGCGGCAGTTCGCGATAATCAGCAGCTCTGCGTAGGTCTCGCCGAGAATCTGTACATTCTGACTTGCGATATTGAATTTAATATTTTCATCTCTGTTCTTGATTTTCAAAAGCAGCGCTTCTTTTTCCTCTCCCTTTGGCTCAGGGAAGAAATCAGCTTTATTTCCGCTTAATACAGCAATAACCTGAACCTCTAAATAGGCCTGGAGAAATTTTAGGATTTGCTCATAGTCTTCAATTTCAAGCAGCATCTTGTTCAGCTGCTGAGAATAATTTTCTAAATCTGAGAGAAGTTGATATTGTTTATTGATGATGAGGGAATGCACGTCTTGAGTAATTTCAACAAAGGGAACCTCTTGATGAAACAAAATGATAGGAAAATGGTGGTGATCTGCAAGTTCAATAACTTCAACCGGAATACTGTGAATGTGTGTGCCCATTTCGATGCATAAGCCAGCAGTATGCCTCTCGATCAATTGTCTTAGAAAGGAGACAAAGTTTTGGGGATTATCTTTAAAGCCCAGACCCGTTGTAAGAATCAGCTCATGGCCATTTAATAAATTGCTGATTTGGATCGATTCGACAATATGGACCCATTTCAATTGGCGGTGCAATCCTTTAACACCAGCGATTACTTCAGTTTGGGAAAAATGCTTTCGATTTAAAATCTCATCAATCGTTATGTATGATTTCATCCGCACACCCCTTTTTGATGTCGCTACTGTCTATTATAAAGAAGGGCATGTTTGAACACTATACGTTTGTCAGTTTTTCTCATAAAAAAGATAGGACAAATTCTGCCCTATCTTTGTCGAACGGTGTCATTTGAAGCTTTGAGACAGCAGCTTTGCTGAAAAATACTTTCTGGCATCCGCCGTTTTCACATGCATTTCAGCTGAATCGTTCTGATCCTTCTTATTTCTGAATGTAAGAAAAGCACCGCTTAAATTTTCAGTAACACGTATAATTTTGTAGCCCTGACCCAGATAAAAATCAATCTTATCTCTTTCAGACAGGTATTCCTGATAATCAGACATAAGGATCCTCCCTTGTTTAGAATTGTTCTGTTTGAACAGGGCCAGCCGCGACGTTCGAAACGGATTCATCTTCAAGATCGATTGTCCAGTCATTTCCCACTGAAATGCCAAGATACTTTTGATCATCAGGATCTTCTATTTCAGCCTGAACATATTTTTTAAACCACCAGTATTTTGCAAGTACATAATAGCTGATGCATCCCACTGCAAAGCCTAGAACAAAAGAGTATTCAGGTATAATCAGCGCTGCACCGCCCCCAAGAATCCATGCGATGAAGCCGGCAGCATTCACACCCTTCAAATATTTATATTGACCCTCATCTTCATAGAGGTCGCGAACATTTACTCTGCGTTTACGGAGCAAATAGTAGTCAGCAACTAAAATTCCGACAATGGCGGATAAAATACCTCCGACAATTAATAAGATGTCAATAATGACTCCAAATAAATCCCATGGCTGAACGACAATCCCGATAATACCGGCAATGGCAACACCTGCCCATATAGGAACCTTAGGACCGCCTACATTTGAAAAGATTGCGGCAGCCGGAATAAGATTTGCAGAGGTATTTGTAGACCATTGGGCAAACACAATCATGATCAAAAGAATACCAAGAATCATTCCTGTAGCAGATTGCTGCAGGGCAACGACAGGGTCATAGTTTTTTACAGCAATATAGGAGACAGCCCCGATGACAACCATAAAGGTTTGAACGAGCGGATAGGCAATGAGATTGCCTGCAATTTGGCTTTTGTTTCGCTTAAACCAGTTTCTTTCTAATTTTGGGGCTTTCACAAAGCGGGATAAGGATGGCATATCGGCAGCTAGCGTTCCCCAAAATCCCATGTTGGACATAATGACAACCATGAACGCTGTGACCGCTGCCCCTCCGGTTACTGGTGTTTCAACCCAGGACCAGACGTTTCTTCCTTCCTGCAAAGCCTGATCGGACAGGGTAAAATACATCCATCCTGAAATGATGATAATGACAGGTGCAGCTATATCTGCAAAGCGTTCAATCGCTTTCATACCAAGAGCTGTATTTACAATCTGCAAAATGGCAAATATATAGAAGCAAACAAAAAAGTTGTCAAATTCCGTTAATGTGGCAAGAATGGCATTCATCGCAGCAGCGCCGAAATAAGTATTCACTCCAAACCAGCATGAAGCTACAAAACCGCGTACAACGGAAGGAATATGTGTCCCGATTGTCCCAAAAGGAGCCCTCATATAAACAGGAAAGGATAACCCATGCTCAACTCCGATATCACCGGTCAATGTCATCAAAAGACCAAGGGCAACCGAACCGATGATGGTTGCAGCAACAACCCATCCAAGCGGAAGACTTTGTACACCTGCTCCTCCAATGGCAAATGCAGCCAGTACAACTGCCATCCCAACCCAGATTAGAGCAAAGCCAAGCGAACCAATGTTTTTCTTTTGATGAGGAATCGGCAGCAAATCAGGAGACTTCAAATAATTTTTAGCCACTTTCGCATATCCCCTTCCAATTGGTTATATCAACGGATACTTCAGATAGATATTTTTGGGTTTTCGCTAGTGTCAAGCAGCTCTCCATATTTAGCTCTCTTTTGATATTGCCCTCTGCCTGCCCGGCCGGCAAATTGCTTATCCCGTACGACAAATTCACCTCTTGATAGCACGGATACTGGCTCTCCTGTTACTTGCAGACCCTCAAATGCGTTATAATCAACCGCCATATGGTGAGTTTCAGCGGAAATCGTCCGTTCTGCAGCGGGATCAAAAAGGACAAGATCCGCATCAGAGCCGACTGCAATCGTTCCTTTTTTAGGATAAAGACCGAATAGCTTTGCTGTTTTGGTGCTTGTCATATCCACAAATTGATTTAAAGATATTCTGCCTTTTTTCACACCTTCTGAAAAAAGAATACTCAGACGATCTTCTATTATAGGGCCCCCATTTGGAATTTTAGTGAAGTCTTCTTTTCCCAAATCCTTTTGTCCTTTAAAATCAAAAGAGCATTGATCAGATCCAAGAGTTTGCAGCACTCCAGTTTTAAGTGCATTCCACAGCACATCCTGATGTTTCTTATCTCGGAGAGGCGGTGACCAGACATATTTTGCCCCTTCAAAATCAGGCTTTTCCAAATACGTTTGATCAAGGACCAAGTACTGAGGACATGTTTCCCCCCATACATCAAAGCCCTTGCTTCTTGCTTCTGCAATTTTTTCAACAGCATCAGCACAAGACACGTGTACAACATATAGCTGTGAACCAGCAAGCCCTGTTAATTGAGCAGCTCTGCCGGTTGCTTCGCCTTCAACTTCTGGAGGGCGTGTTAAGGCATGGTAAATCGGGTCTGTCTTTCCTTCAGCAAGTGCCTTTTTAGTCAGATAATCAATGACATCACCATTTTCAGCATGAACCATAACAAGACCGCCAAGTTCTTTAGCCGTTAAAAGCGTCCGGAATAATGTTTCGTCATCAGCCTGAAAAACGTTTTTGTAAGCCATAAAGACTTTAAATGAAGAAATGCCTTCTTCATTAATCACAGCAGGAAGCTCACCAAGTACATCTTCATTTATTTCAGAAATCATTAAGTGAAAACTGTAATCGATCACTGCTTTATCCCTGGATTTTTCATGCCATGTCTGAATGGCATCCTTTAATGGTTTTCCTTTTTCAGTTAAACAAAAATCAATAACCGTTGTTGTGCCTCCAAATGCTGCGGCCATTGTTCCGGACTCAAAATCATCCTTTGTTACGGTTCCTCCAAAAGGCATATCAAGATGTGTATGCGGATCTATTCCGCCGGGAAAAACGTAGCAGCCCTTTGCATCAACGATTTCTGCACCTTCCTCAGGCAGGTTGCAGCCAATCGCTGCAATTTGTTCCTCTTCCACTAAAATATCTGCTTTATACGTATCAGCAGCGGTGACGATTATGCCATTTTTAATTAATTTTTTCATCAGTCCACGCCCTTCCTTTACTTCACAAAGTCCGCACTTGATGTTCCAAGTGAACCAATCACTGCCTGTCTTTCATTCCATGTCATCGGAGGCAGTTCATTTGCAAGCTCCACCATATCGATCGCGCCGTCCGCTGGACATACGATTGAGCAAAGGTTGCAGCCTACACAATCTTCCTCGCGCACTTTCAGATATGACTGACCGCTCTCATCCTTAAGCATGTCAATGCACTGATGGGATGTATCTTCACAGGCAATGTGGCATTTATTACAGTTAATGCAGACATCAGTATTAATTTTCGCTACAACTTTATAGTTTAAATCGAGCTCTCCCCAGTCCGAGTATCTTTGAACAGACTTGCCGACCAGATCCATGACTGAGGATAAGCCTTTGTCATCTAAATAATTGGACAGGCCTTCAATCATATCATCAACAATTCGGAATCCGTGATGCATGGCGGCTGTACAAACCTGGACGCCCATCGCACCCATCAGCATAAATTCAACGGTATCTTTCCAGTTTGCGATTCCGCCGATGCCTGAAATAGGGACGTTGATCCGCGGATTTCTTGCACATTCAGCAACCATGTTTAAAGCAATCGGCTTAACTGCAGGGCCGCAGTATCCACCGTGTGCTCCTTTTCCTGCTACATGCGGAATCGTATTCCACGTATCAATGTCAACGCCGGCGAGGCTGTTAATCGTATTGATCATGGAAATGGCATCAGCTCCGCCCGCAACGGCTGCCTCAGCTGTCACTGTAATATCGGTAATATTTGGCGTGAGTTTGACAATTACAGGGGTTTTAGCCGCTTCTTTTGCCCAGTAGGTTTGTCTCTCCACCAGGTCCGGCACCTGACCTGATGCGGCTCCCATGCCTCGCTCTGCCATGCCGTGGGGACAGCCGAAATTCAGCTCAAGTCCGTCTACCCCGACATCCTCTACCCGCTTTACAATTTCATGCCATTTCTCCTGCTTCGGTTCAACCATCAGCGACACAATAATGGCATGGTTCGGGAATCTTTTTTTTGTTTCATAGATTTCTTTTAAATTGACTTCAAGAGGACGGTCTGTAATTAATTCAATATTATTAAAACCGGCTACACGCTGCCCATTAAAACTGACTGCAGCAAAGCGGGAGGATACATTTAAAATTGGATCCCCGAGCGTCTTCCATACAGCTCCTCCCCACCCTGCCTCAAACGCCCTCTGAACCTGATAGCCCGAGTTCGTAGGAGGGGCGGATGCGAGCCAAAAAGGATTCGGTGACTTAATCCCTGCAAAATCAATTCTTAAATCAGCCATAGATGAACCTCCTTATATAGAAATGCGGAAGGGCCCGTTTAGCTCCGACAGACAGATAAGGATCCGGCAGAAAAGGCGCTTTTTGCCTTTACTGACGGAGCCGTTCTGGCCGAGGAGTTGGGCCGTGGAGCTGGACAACTTGAAATGCGGAACCGCCTTCTTTAGTTTCTAAAGGCGGATCCTTTCAGATCTGTGTCATTCAGGCAAGCTTCAGTTCTTCAAAAGATATCTTTTTATGAATCTCATAAGCTGTCAGCTTCCCTTGCTGAGCAGCTGAAACGACCATCGCTTCTCCCTGGCCTTTACCGAAAATTACATCTCCGCAGGCAAAAATCTTCTCGTTTGAGGTTTGATAAGATTCTTCTGAAATTCGCACCACTCCTTCAGAATGTTCTATGCCGAATTGCTCGATTAAATGGAGATATCTTGATTGTCCGATTGCTCGGATGACTGCATCCGTTTCGATGATAAACTCAGAGCCTGGAACGGGAACAGGGCGCGGACGCTGTCCATTAGTTCCAGCAGAAAGCTCCATTTTGAAGCATTCAATTCCTATTACTCTGTTATCCTCATTCGTCACAATCCGCTTTGGAGCAGTAAGCCATTTGAAAGCAACACCGTCCTGTTTGGCGAAATCATATTCAAAATCGTATGCTGTCATTTCTGCCTGAGTCCTGCGGTAGAGAATGCTGACATCCTCTGCACCAAGTCTGACTGAGCATGTTGCAGCATCTATTGCCGTGTTTCCAGCTCCTATTACAACGGCCTTCTTCCCAATCAGGTCCATTGTTTTTGCCGTTTTCGTTTCTTTTACAAAATCAATCGCATCGTAGACACCATCTGCATCTTCGCCTTCAATGCCAAGCTTTGGAACTGAAGACATGCCTACAGCGAGAACAATGGCATCATAGTTCTCTATCAATTCGGAAGCCATGACATCTTTTCCGACCCGGGTATTTGTCCTGATTTCAACATCCAGGCTTTTTACTTGCTCTACTTCCCAAAAAGAAATGGATTGGGGAAGCCTGAAAGAGACGATGCCATACGTATTTAAGCCTCCGGCATATTGTTCAGCTTCAAAAATCGTTACGCTGTAGCCGAGCAATGCAAGCTCTCTTGCTGCTGATAATCCTGCAGGTCCTCCGCCGACAATGGCCACTGTCTTCCCATTCTTTTCACCAGCCCGAAACAGGATCTGTTCATTATGAATCGCCCAATCGGTCGCATAGCGCTGCAGGTTGCCGATCATAATGGGCTTTGTAGATGAATTAAGTACACACGCACCTTCACAAAGCTCCTCCGTCGGGCAAACACGTGAACAACTTGCTCCAACAGGATTAGCCGTCATAATGGTTTTGGCGGATCCCTTCAGATTTCCTGAAGCGATTTTCTTTATAAAAGAGGGGATATCAATACCAGTCGGACAGGCCTGAATACAAGGAGCGTCGTAGCAAAATAAACATCGATTGGCTTCCTCGAACGCTTCCCTGTTTGACAGGGCCTGCTCAACCTCCATAAAATTTCTCTCTAAATCGATTAAAGAAATTTCCCTAGTCAAGATAAAATCCTCCTTTTCCCGCAATTAAGGCAGCAAAGCCGTCATATCCTGATATGTTTCGGGACGTCTGTCACGATAAAACTGCCATGTATCCCGGACTTCACGGATTAATTTTTTATCCATCTCACCGATGACGACCTCGTCCCTGTCACGGCTTCCTTCAGCCACAAAGCGTCCTCTTGGATCGGCAAGATAGGATTGTCCGTAAAACTCACCCATGTTCCATGGCCCCTCATAACCAACCCGGTTGATGGCCCCGATGTAATACCCGTTTGCAACTGCATGAGCTGGCTGTTCAAGCTTCCATAAATATTCTGACAGACCCGCTACAGTAGCAGATGGATTAAAGACAATTTCAGCTCCATTTAACCCAAGGAGCCTTGCACCTTCAGGGAAATGCCGGTCATAACAGATATAGACTCCAATTTTCGCAAAAGCTGTATCAAAAACGGGATAGCCAAGGTTGCCCGGTTTAAAGTAAAACTTCTCCCAGAAACCGCCGCCTTCTTTGCCAACTCCCACATGAGGAATATGATGTTTACGGTATTTTCCTAAGTATGATCCATCCGCATCAATAACTGCGGCTGTATTATAATAAGTAGCAATTCCTTCGCGTTCATAAATTGGCAGCACAATTACGACGCCCAGTTCACGGGCAAGGTCCTGAAACCTTTTTGCAGTCGGTCCATTTGGAATTTCTTCCGCTGCGTCGTACCATTTCGTGTTCTGCTCCGTGCAGAAGTATGGGCCATAAAAGATTTCCTGAAGACAAACAATCTGTGCACCTCTGCCGCTTGCTTCTTTCACAAGCTTGATATGCTTTTCAATGGCTTTTTCCTTGTGAACTTCGACAGCTTCATTTCCATCTACATCATTGCTTGCCTGAATTAATCCAATTACAACTTTGTCTGACATTGAAACCCTCCTTAGGAACCGTTATTCTTATAATAAAAAATATTCAAAATATTAAAAATTCAATCTTTGTATCTATTCTACTTTCATTTCTGTCCGTTTACATTGTACATATTGTTAAAAGGTTTCTTTCATTTCTCTTGCACTATGTAAAAAAGATGAGGGTAATGTGAGAGTATGTAACATTTTTCAGGGAGCAGTCAGATTGAATCTATTTTCTTTTTGTGTAAAATTTGTGTTATTTCCGGTTTTTCGTTAGGATAGGTATGGGACAAGTGAATTAAACTTGAGAGATTGGAATGATACATATTGAATATTGCAGCCTACACGGTTGAAAAATTGCATGATCCATTCGGAATATTATCTGGGGATCGCTACGAATTCTTTTTAGAGCTGGATGTTGATGAAGACGATGAACTTTATACGGAAAAGGGTCTGCTATTGAAGGTTATTTATTTAGTGGATGACAGCGGCGGAAGAATCTCTGTCTATCATCTCATGGAAAAGGAAACAAATACATTCCTTGATTTTGAGCTTGATGAAGAAGAAGAAGCCATGATAAAAGAGTTTTGCCAAGGTCATTATTCAGAGGAAAATTAAGAAAGAGCAGGCGAATTTAACTCGCCTGCTCCTTTTTTAAGCTTCTGTTTTTTTGCCTTCTTCAACGATATGAAATAGAAGATGCGCCAGATGATGAATTGGTCCATATGCTTCTTCCTCTTCGTTCGTTTCTTCATTAAACTCCAGATCATTTAAATATAGAGCAGTGAATTGATAGAAATCCTTCAGCTCAAATGAATAGCATGCACTTGGATCTTCCTGCTCCTCCTCATAATGAAGAACGAGGTACCACTCTTTTCCGTCTTTGTCTTCCCCGTCAAAGAAAACGAAAAAACCAACGTTTGTATCTAGCTCGAACAAATGGCGTGTTCCGCCTTCTGTTGCGCGGTGAAAATCTTCCTCGTTCATCTTTTGAACTGTCATGGCATCTGTTTGATCTTCTTTATGAAATTCTACTGAAAATGGATTCATGATATCTCTCCTATGTATTAGATTCTTACCTATCGTATACCACTTTCACCTGAAAAACAAAACGAAGACCCCTTTTTCAAAAAAGGGGCCGTTTCCTTACTTTTTAAAAATGCCAAAAGGTTTTCCGATCGGCAAGAAAACACGTCCGAAATGTGCATTCAATACTGCCGCTGCAGACCCGTAAAATGATAAGAGGGCAATCAGCATTTCAGAAACAGCCGCAAGCATATGAGTCGCTTCGTGCATGATGCCGAAAGAGCTTAAAGATAAACCGATAAATAAGAAATCAATGAGAACAAAGATAAAAAATAACACTTTATGGGTTTCCATTGCACCAATTGTCATAAATAAGCTGAAGATTAAATAACCGACAAAAGCAAATCCAAGCTGTTTTGGATCAACGCTTGCTGCAAGCTCTTCTCCGAATACACCTAACTGAATGAGCCAGGAACCTCCTACACCAAGCCAAAACAGGCCAAACGCACCGAAAGCAGTCGTCCCAAACGTGTTGTTGTGCTTAGCGTCATTGATGCAGGCAAACAGCTGAGCAAACCCTCCTAAAAAGATCGCCCACGGTAAAATAAATGAAAGACCCTCCGTTAACCCAAGCTTTTGCGAAGAAGCAACGAGTGTAACCATTGCAAGTCCAAAAAGTCCAAGCGCTGAAGGATCTGCGGTTGTCATTTTTACTTGTTGTACATTCTGATTGTTCATGATGAACCTCCTATATTTTAAACACATACTTGAACAAGATACAGGATTGGAATAGTGGTGTCAATGAGTTTTTAGGGGATTTAATATAGTAAACGATTACATTTTTTTAAGGGGAAAATAAAAAAAAGCTGCCAGTAGGCAGCTTTTTAGCTCATTATAATTTTACAACGTTCTCAGCTTGAGGTCCGCGGTTGCCTTCAACGATGTTGAATTCAACTTCTTGACCTTCTTCTAACGTTTTGTACCCTTCGCCAGTGATCGCGCTGAAGTGAACGAATACATCGTTTCCGCCTTCAACTTCGATAAATCCAAAGCCTTTTTCTGAATTAAACCATTTTACTTTTCCAGTTGCTTGCATGAGAAAACCTCCAAAAATTTTTTAATATGTCCTACTATTTACAACATGGTAAATAAAATATTCACATATTATAAAGAGTATCAATAAGAGGAATAGATAGCCTTTATAACATGTGAATGCTATACCCCATATGAATTCATCTTAAAAAGATTTGACTGATAGTCTGACAATATCTATTGGTTATTCATTTATTTATCTGTGAACACAAAGCAACGAAAGCCCTACCTCTCTCTCGTCCTTGCGGCTCCGATGACCGCGCCAGCTTGAATTGAGCTAACAAAAATCAAAGGATTTGAACTTAAAAAACTAGATTATCCACTAAGGATAATTGAATGTGAATCTCTATTATTTCTTGGTAGAAGGGCATTTATATTATGAACTAACTTTTTTATTATACATTGATAGAAGAAGAAAATCAACATTTTGGATTGATTGAGCTTTTTTGGAAAGTGTGTAAGGAAGTGCACTTTCTAAAACCAGTGTCGTTTACTCCATTTTGGCCGCCAGTTAAATTGTATTTCAGCGATAATCACTTTAGTCAAAGTCAAAAAAGACATTAGGCAGGAAATATATGCTTTCTTAATCCATAAAAAAAAGCGCCCCAACGTAAGGGGCTCTCTTCTTATTCTGCGTTTTCTGTTTCTGCTAATACGCGATTTACGCGCTTCTCAAGCATTTTCATGCCGCTTCCGCCTGCCTGGAAATGACGAAGAGCGCCAGTTTTATCAAATACATAATATGCTGGCACATATTGATTGTCAAAAGCATCTGTCAGCTTGTGCTCGCTGTCAACGAAAACCGGCTGAGTGATGTCATGCTCGGCTGCAACTTTTTTAATATCCTCTATGTTAAGATCATCTTCTGATCTAGGCATATGAACAGCAACTACGTTCAGCTTATCTTTGTATTGATCTCTGAATTCATTCACCTGAGGCATTGCCTCCTTGCAAAGATGGCAGCTTACAGACCAAAAGTGAATGAGCGTTGGTTTTTCCCCGATTAAATCTTCTTTTGTCTGCTGACCGTTCAGCCACTCCACAGCACCGTTTAATTCCGGCATTTGTTCGCGTAATTTCATTGTAAATTCCTCCATTACTTGTTTAAAAAAGGCCTAACAGAGAGTTAGACCTTACTTTTCATTTAAAACTTATAGAGTTGCTTGTCCCGGCTTCCAGTTAGCTGGGCAAAGTCCGCCAGTTTGCAATGCTTGAAGCACACGAAGTGTTTCATCTACATCGCGGCCGATGTTGTTGTGGTTTACAACAGCATATTGAAGCTCGCCGTCTGGATTGATAATGAATAGTCCGCGAAGAGCAACACCCTCTTCTTCAATTAACACCCCGTACTCGCGTGATACAACATGGTTCGTATCAGCTGCAAGCGGGAATTTCAATTCGCCAAGACCGTTTTCTTTGCGGTCTGTGTTGATCCATGCTAAGTGAGTGTGAATTGTATCCGTTGAAACGCCGATTACTTCAGCATCAAGGTCATCGAACTCATCGTAACGGTCAGACATAGATGTAATTTCAGTTGGACATACAAACGTGAAATCCATTGGATAGAAGAATAATACTGTCCATTTATCGTTTTTCATGTTTTCTTCAAGACTTACTTTACCAAATTCTTTGTTAACCATTACAGCGTCCATTTCAAAGCGCGGAGCTTGTTTTCCTACCATGCGTTCTGCCATTATGTATCCCTCCAAAATGTATTTTGATATCTTGTATCGATATCAGCTTAATTGAGAATAATCAAATGATTTTCTCAACTGGTGACATAATCTTTTCACATTGATCATTATAGAGCAATCTGTATTTTTAGTCAATGTTAAATAATAATTAATTTAATATAGACCGCTCGAGTTAAAATGAATACATCAATTGGTATTCCCTTTTCTGTGCAAAATCAATCAACAAATATCTTTAAAATGCGATTCATTTCAACAAATTAAGTTTAACATGCACAGCAGCGGGTAACCAAATAATTAGACTTATTTTTAATTGCACAGAAAGGATGTTGTACATGGATTTTATTGATTTACTGAACAAAATTAATTGGGCAGGTCTTATGACAACTGCTGGAATTATCACCTTAAAGCTGATTGGAATCCTGATTGCTTTTATCGTGGTGAGAGCGATTGGCACAAGGATCGTTGATAAGACCTTTGCACGTGTGCAGGAGCGCCAGTCCATTTCAATCGGCCGATCAAGAACACTTCAAAGCTTAACATTAAATCTCTTTTCTTATATTCTGATTTTCATTTTTGTCGTAATGGTGTTCGAGGTATTTGAATATGATGCGACTGCACTGCTTGCCGGTGCCGGTGTTGTCGGTCTTGCCATCGGTTTTGGGGCCCAGGGGCTTGTAAGCGATGTGGTAACAGGTTTCTTTTTACTTCTTGAAAAACAGCTTGATGTGGAGGACTACGTTACAACTGCAGGATACTCAGGAATTGTTGAACAGGTTGGACTGCGGACGACTCAGATTAGAAGTTTTGACGGCACTCTGAACTTTGTGCCGAATCGGGAAATTATCAGTTTAAGCAATCATTCGCGCGGAAATATGAGAGCGCTCGTAGATATAGGAATATCCTATGATGATAATATAGATGAAGCCATCGCAGTTCTTCAGCAAGCATGTGACCGCATTGCCGCGGAAGATCCGGCTATCGTTGATGGCCCAAGCGTCATTGGCGTTCAGGGTTTAGGAGCTTCAGATGTTGTGATCCGCATCATTGCCAAAACAGAAAACATGATGCAATGGGGTGTTGAGAGAAATCTCCGCAAAAAATTAAAAGAAACGCTTGATGCCCATGGAATTGAAATTCCATTTCCGCATCAGGTTTTTGTGGAAAAGAAGGCGAATGAAGTACAACATTAAAGAGCTGCCATCAGGCAGCTCTTTAATGTTGTGTGCTATTGCATTCTGCTCTCAACATGCTGGCAAATTTCATCTGCCGTATAACCGCTTGCACTGAATACAGAACCATTTGTCACCGCATTGCTGATCCCCATGATATTGGAGTCTTGACCTGTGATGATGCAGAAGTCACAGCCTTTCGCATCTTCTTCATTTCGCAATTGAACAACTTCATAACCTTTTTCCTGAAGAGCAGCTGTTACATCTGATAATGATTGTTCAACACCTATTTTTGGCATTACATCCACCTCCTATCACTAATGTGTCACATGGAAGGGACGTTTATTCTTTGAATCAGTTTGCTTTATAGAGAAAATATTTGCACATCAGCTGAACTGCCATTTGAATAGCTTCTTCCTTTGGCTGCAGCTTGGAATGATGGAGTCCATATGGTGATTCCACTCCAAGCCAGAACATAAATCCCGGAATTTCATCAAGCATATAACCGAAATCCTCGCCTGTCATGGCTTCACGGCATAATACAACCTCTGTATCGGTATTTGCTTTTGTAAAGTCCATAAATTCTTCTGTTAGCTCGTGATGGTTATATACTTGGTGATACATAGAACCATAATCAATAACAGCCTTGCATGAGTAGCCGATTTCAAGACCATGGACAAGCGCCTCAATCCGTTCCTTCACTTTTTGCATGGATTCTACAGAGAGCGTACGGATGGTGCCTTCGAGTCTTGCATTCTCTGCAATAATATTTTGTACTGTCCCGCCCGTAATCTTTCCGAAAGTAATGACTGCACTGTCCAGAGGATCTACATTCCTTGCCACTACAGATTGCAGCTGTGTGACCAATGATGCAGCTGCAACGATCATATCCTGAGTTGTATGAGGATATGCTGCATGTCCGCCCTTGCCTTTTAAGTCAATGAACAGCTCAGATGTATTGGCAAAAAGCAGCCCGGGACGAGTTGCAATTGTTCCTGCCGGATATTCAGGTGCAATATGAAGAGCTGTTATAAGATCCGGCTTCCACTCTTTCATGATATCACTGCGAAGCATCGGTTCAGCTCCGCCTGGTCCCTCCTCAGCAGGCTGAAAAATAAAAAGGAGATCGTCTCTTACTGGATTCTGAACAAAATAAGTGATAATGCCAAGGGCAATAGTCATATGAAAATCATGACCGCAGGCGTGCATTCGGTCTGGGTGCTCTGACTGAAAAGAATATTCCGTTTCTTCAATAATCGGAAGCCCGTCCATATCTGCGCGATAGGCAATTGTTTTCACAGGATCGATCCCTTTTACTTTTACAAATATTCCTGTTTTCCACGTTTTGATTTCCATTCTTTCAGAAGGCAGGGAGCCTAAATAAGCCAAAAGATATTCCTGTGTTTTAAACTCCTGGAAGCCAAGTTCAGGGATACGGTGGAGATCCCTTCGAATATTGATTAATGATGGTAATAGATCCATAATGCTTCCCCCTTATACCTATAGAGAAGGCGTGGATGAAAGTCATCCACGCCGAAAAACAGAAAATCGTATTATAGCTGTCTTAATTCTTGTTTGATTTCTGTTTTTGATTTTGTTTTTTCGTCGATTTCTTTAATCTTGCGTGCAGGAGTACCAGCTACCACTGTATAAGGGGCAACGTCATCAATTACAATTGCACCAGCAGCAACAACCGCTCCTTTTCCGACCGTAACGCCTTCAAGGACAACTGCATTAGCTCCGATTACAACATCATCTTCAATGACAACTGGTTTAGCTGAAGGCGGTTCAATTACACCTGCAAGTACAGAACCTGCACCAATGTGACAGTTTTTGCCGACAGTTGCGCGTCCGCCAAGGACAACGTTCATGTCGATCATTGTACCTTCCCCGATGACAGAACCGATGTTAATTGAAGCACCCATCATAATAACAGCATTATCGCCGATTTCCACTTGATCACGGATGATAGCGCCTGGCTCAATACGGGCTTTGATGCCCTTCATGTCAAGCAGAGGTATCGCAGAGTTGCGGCGGTCGTTTTCCACAACAAAGTCTTCAATTTTAGCCTCATTTTTTGTCAAAGCCTCTTGAATTTCAGCCCATTCGCCAAAAACAACCCCGCTGTTACCATTTAAAAACGTTTGTGTAGAAGTACCAAAATCAATACTTTCTAAGTCACCTTTTACGTAAACTTTTACAGGTGTCGATTTCGTGCTATTTTGTATAAATGAAATAATCTCATTTGCATCCATCATTTTCATATGTATTCCTCCTTCAGACTATGTACTTCATTACTGTATCAAAGGAAGTGTTAGTTGACAAGCCGATTGTCTATACAATTTATGAGCGCACGGCAGATTGGATGAAGCGAGCAAATTGACGACCAAATTCCAAACACGCATCTTCCTGCTCACCATCTGGAAAACACTCAATCTTAAGGCTTTCAATCGCTAGAGAGCCTTTATTTTCCTGAATTTTTTCAGCAAGCAGATCAACCGCACCGCAAAAAATATCATAAGCCGTATCGCCGGAACCAAATAAAGCGATGGTTTTATCCGAAAAATCATAATCGTCCATCTCATCATAAAGATCCATGATTTCATCAGGCAGCTCCCCGTCTCCCCATGTGTAAGCACCAATCAATAAGTGATTATATTTTGTGAAAACAGAGCCGTCAATATCCATTGCTTCAAACTTCTCTGCTTCTGCACCCGCTTCTTTTAATCCTTTTTCAATTAAATCGGCAATGGCTTCCGTGTTGCCTGACATGCTTGCATAGATAATTGCTGTTTTCCCCATTTGATCAATCTCCTTTCTTAATGGACCACTGCTGAATAACCGTACAAGTCACCCTGTTTGCTTTCATGCAGGCCTGCCGCGAAAAAAGAACGTCCGCTGCCTGCAACCCTGAACGCATGCCCTTTTAATGTTTCTGCAGGAAAAAGAGCCATGGTATCTTCATTTAATGCGTATATCCTGGAAAAGCCGTACTTATCCTGGCTTGACGCTGCGTACGTGATCGTTTCATCACAAAAAACATCCAAAAAGGCTTCCTCGCTGTAGATATTTTGACAGCTGACCCAGTTGAGGTTATTCCCATCATTTAGTTTAGCCATTTCAATACTTCCTGCATGGCCTTTTGCAGAGCCTCTGCAGATAAGAAGGTTCCTATTTTTATCAACCGCTATTGAAGAAATCATGGAGTAAGCTTCCTTTTTAATTCTTGCAAAGGAGCCATGATTATGATCATATTTCCACAGGCCCCCATGCTCTGCATGAATCTGCGTGCCGATAAAAAGCTGATTTTCATGCAGATAGAGTGATCTGATAACAGGTTTTGAGGAAAAGTGCTTAAATGGCTTAAAGCCTTTCCATGATCTCCCGCTGTCATTTGACTGATAAATCGTATGCTTTCCATGAATGATGACCGTTCCGTGATCATCGCCTGCAATGGACCAAATGGCTGCTGTTGTCGGAAGGTATGCTTCAGTGCTTGTCAAATCAGATGTATTCATACGGAAAATAAAGCCTTCTTCACCGACCCCGAATAAATAAGAACCAAGCATTTTTAAGCAGCGGATTTTCTTATCAATTCTCAGAAGCCTTTCCCAGTGATCATGGCCGTCAAAAAAATAAAGCCCTTCATTTTTTATTGCAACAAAATATCCGCTCCCCTGTACTTTTTCGACTGCTGTCGCACCTCTATGAAGCATTCATTGTCACCCTTCCGCTTTTGGCACACCATGCAGAAAAAGATTCTGCAAACTGGATGCATTCAGAAATGGCCTCATCCGTTTCAGGAGAACCCTCTATCTTAAGCAAGTCTGTAAAAACATCCGCCCCTGTTTCTGCAAATCTTCCCTGTAAGAGGTCGACCGCCTCGCAAAATTTCGGATATGCGTGATCCCCAGAACCAAAGCAGCCGATTTTTTTGCCTGTAAAATCAGCGTCTGAGAGTTCTTCGTAAAAGTCCTCTGCTTCATAAGGAAGATCTCCATCCCCCCAGGTATAAGATCCTGCAAGTATATAATCGTATTTCCTGAGACTCTCGCTATCACAAGCATCCATATCTTCATATGTAACATCCATCTCGTCTTCTTGAAGTCTTTTTCCGATCAGTTTAGCGATATCTTCTGTGTTTCCTGACATACTTGCATATATAATAAGAGTTTTTTTCAATAAAGCCACCTCTTTAATTGATAATGATTTTCATTTTCATAAACTCACTATAATTGAAATTGATTCTCATTGTCAATAGCGTTTTACAAAAAGAAAAAGCAGCTTCAGATACAAGCTGCTTAATGAATCTCTTTATTATTCTCTTTTAAAACATCAAGAAATGCCTGAACCTGCTTTAACTTAAAAGAAGATTCAAATCCAAGCAGCCACGTATCCCTGACAATTGGCTCGCCGTGTTCATTCAGCAGCGGTATTTTATAAATATCCCGTTCATCATCAAGCAGTGTGACGGATGGCAGAATGGCGTAGCCGATGCCATTGTATGCCATTTGTTTGCACGTTTCGATTTGATCGACAACAATGGTGCGCTTCGGACTGCTTTGAAAATGCTTGTGCCACCAATCCTGAATTTCCTGATAGTAAGATGAATCGCTTTTAAATTGAATAAAAGGTCTTTCTGTTTCAATAAGGTCCTCAACCTTCTGAATTTCAGTGTCTACTAAATACAGAGTATCTGTCAGTAAATGCTGTTTGACGCCTTTCCACTCAGGATTTCCCCTGATGATGCCGATGTGAACATGGTCCTCGTACATGCTTTTCAATATTTCACTGCTCCAGCCTGTTATGAGCGATATTTTTGCATGCGGGTATTTATTGACATATTGCTTTAAGATGTTAGGAAGCCAGTGCTGTCCAATAATTGACGCAACAGCTATCTTGAGCGTTCCATGAACCTCTCCTTCAAGCTCTGATATTTCTTCTCTCAGTTTCTCTTCTTTTTTTGTTACTTCTTTTGCAAAGGCCACAATTTTTTCTCCTGAAGGAGTGAGAGTGAGTCCCTTTTGAGAGCGGATAAAAATCTGAAACCCCCATGATTTCTCAATCGACTGAAGTCTTTGAGACAACGCAGGCTGGGAGACAAACAGCCGTTCAGATGCTTTTCGCATATTCATTTCCTCTGACAGAACAACAAGCATTCTCAATTCGGTTAATTGCATCTATATTCTCCTTGATAAGTTTTTCTTATATTATAAGCTAATTTTTTCAACATTTCATAATCATTAAAGGAAGAATATACTAATTTTAGAGAAACACTTTTAATCGGGATGTGATGACAATATGGAATGGCCGATTTTTTTCATTGGAATTGCAGCGACATTTATCGGAACTCTTGCGGGCAGCGGAGGCATGATCAATATGCCGCTCATGCTGCTTTATGGCTTGCCTGTTCATACAATCATCTCCTCAAATAAATTTGCCAATACTTTGAGCTCCTTTTCAAGCTTTTATGTGCTGCTGAAGAAACGGGAAATTCATTTTAAAGAGATTTTGTATACAGCCCCTTTTACAATATCAGGAGGAATTGCCGGAGCTTATTTCACGAGCAGGATTAATGAGAACACGATGACATACATCGCTCTTTTTCTGTTGATCTTCGCATTGGGATTAAATTTTTTAAGAAAGCCCAAGGAACAAAACTCGGGGGAGAGCAAAATTAAAAAAAGACTCTATCCTCTTGTCTTTGGGATCGGCGCTTATGACGGCATGTTCGGACCAGGTCAGGGCACTCTTCTGATGTACACATTCCTTCATCAGGGTTTTTCGTACATTAAATCCGTTGCGTTTACAAGATTTCAAACGTTTTTAAGCTGCTCTGGCGCATTTGCCACATATGCAATGGCCGGAATCATGAACTGGACGATCGCTTTGAGTCTGGCGGCGGGAAGCATTATTGGTGCACAGCTTGCAGTGAGGTTTGCGAGAAAGCTCAGTTTTGCCCATGCCTCTTGGCTGATACGGCTGATCACTGTCCTGATCATCATCCAGTTATTTTATAATCTTATTTTTTAGGAGGGAAAGCGGATGAGTTTGTCGATTGTAAAGCTGCATCATATCCAGCTGTGTGCACCATTTGAAAAAGCAGAAAAAGCGCGTGAATTTTACTTAGGAAAATTGGGTTTCCAAGAAATTAATAAACCCGAATCTCTTATTAAGAATGGCGGGTTCTGGTGCAAAGCGGGAAATGTGGAGCTCCATATTGGGCTTGAGGAAATGGAAGAGACTAAAAGCAAACGCCATCCTGCCTTTCAGGTAGAGGATCTGGAAGCTTCAAGATGTTTGCTTGTAAAAAATAATATCAAAATTCAAGAAGAAACAGAGATTCCCGGAATTCAGCGGCTTTCTTTTTTTGATCCTTTTGGAAATAGGATAGAGCTGCTTCAAATACAGAAAAGCGAAGCTTAACAATAGAGAGAAGAGGTGCACACAGATTAGACCTCTTTGAGGGTGGACTCTAGCTTGAAGCACATAATAAAAAAGCATAAGAGGTTCCCCCCCCCTACGCTTTTTTTCTTTCTTTAGGCAAATTTAAAACCAGCAGAAAACTGATGATTGCAAACGCAAAAACAACCATGTAAACACTGTGAAGGGATTGCGTCAAACCGGCTTTTAACGCCTGAATAGCCTCGTTTGAAAGCTTGGATGCAGACTCAGAGCTTAACAGCTGATTCACGGAATCCAAATTGACCGATTCATTAATTCCCTGTTTGTTAAAATAGGATTGTAGCCTTGTATTTAAAATCCCGCCTAAAAGGGCTGCTCCAATTGTATTGCCAAGCGTTCTCATAAACATATTTGCCGCTGTCGCTGATCCTCTTTGCTCCCAGCTGACTGTACTTTGAATGGAGACAATAAATGCTGTCGTCGTCATCCCCATGCCAATCCCGACAATAAACGACCCTAGGGCTGCCCATAATGGGCCATCATCAGGGCTTAAATTAAAAAATACAAGACTTCCTGCAATCAGGGCGATTCCCCCTATAACAGAGGTTGTCCGAAACCCAATTTTCAACAGCAGATTGCCCGATGCAGTGGCAGCAATCGGCCATCCAATCGACATTGCTGTTAGTGTAAAACCTGCGACGATTGGGGTTTGTCCCATTACTGCCTGGACAAATGCCGGTAAAAAGGAAGAAATGCCAATCAGCATGACACCGGTAGTCAGCGATGTCATATTCGCAATAAAGATGCTTTTCTCTCTCCAAATTTCAAAAGGCATCATAGGCTCTTTCGCACATTTTTCTTGTCGAATAAATAGGACAAAAGAAAGAATGGCTGCAGCAGTCAGAAAAAGAATTTGAGTTGACAGCCACGGCCATCTGATGCCGCCTTCAACAAGAACGACCATTGCTGTACATATTGACGCAAATAAGAGGAAAGCGCCTTTGTAGTCAATCGAATGCTTTTTCCGCTCCACATCTTCATGGAGATACAGCACCAATCCAGCTATCGCCAATAGCCCAAGCGGAATGTTTATCCAAAACACAAATCGCCAGCTGACAAATTGGACGAGCAATCCTCCTATTGCCGGGCCCATGATTGCTGAGATTCCCCAAACGCTGGATAAATACCCCTGTATCTTGGCCCGCTCTTCCTTCGAATAAATATCCCCTACAATCGTTGACGCTACCGGCATGACAGCTCCTGCACCAAATCCCTGGACAAATCTCGCTGCAATCAGCCATTCCATTGAATTCACCAGTCCACATAAAATGGAGCCGACTAAAAAAACGGAAATCCCAAATATCAATACTGGCTTTCGCCCGAATAAATCAGAAAGCTTTCCATAAATTAAAACCGTCACGGCATTCATCAGCAAATAAGAAGAAAAAATCCAGCTGTAAAGAGAGAAGCCTCCAAGCTCGCCTACAATCGCAGGCATGGCGGTGGATACAATTGTCGCCTCAATCGCTGCCATAAACATAGCAAGCATGACAGCCGCAAGAACGAAGGGACGCTTCATATTGGATGGTTGCTTTTTGATTCGTTCTTTTTCAAGTACTGCCTGTGTCATATGATCTCACTCCCTCGGGGACCGCAAAACAAAAGAAGGAGGCATGCTCTCCTTCTCTTAGCTTCATCGCTTAATTGTCATTTATTTTCATTTGTTTTTTCAATTCTTTTAAAATGGCGCGTCTTGTCAAAATCCCTTCAAACACACCTTCCGCATCCACTACGCAGACAAAAGAATGGTCGATGACTAAATCTAATCCTTTAGACAGTGGATCATTCAGTAAGAGACTCGGGATATCAGAATTCATCGCTTCTTCGACTTTCATCACTTCAAGCTTTTCAAATTCGATTCTCTGGAGGCCAAGAATCGCATCCATCATCATATTTGTGCCGAGCAGCCCGTGAAGCTTGAAAAAAGGATCAAGCACAGGTACCGCTGTATATCCCGTTTTTGTCAGAACCAGAAGGGCGTGCTCAAGGTTATTCCCCACTTGCACATGCGCAACTTTATCAGCTGGAATCATATACTCTTCTATTGTTGAATCATTTAATAATTTGGTTGTATGTAGACTAATCAATATGTTCTTCCTCTCTAAAAAAGTTCAGACCGAACAATAATACCCTTTCATGTCTTTTTTGAAACATCTCTTTTTTATTTTACCACAAAGGATACAAGAAATGCGGAACCCCTGGCTTACTCCGACAGACAGAAAGTGGTTTCATTTATTTCGGATCCTTTTATGTTCAATCCCATGCCCCTCAGAAATTCATTCCAGAACCTTCGTGATTTAATTCCAAGACTTTCGAATTTAATTCCAAGACTTTCGTATTTAATTCCAAGACTTTTAAAATTAACTCCGCATAATTGTGACCGACAAGCAATTCCAACCTATTGAAAGCGCATACATTCTAAATTATATCACAAAAAAAGATACTCTAACGCAGAGTATCAAACATATGTATCTCTATAGTTCAAATCTGATTCGGTCATACAAGCTTACGAGCTTCTGATACGTTGCGTTATCTGTTTGTTTGGTGCCGCTCTCGATTTCATAAATTTCGCTGCTGATCAGTTCTAGTGCATATTGCTGTTTAAGCAAAAGCTCCACTAAAAATTTTTGATCGTCTGATGAGAGTATTTCGACTGCAGAATTCATTTTTTAATGCCCCCTTGTTATTTAGAGTAATCAATTTTTCAAGCTTGCGTCAACCGCAAATTCCGACACATTCTTTATTTTGTGAATCGATTGGCATAGCTGAATGCAGTATAGGAATCAGGCTTTATTTTAGCCTCTATTCCCATCGCCTGAATTCTGCCTGTCATCTCCTGGATCAGGTCTTTAGTTAGTCCTTTTCTCCCAATATCAAGATGAATTTCAAACAGCAGATCTGCCCCTTCATCTGAAAAAGGAATCAGAATTTCTGCAAGCTCTGAAAGATAGCTTGTTGTAAAAGCATAAGCAAGTTCCTGACTTAATGTTGTTTCCATTGAAATTTTTTCATGCAGGCTATCAATCGGTCTTGGGATGACCGTATTTTTTAAACAGCCCCATGCCCCTTTTCCAACACGGTGAACATGCACTGCTGTTATAAACTTGGTATCGTGCTGATGCACTTGAGAATCCGTTCCGATGGACAATATATATTCAGAACGCGGATCATTTGAAATGAACGTTTTAATTCTTTGGATCATAGTTTCAAATGACATACTTCCTTCAGACACATTATAAAAGATAAAGTGATCAGTCATATGGCAGCTCCTTTTCAAGAAAAGAATACGGAAACAACATATTATATGCTTGGCTGTTTGGAGTGTTGAGTAAAATTGGCGTAAATTTTATTGTATATTTTTTCCTCACTCTTCCATTTTTAAACTGGAATCCGTATTAAAGCCTTTCCCTCTTCTCATGGAGCTTTTTCATCACCCTCTTTTCTGAAATTCCATTTAGTTATAAGACGCCCATTTCATCTTGAAAGTTTCCGATTTTTAAAAAAATGTTAAAAAAATTTATGATGACTGCTTTTTTATCGTTGAAATGGCAATATGAGATGGAAAAGATTTATTTATTTCATCTGCTTTGACACTCTTTTTAAAGATACCCATTAACATGGGCAATATCATTCCTTATATTTATGTACGAACAATTTATCCAACAATTAACCGCAAAACGATATTTAATATTTTCTTAAAAAATAAAAAAACAGCCAATAAATTTGGCTGCTTAACCTTTTTTCGTTTGAATATTACGCATATGATAATTGCAGTTGGAACACGAATAAATGACATTTTGATTGGACTGGGCAGTCAGCACTTCATCAAGAGGCTGCTGCTCATGACAATTTGGACAAATGACGCTTGGTTTCGTATTCATCAGTTCCCTCCTATTATTGGAGCAAATCAAAAATTTCAATTGCGATCATATCGATATTGTCAAATTGATAAGATTGAGGCTTTTCATCTTTTTGAAATACTTCTAATTCGAACGTATCGGTTTTATCAAAGTATTTAACACTGCAACGTTTTTCACCCTCTACTTCAAAGAAGCGCTGGTTGGGTTCATTTGAAGTCGCGTTTTCTTGCAGACTTTGAAGTCTAGTAATGATACCTAAAAGCTGTGACATTAGTATCACCTCCAACAGAGTGAGTCAACTTGAGGTCCGCCTTCGCCTCTAGTTTGTGCGTCCTTCTTTATTCTATCCATCCATTTTAATTTGAAAATAAATCAGAATATTCGCATCGTTCTTTACATTAAGAGTCTGCAAATTTAAAATGGTAGTGATGGGAGAAACAAATTTTTTATCGATCACAAGGGGGTTTAAGATAAATGTCGCTTGTAACCAAAATTGATGAACGTTTAGCAATCATTGATAGTCATGATTTAGGGATGACGGGTCGGACAAGTTCCTATGTATTACTTGAAGAGGATATCACACTCTTTGAGCCTTCATCAAGTCCTTCTGTCCCACATATTAAAAATGGGTTAAAGGAACTCCGTATAAATCTTGAAGATATATCCAATATCATTGTTACACACATTCACCTAGATCACGCTGGGGGCGCGGGTTTGCTGCTTGAAAGCTGTCCAAAAGCAAAAGTGATTGTGCATCCGAAAGGCGCAAAACATTTAATTAATCCCTCGCGTTTAATTGCTGGGGCAAAAGCGGTGTACGGAGATAAATTTGAAGAATTATTTTCACCGATTGTACCGATTCCAGAAGATCGCATCGTAATAAAAGAGGACGGAGAATCACTCCGGATTGGCCGCGATTCAGTCCTTACATTTTATGATACACCGGGACACGCCAATCATCACTTCAGTATTCTTGACCATAAAAGCAACAGCATGTTCACAGGCGATACAATCGGAATATTTTACCAGGAGCTGCTGCCAGATGGTCTTGAATTTTATTTGCCTTCTACCTCACCGAACCAGTTCGATCCGGAAGCTATGGAAAAATCAGCTGCATTTTATGAAAGAATGAAACTAAATGCCCTTAATTTCAGTCACTACGGCGTCAGTACAAATCCCAATCACGCCATAAACGCGATGAGAAAATGGCTTCCTATTTTCCTCGAATGTGCACAAAAAGGAATGGAACTCTCCAAACCTTTTTCTTTAGAAAATGCAGCAGAGCATGTTAAAATAGAGCTTCAAAATCAAGTGTTTTCTTTCCTGGATCAACAGGGAATTTCCAGGTCTCACCGCGTGTATAATATATTAGCATTAGATTTATCGGTCTGTGCCATGGGTCTTGTTGATGCATGTTATAAAAAAATGAAATCAGGTACATAAAGGAGTCTCTATGTCACAGAGTAAACGTGTTGAAGTTTATACACAGCCTGACTGTCCGCCTTGTCAGATTGTGAAGCAATATTTAGATCATCATAAGATTGACTATTTGGTATTTGACGTTTCGGAAGATGCCAATGCCAGAAACAAAATGGTTAACGAGTTTAAGTCATATTCAACCCCAACTGTTACAGTTGATGGGGAAATTGTAGCAGGTTTTGACCTGCAGAAGCTTGATAAATTGCTTGGTCTTTCATAAAACGTTATAAAGCCGCCACCGAAATGTAAAGGTTTCCGTTTTGAGGTGCTTTTCTTAAATTATAAGACGAAATGACAGTCATTTTGACATAGCTATTGGTATATAAAAAAGCAAAACTCGCCGCGGTATCGGCGAGTTTGCTTTTTTTATGGTGTTCAGGCTGCTGGTTCTCAATTAGGAATTGTGAACCTGTAAGTTCTATAATAAAATTAACAGCGATCTGCAACACTAAATCGCTGTTTTCATTGTTATTACTTCAATTAAACCCTTCTGTTTCTCAAAGCTTCCCTGTCTATATTTTGCGGTGGCTGTTCCATCCATTGGTTTTCAATCATCAATTTTATCCCATCATTTGCATATTGCATTATTTCAGCCACTAGTCTTGTGTAATGGCCGTCTAAATCCTTTCTAAGAGTTGCTCCAATGGCGGCACCATACCCAGCGATGCTAATTGCAGTCAGACTATTGGTTTGAAACATCATCAACTTATCCGAAAAAGGTGCATCAATGGATTGAGAAATGGTTGAATCCCACGTACTTGGCATCGGCACACCATCTTCTATTAAAACCTGCCTAAAAACGGTTTCGTGCTTTGCTGCTATCTCCGTGCCTCTCTCCATATATTTTCTAACTTCAGGTGATTTAGCAGCTTGGGAAAAGCCAGAGACAAATGTTCTGCCAATGGAGTTTGTTTCCGTATTTTTCGAAATATGGGCTAGTTCAATGGCTGTTAACGGACGATGCTTTCCGATTAATCCTGATAAAAATGTTTCACTTTGAAGGTATTCAGCCTTTTCCATTGGAGCTATAGTAGGAGAACGGACAAAAGCTCCCTTCTTAAGAAGTAAATCACAAGCATCATTGTAAAGTTTCATAAACATTTGGGATGTTTTCGAAAAAAAATCTCTTGCATCGTTTCGCGCCAATACTTCGAGTAAAGCTGCTGCGGCAGCTGTTCCAGCAGCAGCCATATATTTTATGTATCTCAAGGCAAATAAGTCTGAATATAATCGACCAGCTTTTAAATTTACATCTTCTTGTGTGAATCCAATGGGTATGGCGTGATTTTCATTTTCAAAGATTAGTTTGACTTCATTTACAACATATGAACAATTTGTTAGAGCGGTTTGAATAATATCTGTACTGTCATGATCTTCATTTACATTGGCAAAGTGCTGAACTATACAATAAGACATTGAATTCTGCATATAGGCACTCCACAAAGCTGCAACTTCTGAAGAAACAAGTTTAGGGCTATGTTCCATTTTTAGACTCCTTAATTTTTTTCTTAATATGTGCAATAAAGATTTGTATTATTAATTCTGAGAGCAGAAAAAGGTTGGAGCGATAACCTTCTTAATTGGCTGTGAATTTGGCATTTTCCCTTATGTGTACTCTACTTGATGTCCATTATAAAAAAGTCAAAACCCATTAAATAGGTTCAAAAACCCTGTATGCAGGGCGTGTGATTTGTCTTATTACTAATAGAATAGCGGAGCCGGCTGTTCATTATAAAGGCTTATCAATTTTAAACATCAAAAAAACACAGAAACAGATGTCCCTGTGCTTTACTCACCGTAATAGGCAAAATCAGTTTGCGGCTGGTAATAATCGGTTAAAAAGGTTTTGGCTTCAAAATAGGAAGTCCGCAAAAAGGAAAGTCCCTGATTATCTTGAAAAGGTTCAGCTTCTTTTAAGTCTGTAAGCGTGTTCGAGAAAAGCATGCTTACGTTAATCGCTGAATCATCTTCCTTTTTTTCTTCAATTGCTTCAGCTTTCGGCTCTTCTTCAGAGAATTGAATGGAGGAAATTTTATACGAACCATCTTCCTCAATAAATTCAACTGTTTCAAAATGGTCATCATAGCTGACAGGTCCTTCTTCTTCAGCCGGGAAAAATTGATAAAGCTTTATCTTCTTGTTTTCCCTTCCAAACTGCATGTTATCATCGTAATTAAAAAATGGAATGCCGTATGGTGTGAAATCACTGCCGTACACGATATATTTTTTTTCACCTTTGTGAACATTTTCTTTCATATAGCCATCAATAAATTCATCCGTAAAGTATGGCTCTAATGCTTTTTCAATTTCTTCAAGGGAGCGCTCATTTTCCGTGAGAGTGAGCTGGGTCTGCGCAGCCTCTTTTGTCAGGTCAGCTGCCTCTTCTTGATCAAACGATGACTGTGCAAAGCCTGCATGTCCAAAACCAAAAAACAGAATAAGTGCGGCGAATGTGCTTGAAATGAATTTCATTTTTTATCCTCCCACCTTTTTTTAGCTTCGTATGTCTTAGTCTCTAAATTTTATCAGACTAATTGTCGTTTCAACTCAACTTTCATCCACAAAATACCATCATATTCTGACATTTTCTCTTATATTATTCATTACCCTTATAAAAAAAGGATAATCCTGAAATTTCAAATCAGTAAAAAAAACAGCAGCAAATGCCGCTGTTTTACCAGGATCTTGTAAAAGCCAGATAAAAAATAAAAAGTAATAAAAACCCTAAAAAAAAGATCCAAGTCAGAAAAACTGGATTTCGAAGATACGGATGCTTTTGAATCTTTTCATTTATTGGAGTATCTATTTCACTTTTCCTTGCACCTACCAGTCTTCCCACGCTCAACGTATAGAGAAGTCCTCCCGCGACAATCATAAATGCGAGAATAGCGAGGGCCATCGTGAATTTATCCATTGTGTCACTCCTTCTTTATAAGAACTTATCCGAAGCGGTCTTTCCGATACACTAGTGGTTATTCCGCTTTTCTTATTAGAATGACACAACGCATAAAAATTATTACAAAAGAGCTTCATTTTCGTAGAGATAAGAGTATGGCAAATCCAAGAATAGATAGTGCTTCTGATCAATTGGATAGGAGAATGTCCGAATGGTTTCGCCTGTTTCGATGTCGCTGTATAAATCGCTGAAAAAACCTTTTTTTCTGATTAGCATTTTCATGATATTTTCAAGAAAATAAGGTCTCCAGCTCCAGTTTTTCATGTAATAGTGAGGCTGAAATTGCCATGCTCCGTCAAGCTTCAGAATATTTCCTGATTGCTGAAATCCGTCCCCGTCACAAATGTAGATCCGGAAGCAGCAATCTGACAGTTCATTTGAAAGCTTCGTGATCAGCTCATCAAACTGAATGCCCGGCTTATTCTCTTTTGAAATTAACAGGTGCACTTTTTGATGAAACGCTTCTGAGATTTCATAAAATTGCTGAAGCTTCTTTTTTTCATATTGGATAAAACCGTGAAATTCCCGGGTCATTTTTTCTTTTATCATATATGGTTCAATTAATTCTTCTTTAGGAGTCTGAAGGTAATCTCCTTGAAAGTAACGGCCTCCATTCTTCCAGGCATATTGAAATTGAAAATTGACCTCAATTTCTTCATACAGGATGGTAGCCCCTATTTTCCTCGCCAAAAGAGAAATGGAGTATAAAACGTCTTGATACGTCTGCAGGGGTGAAGTTAATCTGAGGGGCTGAAGATCAATTTTCAGGATATTAGGCATCAGTATGCCGATCCTGTCAAGGTTGCTGCTTGCTTTTCCAACGTTGTCCACAGCTATTTTAATGCCGTATGTACGGTAATAAGTGAATACATGTGTCAGCTGCCGAATGTCGCCTGTAAACGTGTGCTCAGTTATTTCAATGACAATCCTCTCAAGGTTTCCGCCTTTTTCTTTCCATTCAAATAATTGATTCAGCAGGCTTTCTCCGTGATCAAGCATTAATAGATTTGCATCACGGTTAATAAAAATAAGCGTGTCATCATTAGTTAAAAGAAAAGCATCAAGGGCCATATGTAAAATGTAGTTATCTGCTTCTAATCGGTATTCATCTGGAATCGTTTCATCCTTAAAAAAAGGCCCGAGACTTTTCGTTTCCTTTTCCATTTGGATTCTCCCAAGTACTTCATACCCGATCACCTTTTGTTCGTCTGCGCTGAAAATGGCTTGATAGAACGGTTTTACGTGCTCTAAGTTTGTCATAATATCTAAAGGATCCATATGCCATTCCCCACTTTCTCTCTCTGTTTTTGTATGATTATACCACATTTGCATGAGTTCGAACGGTAAAGTAAAAATGGATTCTCCTGCTGAAAAGGAGAATCCATTTTCTTTAAGATATTAAAAAGGATGCTGATTCAGCCATTGGCCTCCATCCATTGTAATGCACTCTCCATTGATATACCCGGCAGCATCTGATAAGAGGAATGATGCGAGAGATGCGATTTCCTCAGGCGTGCCTAAGCGGCCGAGCGGCACACTTTGAAGCGTTCTCTTTGCAGCTTCTTCAGACTGCCAGAGCTTATCTGCTCCGCCTGTTCTTTCAATAGGCCCTGGAGCTATCGCGTTTACACGGATTCCATATTTTTTTCCCCATTCTACAGCAAGCGTTCTTGTCATAGAAAGCACTCCTGCCTTTGCAGCAGCAGAATGGATGACTCCCGCGCCTGCTCCCCATGCATATGTAGCAACCATGTTAAGAATGGCTCCCTTTTGCTGTTTCTCAATCCAATACTTGCCCGCTGCACTGCTGCAGTAGAACGTTCCATTCAGCACGATGTTGATAACTGAGTTCCATCCATTAACGGAAAGCTGTTCTGCCGGGCATATAAAATTGCCTGCTGCGTTATTGACTAGACCATCAATATGTCCAAATGCTTCGTCTGTTTTCCGGATCAATTCCTCTGACATTTCTGGTACACGAACGTCCATTTGAAACGGAATAATCTTTCCTTCCAAACCTATCATCTCTTCTTTGGCAGCCTCTAATTTTTCAATCGTTCTGCCGGTAATCACAACGTTTGCACCCTGTCTGGCAAAACTTTCTGCCATCGCTTTCCCCATCCCGCTTGATCCGCCGGTTACAATAATTACTTTATCCTTCATCAACTACACCCCCAAAAATGAATGACCATTCATATTTTATCATATAATCCTTCTATTTTCTAACTATTTCAACTATTATTTAGTAATAGTACAAGAGTACGCTAAATTCCGATTAATAAATGCTGTACATTCATCAGTATTTTTATAATGGTTTAATAAAAAATCACGGAGGAGGAGCCGCTATGACAAAAGATATTACAAGAAGAGCCTTCCTGAAAGGATTGTTTGCATCATTAGCCGGCGCTTTGCTTGCAGCATTTGGAGGATATGGCTACGCCAGATACATTGAACCCAGACTTATCCATACAACTGAAATAGAAATTAGCAGCACAAAGCTGCCATCCTCTTTTTCCGGGGTGAAAATCGTCCAATTCAGCGACACCCATCTCAGTGAAGATTATTCAATCAATCAGCTCGAAAAAATTGTGAACAAAATAAATCTGCTGTCTCCAGATGTCATTTTTTTCACAGGTGATCTTATAGATAAACCTAATCAGTACGCATATTTGCATCAAATTTCGCCAGTTCTGGGGAGATTGAAAGCGCCTCTAGGGAAGTATGCCATTTATGGGAACCATGATCATGGCGGATATGGGACATCTGTCTATGAAACCATCATGAAAGATTCAAATTTTAACCTGCTGAAAAATAGAGGGGAACGGATCTCATTGCTTGATGGATCTTCCGTTTTTGTTGCGGGAATTGATGATATGATGCTTGGCAGACCTGACTTTGATCAAACGTTTGCAGATGCAGGCAGCAGGCTCTTTACAATTCTTCTGGCACATGAGCCTGATGCTGCGCTGGAAGCAAAACAGTTTTCTGTTGATCTGCAGTTATCAGGACATAGTCACGGAGGCCAAGTACAGCTGCCGTTCTATGGCCCCTTGATCACGCCTCCCTACGCATCCGTATATACCGAAGGACTGTATGAGGTGGACTCAATGAAGCTTTATGTGAATCGCGGACTTGGTACCACCAGACTTCCATACCGCTTTTTTTCAGTGCCGGAAATTACTGTTTTTACGTTAATAAAAATCTAAAGGCGCATGGTTTTAAACCAGCGCCTTTTTTATTTAAGATATCTTTGTTCAATTTCATCAGGAGGCAATGGTTTGGAAAAGAAATATCCCTGGCCTGTTTGACAATTTAATGCTTTTAAATAAGCGTATTGCTCTTGTGTTTCAATTCCTTCGGCAACTACTTCAAGTGATAGGCTTTCTGCAAGATGAACAATAGATGTGATAATAGCTGCATCCTTTTCATCCGTTATAACATTTTTTATAAACGATTGGTCGATTTTCAACGTATCAATCGGAAACGTTTTAAGATAGCGCAGGGATGAGAATCCCTTTCCAAAGTCATCAATAGAAATGGAGACTCCAAGACTTTTTAATCTCCGAATGGTTTCCATTGCTTCATGCGGATTTTGCAGGGCACCCTCTGTTATCTCAAATTCTATTTGATGTGGCTGAATTTGATAAGTCTGAAAGAGAGATCGAATCATGTCTGCAAGGTAGTATTGCTGAAATTGCTTAGAAGAAAGGTTAATGGCGACTTTTACTCGACTGTTGCCATTCAAGCTCCATTCTGCCAGCTGTTTGCACACCTCTTCTATGATCCATTCGCCAATTGGGATCATCAGTCCGGATTCCTCGGCAACAGAAATAAAAGCAGTGGGAGGAACTGAACCCATTCCTTCATGCGTCCATCTCAGCAAAGCTTCAAAGCTTTTCGTCTCATTCGTATTCAAATCAACTTGAGGCTGATAAAATAGTGAAAATTCGTTGTTTTCAAGAGCTTGCCTGAGTCCCGTTTCAATCGCAAGCAGCCTGCTTGAATTTTTGTTCATTCCGGAATGATAAGTCTGAAAACGGCCGCGCCCTCTTTGCTTCACGTCATAAAGTGCCATATCTGCATTTGTGATCAGCTGGGATTCTTCCATTCCGTTTTCAGGATATAGGCTGATTCCGATGCTTGGACTAATAAAATAAACAAGCTCATTCAGATGTATTGGTTCGGCAAATTTGTCAAGAATCTGCTGTGCATACTGTTCCGCTAAGAGCTTGTCCGCGTTCTGAAATAGGAGAATAAATTCATCTCCACCTTGTCTGTACACTTTATATGATGGAATTTCAAGCGACCGAAGACGAAAACTGACCTCTTTAAGAAGCAGATCACCAATGGAATGCCCCATCGTGTCATTCAGCATTTTAAAGCGGTCAAGGTCAATATACATTAGGGCAAGTCCTTTAGTGGTCTGGTCTTTAAGCAGTATGCTCAGATCTTTTTCTAAGGCAGTCCGGTTTAAAAGACCTGTCAGCGAGTCATGAAATGCCATATGCTTGATCAGGGAGTGATGACGCTTTTGATCTGAAATATCCCTGGCTATCAAATAGATGCCCTGTATGCTGTTGTTTAATATAATCGGAATGGTTTTTAAATGAAGATGCAATTCCTGATTTTTCACTTTAAGGTTTGATTCATCCTCCATTGCGCTCCCCTTAACTGCATGTGAAAACATAGAAGTAATCCGCTCCCTGTCCTGATTAAACAAGTCAAAAACGGATTTGCCGATTAATGAAATCGTGAACGTTTTCATTAGATCGATTGCTGCTGAATTGGCAGAAACAATCGCACCATTTAAATCAAGCGAAAAAATGCTGTCAATATTGTGATCAAACAATGATTTATATCGCTGCTGACTTTCAATTAGTTTCTGCTTCTCAGACACCCGTTCAGAAATATCGCGTGTAACGGAAATAATGTAGATGACCTCTCCCATGTCGTTCATAAACGGAGTGAGGACTGATTCACCGAAAATGACCGTTCCATCGATGAGCCTTACTTGATCCTGATAGGAGAATGGCTGCTTTGTCTGCCTAACGACACTGTACATTTCAAGCAAGTGATCAGCAGCGTTTTTATCCATCACATCTGACAAGGATAGGCCGGCGTAATCTTCTGTTAACCCTGCGTGCTTCACGCCTTCATCATTTACAAAAACATAGCGGACATGATCCTGATCGACCTTCATTAAAAAAACAAGATCTTTAATATGTTCTAAAATGATCGTAAAAATAATGGATTCGATTTTTTCAATATGTTTTTCTGATTGAAAGTCTTCTATAATCGCTTTTTTTAATTTGTCCATAAATTTCGTCCTGTCCTACTTTTATCTCATTTTCCCTAATAGTACCACACGAAGTTCTTTAAAACCTTACTCTTTTTTACAGACGAAAAAAGAGTGCCATGTAAGCACTCTTTTTCATTATTCTTCGTCTTCCGATACCCTGTATGAAAGCTGAGCAAGGATTGCCTGGCTGTCTATTTCAGGTTCATCTGCTATTCTTGAAACATAATGGTAGTTCCCTGTAGAATCTTGTTCCCGCGCCTTTACATTGTCTGTCAGCATGATGGATAAGAGGTTTGAAATTCTTGATTTAATGCTGCCGTCAAAGATAGGAAATAAAATTTCAACCCGTTTTTCCATATTTCTGGTCATCATGTCTGCCGAGGAGAGGTACATTTTCCCATCACCATTATGATGAAAATAATAGATTCTGCTGTGCTCGAGAAATCTTCCTACAATACTCCTCACCTTAATATTTTCGCTTATACCTTTAATGCCTGGTCTTAAACAGCAAGTGCCTCTTACAATCAAGTCAATGCTGACACCTGCATTTGATGCTTCATACAGCTTCATGATAATCACTTTGTCTGTGAGAGAGTTCATTTTAGCAATGATTCTTCCATTTCCATGGTGCTTATGATAATTGATTTCATGATCGACAAGCTCTAAAAAGTCGCTTCGAATGTTAAAAGGAGCAACTGAAATATGGTGAAATTCCGGTTTTTCTGTATAACCGCTCAAATAATTAAAGAAGTTGGTAGCGTCAATTCCGTATTTATAATTAGAAGTGATTAAACTCATATCCGTGTAGATTTTTGCAGTCTGGTCATTGTAATTGCCTGTTCCTAAATGGACAAATCTCTCAATGCGGTTATTTTTCCGCCTCACCACAAGTGTGATCTTACTGTGTGTTTTTAAGTATGTCATCCCGTAAATAACATGGCAGCCAGCTTTTTCAAGTTCTTTTGCCCATTGAACATTGTTCTCTTCATCAAAGCGGGCTTTAAGTTCAACGAGCACGGTCACCTGCTTTCCTTTTTCCGCTGCCCGTTTCAGCGCCTCAATAACTGGCGAACCGCCGCTTACTCTATAGAGAGTTTGTTTGATGGCCAGAACATCAGGATCATCTGCCGCATCCAGAACAAAATCAATAACAGGCTCGAATGATTCATAAGGATGGTGCAAAAATAAATCCTGTGCCGCTGCAACTTCAAAGATATCACTGTCTGAGGATAAATCCTTGGGGGGCTGAGGTATGAATGTTTCGTATGTAAGATGATCAAAACCCGAACTGAGCTCTTTATAAAAACTAAATAAAAAAGTGAAATCAAGCGGCCCGTCAATCTCATAAACATCGCCTTTATGAATCTCTAATTCTTCAAGAAGATATGACATCATTTGAGAATCATAGAAATCCTTTCTCACTTCCAGTCGTACGGCTGCTCCCCATTTTCTTTTCTTCAGTTCCTTTTCAATTTCCTTAAGGAGATCCCTGGCGCCTTCTTCATGTATGGTCATATCTGCATTGCGTGTAATTCTGAAAGGGGTGACTGAAAGAACGTCAAATCCGTGAAAAAGTTTGAAAATATAATGGGCAATAATATCTTCCAGCAGAACGTACTCATGTCCTCCTGCAGAAGAAATCGAAACGAAGCGCTCTAAAACAGCAGGCACTTGAACTATAGCAGTTTTCATTCGGTATTCAATTGATTCGTTTTGATCTTCAAGTTTTATGACAAGATTGAGGCTCTTGTTCAGAAGCATAGGAAATGGACGGTATGCGTCAACAGCCATTGGAGTAAGAACAGGGAAGATATGTTCGTCAAAATACTTCTCTATGATCTTTTTTTGCTGGGGAGATAAACTGCTGACCGTTGCAAAAGTGATGCCTTCATTTTTTAAAGCAGGCAAGATCAACTCATTGAATGTGCGGGTTTGAAGCTTCACAAGCGAGTGATTTTGTTCGGCAATTTGTGTCAGCTGCTGCTTAGGGGTGAGTCCCGCTTTGTTTTCGGGTTTGCTGAAGCCTGCTTTCACCTGGTCCTTAAGTCCCGCGACCCGCACCATGAAAAACTCGTCAAGATTGGAGCTGAAAATCGCAAGAAATTTCAGCCGTTCAAGCAGGGGATTTCGTTCATCAATGGCCTCTTCTAATACTCTTTTATTAAAAGCAAGCCAGCTCAATTCGCGGTTGTTGTAATAAAGAGGGTTACCAAGCAATGTCTGATCGATGTTTAATGTGCTCATGTGAAAAGTCACCCTTTTAAATTAGTCATTTGGTTTCACCTGTTATGATAGCACTTGTAAAAGACGGAGATGTAAATTCATTGTAAATATTTTATGTGGTTTTTGTAAATATATATCAAGAAAAATGAAGGCATTAAGGATAGATTAGAGTTTGAGAATCCGCCATGAAAGTCATGATTTGACCTTTTCGGCGGATCCAATCACAGACGGAGAGGAGAATCTCAGCTTTCTTTCTGAAAATGAAACACAATGTTCTTCTTCAAGATCTTTTCTAAATTCTTCTTTTGCTTTTCGGCCTGATATTCCTCAGGACTATAATTCCCTTTACAGATGACTTTGCATTTTACACGCTCATCATCTTCAGCAAGTTTCAGCGTTTTTACAATATCTCTTCCCGTTGCGTTTAAGCTGTAGGCAAGCTTGATAATCGCACCCAGCAGCATCATATTCCGCTGCTCCACTTTAGAGAACCAGTGTTTATAAGGCTCTCCATATTGTTTAAATGCTGACTTGCTTTTAAAAGAAGCAATCAGCGCCAGCTGCAGCCTTTCCTTGTGGAGAAGGCCATCTATTGTCCGGTTGGCAATCAAGTAAAAAGTATGCTGACTGCTGGATTCTGAATCAATATATTGGCCGAGATTGTAGACAAACGATGCTCTTCTGATTAAAAGAATATCGTCATCCGAGTACGAGAGCAATCCTGTTTCAGCAAGGTCTGAATACAGTTTAAGAGCAATTTTGGTTACATACTGGACATGGTGAAGATCAATATCATAATCACTGAGCAGTTCATGAAAGCTTTCCTCAATGACACTAGGAAAAATGGCCGATCCAGTCCCTCCAGTCAAGTCCTCATAAAAAACACCGTCTCTAAGCCCTTTTCTGCTTAAAATGAAATTGTCGGCACGGACAACCTCATACAAAACTGTAAAGACTTGAGCAGCAGGAATGATCGTGTCAGCACGGTCTTTTGATAAACCCTCTGCACTTTGAAGTTCATGAAGAGACAAAGTAGATAAAAAGTTCTGGACATCTGTCAGATTCCTATGAGTCATTTCATAAAGGTGAACCCCTGCCAGAGGATATTCCTGCATAGCCTGGTGTATTTGCACAATGTTTCTGGCACTTCCGCCGATTGCAATAATCGGCAATTCCTTGTTTGCGAGCCATGGCAGCGAATGAAATTCCCTTGCGAGGAACTGCTTTAACTCAACCAATTCCTTTTCAGTCGGAATCTCCTGCTTCACAAAATATTTTTTTAGGGAAAGAGCTCCAAACGGAAAACTGTGATATTGAATGAGTTTTCTATTTTCAAAATATGTAATCTCTGTACTTCCCCCGCCGATATCAATCGTAATCCCGCTGTTAATCTGAGTGGAATTGACAACAGCCAAAAACCCGTAATAGGCTTCCTCATATTCAGACAGAATGCGGATTGTAAAATCTGTTTCTTCTTGAACCTTCTTCAAAATGGCCTCTTTATTTTCTGATTGTCTAATTGTCGCAGTAGCAACACATTTTACATTTTTAAGATCATGATGCCTAGTGACTTCCTGAAAACTGTGAAGAGCTGAAACTAAAACGCTGATCCCTTCGTCTTTTAAGAAGGAGTCTTCATTTAGATAATTACGGAGCCGTGCCGCAATTTTAACATTCTCAACTTCTTTTAAACGCTGACTTTTATCGCGCTGATAAATGACGAGCCTCATTGTATTAGAACCAATATCGATAATGGCATATTTTTCTTTAATCAAATCTGTTCAACTCCTCTGAATATACAAAAAATTATACCACAGCATTTCGATCTCGCATCTATCGCGGCATGGAAACAAACCAGCTGTCCAGTCATAAGCTGTAGCACTGACAGTCAAAATTATGTTAAAGCGGTGATTTATGTATGATCCATCTAGTAAAACCTGGTGAAACACTTAACACAATTGCGCTTAATTACCGGATCAGTCCTGCAGTTCTTATAAGGGCGAACCAGATTTCTGATCAGAACGTACTGCTTGCCGGCCAGCCTATTATCATCCCGGGTCTGCCTGAGCCTGCTTCAATACCCTACTCGATTTCAGTATCAGTTGGAAAGAGGACGCTGACTCTTTATCGCAGCGGACAAGTAATGAAAGTTTATCCGATTGCTGTCGGAAAAATATTGAGCGGCACACCCATCGGTGATTTTGTCATAGTAAACCGCGAACCGAACCCAGGCGGCCCCTTCGGCGTGCTCTGGATGAGTTTGTCTAAAATTCATTACGGGATTCACGGCACAAATGATCCAAGCTCCATCGGCAAAGCAGTCTCAAGGGGATGCATACGGATGCAAAACAGAGATGTTCTTGAACTCGGCTCGATTGTTCCTAATGGTACTAGAGTTATCATACGTCCCAATTAAGGACCAGTCATTTTTTTACAAACACTTCATATTAAAATATTCTTTTTTCTATTATAATAACTACTGTGACCGATATCCTGCAAAATAAGGAGCTGCGTTATGAAAATCTTTGAAAACAGAAATTTTGTGAAGCTCTTTTTTGCTGCCTTGGCCTCACAAATGGGCACGACGATCGGAAATATGGCTTTTGCCTTTTATTTGCTTGATCGGTTCAGCCATCAGCCTTCTTTTGCAACCATGGCGGAGCTTATGTATTCCCTGCCGACTTTATTTGTTTTCTTTTTAGTCGGGGTGGTTGCAGACAGATTTGACCGAAAAAAAGTAGCTGAAAATTGTGATTGGATCAGAGCCATTCTTACAGTCCTTCTTTTTGGCTCATTATTCTTGAATTCCATTCCGCTCGTATTTTTCTTATTATTTCTGCGGAGTGCCGTTACCAAGTTTTTCTATCCTGCAGAAGCAAGTCTTGTTCAAAGCATATTAAACAAAGATCAATATGCCCAGGCAGCAGGCCTCAATCAAATGCTGTTCAGTATTTTCATGGTATTTGGTGTGGGACTCGGGGCCCTTGCCTATAAAACAATTGGACTTCAGGGTGCTGTAGCAGTAGATTTTTTCAGTTTTGTGATTTCTGCTATTCTAATCCGCAGATGTAAAATACCAATGGAAGCAAGGCTGCCAAATGGTAAAATAAAATGGAAAGATTTCAGTATTGGGGCCTCGTTCAGAGACTTCAAGGATGGAATTCTTTATATTGCGGGAAATAAGCTATTAGCTTCTCTGATTTTTGGTTTTTTTGTTTTTGGATTTGTAAACGGAGCATTTGCCATTTTGCCGATCTTTACAATGAAGTATGAATTGTCTCCTGATAACTATGAAAAATATGCTTCATACTTTGCGATTTCTCTTGGGATTGGCCTTCTTGCCGGAAGCGGCATCGGGGCATTGATCTCTTCTAAAATTAAACCGCATCATATGATGATTTACCCGATTTTCCTGAGCGGCATCTTGATTTATATATTAGGTTTGACAGATCATATGGGTATTTTTTTAGCTACTGTTTTTATTATTGGGACATGCATTGGCCCTATAAATATAGCAATTGGCGGCTGGATGCCGAAAATTGTGCATCCAAAGCTGATGGGGCGGGTCAGCGGCTGGATAGATCCTCTCATGATGTTCGCACAATCGATTACGCTCGGACTGATTGCCTTGCTTTTCCCGAAGATCATCAGCAATATTGAGTATCTCTATTACGGCATGGCAACAGTTATTCTGCTGGTTTTCCTATTTTACGCACTCACTCTGCCGAAGCTGAGCAGAGAGCTCGAATTTTCTCAAGCTAAAAGAACTCGTCTTGCTTCAACAAGAAAAGGACAGGTTCATATCTCTTAAAGTCAGCAATGCAGACAGCATTTGCTGTCTTTTTTATTTTCCCTCTTTACCTTTTTCATAGGCAGACTGTTAAATTTTTGGATAAATGGCCGATAAATAAGCTGAAGTCTAACTTTTAAGGTTGTGTCCCTGTCTGAATACATATAAAGAATTCTTAAAAAAACTGCTGATCAATTATTTTATTGGTTCTTTCATTGCTGTCTTTGGAATCGGCTCTTTGTTTATGTTTTCCACTTTAGTCATTTCTTCTTTAGAAATAGGGATTCTGCTGTTTATACTAAGTATATCCATTGTTTGCATGGGGCTTTGTGAATGGTTTGTATTCAAAAAGCATATAAATCCCATCAGGCGGGTATTTAAAAATGGGGATCTCTCATTTGAAGCCATTGAGAATGCTTACTCTCAAGCACATCGATTTCCATCGCTGTCCGTGTACCGGATTTTCGGACCTCATCTCTTCGGTCTATCCATCCCTGCTGTCCTGCTGGCAGCAGTGTTTATCCAGACGGAGTTGCTTAGCTTGCCGCTTTACTATACGCTTCTCGCAACAGCTGGCGCGGTCCTGATTGCCGGAATGCACGGCATTATTGAGTTTTTCTTATCTTCAAAAGCGGTCAGGCCATTGTTGATCACTCTTCGAAACAAAGCGCTGATGCTTCACGGTGCAGATTTAACATCAGAAGCAAAAATACATATATCTATTCAGCAGAAGGTGCTGTACAGCGCGATTTATATTGGTGTTTTTCCTCTCCTTTTATTTACGCTGGCGACACAAATCCGTTTTCTGGAAAATCCGGTACCTCTTTTATCCGAATATTGGAGCTGGGCGATTTTTATCTTAATCGTATCTGTCTTGTTCGCTGTGTTCGGTGCTTTTTTATTGTTCAAAAATATATCTGAACCGATTGAGAAGCTCCAGTTCGGCATGTCAGAAGTTGAACAAGGACACCTTTCCTATAGAAATGAAGTGTATTCTGATGAATTTTCTAAATTGATAGCAGGCTTTAATAAAATGATCCGCAGGCTTAAGGAAAGAGATCAAATTAACAGTCAGCTATTGGAGAGCCTGTATACAACTCTCGCATTGGCACTTGATGCAAGAGACCAATATACAGCAGGCCATTCAGTCCGCGTTGCAGAGTATTCTGTCTTAATCGGCAGAGAAGCAGGCTTATGCGAAGCAAGCCTGGACACCCTCCGCAAATCCGCCCTTCTTCATGATATTGGCAAAATAGGCATTAGAGACAGCATTCTGCTGAAAGAAGGACGATTAACCCATGAGGAATTCGAAGAAATTAAGAAGCACCCCGTCATAGGTGCAGGCATCTTATCAAATGTTCAGCCCGGTGAAATGATGGAGCCGCTTATCCCCGGTGTTAAGTATCATCATGAACGGTATGACGGCATGGGTTATCCTGATGGGCTTAGGGGTGATGACATTCCTTTATTTGGCAGAATCATGGCCGTTGCAGATGCGTATGATGCCATGACATCTGACCGGCCGTACAGACGCGGCATGCCGGCTGAAAAAGCGCTGTCCATTATCGAAGAAGGAAAAGGAACGCAGTGGGATCCGGAGTTTGCAGAGCTTTTTCTGAATGTAATGGACTGCCAAAGAGAATCAAAATCTGGTTAAGCGGCGTGAGGGAGGCAGCTGCTTTTACTGGATTCTCTTGCCTCGTAATAGATTGAGCACTCCTTCGTATTCAAAAAGGAGTGGCCGCTTTTTTCGAATGGGTTGCAATTTACACATGAAAACGTATAATTTAGTTAAGCATACATAACCTGCAAAGGAGAGAAAGAATGGACGATCATAATCGAAACCAGCCATTGAAGCCGACAACTGAAAATATTGCAAAAGCGATTTATATTGTTAACCGCCATGCAAAAACAGCTCCGGATCCTAAATTTTTATATACTCTTAAAAAACGTGCACTTCATAAACTTCTTACTGAGGGAAGAGCAAAAAAGGAAGGTCTTCACTTTTCCAATAATCCCAAAAACAGCAAACAGCAATCAGATGTACTTGTCTCTGCAGGAGAATATTATTTCCATATGCCTCCCACAAAAGATGACTTCGAAAACCTCCCACATCTTGGTTCACTGAATCAAACGTACCGGAACCCAAAAATACATTTACCTTTAGCAAAAGCTAAAGCGCTGCTGCAGCAATATGTCGGCATAAAGGAAATTTCGCCAACTGGATCATCTCCTAAAAAACCTTCTCCTACATATAAAAAACCTGTTTTTAAACGTTTGGGCGAAAGCTATTGACCCCTATAACGAAAAGGAGCCTGATCCATTTACGGATCAGGCTCCTTTTCTCTGCCTGTGCATTCATATCATTTATTCGCTGAAAAACTCCTTAACAAGGCGTTTGTAAACAAAGAAAAAACTCGGGATCTCTTTTGGTTCGAGGTTCTTAAAAAGATTTTCGGAAATGGAACGGTGATACCATGCCTGCTTGTCTTTTCCCCGGTTAAACATTCTCCAGATATCATCGCCATGCTTTTTGTTTTCCTTTAGAAGGCTCTCTAGATTGTCCAGCTTATCGGCAGCTAAAATCGCTTTTTCTTCGATGCCCGCAAGACTTGCTGACTGAATGGTATGCTGCTTCCGTTCTTCCCATGTCAGTGATTTATCCTCGGTATTAAAAGCAACAAGAGAGGCTACATCCCCGCCAAATATATCTTTGATTTGTGCTATTGATGTTTCCGTATCTTCCACGGCATCGTGCAAAAATCCAGCTGCAACAACCTCTTCCCTAAATCCCGCTTTAAAGAGAGTAAGCGCAGTGTTTTCCACGTGTGTGAAGTATGGTCCCCCGTCTAGCCTGCGGATCTGCCCTTCATGTGCTCGCTCTGCAAAACGTTTTGCTTTATCCGTTAAATTCATTGTGATTCACCTGCATTTTTTATAGAATGTATTGATCAATCAGATTAACCAGTTCAGCAATCTCAGGCTTGCTGACTTGAGCATCGGCTCCAACTTTTTGGCCCTTATGCTTCAAGTCATTTGTGATTAAAGAGGAAAAGATGATGACTGGCAGTCCAGCGAGCTTATTGTTTTCTTTTATTCGTTTCGTTAAATGAAGCCCATCCATTTGCGGCATTTCAATATCCGTAATCACAAGCTTAACTTCTTCTTTTACTTTCTTGCCCTCTTCAGACAGTGAATACAGGTATTCATATGCATCTTTCCCATTTTCAAAAAACTCAAGATTCGTAAAGCCTGCCTCTTGCAAGGTATCATGGAGGAGCCCCCTCAGTAAAGGAGAATCCTCCGCGATCACAATTCTTTTTGCAGAGCGTTCACGTTTGCCCATTTTTTTCACTTGATCAATATGGATGCCTGATTCCGGATTTAATTCAACCATGATTTTTTCAAAATCAGGCAGAAGGATCATCTCTCCCATCCATTTCACTACACCGGTTATTTGACTTTCAAGCCCTTGATAAAGCATTGAGGGCTTTTCGATTAAACTCCATGAAATCCGGTGAATCTGTGTCACACTGTGAACATGAAAAATAATTTTTTGCTGATTAAACTCCGTTACAATCAGCTTATCTGATTGTGGATTTTGACTTTGAGCCAGCCCAAGCGCTTTTGCCGCATCGACGACCGGCAGTACTTCTCCCCTAAGCTCAGTTATCCCTTCCAAGTTTGGATGAGCATGGGGCACTTTTGTCATGCTTTGAAGCTGAATAATTTCTTTTACTTTTATCACATTAATGCCAAATTTCAGCCCTGCAACTGTAAATTCGACGATCTCGAGTTCATTTGTTCCGCTTTCTAATAAGATATCCGTTTGCTGCATTGTATTCTCCCTCTCTCCGTAAAAATATCCTTTATAGGTTTATTATCGGACTGTCTTCTTTTTTATAAAGAAAAACGGGGAAAAGCTTGAGAAGCACTCAAGCTTTTTGGCAGAATCAACACCCCAGCGGGTTCTTTCCATAGGATATCACTTCTTTTATGAGTTTCACCCATATATAGATGGTATCAGCTACTTATTCTCATCCGGAACAAATGAATGAACGACAAGCCCGATTAAAGCAAGGATCATAAGAGATCCAATAGCAATTCGGCTTGCAAGATCACCGTAATCAGCAAGCACTAGCGTAATCGTCCCGTACAGAAGCGGTCCTGCAATAGATGACACTTTGCCGGAAAAAGCAAACAGCCCAAAAAATTGGCCTCTCTTCTCCTTGGGAGTCAGTTCAACTATATAGGTCCTCGTTGTGACCCACATTGCACCAAGGGCTACCCCAAATAAACTTCCAGCTATCCAGAACATGAGCGGATTGACAGCAAACGCGGCAAAAGCAAGAGCGATCAGGAGAACAAAGGCGACCACCGTAATGCTTCTTTTCGTACCAATGGACTTCGTTATATATCCAAAGGTAAAAGAACCTGCAATGCTTGCAACTGTCGAAACAAGATAGAGAAGAATAAACTCGCCTGATGAAAAACCGACAATTGCTTTTGAATAAATTGCCATCATCGTAATGGCTGTAGCAATCGCATCGTTTAAAAAGAAATATGCAATCATGAACAAAAAAGCCGCCCGGTGTGTCCGGATATCTTTAAATGTTTGATAAATTTCAATATAGCCGCTTATGAATGAGGACTTTTTCTGATCCTGTAAAACCGGCTCTTCTTTTACTAAAAGAAATAATGGAAGGGAAAAAATGAGAAACATCAGAGCTGTCGGTATGAACGCATGATGATAGCCTGATTCTCCTATAAATGGATATACAGTAAGTCCAACGAGTGTACCAACATACCCCACTGCAACTCCAAAACCTGAAATCAAAGGAATTTCTTTCTGTGTACCTAAATCCGAGATCATTGAGTCGTAGAAAATCAAACTTGAATGGTAAAAAAATTTAGCAATGATAAACAGCAAAATAACAAACACTAATGCCAGGGGAAGTCCAAATATGGTTTGGGAAAAACGTGTCATAGCGAAGATTCCCATTAAAATAGTGCAGGCTACAGTAATAAGAGTAAATGGAAAAATGTATCGTTTTTTTCTGCCAGTTCTGTCAATCATCACGCCGAACAGCGGTGAAAAAAGAACAAGGAAAAAGCTTGCAGCCGCATTTGCATATGAAATAAATGTGCTTGCAATTTGATCCAATCGTTCATTTTCACCTATCACTTCCTGCAGATAAAAAGGAAAAAAGATGGTCGTTATGTTTGAAGAAAAGATTGTATTTGCAAAATCATACAGCGCCCATGACAAGATGGGCAGGGAAAAATAAAGATGCCACGCTCTCTGGTGTTTTTTTAACGCATCAGTATGCTGTTCTAATTGCGCCATATAAGTTCCCCCATACCTTGATTTAGTTAGTACTCATAGTAAATTCTTTACCTGAATAGATACTCCCTGCTTTTTTACAAATATTTAACATGAATGCAATTGCCGGCTTTCAAAAAATAACAAATAAAGATAATGCACAAAGTTCCCCGGCTTGATATAATGCTATATGTGAATCGGCTTCTGCCGATTGTACGGGTTGGGTCGAGGGTTACTTTTTAAGGAAGGTTTTAAAAATTGCATAAGTACTTTCAGCTTAAGCAACATGACACGACTGTCAAAAAAGAGCTGCTTGCAGGAATTGTTTCCTTCTTTACAATTGTGTATATTGTAGTCGTAAATGGAGCGATTCTAGCTGATGCCGGTATACCGATTGAAGCAGGAATCATTGCAACCATCTTAACTTCATTTGCAGGATGCATTTTGATGGGCTTTATTGGAAATACTCCCATCATTCTTGTTCCCGGAATGGGTGTTAATGCACTATTTACGTACACAATCTGCGGTTCGATGGGACTTTCATGGCAAGAGGGACTTGCAGTGGTCTTTGTATCCGGCATTCTTTTCGCCATCGTTGCGTTTACAAAGCTATCCGGAATTATCAGCGCTTCTATTCCAAATTCGCTGAAGGAAGCCATAACTGTTGGAATCGGTATTTTCCTTACATTTATCGGTCTCCAAAAAGGCGGAATTGTAACAGGCAGCGACACGACATTTGTGAAACTGGGCGATTTTACTGATCCCCATGTGATTGTCACACTGATCACCTTGCTTATTACGATTACTTTATTTGCACGAAACATTCCAGGCAATTTCTTAATCAGCATTCTGCTTGGTACAGCCATCGCTGCAGGATTCGGGTTAATTAATAACAGTGCACAAGGTACTGCATCTCCTTTTTCAATGGGCGCATATTTTGAAGTATTTGGCGCGATGTCTTTTGAAAAAATAACAGATCTGGCCTTTTGGACAGCGACTTTTTCATTAACGATGGTCATCGTTTTTGAAAACATCGGACTCGTTCACGGACATGTTAACATGATTAACAGACCGGACAGATACAAAGGCTCGCTTCAGGCAAATGCGATATCTGCCATTACCGCTGGCCTATTCGGCACAAGTCCTACTGTCAGCACAGTGGAAACTGCGGCTGGAATTTCAGCAGGCGGCAGAACAGGCTTAACAGCGATAACCACCGGTTTGCTGTTTTTAAGTTCATTGTTCTTTTTGCCTTATATCAAAATGATCCCAGACAGTGCCATTGCGCCTATTCTAATTCTAATCGGCGGATTGATGATTCAGAATATCCAAAACATCGATTTAAAAGATTTTACGGAAAGCTTTCCAGCATTCCTGATTATCGCTCTCATTCCACTCACATACAGCATTGTAGATGGAATGGCTTTTGGATTTATTGCTTACCCGATTTTAAAAATGGTCATGAAGCGTACAAGAGAAGTAGCGCTGCCTTTATACGTTATCGCGTTACTTTTCCTTGCAAATTTCATTACACATACAATATAGAAAAGCGGAGCCGACTGGTCAGACTCGGGCAGACAGATAAGAATTCACCCGAAAAGTCCGTGTTTGACTTTCCTGAGGGAATTTGTTCTGGCCGAGGGGCTAGGAGGCGGAGCTAGACAATAGAAAAGCGGAATCGTCCGCAGAAAAAAACCGCTCATTGATTTGAGCGGTTTTCTTCTGCTTATTGCTTATTTTTCATTTTCATCAAAACCAATACAGCACTGAACAAAAAAATGGCACCGGCAGCAGCTAGCGCCTGAATTAGAAAGTTTATCATCAAATCCCGCAGCTTTCATTTTTTGCTAGAAAAGCGGCAATTTGAGCTTTATGGTGGAGATCATGTCCTATAAAATCCTCCATATAGCTTGCAATCGTAAATGGATGATTCCCAATTTTAAAGTGAAATTGATGTTCTTCCCCTTCAAATTTAAGAAAGCCCTCAACTGCATCAGAACGAATCTCGATAAATTCATCAATCAGCTCATTCTTAGTCACACCGCTTTTTGCATATTCTGCTGCCCGATCATTCACACTTTGAAAATCAGGAAAAGGATCCAGTACCGCATTTTCCTTAAGCTTTCCTAGTCTCTGATCTAACGTAAACCTGTCCCAGGCAATGAAATGAGAAATGATTTCTGCAGAAGACCATTTCCCTTCATCAATAGGCTGAAGCCATTCTTCATGACTCAGCTGTTTTAATGACAGCACCCAGGAATCAAAGTTTTTATAATGATTTTTCATTTCTTCAATTGTTCTCATAAATATCCCCCCTGCTGCTCACTTCTCCGCAAACGTGAGTTTCTCCTTCCTTACTGACACAAATGAAGGCTGATTGTCACAGTTGTTCCTTTTCCAATCTCGCTTTCATATTCAACTGTGCCCTTCATTTCGCGGATGAGCCGATTCGTAATCATTGAACCAAGGCCTGTGCCTTTTGATTTTGTCGTATAAAATGGAAGGCCTAAATGCTGCAGCTCTTCATCTGTCATGCCTTTTCCTGTATCTTTAACGACAATGATCACGGTACCGTTCATATAATTTGTTTTTTTGGTAATTTGAATCTCGCCGCCATCTTCTATGGCTTCAATTCCATTTTTTATCACATTCATTAAAGATTGCTTCAAAAGTGCAATATCGCCATATACAGAGCTTTTTTCATCACTTTGATAAGATAAAGTTACATTTGAGTAGGATCCAAGCGGTTTTAAAAGCTGAATAATGTCTTCTAAAACACGATCGATTTCTATTTTTGTCAATTCATGATGATGCGGTTTTGCAAGCTGTAAATAGTCAGTGATGATTTTATTGGTGCGGTCTAATTCATCCAGAATTAAGGGAGAAAATTTCTTTAAATTATCATCCTTTGTATCCTGCTGGATATATTGAATGAATCCTCTGACGGTTGTGATTGGATTTCTGATTTCATGAGCAATGGCAGCTGCCATCTGGCCAATTGTCGTCAGTTTATCCACATAAACCATTTCATCGAATTGCTTATTGGTTTTAATCAAACTTTCAATGATAAAAATCATTGACAAGTAGGAAAGATAAAACGCCAAAAAGTAGACGAAATAAAATTGAAATTCCAGAAAGTTAATATACGTATAGATGATTGAAATATAGAAAAGAAAATAGACAAGAACTAAAATCGTCCCGCTTATGTATTTCAATTCTGACTGAAAAAAATACTTTCTGAACAAGAGCCCCATTAAATATGCTGTAAGAGTGACAACGATGCCGATCAGGTAAAAATCTCCCCCGATCAAATATCTTGCAAGACATGTTACAATTAGGACAATTCCACCTGAAATCCAGCCTGAATAAAGGGTAGTAATCAGGACAAAGACCATTCTTAAATCAAAATAAGTCTCTCCAAGCGTTTCTATCGGATAGGCCATACAGAGCAAGGCCCCAAAAGCACTGATCAATCCGTATATGACCCTTTGTTTTACAGATGCCTTCAGCTTTGTATTAAAAGGGAAAAAAAGGTTTGCGTTAAAGGTCAGCGAAAATAATATCGTAATGTTAACAAGCAGAGGTTTGATAATAGATAACACTTAGTTTCCCCCATAAAGGAAATATTTTTTTCAAACACTTTATTTTAAAGGATATAATAAAAAATTGAAAGAAAAATTTTAATAAACATTCATAATCTTTCCTTTCCCTTTCATTTAAAACATGAACCACAAGTGAAATATTGATAAATGGCCAAACTAGACTATATAATTTAGGTAAGCTGAAAAAGATGCATCAGCTTCAGTAAAGCGAGGGTACACGATGTCCATGAAGTTAGTTATTCTCGGTCTTTTAATGGAACGGGATGCCCATCCTTATGAAATGAAACAAACAATGGAACAAAGACATATGGATCATTTTATGAAACTGCAAAAAGGATCACTCTATTACGCAGTAGAGCAGCTCCACAAAAATAATTATATAAAGGTAGTCGATGTGATCAAGGATACAAACAGACCGGATAAAACAATCTACCAGATTACCGACTCCGGAAAAGAGCTGTTTCACAAGCTGATTCTTAAGGAATTATCCAGCGACTCCAATTTATATCATCCCCTTTTTACGGGCGTTGCTTTTGCCCTGCATGGAAATCCGCAGGAAATAGCAGATATTCTTGAAAAAAGAATGGCTTTAACCGAAAAAAGAGTTCAAGAACTTTCAAGCATTTTAGAGTATTATAAACAATTGCCAAGGGCAGTGATCCATTTGATTAAAGGGTCCATTCTTCACGGAGAAGCTGAGCTTACATGGCTGAAGAACTTGATAGCTGATGCACGTGCAGAAAAACTGCAGACTCTCGGTGGTGCTGATGAAAATTAGATTATTCGAACCAAAAGACCGGAACACCATTATTAAACTTTATATCGGGTCAGTGTATGACCGAATGAGTATTCGGTCATGCACCTGAACGCAAACGCTCGCTCCAAAAAACATAGATCATTACTCAAACTGGAGCGATTAGCAGACGGTCAATCCAACTCTTGTGGCCGCTCACAGCCAAAAGATTATCGGGTTTGAAATACTGACTCAAAATAGAGAAATCCGCTTTCTGTATACTCACACGGATCATCAAAGAAAAGGAACAGCATCCGCTCTTCTCCAGGGGCTTGAAGAAACAGCTAAGGAAGCAGACCACAAATCTCTAACCTTCAGTACCGGTATTACTGTTATAAAAAAAAGGCTCACTTGATACAGAGCAATACATAACAATCGATCCAATGCTTTTTATCAACTTTAAGATAAAAAAACAACTGTAAATTTCCTGTAAACGATTTCGATTTGGCGATTTTATGACATCTTCTTATATTTGTTAGATAACTGCCGCAAACATGGTAAAATACAACCTGTGTTTTCAGTTCGTTCTATCAATTCAAAAGAAGGTGTTTTTTCGGTGGGAACCGTTTTATTGTTTCATCATAATCAAGAAATAACAATCTTAGAGGATGTACCTGAAGAAAAGTATGCAGAATTAAAAAAGCAATCAGGCTGCGGTACAGACAGCTATAAAATAAATGACCGGGAAATTAAGTGCTCTGAAATTCAATTTACTGTCTGGCAGGAACAGATGGATTGGGATTTTGGGTATTAAGAAAAGCGGAAATATACACTTCAATGAATAAAACATTGAAGTGTTTTTTTATAGATTAATCTTGCAATGTTCACAAATTTCCTATTGGGATATTATCATAATCACTCCCTCTTACATTCTTGCATATGGTGTTTGTGTAGGCTAATGAGGAGAGGAATGTGAATATGTATTATCCATATGATTATCAATTATTCAGTGGAACGCCCGGCGGAGGATTTGGACCAAGAAGCGGATTTGGTCCCGGAGGGTTTGGGCAGGGAGGCGGAATGCCGCCAGGACCCCCGCCTGGATTTGGCGGAGGACAGGGACAGGGACCAACGGGACCTCCGCCAAGTTATATTCCCCAGCAATCACCTTCCCTATTTGCTGTTGATCCAGGAGCCATCAGGGGCTGTTTATTCAGGTATACGTATGTTTGGCTGAACAACGGCAGAAGTTTTTGGTTTTACCCAACCTTTGTAGGCAGAACATCTGTTGCAGGATACAGATGGAGACCACGCCAATTCAGATGGGACTACTTTGGCATCGATACTCAAAGAATTGCTTCTTTTTCTTGCCGTTAATTAGAAAAGCGGAATCGCCCGTTTAGCTCCGACAGGCAGATAAGGGTTCGACAGAAAAGGCGCTTTTTGCCTTTACTGGCGAAGCCGTTCTGACCGAGGAGCTGGGTGATGGAGCTGGACAATTAGAAAAGCGGAATCACCCGTTTAGCTCCGACAGGCAGATAAGGGTTCGACAGAAAAGGCGCTTTTTGCCTTTACTGGCGAAGCCGTTCTGACCGAGGAGCTGGGTGATGGAGCTGGACAATTAGAAAAGCGGAATCGCCCGTTTAGCTCCGACAGGGAGAAAAGCAGAATATACAAAAAATCAGACCATACAGGTCTGATTTTTTAATCTCCGATGATTCCGGTATTCTTCCCTTCATCTAGAGGATGTTCAATTCGCAAGAAAGCTCTGTCTACAGCCATTTTTGCGGTGTTTGCATAGTGAATTTCTACGGTTCTTCTCTCATCAAGATAGGCACCTTCAAAGGCCACTTCTTTTACTTTGGTCGCCCATCCGCCGGATGTTTCTATGACAACAACAGGCTTTTTGTTCATATAAGCGGCTGACAGCTCTCCAAGCGTTCCGTTTCCGCCCCGAATCATGATGATGGCGTCTGATGAATGAATTAATATTAAGCTTCGGTAATCAAAGGACATGCCGGTTGTGATGGGAACATCCAAATAGTCATTCGCAACGTGTGTTTCATCTCCTGCGAGAATGCCGATGACAAGTCCGCCGGCCTGTTTCGCCCCTTTTGATGCTGCTTCCATCACACCGCTGCCGCCGCCAGTCAGCAGCACTGCATTTCTCAATGCAATCTCTGCTCCAACCTCTTCACTTATTAATTGAATTTCTTCGGGAATTTCTCCAGATTGGCCGATTACAGCAATTCTCTTCACGCTCATCCCGCCTTTTGATTCGTTTCCTTTATTATACTATGTTAACCTGATCTTTTCTCAAAAAAAACTGCCTTAGAGGCAGTTTGGTTCATTCATTCTTTCCTTCATGTTCGTCAGAAACGAATTTCTTCTTGTTGCTTGATTCAGAATCGAATTGATTTCATTTTTATAAAAGGTAAGATGTTCATAGGATACGGCAAAGAACATCTCCTGGTTCAATTTTTTTACAATCTGTTTTTCCACATCTGTCAGCAGGGTTTCATCAATTTGCATGGGATCACTCCGGTTGCTTTGTATTCTATAGGAAAGAATTCGTTTACGATCTTATAATTATGACGGCTGCTTTATAGTTTAGTGCCTTTGTGATACCTGAACCAGCCCATTTTTGCAAAGAAGTAAATCATGCCGGCTGCAATGAATACCATTATGGCGACAACAACAAAGTAATTATATTTTCCGGTCAGCTCGGGCATATATTGAAAATTCATGCCATAGAGCCCTGCAATAAATGTGAGGGGGAGAAAAATGGACGAAATCACGGTCAGCGTCATCATGACTCTGTTCATTCTGTCAGAGCTGATTGATAGATAACTGTCTCGAATATCCGCACTGAGTTCACGGTTGGCATCAATCATTTCGACTAATTTCAAAAGGTGATCATAGATGTCCTGAAAGTAGATTTCATCTTTAATATAGGCCTTTAAGCCGCTTGAGCTGATGATGCGGTACAATAAATCGCGCATTGGAATGATTGTTCTTCTCAGCATATACAAATCTGTCCGGATATCAAAAACGCCTTCCATTAATTCGCTGATGGTCAAGTCTTTTGTGTTTTCCTCTATCTCGTTTAATTGATCTTCAAGCTTGTAGACTGGCGGAAAATATTCATCCACAAGGTGATCCATCAGCTGATGCATTAAGAGTGATGGCCCGCCTTCCTGAAGAAGAGAGTCTTTTTTTAGTTTGAACCAAATATTATTCAAATCACGAATCGATTTTTTATGAAAGGTTACGGCGTAATTTTTTGCTACAAAAAGATCCAGCTCTTCAGCTTCTAATGTTTTTTGCTGAATCGAATGCATGACGACAAATAGGTAGGTATCATATGTATCTACTTTTGGTCTCTGAACAAATTCCACACAGTCTTCAATGGCAAGCGGGTGAAATTTAAAAAACTTGCTTAACAGCTTCGTCTCTTCTGCTGTCGGGTCCTGAAAATCCACCCAGTACCATTTGATGTCAGGATTTTTTAATTCTTTTAGCGGCAGGTCATAAATGACTGCTCCAGTTGATTGAACGGCAAGTGTACGTATCATTATGTCACATCTTTTCTGTTTGCTATGAATTTTATTCTTCTTCTATTCCCCCTAATCTATGTTCCTAAACAGATAAAGAAAAGATGATATACGCAGAATAATTGTGTATGATGGTAAAAGAACTACATATATAAAGGATGAACAAGATGGAACATCTCATTAATAAAAACGTGAAGAACATTCAAATTTCGGGGATACGGCAGTTTTTCAATATGGTTTCTGAATTTGAGGACACAATCTCGCTCACAATCGGACAGCCTGATTTTTTCACCCCTGCTCATGTAAAAGAAGCAGCTGCCCAAGCAATAGAAGAAAATTTCACGACCTATACTCACAATGCGGGGTATTTAGAACTCAGGAATGCAGCTGCTGACTTTGTAAAAGTGAAATATGATTTAGTTTATGATCCGGAAAATGAAATTATCGTGACGGCCGGGGCCAGCCAGGCAATAGATATTTCCTTCAGGGCAATTCTTGAAGAAGGCTGTGAAGTAATCCTGCCTGGCCCTGTTTACCCGGGGTATGAACCGATTATTTCCCTTTGCGGAGCAGTACCTGTTCATGTTGATACAGCTGACCATGATTTCAAGTTAACGGCTGAACTGATCAAACTGAATATAACGGAAAAAACCCGCTGCATTGTCCTTCCTTATCCATCTAATCCGACGGGTGTGACTTTGCACGAGGATGAGCTGAAGAAAATAGCCGATGTCATCAGGGGCAGGGATATCTTTGTTCTTTCGGATGAAATCTACAGTGAGCTTGTTTTTAACGGGAAACATCACTCAATTGCCAAATTCTTGCCCGAACAGACCATCGTCATCAATGGATTATCCAAATCCCACAGTATGACAGGGTTTAGAATCGGTCTGTTATTTGCTCCTGCTGTTATTGCAAAGCATATTTTAAAAGTGCATCAGTATAATGTATCCTGCGCTTCTTCTATTTCTCAAAAAGCGGCATATCAAGCTCTTACTGATGGAATCAATGATGCTGTTCCAATGAATCAGGAGTACAAAAAACGGATGAATTATGTGTATGAAAGATTGGTCAGCATGGGTCTTCAAACCGTTAAACCCGATGGTTCCTTTTATATTTTTCCGAGCATCAAACAATTCAGTGTTTCTTCGTTTGATTTTGCTTATTCTTTGGCAAAAGACGGAGGAGTTGCAGTTGTTCCCGGAACCGCGTTTTCAAAATACGGGGAAGGATTTATCCGGATATCCTATGCCTGCAGCTATGAGCAGCTTGAGAAGGCTTTGAACCGTATGGAAAAGTATCTGTCATCCTTAAGATAGGCTGTTTCTCGAAGCTTATATAAGTCCTAAATAAAAACTGGCCAGCGAATGCCCTGAGGCTTCACTGGCTAGTTTTTTTCGGCTTCAGCCGATGGCAATTTCAATGTGAAGACAGTACCCTGTCCAAGCTCGCTTTCAATGGACATGCTGCCTTTATGGTTTTCAATAATTTTATATGTAATCATCAAGCCAAGACCCGTTCCCTTTTCCTTCGTTGTAAAAAATGGCTCGCCAATTTTTTTCAGCACTTCATCCGGAATACCATCACCCTCGTCTTTTACCTTCACGAGTATATAGTCTCCTTCTTGCGTGGAAGACAGCGTCACTTTTCCTCCATTTGGCATGGAGTCTATTGCATTTTTTATTAAATTGATAAAGACTTGTTTGATTTGATTCTTATCACAATTGATGCTCATCTGATCCTGCGGGTGCTGATGTACGATCATCACATTATTCATGATAGCCTGTGTTTCAAGAAGAGTTGCAACATCCTGAATAAGCGTAAATAAATTTGTTTGCTTCAAGACTCTTTCCTGTGGTTTGGCAAGCATTAGCAGTTCGCTCAAGATGAGTTCGATCCGGTTTAATTCAGAGAAGACAATCTCGAAGTAGGTCGGCTCCCCTTTTCCTGCAGAACGCATGAGCTGCAGAAACCCTTTGATTGCTGTCAGCGGATTCCTGATTTCATGGGCTATTCCGGCTGCAAGCTGTCCTGCAACGGACAATTTTTCTGAACGAAGCATTAACTCCTCTGCTTTTTTACGATCAGAGATGTCTCTTAAAATAACCTGGACAGCAGGTTCGCCAAAATATGTAGTTGGAATGCAGACCATTTCCGTATAGATTGTGCTGCTCTTATATGTATGCCATGATTGCTTTGTTACTTCAACATCCGTTCTTAAATGAACTATATTTTGCAGTTTTTCTTTTACTTGCTCATGATATTCCGGATCGAGAGAAGAAAATATGTTTTTTCCAAGCATATCAGGATAATCATCTGCTTCAAAAAGCTTTACGCCTGATTCATTAATAAACACCCATTTTTCCCTGTGTATGACGGCAATCGTATCTATGGAGTTTTGAATGAGCAGCTGATACCGCTCTCGGCTTTTTTGCAGGATTTTCTGAAACTTTTTTCTTGAAGAAATATCAAGAAGGACTACAAGCTCTGCAGGCTGATTTTTAAAAACAGCGGGTGCTGCCTTTATCTCGACTTCAACAGGAGACCCGTCGAGCCTCCTCCATGTTTGTTCAATCTGGCCGACATACGACCCCTGCTGCATTCTTTGAATGCGGTTTTTGACAATGTCATGATAATCATGATCGATAATGTCCAGCACGTCTTTCCCAAGCAGATCTTCCTTTGAGCTTCCCCCTAACAAGTCAATTAAAGCCTGATTCACATAGCATAATTGACCTTTTTGCGAGATGAATAAGGGGCATGGCATTCTCTTAAGCAATTCACTTGCGTTTATATTTATTTCTTTTGCCTCATCAATTAAAAGCGGATTATTCATTTGAACGGGCTTTGAACTGAACTCCTGCTCGTGTGATTTAAGCAGTTTAATCTTAAGGATGATCTGATTTTCTTTTTTACCTGAAGTCGATTTAATAAAATCAACGGTTGCTTCAAGCCAAATAAACGCTCCATTCTTCATTAAAAAACGAAACGTGCATGGATGGAGGTGGTGTTCGTTGTAAAAATAGCTCTCAACTAAAAATAAATCATCTTTATGGACATAATCCTGCAAAGAAGTTCCAATAAATTCTGCACTGGTAAAACCCAAATGCTCTTCACAGTTCAAAGACATGAATTGAAATCTTCCATTATCGTTCATAACTGCAAATAATTCCGCCTGCGGCAATACTTGATATGCGCTTTCTGTCTCCTGCTTCATGCATTGCCCCCCTTTATGTCCTTTTCACATTTGATAACGTACCTGCCTGCTGGTGGGATGGATGGATGGATGGATCGGCTAAAATGAGCGTAATGCGGCAATGACGAGGAATAAAGAAAAGATCAGCTTATCTGGAGTTGGCCTTCGTCTACAGAACGTTCGATTTCACTTAACAAAATTCGATTTTCTTATTCAAAATTCCTTTTTAATTTCCTTAAAAAGTTAATTTTTTTAAATTAAGCATAAAAATAAAATAAGCCGGGATTGTCCCGGCTTTCGATTATTCCTTATATTCGCCAAAATTTTTGGCCGCTTTTTCTTTTTTTGCTTTTTCTTTATGAGCAAGATTGGCTGCAGCGCTGCCGAATTCCCCGCTGAATTCAGAGTCAATTTTGCTTGAATCAAACCCTTTTTTATTTTTTTGATCTGCATCGTTTTTGTTCGTTTTGGACATTCTGAGTTCACTCCTAATCAAAGATTGTTCTTAGTCTTTTCATCTCTTGATGAGGCTATTCTTCACTGCCCTGCTCATAAGATTGCAGCATATTAACAGCATGTGTCACAGCACCGCCAGACCGGAGCAGGGCGGCAGTCATAACGGCTTCCGCCAGCTCTTCCTTTGAACAGCCTTCCTTTTTGGCTTCAGCTGTATGTGAAGCAATGCAATAAGGGCATTCAGATGTATGAGCAACAGCAACTGATATTAATTGTTTCAGCTTTGCAGTGAGTTTGCCTTCCTTTGAAGCTTTTGAAAAAAACGCCATTGCTGTCTGCTGTATTTCAGGAGAAAGATCCGTCAAAGTATTAATGTTTGCTAAATCATCCCTGCTGTAAAATGATTCAGCAAGCTTTCCATCGTAAGCACGGTGCATCTGAGTGCGGTGAGCATAAGCTCCTCCTGCTTCGATTGCAGCTGCAGCCATGACAGCTTCAAATAATTCCTCGAGAGATGCTCCAGCTTTTTTCGCTTTTTTTGTATGAAAATCAATGCAATAAGGACATTCGGTCACATGTGAAACAGCAACTGCTATAATTTCTTTTTCTTTTCTGGATAAATGCCCCTCATTCAAAACTGCTTTGCTGAATGCAATATACGATTGATAAAGCTCTGGCGCTAACTCGGGAAATTTCTTCATGAGCTGTATGTTTTCAATTGAGTAAATCCCCATTTTATCCCTCTTTTCTGGTTATGGAATTATTTTTTCCTTCTATATAACTTGTTACTCATAAGAAAAGCAGAATAGATCCTACAGAAAAGTTCAGGTATCACTTTTTACGTTCTGATGGAGAAGTTAGGAGCTGGAACCAGCTTATCTCACAAAAAAAGCTTTCCTATAAAGGAAAGCTCAGTCTCGCATTTATTCTTCAGTATTTTCCGCAGTTTCTGCAGACTGTTCTGTTTCAGCATTTGGATCTTTTGGTTCCAGGTTCGCGTATGCTTCGATTGCTCTTTTTGCAATGTACTTGTTTACAGGATGGGAAGCTGTTTTACCGGTATAAGGAACAATTACACTGATGGCAACTTCAGGCTTTGATGCAGGATAATAACCAACAAAAGCCAAGTTATTTGTTTCCGTTCCCCAGTATGCACGTTTGCTTTGCTCGCCGTAATAACTGGTTTGTGATGTTCCTGTTTTCCCTGCAACATCATACTCACCAAAAATACCTGCTGCTGTACCGCCTGTTTGCGTAACGGCTTCAAATCCTCTTTGAACTTGTCTAATATCTTCTTCTGAGTTATTGATGCGGTTTAAAATCCGTGTTTCATGCTCGGTTACAATCGAACCTAGCTCTTTATTGTCCGCAGGTGAATGAATGCTTGTAACAACGCGCGGTTCTACGCGATATCCGCCGTTGGCAATAACTGATACATACTGCGCCATTTGCAGCGGGGTATACGTATCAAACTGACCGATTGCCATATTTAGCAGGATACCATCGTTTGGTGGTGTTACTTGCTGACCTGTTGCTTCATTAGGCAAGTCAATACCTGTTGGAACTCCCAGACCAAATTGACTGTAGTAATTTCTCATCTTCTGAAAGTCACTTGAAGATGCATTGAATGTCCTATTAGGAATATACGTTTCACCTGCTATATCGTAAGCAACTCTGAACATATAGACGTTGGAACTTCTTTTTAATGCTGTTATATCATTTACAGGTCCCATATTGCGCACTGATTTTTTCGGTTTAGTACCTTTTATTAATAACGGAGTATCATTATAAACCGTCCCACGGGATATTCCATTTTGATACCCTGCTAAAACAGTAGCACCTTTTATTGTAGACCCTATTTCATACTGCGAAGTAAAGTTTCCAATTATATAATCATTAATCTTTCCATCTTCAAAATCATATTTCTTGCCCGACATCGCAAGAACATCACCCGTATTCGGATCCATCATTACGGCAAACGCTCTGTCTGCAAGGTGATTTCCAGTCTTGCCGCGGGCAACTCTAAGCTCTTCTTCAACAATAGTATCCAGCTGCTTTTGCAGTTCAAGATCAAATGACAGTTTCAGGTCATATCCGCGGCGGCCTTCATCGATCATCGTTTCTGAAATGACTTTGCCGCTGCTGTCCGTTACATATTGAACCTTGGCTTTTCTTGGATTCAAATAATCTTCGTATTGATATTCAAGATTGCTTCGGCCGACACGTTCATTTCTTGCATAGCCGCGGGCTGTATAGTATGACTTTCTGGCTTCGAGAATTCCCTGCTTGGGAGTCGTTACACTGCCGAAAACTCCAGTCAGCAGTTCTCCATTGGGATATGACCGTTTCCAGTCAGTAATAACATCAATACCTGGGAGGAGTTCAAGATTTTCCGCTACACGAGTCAGCTCTTCTTTTGTCAGCTCCTCGCCTTTTGTCAGCTCCGTAGCTTTTACGATCTGAGGTTCGTAGGCATAGCCTGCTGAGAATCGTGTGTATAAGGCAACTACTTCAAGCTCGTTTTTATTGCTTTTTAGTTTGTTAAGTTCAGCTTCAGGGACACGATCAATTTGAAGCTGGTACGTTTCGCTCCCCTTTTTCTCTTTTTCCTTCGTTTTAAGAAGTTTCGCTGCTTCTTCCGGGTTTGCAGCAACCCAATAGTCTTTTAAATCTCTGTCCTTTAAAAATTCAGTTGGAACTTCTATTAGAGATGCAAGCACTTTTGCTGTTTCTATTTTATCTGATGCTTTCGTTGTTTTTTCTACTGTATATGTGATGGCCTCAACACCAATGTTTTCAACAAGAACATTTCCATTCCGGTCATACATCTTTCCGCGCGGTGCAGGAAAGCTTGCATAGTTTGACTCAGTGCGGCTGACTTCCTTTGAAAATTCCTCACCCTGAACAATTTGAACAACACCCAGCCGAATGATTAGCGCTACGAATAGTAAAAACACAAAGAAAAAGAAAACATTGATGCGGATTAAGCGCGTTTTCTTCAATTTTCGCAGATCAGCTTGACTATTACTTGGCTCAGTCAACGAATTTATTCCCCTTTCAAAATCGATCCTTGGTTAAGAGATCCTTTTAACGTATTTCAAACTCTATTGTAACACTTGCGTAACACTTGTTACATAAAAAAGGGAGTTAAATTTTTGTCAAGAAACAATTCAATGAAAAAGTTAGTACAACTGGATATATATGGGGAGTTTTTTTGACGGCAGCGAGTGAGGAATATTTCATTTGCAAAGCTATAAAACTAGTGATACTAAAGGTTTGTTACCGCTTACTTAATGTAAGCCGCATAGATTAAAAGATTGCATTCTGTCAATGGAAAGCAATGGTTCATATGTTACAAAAATCGTATGTTACGATGTTGTTGTAGCAAGAGAGCACCAAAAAAAAAACTCTTAGGAGGAATTTTTTCATGAAGAAATCTATCGTACTTTCAGTTGCGGCAGCAGCTACTATTTTTACATTTAATGCTGGAGGCCCATCTGCAGATGCAGCAGCTCCACAGCAATCAAATATACAGGTTAAAGCTTACCAAATCGCAGGCCAAAACTGCAATTTAAATCAAGCACAAACACAGGATCTATTACAGAACATCAACAATCCTGAGCTTCAAAAAATGGTTGAACAGCAATTAAGCCAATTTAAAGCACAGCAAGGCCAAGCTTCAGCTCCAGCACCACAGCAAAAGCAACAAGCAGAAGCTCCAAAACAAGAAACAGCTCCGGCACCAGCTCAGAAAGCTCAGCCAGAAGCTTCTAAAGAAGCAGCTCCAAAGAAAGAGCAAACACAGGCTTCTGTAAGTGAATTTGAGAAAAAAGTTGTTGAATTAACAAATGCAGAGCGTGAAAAGCAAGGCTTAAAACCACTTCAATTAGATGAAGAATTAAGCAAAGTGGCTAAAGAAAAATCAAAAGACATGCAAAGCAAGAACTACTTTGACCACAACAGCCCAACTTACGGATCACCATTTGATATGATGAAGAAGTTCGGCGTTGAGTACAGCTCAGCTGGTGAAAACATTGCTAAAGGACAAGCTTCTCCTGAAGAAGTAGTACAAGCATGGATGAACTCTGAAGGCCACCGTAAAAACATCATGAATTCAAGCTTCACTCACATTGGTGTAGGCCATGTAGCTGAAGGCAACTACTGGACTCAAATGTTCATTGGTAAATAATAGGTTTTCAGATTGCAAGATAGCTAGAGTTTTCTAGCTATCTTTTTTTATCTTCATTTTTAGTCTGACCATATCCATGCACTGAATGCCATTTTCAAAAATGGGTTCCGGGTAATGAACAATGAAGTAATTTTCGATTACTTTCTTCATGCGAAATCCGCATTTTTGATAAAGGGCAAGCTGATCTAAGCTTGAGTTTCCTGTACCAATCTCAAGGAAATCCATGTTTTGATCTGCACAGGCTTGTTTAGCATGAGCAATAAGTTTTTTTGCTATTCCTTTGCCCCTGAATTTCTCATCCACCGCAAGATTCATTATTTCCATAGATGCAGGTGAAATCGGCATCAGCACCATAACTCCTGCTATATTCTTCTCAAGCTCCGCAAGAAAAACGGTCCCTTTTTTGAGATATTGTTTGATATTTTGTTCGGAAGGATCTGCCTCGAGCAAGAGATCCATCGGTGCTGCACTATTGCCCAGCATCTTTTTGATTACGATTTCCATAGCTTGTACAGGGCCTGTGTGCCGCTGTCACCTTCACCCTTTTTCTGAAGCTCTGTGTAGAGTGAATGAGCTAACGTTAATCCTGGTACCTCCATCTTCATATGGTCAGCTTCTTCAATAGCAATATCCATATCCTTTATGAAATGCTTTACATAGAAGCCTGGTTCAAAATCCTCTTTCAGCATTCTTGGTGCAAGATTGCTCAGTGACCAGCTGCCAGCTGCACCTGCGGAAATGCTTTTTAAAACATTTTCAGGATCGAGACCAGCGTTTTTTGCATAAGCAATGGCCTCACTGACTCCAACCATGCCAGCAGCTATCGCAATCTGGTTGCACATTTTCGTATGCTGACCGCTTCCCGCTTCTCCCTGATACACTATATTTTGTCCAATGACAGAAAAAATCGGCATGCATGCGTCAAATGCTTCCTGATCTCCACCTGCCATAATAGATAATCTCGCTTCTCTTGCCCCTACATCTCCGCCTGAAACTGGTGCATCCAAGGCATGGATATGGCGCTGCATTGCTGCTTCATAGATTTTTTTTGCAAGACTTGGCTTAGAAGTAGTCATATCTATAACATATGTACCTTCCTTGGCAGAGTTCAAAATGCCTTTTTCGCTCAAATAAATTTCTTCCACATCAGAAGGATAGCCGACCATTGTAATAATATAGTCAGATTGGGATGCAAGCTCTTCAATCGTCTCCATCCAACCTGCACCGGCCTCTATCAGTTCAGATGCCTTTTCTTTCGTTCTTGTATAAACCAAAACCGAGTAACCATCTTTGAGCAAATGCCCTGCCATACTCTTCCCCATTACTCCAATCCCAATAAAACCGATTACACCTTTTTCTCCAGTCATTTTTCATCTTCCTTTCTTACTAGAAAAGCGCAAGCGTCCGTTTTGCTCAGGCATGACAGATAAGAATCCGGCGGAAAAGTCCGGGTTTGACCTTTCCTGCGGATTTATTCTGGCCGAAAAGCTGGGCGATTACGCTTGCCATAAATGCGCAAAACTTATACTAATTCATCTCTCAAAAGACCATCTAAACGATGGAAGACTTTTCTTTAAGCTTAACATATTCTTTCAATACAAAATGAAAAAAAATGAGAAGGAAAGTTTGAATAAACAGATAAACCGGAAAGGAATATTGCATTTTATACCCTTTGCTGAAATCAAAAATGCCGGCTAAAACAGCAATCCATTCATAAAAAACAGAAAACATGGACCAGAGGATAATATAAACAATTGTAATCATGCCCCTGATTCTCCATTGCTGGTAAAGATAGAGAAAAAAGCAGCCAAAAAAACCATACATGCTGTAATAAATAAAATCCCAAACCTCAAATTTCGGAGAATCATTCACATCATAAATATCATAAGGAGGAAGGTCTAAAATATGATCTGCAGTAAGTCCTATAAAAGCGCTGAAAGTAAAGATCAGCATCGTTATTGCAGGCGGAAATATTTTTGGAAGCTTCACTGATATCCAGAGTGCCGTCAAAAGAGTGATCACAATATATAATTCGTTCATCATGCCCATCATCGCATTGTGACCCCCTTTTTTAAGATTGGGCGAAACACAATGAGTGCAGCGACTCCGAAAAAGTATAACAAGGACGAATGCAGAACAGGTATCAGCCATCTATTCTCAAGATAATTCATAATTTGAAAATAGGAGCAAAGTTCTTCCATTGCGAAAATTAATGAAATAGAAAAGAACAGCAGAATTAGTTTTGCGATCGATTTCTTCAGCCTGAAATAAACATGGACAATCATAAGGAAAAGAGTGGGGATGATAAGAATTCTCTGCAAAATAATAACTGTCAATGCAGTAGGAGTCTCATATGCTTTTGCCCACTCCAGATTTTCCATAATGACGGAACAAAAGCTGTTATTTACAATAGAAAGAATCATAAAAACAAAAATGGATTCAAGACCATTCATTTTTTTTGGAAAGAAAACGTACAAGTGTATTGCAAACCATAATAAGATCACAGCGAGTACGATCGCCATATATATGCCACCCTCAGTATTGGATTATCTGATTTAGTTTTCTTCAGGGCAGCAAATCCTATACAAATTAACACTTATTAAACAGATTTCACCATTCCGCCGTCAACCAGGTGTGTCTGCCCAGTTACATAACTGTTGGCATCTGAGAGCAAGAAAAGAACATAGGCTGCAAACTCGGACGGTTTCCCGTAGCGTCCTGCAGGAATTTTCCGCTTTACTTCTTCTTCCACTTCACTGACGCTGATGCCATTCTTATCTGCTGCAGCCTGATCTAGAGAAGCGACTCTGTCCGTTGAAATTCTGCCCGGTGCTACTGTGTTGATCAAGATTTGATAAGGGGCAAGTTCTGATGCCAGTGTTTTAGTTAATCCGACAATTCCAAGACGGAACGTATTTGATAAAATCAAACCTGGTATTGGTTCTTTTACTGAGGAGGAGGCGATGTTTACAATTTTCCCGCCCTTGCCTCTCATATAGGGTAAAACAGAACGAATTAAACGCACATGACTTAATAGATTTAACTCGAACGATTTTTGCCAGTCCTCATCACTCATTTGCTCAAATAGTCCTGAAGGGGGACCGCCTGCATTATTCACAAGAAAATCAATCGTTCCAAAACGTTTCACCGTTTCTTCCACCAGCTGGCTGATCTCATCTGCATTTGATAAATCGCATGCTTTATATTCTACGAGGCCAGTACCTTTTTCAGAAAGCTCATTTTTCACTTTATGTAGCTTATCAGGGTTTCTGCTTGTTATCATGACGCTCGCGCCTTCTTTTACAAGCTCTTCAGCAATAGCTCTTCCTAATCCTTGACTTGATGCTGCAACTAGAGCCACTTTTCCTTTTAATCCGAGTTCCATAGCTAACACTCCCATTATTTTTCTCATTATTATAGTAACAGTCTTACTTGTATTTTGCTTAAATAAGGATTCAGAAAATAGAAAAAACAAGGGCTGCACACCTTGTTTTCTAAGTGAAGTATTCAATCTTTGCATTTGGAAAGAAGTCATCAATATACTTTTCAAGTGTTTCTCTTAAATCAGCTTCCTCATCTTTTTGATAAATATATTTGCCGATTCCGTATCTTCCCCATTTGTAGCGGCGGTCATCTTCATTCATCTCGAGCTTTGATTTTGGATAATTTTTTTCAATGACGCGCTTGGCAGGCTTTGTAAACCGGTGCTGGATCATTTCAAATGTGATATCATCCCGTGTTTCTTCAGGCAAAAGCTGATCAAGTTTCGAAAACAATTCGTAATACCCTTCCCGCCATCCTTCATGAATATAAATAGGCGCCACAATAAATCCGAGCGGGTATCCTGCCCCCGCTACCTTGACGGCTGCTTCTAGACGTTTATTCAGCGGCGATGTGCCTGGTTCAAAATTTTTAATCACAAAATTGGCATTGATACTGAAGCGAAAACGTGTTTTTCCTTTATGATCTGCATCAAGCAAATGATCCACATGATGAAACTTTGTGACAAAGCGCAATCGGCCCATATCCGTGTTCCCGAAGAATTCAATCGCTCTTTTTAGCGAATGGGTTAAATGATCAATCCCGACGATATCAGACGTACAGGATGCTTCAAACCGGGTAATCTGCGGTGTGCGTTCAACCATATATTCCTGTGCCCGCTGAAAGATTTCTTCTGTATTCACATATGTGCGGATATAAGGTTTGGAGCCCATAGTTGTCTGCAGATAACAGTAATGACAATGCCCCATACACCCTGTTGCAAGCGGTATCGCATATTCAGCAGATGGTTTTGAAGAATCAAAGTCCAGTGTTTTTCGAACTCCTACCACAAGAGTGGATTTTGCATTTCTGTACTGCTGCAGATGGTTATTGCCCGGTATATTTCTCACTTGATTATGTGAAGTCGTTTCTCTGATTTCAAGTCCCATTTTTTCAAATTTCTCTTTTAGCTCAATCCCAAGCGGATATTCAAGCGCTCTAGGCTCAATATAGACAAGCTGCGGCACAAATGGTTTAACCATGAATACACTTCCTTTAACTAAAGCGGTATACCATTAACCTTTGTTATCAGCATGGTTCATATCCTTTTTAAAATTTTCCTATACAGAAATGCGGAACCGACTGTTCAGCTCCGACAGACAGATAAGGATCCGACAGAAAAGTCCGGGTTTGTTTTTGGGCGAATCCGTTTTTCCAAATCTGTCCCAACACACACACATCCAAAAAAACCGCAGCCAGCCAGCTGCAGTGTTTTCTACTCATATTGTTCATAATCAAACAGCTTATTGTACATCACTTCCGCATCTGAATATGAAGGGAAGATTGCGTCCTCTTCATCTAATAAATGATAGGAATCATGAATAAATAAGGCTTTTTCACCAGGGTGATTCGGATGTTCCACGATTTCAGCCTGCTGGATATTGGCTACATTTGCTGCATGCGGATTGCGGTAGATGACGTATACCTTGTCTCCTGCATTTACGTCTTTCTTTTCCACTTTTCATCACCTTTCTTTTGCGCTTGATGATGTTAGTTTCACCTTATTAAGGAATGTGATACAGGAAAAGTAACGATGACCGTTGTTCCTTCGCCTATTTGGCTTGTGATTGTTATGTTTCCATTATGCTGCCGGATAATTTTTTCCGTAATGACTAAGCCTAAACCAGTTCCTTTTTCTTTTGTGGTAAAGAAAGGTTTTGTCACCTGGCTTATTAGATCAGCCGGAATGCCAGGCCCTTGATCTGTGATCGTGATTTTAACGATGTCATTTTCAGCTTGAGCGTCCACAATTATTTTTCCGCCTTTAGACATAGCATCAAACGCATTTTTCAGAAGATTGATCAGCACCTGCTTAAGCTGATTTTCATCTCCTTGAACAGCGGGGAGTTCACCTTTGCACTTAAACTCAATGCCAATGTTTCTAAGCGCGCTTTCTGTTGAGAAAAAACGGATCATTGAATCGATCAGTACTCTCATATTTATTTCTTTTTCATGAACTGCCTGCGGCTTTGAAAGGATTAGAAACTCGCTGACTATACTGTTCATGCGCTTCAGCTCTTCAAGCATGATTTTAGTGTAATGAGGGTCAATGATTTCCTTTTTTTCATCCATCATTTGAAGAAAACCTTGAATCACCGTGAGCGGATTTCTGATTTCGTGTGCCACTCCAGCAGCCATTTGACCCGCTACGTTTAGCTTTTCCTGCTGAAAAAGTGCGAGCTCATCAGCTTTTTTGTCAGTCACATCCCGAATCATTTCACAAAAGGCAATCAGTTCGTTTGCATGGCTGAACAGCGGAGTTGTTGTTACCTCCACTTCTACTGCAGAACCTGATTTTGTCCTGTCTCTACGGGAAGTGACTCCTGATTCGCTCCCGGTCTGATAAGGATAAATGCTTCCGACAACTTCACCTTCACTCCATCCGTACAGATTTAAAAACGCGGGATTAACAGCCCTGACTGTTTGATCCGGTCCAATAATGGCAATAGCATCATGGCTCTGTGAAAATATCAGGTCAAACTTTGCCTCAGTTGTTCTCAAATTGCTTGAAATCAAGTCATTTTGGAGCTGAACTTTGGTCCACAGAAAATTAATAAAACGAATATAATAGCTAAGAATTACTACAATAATGACCGCGAAAAATACGTAATACATTACGTCTATTCTTTCAAAAGAAGTTGAGATAATCTCATAGTTGCTCAGAAAAAAATAAAACTGGCTGCATATGGTTATCGCACCTGTTATAAATAAATAGGTCATTTTCTGAAAAACAGCGCTGAAAATAACCGGAAACAGCAGGAAAATAAAATTTACAATATAGGGATCTGTATAATTCAAGGCAAATAAATAGCTGTATATAAGAGCGAGTGAGCTCCAAACAAAAAAAGAATCCTTTTTTATGAACCTGAGGATTAGTGTATAGCCAAGAAAAATCCCTGCGAAAACCATCACAATAGGATAATACTTAAGACTTCTCTCTATGAATAAAATAAATAGTGCGTCCAGGATAAAGATAATCCACATGGACTGCAAAAAAAGCTTTTTCCGAAGAACTTGATCTTCTATCCGTTCCAAAAAATCTTCCCCATTCTATCTGCATTCGAGACTATTTTAACACAGAAGGATTTAAGCGTGGGAAAATTACGTTTATTACCCTTAGTGAATAAAAAGAAATAGGCCTTATTGCTACAAAAAAAGACCTGCTTAAGCAGGTCTTTTTCATTTCAAATTAAAGATTAAATTTCGTTTTCACAAATGCAACAACTTCTTCTGTTGTGCTCATAGAAAGAATTTCTTCTTTGAAGCTTGCTGCCTCTTCTTTTGAAAGATTTTTAATAAGAGAACGTGCTGGAAGGATAGATGTTGCACTCATAGAGAACTCATCAAGTCCCAGACCAAGAAGCACTGGAATCGCAAGCGGATCGCCAGCCATTTCTCCGCACATTCCTACCCATTTGCCTTCTTTGTGAGCTGCTTCAATGACAAGCGTCACAAGACGAAGAATGGCAGGATTATAAGGCTGATACAAATATGAAACACGCTCGTTCATACGGTCAGCAGCCATTGTGTATTGAATCAGGTCATTTGTTCCGATGCTGAAGAAGTCAACATCTTTAGCAAATTGATCTGCAAGAACAGCAGTTGAAGGAATTTCAACCATCATTCCAATTTCAATGTTATCTGAAACTTGCACACCTTCATTGACAAGCTTTTGCTTTTCTTCTAAAAGAATGGCTTTAGCCTGTCTGAACTCGTCTACAACTGCAATCATCGGGAACATGATTTTCAAGTTGCCGAACGTGCTTGCACGAAGCAATGCACGCAATTGAGTGCGGAAAATTTCCTGCTCTTCTAAGCAAAGGCGAATCGCACGGAAACCAAGGAATGGATTCATTTCTTTAGGCAGATTCAAGTATGGAAGCTCTTTGTCTCCGCCAATGTCAAGGGTGCGAACAACAACCGGCTTGCCTTCCATGCGCTCAAGCACAGCTTTATATGCTTCGAACTGTTCATCTTCAGTCGGAAGCTGATCGCGTCCCATGTAAAGGAATTCTGTACGGTATAGACCAACTGCTTCTCCGCCGTTCTCAAGAACGCCGCGAACATCGTCAGGCGTGCCAATATTGGCTGCAAGCTCAACGTGCTGTCCGTCTTTTGTTACCGTTTCTTCATTTACAAGTTTCGCCCACTCCGCTTTTTGCACTTCGTATTGAGCTTTTTTCTTTTCAAAGCCTGCAACTACATCCTCAGAAGGATTTACAATAACATCTCCATCAATTCCATCAACAATGACGATGTCGCCATTTTTAATGTCAGCTGTAGCTGTTTTTGTTCCTACTACTGCAGGGATCTCCATTGAACGAGCCATGATGGCTGAATGTGATGTTCTGCCGCCGATATCAGTTGTAAAACCTAATACATACTGACGATTCAGCTGCGCAGTGTCAGAAGGTGTTAAATCTTCTGCAATGATGATTACTTCTTCAGAAATCATGCTCGGGTTTGGTATCTCAACGCCAAGCAAGTGTCCGATCACACGTTTCGTAACATCGCGGATATCAGCTGCACGCTCTTTCATATATTCGTTATCCATAGACTCGAACATACTTACAAACATATCAGCCGTTTCTTTCATTGCAAATTCAGCATTAACTGCTTCACTGCTGATTTTATCTTTAACCGGGTTAAGCAATTCTGGGTCGCTTAAAACTAAGATATGAGCTTCAAAAATTTCAGCTTTATCTGCACCTAATTCTCTGAATGCATGCTCTTTAATTTTTAAAAGCTCTGATTTTGATTTTTGGATGGCTTCATCAAAACGAAGAACTTCAGCAGTTTTATCTGCTACTTCTTTTTTTGATACTGTCAGATCTGGTTCTTCTAAGCGGTAAGCTTTTGCAATCGCGATCCCAGCTGAAGCTCCGATCCCTTTTAATTCGAGCATTATTCGCCTAAGCCTTCTTTTTTCATTGTTTCTTCAAGAGCTGCGATTGCATCGTTTTCGTCTGAACCTGCTGCAGAAATTGTGATTTCTGAATCTTTAGCGATTCCTAAAGACATAACACCCATGATTGATTTTAAGTTAACTGTTTTGCCATTATATGCTAAGTTCACATCTGCATCAAATTTGCTTGCTGTTTGAACAAGCACTGTAGCCGGACGTGCGTGGATTCCTGATTCTGCTGTTACTTTAAACGTTTTCTCTGCCATAATTAATCAATCTCCTTCATATTTAAATAAAGCTAGTACACAATATATTATCATAACAGCCGCATCACATGATTGACAAGTGATGCGACCTCATTCATTTTATTTTTCTATAGAAATGATGTTTTCTTCTCCTGCTTTCACACTGCCGGATGATTTTATTACGACAGATTCGCCTTCATTTAAATTCGTGAAAACAATCGGCGTCATAATAGAAGGAGCATTTTGCTTAACGAATTCCAAGTCTACTTGGAGCAGTTTTTGTCCTTTAGTGACAATGTCACCTTCTTTAACAAATGCTTCGAAGCCTTCCCCTTTAAGGTTCACAGTATCAATTCCGACATGAATTAAGATCTCGTTGCCGCTTTCTGATTCAAGGCCAATTGCGTGCTTAGTAGGGAATACATTTAATATTTTGCCGTCAACCGGTGAAACGATCGTGCCGTCAGCAGGCGTAATCGCAAAACCATCACCCATCATTTTTCCTGAGAATACTTGATCAGGCACTTCTGTGATTGGATGAATGTCACCTGTTAAAGGAGAAACAAATGAAAATTCGCTTACTTCGTTTTTAAGAGGTCCTGCAACAACGTCCTCAACTTGCTCCTGAACTTCTTTTTCAGCTGAAACAGGTTTAGTCGGGCGAGGCGTTTTGCCTGACATCACATCTTGAATTTGTGTTTTCAGGTTATCCGATTTAGGACCGTATATTGCCTGAATGTTGTTTCCAACTTCAAGGACTCCTGCTGCTCCTAAACGTTTTAAGCGGTTTTTATCGACTGCTTTTACATCATTAACCGTTACACGAAGGCGGGTGATACAAGCGTCAAGGTGCTTGATATTTGAGCTTCCGCCTAAAGACTCAAGAATGTTATATGGAAGATCCCCAGCATTTTCGCCTGCTTTATCATCTTCTGTTTCTGCTTCAGCATCCTCGCGTCCAGGTGTTTTAAGGTTGAACTTGCGGATCGCAAAACGGAATCCGAAGTAGTAAATCACTGAGAATACTAAACCTACTGGAATAACAAGCCACCAGTCTGTTCTGTTTGGAAGGATGCCGAACAGGAAGTAGTCAATGACTCCTCCTGAGAATGTCATCCCGATTTTCACATCAAGCAATTGCATCGTCATGAAAGACAAACCTGCAAAGACAGCATGAATGGCAAATAGAATTGGTGCTACGAATAAGAATGAGAATTCAAGCGGCTCTGTGATCCCTGTTAAGAAAGATGTTAAAGCAGCTGAACCCATGATACCTGCTACAAACTTTTTGTTTTCAGGTCTTGATTCATGATAGATAGCAAGTGCAGCAGCAGGAAGACCGAACATCATGAATGGGAATTTACCCGTCATATATGTACCGGCAGTCAGTTCTGCGCCATCTTTGATTTGTGCCATGAAGATACGCTGATCTCCGCGGACAATTTCCCCTGCCTGAGTAGTGTAGTTTCCAAACTCGTACCAGAAAGGAGAATAGAAAATATGATGAAGACCAAAAGGAATTAATGAACGTTCGATTAAACCGAATACGAACGCTGCCAATGTTTTATTGGATTCAAGCAGCCCTGTTGAGAAGGCGTTTAATCCACCTTGAATCGGCGGCCAGATAAATAGCATAATCAAACCTAATACTACTGCAGAAACAGCCGTCATAATTGGAACGAAACGCTTTCCTGCGAAGAAACCTAAATATTGAGGCAATTCAATTTTAAAGAATTTGTTGTACATGTATGCACCGAGAACCCCGACGATAATACCGCCAAAGACACCGGTCTGCAAGGTTGGCATTCCGAGGACTCTCGCATATTCAGGATGAAGCTGCTGGAAGAATTGCGCAAGCTCTACAGCATCGCTTGGAATTTTCCCTGTTTGAAGCAGCACAGCACTCATGGTTGCATTCATAATTAAGTATCCTATGATTGCTGCAAGACCTGCAACCCCATCACCATTGGCAAGGCCAATCGCTACACCCACCGCAAATAGAAGCGGAAGATTTGCAAAGACAATATCACCTGAAGATTCCATTACTTTTGCAACAAGCTGTACAATTTCATTTGTTAAGAATGGAACTTTTGATGTGAGCTCCGGATTTTGCATCGCATTACCGAATGCGAGCAGGATACCTGCAGCAGGCAAAATCGCTACTGGAAGCATAAGAGCTTTACCAATTTTTTGGAGTACTCCAAATAAATTTTTAAACATGTGTTTGACCTCCTTGTAAAAATAGTTTGTGTAAGCAGCAAGCAAAAAAAACATGAAAGCAAATTACAAGCGTTTACATTTCAGACCTAAAAAGAACAACAAAAAAAGCATGGTGCAACAAGGACGACCGTGCACAAAGGGTATATTCCCCCTATTAGCCGGTTTTAACACGTACTTGTTCACTCATGCCTGATCGTATCAGTAACACGTAAGGTACTTTTCTCATTAAGTTTTGTTTGTTAAACGGTATAAATGCAATGTTAGATAAACAGCCTCAGCTTCATAGACTGGTTTTTTTAGAAATTGCTGCATCACTTTTATCATTTTCCAAGATGTATTGTAGCATAGCGGATATTCTTTTTTCAACAATAAAGTAAACTTTTCTGGTTCTTCAACCGTTTCACCTGAGAGAACCCTTTCAATCGTGTATCTTAAGTGGCGGACAAGCCGCAGATAATTGACGCTGTCATGATTCACTTTTATTTTCATAGAGTCTTCAATCACTCCTACCAATTGATTTATCAGCTGAGAAAACTGGTTCACATCTGCAATCGGCTTATTTGTGATGGCACTATGGATATGAAGGGCAATAAAACCAATTTCCCCTTCTGGCAAGTTTACTTTAAGTCTGTCATTGATCATATGAATAACTTCTTCAGCGACTAAGAATTCATTTGGATAAAGCGTTTTTGTTTCAATCAGAAATGGATTTTTAATGTCCATCCCTTTTTGAAGACGTTTAATCGCAAATGTAATATGATCAATCAGCGCAATATGAATATGTTCATTTAAAGGCAGCTTCACCCGCTCTGCTATAAAGTGAATCACATCACTGACAACCTCAATCATGTCTTCATCGACAAAAGGAAGGAGCATCTTAAATTGTTCCTGCTCTTTTTGATTCGTAAGGACAAACATCTTCTCATACGAATCCTCCTGCATCATGTCTCCGCGTTTCTTGCCAAAACCGATGCCCTTTCCAATCAAAACAACCTCTTCATATGAATCATGCTCGGCAATAAGCACATTATTATTTAAAACCTTTTTTATTGTAAAGGACTCCTTCACGAAATCCTCAGCTCCTTTTATCTCTCAATGCTTCATATCGTACATAAAAGCATGTGATTACGTCAACTGCGAAATGCTGAACGGACTGAAAGACATGCAGTTTCGGCACAAACATTCTTACTTAATTTAGGTATTTTTCATAGAATTTTCTTAATTATGGAAGTTTCAACATTGGTTCGCGGGCTTTTCAAATAATTTTGGGTACTATCCAGCTTAAGTGAAGCATTTTTTTAATAATTTCCCCATATTGTGAACAATGAAAATAATACCTGCCTATCACTAATTAAAGATTTCTTGAATACTATCGATCTTCAGGCTTATATTCGGTCGTCTCGAACTTCTTTTTATCTCCTACAAAAAAGTATGTTTCTCCTTTTTTGCCTGTTTCATCCCCGCTTGATGCCCCGTGAATCATTTTTCCAGGAGAAAGTTCTTTTCGGTCCCCATCTTTATCCAAGTAGAAATAGTTTGTGGCCGCCCAGCCATCGTGGATATTTTTTTCATTCACGGATGCATGACCTTCTTTATTCACTTTATACTCTTTGACATTTTCTTCTGCAGAAGGATCGTTATGTACCGTTACCCAGCCGGTATAGCCTTCTGGAATTAAAAATGTACGCTGAGACTGATCCTGCTGCTTGCACCCTGCAAGGAACAAAACAGCTGTTAGAAATATTAGGAATGTCTTCATAAAAATGCCTCCTATACAAAATCATTATTCGTTAGCATCAACCATTGTTCTGAATCTATCCTTTCCACATTCAGCCTTGTAATTTATACCAGATGAGGACTTCATATAATTGGGGAAAGTAAACATGAGGTGTTTATATGAGAATAATAAAAGTAAGTATCTGTCTCCTGTTCCTTTTTCTCAATTTGCCCATTAATGAAGGAAGTGCCCAAACAAAGTCCGTCAAAGTGATTGATGTTGAAACTGGCGACGTCGTTAAAGATGTTCCCTCTTCAGCCTATTTTACAAATGAACTTAAAACGGCGATTGAGTCAATGAAGGGAATCACAGTTAAGGTGAATCCTCTGCCCAAGAAGGGGTATTTGATTTTAATACAGCCTACAGCGTCTCTTAAAGTGAAAAACAAATGGTATGACGGCATCGTTTCAGAAGGAATGATTGTCTACAGCAAAGAGGATTCTCCGAGACTCATTTTGTTTACAGACGAAAACAAACCATTATTTTTTGAAATGTCATACGATCCTAAGAATCTGATTCAGACTCTTGGTATTCAGTAGCTGATGTAGCCGTTCATCAGGCTTCGCTTCTCACAGGCGAAGTCTGATTAGGTTTCTCTTTTCCCAAACTTGCCCGGACGAAACAATTGCACCGCCGGGTATCTAACCCTATAATGAGACAGGTTAGGGAAAGCCCCGCAGAGAGATTCATCAAGGAGGAGATCAGAAATGATAAAACTATTTGTAAGTGATCTTGATGGAACATTATTAAGTTTTGAAAAAAAGGTGACGCAGCAGGATATTGCGGCTCTTAAAGGATTAAAGGAAAATGGCGTGGATGTATGTTTAGCATCAGGCAGAATGGATGTGGAGATTGGCGAAATATTGACGATGATTGGTGAAAAGTACCACCGCATCAGTCAAAATGGAGCTTTTATCAATACAGATAATGATGAATCTCTGCATGCACTGACCTTTGACAATGTGATTGCTAAAGAAGTTTTTGAACAAGTTCGTTCTACAGACTTTATCATAATCATTGCAGACTACAGCAAAAATTATACAGAACGGCGAGATGAAGTCATAATTAGCATTGAATCGAGAATGTTCTCACCAATAGAAGAGAACGTCAATCTCTTTCATGCCTTGGGAGAAGATGTCAAAGCTTCTAAAATCTCTATTTTGGGCGAATATAAAGCAATTTCCGATCTGCAGAAAAAACTGCAGGAAAGACATCCTGATACAATCGAGACTTACATATCTGACAAACAGTGTCTTGATGTCATGCCTAAAAACATAAGCAAGGGCAACGCACTGAAGATGCTTATTGAGCACCTTGGAATTAAGCCTGAAGAGGTTGCCTGCATCGGTGATTCATTCAATGATATTCCCATGTTTAAGATGACCCCGCACAGCTTTGCAATGGAAGATTCCCTTCCTGAAGTGAAAGCGCAAGCTGCCTACACAGCAGCAACTGTTCGTGAAGCCATTAATAAAGTAGCAGAAATAAATAAAATGCAGCTGCATTCAAAGGTATAATTATTTAGCATGACAAAAAAGGGCGATCGATTCGCCCTTTTTCTGCTTTATGCCTATACGGCTTTACTGCCTGATAAATACATATCAGAAAATTCTTCTGCGGGGATCGGCTTTCCGCCCAGGTATCCTTGAAATTCAAGGCATCCTAATTTAGCAAGAAGATCCTTTTGGGTTTTCGTTTCGACCCCTTCAGCAATCACTTTCAGCTCAAGATGATTGGCCATTGAGATAATCATTGAGACAATCGCCTCGTTTCCATTATGCTGTTCCATTTCTCTTATAAAGGATTGATCAATTTTCAGGCGGTCTATGCTGAGTTTCTGCAAATAACTTAAAGAGCTGTAGCCTGTTCCAAAGTCATCCATGCTGATCTCAATTCCCCTGCTCCTGAGAATAGATAATTTCATATTCGCCTCCAGCTCATTATCCATCATAGCGGTTTCTGTTATTTCAAGCTCAAGACTCGATGCATGAATTTGATAAGAAGACAGGATTTCATCAATCGTTTTAATCAAATCATCCTGATATAAATGCAGATGTGAGATATTAATTGAAATTCTGCCGAAATTTAAGTTCTGCCGTTCCCATGCCTGTACATGGCTTGCAACTTCTCCAAGGACAAAACGTTCAAGCTCGAATATTAAACCGGTCTCTTCTGCAATCGGAATAAAAGTTGCCGGTGAAATAAAGCCAAGTTCAGCATGCTTCCATCTGACCAAAGCTTCAGCACCTATGACAGTAGCCAGATTTTCCTTGAACTTAGGCTGGAAATAAACGCTGAGTTCCTTATATTGAAGAGCTTTGCGCAATTCATTTTCAATCCTGATTTTTTCAATCAGTTTATCATTCATTTCAGGTTTGTAGATTCCGTAACTGTTAGAGCCATTCATTTTCACATCATACATTGCAATATCTGCATATTTCATCAGCATTTCAGAGTCCCGGCTGTGTGCAGGAAAATGGGCAATTCCAATGCTTGTTGTAACAAGGCAGTCATTTTCCCTAATTTTCATTGGAAAACGGAAATGGTGCACAATATCATTTGCTGTTTCATTTGCTTTCTCCATCTCATCCTCCAGCAAAATGATGCTGAACTCATCTCCGCCAAGCCTGGACAGAATGGACCTTTCTGGGAGAACGGATGTAAGTCTTTCTGATATCTTCACCAGCACCAAGTCCCCAAAAGCATGTCCGAATAAATCATTCAAACGTTTGAAGCGGTCAAAATCAAGATTTAATATCGCAAATGGCTGGTTTCCCCTTTTTAATTCTGAAAGCTTCTGAATGAAGTATCTGCGATTTGGAAGTCCTGTCAGTTCATCATGAAAAGCTAAATAATTGATGCGGTTTTGAGCCTTTTTACTTTCGGTGATGTCCTTCACAACTCCATATACACCAACAACCTTATGATTGACTACTTGTCTCACCGCAGTAATTAAAACATCAAGTGAATCTCCATTTTTCCCCCGCAGCGATACGGAGAGCTCATTTTCGCTGAAGGACCCTTTTACAATTTCGGAAAAATAAAATAAAGCTTTTTGATGGTCCTCTTCTTTAATTAGGGTTAAAAAACTTAGCCCGATCAAATCCTTTTCCGTCAGCTGAGTCATCGCTGCTGCTACCTTGTTTACGGAAGTGATGACTCCCTTCATATCAGTTGATATCACTCCATCCGGGCTATGATGAAATAAAGAGCGGAAACGCTCTTCTTTTTCATTAATCCGCTCCGACTGTTCATTCATCATCGTATGACTGTAAAGATCGGGTATAAATGTGAGAATGAGATTTAATAAAAAGACAAATAGAAACGGAATTAAATAGTAATCGTGTCCGCCGTCTGCAAATTGATAGTCAAGAACGGAGGTCATAGTAACATACGGAATTCCGGCAAGCGATATTCCGCCAATTATACTTCCCGCTGTACGGTAGTATTTCGCGCGGCGCTGGTTTAATAAGCCGTCCTCTAAAGCGATCAATAAAAGTCTTAGCGCGGAAAAGCTGAACGCCGCAGAAAGCAGCAATGCAAACAGGATCAATAGCGGCTTCACTTCAATCTTATCCTGAAATAAAATTGCATACCCAATGAAATTAACGAAAACTATACCAAGTGACATGCCGCATCCTGTAACAAAATAACTTTTTGAGCTCAAATGCGGGATGCCGCAAGTTCTAATAGAGAAAAAAGCTACAAGGCTGCAAACTGCATAGCTAATCAGAAAGTAAAGGTACGGCTGCTCAGCTGTATACTTTAAATGCACAGACAAAATGGCAAGCAGGTGAGTCAGCCAGAACAAGAATCCAAGGGTTAAACTAAGTATTATTATAATTTTGGGCTGTTTATCTTGAGTTTTACGACTGTATATATTTGTGAACACCGGCGTCAGATGATAGCTGATAACCGATTGAACAAGTACAAGGAGCATCAAAAATAAATCTTCATTCAAGTTAAACAATCAAAATTCCCCCTTATCTCTTATATCGAACAAATCTTTAGATATTCAAGGGGATTTCAATTTTTTTCTAAAAAAACTTTCTTCTGTGTGCAATCATAAAAAATAGCAAAATATATGTTTAAAAATTCTCTGTTTGATGCAGACTATCGAACGATAGGAAATTTACATGAAAGGAGGAATGGGCGATGAACAAAAACAACCAAAACAACAAGCAGCAAAATCAACAACAGCAAAATCAGCAAAACCAGCAAGCTGATACTGAGTTTTCTCAAGAAATGAATCAGCAAAAAGCGAACAAAAAACAAAAATAAGGTTTACATACTTGTAAGCTAGTGAAAGACGGTTCTTTTGACCGTCTTTTTTCTTTTAGCTAATGAACTTCATTTCAAGGCGTTTTTTTATAAAATCGATTTTATGACAAGTATTTCCCTGCCTTTTTATGATATACTAATTCCGTAAAGCTGCAGATGATGCCACATCTACAGCCATAGCAAGCAACACTTGAACGGATCAGCTTAATACACAAACAATTTACTTTTGACCTCTCTTTTTTGCCGAGGTCTATTTTTTTTGCCCAAAGCCGAGCACTGCCACAATTAACGTAGCAAAAGATACCATTACAACTAAACTTTCAAAGATTGTCACATGTCATCCCCCCTTTCCTAGGGGTTCACACTGATCCATTAAAGATTGACCTGCACGTCCATTATATCATTAGATAGGCAAAACAGGAACATATGTTTGTATTTTGATTCAATTCTCCTACTATTAATGCCTTTGACGGCCAAAGCTCTAAAAATAAAAAAGAACACTCAAGGTGTCCTTTGTTAAGGCATTTTAACTCGGTTTTGTTCGACAGTATTACAGGCAATTTTCATTTTTGCCAATGTGCCTTTGAGGGTTTCTTCATGATTGCATTGATCATTTAGATACATTTCAGATAAATCATAGACAGATCGCGAAAGCAGTTCGACCACATTTTTTAACGAATCACCATCTGGGGCGTATTCATCATGCAGCACCTTCCGGACGATATCATCACTGTACTTTTTGATTTTCATGACCTTCTCCTTCTCAGGCATTTTCGTATCCTCCTTTTTTTCTCATATATAATACTTCTCTAATTGAATCAGATTCCCTTTGTTTAATTCTGTCGAGATATTGGAACTTTTTCAAAAAAAAATGGCTTCCGGTGCAGGAAGCCATTTAGCTTGATCTGTTTCATCAGGATGGTTCGATATGGACATGTACATGCGAGATACGATGTTCAACTTCCATTCTTTTTTCTACTTCATCTGTAATTTTGTGGCTCTCGGTTACATTCAGTCCTGCATGCACCTCGATAACCACGTCTACAAGGACACTGCTTCCAAGGTATCGCGCTTTTATATCCTTGATCCTGTCGACTCCTGGCGTTTTCTCAACAGTTTCTTTAAAGTTCAGCAGCTTCTGATCATCAAAACCGTCTGTTAACGAATGAGCTGTTTCTTTAAAAATATCCCATGCCGTTTTGCAAATAATGAATCCGATTGTGATCGCCGTAACGGTGTCAAACCAGGCTATGCCGAATTGTGACGCGACTATTCCTGCAAAAGCTCCTACGCTTACTAGAGCATCGGAGCGGTTATCATGGGCTGCTGCGATCAGAGCTTTTGAATTGATTTTTTTTGCCAATGATTTGTTGTATCGGTAAACCCCATACATAATAATCGCACTGATGATGGCTGCCCATGCAGTGATTAACTTGGGTGATTCTGTCTTTGGCTCTATGATGGATTGAAACCCTTCGAACAAAACCTGAATACCGACAGACATGATTATAAATGAAGCAACCAATGCAGCAATGGCCTCTGCTTTAAAATGCCCGTAGGGATGATCAAGGTCAGGCGGCTTTTGGGAAATTTTCAGGCCAATTAAAACAGCTGCTGATGCAATGACATCTGTTCCGTTATTCAGACCATCTGCAAGGAGGGCCTGTGAAGAATACACATAGCCAATGCCAAGCTTGGCTGCTGCAAGAAGAATGTAAGCTCCGATGCTCAGCCAGGCACCTCGTTCTCCTTTTTTTAAATCTTGATAAACGTCCAATAATTTCACTTCCCCATTTTAAGGATCCCTTTCATAAGCAGAGAAGTTTAGTTTGACAGATTACTTATTCCACTGCTTCGGGAGCATTTGAATGGACGCATTCAGAGTGTCCAGTTTGCTTTCAATCCTGTGTAGCAGGTAGAGAGTAACCATAATCGGAAATCCGACTTCGCTTACTAATTGAATCCACTGTTCCATAATAGGTTTCCTCCTTTTCCAGTTTTTATGTTCAATTTCCTTCTTCTCACAGAGATGAAAGGCCAGATCCCCTAATTAGAGATCTGACCTTCATTTGCATTATCCGATTGTAAGATCTGTTAAATTTCTTTCAACGATACGTGCCCCTTTTTTGCTGATAACGTCTCCGCCCGGAGATGTAAAAGCACTTGAAGCTAAGATAAGGTCCATTGCTTTTGACACATCACTCTCAATTACCGGTTCTTTTGGAGAATCGATGTTGATTTTCACCTGCTTGCCCTCTTCATTTAAAAATTGAAGCTCCAGCGTTTTCGCCATTTAAATTCCTTCCTTTCCTGATGTTTTAGTGGTTAAGCTGTTACCTGATGAGAATCGTTTCGTTCTACATGAGATAAAATTTGTGTTTGCAGACCTGTAATTGCAGATGCTGCCTGCAGCAGCTGTTCAGCGGTTGCTGTTGTTTTTACGTTGTTGTAATTCTTGTATTTAAATACCTGCTCTCCTTTTTCATCCATGCCCATATCGAATACAAGGCGAAGCTGTGAATCAAGAATGATTGTTTCTGCCATATTGATCACCTCCTTTCGTATACGTTATACAAGGAAACGATCATCAGAGTAGCAGAAATTCAGGAACTTTTTTCTGAAAGTTTGACCTGCCTTAAATTCATTGTATGTTCTTCGGAGTTTTTACAGAAAATAACATTAGATTGATTCGTTCATATAGAAATCACACGAATCCTGATAGGTAGGTATGAATGTGAAAACAAGTAAACTAGAAGTCCTATTGTGGAGCATAGCATTCCCTGGGTTTGGACAGCTTCTGAACCGCCAGGTGATTAAAGGAATCCTGTTTATTTTACTGGAACTGCTGATTAATACGAATAGTCATTTCAATCAGGTCATCATGCTTAGTTTTTTAGGTGAAATTGATGTGGCCATTCAAACGGTCGAATTCGGATGGCTTATGTTTTATCCTTGCGTTTATATGTTTGCGATGTATGATGCTTACAAAAATGCAGATGGTCCCGCGCCTCCCCTGTCCTTTTTGCCTTTTGCATTTGGGGCTTATTTTGTCACGGTCGGATTAATGTACTCTCCAAAACTTAAGCTGTTCGGTGTACTCTTCGGACCGATCTGGCTGCCGATGCTTTCACTTATTCCAGGATTGCTGACCGGATTTCTCATCCGATTTATTATTTTGAGAGTTCGCACCATTCAAAAAGGATAAACTCTTTTCCATATGTTTTAACACCTGAAAATCGGGTAATTAAAGCTTAGAGGCAATGATTCGGGCAAATCTGAGATTTACACTTACTCTAGCTGGCGCGGGCTTGGAACCGCAAGGACGTATGAGAGGCAGGGCTTACGTTGTTTAAGTGTCCCAAGTCGGGCTCTGAATTAAAATTAAATTTCCTAATTTCATACAACGACTAAAAATATAGAATTAACCGTGCACATGTGTTCTGTTCAGGCTTCATTAACAGAACAATCATGTGCTTTTCTCTTTTTGATTACTGGTCCATCACAATAAAACGCTCTATTTTTCAGCGTTTTTCTCATAATGAATGCTGCTGTTCTTTTTTCTTTTATTTAAAAGCCATTTTACTCCTATCGATAAAATCATGAATCCAAAAGCAGCAAGTGACACAGTCATGATTAATTCCTGTCCGGTCAGTGAGAGGCTTTTTGCCAATTGGACTGAATAGGAAAGAGATGAGGCAGTCATTAGTTTTGACAGAGAAGCAATCAGGAGAAATCTGCTGAAAGAAACTCCGCCTATCCCCGCTCCAAGGCAAATGATTTCATCTGGAAGAACCGGGATAATAAACAAGAGGAAAAGAATCGCCGTTTCATTTTTTTCGACATACTGCTGGTAGCTGTGCAAGTGCTTTTCTTTCACTATTTTTACAACAAGTTTTTGTCCGCCGTGCCTAGCTATGAGGAACATGACAGCTATTCCGGAAATCGTTCCGAAAAAACTCAGATAAGCTGCGGTAAATGAGCCAAAAACTGCACTGCCTACCGGAATCGTAACAGCTTCAGGCAAGGGCAGGACGATTGGCTGGAGGAAGCAAATAAGGAGAAAAAGGAGTTTGCCTAATAGGGTGTTTCCGCCTACAACGCTCTCCAAACCTTTTGCATCCGTCATAACCAAAAACTCTGTTGTATAAAAAATCAGACAGACAATAATAAGAAAAATGCTCAAGTACACTAAGGCGAGCCTCGTAATTTTTAAATAGTTCGCTTTTTTCATGATAATCAAGACAAGATTAATAGACAGAATGACTAGTAAAATGACTGTAAATATACCTTTATAAATTGTCAGCACCGACGGCAAAAACACAAACACGCACACAGCTGCAATCGCGCTCATCAATAAATGCGTCCACAATTCAGACAGTTTCTTTCCAAGAATCACAGCAATCTTTCTCCCTTTAAGAAATTTTCATTTGTATGATTAAGTTTAATGGCAATGGATTCATTAGAAAACACACCTGAGGTTTAACTGAAAGTAAGACCTCAGGCTTAGATTTCTCATGAAACAGCACAAAAAAAAACCAAATCAGCTTGTGATTTGGTTTTTAGTCTTCTTGCTTCGCAAGATCATTGATAAATCATTTACCTTTATTGAGGAAGAAAAATGAATCCCTCAGGCTTGCAGCACTTGAAATCCTATGTGAACTTCATCCTGATTATGTAAAAATCGACCGGAATGACATTTCGGATTCCCATGAAAAAGAAGAGGACTTCCTTTTAGCGGAAATTGAAGGATCTCGGCATTGAATTTGTTCAGGGCTGCTTATTCGGCAAACCTGAACCAAATCCTTTTAATCACCAATCAGCACAGTATAAAAAATGCGGGTCATATCCCGCTTTATCTTTTAGATGCCCGGTATCCGGCATTGACCGCTTCATCCTCAGAACAGAACATTTCTTCTTCTTTTGTTGCATCATAATATTGTCCTTCAGGCAGATGATAAATCTTGTCTCCTGATGAAGAAATATTCCCTTTGATTGTGCAGGCCTCTGTTTGTGTTTCTTTCGGATCTTCTGATTTTTTTTCAGCAACATTAAATCCTTCGTCCTCAGCGGCATAATTTTCTATGCTCCAGATGCCAATCTCCTTTTTCTGAGCAGTTTTTTGAAGCTTAATAAACTCATCTACATGCTTCGTATTCGGGGCATAAACATAACCCACACGTGCAAGTCCTTTTTCGATAAGAAGTTTATTGAACATCTTGCCGTCAGCGTGAAGATAGACCAGGAGCCTTCCATATTTATCACGTTCTCCAACATCCAGTTCAAGCTCCACCTCTTTACCTGAAAGTGTTTCTTTTGCAAAGCTGCTTGCTTCAGGTCCAAACGGCTGTACAGGTTTGTTTGGATGAACGGTTTCCGGTGTGTCGACAAGCAGCAGGCGCAGCGTCTCTTCTTTCCCATTCACAAGAACCTTGACTGTGTCACCGTCGATGACCCTGACTACCTTGGCTGGAATGAAATTTTCATTCTCAGAATCTGCTTCTATTTCGGATTCAGCCGGAGCTGCTTCCTCAGGAGGACTCTCTTCTTTAGAGGATATATTTTTCTTTTCAGTTTCAGCAGCAGGTGTCTCATTATTCGCTGTTTCAGAACATCCCGATATCATAAAGGCTGCAAAAATCAGCAGGAACCATTTTTTCATTTTCTTTTCCCCTTTTATTTCTTAAAAATCAAACCGCACGATAAGCTTGCATGTGCGGTTTGATTCGATGCTTTATTTATTTTCTCTCTATTTGATGATTTGAAGCTCTTTTGGAAACTTTGTCAGCGTTTCATGACCTGTATTCGTAATATACACGTCATCTTCAATGCGGACGCCGCCGATATCAGGAACGTAAATGCCTGGTTCAATTGTATAAACCATGCCTTCCTGAAGCAGGTCATTATTCGTATGGCTCATCGACGGGAATTCGTGCACGCTAATGCCAAGGCCATGTCCCAATCGATGCGGGAAGAAATCGCCATAGCCTGCATTTGTGATGACATCCCGTGCGATTTGATCCAATTCACCGATTCTGGTGCCTGGTTTGCTTGCATCCAGCGCTTTTAATTGAGCTTTTAGCACTGTATCATAGATTTCTTTTTGCTTTTCACTGATCGATTGATAGGCAAATGTACGCGTAATATCTGAGCAGTAGCCATCAAGTACGACACCAAGATCAAATAAAACGAAGTCTCCAGATTTTAACGAAGTTAAGCCAGGATTGCCATGGGGCTGTCCTGATTTTTCACCGAACAGGACCATTGTAGAAAAGGACATTTCACGAATCCCTTTTCGTTTTAGTTCATATTCGATTTTTGCAAGAACGTCCATTTCGCTGATGCCTGATTGAAGAGCCTGAACACCTACCTCAACGCCGAAATCTGCAAGCGCTGATGCCTCTCTTAAAATCTCAAGCTCTTTGTCGTCTTTGATCAGACGCAATTGATTCATGATTTCCTCCGCTGAAACAAGTTCTGCTCCTGTCAGAATGTTAAGAAGCTGCTCAGCGCGGGCAAAAGAAAGAAGTTCTTTTTCAACTGCTGCCTTTTTAACGTTCTGCTGCCCTCTTTTTACGATGGCTGCATTTACTTTGTCCCATGGATTTTCATGATCGGCATATCCGATAATTTCCCCGTCAAAACCTGCTGCTTTTGCCTGTGAAACTTCCATTCCAGGGCAAATAAAAAATGGCTCTTCTTCTTTAAAAATAAATAAACCCATTAATCTCTCATGGGGATTTGTGTGAAAGTTTGTTAAGTAGAAAATGTTTTCAGTTGATGAAATAAAGGCAGCATCTGTATCCTGCTGCTTCAGCCAGTCAGTAAGCTTCATTAATCTTTCTTTTTGCATACACTCTCTCTCCTTCATCTGCATAAGTCCTCTCTATCATACGCCAAATTCATCAGAACTTAAAGAATGCTGATGGACTTCTTCGGAAATACATCCGTCTTTTTTATGCAGAACCCGTTTCAGAAAAACGGTCTTTCGATTTTCTGATCTGATTGTTTTCATAGAAGGTGCCAGACTGCTCTCAAATGAACTCATAGAGCACATTCAACACTCTGGAAGGGTTTACCTCCTTTCAGAACGGGAATGTAATAAATAACTTTAACAGGAGGTGCAAGAAAAAATGTCAAACCATCAAGTAAAAGACGAATCCATTCAGACAGAAAAGATTGAGAAGAAGCTAGATTCAATGAACAATGAGAAAATGGAAGCGATCCTTCGGGATTTCGAAGAATTCAAATCGTACTTAGGCGAAAAAGTTGAAGCAGGCAAGCGTTTAGGTTTAAGCGATGAAATGCTTGCTAAAGGCGCTGAGAAAGTTGCAAACTATCTGGCTAATAACGTTGAACCGCGCAACAGCGAAGAGAATCTATTAAATGAACTCTGGAAAGTCGGCAATGATGAAGAAAGACATTTCCTTGCACATATGCTCGTTAAACTGGCGAACGGGTCAAATTAAAAAGCAGAGTCGCCTGATTAGAGCAGACAGATATGAAAATTCTAATTTTATAGAAAAAATCCATCCAGCAGAGGATGGATTTTTTTATTTCAGAGAAGATAAATCGCTTTTCACATCTACAAGCAGGGCATTGCCTTCATCAGAGACTATCACTTTTGCATATTTTGCATGCCGTTCCAGTTCCATCCCTGTTCCCTCTTCTACAAAAAAGGATTCGATTCCTAGAATGAGGCCGTCATAGCCATTATATTTTCCAGTCAGATAGGCTTCGTCCGCTTCAGGCTCTTTGAAAGCTTCCGCTGCTCTTCCTTTTGCCGTTTCTCCAGTCGGCCTGTAAACGCCCTTGCTGTCTTTTTTCACCTTAACGGTGATGACAGATCCGGTTTTAACGCCATCTTCCGGTTCATATCTTCCGGCTTCATATCTCAGCTGTACATAATCTCCCTGAAGCATTGACCTTGGATCAAGCGGTTCAAGTTCAAGCACAACCACTTTCCCTTCATCCAGAGCTTTTTCATTTAAAAAGCTCTGGGATCCTGTAAAAGCAAGCTGAAGGGTAAAAACTGCTGCAATCAAAGCCCAGGTTCTGTTTGTAAAAACGGTTACTCCTGCAGGTTTTTCTTTATCAAAGTATCTCACAGCTGCAAAAATCAGCAGGCCAAGGAGCAGAAAGGTCAGCGATTTGTGAAGCAGCTTCCAGGCAAAATCGTAATACAGGCCGATGAAAAAGAGGATAAAAAATACCCAGGTTATATTTTTCTTCACAAGGCCATCTCTTTTATGATAAAAGGCAAGCATGGCTGCACTAAGTCCAAAATACAGAATCTGATAGACAAGCGTTTCTTGCCAATCTGTTCCCCAGAAGGCGGCCGGATAAAGAAGCAGGAAGCCGTAAAAGAGGCAGAAGCTGCTCAGCTGTCTCACTTTATCAATCGGCACCATCATCAGCAAGAATTGAGCAATGGATAAAAGGGCTAAAACAATGCGGAAATTCTCCATCCATTGTAAGTGCACAGAAAATAGACTGATGAAGCTCGCAAGCATAAAAGAATAGGCGAGAAACTGAAGAAATTTTTCCCGTTCGATCAGGATCATCACAAAACCTACCGCAATAAAGAGAATGGCGGTGCCGGCATTAAGTATGAAAAGAACTCCTAATGCTATTAAAATTCCTGTAATAAATAAGGTGTACCGTGCAGCTGTATAGAGCTTTTTCCAAAAAACGGCTGTGCCTATAAATAGAAGACTGAACACAGCAAGGCTATATTCTGACTGAAAGATAAGGAACAATAATCCGCCAAGGCTGAATGATAGCAAGAGAGACGAGGTGAAGGTTATAATCACAATCAGAATATTTTTAAACACTTTATACATCAGCGAATCATCCGGCGCTTTCCTCGTTACACGGACTGCAAAGTAAATACCGCCTCCCAAAAAGAGCAGTGTCCCAAGGATGGAAAACAAATAAAAGCTGTATGGCCCGATTTTATCGGCAAGTCTTATACTGAGTTCTGCATATTTAGAAAGGGCAAAAACGCCCAGCATCACAAACGCAATAATTGTCAGCGTATGATGGCTGTCTTTTTTCATAAAAAGGAAGTAGCTAAGAATAATGACAAACAAGTACACGATGTTCATCCAGGAACTATAAGGTTCAAACACCTCGTAAAACGACATGATGATCAAAAAGAGATGAATGACTGTAAAAGCTGCGTATTGCAGAGGTTTTAGCTTTAAGAAATAAGCTAAGCCAAATACAATGGCATTAAGAATGACCATGCCAAAATAAATGAGCCACTCTTCAAAATCCGAACGATTGATGGATACGCTTGCCGGAAACATGTAAAACCAGTATGAAAGCAGCAATAGCCCATAGCTAAGAATGGCAAAAGGCTGATATCGCGTAATGACAGCAAGCGCAATCGAAGGCAGCATCCAGATGAAATATAATAGATAACTGTCAGCATGTGAATTATATATTTGCCCGATCAGAGCTGCTGCAGCACCAAACGAGATTGCTCCTCCGACAAGCAGCCACTTCGGGAGAGCCTCCCGGTTGGACAAAATCTTTCCGCTCAAAAAGCTTGCTCCATAAAATAAAATCATCATACCAATTGCAAGACCCACCTTTTCCAATCGTTCAAAACCGCTCCAATTGGAAGCAAAAAAAGAAAGAATGCCCGATATAACAAAAATGATTGCACTGAGATATCCCAGCGGAATGAGTTTGCTCAACATGATCACCGTACTTTCCATTAAGAACTGATTGCTGTTTTCATCTTATCATTTTTTTACTTAGTCATATAGGCGATTCCTATTATCTGGTATAAAAAAAGAGATTCTTCCTTGAAGGAAGTGAATTCATTTTCGAACAGGCTTATGCAGCGTTATTTGCCTGATTCATTCTTATTTGTGATCATTTTTCCTTTGTCATTTTCTTAATTAGGCTTGTTTTCATCTCCTTCACACGTTTATATTCTATTTTATGAGCTGCGGATATAAGCTGAACTTAGATGGATTGAAATTCTTATTTTTATTTTTTGGGAATTCCCGTTCATGGAATCCTAAGGAATTTTTTAATGCCTTGTGAAAGAAGATTTAGAAGGATTTTTATCAGGTACTGTTCGGTTTATCTTTCGTAACTTTGTTTATCGGGCACTTTTCCCTTTATTTCAGGCTCTATTTCAAATTTTTAAGATTTATCAGACACTATTCATGGTTTGAAAGCTCCAGCTGCACCTTTTTCCAAAAAAGGAAAACTTGATTTTCCATGTGTTTTCTTTTTAGGTATAATGAATATGGGAATTCGTTCTTTACCTAGTTAAGGAGATGTTGGCATTGCTGAAATTGATGAAACGAAATATAGTCCTCATCTTATGTATAATTGGTTTTGCATCACCTTTTATTTTTATTCAATTAACAGATTGGTTTTACTATAGCTCACTGATCGGGTGGATCATAGGCTTCATTTGTATTACTGCAGCTTATGTGATTGTGAGTAAAAGACCAGATGAAGAATCCACAGGGGAAAGAACGACATAGAAAAATGGACGAAAGATTCCTTTCGTCCATTTTTTTATCTTAATAACCGCAGTCCATTCAGGATAACAAGGATCGTGCTTCCTTCATGTCCGATTACACCAAGCGGCAAATCGAGCACCTGCAGGAAATTCGAGCAAATCAGCAGTGCAATAACTGACATTGAGAAAATGATATTCTGTTTCACAATCTTATCCATTTTCCTGGAGACTTCAATGGCTTTTTTCAGTTTGGTCAAATCATTTTTCATCAGGACAACATCCGCTGTTTCAAGGGCGACATCCGTTCCTTCGCCCATTGCAATTCCTACACTCGCCGCAGCCAGTGCTGGAGCATCATTTATGCCGTCCCCGATCATTGCTGTATGACCGTACTTCTTCCCAAGTTTCTTCACTTCTGCCACTTTATCATCAGGTAGGCATTCCGAAATAAATTGGTCTACTCTTGCAGCACTTGCCACGGATTGTGCTGTGGACTCATTATCTCCAGTCAGCATGACCGTGTGAATTCCTGCTTTTTTGAGCTCATCAATCGCTTGAACGGCATCCTTTCTGAGCACATCCTGAAGGCTCAGAACGGCCGCGATCCCGCTATCATTTTTTACATAGACAATTGTTTTCCCCTCATGTGCTCTCTCTAAGCCGAATGCCGCCATCTCGTTCTCTTCCTCATTTTCCGCGACGGGCTTTCCTACACTCCACATTTCATTCTTCCATTTGGCCGTTACGCCAAAACCTGATTGCTCCTGTACATCCAGCATTTCGGGATGAAGAGATGGATATTTCTTTTCGATATAGCTTACAATCGCCTTTGCAAGCGGATGATTGGACTGCTTTTCAATTGACAGCACCGCTTTGAACACTTCAGCTTCATCTGCATTTTTGCTGATTTTCACATCTGTCACAACAGGTTCCCCTTTTGTGAGCGTCCCTGTTTTGTCAAAAGCAATTACCTTCAGCTTGCTTAACTTCTCTAAATGAACTCCCCCCTTAAATAGCAGGCCATTTCTTGCACCATTAGAGATGGCTGACAGAGTCGCAGGCGTTATAGATGCGACCAGGGCGCATGGTGAGGCCACCACCATCAGAACCATCGCCCGGTAGAAGCTCTCATTGAAGCTCCACCCAAGCAGAAAATGCGGCAAAACCATCATCAAGGCAACGGCAATCAATACACCTTTTACATAAGTTCCTTCAAACTTCTCAATAAATTGCTGTGAAGGCGACTTTTCTGACTGAGCAGATTGAACGAGCTTAATAATCTTCTGAAAAAGGGTTTGATCGCTGTTTTTTGTTACTTTTACTGTTATAGAACCATTAATATTAACTGTGCCGGCGAAAACAGTGTCTTCCGCTTTTTTCTCAACAGGGATGGATTCACCTGTAATTGCTGCCTGATCAATACTTGTTGTTCCAGATGCAATTTCACCGTCTGTCGGAATTCGTTCACCTGGCTTTACAGCAATCAAGTCTCCAATCTCAAGCGATGAAACATGAACTCTTATTTCATTGCCGTCTTTAAGCAGGGAAGCCTCCTCAGGCTGAAGCTCCATCAGTGCCGAGAGCTCACGCTGGCTTTTGTTCAGTGTAAAGGTTTCAAGCGCCCCGCTTAATGCAAAAATAAAGATTAAAATGGCGCCTTCAATCCAGTATCCAATGATTCCTGAACCAATAGCTGCAAAGACCATCAGCAATTCTACATTCAGCTTTTTCTCATCAAGTGTTTCCTCAATTCCTTCTTTTGCTTTCGCATATCCGCCAATTAAAAAAGCTGATATAAATAAAGCTGCAGCTGCGGTCCCCTGATTTGTTTGAATGGCCCATCCTATCAAAATAAGGATTCCAGAGACAATGGCAGCAATCAATTCCCCATATTCTTTTAGTCTATCAAATTTTGTATTCTCATCATGTTCCCGATGATATGCATTTTCATTTACAAGCATAGTATACCTCCCTAATTGAGAAAAATAATCATCTTCATTAAGCATTATAAAAATATAAATGCTGCTGTTGAACAGCAGAAACCCCAATAAATCAGCTTTGGTGAATTAGTATATGTCTCATTATACCAAAACGTGCCCAAAACTCAATTAAAAATTATTATTATTTTTATTTAATAATAATTATCAATAAGATCACAAAAAAAAGACTGGTCATAAACCAGCCTTTGAAAATTGGAATATATATTTGACGCGGTAAAGCCCATTTTTCGTTTTTTCTTCAAGCGGTATAGCCAAAAAGGTTATATAGTAGTTTCCAGCCGGAATTTCATAGACTAATTTTTTTGATAAAATACTTTTGATTTCAACAGCGCCATTTACGACACGAAACGGTACTTTGCATGTAAATTCAGGTTTGAAATTCAGCTGGGGCTGATCTTGTACTACTTGAATTTCTGCAGATGAATTGGACAATGCAGCAAATGAAACCGCAAATTCATCGGCAGCGTACCCTTTTTCATAATCCTGCCCCGACCATTCAAAATGCGGAGAACTGATGCCAATATTTGAAATGATTATTTGATGATAGGATACAAGAATTTCATCTTTTCTTTTTATTTCCTTCATTTACTCACACTCCATTACGAAATTCAGTCAGTGATAAATAAAACCCTCGTGCCGTCAGGATAATTCTCAAGCTGATTGCCGACCCACGCACCTGCTCCGCGATTATCAGATGGAGTGACATAGCGGACTGATGCACCTGCTCCTCCTTCTTCGCACATAGCCATCGGCCATTCATCTCGATCGTATCCAGTCTCAGTAGGGATTCCGGCAAGGCTCTCTTCCCTTCTCTCCTCTGCTCCATCACGTTCAATCGTACACACATCGGAGTGCCCGGCAGCAATGGCGTCCCTGACATGATCTCCTGTTTCAGGGTACCTATCCATAAGAAAATATAAGATTTCATCATAGGCCGAATAAGCAGCAGCTTTCCCGGGAGCCAGTCCCTCAAGTAAACCTGCGAGTGCCATCATAACAAGAATTAGTCCAATAACTATTTTTCTCATTTCCAAGTTTATCCTCCAATGTGTTTTTTTCCTTCCTCTTCAATATAATTCATGATTGAAAAGAGCAGTTTAAGCCTATCTAAAACGATTGTTAAGACTGAATGTCAGTTTTGTAAATCTAGTTTCATAGGCACCCTACTTATGGATGAAGAAATGTTATTTCTGATAATTCAAAGGAAATTCAATGAGCAGAGAACAAAAGATATGGTTCGCTTCAAACTTTTTACAAATACTTGATATTAAGGAAAAGGAATCCATTAAAAGATATAGAAAATCTTAATAAAGGAGTTGTTATAAAAGATGCTTCATGAGAAAAAAGTGACATTGAGAAGGTTAAAACCGGAGGATATCCCATTATTATGGGAGTTTATATATGGACAGGCAGAGCCTGAATGGAAAAAATGGGATGCCCCCTATTTCCCGATAGGTACAATGACAAGAAAAGATTTTGAAAAACAAAAAAAGAAAGAAACGAAAGATCCGAATCCGGACAGGATGTACATTGAAGTAGAGCAGCAGTTAATCGGCATGGTTACCTACTACTGGGAACATCAGCCATCAAACTGGCTTGAAGTCGGCATTGTTATTTATCAGCCATCTAATTGGCATAAAGGTGCAGGCACGGAAGCCTTGAAGCTTTGGATACAGCACTTATTCGATAAATATAAGCTGATTCGAATCGGTTTAACAACCTGGTCAGGAAATACAAGAATGATCAGAGTGGCTGAAAAAACAGGTATGAGAGAAGAAGGCAGAATCCGCAAATGCAGATTTTACAAAGGTTCCTATTACGACTCTATCAAGATGGGCATGCTTAGAGAGGAATGGCTTGCCGGATCTTTAAAAAAAGTATAAAAAAAGCGTTTTATCCCCAAAATAGAAGCAGAAGTCAGCTTTTCTATTTTGAGAGGAGGACATGTAGATGGCACTAGTCGTCATTTGCAGACATTGCAGCGGAGCAGGCAAAATCAGAACGAACCCCTTCATTCCTCTTGCGAAAAAGTGCATGCAGTGCAATGGGACCGGCAAATATCAGGAATTCACCTATAAGAATTAAAAAAAGCGCAAGCGCCAATGCCCCCTCCGATTGGCAGAGAAGGATTCGCCAAAAAAGTCCGGTTCTGACTTTTTTGGCGGAACCGTTCTGACCGCAGAGTTAGGCGATCCGCTTGCCAACAAGCGAGCAAAAATTTTAAATTCTAATTTCAACCAAAAAGGAAGCATTCCAGAATGCTTCCTTCTTCTTTTTCTACTTTAAATTCACCAAAACATTATATACAAAAAATAAAAGGCCGATCACCGTTGCGGTTGATCCGATGATTGTAAGCAGCAAGAGACTATTCGTTCCCGAAACAGTAAATACAAGGCCAACCATCATTACCGGCAGTCCGATATTATGAAGCCAAAAGTGAGCCTTTGCCAAAAAATGATCCGTTAACTCAGGAAATAAATAATATAAGATTCCGGCAATTGTAAGTGTCGTCCATCCGAGTAAATTAATATGAACGTGAACTGAAGTGAGTGTATAATCATCAGCAATCGACATATAAAGACCGAGCAGAAGACCTAAAGCCAAGTATAGAACAGAAAACTTGATGGTTTTTATCCCCATTTGATTACCTCCCGTCATTTTAAGATACAATCTAATTTACGCTCTTCAGGCGCTTATTTAGAAATTGTCCATTAAAAAAGAAGGGAGATCACTATCCTTTAATCCATTACACCTATGCTAATGACTGAAACTGTAATGGCAGTTGTTAAGTTCATCTTCTGGTAGAGGCTCCTCCATTGCTCATTGGAAAGATCACTTTTATCGAATGTACTCTTGTACGTTATACCAAAACCAGCAGGATCTGATTCTTTTTCCTTTAAAATCTCTATTAATTTCTTTGTTTCTGATTTGATAGTGTGTTTGATGGCCTTTTCTAAAACCCTCGTCGTAATTTGCTGGTCTGAAACCAGTTCTTCAGATACTTCAAGCAGCCTCGCTTCCATCTTAATGTCAACATTAAAATCAGGGCTTTTCTTATTTTTCACACTGATATCTGACGTGCTTTTAATATTGTCAATGGTAATAAAAACAGATTCATCCCCTTTTTTCTCGACTAATGCTTCTTTCATGACTTCTCTTGGAAGTTCCATTTCAATCGAGCCTGATTTGAAATGCTCGCGGATCAGTTTCAAATAAAAGGATTCTTCGGGTGTAAGCACTCCAACCATCTTATCTTCGTTAAATAGAGCCATCCCCTCAATGGTGACTTTTTTTTCGTTCATCAGACTGATCATTGGCAGAATCGGATCCATACCTACTTCATAGTACGTTTTGAGGAATTCATGAAGGGTGCTCGAAATCGTTTGCTCACTTTTAATGTTCTGCTCAAGCAGTCTGTACAGATACGTTCCTACATTTGTCGTGATACTTAAGTTTTCCGCTGAAAGAATAGAGGCTGCCTCAGGAGAAGCTACGGCCAAATAGCTCATGGTCCCGACAGAAGCATCTCTTGCAAGTGTGTCTACAAATGTGTAGATTCCCCGTCTAGCAAGCTCCTCTCCATACAGCGAGACACGCAGCTGCCCAGAAACTAGATGATGGCTTGTTTCCCGGTTCATGGCTTCCCTGATTCCTTTGCTTGTATTTGCTTCTGATGTCAGCATTTGAGAGACATTCTGACGGGTTGGGTCAAATTGAAAAGCCACTGTTGTGCCTTTAATTTTATTTTGATTGCCAAGATCATAGCCAACTGCTGTAATCATGCCGATTCTCTCAATATATTTTTGTTCCAGGCAACCAGTCAGCATGAAGCATAAAAGAACGAGAATGAGCTTCTTCATATTGATTTTCCTTTTTTAACTATCATTTTTTTAATCAGCGTCCATCCGTAGATAAAGACGATAAATATGACTGTTGCAATAAAAGCAAAGGTGCTGAAGCGATCCGTGAACTTGATGGTTTTGTCTACTGTATTCAAGGTGAAAACAAGACTCATGACAAAGATGGAGGTGACGATAATGGACCACTTGTCCTTCATTCTGAATGTTCTCTTCAGTCCTTGAAAAGCTGCCCACATATAAAATAATAAGTTAGGAAGAATGATGACCATCCATAGGGAAATCGCGATAAATTCAAATCGCTCCAGATTAGGAATTCTAACAATCTTAAGCATCGTAAGTGTAGCCCAGACCGTTTTTTCCAGCTGCTTTGGACTAAAGTACACAATCGCGACAATCATTAAGACTAATACTAGTATCGTTGTAAAAAAAAGGCCCAAGTGAGCAAATTTTTGTGCTTTCTTTTTATCCTTCAAATAGGGATAGACAAACATAATGACTTCATAGCCAAGCATGGTCAAAGTCATTCGGTAAGCACCCCGCAGCAATTCCGCAGGAGATGCGGACAGAACCGGAGACAGCATCCTCCAATCAGCATAACTGAGAGGCTGAAACAGCATAAAGATCATCCAGGCAGTGATAAAAATAACCAGGAAACTTGCCCCAAATAGGACTCTTACGCCTCCTGTCACTCCATAATAGGTAAGAAATAAGAGAAGGGCCCCAAGAAGCCATTCGGGCATCTCAGGAAATATCCATGTTTTCACAATAAGAATATAGTCAACAAGAATGACCGAAAAGGCAAGAAGATGATAGATCACATAAGTCATGTTAATAAGGCTGCCTATGTATTTTCCAAAAAGATCACCATTAATGCTATATAAGTCTGCACTCTCATATTGCTTTAAAATGCTGAACATCATAAAAATGAGCACATGAATCCCTAATGCAGCCATAATAATTGAAATCCACGCATCCTGTTTGGATTCCATAAAAATAATCCGCTGAAAGCCTGCAATGCCAACTCCGTTTTGAACACTGAAAATGAGAGCAGCGAGCAGCCATGCCTGAACCATCTGGTTTTTAGGAGGGGATAAATTTATTTTCATGTCAGTACCTGCTTCTTATTCATCAGTATCCCTCTTCTTTTCAGCAAGTCTTCGCGGAAAAATTTCATTATCAATTGGACTGTTAGTGATCGGCCTTTTCGCAAGATATTGTACTGGCAGGCGGAAGAGAGAATACTTAAGATCCTCTTTGCGGAATGGATAGATCGGAGCAAGATATGGTCTGCCGAGCGTTGTTAATTTTAAGAGATGCAGCAGAATAAAGCATAACCCAAACATAATGCCGATTAATCCTAAAAAACCTGCCAGAATAATCATAGGAAAACGGGCAATGCGAATGGCAGAACCCATCATATAGCTTGGAGCTGTAAACGATCCAAGCGCACTTAGTGCGATAATGATGATTAGAATATTGCTTGTAAATCCGGCCTGAACAGAAGCCTGCCCAATGACAATACCCCCTACAATCCCCATCGTCTGGCCGACTTTTGTAGGCAGCCTTGCCCCAGCCTCACGGAGAAGCTCAATAATAAACTCAAAAAGCAGGGCTTCAAAAACGGGCGGAAAAGGAACATTCGCCCTTGACTGGCCTAGGGATATCATTAATGCAGAGGGGATCACCTCATAATGATAGGTAAGAGCTGCAACATAAGCAGGTGTTGCAAAAACAGAAATCAACATGGCCGTAAAACGCAGAAATCGAATAAACGTGCTTAAATTCCAGCGCATATAAACGTCTTCCGTTGATTCAAAAAAACTTAAAAACTGAGTAGGTGTTAGAATGGCAGTCGGACTGCGGTCTACTAAAATGCCTACTTTTCCTCTTAGGATGGAATATGAAAATCGATCAGGAAGCTCTGACAGCAAAAATTGAGGAAAGATTGTAAAGGAATTATCTTCAATGAGCTGAACCAAGACAGAGCTATCTAAAACATCATCAATGACAATTTCGCTGATTCTTTGTTTTACTGTCTGAACATTCTCTGGATCTGCAATATCCTCAATGTATACAATCCGAATTTCCGTTTTAACTCTCTCGCCAATTGTAACTTTATCTGTCCGCAGTTTCGGGTCATTAATATTAGCGCGGATCATGTTGATATTTTTCCCGATGGATTCCGTAAACGAAATTTTCGGCCCAAATACCAACGACTCTGTTTCTGCTTTATCAATCGACCTTTCGTCTATATGGGGAATATGAACAAGCAGACTTTTCTTTTCTTTTGTTGAATACAAATAAACAGCGCCTGTCAGCAGAGACTGAACGGCATGCTCCTTTCCTTCTGCCGCAGAAATGTTTCCTGTACTGATAATCTGATTCAGTTCCTCTATGCCAATGCTTGTGCTGCTCTCTTTCTGAATCGGTTTAATAATATCTTCGCTCAAGCTCCTGATGTCAACTAAGTTCACCAAATAAGCGATTAACACAGCGTTATTGTCACTGCATAAAATGGTGCGGAATGTCAAATCCGGATTACTGGACATCGCCTTTGTCAGTCTTTCTCTTACTTCTTGAACGGAAGGAGGCTGAGTGCTGTCTCCTGTTTGCTTTTGCTTAAAAAACATATCAAACAACTCCGATGCCAGCTGGTTCTTTTAGTGTTTCCATTCATGCCATTTTCATGAAAAAAGAATATATTAAAAAGCACCTTAAACAAGGTGCTTTAATTCCTACATAAACATTCCTACTAATACTGCTGTAATAAAACTTGCTAATGTTCCCCCGGCGATCGCCTTTAATCCAAGTTTTGATACAAGGGAACGCTTCGTCGGCTCGAGTGATCCCAATCCGACGATCAGCTGGCCAATGGATGACAGGTTGGCAAAGTTACAAAGAGCAATCGAGAGAATGGCTACTGTTTTAGGATCTAACTCATCAATCATTTTGCTTAAGTCAAGATAAGCAACAAATTCATTGACTGATAATTTCGTTCCGATAATAGAAGCTGCTCTGAAAGCATCCTCAAACGGAATCCCGATCATGATAGCAAATGGGTAAAACACATATCCAAAGATTGTGGACAAGTCCGTTCCGATCAGACCAAGTCCTCCATTGATCAAGGCGAGGATGCTAATAAATGCAATCAGCAGACCTCCAATGTTCAAAGCGAGAGTTACACCGCTTACGGCTCCCTCAGCAATCGCTTCAAACACATTCGCATGCTTTGTTTTTTCCATGGCAACATTGTCATTTGTTTTGGAAACCTCTGTTTCAGGCTCAAGCAATTTGGCGATGATCAATGAAACAAAAGGAACGCTGAAAACGGAGATAAGAAGATATTTCATGTCGATTCCCATCAGTGAATACCCTACAAGTATCGCCCCGCTGGCAGAAGCCGTGCCTCCCACCATAACCGCAAATAATTCGGATCGAGTTAAATCCTTCAAATACGGACGCACCAGCAGCGGTGCTTCAACTAGTCCTAAAAAGGAATTTCCGACAGCACTGAACGTTTCAACTTTCGTTGTTCCAAGGAGTTTCCCAATCGATAAACCAATAATTCTTACAACAAAAGGAATAATTCTCAAATAATAAAGAGCGGATATAAGTGCAGAAATAAAGATAATGACAGCAAGTACATTTATCGCAAAAACAAATGTGATGTTTGAACCTTCACCATAAAACCCGCCAAAAACAAACTCAATGCCTTCACTGCTGAAATCAATAATTTTTTGAACAGCGAATGCCGCTTTCTCTAAAATCATCTCTCCCGCTTTTACCTTCATTACAAATAATATCAAAGCAGCTTGAAGCAATAGCCCTATGCCGATTGTTTTCCAGGGAATGCTTTTGCGGCTGCTGCTTAAAAGCCAGCCAAGAAATAATATACCTGCAAGAGATAAGATTCCGTATAAAATACTCAAATGAATGCCCCCATTTATTAAAATTATCAGTCGTTTTCCTATCATGATTAGCGCGGTCAGATGTCTGACGTCTTAAAATAAATAAAAAAAGAGGCCCCTGTTCAAGACTTTATAAAGAAAGCTTGAACAATGACCTCTGCGTCAGACACCTGTTCGTACTCTCCTTATAGTCCGGCACTTTAAGGCTGCCAGGTAGAAACTTATGGACCATATCTCCATGATTATATAAGGAAAACGTATGAAGTTATCTCCGTATTTTACAGGGGGACAAGTGCTATTTCAATCCTTTTTCTTATTATCAAACTAGCAAATGTATTTCAATCTTTCAGAACCATCAGTAAACACTGTTTCTGCGCTCTGTAAGCCACAGGGTAATCCCGATTTTCTGGCAGATTGTCACATAATGCATAAGCGTTAATAACACAATGCCTGTATTCATGCCAAGTATAATCCCAGCCATTTGCAGCGAGGGCTGTGAACCAAGCAAAAACATCATGCCAAACGAGACGATATGTGACCAGACAGTATGGTAAAAAGCGTCTTTCACAAGCCCAAGTCCGATTAAATAAGCCTGCATGGGAATGACGAAAAAGTGAAACAAAAAGTATGGCCACAGCAATTTCAGATAAAAGGCTGCCTGATCAGATGAGAAAAAAAGCGATGTCAGCGGTTCAGCAAAAAGATAAATAATAAATACGGCCGGTATTCCGTAAAGCATAGTAAAAGACATCGATTGCTGGAGAAGGACCCGCAGCGTTTTTGTATCCTGCTTGCCGTACGAATCAGACACGTTTGGAATCAGCATGATCATTAAGGAATGAGCAATAAATGCCGGAAAGAAGCCAATTGTCATCGCCACTCCAGTCAGCATGCCAAAATGCTCAGTTGCAGCAACCGTGCCGAATCCGGCTGAAATTAAGGCTGTCTGGATTAAAAAAGGCTGAATGGCATTCGTAATGGCATGAAAAATCCTCAGGCCTGTAGTCGGAAGAGATACAGACAGCAGCTTTTGCCTTGCATGTTTGCCGGTTGTAAATGTGTTGTTCTCATTTTTCAGAGCATGCATATGTACCAAAAATATACTGATCAAATAGACAAATACAATCAGTTCACTGCCTATAAAAGCACAGAGCGCAATCAGCAAAGCATTTTGATCAAATTGAAAAATGGTGAAAATGAGCAGCAGCACACTGAATTGCACAGCTTTTCTTAAAAAATTCGAAAACGCAATCTTGCCCATCTGCTGAACACCCATAAAATATCCTCTCGCAATCGAAGAAAACGACGCAATGGGAATTAGGCCAATAATCAGCCATTTTACAATCGGATGAAATCCCTCGAGTAAAGAAGTAGCTGAAAAAAGGACGATGCTTGCAAGCAGTACGGCAAGGGTAACAACTATTGTCATCTGCAGGGCGTGGCGCAGCATACTGTAATGCAGGACCCGTTTGTTTTCAGCAATGTATTTTGAGATAGAAATCGGCAGTTCAAGACTTGCAAGGACCGCAACTAAAAATATAACAGGCAAAATGGACATATACCTGCCCATTCCTTCTTCTCCAAGCTCTCTGGCTAAAATCATGTTGACGAAGAATTCGATGCATTCACTGAAAAAAGCGGCTACGATCAATAAGAGGGTTCCTTTGAAAAAAGAATTCATGCTGACTCACTCCTTGGCGAAGAACTTTCTAAAAGTCTATGAGACAAGTCATTGAATTATTTTAAAATTTGTTTTTATGTTCGTTTTTACCTAATCAATCACACCTGTTTCAGTTATCATGACCTCTGGCTTAATTTCTACAGACAGTTTTGGATAGATCTCTTTCCATTCTTTTTTTCCAAACCCTCTAATCCTGCTTTCCAATAGATCTTGGATTCCGAGAGGATCAATATCCGTTTCTTTAAATTGTTCGATCAATTGTTTAGATTCGTTTATAATCTCTTTTTCAAATGCTTTTTCCATTTCACTTTTGATTTTTGGTGTAATCATTCCTCCGGTATACTGCTGAACAATTCCGCTGATTTTTACTTTTATCGTAAGTTTGGTTGGATCATTCTTATTTACTTCTATTTTGCGGTTAGAGAAAATGGTTTTTACCGCTGCTAGCTCCTTTTTCGGCAGTTGAAGTGAATAGGTTCCTTCTGTATATTTATCAGCAATCAGTTTAAAAAAAATCAGCTTTTCATTTGGAATTTCACTGACCATCTTGTCACCTTTAAATAGCGCAAGTCCATCAAGTTCTACAGTATCACCTTCCCCCTTTTTCAAAATGGGCAAATAGGGGTCACTGTCCTTTGCATTCAAATCATATATAAAAATGTGCAAGTTCGTTTTTGGGATATCTCTGTTTTCAATATTATGACGGATCAGGTTTGAAATATATGCAGCCGCTCCTCTGGTACCAAATTTCGCCTTCATAATGGAATTAGCACTCTCTCTGCCTACTGTCAAATAGACTCTCGATCCTACACTTGCATCCCTCTGAAGAGTATCAACCAGAGTTGTCAGCCCTTTTTTAGCAATTTCCTCTGAATAGATGACAACTGAAATTTTCCCCAGAACAAGAGGGTCAGATGATTTACGCTGAAGGTGAGTTAAAATATCTTTGCTCACTTCCAAGGACGTGGTGTCCTCAATGATCTCACTTTCCACAGGAGCATCCTTCTTATATACGGGTATGACAACAGTTCCTTTTATTTGATCGGAGCCTTCCATGTCATAGCCTGCTACCGTAATAATATTTACATCGTCCAATATTTCTTTTTCTAAACAGCCTGTCAAAAGCAGCAGCGGAATGAAAAGAACAAGCATTTTACGTTTCAACCTTCCGTCCTCCCTTCCATTTCCGGTAAATTAAAGTGAGTAAGTACATTAACGGAATGTAAGCTATAAATAAATAGAAACCTACCTCACCAAGAAGATTATTAATAAAATTAATCTGTTCACGGTCTTTTATTAAATTTACAGCTGCATAACTGACGGCGAGGACAATCAAGATTGTATATTTCTGTTTTATCTTCACAATTTGTTTTATGCCTCTGCTTGCACACCAGAGGTTTAAACAGACGTTCGGCAGGATGACGAGGTTCCAGTTTGCGATCCCAATGTATTCAAACCTCTCCACAAACGGCATCTCAACAATTTTCCACATAGTCAGTGTTGCCCATACGTTTTTCTGAAGCTGCTCTTCACTAAAATAAACAATGCTGAACAGCATAATAATCAAATAGAAGAATGTTGTAAGATCTGCACCCATGTGTGCCCACTTTTTTGATTTTTCAGGATTTTTCAAAAAAGGATAGTACATAAGCAAGGCTTCGAAGCCTAAGATTGAAAGCGACATATTCTTCGTGCTTTTCAAAAGATCACTGATGGAATGATCAAAAAATGGCATCAGGTTATTAAAATTCGCAAATTTCAGTGTGAACAGAAACGTAAATATCAGGTATCCCGGGAGAACTACACCGAAAAAGCAAATTCCTGCCACCACGCGAAACCCGCCGTTTAATATGTAATAAACAAGAAGCAGAAAAATAAAGCTGTACATCCAGACATTCAGATCCGGAAACATCCATACTTGTATAACTTCTATATAAGTTCGGAGGATGTTAATAGCAAGAGATATAAAATAAATAATGAAAATTGCATTTAATCCATTGCCGATCCACTTGCCAAAAATCTTTTTATGAATATCCAGGATGTTTCCCTCTTGATCCTTTAAGATCTGATAAATTAAAAAGATGGAGATATGAACAATGACTCCTGAAGCAAGAATCGCTATCCAGGCATCGTGACCGGAGTCCAGCGAAATAATGCGCTGAAAGCCTAGTACTCCCACACCAAACTGAAGGGTGTGAATAAGAAAAAATGCAAGAAAATGCGAGACTTGATACCGTTCTGCTATCTTTTTCATCTGAACACCTCACGATCTGTTATTCATCTATATCATGTCTCTGTCTCGCTTTTTTTGTTGAAAATTTATCGGGCTGTTTCGTCCGAAGGGCCATAGGTCTCTTACTTAAGGTAGAGAAAGGGAATCGGATAATCGCATCTTTGAGGTCCCTGCTCCGGGGCGGATAGACCGGCACTAAAAAGGGCCTTCCGAGAGAAGTCAGCCTCAAGAGATGAGTAGTTAGAAAACAAAAACATAAAACGATGCCAAGAAGACCATAGAGTTGTGCGAAAATTAAAAATGGAAATCTCAGCAGGCGAATTGTATTGCCCATCTTGTAAACCGGCGTGGTAAAAGATGCAAGGGCCGACAATGCGACGATGATCAGCAGAACGTTACTGGTCAGGCCAGCTTCAACAGATGCCGTTCCAATAACGATCCCGCCTACGATACCGATTGTCTGGCCGACCTTTGTCGGCAATCGTGCTCCAGCTTCCCGGAGCAATTCAATTGTAAGCTCCAAAAATAGTGCTTCCAATATAGGAGGCAGAGGAATTTCACGCCTGGATGTTACAAGCGTGTTCAGTAAATCCTTTGGAATTAACTCATAATGAAACGTCAGTGTCGCTACATATACTGGTGTAACAAGGATGGAAAACGCAACAGCAAAGACACGGATCAGCCTGAAAAAAGATGCCAGTACCCAATTTAAATAATAATCTTCGAAGGATGAGAAAAATTCCACTAGAGTTGTCGGTCCAATTAATACCTGCGGAGATCCATCGACAACTATAGCTATTTTTCCTTCTGCTAGCACAGCAGCTATCCTGTCAGGGCGTTCAGAATCAAGCACCTGCGGAAAAGGAGAATTATGATTATCCGAAATGAATTGGGCAACATAACCGCTGTCGCCTATTTGATCATACGTAATATCTCTTAACCGCTGAGTAATCGTGTTTACATTTTCTTCATCTGCTATGCTGTCAATATAAAGAACAGCAACTTTTGTTTTGGACAAATCGCCAATTTGCATTTCTTTTATTCGGAGCTGCGGCACTTGTATTCTTTTGCGAATCAAATTGATATTAAATTCAATCGCTTCTACAAATGCTTCTTTCGGACCTACTACACTGAATTCAACTTCAGGCAGTGAGATGTCCCTTGCTTTATTCAATGTAGCTCTTAATAATGCACACGGACTTCCATATTCAGAGAATGAAATAATGATATAGCCTTCCAGCAATTTCTCAGAAACAATATCCGTGTCAATCGTGACTATGATTTCTTCAATTGGTACAATTTCTTTCAGTTGATGAAGAGTATTCCATTTCTCCTTGAGCAAAGGAGATAATATGCTCTCATGCAAAGTCTGCGGATCTGCAACTGTCCGAATGTAAGACACCCAGAATTTAACCTCTTTTGCATTGTGCTCATATTGGACAAAATCTGATGAGGCCTTAAAGCAAGTAATTGTTTCAGCCATCGACTGCTTTGGTTTGCCATTCTGCTTATACATCTTGTTCACGATTTCCACCACGCTTCACGATCGTACTTTCCCTTATATTTCCTCCCGCTTTATAAATTATTCAGGCAGAAGAAACTGTAGAGTTTCTGCACGCTGCAATAAGTCAGGAAGTTTTCCAAATTTATTAGCGAAAAGAGGAAAGTGAAATTAAAAAAGTTCAATATAAATTTTTAAAAATCCGCTAAAGATGCAGCTTTGTTCAGTTAAGGCTAATGACAAACACTGATCTAACAACAAAAAAACTCCCATCCAAAAGGACGGGAGCTGCCATTATTTATTTTGCAAATGTGTGTCTTCCGATTGTAAGTGTGACTTCTCTAGTTCGAATCCAGTCGCTCTCAGCTGTTACAGGATTATAGAAATAGACAGAATCATTTCCCATACCCTCATATGCCAAGGCTTCTTGAACCGCTTCTTCAGCTTCTTCATCAGCAGGTTCATTAATTGAGCCGTTTTCAACTGGAGAAAACGCGTAAATGCCAGATTGCTTTTGATAAATAACGTCTCTGATTGTATCCGGGAAACGATCGTCTTTCACACGGTTTAAGACAACTGTTGCCACAGCTACTTTTCCTGCATACGGCTCACCTTTTGCTTCAGCATGAACGATGCGGGCCAATAAATCCTTATCTTCATCTGAAATCGACTGAGGCACCTGTAATTTTTCGCCTACATATAATAATTGACCGCTTTTATGATTAAGGGATTGAATCTCTTTAATGGATACTCCGTACTTTTTGCCGATCAGCCATAAAGTATCACCAGTTTTAACTTCGTGTTTTGTTGCTGCCTCTGCTTTTTCAATCCCAAATAATGAAAAGGTAAGTGCAGAAATGATAGTAAAAGTAAAGAATGCTTTCTTCATTTGTAAACCTCCCAGTTTTCATTCGGATTCGTCTGTTAGAAGTACAAGTTATAGCCTAACAGCTTTATTCAACAGAATCATTGCTTAAAAAATGGAAGGATTACCAATTCAATGTTCAAAATAATACGGCATATCCGTCATTTTCAGAAAATGAAATAGAATATAGCGGACATTTCCCCATGCATAAACAGCAAACTTGCAGCTTTTATCCATAGAGAAATACGTTCTTTTCTCCTTTTACCATTTCACATTCCTTTCTTATGATAAACGTACCGCGGAATACTTTAATGGAGCGCTCCTTAATGGAGACTTGAAAATGATTGAAGAAAAAAGGTTTGAAGAACTTGTAAAGCAGTATCAAAAAATGATTTATTATCACATTAAGCATTTGAACATTACAAAAAATCAGGAAGAATATCATCAAATTGGACTTATCGCATTGTGGAATGCTTCAAAAACCTATGACAATTCTAAAGGCACCTTCAGCACCTATCTTTATAAGTGCATAAGAGGCCAGCTTCTTAATGAAATGAACAAACAAATCAGAAGGCAAGAACACGAGGAGCTTCGTGAACATCATAACGATGTGATGATGGAGGATGATCCTATTAAGGAAATGTTAAACGAGCAAATTGTCCGCTCATATAGTCATATCCTGTCTCCGATGCAGCAGAAATGGCTGATTGGCTATTGCATTGAAAAGAAAACGCCATCTGAAATTGCAGAGAGCGAAAAAGTAAGTGCGGCCAGTGTGAAATCATGGAGAAGAGAGGCATTAAAGAAGATCAAAGCCTTACCAGACGAATCACAAGTCTGAACCATTCGGGAAAAGAAAAACGGCTGTCACAAGTGACAGCCGTTTTTCTAATTCAGCTCCGGGGAACCTGCATATACCTATATACAACACTTCCGCCCTGTTGGGCAATTCCGCGAAAATGCTTAAAATCCTCCCGTTCAACAAGAGCGGTCCTAAAGGTAAGGAACACTTCTTTTGGAACATGATATTCATTCATTTCGCCATTCTTTAAAGATTCCAGCATCTCATTTGCCAATTGTTTATCCATGGAACGAACTTCCCCCAAATCTTTTCATATATGCAAGTTTACTAAGGAGAAGTCCGCTTGTCCATGTCTTAATAAATAAATTTTAATGCTTCCTCTATGTCAGTTTCACCAGAGAGGATTTCAAACGTTTTGTTTTTCACTTCTTCATGAGTAAGTGAAGCAATCAAAACTGCTGCCACGTCTTCACGGGAAATGCTGCGGTTTTCTTTGTTCTCTATTTTTTGGGACGCTTCAATCTTCCCTATTGCTCTTTCATCCGTCAGTGCACCAGGTCTCACAATTGTATAGGAGAGATCAGATCCGCGCAGATATTCATCTGCAATTGCCTTTGCCTTAAAATACTGCTCCATTGAGTCAGGACCTGCTGAAGGATTATCTGTCCCCATAGAACTCAGCATGACAAAATGCTGAATCCGATGTTCCTTAGCTGCGTCAATCAGGTTTTTAGCCCCTTCCTGGTCAACTGAAATCGTTTTATCAGGTCCCGTTTTTGAACCTGATCCGGCTGCAAAAATGACTGCATCAGCGAGATGAACCGCATGTGATACATCTCCTTCAAGATCGCCGACAACGGTTTGGGCACCCAGCTTCTTTAGCTCTTTTTCCTGCTTTGGATCCCGCACCATTGCGATGGCGCGATGCTCGCCTCCGCGTGCAATTTGTTCTATTATATGTCTCCCTGTTTTTCCGTTAGCTCCTGCAATTAATACGTTCATTCTTACCAACACCTTTTATTTAGTATGATTGTACTTTTCCCCCAGGAAACTTCCTTCAAACGTTTGAAGCGGTTATTCAGGTTAAGACGTGATGCGGCTCCTGCCACTTACGCAGTGCTTCAAAACATGCTTCTGCATCCTGTAAACCCTGCTCATACAGCTTTTCAAGTTTAACCGGATTTCTTTCGATCCGGTCAACTTCGAGCTTTTTAGTAGGACGGATCACAAACACATTGCCGAGCCTTTCCTGCTCCTCAATATAATCAAGCGTCTGGTTATAATGCTCATAGCGGTTCAGCATGGCATCTGCAAGCATTGGAAATGCCCTGAATGATCTTCTGACCATCCATTCCATGCTGCTCTTTTTCTTTCTGTATCCAGCATTTCGGGTTAAAATGACCACATTCCGGACATTGCCGTCTGCTTGTGATTTTTTGATCGGAATCGAATCGACAATCCCCCCGTCAAGCAGCTTCCTGCCTTCGTAATCAATCATTGGCGCAATGAAGGGAAGAGAGCTTGAGGCTCTCAAAATTGTTAAAATATCACTGCCGATATCCTTTTTATTATAGTAAACAGGCTCTCCTGTCTTACAGTCTGTTGTTCCTACTAAAAATGTCTGATCGCTTTTTAAAAAGGCATCAAAGTTAAAAGGAACAAGTTTGTTTGGAATCTCATCAAAAATGAAGTCCATTCCAAATAGCTGCTTATGGCGGATAAAATTCCCTAACGATAAATAGCTCTTATGATTGGCGAAATTGATGTTTACCGTTTTATTTCTTCCTTTTTGCCTTGAAATATATGAAGCGCCCATGCAGGCACCTGCCGAAACCCCGATTACATAGGGGAAATAAAAATCTTTTTCCATAAAATATTCTAATACTCCCGCGGTATAAACCCCGCGCATTCCTCCGCCTTCGAGGACAAGACCTGAAGAAACCAAGCTAATTCGCCTCTTTCAAATTCAATTTTATCTTACTATAACATGTTCAATTCCCCTTCTACACCTAATCTGTTTGGCCCTTTTTCGAAATTCTTGCACAATTTTGATTGAAAGCCTTTACTTAACTGAAAAAATAATGTTAAATAGTCCTAATGGGGATCTGTATAGAGAAGGAGAGAGGAAATGAAAATCGCTAAAGTTGGCAATGTGATTGAATTCAGAGACGGTTTACGTGGCATCGTGGAGAAAGTTAATGAAAATTCAGTGATTGTAGACTTGACGTATATGGAAAATTTCCGGGATTTAGATCTTGAGAGACGGACGGTCGTCAATCATAAAAACTATAAAATTGTAAAAGAACAGCTTCATTGATTTAAAAACAGCAGCCTGATAAGAGAATCCTCTTTCAGGCTGTTTTATTTTTTCCTTAATTCGGATTTTACATGGCTTTAATGAAAAGAAACCATACTAAATAAGAAAGACAAAATTGCAAGGTCAGCTCCGAAAGGCAGATAAGGAGCGGGAAAAATGTCCGGAAATGATTTTTCACTCTAGGAAAAGGAAGAGAGGTGCTGATATGGAATTTCGGCTGCTGACAGAGGAAGACACAGAGCAGTACCGGGCGCTGCGGCTGCAGGCCCTGAATGAGCTGCCTGCAAGCTTTGCTTCAAGTTATGAATCGGAAAAGAAAAAATCAATTGAGGAATTAATCCAAGAGATAATCCCTTCAGAATCTGCGTTTATTATGGGGGCTTTAATGGATTCAGAGCTTTCCGGCATCGCAGGGTTCAAACAGGAGAGTCTTGAAAAAATGAAGCACCGCGGCCAAATTCTTGGAATGTACATCTCCCCCGCTATGCGCGGCAAAGGCTTAGGAAAAAAATTACTGGGCTCTCTTATTGAGAGAATTAAAGAAAATGCGGCCATTGAAAAAGTTGATCTTGCGGTGGCTGTTGATAATCAAAGCGCCAAGGCGTTATATGAATCTTTGGGCTTTATCCAATACGGCGAATACAAAGAAGCTCTGAAAATTGCGAATGGGTATGTGGATGAGATTTATATGAGTCTGGAGCTTGAACACTAATTGGCAGCTTTTGATAGAAAAGTAAAGGGGAGATTGGATAATTGGCTAGGTGACCGAACACGATCTGAGTCCTCAAAAAAGACAACTACATAGTTTTTAGTACTCAATGAAGGTGTATGTGTCCTCAAAAAAGACAGCTACATGGTTTTGAGTACTCAAAGTAGGTGTATGTGTCCTCAAAAAGACAACTACATGGTTTTGAGTACTCAAAGAAGGTGTATGTGTCCTCATAAAAAGCAACTCCATGGTTTTGAGTACTCAAAGAAGGTGTATGTGTCCTCATAAAAGACAACTCCATGGTTTTGAGTACTCAATGAAGGTGTATGAGTCCTCAAAAAAGTCAACTTCATGGTTTTGAGTACTCAAAGTAGGTGTATGAGTCCTCATAAAAGACAAATCCATGGTTTTGAGTACTCAAAGAAGGTGTATGTGTCCTCATAAAAGACAACTCCATGGTTTTGAGTACTCAAAGAAGGTGTATGTGTCCTCAAAAAAGCAACTCCATGGTTTTGAGTACTCAAAGAAGGTGTATGTGTCCTCATAAAAAGCAACTCCATGGTTTTGAGTACTCAAAGAAGGTGTATGAGTCCTCATAAAAGACAACTCCATGGTTTTGAGTACTCAATGAAGGTGTATGAGTCCTCAAAAAAGTCAACTTCATGGTTTTGAGTACTCAAAGAAGGTGTATGTGTCCTCATAAAAGACAAATCCATGGTTTTGAGTACTCAAAGAAGGTGTATGTGTCCTCATAAAAGCCAAATCCATGGTTCTGAGTACTCAATGAAGGTGTATGAGTCCTCAATAAAGTCAACTCCATGGTTTTAAGTACTCAATGAAGGTGTATGAATTCACTGAAAACAATCATTTTTTAAATAGGAATTGCTGCTCATTCTTAATCTTAATAATGCTTTTTTAGCAGCGTTAACCGTTTTATAGCAGATGCTGTCAAACTATTGATTGCAATAATGAGGTACAGATGGATCCAGCTCGCAAAAACAAATCCAATTAGCGCGAAACATCTCCGACTCGCAAGAATCTTTTTTCAATTAGAAAGAACATCTTTTCAACTCGCACACCTGAATCTCTCATTAAAGTTCCTGTTTTTATCTGCAGCCGGCCATTCTAAAAAAGCAAAAATCCGCTGCTTACAGCGGATTTCCCATTTACTATGTATCTAGTAATCTATTATTGATAAACTTTAATGTTCACTGGTTTTCTGCCCCAATTGATTGCACTGCTTTGACCTGCAATAAAGACATCAATCTTGTTGCCTGTAATCGCACCGCCAATATCAGCTGCAATCGCTTTTCCGTAACCTTCAACTTCTACTGTTGAACCAATTGGAATCACGTTCGGATCAACGGCAATCACTTTAGCATCAGGGTATTTTTTTAAATCCACACCCATCTTCGTAACTCCTGAACATCCTTCGCAAGAAGCCGTATATGCCGTGCTTGTAACCGTTAACTCTTTAACAGTGCCTGAAACGCTGCTTGATTTTTGATTTAACTTACTAAAGGTTTGCGGTCCAGCGATACCATCACTTTTCATTCCTTGCTGCTGCTGGAAATTGGCTACTGCACTTTTCGTGCCGTTCCCGTAAATTCCATCAACAATACCAGTGTATACTCCCCACTCTTTCAGCAGACGCTGAAGCTTGATTACTGGTTTTCCCATATCGCCATAGCGCAACACTTTAATTTTTTGATTCGTTTGTGGACCTGCGATTCCATCAACCTGAATCCGGCTCTTTTCCTGAAATTCTTTCACCGCTTCTTTTGTAATTGGACCATAATAGCCTGTCTCTTCAAAATATGGGAACACACTTTTTGATAAAAGATGTTCCTGCAGTTCTTTAACATCTGAATGGCTCATACCCTGTGAAAGTGTTCTGTCTCCAAGTGCTGCTTCCCCGCTCAGTGGAAAAATTACACTTACACTGAGTACAGATGCGCCAATCAATCCCATAAGCTTTTTCCTCATATTGCCCCTCCTCATGTAATAGTAATACATCACACTATACGTGAAAAAGTTGGGAGTGTTGGTGTATTGAGGAAAAAACAAAACGGAAGAACTAGAAAAATGTCAATTATTAGTCCGTATTTCGACAAAATACTCATAAGTGTTTAAGGTATCTTTCAGGCGAATTCAGAAATTCTCTCGTAATTCTGACATGTTCTAAATCATCATATTGAATGCTTTTTAAAGGCAAGTCATCAAGTGAATAAATAACAGCATCTGGAAAAGCCATTAAGATAGGAGAATGCGTCGCAATGATAAATTGAGAGCCCTCTTTGATCATTTCAAGCAGCATACTGATTAAACTCAGCTGTTTCATCGGGGAGAGCGGACTCTCTGGCTCATCAAGCAAATAAAAGCCGTTTGGGCGAAATCTTGATTGAAAAAACGCCAAAAATCTCTCTCCGTGTGACCGGTTGTCTAACCCTCTCCCGTAAAGTTCCTCAATTTCCCCGATCGTTTTATGATAAGGAGAGGCAGCAAGCTGACGGGCCAAAATCGATTTGTCCCGGTATTCATCTTCTACTTCCTCAAGCCTTTTTGCTGCCTCTGCTCTCATGTGCGTGACGTTGCGGGCATAAGTCATAAAGTCATCTGCCTTTAAATAAAAACCTTTTTTTGTTTTTGCACTCCATGAAAGCTTTAACTGGCGGGAAAATCTCCTGATTTCGTCATTTAAATCGTCATCATCTGCTGATGCAATGCGGATTAAACCTGAATGCTCGGCTATTGCTTCAAGCAGTGTTGACTTACCGCTCCCATTTTCACCTGCAAGAATTGTTACCGGTGCATCGAACGACAGTGTAAGAGTTTCTTTAAACAGCGGAAGTCCATAAGGATACTCCTGCTTCTCATAATCAGGGACAAAGCTTAATCTCTTTAAATGCACCACAGATCTCTCCTTTTTAGTTTTTATTATACGACATCTTTTTTCTCCTTGTCTAAAGGGAATGATAACGGTATCATTTTACTTAAAAAGGAGAATGTCCATGTGCGGCAGATACACCTTATTCGCAGAGTATTCAGATCTTGTAGATCGATTTCATATAGGCGCAGCCATTGATGAAGATGAGTATGTATACAGCTACAACATCGCTCCTTCCCACGAAGTACTTTCAGTGATTAACGATGGCACTCAAAATCGAATGGGGTTATTAAAATGGGGGCTCATCCCTCCTTTTGCAAAGGATGAAAAATTCGGATATAAAACAATCAATGCCAGAGCAGAAACATTAGCCGATAAACCAAGTTTCAGACATGCTTTCAGGAATAAAAGATGTCTTGTTCTTGCCGATTCATTCTATGAATGGAAACGGCATGAAAACGGCAAAACACCGATGAGAATTAAAATGAAATCAGATGAGCCCTTCGGTATGGCGGGCTTATGGGAATCATGGAAATCGCCAAATGGCAAAACCATCTATTCCTGCACCGTGATCACAACCGAACCAAATGAGCTGATGAGCTCCATTCACGACAGAATGCCCGTTATTCTGAAGCCCGAAGACGAAGCAAGCTGGCTTGACCCATCTAATCATGATCCTGATTATCTTCATCAGTTTTTGAAGCCCTTTGACCAAACACAAATGGAGGCGTTTGAAGTATCTTCTGATGTAAATTCTCCTAAAAATAATGGGGTGCATTTAATTCGGGAGATTTGCTGAATATGGATCCTGAGGGTTCTGCTGAGATGATCTACGGGGAAAGAGACTGATCTACGAGTTCATTCTAAAAAATCCTTGTTTTTAGCCATATAAACCTAATGATTGCAAAATATCAAAAAAACCAGCTCCTGAGGTAGGAACTGGTTTTAAATGAATAAAGAAAGAAGCCACAATTGCCGTAACTTACGTAAGAAAGTTTTAAACCACCACTTCTCAAAGTGGGTGTTTGCAGCAGCTTTCCTGTCTTCCTCTGCTAATGGAGGCATGACATTTCAGATGCGATATAAAACTCCCTATTACAGCTTAAAGGTTAAAACTTAATTATCATTACGTACAATGCAGCTTGTAGTAGTATATTACATCATTATAAGACAGCGGTCAACCGAAAAGTTTTAATTCCCCGAATAAGGATTAAACAGTGAATTTAGCTCTTTTACCAGTCAGCAGCATCCATCCCGGCATCATAGATCCAATCCTCAAGATGGATTCGATATTCATCGATAAAAGAGATGCCTTCATCTTCTAATAATTTTTTTTGCAGTCTGCCGGCTTCCGTCTCCTTTATTCCGATTTCCCCCTTGGAATTTATGACACGATGCCATGGCAGAAGATGCTTTCCGCTCATCGAATGAAGAATGCGGACAACCTGCCGCGCTCCTCTTGGCTGACCGGCGCACCGCGCAACTTGTCCATATGTCATCACTTTTCCGGCTGGAATTGATTTTATAATTAATAACGCTCTTTGAGTAAAAGTCTCCATCTTTGATCTCCTGTTCAATAATATTCTTCCTTCTATGATAAACTAAACGTAATGCATTTCACTACTGACCAGAGAGCGGTGCTGATCATGGCAAAAAGAATACAGATACCTTCAAATCTCTTAACCCATCATTACATTCAGAATGAAAAGACCGAATTGAAGATCGTCACACCTCATTATGAGCTGAATCCAGATCTTTATTTCTCAGAAGAACTGTCAAAGGCATTTAAAACAGAAGCAATGGAGCTTTTTTATTCGTATGTACGCAAGGCTAACCGCATGGAAGGCGAGAATGAATTTGAATTTAAGTAAAAGCATGTTGTCCCGCCAGGTTTCGAGTTATAATAAAAGTAAGGCCATATTTCTATGAAATAGGATGGTGACATTATGAAGAACCGAGACAAGCGTCAGAAACGCAAGCGTGACATGCTGAAGGACTATATAAAAAGCAGGCTAAAGAATTTAAAGCCTAAAACCAGCAAGCCACCCGTATCAAATCATCAATCTGGACGTAAATAATAAATAATCACTTTTTATTAGGTAATCCTGCAAACCTGTGCTAAAATGAAAGCAACCATTTAACAAAGCTTGTAACATGATACCTCCCCCCGCTCAAGGTTTTGAGCGGGGGTTTTTAAGTTTTAAGGTTTTCTGGCTGTTCATCCTCTCTATATAAAAAACGCTTGTCCTTTCAAAAGGATACCTGCGCTATTGTATTAAAAGAGAAGGAAAAACTTGTTAAAGATGTTTGGCAGAAAGAATAGAGGAAAGATGCGGGCGTCTTTTATTCGGTCTTGGAGTTAGAATTTTTAATTTTTTAAAAAAGAAAATAATAATCACACATTATTTCTACTTAAATTCAGCAGCTATCGACGGACAAAATAGTTTGTGCAACTGGAAATTTTATCTAACAGAATACTTGTCATAGTCGCAATAAAAGCACTTCCGATAATATCAGATGGATAATGATGTCCTACCCAAATACGCGAGAAGCCAGTCAACAAAGATAATACCCACATGATTGAACCAAAGATACGATTATAAAGAAAGATAGTAGTAGATACAGCAAATACAAGCAGCGTATGTTTACTTGGAAATGAAGAATCCATTTTTGAAGGAATGAGTATGCCGACCTGTCGTTTCACAAACGGCCGCGGTTTAAAATACACCATTTTTATCAAAATATGAATAAATAAAGTCATCCCCGCTGATATCACCGCTTTTTGTGACACTTTTTTGTAAGATTTACTAAATCGCATGAAAATTAAAACAAAAATAAACACGTAACGAATCTTATTTGATATCAATATCATCAGCCAGTCAATTGGAGAACAACGTCCGGAAAGCTGATTGATTGTCTTAAATACTTTGTAGTTCATAATAATGTCTCCTGACTATATTGTTACACATAAATTTCCCTTCAAAGCGGGAAATATGTAAAAATCGGGAAAATGAATTCCCTCTAAGTTAGGTGCTGCTTTAAGAGATTCAAGGTTTAAACAGGTTATTAATTACATCTGGAAAAAAGCACATTCCACTATATCAGGAGTGCGCTTCTCTTAAGAACCAGTTTTTAAGAAAAGCTTCAATAGCAGCGTTACATTTTTTGACTATTCATTCATGATTGTTAAGGAAAAGCGATGCTTTCATCATTCTGAATATCACTATTTCGATGAAATGTTATCTTAACTTTTTAAAATAGGACTTAATTTGTCTATAGCTTCTTGTAATTTTTTACTATTTTCACTATACATTTGCTTTGCCTCAGTTGATTCAGTTCCAAGTGCAAATAACTCTAAGTCCGCCTGACATTTTTTCATTGCGGCGAAAACTAATGGTTTTTCTTGAGGAGATGGGACTTGAAGTTTATCATCAAAGAGGTCAACGGTTAATTGACCGTAAGAATCTACCTGTCCAAGAAAAACATTTTCAATGGTAACTCCCAGTTTTTCCAGTTCAGTTTTCAGCCAATTTCTGCTTCGGCCACTAGTAGACAGCGGCTCATCTAAGATTTCTCCATCCATAATGACGCTCTGGGGTTCCTTAATGGAAGCAACATTTAAGTTTACAACTTTCGGAGTTAAAGGCTGATTTTCTTTTTTTAATAAAACACTTAATTCCCCGGTCGGCTCTAATAACGCAAATTCCACATCAGCCACCTGGAAGACATCCTTCTTTCGAAGCAATTCCAGCAACTCATCAGTTGTGTATTTTTCCTTTTTTAAGTTATCTTCCATGATTTTCCCATCTTTAATAAAAACGGTTGCTTTCCCTTCTATAAAATCGCGAAAAACTTTGCTTTTTAAAGAAATCAAACCTGCTAAAAAAGGCATTGAAGCGAAGATCAAGATTCCGATTATCCCGTTAAACATGTTCTTTTCAAGACCCATAACAACTTCTCCTGCAATACTTCCAATTGTTATGCCAGTGACATATTCAAAAAATGAAAGTTCGGAAAGCTGCTTTTTACCTAACCATTTTGTAATTAGAAATAAGACAACTACAAATAATAATGCCCGTACTACTACATCTAACCACTCAGGCACTGTTTAACACCTCCTGTTTAAGAATGGTTTATCCTAAAAACCTTTATATTGAGACTCTTCTCGCTCCAATTCCCCAATTCGCTTTTTTAAATCTGCAGATATTTCATGCACGATCATCATGGTTTCATGTAATGTACGTTTTGATTCATTAGCTTGAGTCCGTAACGCTAAACTTGATAGATCAGCCTCAATACCTTTTAGCTGAGCAAAACATTGTTTTACATCTGATGCGATGGTCATTACGGATCCTCCTTATCCTTTAGGTTTAAAAAGCATGGCGCCAATCATTCCGAAAATGATGGCAGCAGAAATACCGGCACTTGTCACTTCAAACATTCCCGATATTACACCGACTAATCCATGTTTTTCAGCTTCTTCCATCGCGCCATGCACAAGGGAATTTCCGAAACTCGTAATCGGAACCGTAGCTCCTGCTCCTGCAAAATCGATAAACGGTTCATATAAACCAAATCCATCAAGAATGGCACCAATGACAACGAATGTACTTAATGTGTGAGCAGGTGTGAGTTTAAACACATCAAACATAATTTGCCCAACTACGCAAATCAAACCGCCTACGACAAAAGCCCAAAAGAAAATCATGATCGTTATTCACCTCCGTATTCTATCGACACTGCATGAGCTATACAAGGAATCGTTTCATTTTGCTGAAAGCTTAAAGGCGATAATAGAGCACCAGTCGCTGCAACCAATATGCGTTTAAACTCACCTTTTTTCATCCGGTTTAATAAGTGACCATATACGACCGTTGCCGAACATGCCGGCCCGCTGGCTCCAGCGAGTACTGGCTGCCCTTCCCGGTAGATCATCATTCCACAGTCCTGATACTGTTTTTCATTTATTGGGGTTCCATGTTTTTTAAATAAATCAAGTGAAACTTCGTGGCCAATTTGACCAAGATCTCCTGTTACAATCAAATCATAGTAGGAGGGATCTAGATTTCGTTCTGTTAAATGAGCCTCAATCGTATCAACCGCAGCGGGAGCCATTGCACCACCCATGTTAAATGGATCGGTCATTCCCATATCAATGACACGGCCAATCGTAGCAGATGTAACACGAGGGCCCTCTCCTGATTGACCTAACAAAGCAACTCCTGCACCAGTTACAGTCCATTGGGCTGTAGGCGGTTTCTGTCCGCCGTACTCAGTCGGATAACGAAACTGTTTTTCAACAGCAGTGTTATGGCTTGAAGCTCCAGTTAATAAATATTTGGCTCCTTTGGTGTTAACTAGATAGGCGCCAAGAGCGAGTCCCTCCATTGAGGTCGAACAGGCACCAAACAACCCAAGATATGGTGTCCCTAATGTCCGGCACGCAAAGCTTGTAGGAGTAATTTGATTAATAAGGTCTCCTCCAAGGAAAAACTGAATTTGCTCCTTTTGAAGACCAGCTTTTTCAATTGCTCTTTGACTGGCTTCTTCAATTAGTACTTTATGGGCTTTTTCGTAGGAATCTTGTTCTAACCATAAATCGGAATGAAGAAGATCAAAATCTTCAGCCAGTAACCCTTCTGCTTCAAACGGTCCGCCGACAGTTCCAGTGGAGAGAATGACCGGTTTGTTCTCAAATATCCACGTACGATGGCCCATTAACATTACAAGCCACCCCACTGGATAAGAATGGTTTTGATTGTAGCAATCACAAACGCGGAAAAAGTACCGAACAAGATGACAGAGCCGGCTAATTTAAACATATTACCGCCTACACCCAGCACAAACCCTTCAGTTCGATGTTCAATGGCTGCGGATATGACTGCGTTTCCAAAGCCCGTAACCGGAACAGCAGAACCAGCCCCTCCAAATTGTGCGATTCGATCATAGACTCCAAAACCTGTAAGAAGCATAGAGATGAAAATTAACGTACCAACTGTCGGATTTCCAGCTGTCTGGTCAGTAAAATCAAAATAATAAATATAAAACATTTGAATACATTGGCCGATCAAGCAAATGAATCCACCCGTTAAAAATGCCTTTATACAATTTTTAAAAACCGGTCTTTTTGTTTCTAGCTGCTTTTCAAGGGTTTGATATTCTTGTTGTACAGGTGTTAATTGTTTCTTTTGCTTATTAGACATGCCTGCCCCTCTTTCATCATGCTTTTTCCTTCATAAGACTTTTAATTTTATCGAAATCTTTTTTTAATGATTTCATTTGGGTATGATCTTTTTGCAGTTTTTGTTCTAATTGTTCCAGTTCCAAATATATTTTTTGATCAGTCGAAACGAAGATTTTATACTCGGGATGCATTTTTTCTAAGTCTAGCTTCAGTTTCTTTTTGATGCTCTTTAATCGAAACCGATCAAATTGGTGGACTTTTACAGCCAATAACAGCTCCTTATCTGTATTCACAGCTTTTACAGACGAAATCTCCTCTTTTTTTACTACTTTTTCTTTTGATTGATTGGCAACTGTTTGATCAATTGGCCCGCTTGTATGTACATATTTGATATTCATATCATTATTTTCAGACACTTGCTGATTCAGATTTCCGTTGCATCCTGAGCTTAGTCCGATGGCTGTTAGTAATAAAAGAAAAATGATTAATTTAATTGTTTTGTTCATGAAATCACCTCATGTTTTTTCATTATTTAAGAAGAGAAAGGTTGGTTAACAGCCAACCAACCTTTTGTCTCGCCTATTTATTGTTGATTATATTGAGGTTCTTCTTGTTCGATTTCCTGAAGACGCGGAGAGATACTGTCAACCACAGCCTGTGTTTGTTGAGCGGCTTGTTGGTAAAGCTGTTTAGCTTGTTGATTATCGGTAGCAAGTGCAAAGGTTTCTAAACTGGCTTGTGCACTTTTTAATCCAGCGATTGTTTGCTTAACTTGTGCTCCTACTGTCATTTTTTGATTCCTTCTTTCATTTGATTTATTAACGTACAATTTGTAGTGTTTCTTATTTTATTTATTTTATGTAATCATCTGTATTGGCTTTCTTCACTGCTCCCGCATACTCTTCACTTTTCTGACCGCTTATACTCACCCTTACTTTCGGTTTGCTATAATGAAAATAAAATTGAACACAAAAAAACAGCCTCTATAAAAGAGACTGTTTTATATGTCAGCTTAAAATTAAGCTTTTTGAACGTTAGTTGCTTGAGGTCCGCGTTGACCTTGCTCTACGTCAAATGTAACTGCTTGGCCTTCGTCTAAAGATTTGAAACCTTCGCCTTGAATAGCTGAGAAATGAACGAATACGTCTTCTCCGCCTTCGCGCTCGATGAATCCGAAACCTTTTTCTGCGTTAAACCATTTTACTGTACCTTGTTCCATTGTTGTTGCCTCCTCGTATGCTTTAGCATACATTGTGTTACTATCCTTGCTCTCATTGATAACAAAAGGTGAAAAGTTTTAGCACTTGTTCTTTCCTTGCGTACCGAACAAAAATAATTCTTAATAAATATAACATGTATTATTTTAAAAAGCAAATTATGCTTGAAAATAATTTCAGCTTTTATCAGCGATTGTCGATTTTCTCCGGATACATATCATGATTCATCATGCGGTGTTCAGCCATTTGTTCATATTTTGTGCCGGGTTTTCCGTAGTTTGTATAAGGGTCAATTGATATTCCGCCTCGCGGAGTAAACTTGCCCCACACTTCAATATATCTAGGGTCCATCAGGTCAATCAGATCATTCATGATGATGTTCATGCAGTCTTCATGGAAGTCTCCGTGATTGCGGAAGCTGAATAGATAAAGCTTCAATGATTTGCTCTCAACCATTTTTTTATCAGGAATATAGCTGATATAGATGGTTGCAAAGTCAGGCTGTCCTGTTTTTGGACAAAGACTCGTAAATTCAGGGCAATTAAATTTCACAAAATAATCGCGGTTTTCGTGTTTATTATCAAATGATTCTAATATGTCAGGGCTGTATTCGAATAAATAATTTGTTCCCTGATTTCCAAGCAATGTTACATCTGTTAATTCTGAATCTTGTCTTCCAGCCATAATCAGCCGTCCTTTCTTAGTTAAACTCCTCTTTTGTTTCCCCAAACAAGGGTGTGCAGCTGCGGCAATACGCGCGCATTGTTTAAATCTTCTTCTGATACTGCCCGGTCGATCAGCCACTCGTATCTTGTAAGTAAATGAGTTATTAATTTCCCATCATCCGGTTCTTGGACCAAATCATTTCCTACCTGAAGATAAAAAATGATTTCCGGGTATTTCTTGTGAACCATTTTCGCATACTCCAAATCCTGCTCATCAAATACAACTACTTTTAAACTAGCATGATGGAGACGTTTTTTTTCCGTTAAATAGCGAACAATTTCATCCAATTTATCAAAGTCAGTCTTCATTCCTGAGCTCGGCGGTTTTGGCGAAATGGTCAAATCATCAATTTGATCAAACCAAGGCTGCAGACGGCTGCCCTGTGTTTCAATCGCAACTTTTACTTTTTTTTCGTGAAGAAGATCAATCAGTTCATTCAGATTCCCAAGTAAAGCAGGATTTCCGCCTGAAATTGTCACGTGAGAAAAATGGCTTCCGCCAAGTTCGAACAGCTCTGACCAAATTTCTTCCGCTGTTAATTGCCTAATGTCATCTTTTGCGGATCCGTCCCAAGTGAAAGCAGAGTCACACCAGCTGCATGAATAGTCACAGCCTGCCGTACGGACAAACATCGTTTTTTGCCCAATAACCATTCCTTCTCCTTGAATGGTCGGGCCGAAAATTTCTAAAACGGGAAACTTTTTCATCCATTTTTCACCTGCTTGGGACGGTACATTACGTAGCTTGTTGGTGTTTCGCGGACAAAAACACCGACACATTTCGGTTTGTGTCCCAGTGTATCCAAATGCTGCTGGATGATTTCATAAATCGTGCGAGCCACTACTTCAGTAGTAGGAAATTTATTTGGATCAAGATCATCAAACACTTCATTTTCATTTAGAATTGTATGGTCAAAGCGGTCGTGCACGAGCTCCTTGATATGGGCAAAATTTATGAGGAACCCGGATTGATCAAGCTCATCTCCCGCAACCGTTACATTAATAAAATACGTATGACCATGGATACGGCGGCATTTCCCTGCTTCATCATTCGGCACGTAGTGAGCCGCAGATATCTGCATATCTTTGTTCAGTTCATAAGAGTAAGGATGAATTGTTTGCGGGTACATTTGCTGAATCATTGCGCCTCCCCTCCTTTTGCGGACAAATATTCATCAAGCCCTTTTTTCCTTAAGTGACATGCTGGACATTCTCCGCAGCCTTCTGCGATAATACCGTTGTAGCATGTGAGCGTTTTTTCTCTTACATAGTCCAGTGCACCGAGTTCATCTGCAAGCTTCCAAGTTTCCGCTTTATCGATCCACATTAGCGGTGTATGAATGACAAATTGATCATCCATCGCTAAATTGATGGTGACGTTGCATGATTTCACGAACACATCGCGGCAATCGGGATATCCGCTGAAATCTGTTTCACAGACTCCTGTCACGATATGTTTTGCACCGATCTGTTTAGCAAGCACAGACGCAAACGTCAGGAACAGAAGATTTCTGCCCGGTACAAAGGTTGAAGGAAGTTCGCCTTCCTTATGTTCAATTTCAATATCATCTCTTGTAAGAGCATTAGGTGCCAGCTGATTTAAGAGTGACATATCCAAAAGATGGTGCCTTACTCCAAGTTCATTTGCAATGGTTTCTGCTACTTCTATTTCAAGCTTGTGGCGCTGGTTATAATTAAACGTTACAACTTCCACTTCTTTAAATTGCTTCAAGGCCCAAAATAAACATGTCGTACTATCCTGGCCGCCGCTGAATACAACAAGCGCTTTATCGTTTTTCATCTATATGTCCTCCTCATTCGAAGAGAGCATTCTTTCACAACCCCGATTTAAAAATCGGCATAAGAAAAGACACCCTGATATGTTCAGAAGTGTCTAGCATGTAAAATCCCCAACTAAAAACTATATCTCACTCGGATACAGTTCATACTTAGTTTTTTATAGAGGGTTGTGCTAGAACCTCTCCCGCACAAACTGCGCGGAATTTATCAATTTTTTTACCGTTCATACTATACCACGAACGGCCAGACACTTCAATCTATTTTATACAGGGGGACAGCTCATGCCTATTAAAAAGATTCTCGTCAAAGTGAAATCAAATTTTTGGATCACACCGGCAATCTACGCCGTTCTTTTTTTCATTCTTGCAGTACTGAGTATAACAGGAGACAGATATCTTGCAGAAAACGGTTATTTCAAGTATATTCCATCTGTCTTTTTAACAGATAAAGAACTTGCTCATACCATTCTCAGCGCTACTTCGACTTCGCTTTTAACGATGACAACGATTACGTTTTCGTCGGTGCTTGTCGTCCTGACAACGTTCCTTGCTAATTTTTCGCCGCGGACGTTGCACAATTTCAACTCAGATTCCAAAATTCAGCGGGTGCTTGGAGTTTTTATCGGAGGCTATATTTATTCCCTCGTCCTGCTAAATCAAGTGAGGGAAAATGAAACAAGCAACGATTTTATCGTACCGACCCTGGCGATTATCGTCGCCTTTATATGTGTCGGCATGTTCGTTTTTCTCATCCACCATATGACGGAATGGATAAAAGTCGGCAACGTGATCTCCACTATCACAAAAGAAACCCTTTCTTCTATAGAAGACAAAAAAAGAACAGACGATCCTGAAGAAGATTTCTCATTAGATAAAGAAAAAACAGTTGAAGTAAAAAGCAGGTATGAAGGCTACATTCAGGATATTGCCTTGTCAGAACTGATTGACTTTGCGGAAAAAGAGCAGCTTGTCATCTCGTTTACTAAAGATCAGGGGGATTATGTCGATGTGGATACACCTTTGCTGCTGGTCTCATCAGAGAGTGAGTCTATAGATGAGGATGAACTTCTTAAATTTATCACCTTTAACACAGATCATGAGTCCAAGAATGATATTGAGTTCGGCATCCAAAAAATTGCCGAGATTGCGCTTAGAGGCATTGCTCCCGGGAAAAATGACCCTGAGACTGCGATTGCATGTATGGAACACCTGGCCCAGATTTTGACGAAGATCGGAAAAAATCATTCCCCTTCGCCTTATCATCGCGACAGCCAGAATCAAATCAGGATTGTTCTGCTTAAACCAACATTCACCGACTACTTATATGAAAGTTTTTATCAGATCCGTCACTACGGAAAAGAGGATGTCTCCGTTATGGCTTCTGTACTGAAAGCATTAATTTTGGTGGCAGAAACGAACCGGAATGAAATAAAACAAGAGGTTTGGGAATTTTCAGCCTACATTTATGAAGGTATTAAACAGGAGGATTGGCTCAGCCTTGATAAAACCATGTTAAATAAACAGCTGAAAAAGCTTGCGAACGCATGCGGCAGAGAAGAAACAGAACGGATCTTATAAGAAAAGCGCAAGCACACTCCTCGGCCAGAACGGATCAGTTAGACAACGAAGCGCAAAACATTATTGTAAGCGAAGAGAAGGAATCCGCAATATTCGGATTCCTTTTTTCTGGCTACTTTTTGTTGTTTTGCGTGCCTTCCTGTTCGAGCTCTTTAAAAGACTTTACTTTGCCATGCTCATTTTGTGATTCTTTGCGGATGTCCCATTGTCTCTGCTTTTGGCCTTTTGATTGAGTCATATTAACGGTCTCCTTTAATTATGAGATTCAGGCTTATTTTATCCTCAGACGCTGATTTTTACGCAAAAAAAGATGCTGGAAAAAGCATCTCATTGTGTGGCAGCGATTCCCTTCTGCAAAAGCGGGGAACTATCCGTCTTTTTTTTTCGAGTCATTTCCAGATAGCGGATATGGTGGTTTTCCATGTCCTTCACTTTAAACGTAAAGGATCCGAATTCAACCATTTCTCCTTTTTTGATATCGTATTTTTCAGTCAGCATCCAGCCGCCGATTGTATCAACATCTGTGTCATCCATTTCAAGTCCAAACAAATCGTTCAGTTCGCTTATTAATACTTTTCCGTCGATCACATACTGATCATCCGTGATTTTCTGGACAAGCGGCACTTCATCAGCATCAAATTCATCTCTGATTTCGCCTACGATTTCCTCTAATATATCTTCAACTGTTACAAGCCCAGCAGTTCCGCCGTATTCATCAATAAGAATGGCCATGTGAATATGCTCTTTTTGCATTTTAAGCAGCAGTTCTTGAATCGGCACAGAATCGATGACTTGAATGACAGGCCTAATATAAGTTATCAATGTAAAATGCTCGGTTTTTTTTGATTGAAATAAGTCCGTAAAAATTTCTTTAATATTCACCATACCGATGATATGGTCTTTGTCGCCGTCAACGACAGGATATCTTGTATATTTTTCACTTTTGATAATCTTCAGATGCGACTGCAGCGTCTCTTCAATATCAAGTGAAACGATTTGGGTGCGGGGCACCATAATTTCTTTCGCAATACGATCATCAAATTTAAATATCTTGTTCACATATTTGTATTCAGATTGATTGATCTCTCCGCTTTCATAGCTTTCAGATAACAAAATCCTTAATTCTTCCTCGCTGTGTGCGAGCTCATGCTCTGAGACCTGCTTCATACCTAAGAAGCTCGTGAGAAGCCGTGCTGAGCCATTTAACACCCAGATCACCGGATACATGAGGCGGTAAAATGCCATTAACGGCTTTGAAAAGGTAAGCGTAATTCGCTCCGCTTTTTGTATGGCTACTGTTTTTGGCGCAAGCTCCCCCACCACTACGTGCAGAAATGTAATGATGGCAAAGGCAATTGCAACAGACAAGAACTGAACGCCTGAACCTGGCAGGTCAAACCTTTTGAAAACAGGATAAAGCAGCCTTCCGATTGCAGGCTCCCCAAGCCAGCCGAGGCCGAGCGCTGTAATGGTAATTCCCAGCTGGCAAGCTGATAAATATTCATCAAGGTTATCCGTTACATTCTTAGCTGATAATGCCTGTTTATTTCCTTCTTCAATCAGCTGATTAATGCGGGAACTTCGAATTTTAACAATTGCGAACTCCGATGCTACAAAAAAAGCAGTGGCAGCAATTAAAATCGCAATAATGAACAAATTCACTATGTCCAAATAAATTCCCTCTTCCGCCTGAGACAGAAAAGGAGTCACCTCCTGAAAAATTTCAATCTATTAGGCAAGCGATGGTGCAAAACCTTCTATAAAAAGTTAATACCCCATCTCATCACCTCTTTAAAAGATATAAAAAATTCAGATAACATTAAAAACATCATAATATGAACAACTTCAGCAGTCAAACGTGAATTATGCCAGTTTTCTTCATAATTATGTTGATAATCAAGCCTTTATGTTTAAATTGTTTGATTATTCTCACTTTTTCAATGTTTTATTATTTTCAGGAAGAGGGTTTTTCCGGACCAACAATAAGACCAGAAAGATGATGCTCATATAGCCAAAGATTGGATATAAAAAGGCAATCAGCGAGCTGTAGCCAATTTGACTGACGAAAAAAGCACCGCTGAGCAGGATGAGGATAATGAACATCCTTGGGATTGGAATTATCCGCACCAAATGGCGTTCAAGACCGAATAAATTACCGATGACAGATGTAAAAACTTCCCCGTAAATGACCAAAATATAAATGAAATAGAAGGAAAAAACAGATGCTTTCATGACCTCGGCCATTGGGATATCGTATAAAATCACATCAGGAAGTGTGGACAGGGCAAAGTGGCTGCTCAGCAAAATGAACGTAAGGACGGCCCCTCCAGCTATTCCTCCCCATTTTACAACGCGCTCATCTTCAATCTCCTGTGCAAGGGGAACAAGAACTGCTTCTGCCATCGCCAGGTTAAAGGCTGAATAGGATACGGCTGAGATCAGCCATTTAAATGATGGAGCATGATGAAGCTGAAAGGATGAAAACGTATGGGCATCAAATGATGATACCGCAATAAGCACACTGAAGAGGATTAAAAGCGGCACGACAATAATATTGACGCTAAACAGCCCTTTTGTGCCGAAAGACATCGCGATGATCGTCAGAACGATGGTAAGCAGCAATCCAAACTGCCTTGAAAATTTCAGCTGCTCCTCAAAAATAGCCCCAGCACCTGATAGCATCACAGATGTTACACCGAATAAGACAAGCAGCATAAAGAAATTTATGATAAATCCAAACGACTTGCCGAATAAAAAAAGATTAAAATCCTGGTACGATTTTGCCCCGATCCGTTTTGATATGATCATAATCTTTGCACCAAGATGCATAAAAAAGTACCCGCATATTAAAATACCGAGTATGCCAAATAAGCCATACTGCGTAAAAAATTCCACAATCTCCCGTCCAGTTGCAAAGCCGGCCCCGACAACCGTTCCAACATATACAGCTGCGATTTGAACAACCTGAAACCATTGATTCTTCATCTTCTACCCCCGTTACGATGAATGCTTTAGCTGAACTCTTACCATGTATATGAGACAAGGTGTTAAGAAAGAAGTACAACCTGAATGCGGTTCGGCCTGTTGGCAGAAGAAAATTTTTCACAAGTGTCGCATTAATTTAATCTCAATAGTAAAAGACTCAAATCTTCACTAATCTTATAAGTCAGGTGGTAACCCGTCCAAATCCCCCAAAATGACCAATCTCATGGACAAGATTACACCAAAGACTTCATTTGGACGGTTGTTTTTCTCCTGAAAATCCTGCATCCACTTAGTGATTGCCTGCTCGATGATGTGCTTCAAATTCGGTTTTGAAGCACTTAACTCGGTGTCGGAGCTCACATTAGGTGCTGCATATTCGGTTATGACGCACTTAACTTGTGTCGGAGCTCACATTTAGTGCCGCATATTCGGTTATGACGCAGTTAACTCGTGTCGGAGCCCACATTTAGTGCTGCATATTCGGTTATGTTGCACTTAACTCGGGTCGGAGCTCACATTTAGTGCCGCATATTCGGTTATGACGCACTAACTCTTGTCGGAGCTCACATTTAGTGCTGCATTTTCGGTTATGACACAATTATCTTGTGTCGGAGCACACATTTAGCGCCGCATATTCGGTTATGACGCACTTATCTAGTGTCGGAGCTCACATTTAGTGCTGCATTTTCGGTTATGACACAATTATCTTGTGTCGGAGCACACATTTAGTGCCGCATTTTCGGTTATGACGCACTTATCTCATGTCCGAGCACACATTTAGTGCTGCATATTCGGTTATGACGCACTTAACTTGTGTCAGAGCACACATTTAGTGCTGCATTTTCGGATATGACGCACTTAACTTGTGTCGGAGCACACATTTAGTGCTGCATTTTCGGTTATGATGCACTTAACTCGGGTCGGAGCACACATTTAGTGCCGCATTTTCGGTTATGACGCACTTAACTTGTGTCGGAGCACACATTTAGTGCCGCCATATTCGGTTATGACGCACTAACTCTTGCCGGAGCCCACATTTAGTGCTGCATATTCGGTTATGTTGCACTTAACTCGGGTCGGAGCTCACATTTAGTGCCGCATATTCGGTTATGACGCACTAACTCTTGTCGGAGCACACATTTAGTGCTGCATTTTCGGTTATGACACAATTATCTTGTGTCGGAGCACACATTTAGTGCCGCATATTCGGATACGAAGCACTTATCTCGTGTCGGAACCCACATTTAGTGCCGCATATTCGGTTATGATGCACTTATCTCGTGTCGGAACCCACATTTAGTGCCGCATATTCAGTTTTGATGCACTTAACTCGTGTCGAAGCCCACATTTAGTGCTGCAAATTCAGTTATGAAGCTAATCACGAAACGCTTCGACTTAGAGCCTGATGAGATTTCCGATTTAACTTATAAAATTTTAAGCAAAATACTTGAAAGTCAAATAAGGTCAAACTATAATATGAATCAAGATCATCCTATGAGGTGATTTTTTACCACCTAAATAGTCAAAGATAGTCAAAGTCAAATTATATATCAGGAGGTTTTCACTATGCTATGTCAACACTGTCAAGCTAAGAAAGCATCTGTTCATTTAACTCTTCAAATTAATCAGGAGCGTCAGCAAGTGCTGCTCTGCACAGATTGTTATGCACAATATAGAAGCTCTGTTCCAAGCGGATCATTCGGAAATGTTCCTTCTTCTCAGCCATTCCAGCAAGGTGCAGAAGGTCAAACTCATAAACATGGAGGCAATGGTCTTCTTGACCAATTAGGCCGCAATTTAACGCGAGCTGCAAAAGCAGGAGTCATTGATCCTGTTATTGGAAGAGATGCAGAGGTCGAAAGATTAATTGAAATTCTGAACAGAAGAAATAAGAATAACCCCGTTTTAATCGGTGAACCAGGAGTAGGCAAAACGGCTGTAGCAGAAGGCTTTGCGCTTAAAATTGCAGAAGGCGATGTCCCTGCTAAGCTGAAAAACAAGGAAGTATACTTGCTTGATGTGGCTTCACTAGTTGCAAACACTGGCATACGGGGCCAATTTGAGGAAAGAATGAAACAGCTGATTTCTGAGCTTCAGCAAAAGAAAAACATCATCTTGTTTATTGATGAAATTCATCTTCTTGTAGGTGCAGGGTCTGCCGAAGGATCAATGGATGCAGGCAATATTTTAAAACCTGCTCTTGCACGCGGAGAGCTGCAGGTTGTAGGTGCAACGACTTTAAAAGAGTACCGTCAAATCGAAAAAGATGCAGCGCTTGAACGCAGATTCCAGCCAGTCATGGTATCAGAGCCGTCCCTTGAAAAAGCCGTTGAAATCTTAAAAGGCATTCAGGATAAATATGAAAAATACCATGAGGTTACGTATACCGAAGAAGCCATTAAAGCGACTGTAACCTTGTCAAACCGCTACATCCAGGATCGTTACTTGCCTGACAAAGCGATTGACCTGCTTGATGAAGCAGGTTCGAAAAAGAACCTTCAGGCAGTCGGCGGCGAAGACATCAGCGGTCAATTAGCTGAAATCGCCAGTAAAAAAGCTCAGGCAACGAAGGAAGAAAACTACGAGCTTGCTGCCAAATTGCGCGATGAAGAGCTCAAGCTTGAGAAAATGCAGACTCCTGTTAAAGCTGTAGTCGACCTTGCAGATATTCAGGCCATCATTGAAAAGAAGACGGGTATACCAGTAGGCAAACTTCAGGAAGACGAGCAGGCTCAGATGAAAAACCTTGAGATTAAACTATCAGGAAAAGTAATCGGTCAGGACGAGGCTGTTAAAAAAGTAGCCAAAGCCATTCGCCGCAGCCGTGCAGGATTAAAGTCCAAAGAAAGACCAATCGGGTCCTTCCTGTTTGTGGGCCCGACCGGGGTCGGGAAAACAGAGCTGACAAAAACCCTTGCCTCTGAACTGTTTGGTTCTCGCGACTCACTCATCCGTCTTGATATGAGTGAATACATGGAGAAGCATTCGATTTCTAAAATCATTGGTTCCCCTCCTGGCTACGTTGGCCATGAAGAAGCTGGACAATTATCTGAAAAAGTCCGCCGGAACCCATACAGCATCATCCTGCTTGATGAAATTGAAAAAGCTCATCCTGATGTCCAGCACATGTTCCTTCAAGTGATGGAAGATGGCAGACTTACAGACAGCCAGGGCAGAACGGTCAGCTTTAAAGACACTGTCATCATCATGACAAGCAACGCCGGCATCGGCCATAAGAAAATAACTGTCGGATTCGGAAGCAATGATGCCTTAAATGAAAGTTCTTTATTAAGCTCTCTAGGCTCATTCTTTAAACCCGAGTTTCTGAATCGTTTTGACAGCATCATTGAATTCAAATCACTTGAAAAACCGCATCTGCTTGAAATCGTCGATATTATGCTGGATGATTTGAAAACTGCTTTGGCAGAACAAAAAGTAACGCTCAGCATCACTGATGAGGCGAAAGAAAAAATTGCCGAACTCGGCTATCATCCTGCGTTCGGTGCACGTCCGCTCCGCAGAGTGATTCAAGAGCATGTAGAAGATTCAATTGCTGACATCTTGCTTGAAGGCAATGAGATCACAGAACTTGTTGTAGAAATTACAGATGATGAGATTTCTGTAAATGATAAATAAAATGGAAAGAGTGCTGACTTGGAGGAATTCAGCACTCTTTTTTTGCAATAATTTTATAAGGATATACTGGGTGTCTGTACACAAACTCAGCCTTATCCTCGACTTCAAGTACAATCGGGTGAATCTCTGAACCTCTTTGTGTCGGGTACCAGTGCCTGCCTTCTTTCACCACAACGACAGAGCCATCACCATTTCCGAAAAAAGCGAACGAGTCAGATTCAGCCCCATATTGATTAGTCAAAAAAGCTATTTCCTTCCGCATTTCGTCAATATTTTCACATGGCAGCCCAACTTCAAATGCATCATGCCAGTCTAACAGATGATCTGGAGCCTCCGTCCTTTCAAGCATTTCAAGCACATTTCCTTCAGGATCATGAAAATAAGCCTGTTTTCCTTTCCAGTATAAGCTCACTTCGCCTTCTTCATTTTGCAGCAGAAGACTCTCTAATTCCTTAAACATGACGTCAAAAAACGATATATTTGTTCTGAAGCATAAATGATAATAGGCACGGTTTTCTGCTTTTATAAAAGTTAAGCTGCTCAAACCTGCTTTCACGGTAAAACGATCCTTTTTTTCATCTGTTAATCTCATCTTTAAAATACCCGTGTAGAATTCTTTCATTTCTTCAAGATGTTTACACTCTAACTGCACATGCACAAATTTCATTTCCATCTCTCCTCTCTTTTCTTAATTTTAAAAGAAGTGCGAGAGTTTGAATTCATTCTTTATACTGATCTTTTGTCCGACTAACAAACGAAAAAACCGCCAGCATATGCTGACGGCATTTACATTAAAGGTTTTTGTCATCCACATTCTCAAGCCACTCTCGAATGTCGCCTGTGACCGATTGTACACATCCATCTTCAAAAGGTGAGATCAAGTTCGCAGTCTTTACTAATTCCAGGAATGATTGGCTTCCACCCTGTTTGCAGAGATGGAGATAATCCGCCCATGCCTGTTCTTTATTTTCATGCATCTTTTTCCAGAACTGCAGCGCACAAATCTGAGCAAGTGTGTAGTCAATATAATAGAAAGGAGAATTAAAGATATGTCCCTGACGCTGCCAGAATCCGCCTTCTTCCAAGAATTCGTTATCCTCGTAATTGCGGTGCGGCAAGTATTTCCGTTCAATCTCTCTCCATGCCTGTTTGCGTTCCTTTGGAGTGGCATCCGGATTTTCATAGATGAAATGCTGGAACTCATCGACAGTTACACCATATGGCAAGAATAACAGAGCTCCGCTTAAATGGCTGAATTTATACTTTTCCGTATCTTCCTTAAAGAAGGTTTCCATCCAAGGCCAAGTGAAAAATTCCATGCTCATGGAATGAATTTCACAAGCCTCATGTGTTGGGAAGTGATATTCAGATAAATTGAAATGACGGCTCATATACACTTGGAATGCGTGACCTGCTTCGTGTGTCAAAACATCAATATCTCCGCTTGTACCGTTAAAGTTCGCGAAGATATATGGAGCTTTGTAATCTTCAATATATGTGCAGTATCCGCCGCCTGCTTTTCCTTTTTGAGCAAGCAGATCCATCAGATTCCGTTCAATCATAAAATCAAAGAATTCATTTGTTTCTCCCGACAGCTCTTCATACATCTTTTTCCCATTCTCGATAATCCACTCTGCATCCCCTTTAGGAGTAGCATTTCCAGTTGTAAATTGAAGCTTTTCATCCGGAAAAGCAAGAGTATCAAGCCCTAAACGTTCCTGCTGGCGTTCTCTTAATCGAGAGGCCATCGGCACGATGTATTCCTTGATCTGATCACGGAAGTTCTTCGCCATGTCTGCATTAAAATCAATGCGCTGCATTCTTTCGTAGCCAAGCTCCACAAAATTCGCAAAGCCTAATTTCTTTGCAATGAGTGTCCGGACTTTTACGAGCTTGTCAAAAATCTCATCGAATTTTTCTCCATTTTCAGCATAAAAGCCAAAGTATGCGTCTGATGCACGTTTTCTCTTGTCGCGCTCTTTTGATTCAAGCAGCGGTTCAAGCTGTGCGAGTGTGTATTCTTTTCCGTCAAACTCAATTTTTGCAGAGGCAACAAGCTTCGTATATTCTGTCGCGAGTTTGTTTTCTTTTTGCAGATCTTCAAGTACTTCAGGGGAGAATGTTTTCATCTGGGCGTCAGCAAGGGCAAAAAGCTGTTTCCCGTATTTCTCTTCCAATTCATTGCGGAAATTTGAGCTGACAAGCGCTTTGTAAAACTCCGTATCCATTGCTTTAATATGCGGTTCAAGCTCATCAAGATAGTCCTGCTCTTCTTTGTAAAACTCATCATTTGTATCAATCGTATGGCGGATGTAGCAAAGATTGAAGGCTGTAGAAAGGTTGCCGCGGATGACATTCAGCTGATCAAGCGCCGCTTCCTGCTTTTCTAAGCTTTCTGCCTGCTTAAATAATTCAAGCGCCTTATGAAACGCTGCTTCAAATTCTTCCTTAACCGGTCTTTTGTATTCGTATTCCTGAAAATTCATATGTATTTCCCCACTTTCTCTTAAAATAATAACTTTCCCTCCTCTTAATTCGCGAAAAAAGCCATGATTCCTCTCTTTCTCTTTTCAATATGCGCTTAAAGTTCATAAAAAGATGACGATATAAACAGTAACAAAACGTAACGAAAGAAAGATTTGGTGAGAATATGGATAAAACGTCGCTTATTGGATTAATTTTAGGCCTTGTCGCAGTTGGTGTCGGCATGTTTATGAAGGGTGTCAGCCCGGCTGTCCTGCTGAATCCGGCTGCATTGCTGATTATAATTGCCGGAACGATCGCTACTGTCGTAACCGCATTTCCCACAAGCGAGATTAAAAGAGTGCCGAAGCTCTTCGGCGTTATTTTTAAGGAGCAGCAATCACACAGCATTCAAGAACTGATTCCCATGTTTTCCGAATGGGCCCAGATTGCGAGAAAAGAAGGGCTGCTTGCACTTGAAGCTAAGATTTCGGATGTTGAAGATTCATTTTTAAAAAATGGGCTGAGCATGGCTGTTGACGGACAAAATGCTGAATTTATCCGGGATGTCATGACGGAAGAAATTGATGCCATGGAAGAACGCCACTCAGCAGGAGCATCCATCTTTTCACAGGCAGGCACATACGCCCCTACCCTTGGAGTACTTGGAGCAGTTGTCGGATTAATCGCTGCTCTTTCACATATGGATAATACGGATGAATTAGGGAAAGCGATTGGAGCAGCATTTGTAGCAACCCTCATGGGGATTTTCACGGGATATGTTTTGTGGCATCCTTTTGCAAATAAACTCAAAAGAAAATCCAGGCAGGAAGCAAAAGTAAAGCACGTCATGATTGAAGGAGTGTTATCTGTTCTTGAAGGTCAGGCCCCGAAAGCCATTGAACAAAAGCTTGCCACCTACCTTCCTGCACACGAAAGAAAACAGCTTTTCGTTGAAGGAGAGAGGTTAAATGGCTAGAAAGAAAAAACAGAAAAACGAGGAAGAGCATGTTGATGAATCCTGGCTTTTGCCCTATGCGGATTTATTAACGCTATTGCTTGCCCTCTTCATTGTCCTTTTTGCGATGAGCTCAGTAGACGCACAGAAATTCCAAATGCTTGCCCGGGCGTTCAACAGCACGTTCACAGGCGGAACAGGCGTACTTGAATATCCAAGTCCGATCCCTGACGGTGAGATGGAAAAGCTGGATCAAGAGAAGGAAAAGAATCCGGATAAAGAAAAGCAGGAAACACTCGAGCAGGAGAAATTAAAAGAAATTCAGAAAAAAGTGAATGCCTATATTGCTGCCAACAGTCTTGAAACACAATTAAAAACCACTCTGACGGATGAAGGTCTTCTCATTACCATTTTAAATGATATCTTTTTTGATTCGGGCAATTCCTCCATCCGCAAGAAAGATGAACAGCTGGCGAAGGAAATTTCAAAGCTATTAGTCATGAATCCTCCTCGCAATATTATCGTCAGCGGTCACACAGACAACGTGCCGATCCAGAACGCGGAGTTTGAATCTAATTGGCACTTAAGTGTAATGCGCGCTGTAAATTTCATGAAGCTTTTGCTTGAAAACGGGCAGCTTGATCCTAGAGCCTTCTCAGCAAAAGGGTTTGGGGAGTACAATCCAGTTGCAGACAACAAAACAAAAGAAGGCCAGCAAAAAAACCGCAGGGTCGAGATTTTGATTCTTCCGATTGAGCAGAACCAGTAAAAAAGTGTCCAATGTGGACACTTTTTTATTGAAAGATGAACTGTAATGGCCCACCGGCGAGGCCAATTAGGAGGCTTGACGTACATACATCCGGCGTGTGAATGATATTGCGGCTGATATAGTCCATATTCAGAACTGGATTACCCAAGGGCTGGCCAGAAAAAGATTTTAACCGAATGGAAAAAATTGAGGAGTCCATTCCAGTCACACATTCCGGCTAACTGCAGAAATCGCCATCTCTCCAAAAAAAAAAAACACTTCCTATTTAGAAAGTGTTTTAATCTTGAAGATCCCGTGCATGATAGCCGACTTTTTTTATAAGATCAATAACGATCTGCTTTTCTTCTGATGTCAGAATGCCGACAATTTCATCTAACCGCTCTTGATGAGATGGAAAAATACTCTCGATCAATTTCTTGCCTTTATCCGTAATTTGAGCAAAGGTAACGCGGCGGTCCTTGTCACATGCTTTTCGGACAAGCAGTTCTTTTTGTTCAAGCTTGTCGACTACGTATGTGATGCTTCCGCTTGCTAATAGAATCTTCCCGCCAATTTGCTGAAGGGGCTGTTCTCCCTTATGATAAAGGAGCTCAAGCACGGCAAATTCTGTTGGGTTCAGCCCGAAGCTTGAGATGTGTTTATTCACTTGATCATTTATCGCGCGGTGTGCACGGGATAAAACGATAAATAATTTTAACGATTGTTCGATTTGCTCTTGTTCTTTCATTTTCATCAATCCTTCGATAACTAAATATCTTGAATTCTAAATAATAATGATACAAAATGAAAGCTGAAATGTCAATATAGCAGAGTGATTTTAAGAACAAATGACCTTCCAATTATGATTGAGAGAAGCTTGTACTTCTTTTTTCTCAAGTAAATGGTTCGCAATCAGCTCAGACATATCAACAGGAACTTCTTTAATGACTTCTTTTCCTTTGAACATTGTGTATTCTCCTCCGCCTGAGGCCCTGTAATTATTCATTACAACGTCATATTCCCCATCATGTTCCAGCGGCTTTCCTTCTTTCTCAAGAAGCACGACCCGCTCGCCGATTGGTTTTGAGACATCAAGTATGTACTCAATTCCTTCCCACATGTCATAGTTATAGTGCTGAGGCTTCGGATCCTGAAACTTCGGATTCACAATAACTGCGCCGTCCTCTCCGCACATAAAATATGAGGCTGAACGTTCAAGAGCGGCTCTTATGTCCCTCCCTTTCAAACGCAGCACCTTCAAGGTATTCGGATAGATATAGTTTGAAACTATGTCTCGCATGGTCGGATTTTCAGGAAAGCCTCTTGATGAATTATCAAAAAGAGCCGTGTTTGAGATTTCCGTGCCTGATGCATCCATTTGTACCTTATTAATAAATTCTATAAAAGCTGTTTTCACCATGCGTGCTGCGAAAGGGTCTTCGATCAGCATGTTCCCGTTGATCTTTCCAATTGGCTGATCCAGCCACTTTTGTGTCTCTCTTTCGAAAGGCTGAATTAATTCTATTATGCTCTGATCTGTTTCAATCATAGTTAGGTCTACAAGCATTGGTGATTTCTCTTTAACGCATGTTCCGTTATCATTAACCGAGAAGGTGATCTCAATTTTTCCGGCAAAACGTCCATTAAAGCCAGGCTGAATCACCGTTACTCCGTTTATTTCACCTGAAATGGAGCGATGCTGATGACCGGTGAGCAAGACATCAATCCCCTCAATCTCATGGCAAAATTGATAGGCCTGATTCTCGCCTGTAAGCACTTCTGTCGGTTCTCCCGTCTTAAGATCACGTTCAAAACCGCCATGGTATGAGACGATGAGAAGATCAGGCAACTCATTCTTCCTAATATATTCAGTCCAATGTTTGGCCGATTGAAAAGCATCGTGAAAGGAGAGCTCTTTTATATGCTTCGGATCTTCCCAGTTCGGGATATAATGTGTTGTTACCCCCAGCACCGCAACCTTTACACCGCAGTAATTCTTCATTATATAAGGTTTGCCTAATAATGGCTCTCCGTTTTCTTTGATATTAGCTGACAGCCATGGGAATTCAGATTGATCCGCAGCTTTTTTTAAAAAATCACTGCCGTAGTTGAACTCATGATTGCCGATTACCGCTGCATCATAGCCAAGCGCATTCATAGCCGCTATGACAGGGTTCTTCTGATCTGCAGCTTTTTTCGCATAATAGTATGTAAGCGGGGTTCCCTGGATGCAATCTCCATTATCAATAAGAAGGACGTTATCATGTTCGTTCCTCTCTTTTTTGATGACCGTTGAAATTTTTGCAAGACCCAGGCATTGTTCCTCATTTGTGCTGTATATTAGCGGAAGAATATGACCATGAATGTCACTCGTCTGCAAGATTGTCAGTCTCACTGTTTCTATGAGAAACCCCTCCCTTTTCTTTCCATCATACCGAATATCCCCTTTCTCTACAATAGAAGAAACGCGCTTTTAGTTTCGAGCGGAATTCAGCTTTCATTCCTAGTACATTCAAATTAAATGGTTTATAATTCGAATAGTATGCTCTTAATCGGGCAATCTTTTATTTGGGGCGATAACTTTGCTGAAAGATCCTAATCGATTAAAAAAAGCATCGATCTATTTTCTGATCGTGCTGATTCCATCCCTTCTAATCAATACATGCATTTATTTTTACCAAAAAGACAAAGTGATGGATCTCCATCGTTCTGAAGCAGCATTCATGATCAACATTCATAAAAATCAGATCGATAATTTAATTCAAGATACAAAAGCAAGGCTGGAATCGATGGCGCTTGTGCTTGAAGAAGAAAAGGACGAGGATAAAATTCGGCGTGTGCTCATGCAGGCGTATGACCAGGAACCGCGTTTTTCAGGACTTTATTTTGTTCATAAGAACGGTGACATTACTGCCGGTTCCAGAAAATTGATGAAAACAGTCAACCTTCAAAACCGGGCTTTTTTCAGAAGTGCCATTGCGACTAAACAATCGACTGTATCAGACGCCTACTTCGGAAATATTACCGGAGGATATATTGTTTCCATTTGCACCCCCATTTTTAATGAGAAAGGCGAAGTAACAAACTTATTAGTAGCAGCTTTAAAAGTAGATTATCTTAAAAATATCATGAACGTCATCAGTCCCAGATTGCATATTAATGTAGTAAATGAAAGCAATCATGTACTTTTTGCATCCGGCAGCGAAAATGAGCTATCAAAATTGGAGCCTGTCCGGGTTTACCTTGATCAGATTGCGTGGAAGCTTGAGGGTGTGCCTGATTCAGAAATAAGTCTTAAAAATGCAAAAGACATGATCATTTACATGCTGATCACATTCGGAATCTTAAATATCATTTTTATTCTCATTCAAAATTTCCTCTTAAAAAGAAGAGCTTTAATTGAACAAAGCCAAATAGATGCTCAAAAAGTAGAGCTTGTCGGAATGCTTGCAGCTAGCACTGCCCACGAAATCAGAAATCCGCTGACAGGTATAAAAGGGTTCATTCAGCTTTTGCAGGAGAAATACAAGGACTCTGAAGATCAATTTTATTTTTCTGTCATCGATAAAGAGATCCAGCGCATTAATGAAATTGTCAGCGAATTTTTAGTGCTCGGGAAACCGACTGCCCATCACCACGCAGACCATGATATTAATGCGATCGTGCTTGAATTATCTCCGCTGCTGGGGTCTGAAGCTAACCTTTATAATACAGAAATGGATATCCGGTTATATAAAGAACCTCTGCTAATTAATTGCACAAAGGATCATATCAAACAGGTGCTGCTGAATTTAGCGAAAAATTCCTTAGAAGCAATCGACAAAAATGAAGGCAGATTAACCATTGAAGTGCAAAAACAGGAAGATTTCGCTGTAATCAGAGTAATCGACACGGGAAAAGGCATACCGGAAGATGTCATTTCAAAAATCTTTCACCCTTTCTTTACCATGAAAGATACCGGCACAGGGCTCGGACTTGTCGTATGCAAGCGCATTATCTCTATGTACAAAGGCACGATCGCCATTGACAGTGTTTTAGATAAAGGGACGAAAGTGACGATTATTCTTCCTTTATCAGAAAAAGAGTGAAAAGCAGATGCTTTTCACTCTTTTTTTAGTTAGATGAATTAAAAATTTCCGCATTTATGGCAAGAGGAAGCGCCTAACTACCGGTCAGCACGGCTCCGCCTATCGGAGCTTGACCATGGCGCTTGTTAATATGTACTTCTTCAGCTCGTTAAGATCTCTTCAATACGCTGCAGCGCATTATACCCTAATGCAACGTCTGAAGCCTTCGCGTTTTCAATAATCTGCTCCGGGTGGGAAGAACCGACAAGGGTGCTTGCCACATTATGCTGCCTCAGCGTCCAGGCAAGAGCAAGCTGGGCAAGTGTGATGTCGTGTTCCTTTGCAAGCTGATCCAGAAGCTCCACTTTTCGGTTCACCATATCATTCAGGATTTTCTTCATCCATGAATTCACGTTTTCACCGGATGCACGGCTCCCCTGAGGGATTAAACCTTCTTTATATTTCCCTGTTAAAATCCCCTGTGCAAGCGGTGACCACACAACTTGTGAAACGCCGGCATTTTCGCACATTGGAATAATTTCTTCTTCAATATCACGGTGTAACATATTATACTGCGGCTGATTCACAATGATCCGGTCAAGCAGGTAGCGGTCAGCCACACTCATGGCTTCCTGTATTTGCGCTGCCGTCCATTCGCTGACTCCTGCATATAAGATCTTCCCTTGGCGAATAAGATCATCAATTGCCCGCAATGTTTCATCAAGCGGTGTTTCATGATCATATCTGTGACAGTAAAAAATATCGACATATTCAAGATCCATCCTCTTTAAGCTTGCATGGACCTGTTCCATAATATGCTTTCTTGATAACCCCTTATCGTTCGGCCCGTCCCCCATTGGCCAGAAAGCTTTTGTCGTCAGAACATATGAATCCCTTGGAAACGACTTAAGTGCCCTTGACATGACAATTTCTGCTTTTCCGCGCTCATACACATTCGCGCTGTCGAAAAAGTTGATTCCCGCTTCATACGCCTTATGAATTATGTCTGCTGCTGACCGCTCATCAACTGTTTTGCCGAATGTAAGCCAGCTTCCAAGACTGATTTCACTCACTTTTAACCCTGATCTGCCTAGCCTTCGATATTGCATCCCTATTCCCCCTGCTGTACATGATGAAATTCCTTTGTCTTTAACTTATCAGAAATTTCAAAAATCGTAAAGGGAGAGAAGTGTTCACCTATCGACATTAACCGACAAGATGGATCATTTCCTTCTATATCTTTGTGATTATTAGCAGAAATATAATAATTTGCTGAAAAAAATAACCTCATATGGCGAAAAAACAAGAATGAATCCTTTCGCTATCTTTTTTGGTTTTTTTTCGGCTATAATATGGCTATTACATACATGCACGAAAAGGAGTTCAACCATGACTGAGGTTTTAATCGGCAGTACGTTATCAGCTCTAGCAACAGGATTTGGAGCACTTCCCATTCTGTTTCTTCAAAAAACCATTACGCATAGATGGAGAGATATCCTTCTCGCCTTTACAGCAGGCATCATGATGGCGGCATCAATGATGAGTCTTCTGCCTGAGGCACTGAACCAGGGTGGAGTATTTCAGGTTTGTGCGGGACTTTTTCTGGGCGTGCTTGTTTTAACAACACTTGAAAAGAAAATCCCCCACATCGATCTTGAACATTCGAGATACGGAATCGAATTTGACCAAAAGGCAATGCTGATTGTTGCTGCCATCACATTGCATAATCTGCCTGAAGGATTATCAGTTGGTGTAAGCTACGCATCAGATCAAAGTGAAACTGGAAATTTGATCGCTTTCGCCATCGGGCTTCAAAATGCTCCAGAAGGATTTTTGGTTGCCCTGTTCCTTATTAACCAGAATATCGGCAAATTTAAAGCCTTGCTAATCGCGACGATGACAGGTGCTGTTGAAATTGTCACTTCGCTGCTTGGTTTTTATTTAACTTCATTTGTAGAAAACCTTGTACCTTATGGTCTGTCTTTTGCAGCGGGAGCCATGCTGTTCATCATCTATAAAGAATTGATTCCCGAAAGCCACGGGGACGGCAACGAGCGGAATGCGACCTATTCATTTATTCTCGGCATTCTCTTTATGATCGTACTGATTGAAGCCTTATAAGAAAAGCTCCAAAACATATAATCAAACCAAATACCCCCGCGAGTAACGGGTTTTTGGATGCGAAAACGCTTTTCTCAAGTTGGCAAGTAAAATATCAGGTTATTTGGTTAAGTGAATAGCACAATAAAACGCCCGATTTATCTATCTGGGCGTTTTTATATTTATATTAAGAATTGAACAAAATTCATTTTGTTTCCCGTTAATTCATATGCCAATTGGAATGGCGGTTGATTCCTCAAACTGGACCTCTCTCGGATTTTGGGGAATCATAGAGCGCTATTGATTCCTCAAATAGAACTACTCTTTGAATTTAGGGAATCATTGAGCACGATTGATTCCTCAGATAGATCTGCTCTTGGATTTTAGGGAATCATAGAGTACGATTGATCCCTCAAACAGATCTGCTCTTGGATTTTAGGGAATCATTGAGCACGATTGATTCCTCAAATAGATCTGCTCTTGGATTTTAGGGAATCATAAAGCGCTATTGATTCCTCAAATAGATCTGCTCTTGGATTTTAGGGAATCATTGAGCACGATTGATTCCTCAAATAGATCTGCTCTTGGATTTTAGGGAATCATAAAGCGCTATTGATTCCTCAAATAGATCTGCTCTTGGATTTTAGGGAATCATAGAGCGCTATTGATTCCTCAAATAGATCTGCTCTTGGATTTTAGGGAATCATAGAGCACGATTGATTCCTCAAACAGAACTACTCTTAGATTTTAGGGAATCATATGTGCAGATAGTACCTGAAAACGTTCAAACTAGCTTTGGGCAGGCATGCTGAGTCCGTAAAACCGCTCTCCCCTTATTCTTCAGCACACCAAGATGTTAAAATAACAATAAAAAAAGGTACAAATTGCTGTGCAATTTAGTACCCTTTTTCAACTATGTTCAGTTTTTCCACTCAAAAAACGGAGCCTGTTTCTCCCGCGAGTATTAGGTTTTTTATATAGTTAAGCCATCTCTTGCCGTCCATTTCTTCATAGACTCAATAAATTGCAGAAATGGTGGATTCGTTTTATTTTCTTCTTCAAAAAGAATTTGCTGATATTTATTTAGCAGCATGTCCAATTCCTGACTGCATTGAACAGCGCCCTCGCACGTATATCCGCCTGCTCTTGCTGTATCGATCATTTCCTTGCGTTTAGAATCAATACTTGCCAATAATTGAGACTTGCTCATTTCAATTGTCATTTTCTTCCCTCCGCCTCATCTCTTAAGTATCTATATTGGGAATAAATATACAAATAAATTATTACAGATACTTCTATACTTGTAAATAGATTAGCAATATTCGACAATAATATTGAGAAATAATATGACAATTTTGTTAATTTTATTTAATACCAAGTTTTTCCCGAATTTGCGAGAGTTTAAACAAATAATGCCGGATTTATTATAAAAGAAAAAAGAGCTCTCAGGCTCTTTAATAAGGATCTGCTTCATGACCAAATTTATCAGCTTTTTCTACTGTTTCTTCAGCAGCTGCAGAACTGGACATTTGACTGGATTATTCCAGACTTTCAGCTAAACACACGCCATAACGTTTGTCAAAATTTGTAGAATATTCAATCATTTTTGCTGCTATGTCCAATATTAAAAGGCATAAACAACTTTATTGGCAAAGAAAAACAGCAGATCGAATAGCTCGGCTGCTGTTTTTTAATGAAATTCCTTTTACTTTGTTAATACTTTTTCCCCGAGATTCACATCATCAACTGACGTTACCCGGAAATCTTTTTCTTCCAGCTTCTTAATTATTTTATTCAGCTTTTTCTCAGAAACGTCATGGGAGAGATTGATGATGATTCTTCTTAAATATGTATCGCCATTATCGAGTGTCAGGAGTCCTTCGATGTTCACATCCTTAATCGTTGAGACAAGATCTTTAATCGCGCCTTTATGCTCTTTCGTGCCGACTGTCAGAATATAACCGCCTGTCTTCATTCCAAACGAATCCTCAAGTACATCCATGACATTACCATGCGTAATAATGCCTGAAAATTCCTCTTTATCATTCAGCACAGCTAAAAATGGAAGACGTCTGATGGTAAGGAATGTCTTAAAGAATGAATCCTCTTCATAAACAAAAGCATCCTGATCCTGAATCAGAGCCTCGATCGAATCCTCATCCTTGCCCTCCTTTTCTACATAATGATCCAGGAGATCAACTTTATAGATTAAGCCGGCAAACACTGTGCCATTCTCTCTAAGAACGGGAATGCTCCGATACCCTGACTCCTTCAGCAATTCATAAGCTTCCTTTACCGTGCTTTCCGCCTTACAGTATCTTACATCCTCTTTTTTCACGAAATTGTAGCGAATCTTCATCTTTCCAATCCTCCCTTTTATGCTTATTTATTGTTGAAAATTTACCATAGAAACATCAGAGAGTAAAGAAAATTAAAATGATTTTGAATTTCCTCCTGGCCCTGCTCATTTTCTTGCATCCAGCTTAAGGATTTTAGTGCTGTTAATTATGTTCGATTGGATTCATATTGTGCTCGCTTCACAACGTTTTTCTCCTCCTTGATCCAAATTACATAAGTCAAAGTTTATTTTAAATCATTCTGTGCAGCTGATGTCCTATTCGGCTCATTCATTCTTGTTCTGCTGACTAAAATCCTTTACTTTCAGAATAAAAAAACCCCCTTCACCATCAAGGCGAAGAGGATTTCCAATTATGCCTGCTGCTCTTCTTTTTCGTAAATTGGCACCCAGCCTTCAGATGTAACGAAAATGCGGACTGCGACAACTTTGCGGTCCTCCTGAAGAGTAAAGTAGTGGCGTATGTTTGGCGGTACGGAGATTAAGTCGCCGGGGTTGAGTTCAACATCAAAAAATGAGCCGTCTTTTCCCTGAATGATGAATATGCCGTGGCCGCTGACGATGAAGCGTACTTCGTCATCTGTGTGATGATGCTCCTGCTGAAAATTTTTCAATAGTTGATCAAGATTCGGCGTGCTCTCAGATAAAGAGATGACATCCTGTGCCTTGTAGCCGCGACGCTCTGAGATGTCTGCGATTTCATCCTTGAATACTTGCAGAATTTCCTCTTTTTGCTCATCAGCAAGACTGTAATTCTCTCTTAAAGCTTCCGGCAGCTTCTCGATATCCCAGTGCTCATAAATGACTTCTTGAGACTCAAGAAAGGCAGCTACCGCCTTTTGATCAGCGATTCTTTCATTTGTTTCCTGTAATCGTATCGTTGCCATTATAATTCCTCCTATTGTTAAGCTCTTAATGTGAGCGATTTAGCTTGTTTTAAAGATAGGACTTTTAAATGATAGGAAAATAGAAATTCACATGCTTCCAGCACTTTTTTGGCTTCGAAAGCATCTTTGCCCCAAACGGTAATGCCATGATTGCGGATCAAAACAGCACCGGAGTTTCCGTTCACATACTTGCCAAAGTCAGCTGCGAGATCCGGTATATGAGCCGCATTTTCAATAATCGGAATATGCCACTCTGCATCTTCTTCCCAAAGACCAAATGCTTTAATGATTTCCTGTCCTTTAAACGTAACGCCGCCGTCATCGCCGTAGAGCTCAGAGATGACATTGTTGTCAACAGTATGGACGTGGAGGCTGCAGCCTGCGTTCGTACGATTATAGATTTCAACATGAAGCAGGGTTTCAGCAGAAGGCTTCAGCTTTGTTTCTTCAAGGGCAGCTCCATTCTGATCGACCAATAGGAAATCTTCATCCGTTTCAATCCGTTTATCCTTACCGCTTGAAGTCACTAAAAACGAGAGCGGCTCCGTTTTTACCTTAATCGCGAGGTTTCCGCTTGTACCTGGAAACCAGTCCCTCTCAGCAAGCTCGCGTTTAACCGCTGCAAGCTCGCGCAAGCGTTGATTTAAAAGACTCATGATACCGCCTCCTGCTTTTTCTTAAGTCTATCTATCACATCAAAGAACGTAGTAAATTCCTGATGCGGAAGGTCTAAAGACTGGCATTTTCCCAGAAGAAAATCTCTTGCAAACACAAAGTCTGCAAGTTTTGCAGCCTCTAAATCCGTAACTGAATCACCAATGACAATGACTTCCTGATCAGGAGCAGCAAGCTTCCTGATTAAACTCGGCTTGCAGCAGCCACAGTCATTGCTGCACTGATCATCACATGAGTTTGGCCATAAGATTTCAATTGCCTGACCGCTGAAATCACCTGCATTGCAGTAAACACGGTCCCTGTCAACCAAGCCATTCAACAATGGGTGAACAAAAAAATCAATGCCTCCGCTTACGATATACAGAGGGATTTCTTCCTCCTCCGTATATTGAACAAATTCACGGAATCCATCGCGAAGCTGAGCCGTAAAAAGCAAGTATTGAATAATATCAAATTTCAGCTCTGATGGAATCAGCTGAAACATCTTCTCTACTCCTGCCCGGACAGAAATCCGCTGACTTAATACATCATCCTTCAAAGCATTCCATTCTGGCGGTGCAAACTTCTTCATGATGGCAATAATGTTGTCATTGTTTGTTATTGTTCCGTCGAAATCACAGATGATAATCGGCTTGCTCATTTGCTCACTTCCACCTGCCCCCAAAGATCCAGCGCGATTCTCAAATCCGCATTTTCATTTGCTTTTTCAGTCAAGGAGATGCCTTGTAATGCCGCATCGATCGCTGCACGGAAAGCTTTTCCGCCTGCAGCAGCGCCGTTTGGATGTCCGTGGACACCTCCGCCTGCGTTAATCACGCTATCTAACCCGAAATCCTGGATTAAGATAGGGACGAGTCCTGGATGAATCCCTGCTGAAGGCACAGGGAATGTTTCCTTCAGGAGCACGTTTTCTTTACAAGCTGCACCTATGGAAAGGGCCGCTTCCCGCTCAAGCGCAACACTTCCATAAGGGGATGGAAACAGAGAAAAATCGGCTCCGCTGTATCTCAGCAATTTTCCGAGTAAAAGAGAATGCGAGATTCCATATAGTGAGGATGATGCCAATGCACCGCTGACAGCTGGATGAGCCATTAGCGGAATGTTGATGTCTTTGTCCTCTGCCAGGCTTTGAAGCACGTCAAGGCCGTAGGCAAAAACATTTAGCAATAGGGCATCTGCTCCAAGCTCTGCCGCACGCTTTGCTTTTTCTTTTAAATCATACGTTTTGCCTGATAAATGAACCGCGTACATCGCCTTATGACCGGTCTCCTCATAAACCTTGTTTAACACTTCTTTTCCGGCAGTAATCCGCTGGTCAAAAGGTGTCAGCGGATTTTCAAAAAGAATTTCATCGTCTTTCACCAAATCAACCCCGCCGAGCACCTGATCTTTAAGCTGATTCTTTAAAAAAGCGAGATCACGTCCGATGACACCTTTAAAAATACTCATAAGCAAAGGTCTGTCATATACACCAAGTTTTTCACGGATGCCGCTGATGCCGAACTTAGGACCTTGAAAATCAGCAAGAATATCTTCTGAAAAATCCAGGTCCTGAAGCTTTACTTCGCCGTCAAGAGACAGTTTTCCAAACACAGTCGCAAGAATCGCCGGCAAATCATGGCTGAAATTTACTCCAGGGTAAAAAATTTTAACGATGCCTTTTTTGACGCGTTTGTTTAAAAAAGCTGAAACCTTATCATCAGCCTCAAATTCTTCTACAGAGATGACCTTCCCTTTGTGCTGCTTCAATTGTATCTGAGTCAGTTCCGGAAGATCCGTCCAGGACCCAACGGTTAACCCAAGGGCAATCCCTTCTGCTTTTTTTTCTAAGTTTTTTTCATCATGGATGAGATAGGTTGCTGTAATGCCGCTCATGTTTGTACCGCCTTCCATAACAGTTTTAGAAATGCGCAAGCGCCAGTTTAGCTCAGGCATGGCAAAATCAGCAGAAAAGTCCGGTTTTGACTTTTTTGTTCTGGCCGAGGAGCTGGGCGACTCAGTTTGCCATCAATGCGCAAAATTTTATATATTCTAAATAAATAAAAAAGGCCCCTTTCCGCTAATCGAAAAGAGACCTTATCTGACTTGGCTAAGATCCTTATCTATCAGCGAAATGCTGCAAGATTTAGCACCGTGCTTAAACCTTGGTTTAAGTCGGTTGCCGGGCTTCATCGGGCTAGTCCCTCCACCTGCTCTTGATAAGAATGGCTTATTTATTTTATGTTCTGAATAACCTGAAATTAATTTGGATTATGACATTTTTTCAAAAGACTGTCAACCGCCATTTTAAAATAAATTCAAAGATTTTATCCGTGCTGCTGCTTCTCTCAGTCTTTCTTCTGAGGTTAAAAGTCCTGCCCTTACATAGCCTTCTCCGAATTTCCCAAAACCGACACCCGGCGCCACACAGACATGTGCATGAAGGAGGAGATATTCGGCAAAGGATTCTGACGTATAGCCTTCCGGAACAGGCAGCCAGGCAAAAAACGACCCTGGCGGCGCTTCAACCTGCCAGCCAATTTCGTTAAGAGCAGTTATGAATGCATGGCGTCTGCTTTCATACCGCTCCACCAATTCATCCACACAGCTCTGTGATTCAAGCAGGGCAGCTGCAGCAGCTTCTTGGACAGCACTGAACACACTGACAAACATGTGATCCTGCAGCAGATTAATCGCTTCAATGACACTTTCATTGCCAATCGCAAAGCCGATCCTCCAGCCCGCCATATTATACGTCTTCGAGAGTGTATAGATTTCTATCCCAGTTTCTTTCGCTCCTTCAACTTCCAAAAAGCTGACAGGTTTTTTTCCGTCGAACCCAATGGCGCCATAGGCAAAATCATGAATCACACAAATTTCATTTTCTTTTGCAAACGCGACTGTTTCTTCAAAGAATTCTTTTGAGGCAACAGCACCGGTCGGATTGTTCGGGTAATTCAGAAACATTAGCTTTGCCTGTTTCTTCGCTTCTTCAGAAAGTTGCCCATAATCCGGCAAAAACTGATTATCTTTTACCAGCGGCATAAATTCCATCCTGGCCCGGGCAAGCTCTACCCCAGACCAATAGTCAGGATATCCGGGATCCGGCACGAGAACTAAATCATCCGGGTCCAGTAAACATTGCGGAATTTCAACAAGCCCCGCTTTTCCGCCAAACAAAATGGCCACTTCTTTGTCAGCATTAAGTGTTACACCATACTCCCGCATGTAAAATTCCGCAATTGCTTCTTTAAGAAATTTCTGTCCGCGGAACGGGGAATATTTGTGATAGTCCGGATTTTCCGCTGCCTCCTGAAGAGCCTTAACAATGTGGGGCGGTGTTGGCTGATCAGGATTCCCCTGTCCAAGATTAATAACGTCATGTCCCGCTTCGATACTTGCATTCACTCTTGCTACGAGACTTGCAAAAAACTGCTTTGGAAGCTTATTTAATAACTGTGATTGATTGAAGTTTTTCATGTTTTACACCTTCTCAAAAAATTCTTGAAATTCTAGTGAAAAATCATATATTGTTAGAGTCAGCTTGTAAAGAAAAATTTTCGAGGCGGAGATGAAGATTGATGAATCCAAAAGTGGCATGCCTGCAAATAGACCTTGTTTTTGGTGACCCTGAAGCAAATATTGAAACGGTAAAAAAAGAAATAGAAAAAATAGCAGCATCTGAAAAACCTGACGTAATTGTTCTGCCTGAACTGTGGACAACAGGCTATGATCTTACTAGGCTCGACGAGATCGCAGACCCAAACGGCAGCAAAACAATCGCTCTGGTCAGCAGTCTGGCTAAAACATATGAAGTTAATATTGTGGCAGGTTCTGTTGCGAAAAAAACAGAGGCAGGCGTCACGAACACGATGTATGTTTTTAATCGCCAAGGCGAGCTTAACCATGAATACAGCAAGCTGCATCTTTTCAAACTGATGGATGAGCACCTTTATCTAAACGGCGGAACCGAAAAAGGCCTGTTTCAGCTTGACGGTCTGCAAAGTGCCGGAGTGATTTGCTATGACATTCGATTCCCTGAATGGATCCGCGTTCATACAGCACAAGGAGCAGAAATCCTTTACGTTGTGGCAGAATGGCCGCTCCCAAGACTGCATCACTGGAGATCCATGCTGATCAGCCGTGCAATTGAAAATCAATGTTTTGTTGTAGCCTGCAACCGCTCAGGCAGTGATCCGAATAATGAATTCGCCGGTCACTCGATGATAATCGATCCGTGGGGAGAAATTTTAGCTGAAGCCGGGACAGAGCAAACCTCGCTTACGGCAGTCCTTCAGATGGAGAAAGTTAAAGAAATCAGGAAACAAATTCCTATTTTCAAAGACAGACTTCCTGATTTTTACTCTTAAAAAAAGTATTGACAGTTTTTCGTCATACCTGTTAACATTCAGAACAAGTGATAAATTCCAAATTGTGCGAATACATTTTTTTATCACCAACCTTTAATTTCATACTATCTCTTATCAAGAGTAGGCTGAGGGATTTGGCCCGATGACGCCCAGCAACCGACCGTAAAACCATTGTAAAATGGGGCGCAGTTTTTTATGCGCGGGGAGATTACTCCTGCAAGGCACGGTGCTAATTCCAACAGAAAGAAGTTCTTTCTGGCAGATAAGAGGTGCGAAGCCTATGCCTTCAAGCCTCTTTCACTGTGGAAGAGGCTTTTCTTATTGCCCGAAAAGCCTCTAATTATAAAACTGGAGGGTTATAAACCATGTCAAACTATCGATCATCTGCTTATGAACCGTTAACTGAAAGCGCCGCTGTAGCTCTTGTCACCAGACTGGGGTTGTTTGAAGAAAAAAGTGTCCTGTCATGCAGGGAAATTGGCGACGGCAACTTGAACCTTGTTTTTCACATTGTAAATCAGAATCAAAATGGAATCATCATCAAACAAGCCCTTCCGTATGCAAAAGTAATCGGCGAGAGCTGGCCGCTTACTCTTGACCGCGCCAGAATCGAAAGCAGCGCCCTGCTGAAGCAGGCTGAAGTGGCAAGTGCATATGTGCCAAAGATTTACTACACGGATGAAACTTTAGCGATCACAGCAATGGAGGATCTCTCACATTTGCAGATTGCTAGAGCCGGATTGATAGAAGGCAGAGAATTCCCGCTATTAGGAAGACATATCGGCGAATTTTTAGGAAAGACATTATTCTATAATTCTGATTTTGCACTGAATCCGCAGGCAAAAAAGCAGCTGGTCAAACAATTTTCGAATCCCGAGCTTTGCAAAATAACTGAAGATTTCGTCTTTACCGACCCGTTTTTCGACTCTGATTCAAACAGCTTTGAAGAAGAGCTGAGGCAGGATGCTGAAAACATTTGGAATGATAGTCATTTAAAGCTTGAAGTGGCTAAATTAAAGCATAAATTTCTCACAGAAGCTGAAACGCTTGTTCACGGAGATCTTCATACAGGAAGTATTTTTGCAAGTGAAACGGAAACGAAGGTAATTGACCCTGAATTTGCCTACTATGGTCCGATTGGATTTGATCTTGGACATTTTTTCGCCAATCTTTTAATGAACGCCATTTCCAGAGATGAAGCAAATCAGCAGGTTCTTTTAGATCATATCGAGACCGCATGGGCCGTTTTTGAAGAAGAATTTTCAAAAGCATGGAAGAATGACAGTCTGGAAGCTTTCGCAAAAGTTGACGGCTATCTTTCTTTTATCCTGGAGAAAGCATTTGAAGATGCAATTGGTTTTGCCGGCATTGAAATCATCAGACGCACGATCGGTCTCGCTCATGTAGCGGATCTTGATTCCATCGAGCCTTATGAGCGCAAAATTGAAGCAAAACAGCGTGCGCTTGATTTAGGAAGCAAGCTTGTGAAAAATCGTCAATCGATTAAAACGACTGCCGACCTTGCAGAATCTTTTAAACAAGTACCTGTCAGATAAGGAGAATTCATCATGTCATTTACAAATACAATTATTCCCCGTTCTGTCGAATGGAAAGAAACGTATATCCGCCTGCTTGATCAGCAAAAACTGCCTGCTGTGACAGAGTATATCAAACTTCAGACGATTTCAGACGTTTGGGAAGCGATTAAGGCATTAAAAGTGCGCGGTGCTCCTGCAATCGGAATAACCGCAGCTTTTGGGCTTGCGCTCGCTGCTAAACAGTATGAAACCGAGAATTTAGAGGAATTTCACCTGCTGCTTGACCGCGATCATGATTATCTTGCAAGCTCAAGACCTACTGCTGTTAATTTATTCTGGGCCCTTGGCAGGCTTGTAAAAAGCGTGCAGGGTGCCGTTTCCGTTAACGAAGCGAAAACCGACCTGCTTCATGAGGCCATTCAAATCCAAGTAGAAGACGAAGCAACGTGCCGCAGAATTGGTGAGCATGCCCTCCCGCTTTTTAAAAACGGCGATTCCGTCATGACGATCTGCAATGCTGGATCAATTGCTACTGCACGTTACGGCACGGCTCTCGCTCCCTTCTATCTTGCTAAAGAAAAAAACATCAGTCTATCCGTTTATGCATGTGAAACCCGCCCTGTTTTGCAAGGGGCGCGTCTGACCACATGGGAGCTCCTGCAGGCAGATGTCGATGTGACGCTGATTACGGACAATATGGCTGCACACACGATTTTTTCAAAAGGCATTTCCGCCATCATTGTAGGGGCAGACCGCATTGCGGCAAATGGGGATACTGCCAATAAAATCGGGACGTATAACCTGGCTCTTTTAGCTGGCGCCTTTCAAATCCCGTTTTACGTAGCCGCACCTCTTTCTACTTTTGATACTGAAACGAAAAGCGGTGCAGAAATTCCAATTGAGGAACGGGATCCCAAGGAAATTACGCATTTTGGCGGGCAGCAGATTGCCCCGGATCACGTTAAAGTGTTCAACCCTGCTTTTGACGTAACTCCCCATCATTTGATCACGGGAATCATTACAGAAAAAGGCGTTTTATCCGGTGATTACAGCTCAGAAATTCAGAAAGTATTTAAGGGGGAATTCTAAAGTGAAAGGGTTTAAGCAGGCATTTATTTTACTTACATTGTTTGTCTTTCTTTTAACCGGGTGCACAAGTGAACAGGATGCTGCATCCGATACAGAACCAAAAGCTGCAGAAGAGAAAAAAGAAGAAACGGCTGCGGCTTCCGGCAGCACCGAAGTACCTGAAGCCGTGCAAAAACCGCTGAAAATTGCAGCGATCATGCAGATGTCAATTGGAACATTTTCTTCTCAATACATCTCCGGTGTTCAGGAGCAGGTCAAAAAGTTCGGCGGATCTGTCCAAATTTACAACGCCGATAACGACTTATCAAAAATGGCTACATATGTAGAAACAGCCATCACGCAAAACGTTGATGCTATTTTAATTGACCACGGCCGTGCAGATGCCCTCCAAGGCCCTGTAGAAAAAGCTGCAGCCAAAGGAATCCCTGTAGTAGCCTTTGACAGTGACATCGATGTAGACGGCGTAACTGTCATTGACCAGGACGATTACAGCCTTGCCTGGAAATCACTTAAAACATTAGCTGAAGACTTAAACGGCGAAGGTGAAATCGTTACGGTCTGGGTCGCCGGCTTTACGCCAATGGAAAGACGCCACACCATCTATGAAGCGTTCAAACAGCGTTATCCAAACATTAAAGAAGTGGCTAAATTTGGTACTGCAAGCGCCAATACCGCTTTAGATACTCAAACACAGATGGAAGCCATTTTGAAAAAACATCCTAATAAAGGCGATATTGATGCCGTCTTTGCAGCATGGGATGAATTTGCAAAAGGAGCAACGCGGGCGATCAAGCAAGCCGGCCGTGATGAAATTAAAGTATACGGAATTGACTTAAGTGATGAAGACCTAGAGCTGATGCAGCAGGAAAACAGCCCATGGGCAGCGACTGCTGCCACGGATCCTGCCGAAGTCGGCCGCGTACAGGTTCGCTTTGCTTATCAAAAGATCGCCGGTGAAGAAACACCTAACATTTATTCCTTGGAACCGCATCTTGTTGAAGGATCAGCTCTTCCGGATCAATCTATTAAAATGGACTCTCTCTCAGAATATGTTCCAGGCTGGGGCACTTCAGCGGTAGCCACTTCACCATGGATGAAAACACTTGAAACGAAGGGGGAATAAACATGAGCTCCCTCATCATGGATGACATATACAAATCTTTTGGCGAAGCAACTGTCTTAAAAGGCGTTTCCTTTACTGCCAAAAAAGGCGAGGTTCATGCGCTTCTCGGAATGAATGGCGCAGGCAAAAGCACGCTGATGAAAATCCTGTCCGGTGACTGCAAGCCCGATCATGGAACCATTCTCATAGACGGCAAAGCTTCTGTCTTTCATCATCCTTCTGATGCTAAAAAAGCTGGAATTGGGTTTGTTGTTCAGGAAGTGGACACTGCCCTCTTCCCAACTCTCACAGTCTATGAAAACGTGGCAAACATCCCTGATCAGAAGTCAGCTGCCATTTCTTACAGAAAGCTTAAAGCTGACGCAGAAAACCTGCTGCAGAGGGTTGGCCTCAGCATTAATGTCAGCAAGCTCGTTCAGGAGTGCACTCTGCAGGAAAAGCAGCTGATCTTACTTGCAAAAACCCTTTCTGCATCTGCTGCTTACATCATTTTAGATGAGCCGACAGCTCCTCTCAGCGATACCGAAACCAAGATTCTCTTTAAAATCATCAGGCAGCTGCGCGCAGAAGGTGCAGCGATTATCTATATCTCTCATAAGCTCTCAGAAGTAAAAGAGATCTGCGACAGAGTGACAATTTTACGGGATGGCAGCGTTGTACACAGCGGTGATACCGCTGATATCGAAATTGTAGAGCTCGTAAAGCATATGATTGGCACCGCTTTTCAAATTGAGAAGAAAAAAACTAGAAAAACATTCGATAAACCTTTATTCCATGCAGAAAATATAGTGGTTGAAAAGTTCGGCAGCAAACTAAGCTTCAATGTTCATGAAGGAGAAATTGTAGGAGTAGCAGGTCTTGCAGGAGCTGGAAAAACAGAGCTTGCTGAGGCTTTATATGGCCTAAGCTCCACTAAAGCTTTGATTGAGCTCAGCGGAAAACGGGTTAAAATCACCTCCCCTGCAGCCGCCATTAAATCAGGCATTTGCCTGATTCCTGAAGAGAGAAGAAAACAGGGATTGTTTGTTCATGAACCTGTATCGGTGAATTTGTCGATCCAGTCGCTTCGCTCCATCGCAAGCAGCCTGTGGATTTCAAAGCAAAAGGAACATGCCTTAGCCAACCGGCTGATCAGCAGGTTAAACATTTCTGCAGCATCCCCTTCTATTTCCACAAGTCTGCTGAGCGGAGGAAACCAGCAGAAGGTAGTAATTGGAAAATGGCTTAACACTGATTCTTCTCTCTTTCTTTTCGATGAACCGACAAAAGGGATTGATGTAGGTGCAAAAAAAGAAGTATTTCAGCTGATTCACAAGCTTGCGGCTGAAGGAAAAGGAATTGTCTATTTTTCCGGTGAGTGGGAGGAACTGCTGGAGGTTGCCGACCGCATCATTATTTTAAATAAAGGAAAAGTGGCCAAAGTCCTCACACACGAGGAAGCAACGATTGAAAAGCTCATTTATTATGCATCAGGAGGTGAAGATGATGGAGGAAGCCGTCGTCATCAAGACAAAAAAACAAAGGAGCATTCTGCCCTTTTTGTATAAACACGGCACGATGCTCGTCATTTTAGCAGTTACCATCTACTTCAGCATCGCGGTGGACGAATTTTTAACCTATTCGAATTTCAGTGACATCCTGCGGTCCATTTCAATCGTAACGTTTGTTGCAATCGGCATTACCTTTTCTCTGATTGTTGATGGTTTTGATTTATCTGTGGGCTCCACTGTCAGTCTTGCCACAATTGGAAGTGCGGCTGCTCTCGTATTATTCAGACAGGAATTGCTGGTTGCGCTGATTATCCCAATCGTGATCGGTATCGCAGTTGGATTAATCAATTCTTTTTTAGTCGTAAAAGTAAAGCTTCCGGATCTGCTTGCAACACTTGCAGTCATGTATATAGTAAACGGTATTCACTTGACGTACACAAAGGGGTATTCCATTTATAACAGCATGCCTCTTGAAGGCGGCGGTACTGCAACTGGGAAATTTATTCCGTCCTTTCTGTTCATCGGACAAGGCAGTTTATTTTCCATCCCATTTTCAGCTCTGCTGATGATCATAACTGTCATTCTTGTTCACCTGTTTTTGCAGTATACGAAGCCCGGCCGGCTATTTTATATGACAGGCGGAAACCGGGAAGCTGCAAGACTGTCAGGTATACCTGTTAACCGATATCGTACATATGCCTATGTGCTGAGCGGCGTTTTTGCAGCGATTGCAGGAATTATCCTTGCATCACGTATTGGGACCGGACAGGTTTCTGCCGGTGCCCCGCTTTTAATGGACGGAGTAGCTGCGGCGTTCATCGGCATTTCCGTCTTCGGAGCAGGCAAACCAAATGTCATTGGCACGTTCTTTGGTGCCATCCTAATCGGCATATTGCTGAACGGGTTAACCATGCTGAACGTTCCCTATTATGCTCAGGACATCATTAAAGGAGCAATTTTAGTCGGTGCGCTGGCATTGTCACATTTACAAAAAAAGTAGAGCGAAAACCGCTCTACTTTATTTTTTTCTTATAATGATAGATCGGCCTATTCTCATGCAATCCTTCTTTAAAAGCTGTAAAACCCATCCTCTTCCAGAATGAATTCCCTCGTTCATTATTTGTGAGCACCCCGAGTCTGATTTCACTGAAACCCTCCTCAGCAAGAACTTCTTCTGCCGCTTCATATGCAAGCTTCGCAAGTCCCTTGCCCTGAAAATCACCATGAATGATAAACAAACCAATCCATGGTTTGCCGTCATTCGGATTCAGCGGACAATATTCAATAAGGCCGATGGTTTGCTGATCATGTTTTATCATAAATCGCTTTGCGTTTACTGCTTTTCCTTCTTCACGTTCTTTCTCCAAGTCTTCTTCCGTTACATCCGGTTTTCCGCTTGAAATAATATTAAAATCCGGATTGGAATTCATGATTTCAAGTTCATATTGAAGATGTTCTTTGCCTCTTGGCTCCAGTTTGATCATATTCCCGCTCCTATTCAATTTTCGCCCATAATTCTTTAGGATTAAGTTCATAAATTCCATCTTCCCGGTACATGATGTGATTGATGATAAATTCCCTTCGAAGTGTTGCAAAATCCTCATGAAATCTTTTGATGTATTCATTGATCTCTTTTTCAGGATATTTTTTGCCAGCTTCAAAACCTTTTGCTAAATGATAAAGAACAATAAGCCTTCTTTTCCGCTGAGGCGGAATGGTTTTCAGCTTGCCATCCTTTGTTAAATAATTCCCGAGTATCTTTGTATGCTCCCCTGTTTTTTCTTGATTCATTTCAAGCTCCCCTTTGCCTGTTACGATTTCCATCATGCCGAGTGACAGCTGCTGCAGCAGTTTTTCATTCACTTGAAAATATATGGTATTCTTGACCCTTTTTTCAGATATCAGGCTTATTTCTCTTAGCTTTGTCAAATGATGTGTAATGGTCGGCGGTGTCAGCCCAAGAATACCCGCAAGTGCCTGACCATTTTTAGGACCCTTGGATAAAAGGGCAAGAATTCGGATTCTGGTCGCATCTCCCATGACTTTGTGAAAAGTGACAAGTTTGTTCAGCTGCATTGATTTCCCTCCGATTAGATGTTTATCTAATTAGATGATAATCTAATTGTTAATTAGAAGTCAATCAAATAAGTGGCATTTTTTATATTTTTTCAGACGGATTAAATGGTACAGTTGTGCTGAGCAAAAAGGCAGCAGTAAATGAGGCATTCTTCATGGCTTTTATGTTCCAAATGCAGGCTTGTGAGTTAATTGCCGATTTTTGCGAATAGGATCATATTTTCTGCGAGTTGGAGACTCATTTTTACGAATTGAAACGAGGTTTTTGCAAATTGAACCACTGTATAAGTGTTGGTCCTTATAAATTACAAGTCGTTCACCCTTATTTAACCTGCATATAATAAGTAAATGGCCAAAGGCAGATAGAAATGAGGCATTTTTCATGGCTTTTCTGTTCAAAATGCAGGCTTGTGAGTTAATTGCCGATTTTTGCGAATAGGATCATATTTTCTGCGAGTTGGAGACTCATTTTTACGGATTGAAACGAGGTTTTTGCAAATTGAACCCCTGCATAAGGGTTGGTCTTTATAAATTACAAGACGTTCAGCCTTATTTGACCTGCATATAATAATTAAATGGCCAAAGGCAGATAGAAATGAGGCATTTTTCATGGCTTTTCTGTTCAAAATGCAGGCTTGTGAGTTAATTGCCGATTTTTGCGAATAGGATCATAATTTCTGCGAGTTGGAGACTCATTTTTACGAATTGGAACGAGGTTTTTGCAAATTGAACCACTGTATACGGGCTGGTCCTTATAAATTACAAGTCGTTCACCCTTATTTAACCTGAATATAATAATTAAATGGCCAAAGGCAGATAGAAATGAGGCATTTTTCATGGCATTTCTGTTCCAAATGCAGGCTTGAGTTAATTGCCGATTTTTGCGAATAGGATCATATTTTCTGCGAGTTGGAGACTCATTTTTACGAATTGGAACGAGGTTTTTGCAAATTGAACCACTGTATAAGAGTTGGTCCTTATAAATAACAGGCCATTCACAATCATTTAACCTGCATATAATAATTAAATGGCCAAAGGCAGATAAAAATGAGGCATTTTTCATGGCTTTTCTGTTCAAAATGCAGGCTTGTGAGTTAATTCCCGATTTTTGGCGAGTTGGAGGCTCATTTTTACGAATTGGAACACGGTTTTTGTGAATTGAACCATGATTTCTGCGAATTGGAGCCCCGTGTTTAAACATCGGCAGATGCGAGTCGGATACTCCCTGACTGTGAAACGTTTACTTAATGAAAAATTCCGCCCCGCTTATTAAAAAATGCCCAAATCCAGCTGGAAATGGGCATTTTTTAATCATCTTCAACCTTTACAGCTTCGTCCGTATATCCCAAAGTTCCGGAAAGAATCGGTGATCGAGCACTTTCTTTAAATAGGTGACTCCGGATGATCCGCCTGTTCCTTTTTTGAAGCCAATAATGCGTTCTACTGTTTTCATATGCCTGAAGCGCCATTGCTGCAGCCAGTCTTCGATATCAATCAGTTTTTCTGCAAGTTCGTATAGGTCCCAGTATGCCTCTGGGCTCCGGTACACCTCAAGCCAGGCAGTCTCAACCGCAGCATCACCTTTGTAAGTTACGGTTACATCCCTGTTCAGTGTTTCATTTGGAATGGGCAGGCCTGCTGCTGACAGTGCTTTAATGGAAACGTCATAGATGCTTGGTTTATGGAGAGCTTCCGTCAGCTTGCGGTGCAGGTCTGGATCTTTTTTATAAATTTCCAGGACATGTGTGGTTTTGTACCCCAATGCAAATTCAATCATCCGGTATTGATAAGACTGGAAGCCTGATGCCTGTCCAAGCTTGTCGCGGAACTGGACGTATTCTGATGGTGTTAAGGTAGAAAGAACATCCCAGGCTTCAATAATTTGGGATTGAATTTTTGATACGCGTGCAAGCATTTTAAAAGCCATAGACAATTCCCCTTTTTCAATGGCTTCAATGCTAGCGTTCAATTCATGAAGGATCAGCTTCATCCACAGCTCGCTTACTTGATGGATGATAATGAACAGCATTTCATCATGATGGCCGGATAACCGGTTCTGGCTGCTGAGCAGCGGATCTAAATGAAGATACTCCCCGTATGTCATCCGATTGATAAAATCGGTGTGAATCCCCTTTTCGTCTTTTGGATCTTTCATTTAAACTCCCCTTTTTCAAAATAAAGGAGCTTAAGCTATTGCTTTAACTCCTTTACTTTTTGGTCAAAATCGTCTTTTTTTGATCCTCTGTAATGACATTCATTTTTTGAAATAAATCAGCATAGAATGCGAGTTTATTCGGACGTTTCCACATTCTCATCGTACTCACCCTTTTTGCGCCGAGGCAACTTTTTTAACTATACTAAATAATATGTCGCGCGGGTAAGTATGTGACAAGCAAATTACGCTTGGTAAGAAATTTTTTCAAGATCAAGAAGGACTGCCTTTAGATCTGTTTGTGTGCCTGCATAGCCTGTCAGCATTCCTTTAGCGCCAATCACCCGGTGACATGGGATGAAAATTGGCAGCGAATTTTTCTTGTTTGCCTGTCCGACTGCACGGACTGCTTTTGGTTTGCCGATTCTGACGGCAATATCGAGGTACGTACGGGACTCTCCATATGGAATCTCTTCAAGTGCAGACCAAACATGTTCTTGAAAAGCTGTTCCTGTCTGCTTGAATGGCAGCTGAAAAGAAGTTCTTTTGCCTTCGAAATATTCGGTTAATTGTTTTATTGCATCCTTTAATAAAAGATGATCATCATCTGCTTTCCGTATCGGGTGATTCTGCACATAATCTTCGAATTGTTCCTCTGAGAGAAACAGCCTTGTAATGAAGTGATCATCTGCAGAAATGATCACCTTGCCAATAGGTGTGTGAACTGCTGTATATGAGTGCATAAGGCTTCCTTTCACATGGTTTGTTTGATCGGCAGTGTGATGTGAAACGCCGTCCCATTCCCAACTTTGCTTTCAACCTCCACTTTGCCGCAGTGCTCTTCAATAATTTTATAGCTGACCATTAAACCAAGCCCGGTCCCTCTGTCTTTTGTAGTATAGAATGGTTCCCCCAGCCGCTTGATTTTATCTTCAGGAATCCCGGATCCTTCATCGATAATGGAGATTTTAAGTTCATTTTCATTTTTCAGCATGATATCCACTTGTATGGTGCCTCCGCTTGGCATGACTTCAATCGCATTTTTCAAAATATTAATAAATACTTGTTTTAGCTGGTTTGGCTCACAATAAACAAGCGGAACAGAACCATTATGGTTCAATTGAATCTGGACATTTACCAGGATGGCCTGTGCATTAAGGAGCTCAATCGTTTCCTTCATGATGGTGACCACATCTTTTTCCTGATAGGAAATTGCCTGGGGCTTGGCCAGGATCAGGAATTCAGTAATAATGGATTCAATTCTGCTCAGTTCAGAGGTAATGACATTGAAGTACATTGAGAAATCTTCTTTGACATTCGCTTCAAGAAGCTGAATAAACCCCTTTAAAGCAGTCATTGGATTGCGGATTTCATGGGCAATTCCGGCTGCGAGCTCCCCGACTACACTCAGTGTGTCTGATTTGCGCAAACGTTCTTCCAGTTCTTTCTTTTCCGTGATATCCCGGAAGATCGCGAGATTCATGTTTTCAATAATATTACGCTTTAATGAAAATTCCAGGATTTTTTCTTTATTATTTTGAAGCTTAAACGGGATTTCTTCTGTCGTTTCATCGAGAAAATACATCGAATTCCCTTCTATTTTATCGTAGGAAATCAGTTCATGCAGGTTATATTTGTGAATTTGGTCAAGCGGAATTTCAAGGATATGGCTGGCTGTCGGATTCGCGTCGATAATCGTGTAGCTGTCATTAATCAGCACAATGCCGTCCATTGCACCGTTAAAAATCTTTCTGAACTTCTGCTCGCTTTCTCGAAGCTCTTTTTCCATGCGTTTACGGTCGCTTACATTCCTTAGAATGGTTAAATGATGGCCATCTGTCACGTCCATTTTTGAAGTGAATTCAAGCTGTTTGCATTGGCCGTTTGGCATGTAAAACAATAATTCCTCCCGGATGGCGCCTTTTCGCAAATATTCTTTTTTTGCAGATCTGAACTTCAGATCGCGTAAGTCAATAAAGTCGTAAATACTGCTGCTGATTAAATTCCCGATGGACAATTCAAAAGTTCGGCAGGCTGACTGATTGGCACTGATGATTCTGCCGTCATTGTTCCAGATGATGATGGCATCGATCGCATTTTCAAAGATCTCCCTGAAGCGTTCCTCACTTTTAAAGAGCTTCATTTCCATATTCCGTTTATCGGTAATATCTCTCATAATCGCCATATTGAATCCGCTCAGCACATTTGATGTTGAGGTGAATTCAAATACTTTTTTTCTTCCCGACTGAAGGAGAACAGGCATTTCCCCTTTAGCGCGGCCGCCTTCATTCAGGATCGACCATAGTTTATCGAGTTTAAATTGATTTTCCCCTTCAATAAAATCATCCAGCTTAAACGAACTCAGCATGCTTTTATCGATTTCAAAGTTTGAACAAAATGATCCGTTGGCATCAATAAACTGGCCGCTGCCATCAAAAATGACGATGCCGTCTACAGCCCTGTGAAAAAGATCTTTAAAGAGCTGCTCATTAATCGTCCGTTCCCGCTCAAGCATTTTGTTTGAGGATATATCGCGCATTAATGCTAAATGTTTCGTTCCGAGTGCGTTTTTCTTGATGGAAATCTCGATGAATTTCACTTGTCCATTGTCGAGCTTGATAATCAGTTCATCTGATGTCTGATCATGATCTCTCAGTTCATCCACTTGTTTATGAAGCTGCTGATGAGGAACAAGAGATAAAAAATCACACATTTTCCGCTTCTGCATTTCTTTTTTTGTCAGCTGAAAAAGATGACAGGCTGATTTGTTGCAATCTATAAAATGGAATGTCTCATTAATAATGATGATGGCTTCCATTGCGCTTTCAAAGACTATTTCATGTTGACGGCTGTTTTCCAGAAGGCGTTTATTTTCCATTTCCAGCAGCCTGATCTGCTCCTGCAAAGATGTTATTTCACATTTATTAATAACTTGGCTCATGCTTTTTTCGCTCCTTGCCTCCGGGCAAAATTTCATCCTTTCTAAATTCAACATAAAAATGAATTGTCCTTCATCATTTTCAATTAAGTGTCATTTTTACTCCTAAGGACCTATTCAAAAAGAACGATCAGATAAAAAATGCAAATATTTTAACATTTTACATAATCCTTACATGTTCTTTACAATCCCATTAAAATGGCTTATATTCCATTTTGGCTGTTTTAAACTCTATATAAGATGGGTAAAAGGGTAATTGAGATAGCTTGTGGGGGAAACTAAACTCGGAAGCCTCTTATGACTTCTGTGAAAATGGGTGATTGTATGAAAAATCGTGAGAGCTATTTCGATAATGCGAAGTTTATACTGATCATACTTGTGGTGTTTGGTCATGTCATTCGCTCGTTTATCGATGATAATGAATTTATGCTGAATGTATATAAATTAGTTTATACCTTTCATATGCCGGCTTTTATCTTAATTTCCGGGTTCTTTGCGAAAGGATATAACAAAAAGGGCTATGTGCAGAAAATCTTTAAAAAGCTGATCATTCCTTATTTGATTTTCCAGGGAATTTACTCAGTGTATTACTTCTTAGTAGAATCGGAAAATACGCTTGCAGTTGATCCATTAGATCCTCATTGGTCATTGTGGTTCCTGATGAGTTTGTTCTTTTGGAATCTGTTCTTATTCGCCTATACAAAGCTCGATAAGAGACTTGCGATGGTGATTGCGATCGGTCTCGGCATAGCAATCGGCTATATTGACTCAGCAAGCAATTATTTAAGTGTATCAAGAACATTTGTGTTCTTCCCGCTCTTTTTAGCAGGATTCTACCTGAATAAGTCACATTTCAGGAAATTAACAGCCATAAAGGTTCGTTTAGCATCTATTGCATTATTGCTTGTTACGTTTATTGCTTATTTCTATCTTGACTTTGATTACGAATGGCTGTTTGGCTCTAAACCATATTCTGCTTTTGGTGATGTTGACGCCGCAAATGCATTCATTCGTTTAGGGTTTTACAGTTTGACGTTTGTTCTTTCTTTTAGCTTTCTTTCCCTGATTCCGAAGAGAAACTTTTTCTTCACTCAGTGGGGAACAAGAACATTCTATGTCTATTTGCTGCACGGTTTCATAGTAAGATCGTTCAGAAACAGCGAAGCTCTCGAATGGCTAAAGGATTATCAGAGCATCACACTGATTATTCTTCTGTCCATTCTGTTAACGTTTATCTTATCAACAAATTTTGTCAAAACTGTGACTCAGCCGATCATTGAGCTGAAAGCAACAAACTTGAAGAAATACTTTAAGAACAGAGAAGAGAAGGTTCAATACCGTTAGAAAAAAGGAACCGGCTGTTCAGCGCAGGCAGACAGATAAGGCTCCGCCGTTATAGATGAGGAGCTGGACATCAATGTGAAAAAACCATCACCTGTATCAGGTGATGGTTTTTCCATGTTTTTAACCTCCTTTTTTTATGGGTAAAATATGATAAAATAGATTGATTCAAAAATTAAGATAGAAGTGGTGTTTTAAATGAAAGTTGTACTGAGTACATTAAATGCAAAATATATCCATACAAGTCTTGCCCTCCGCTGTTTAAAAGCACATGCACAGCCTGAATTCGATGTGACTCTTGCTGAGTATACGATTAAGGATCCTGCGATGAATGTCGTAACAGATCTTTTCCGCATGCAGCCTGATGTCGTCGGTTTCAGCTGTTATATATGGAACATAGAAGAAACAATCAAGATTATTAAAATGATGAAAAAAATAAATCCATCTCTCATTATTCTTCTTGGCGGTCCGGAAGTAACGTACGATACAAGAGAATGGATGGAACAGATTCCAGAGGTCGACCACATCGTTATTGGTGAAGGAGAAGAAACATTTAAACAGTTCCTACAGGAGCTGATGGAAGAAAAAAACTTCAAAAACGTTAGCGGGATTGCCTATAGAGAGAACGGCAGCATTATCATTAATCCGCAGCGAAATAAAATCAATCTTGCAGAACTTCCCTCTCCTTTCCGTTTCGAAGAAGATATTCCTCACCTCTCAAAGCGCGTTACTTATATTGAAACGAGCAGAGGCTGTCCGTTCAGCTGCCAATTCTGTCTTTCATCGATTGAAGTAGGCGTCCGTTATTTTGATCGCGAAAAAGTAAAAGATGACATTCGCTACTTGATGAAAAATGGAGCTAAAACGATTAAATTTGTGGATCGCACATTTAATATCAGCAGAAGCTATGCGATGGAAATGTTCCAATTTTTAATTGATGAGCATCTGCCCGGAACCGTGTTTCAGTTTGAAATTACCGCGGACATCATGCGTCCTGAGGTCATTCAATTTTTAAACGATAACGCCCCTAAAGGTTTGTTCCGTTTTGAAATCGGCGTTCAGTCTACAAATGATGCAACAAATGATCTTGTCATGAGACGCCAGAATTTCAGCAAGCTGACACGTACGGTCACAATGGTGAAAGAAGGCGGAAAAATTGACCAGCATCTTGATTTAATTGCTGGTCTTCCCGAGGAAGATTATACTTCTTTCCGCAAAACCTTTAATGACGTTTTTGAAATGCGTCCTGAAGAAATGCAGCTTGGTTTCCTGAAAATGCTGAGGGGAACAGGTTTGCGCCTGAGGGCTGCTGATCATGATTACGTCTATATGGATCACTCTCCATATGAGATTTTGAAAAACAATGTGCTTCCGTTTGAGGACATTGTGAAGATTAAGCAAGTTGAGGATGTATTAGAGAAGTATTGGAACGACCATCGTATGGATGCAACAATTGAATATTTAATTAAAGACGTCTTTGATACACCGTTTGACTTCTTCCAGGCATTTGGAACGTATTGGGACGAACAGGGCTGGGTCCGCATCGGACATCAGCTTGAAGACTTATTTAAACGCCTTTTCACCTTCCTGTCCTCTCATTATAGAGAGCAGGCAGCTATAGCAGAAGGCTTTATGAAGTTTGATTACCTGTCTTCTCAAAAGCATAAACCGCGAAAGCCGTGGTGGGATGATATGCTGTCAAAAACAGAGAGAAGCAAGCTGTATCAAACCATTCTCTCTAATCCAGGCATTCTTGGTGAAGAGTTTGAAAAGAAAGCATTTGCTGAAAAAGATTTATACAAGCACACTGTCCTTGATAAAGTGCCGTTTCAGCTGGATACCTATTTAAAAACAGGCGAGCTGATCATGGGAGAGAGCATTGTGCTTGTGCACTATGATCCAATTACGCTTATAACAACGCCGTATGCAGTTACTGAGCAAGTGCTTGAAGATAAAGTAAGTTAAAACGGAAAGCGAAAAGCGAGAGTTAACACTCTCGCTTTTCGCTTTTTTTAGATTTCTTCGCCTTTTTCTCCGCATAAGCATCGATAAATTTGGCTGAATTGTAATCGCCCATTTCTGTTCCAAACTCTTCTTCAAGAAGACTTGGCTCCATCGGCTTTTTATGCTGCTCGCTGTGTGCGCTTTTGTGTGTGTTTTTTGTCATCTGAATGATCCTCCAGAGCGCCCTTTGCTTCCGTTTTTGCTGTTGCGGTTTGCGCCCTTTGCCGGATTTTCCTGACTGTATGCAGATTCCGCTGCGAACTCGGTATCAGGCAGGCTTTCTTTCGGAGTAAAATTGTTTTTCAGCGCTTGATCTCTTGCAGCTTTTCTTTTCATGAAAATCCCCCTCATCAGAAGTGTGAGAATTTCTCACTGTCTTTAGTGTGAGTCTTTCTCTTCATCTTATGAGAGGGAAAACGAGTCAATTGTGTTCTTGTTTATGCTGATAAGCAATGAGAACGATCTCTTCGCCTGTTTCGGCGCGCAGCTCATTTTCCATTTTCTTCACTTTTTCCAAGTATTCATCCTGAAGCATTGCTACTGGAAATTCCTGATTCATGCTAATCACTCCTTTTTTAGTAGGATAACCAATTCCTGATCAATTCTTTCATATCAAGCACTTTATAAGAACATACTAAAAATGGAGGTGAACAGGATGAGCAAAAAAGATGAGTATTCTTTAGATGAAACCCTTCCCCATCAGGCAGGCGCCCCATCGTGGAAAGGTACAGGCATCAGTATGCAAAAGCCGTTTATAAATGAGCATGGCGTCGTAATTGGCGACAGTTTTTATGAATCCAGACAATCTCCTTTGAATCAGTGGAGCGATGAGGTCGATCCTGCCATCATGTCCGGCGATCAATGGGTTCATCCAACAAACGACATTGGCTGGAATACGAGTGAGAACCGTGAGCTGATTGAAAGCAAAAAAAAGCCCGGGGGCTTCCCATTTATGCATCCCGATAAAGATGCAGGATATGGACAGGACTAGTATATGAATTGGAGTTTACCATTTTTCCCCAAACTGTTTGAATTGGGGAAAAATATTCTCAAAAGAAAATGGTCGTTTTTATTTGAAATACGAAAAATGGTTCTTTTCATTATATTTTTTGTCAAAAAAGAAGCTGCTTAACGCTGCTTCTGAAAAAACATCTATTTATTGATTATCATTCAGATAAACTGAGAGTAGTTCTGATAGTTCAGGGCCCTTTTTGATCCATTCTGTCTGTTTAAACTCTTTAAATCCGTCACCGCCTGATGCAAGATAGTTGCTTGTTGCAGCTGTATAGGTGCGGTTATCCTGAATTAATTCTCCCTGAGCGGTCTTTAAATCACTGATTCTTTCGCCTGCTGGCGCATTTCTATTGATGGAATAAGTAATTCCTTCTGTCTGAAGCAAATTCTCTGCCTTTAAAGCCCACTGCTGTTCCAGGATGCTCTTTAATTCTTTTCCTGTCATCGAAACCTTAACGGCGTAATGGTGAAAAGGAAGAGCGGCAATTAACTGCTGCTTCGTAATAGTTCCCTCTTTTAAGCTTTCACGTATTCCGCCATGGTGTACCATAGATATTTCTGTGTTCATTTCCTCGTTCAGAGCGCTTGCTATGAAGCCTGCTAATGGTGATTCACCTTGATCATTCTTTTTTCTTGATAAATTTTGAGTCAGGTTTCCAATGGATGTGCTGTATTCTTCTCCAAGCCTATCCTGGTATTTCTTAATTAAATCAAGGGCTGCTTGATCAGGCTTGACGGATTTGTGTTCAGTTAAAACGATCTCAGCCTCTTTTTGTACAATTTCCTTCTTTTTTCGGTCAATTGTTACTTTCACGTCTGAGAGAGCTTTTCCGTAGGAGTAGCTTTGAACAATCAGCTTATTATCTACGACCGTGTTGGCATGCTGATGACTGTGCGCTCCAAAGATTACATCGACTTCATCACTTATATATGCCGCCATCTCTGTTAAATCTTCACTAGCGTTCTCCCCGTTTTTATCTGACTTCGCTGCAACATGCGCCAGTACAACGATTGCTTTGATCCCTTCTTTGTTGAGTTGTTCAACTGTCTGATTAATGGCTGCTGCTTCATCGGTGATTTCAATTTGATCCTGATTTTCCGGCAGCAAAAATTGATTGGTCTCTGTTGTAACAACACCTATAAATCCAATTTTGATACCATCAATTTCTTTTATGGAGTATGCGGGAAACATCGGTTTTCCTGTTGCTTTATTGATGACATTTGCTGAAATATAATCCGAATGAGTGCCTTTGAAGAAACCTGTTTTTGGATGGAATCCGCCGTCTATCAGCCGCGTAAGTTCGTTTGCTCCCTGGTCGAATTCATGATTTCCGGGAGTACCGACATCAACACGCAGCTGATTTAAAAATTGAACGGTCGGTTCATCTTGATAAAGAGAAGAAATAGGGGGACTTCCGCCTGTCATATCACCCGCATGAACAAGCATCGTGTGTTCGTGCTCCTGTCTCAGTCTGTTAATATGAGCAGAAAGATACTCTGCCCCGCCGACTTTTTTTCCTGAAAGCACGGAATGCGTATTCAGCTGTCCGTGCAAATCATTCATACCAAGTAAATGAATCTCTGACAGCTGATTTTCATCTGTACCAGCCCGGCCCTGGCTCCCGCCATAGACAGAAGCAAGAAAAAGGATAAAAACGAATAAAAAAAACATGGATGCAATTTTCACAGTATGTTTCAAATCGGCTTCCCTCCTTTTGATGCTTCTAACGTAGCACGCCAGAATGAAGCGCATCTAAAGTACAGGTAAAGGATTGTTAAGTTTTGTTAAGAAAAACATTTATCCCTTAACAGAGGCTCCTGATTCATCTTTCTCTTTTCAGAAAACATGAAATCCTTTACAATAGGATATTGAGGCTGCAATTCATAACATTACCACAATCTAACATCCCCTTTAATCGTAAAAAAGAAGTATACTTTAGTCAGTTCCAATGATTTAAAGAAATGAGGGTAATACATGCGTTCAGATAATCATCTCCAAAAGAAAAAGAGCCGCAAAAAGAATATATTGGTCTTTTTCTCTATCCTGACTCTTCTGTTTGCAGGGTTTGCATGGTTCGCCTACGATCAATTTGTATCAGGCATAAATCAAACAGCAGCAGAAGCAAACATTAAAAAAACTGAATATACATTTAATGGCCAAAAAGATGAAAATGGAAACACAAATGTTCTGGTGCTTGGCAGTGACTCAAGAGGAGAAAAGCATGCCCGCACAGATACAATCATGATTGCTCAGTATAATGAAAACACAAATAAACCAAAGCTGCTTTCCATTATGCGTGATTCCTATGTGGAAATTCCGGGACACGGTCAGAACAAAATAAATGCCGCATTTGCAATAGGCGGTCCCGATCTGCTGCGCGAAACAATTAAGCATAACTTTGATATCGATATCCAGCACTATGCAATCATTGACTTCAAGGGGTTTGAAAGCATGATTGACACAGCATTCCCAGAAGGTGTGGAAATAAATGTTGAGAGTCAAATGTCAGAAAAAATTGGTGTAACGATCGAACCTGGTCTTCAGAAGCTTGATGGTGAGCATCTATTAGGGTACGTGCGCTACCGCGGCGGAGCCGACAGTGATTTCGGCAGAGTAAGACGCCAGCAGGAAGTCATGAATCTTTTAATGAAAGATATGCTCACTATAGAGGGTGTAACCAAATTGCCTAAACTTGCAGGAGTTATCACACCTTATATCAATACAAATGTGGATACGTCTACAGGCATTTTCATTGCAAAAGACATTATCACGAATAAATCCGATTTGGAAACCATGCGCATCCCGGTTGACGGCAGCTTTGAAAATGCCAGATACAATGGAGCCGGATCTGTTTTAGATTTAAATATTGAAGAAAATAGAGAAGCGATCAAAACATTTATGAATTCATAAAAAAAGCTATTGCCGGCGGCAATAGCTTCTTTTTTAGCACAAAAGAGAGTTTTGCTTGTTTCAAGGTACCATAGGCAATCGCCAATTTTTTCGGCACTGCTTGGCAATAAACTCCTTCTAGTTTACTTTTATTTCAGATAGCTTGAAAATACTTGTTTAACCTTCGGTACTACATAGTGACTGCCTCCACGGTCTTTCACGTCCTCAACCATCATCGTTATCAAAAGTTCAGGATTTTCCATGTTCATCCCGACAAACCAGCCATTTTCCTTCCCGATTTCTTCCTTAGTCGTTTTCAGTTCAGCGGTTCCTGTTTTGCCGGCCAGCATAATATTTGGTAATTTCGGCTCATGTGCTGTTCCGGTTGGATCTTCAACGACTTTGATTAAATCAGACAAAATAATGGAGGTATTCTCTGGGCTGACAATCGCTTCTTTCCAAATCTCAGGCGCAGGCTGATCTTTTTTCTCAAGATAAGGCTTCAACATGCTTCCTTCGTTCAAAAAGACAGTATAGGCTGCAGCCAGATGCATAGGGCTCATTTGCACTTCACCTTGTCCATAGCCTGAGTCAGCAAGCAGAATTTCTTCAGCTGCTAAATCTGAAGTTGAAATGGAGGAAGTCGCAATTGGAAATGGATAATCAATCTCTTCACTGAATCCAAATTCCTCCAGGCCCTTTTTAAAGGCTTCAGGTCCGATATCTAAAGCTGCCTGAGCAAAATAAATATTATCTGATGAGACAAGCGCACGTTCGAGATTAACAGATGAATAGGTTTCCGAAACTCTCGTAATCGTATATTTGCCCCATTCAGGTCCTTTTTGCCATGTTGGACCATTAATTTTCTTAACAGCTTCAGGCTCAATGGCCCCGGTCTTTAAACCGACTGCTGCTGTTATTGCCTTAAATGTAGAACCCGGTGAAAAGGTTTTATTAAATTTGGCACTGAGAGGTTTTTGCGGATTCTCAGCCAATGCACTGTACGCAGCACTTGACATGCCAAATACAAATTGATTCGGATTATAGGACGGACTGCTGACCATTGCGAGGGTTTCTCCTGTTTTAGGATGAAGAGCCACCGCTGTGCCTGAGTCCCCTTTCAGCTGATTATACAGCTGCTTTTGCAGATCTGAATCAATTGTCACCGTAATGTCTTCCCCATTTTTCGCAGGCGTTTCAGCAATTGTTTCATTTGAAGAATCAATAAAAATTCTATAGCCCGATTTTCCTCTCAGGCGTTCCTCATAAACATATTCAAGCCCGGCTTTACCGATTTGCGAGGTGCTTGTATACCCTTTATCCTTTAAGTCCTCAAGCTGCTCCGCTGAAATGCTGCCGACATATCCGGATAGATGGGCAGAACTCTCTCCCTGCGGATAATATCTGCTGTCAACATCTGCTTTTTGAAAGCCCGGAAGTGAGGTTACTTTTTTAAGCAGCTCTTTATTCGCTGGATCAACTTTCATGATCGGTACAGAGACATTCGGCTTTACCCAGTTGGCTGAAAGCTTTGAGTCTATATCTTCAACAGAAAGATTCAGCAGTTTCGCAGCTTCAGCCTTTACTTTTTCAGGATTGTCGCCAAGCTGACCGGGAACCACTTGAATTTCAGGAACTTTCGCCTGAATAGCAATTCCATTTCCGTATTTATCAAAGATGCTTCCCCGCAAGGGCTTGATTTCAGAAACACGGACAGCATCTCCTTCTTTCAGCTGCGGAAAAATCATCGATGGATTCCACGCTAAAAACCAATTTTCTTCTTTATCCGCCTCTTCCTGAACAAAAACAGCATCCTGTTTAAATTCAACGGGACCAGCAAGTGTTTCCATCTTTAAAGCATATGGCAGAGAAGCTTTTTTCTCATCTCCCCTGTCTGCTTCCTCTTCCGGTTTGTCATATGTAACTTTCAAATTGCTGACTTCTATGGATTGATAGATTTTTTTGTATCGTTCTGTAAACTCTTTTTCTGTCATTTTGTTTTTTGCGTCTGCTGATAAGAAATCATACATTTCGTTAAACTTTTGCTCATTCCAGAGGCTCACATATTCCTGAAATCTCTCTTCGGGCGTTGGCCCTTTAGAACAGGCGCCTAAAACGATGATCAGCAAGACAATTGCTGCTAAAATACAACTCTTTTTCACTATATCTGATCTCTCCCATTTGTTGATAGTATAAGTATAGCACAGACAAGGGATTATTTTCCTTATAGATGTTTCTTACTCCACAGCCCATAAAAAAGCAGGCACATAATACACGCCCGCTTCTTTTATTTATCCTATAATGACACGTTCTTTCGGATAATGGTAATTTGGTTTTACTTCTTTTGAACCGATAATGTAGATAAAGGTTACAATTCCAATTCTGCCGATAAACATGAGGATCATAATGATGCATTTTCCAATAATGCTCAAATCAGGTGTAATTCCCATTGAAAGCCCTGTTGTCCCGAATGCAGAGCATACTTCAAACAGGATTTCGATGAAGGTGAACCTTTCCGTAATGGATAAGATGAACACGGATGTAAAGCAAAGAACGAAAGCCATCAAAGTAACAACCAGTGACTTTTTCACATCATCCTCGTGCAGCTCTCTTTTGAAGATTTTGATCGTCTTGTTTCCTTTTGCAAAGTGATAAAGCGCCAGTAAATTCAGCGCAAATGTAGTAGTCCGGATTCCTCCGCCGACTGAGCTCGGGGAAGCACCGATAAACATCAAAATACATAAAATCAGCAGAGTTGCCTCTGAAAACAGGCTGACATCCATGGTTGCCAGCCCGCCGCTTCTTGTTGCGGTTGACTGAAACAGCGAGTAGAAAAGGGTTTCATGCCATGATTTGTCCTGAAAGAAAAATTGAAATTCGAGTAAAGCAATCATTATTGTGCCGCCAATAACCAGCAAACTATATGTAACCGTTGTAAGTTTCGTAAAAAGCGTAAAACGGTATTTTCCCTTTTTGCTGAATAAAAAGGTTTTCACCTCTATTAAAACAGGGAAGCCGATAGCGCCTAATGTAATCAAAAGAATAATGACAAATTGTATGAAATAATCATCAGCATATGGAATCATCGAAGCACCCGTAATGTCAAAGCCTCCATTTGTTGTTGCACTTACAGAATTAAAAAAGCCGTGCAGGAAAGCTTCCTGCCATGTTGGATAGTATTTCAGGAAATAGATGCCGAGAATCATGCCGCCGCTGAACTCGATAAGCAGGATTAAAAGCAATATTTGCTTCATCAAATTTACAATTCCCGAAAGTGCATATTGATTTTGATCCGCCATGATCAATCTTCTCTCTCTGAGGCCAATTCGTTTCCCGACTATCAGCCAGATAAAGGTACCGAGCGTCATGACTCCAATTCCTCCGAACTGAAGAACAAACATGAGGATAAATATACCTGGTACGGTTAAAGTATCTGATATATTAACAACACTTAATCCAGTCACGCTTACTGCGCTTACAGCTGTAAAAAGACCGTCCATAAATCCCCATTTCACCCCTTCCTGATGGGCGACAGGAAGGCTCAGCAAGGCTACCGAAACGCTGACTGCGATAATGTAATAGGCTGCAATCAGCTGAAACGGAGTTAATTTTTGCAAGAATAATTTAAATCGTTTCATTGGTTGGTTCATTCCTTAAATAGTGGGGTTAACTGCATGTTCTCTATCATAATGAAAAGCAGGGCATCTGAAAAGGGGTATACGGAAATTTTACGCAGAAAGATTCGGCCTAAGTTCATTTTCAACATGAACTGAATAAATCATACCTGACTGAATTTCAAGAGCAAAAGTGCAGGCGCCTTGGTCAGATCGGACAGGCAGATTAGAATCCGACAGAAAATTTCGGGTTTGACTTTTATTGCTGGTTCGTTCTGAACTAGGATTTAGGCGACGTAGCTGGACACAGATACTTTTTCATTATCCATAATTTGACTTTATGTTCTAAACAACAAAAAAAGCAGATGAGATCATAGTCTCATCTGCTTTTCCCTGTTTATTTGGCTTCTAAACGGCGAATTCTCTCATCTAAGTCAGGATGTGTTGAAAATAGAGCCAGTCCGCGTTTACCGTTGATTTTTAGCGTCGCAACGGAGGATTGTTCGTTGTTAACCCGCTGTGTATATCCTTTTAGAGCACGAAGCGCATGAACCATTTTGTCCTTGCCGGCAAGATCCGCTCCACCATTATCTGCATGGAATTCACGGTGGCGTGAATAAGCAAAAACCACAAGACTGCCAAGAATAGAGAACAGCAGCTGGAAGATAAGGATCGCTATGAAGTGAACAATTGGAGCCATATCTTCTCTGACAAATCTCGATGCTGCCCATGCTGCAATTCTTGCAAGGAACACAACAAATGTATTTACAACACCTTGAAGCAATGTCATTGTCACCATATCACCGTTTGAAATGTGCGCAACCTCATGGGCAAGCACACCTTCAACCGCAGCATCATCCATTTCCTCAAGGAGTCCGGTAGATACGGCTACAAGTGAATTGTTTTTTGAAGGACCTGTTGCAAAGGCATTTACCTCGCGGGATTGATAAACTCCCACTTCCGGCATCTTCGTTATTCCCGCAGCTCTTGATAATCGATGGACACGGTCTACGAGATTTCTTTCATAAACTGAAAGTGATTGATCAGGCTTTAAAACCTTGACCCCCATCATCATTTTTGCCATCCATTTAGACATCAGCAGTGAAATAAATGACCCAGTAAAACCTACGACTGCACTGAAAACAAGCAAGCTTATGAGATCGATTCCACCAGAAGCATTTACATATGATCCAACTCCTAAAAGCGAGAGAACAACGCCAATTGTAATAAGCACAAGAATATTTGTTAAAATAAATAGGAAAATACGTTTAGCCATCTTGCACCTCCATTATTTTGAGTTCAAGTGAACTTGTATTATAATCATATTATAATTAAAATACATAAGAAAAAGCAAATAAAAACACTTTGGAAAACTCAGGAAAAGCGGACTTCTCAAAGGGAACTAAATGATAAGAAAAGAGGTGTGAGGGTGAATACAATTCAGTTAAAGCGATCTGACATGGCCAGACTGCTGCTTGCTTTAAAAGGGGAAAGCGGACATACGCCGCTTGAACTGCTAAACCAGTTAGGCATCCGAAAAGACGGTCCAGACGACGTATTGCCTGATTTTATAAAAAATCATAAACCATTTCCAAGAGGCCTATCAACAAATGAAATTGTCGCACTTGCAAAGCTGTGTGAATTGACGTCTCTGAAGTCAACATCCATTCAGAACTGGATTAAGCGGGATATAAAAGAGTTGATCGGCGCACCTGAACTTGGCAAAAAGTATTCGATTGAACAGGCTGCCATACTGCTGATTGTCAGAGATTTAAAATCGGTTTTTGATTTTGATACAATCAGGCAGCTCTTAATGAGCTTATTTAATACGATATCAGACCGAAGCGATGACTTAATCTCTCCTTTGACTTATTATGCCGCATATGGAGAGATTCTCGAAAGAATGGAGTCCATTACAGTTTTCTCCTTATCTGAGCACGAAATGGAGGAGGAAATCTTAAAAAAGATCGAAGCATCCAGGGATGTTTTTCAAGATCTTTCGAATGAATTATGGATACAGGTAAAAAGCATATTAACGGTTACCGTTCTGTCTGTGCTTGCCTCTTATCTTCAGAGAAGAACAGAGCTTTTTTTTCATCAGCATCTTGAACAGAAATAAAGATTACCTCTGCATATACATCTGCAAGTCATCATTCTGCTTCCCTGTTAAAAGGTCCCGGATGAGGCTTGCGAGCATGTAGCTGTAGATGGTGCCATTTCCGCCATAGCCCAGTAAAAACAGGCAGTGCGGCAGCTCAGGATATTCTTTAATCATCGGAAGCCCGTCATGAGTACTTCCAAACACACCTCCCCAGAAGTATTCAGCCTCAAGCTTCAGTTCAGGAAAGAGCTTTTTTACTTCCATCAGAAGCTGATCTTTTTTATGGATCAGCTTCGCTTCTATTTTCTCTGCTTCTATTGTTTTTTCATCAAGCCCTCCTGCTATAATTCGGTTATCGGCAGTTGTTCTTAGATATAAATAAGGTCTTGCTGTTTCCCATATAAGCGTTTGACCGTGCCATATTTCTTTCTCTTTAAGCCTGTTTGTGGCGATTGCATATGTACTGGACAAAACAGCATTCTTTTCGCATCTGATTTCCTGATTGCGGTATCCGGCTGCCATGATTACCTTCTTGGCTTTAATACTTGCCCCGCCTGCGGTATACATGATGGCATGGCTTTCCTCAAATTTTCTCCCGTTGATCTCAGTCTTTTCAAAAACACGCACACCCCGAGCTGCCGCAGCTTCAATTAGAGAAAGTGCAAGCTTATAAGGGTTAACTTCTGCGTCACCTCCCGACAAAATTGCTGCAGGCTTGTTAAATCCATACATTCTTTTGATATCGGAAGCGCTCAGCCACTCTGCCTGAAAGGAATGCTTCTTCAGCATGTCATATTCCTTTCTCAATGCATCTGCGTCTGCCTCCTCAGATGCATAATAGAGAGTCTCTCTTATTTTAAAGTCAGGATTGATTGATAAGGATGGAACCAGCTTATCTAACCCTTTCAGTGCCTGTTCACAAAGCCGGTAATGCCTGACAGCAGTCTCCCGGCCAAAGGAGTTTGAGCAGGCTGTAAGCATTTTATCATTCGAATATTGCAGCAGTCCGGTATTTGTACTGGAACTTCCGCAGCCGGCCCGATCCATTTCAACTAACACAACATTCAGATCTGTTTCGCTCAGAAAATAAGCACAGTGGGCGCCCGACTCGCCGCCTCCGATAATTAATACGTCACAGCAAATATCCATATCCAATGGTGGGTACGGTTTATGAGTAACTGTTTCAGGCCAAAAAAACGTGCCGCTTCTAATCTCCATCACTTCACCGCCTCTTATAAAGCATAAAGGTAGTTTTTGTAATTCCAAATCCTTTCATTCAGGCATATTCATGCCGTCATACGGTGACAATTGCCAGTATATTATTTCTGCCTGAATCAACACTATAGGAACAGCCATATCAGGCTGACCAATTAAAAAAGGAGTTGAAAACAATGGCACGCAGCAGCAACAAATTACTTGTTCCAGGAATTGAACAGGCACTGGATCAAATCAAATATGAAATTGCCCAGGAATTTGGAGTTTCGCTTGGATCTGACACTGCAGCACGATCAAACGGATCTGTAGGCGGAGAAATTACAAAGCGCTTAGTCGCTCAAGCACAAGCAGGACTCGGCGGACAACCCTCTAAAACTGAATAACATGGCAAAAACCGCCGGGTGCATCCACCCGGCGGTTCTCCTGTTATCAGCTATGTAAAAATACTAAAAAGCGCCAATCCGCTCCAAGTCATACTCTTATTTTGGCACTTTAAGAATTAATCACGATCAAATCTTGACCCCTCGTCGTTATCTTCATCATCATCTCTGTCTCTGTCTCTATTATATTGATCATTGTCCCTATGTCGCCTGTCTTCGTCGTCATCGTCGTCGTCATCGTCTCTGTCTTCCTCACGCTGCCATTTGCCATTTTCCTCTTCACGCCGTTTTTTCTCAGCTTCTTTTTTTGCTTTTTCAGTTTCTTTATTGGTATTTTTTATCGATACCTTATCTTTTGGCGGCTCAGGGGTAATTTTATTCTTCTCCGGAATAGTCTCTTTCAGCTCTTCCTCTTTGTTTTCAGGCTTTTCTTTTTTTTCCGGTATTTCAGAAGGCGGTTGTTTTTCTTTTTCTTCCTCAGGAGGCTTTACAGCTGGAGGCGTTTTCTCGCTGTTTTCTTCATTACCCTGAATGGGTGTCTCTTGCTTTCCTTCTTCTGCCTCGCCATTATTTTCGTTTGAAGGAGCAGTTTCTGCAGGCTGTTTTGCAGGATTTAATTGCATATACTTGCCGGTTGAAATGCCTTGATCTGCTGCTTTATTTCTTGTCTCAACATCAGATTCAACTGCACTGACTTTTACATTTTCGTTTTTATATGAATCCTTTAACTGGGCAACGTCAGCCCGCATTTTCTTTTTGACAGATTCATGTTTGTCATCTGTGGTGACGGTCGTTATGAATATTTCTTTTTCTCTCTTTAAGTAGCCTAAATCTTTGCTTTTGTCGACAATCTTGGAAAAGACGTCTGAGATCTTGCGGTTTTTCCAGTCTTTTATATCACCAAGCATTTTTTTCCCATCTTCATTCATCGGCTCTATCTGCACGACCTGAAGCTTCTCATTCAATCTAAGTTCAAAGCTTGGATTGATATCAATTGTCATGTAAGCATACACTTTGTCATCTTTAAAAACGGGCAGCACTGTAAAAAAAAGAAGAATAAGAGCCATACCTGCCAATAACCCGTTTCTAATTCCGCGCAAATTAAAGATGCTTAACGACTTTGCCCTTTCGCTTGTATCTGAAAGTTGAAAAAAAGTAATTTCCTCACCCAGCTCGTATGAACGTTTTTGTTTATTTGCTTTCAAAAATTGTCCATCGGGGGTAAGTAATGTGACGTAATCATCATTTCGATCAACGACGATCCCTTTTTTCATGATTGAAGCACCCCTCTTATATAGTCTTTCAGATAAATGTAATCCCCAGATAAAATAATTGTCATTGCAATAATATATTTTCTATTTCTCTCTATTGTTTTGCGACTGACAGATACAAGCGTCTCAAGCTGTTTGACCGGCAGCTGTTTTTTTGTGAACAGGATGCGCTTGAGTTCATCATGTTCAATAAGTATTTGCGCCACCTTAATTGCATTTTGTCTTGCGTCCATATGCTTTGGAGATTGCTCCATCAGTTCTGAAAAAGACAAGCCAAATTCCTGCAGGACTTTCTGAAAGTATATAATCTCTTCTCTGCGCTGTTCTTGTTCAATCAGTTTCTGATGCTCTTCAATCGACAGATCCGCCTCGATCTTGCTTTGCGAGGCCTCTCCTTCTTCATGCTCCTGAAGGTCAATGTTCACTGTCTGCGCATTTCTCGCCTCTTTCCGGATATAATCGATCACTTTTCTTTTTATAATCAATTCGGCGAATGCAAGAAGCGAGCTTCCTTTCTCAGTTGAATACTTTTCAATGGCCTCATTAAAAGCAATAAGCCCTATACTGAATTCATCGTCTCTCTCATCAATGTACCTTTTACAAACCGAAGAAACGGTTTTTGCCACGAAAGGTTTATATTGGTCAATTAGTGTGTTCTGCATTTGCTGATCCCCATCTTGTATCTGCAAGACGGTATCTTCTAAAGTTGGTTTCTTTTTGCCAAGTTTAAACAGTAGGCTAAGCACCGGTTCTCACCTCAGTTTCTCCCATATTACTTCGTATAATCATAGCTAATTTGCAAGGAGAGCGCAAAGGAAGAAAATTGGAATTATGCTTGCCCGTCGGATAAATGGAATTGGGAGACGGAAAAAGATTGGAAGCTGTTAGTTGATTTTAAACCGGCGGTTTAACTCCTCTCATTTATTTTTTTCTCACTAAACAGCTACGAAATGAAATCGGATTTTGAGGGTGTGAAAACTCTATTTTTACAAAAAGATTACAAAGTATGTGAAAAAATATAGGGAATTTGGCCGTAATTTGAAAATCCTATCTATTAAAAGCAAGTAATTTCAAATAATTGGTGGAATTCATTTATTTCTTTGCAAAATCAAATGCCCTAAATCACTTGCAAATTTGAAATCCAACTGGCTTTTCATATGAGGTGTGAAACCACAAAAATGGTTGGCATATTGATCCGTTTAGGAGTGCAAAAATACACATTTTGCCCCTGTGATCTGCCTATCCGAAACCGGTGTTCACAACCGCTGGAGTCTTGTAACTATCCGCAAATCCGGTTTCACTACCACAAATCATGTTTTACCTATCTGTTGCTTAAATGAGGTGCGTACGCCATATAAAAAAATGCCGGCAAAATGCTCAATTTCCCAACAAAAAAAACACCCGTAAATTTCGGATGCTGCCTTTTTTATCTGTGTTCCGCTCTTCAATCATGCGCTCTTCTTCTGATTCCGGCATGTTGCTTTCAGCTTTTGACAGGAACCATCCTGCTATGGCCATGCCTGCAAGGACAATCCAGAAGATCAGCTTCCAATTAGCTGATTCTATAAAATGTTTATCTATTCATTCTTTCACACCTCCTAATCGGGTATTTAATCTATATACCCAATATCATTTCACTTCTATCCAAAAAACACCTTTGCCTTATCCGGGCAAAGGTGTTTTATTTAATTCTTATGAGTAAATGTTGAAGGCTTGATTGCTTTCCTTGTCATAAACTTGTACAAAAGAAAAACAATGACAATAACAACACCTGCCGGAAGCAAATAGTCGTTCGCCATTCCGCCTACTTCCTCCCATTTGTCACCAAGTTTAAACCCAAGAAATACGTATAAAAACGTAATGGGAAGCATTGCAGCAAACGTATAAATGGAAAAAATCCAGACGTTCATTTTAGCCATTCCGCACGGTATAGAGATCAGCGTTCTGACTCCAGGCAGGAAACGGGCGGTAAATGCCACCATCGCTCCGTTTTTTTCAAAGAAAGCATCTGCCTTTGAAAGGTTTTCTTCGTTGATAAATATATATTTTCCATACTTTATGAGAAATGGTCTTCCCCCGTAGCGGCCAAGCGCATAAAGCGTAAGCGGACCGATTGTTCCGCCGACCGTTCCGGCAAGAACCGTCCCCCATAAAGTCATATCTCCCTGATAAACCCAGTACCCTGCAAGCGGCAGCACCAATTCAGCAGGCACAAACTCAAAGCACAGTGCAAGGAGCACGCCAAAGTACGAAAGGTCTTTAAAGTATTCAATAAAAGCTAGAATGTAATGTTCCATGTTCAGTACCAAACTCCTTTTCAGTTCTACAAGCTATCATACTACACATACGATTAAAAAGGGACAACTTTACAGATTTTTAATTCTTGGCTTTTTTCGGTCTGATGATGAGAGGGAAGTCACGAAAAGAGCCTATTCTTAAATTGAGGTGAAGAAATGGATTGGCTGCAGGCAATAATATTAGGATTCATACAAGGTCTGACTGAATTTCTGCCGATTAGTTCAACAGGACATCTCTACCTGGGAAGAAAGCTGTTCGGAATGCAGGACGGCGGAATCTTTCTTGATACGATGCTGCACATCGGAACCTTTATCGCGCTCATCGTGTTTTACAGAGATATTTTACTTAAGCTAATAAAAAATCCTTTTACCAAGCTGACATTTTTATTATTTATCGGAACACTGCCTGCTGTTTTCGCAGGGGTGTTTATCAGTGATTTTTTTGATGGTATTTCAAAATCCGGTGTTACCATCGGGTGGGAATTTTTAATTACTGGAGTGTTTTTATGGTTTGCCGATTCCATAAAGAAGGGTTCAAAAAAACTGGATGATTTAACTGCAGGCGACGCTTTGTTTATCGGCTGTTTTCAGGCTCTTGCTATATTTCCCGCGATTTCAAGGTCAGGGATGACGATTGTAGGAGCATTGATGCGAAAAATCGATAAAGAAACCGCAGCTTACTTTTCATTTTTGCTCTCCATTCCGGCCATATTTGGGGCTATCGTGTTTCAATCAGCTGATCTATTCTCAGGGCATGCAGCGGCAATCGGCTTTATCCCTTTGCTCCTAGCAACTTTAAGCGCTGCATTTACCGGCTACATCGCAGTAAGATGGATGATCGGCTATGTAAAAAAGCACTCTTTAAAAGGATTTGCCGTTTATGTTTGGGCGCTTGGTGTGTTAGTCATAGTCATTCAATCTATTTAAATTCAACATAAAAATTAGCCGCCTCAAGAGGTACGGCTACTTTTTTTTGATTTTTTCCTGAACAGCAGTTTTAGAAATGATCGGATTTTAGGATATTTATTCTGATAGGGATACCATTGAATCTCTGTATTTTTCTTTCCCCGATCAAGAAAAACAGATTTTTCATGACAAAACACACGTAAACCCTGCTTACCGTGGTACTTTCCTATTCCGCTGTGCTTCACTCCGCCGAATGGAAGATGATGGTTGACAACTGATATCATCACATCATTGATAACCGCATTTCCGGTAACAAGCTTTGAAACAACACGTTTCGCTTTCTTTAAGTCTTTGCTCCAAACGCTGGCATTTAATCCGTAGATGGAGTCATTTGCAAGTTCTATTGCCTCTTCCTCAGATTGAAAGGGCATGACTGTTACAACAGGACCAAATGTTTCTTCCTGTACTAGCTTCATTTTTTGGTGAACATCAACGACAATGGTTGGCGGAATGAAAAGGCCCTGAGACAAATCCCAATCACGCGGAATTGAACCGGTAATTAACCTGGCGCCTCCTGCAATTGCCTCTTCCAGTTGTTCTTTCATAACGTCTATCTGGCCCCGGTAAGTCATGGATCCAATATCATCATTTAAGTCTGTACCCTGTTTGAGCATTAGCGTTTCACTTTGAAGTTTTTCAAGAAATTCTTCATAAATACTTTGTTCTACGTAAATTCGCTCAGAGCTCATGCACACTTGACCGCTGTTAGTAAAAGCTCCCCAAGCTGCACCTTTTGCAGCCCGGTCCAGATTGGCATCTGCGAAAATAAGGATTGGATCTTTCCCTCCAAGTTCAAGCGTCGTAGGTATTAGTGCTTTTGATGCTTCTTCCTGAATTTTTTTTCCCGTCGCAGCAGATCCAGTAAAAAAAATATAATCAGGTTTTTCTCTAGTAAGCGCAGCTCCTACGTCTTTGCCTCCATGGGCGACTTGTACAAGCCCTTTTGGAAACTCAGCTAACATAAACAAATGTTCAATGTATTTCCCTACTAACGGCGTAACTTCGGATGGTTTCAGGATAACAGAATTGCCGGCAATAAGAGCATTCAGCACCGGGACCATCGCCAGCTGAAGCGGATAGTTCCATGGTGAAATGACAAGTACAGTGCCTCTTGCCATATATTCTATGTAGCTTTTCTTTCCCCAGAAAGTGGCCGGCGTCTGCACCCGGCGCGCAGCAAGACTATTTTCCGCCGTCTTTTCTAAAAAAGCAATCGCATCCAAAACCGGCATAACATCCGCTGTGACAGCTTCTACTTTCACTTTACCCGTATCATTTGCTATCACTTCAATGATTTCATCCATTCGGTCGAACATCACGTTTTTTAATTTCCGGATGAAGGAAAGCCGCTCCTTTACACTTTTTTCTTTCCATGTGTCAAAGGCTGATTTTGAAAGCTCATATATTTGCTGAATTTGATATATGGGCGTTTCATCAATATTTTCAGCACTGTTTAATGTAGCTGGGTTCAGGACGGTCATAGACTGATTTCGAGACATTGCAGCCCCTCCTTTTTGCCATCGCTATTTTCTAAAGATATTCCCACAAAAAAAGATCATAAACTTTTCACCTTAAAAAACGCATCTAAATATACGATCGTTTTTTACTGAAAAAATTAACAAAGTTTTAGCTAAAACCATTTTTTTCTGTACATCATCCCTGCGTAAAAGCAGAAACTAAGAAAAAAAGGAAAGCAGGAAAAAAAAATCATGCACACAATGTGGAAAGGCTCCATCAGCTTCGGACTGGTGAATATCCCAATCAAATTATATGCAGCAACTGAAGATAAAGATGTAAAGCTCAGAAATTTGCACAGTAAATGTCATACCCCCATTCAATATGAAAAAAAATGTCCCAACTGTGATGAAACAGTCGGGAATGACGATATTGTCAAAGGCTATGAATATGTGAAGGGGAAGTTTGTCATTTTAGATGAGGAAGAATTGAAACAGCTTAAACAAGAGCATGAAGATAAAGCAGTCGAAATTATCGATTTTGTAAACTTGGAAGAAATCGATCCCATCTATTTTAACCGATCATATTTTGTCGGCCCTGGAGAAAATGGAGGAAAAGCCTATTCGCTGCTTCGTGAAGCCCTTTTAAAATCAGGAAAAATCGGAGTTGCCGAAATGACCATCCGCTCTAAGCAGCAGCTGGCTGTTCTCCGTGTGTATCAAAACACAATTGTAATGGAAACCATTCATTATCCGGATGAAGTCCGGAATACTTCTGATGTTCCAAGTGTTCCTGAAAAAACAGTGCTTGGTGAAAAAGAGCTTGAAACAGCGATTATGCTGATTGATCAACTAACAACAACCTTTAACCCTGAAACTTACAAAGATGACTACCGGGAAGCACTTCTTGGCCTCATTCAAAAGAAAGCAGGCCAAAACGAAGGGAAAACACCGGCTGATGCGCCGCGTGAAAATGTCGTTGACTTAATGAGTGCTTTGCAGGCAAGCATTGACCGCTCAAAAGAAAAGCCTGCAAAAAAAGAGACTGCTCCCAAAAAAACTGAGACTGCCAAAGCGCAGAAAAAAACGAAAACCGCCCGCAAAAAAGCGTAGTCATAAAGAAACCCTCGTCAGGTCAAACGGGGTTTTCTTCTTTCTTTATGATCCAACAAGCCGCTTCAAGAAGCGTATCAAAACAATAATCCGCACCGTGATCAGCTGAACCGATTAAAATTGTTTTTGCACCAGCGCTTTTCCCTGCGAGGATATCGACATCACGGTCGCCGATCATGTAACAGTGTTCTAAATTGATCTCATATTTCTCAGCAAGTGTTGTAATCATGCCAGGCTCGGGTTTTCTGCAGCTGCAGCCGGCGTACGGAGCATGAGCGCAATAAGCAACCTCATGTATGCGGCCGCCTTCTTGTTCAATTTCCTTCATCATCTTTTGATGAATCCTCTGCAGCATCTCCTCCTTCATATATCCAAGCCCCACACCTCCCTGATTCGTCACGACAAAAATAGTAAACCCTTTATTATAGAGAAGGCTTACAGCCTTTGCTGCCCCTTCTAAAAGATATAGCTGAGATGGATGATTGACGAATTTGACACGGTCAGACAAAACTTCATTTATGACGCCGTCGCGGTCTAGAAAAACTGCTTTATTCAAGTTGAAACGCTCCCTTTCATAAATAGAATCGGTATGAGAAATAGTAAGTAAAAAAGAATGAAAAAGGACGATTGCCATGTATGTTAAACCAATGCTTCCAACACTTTCAGCCGGAATACCTGAAGGAGAAAAGTGGAGCTATGAAGTCAAATATGATGGATTCAGGGCAATTTTGTCCATTTCAGAAGAAGGCATCACGTTTACAAGCCGAAATGGGAAAGATTTAGGTGCTCTTTTCCCCGAAATCATGAACGCTGTCCAATCTATCTTTGACAGGCTGAAAGATTTTATGCCGTGCATATTTGACGGCGAGCTTGTCTCATTAAAAAATCCATATAAAGCATCCTTTGAAGTCATTCAGCAGCGCGGAAGGCTGAGGGCAAAAGACAAGATCAATCAAGAGGCAGAAACAAATCCATGTCAGTATTTAATCTTTGACCTTCTTGAATGCAAACAGGAAAAAACAGCTTTTCTTGACTATCTTTCACGAAAAACGCTCTTGTCTAACATCGCTTCATCATGCGGACTGCCTCTTGAACCACGTAAAAGCAATCAGCTCATCCAATACGTTCCTTCCTTTGCGGGCCATGAGGCTTTATGGAGCGGCATTCGAGCATTAGACGCGGAAGGCATGATTGCAAAAGAAAATAAAAGCAAGTGGGAGGCCGGAGTGCGCACGAAATCCTGGCTGAAAATAAAAAATTACAAATATGCTTTGTTTTTCATTATAGGATATGACAAGAAGAATGGGTATTTTAAAGCGGGTGTTTTCAAAGGAGAGAATGTGATAGACACGGGTGTTTTTTCTCATGGGCTGGAGGGATCTGACCGAGACTCTTTAATTAGGATTCTAAAGGAAAATAAGGAGAGCGAGGATTCACAATGGATCACGATTTCCCCTGCGATCTGCGTAGAGCTGCAATTTTTGGAGCTCTATAAAAATCAGCTGCGTGAGCCCTCTTTTTCTGCTTTCAGGTTCGACCTGTCCCCGCATGAATGCACCTGGGAGCAGCTGAAGCTGAAGGCTGTTTCATTTCACGAAGAAGTTCAGATCACACACCCTGATAAACCGCTGTGGGAAAATCCACTGCGGACAAAAACTGACTATCTTGCTTATTTAGTGGAGGTTTCTGACTATATGCTTCCTTTCTTGAAAAATAAATCTCTCACGGTTATTCGATATCCGCACGGAACCTCTGATGAAGCCTTTTATCAAAAAAATTGTCCGGATTATGCGCCTGAGTTTGTGGAAACCGCAAAGCAGGATGGAATTGACTATATCTTGTGCAACGACATCTCAACTTTGATCTGGCTTGGAAATCAGCTTTCCCTGGAATTTCATATTCCTTTCCAGACTTATGATTCTTCCTGTCCGAATGAAATTGTCTTTGATTTAGATCCGCCATCGAGGGCTGATTTTCACATGGCTGTCTCAGCAGCGCTCGAAATGCGCAAACTCTTTGACTCATTCGGACTTGCTTCATTCCCAAAATTATCAGGCGGAAAAGGAATTCAAATTCATATTCCCATTACCAATAATCGGTTTTCATATGACCAGACAAAAAAGTTTACATCCTTTATTGCTGCATATTTAGTGAATGCATACCCAGAAATGTATACGATCGAACGGCTCAAAAAGAACCGCGGAAACCGGCTGTATGTCGACTACATTCAACATGCTGAAGGAAAAACAATCATTGCGCCCTATTCTGTCAGAGGGAATCCCGAAGATGCATATGCAGCGGCCCCTTTATTCTGGGATGAAGTGGTGCAAGATTTGAAGGTTAATCAGTTTACTATGGATTATGTAGCAGAGCGGATTAAAAAGGGCTGCCCATTTCAAGATTACTTCTCTTCACCTCAGGACGAAGTGATTCAGCAGGTGTTAGATTTTATAGAGAAAAATAAGCAGTAACACCTCTTTCATTTGGCGATCAAAGGAAACAAGACAGCAAACTTGCTCCGGCAAGTAACCAGGGCAAACCAAATACGTAAGGGTGATCCAATTCGGAACACCCTGAACATATTTATTGTCATCTATCTCTTTTACAAGCTTTGTAATCTGTTTCACCAGAACGACCGTTTCTTGTATGGCATCGTCGGGTAAAATCAAAATTTCAAAAACTCAAACTCCCTTGTGATGAATCATTCTTTTGTATTCGGAAGACAGCCAAGCAGAAAAAAGCCCAAGGCATAATTCGGGAGGCAGCGGTCAAAAATAAACCATACCCTTACATATTTGGAGCCCACCTATGACTAATTTCACTTGGTTTTTCCTGCTGTTTATTATAAGCCTGTTCCTTGCCGCTGCAGCCGCAAAAAAAGACCGGAACATGCTGATTCCTTTATGGTTATTCAATGCAGGTCTTGCATACCTGTTTGAAATTCTCATTTTTGTTTTTTTACATTCATACATGTATAAGCCTGAGGTTTTCGCAGACCCCTTCTTCGACAGCACATTTGGCTCGCTTTTCAGCCAATTTATGATTGTGCCGATGACCGCTGTCGTCATCGCCTTTTACAGATTAAGTGTTCCGGTCATGCTGCTGGCCAGTTTTTGCATATCCGCTATAGAAGTCCTGTTTTTACAATTAGAAATATACGAGCACCACTGGTGGAAAACTTATTTTACAACCTTTTTCCTTCCGGTTGCTTTTTATATTTCTTCCGTGTGGTACAGATTGTTAAAAAAAGGGAACCTCCTTGAAAAAATGGTATCCCTCTACTTAATAAATGTATCTATTTCCCTTTCCCTGACATGGGCAGCAACCGTTCCTCTCTCCATGTATCATTTTCAGCCTGGCTGGTTTTCGGATGCAGCAAGGGATCATATCGCAGGCAACTCCCTCTTTTTTAGCTTTGCAAGCTTAATTTATTCATTTATAACAATCTTGAAAAAAAAATCATATAAAGCCTTCTTATTCGGAGGCTTGCTGATTGTTCAGCTTCTCCTGCTTCAGGAAGACTTTATTATATCGTTTCAAGGTTTTTTTTCATTTGCAGCGCTTCACTTATTTTTTGCGGGAGTAAGCAGTCTTGTATGGATTTCTTTCTTGCAAAAAAAGAATAGAAAAAATAAAAAAGACTGCCATGATTAATCGGCATTCTTTTAACTTATGACCAATTTTCAACACCTGGCATCCTCTGCTGCAAGGCGTTTTTATAGCATGAATTTATTGATCAACTGAAAACACAATGAACTCCCCGAACCCGAATATGCATTCTCATAAAATCCAAAAAAAATCCCGTCATCAGCGGGATTTTAACGAAATAATAAATGCTGGCTATGAACGCCTGCTTTTTTCAGCAAGGCCATGAGCTGGTGCTGTTCCTCTGTTGATAGTCCAGAAAATGCGCGAGCCATTCTTAGCGTGTGAATCGGATAGATTTCGTCCAGGTAGGTTTGTCCTTTTTCAGTCAGCTTAGCATAGACAGACCGTTTATCTTTAGGGTCTTGTTCACGGTAAATAAATTCATTTTTTTCAAGCTTATCAATCACGTAGGTGACATTGCCGCTTACAAGCAGCAGTCTTGAACCGATTTGCTGAAGCTTTTGCGGGCCCTTCGTGTAAAGCAGTTCAAGCACTGAAAACTCCGTCGGATTAAAGCCATGTTCTTTGCTGTCGCGAATGGAGTGCTCTGACACGCTTTTAAAAGCTCTTGCAAACGTTTTAAATAAATTCAGTGCAAGTTCAAGTTCTTCATCTGTATAAGACATCATTCTCATCGCCCTCTTACTTTAACATTCTTAAAATGTCTTAATATTCACACAGTTATACTGTTTATTCTACTATCAATCCTGTGTTTTTTGAAGTAGTTTCTTAATTGATTTACCAGATTCATAGGATTCAACAGGGCCTATAATTACTGAATTTCTAAATTTGGACAGACCTGAGGATTCATTCAGTCCCAAGATTACCCCATTCCTGGATTTGACTTTTTATGTGACTGCTCTCCTAAAATCATTAAATCTTCTCTTCGATTCATATTGGCAAAACGGCCGGAATTCTTAAAATTCGATTCATTTAAATAGACGGGATTTAACTGGTCCATCAGAGTCATCATTTTTAATTCTCTGAGATCTAATAATCTCTCAATTTCAGGTAAAACAGTGCAATGATACAAGGCACAGAGAGGATGATATTTTCCATCAATGACAGGAATAACAGCAGGCTGTTTTTCATTTATGCCAGATAGCAGAGCTGACAGAATATCCTGATCAATAAGCGGCATATCGCATGCCAGTACAAGATACCATTCTGCCTGAACCTCTTTCATTGCTGTATAGAGTCCAGCGAGAGGGCCCATTCCCCTGTATTTTGCATGATCTCTGATAAATTGAACGTTTTCAGCAGAATAATCCGTTCGTCCGATGACTGCCACAACGTCTGTTACCGCTTTCAAATTATTTAGTGCAAGCTCTAAAAAAGTGCTGTTTTTATAAGGTTCCAGGGCTTTATCTGACCCAAACCGGCGTGATTGCCCGCCGGCTAAAACGATACCTGCAAGTTTCATACCCATTTAGCTCCTGCCTTCATATCTTTTCATTATCTTAACACACAATGATAAAGGGAGGCTATTTTCTTCAAGCGAAATGACGCAGAAGAATGTGGAAGAAATAATTCGATAATGATGATAAAGAATAATTCATGGGTTGCTGCCTTGGAAAGTCACCCCAATTATAACGACTGTATTGTTCGCTTTATTTAAATATGAAGGAAAAATTGATTTTTGCAGATTAGTGAAGGCATTTTATTGAGGGGAATAAAGATGGATTTACAATAAACAGCAAGGATAGGATACGCTGAAGCTGCCTAGATCATATTCGCAGTGCAGAATATAGTGATGCCTTTTTCCCGCAAGAAAAAAAGCCGGAGAAGAACTCGACTTTGAACCGAGGCTTACCTATTTATTGAATTTATCGAAAACAGCAGGCACGAGATTAATCTGCCTCCGAAAAAGTTCCTCCTAGCCCCAATAAAGACAAGGTCACATGCAGACTGAACGGCTATCTTTATAAGCACTTTGAACTCAGGCTTATACAGACTTTTTATGTGAAAGCTTGATTAAAGGGATATTGTTAAAAAAATAATGATATTCCTTTTTTAATTCTGACAGCGTCATGCTGCTCAAAACTTCTTGATTATAGATGCCAAGAGATAATAGTTTCTTGCAGTAAAAGGCTCTTTGATCTTCCAATGCTTTTTGAAATAATTTACTCATTTTCTCATTTCCCCTTTCCATTTGTCCTCACTTCACTCTACCCGTTAAATGTTGTTCTTCAATTAAGACCGTGTAAAATTTCACTAACATGTGTTAAAAATCTGTAAATGGTCGACACTAGTTTCTAAAACGCTCTGGGAGATGATGAAACAGTGAAACACATTCGGCCGGCAGCATTCCGAAGAAATCAGCATAATCAAGACATTTACTTCCTAAATACACTTGAACCAAAGCATGAACAGCTCTTTTTCGCACGCCTTTCAATTCCTGATAAAAAGCTTCTTTTTATATGTGCTTATGAAACAAATCAGGATCGCTTCGGTGATGTGACCTCTTTATTCACAGAGGAGTATATCAATGAGCTGAATCAATTTTTGGCAGGCTATTCCTCCTATCCACTCAGCAGTCAATCAGGATGATTTTTTCAAGAAGCCGTTTTGCACAAAACGCAGAAATTCCTGAGCATCTTTCCCGATAACAGTCTGGAGATCCTCAAGCATCTCATCCCTCCTTACATCTAATTCCACAATTTTTTTGGCAATTTCAGCTGCCTTCTTCATGTCCATGCTGTCTCCTCCTTCAAACTCTTACTGTTAGTTTAATAAGAATCAAATGAAATATCAGTACTTTTGTCAATAAACCTTACACGTTATTTTCTTTTTCTTACAAACCATGTTAGATTTTCTCACAAAACTTCACTTTTTCCGGTGTGGGTGAGGTATAATTGGAAAAAGAATCTAATGTGCGGGGTGGAAAAATGGAACAGCACGACCACTCATATAAAGACAAAAAAGTCATTTCAATTGGAATTGTCAGCGAACTAACAGGCTTATCTTTAAGACAGATCCGTTATTATGAGGAAAGACGTTTAATTTCGCCTCAAAGAACAACAAGGGGTACAAGAAAATATTCATTTTCTGATGTGGAAAGGCTCATGGAGATTGCAAATAAACGGGAAGATGGCGTACAAACAAATGAAATCTTAAAAGAAATGAGAAAAAAAGAAATGCGCAGCAATCCCGATTACCGCAAAAAAATGCTCGAAGGCCAGCTAAATGCACAATTTCATTTTCGCAATAAAAAATGAGGGGCGATTGTCAGCCCCTCATTTTATTGGTGTTTAAAATTGAAAACGATTGACGAGCCTGCTCAGTTTTCCGGACAAGTCAAGCAAGGAATCCGCATTGCTTGAGATTTCTTCCATAGACTGACTGGACTGCTCTGCGGATGCTGCTGTTTGTTCAATTCCTGCAGCTGCTTCTTCTGATACAGACGCAATGCTTGAAATCGAGTCGTTCATCACTTCACTATTTTTCATAATCTGAGTTAAATCTGTCTGAATGGTTACAATTCTTGTTGACATTTCTTCAATAAAACCTTTAATTTCAGTAAAGCTTTTCCCTGTTTGATGGATGGATTTTGCACCTTTTACAATCTGCTCATAGCCGTGTTCCAGGTTTTCAGCTACTTCTTCCGTTTCTTTTCTGACATTGCCTACAATTTTATTAATATCCACAATCGACCTTGATACCTGTTCTGCAAGCTTTCGGACTTCATCTGCCACAACCGCAAATCCCCTTCCATGTTCTCCGGCACGTGCAGCTTCGATTGCTGCATTCAGCGCCAGAAGATTGGTTTGATCTGCGATGCTTTGAATCACGTCCACTAAAGTGGAAATCTGTCCCGACTGTTCATCAAGACGCTTCACCTTAAGCACGGTATTTTCCATTAAATCATTGATGCGGTTCATTTGACTGACCGATTCGCTCATTAATGTATAACCTGTTTGTGATTGATTCAGCACTTCCGCAGAAGCCTCGGCAACAGCCTGTCCATTTTGGTTGGCAATATAAATGGAGTCCATCAGCTTGCCCATTGTTTCAGCCAGATCGGAAGCTGAATTTGCCTGGGTTTCTGCTCCTGAAGACAGCTCCTGCATAGTTGAGGCAATCTGCTCGCTTCCTGCTTTCAGCTCTTTCGAAGAAGACTGCAGCTGTTCACTCTGCTCTGCCACTGACAAGGAAGCCCCGGAAATATCCTTTACAATGGCTTTCAGCTGCTTATTCATTTCATTTACAGAATGAACAAGCTCGCCTATTTCATCCTGTGATGCAGATAAAAGAGGCTTATGATTCAGCTGGCCATTTGAAATGGCTCTCATTCTGCTGACAATCGTCAGAATCGGCTTAGTGAAAGCGTTTGAAATCCGGATGGCCAAGAAAACACCGATTGCGACTATCACCACTGAAAGGACAATACCAAGCATATTGATAAACCGTCCTTGATTAATAATCGCATCTCCATCTTGCATAATTGATTTTTCACGCTCGCTGGCGAGAGAATCAAATCCTTCTGTAAGCTCATCCGCAAGATTCTGCACATCTCCGCGGAGCGTCTGGTTCGCTGTTACCCTCATTCCAGAATCAAAGCTTTTAATGACTTCATCTTCTACGATTTCTTCCCATTCAGCACTTTTTTTCATTAATTCGCGGCTCTTCGGGTTATCACTTTGAGCAAGCAGTTTTTTCTGAAGTGCCTGACTTTCTTTTGTCAGCTCATAATACTGATCTTTATATTCATCTTTCCCATAAATAAAATATGCTCTGATTAAAGATACGCGCTGTGTAATATTATCACTGAGCTTTCCTTCCGCTAGAAGCGACTGCATGTCCTTTTGCACAATCTGCTTCGTCTGGCTGTTAACCATGCTGAAACCGATCATACTAAACGCCGCCATCAAAAGACTGAGCACAATAATAACCGAAAAACTGCCCAGCAGCTTCCCTTTTAAAGAAAATGATGCAAAGCGCTTTTTTTCTCTAGGCTTCCTTTTTTTTAATCGCTTCATCTTTTAAGTGCCCCCTCCTTATATGAAAAATAGACAATATTCCTCACACAGCCTGATTTCCAATGTGAAATAAGGCTCATATATTGTTCATCGGCTATTTTGACTGAATATTTAGCGAAAAGTTGAATCGACTGTTTACCCAAAGAGGAAAAGTGTTTTGTTCACAGTTGTGCGGAAATAATTTTGAAAGTCTCGTAATTATTGTTCAAAGTCCCGGAATTAATCCGGAATGTCTCGGAATTATTGTTCAAAGTATCGGAATTAATCCGGAATGTCTCGGAATTATCTTGCAAAGTCTCGGAATTAATCCGGAATGTCTCGGAATTATCTTGCAAAACATCCGCAAAAAAAGCAATGCACCTTGTCAGATGCACTGCCTTCAAAATTTTATTTATACAATTTTCGGATGATCTGGTTCTGAAACGATTTTCGGATGGTCTGGCTCTGATACAATCTTCGGATGATCCGGCTCAGAAAACAATCCAACTCCCGCTGCAAATGCTAATGAAAAAATCCCTGCAGTGATGCCCATAACTATTTTTTTCATGACTAGCTCTCCCTTGTTAATTAATTTGCATATGTTTTTTTCAAAGCGCTACAAACGATTTGATAATATTGAACGGCTGATTTGTATTTGTGGCGATCTTCGAAGTATGATGCCATAAGTTCTGAATACTCGATAATATACTGCTGTTTTTCGTGCTCGATAAAGTAAGGGATAACGACCTCCATCATAAAATATTCAAATTCAGATGATAGATTATCCTGCAGCAAATATTCATAGATTTTAAAATGATAATGATATTCCTGATTAGGGTTATTTTCTAAAATGTGTTTGCCTTCTATTATCCACTTCCCAGCTTCTTCTTTATTTTCTAATTGATAATAGGCATACAGGATAGAAAAAATAGTGCTTAACGATTCATTCTTATCTTTAAATTGCAGAGCCTCATTGTATCGATCGATTGCCTGTTCATATTTTTTTGTAATTGAACTGAGGTACCCCATATTATGATAGATCATTCCAAGCAGACTTTTATCATTCAGCTGCTCAGCAATCTTCCTTGCCAGCAAATAGCTTTCTTCTGACCGGGTATGCTCCTCACACCGCAAATAATTAATCCCAAGCAGAATCTGACACTCTGCGCATCTCATTAAATCGTATCTTGATTGATATATATTTAAAGCAAAGTGAGTGTACTGGATAACCAGTGCCGCTTTTCTTAATTGACTCAGAGTCAGGGCAATTGAATAATAGAGATCCGCTTCTTCCCACTTTTCAAATGGGAGGTGTTTTGTCAAAAACCGCTCCGCTCCTTTGAGGTGCAGAAGCGCTGTAGAATATTTGCTTTGAAGATAGTGATGAAGGCCGACAAATTTCTCGTAATAGTAGGTCATCTTTTCTTCAAAGATGTCTTTGTACAAATTGATTTTTTTAAGCTTCGAATCCGCTTCTGCAAACTCTCTTTCTGTCAGCAAATACCTGAATTCAAACAGAACAAAGTAGATCATGGCCGTTGTATCGCTTGATGAAAGGATTTCTTTCTGCAGGTCAATGTACCTTTTTTTCAGATGATCGTGCTTGCGGTGAACGATATCATGATACCAGTCAAATAAGGATTTCATCAGAGGAATTTCTTCTTCTTCGATGAGGTTGATATCAAGCCTGTTGCATAAGTAATCAAGGACTTCGATGCTTGCAGTCGTCTGATTGTTTTCGATTTTCGATAAGTAAGAAGTGGAAATGATGCCTCGTGAAAGTTCCTCCTGCGTCTTATTTTGCTGAATGCGATAGAACCTTATTCGACTTCCTATTTCCATATGCAGCACCTCATCTATACTAATCTGTATGTTTAGTTCTCTCTTTATTATGCCGAATCCTTTTGCGTTCGTATTGGGAAAATAGCCTCAATTTTTCTGAATAATACATAAAATAAAGACCCATATTTCCCAATCTGCAAAAATCCCCAGGAAACATCCCTCCTATTTCTCCCTATTATTCGGAAAAAAGGCCCCATCTTTCCCAATACCAATGACTCTATTAAAATGGTAGCATAATTGATAGAATAGTCAAACTTTTTGACTCTATGATTATTCTATACTATTTTAGGGGGTTTATTCATGAAAAAGTGGAAGGCTCTGAGTATTTTATTTGCTTTTGTCCTGTTTTTCTCCATGATTTTCACCTCTCCGTCTGCTGAGGCTATTTCGGGAAAGAAAGATTATTTAATAGGGATTAAAGCATCTGTCAAAGATTTTAAAGTGAAAGCGAATCTAATCTCGAGTGCCGGCGGTAAGGTCAAGCATCAATATAAATATATGAACGTGGTGCACGCCTCTCTGCCGGATCATGCAGCAGCGGCTCTTCAAAAAAATCCGAATGTCACATTTATTGAAGAAGATTTCGAAGCGAAAGCCACCAGCCAGACCGTTCCATACGGTATTCCTCAAATTAAAGCAGATGCTGTTCAATCTTCAGGCATTAGAGGGAACGGTGTAAAAGTTGCTGTACTTGATTCAGGAATTGACTCCTCTCATGAAGATTTGAATGTGACAGGAGGAGCAAGCTTCGTGGCGGCTGAACCGAATCCATTCATAGATGGTAACAGCCATGGAACTCACGTAGCCGGGACTGTTGCTGCATTAAATAATACCATCGGTGTTCTGGGAGTTGCTCCGGATGTCACTCTTTATGCTGTAAAAGTACTTGATTCCTCAGGAAGCGGCACCTATAGCGGAATTGCTCAAGGCATTGAGTGGGCTGTTGACAATGGAATGGATGTTATTAATATGAGTCTTGGCGGCAGCCAGGGTTCTACCGCCCTCCAGCAGGCTGTCGATCAAGCTTATAATAAAGGCATTGTTGTTGTAGCAGCTGCAGGCAACAGCGGGTCAAAAGGCAAGCGGAACACAATCGGCTATCCGGCCAAATACAGTTCTGTTATTGCGGTAGGTGCAGTTGATTCCTCGAACAATCGGGCATCTTTTTCAAGTGTCGGCTCAGAGCTTGACGTCATGGCTCCGGGTGTCAATACATTAAGCACCGTTCCGGGCAATAAATATGCTGCTTTTAATGGTACTTCCATGGCATCGCCGCACGTAGCCGGTGCAGCCGCTTTAATTCTTTCTAAATATCCGGGCATGTCAAATATCGAAGTGATTAACCGCTTAAAAAATACAGCTGTTCCTCTTGGTGATCCATTTTATTATGGTGCCGGAGTCATCAATGTTCAGGCTGCCATTCAATAAAAAAAGAGCTCAGTCCTTTTGGACATGAGCTCTTTTTCCATGTATTAGACAACTTTCAATTCAACCTCGATATTTCCTTTTGTTGCTTTTGAATATGGACAAACGTTATGAGCCTTTTGAACAAGCTCTTCAGCTCTTTCTTTTGTTACATCCGGAATGTGAACTTCAAGGATAACAGATAATCCGAAGCCTGTATCATCCTTTCCAATTGATACATGTGATGTAACCATTGTTTGGCCGATTTTTTCACGTTCTGTTCTTGCCACCAAATTTAATGCGCTATCAAAGCAAGCGGAATAACCCGCTGCAAACAATTGCTCTGGATTCGTTCCTTCTCCGCCTCTTCCGCCAAGAGCTTTTGGCATATCAATAGCTAAATCTAGTTCTTTGTCTTTCGTTTGGACTCTTCCTTCTCTTCCGCCTGTCGCTGTTGCAGTTGCTGTGTAAAGTTTTTGCATGATAGCATCCCCATTTCATTTTATAAAATTAAATTGCGCACAATTTGTTTTTGCAAAACTAATATAGCAAGCGTATAATGGGTTTGTCAATAAATAAATGTCGGGAGTAAATAACCAATGCCTTCAGATAAACACCCTCTCAGTCTGGAACAGCAGCTTTGTTTTTCCATTTACGCGTGTTCCAGGGAAATGACAAAAATGTACAGACCCATTTTGCAGGAGCTTGAGCTGACATACCCGCAATATTTAGTCATGCTCGTTTTATGGGAGCATGAAAAAATGAACGTGAAGGATTTAGGCAAGGAACTTTTTTTAGATTCAGGCACACTCACCCCCTTGCTGAAAAGACTTGAAGAAGCTGGTTTGGTTGAGCGCATTCGTTCTAAAGCAGATGAGCGCAAAGTAGAGATCAGTTTAACGGCCCAGGGTCAAAACCTGAAAGAAGAAGCGCAGCGTGTCCCAGAATTCATGCTGAAAACAAGCGGGCTTTCACGGGAAGATTTCGAGAGATTGAATCAAGAATTTCGAAGTCTGCTTAAAAAACTGACTTCTCTATAAATGTTTTTTTAAATGATCAAAGCGTTTAAAACAGAAAAAAATTACGATATATAAACGATTCAGGGATATTTTGCAATGAAATGCGAGGTGATTCTCTTGAACATGATGGATGTTCTTATTGAGAAATATCGGCAGGAAATGTTTGAAAGCGCAAAAAAAGACGGACTTAGTTCCATCACTACCATAAAAGCAAGCCAGCAGCTGGACCGTATTCTGAATATCGGAATGCAAGCAGAACCATCAAAGTGGCTGGAAAGAAAGAATCAAGTATTGAATTAATCGAATATGTAAAAAAGCTTGTATGAATCAGTAAACATTAATCCTTGTTTAGTCTAATTAACATACGAAAAGAATAGGTTAAAATATGTTGTTCCACATTATATCTATAGGGTTGAATCTTTAACAGGGATTTATCCCTATTTTCTTTATGTAAAAGACTACTTACAAAGACACTTTACTGCAACAAACTAAAGCGATTACCGCTACATGGTAATGTTGCGTTAAGTTGAATAAACGACTTAAGGTTAGGCTGGCTGCCTGAACATATAAATAATTTCCTTTACTGGTCCATCGTATAAAATCAGCATAGTAAGTAATACACCATTCAGCACACTGATTAGCAGCCTAATCGGTGTGTTTTGTTGTTGTTAAATAACGAGTTCACCGATTTTTTTGTGATAAAATGGAAATGTCGGTTATTCACTTAAAGAGCAGTATTCTTGAATAAGGGTTATGCAATTTTAATCTCCTCATTTTTTGTTTTAAGACCAGCAATTTACCAATATAAAAATGGTTTACATCCCAAAAATACACTTTATTTGGGGCAATAAGAAAAATAAAAAAAGATGGGAAGAAATCCAAAATGAATACAATTAATGACATGATTATGAAGATTTCATCTGTATTTTCTCAGTTAGAAGAAGTGGAAGGTGTTGTACTCTCTGGTTCTCTTTCAACAAATACCCAAGATGAACATTCTGATATAGATTTGTATATTTATAGTGATCAAGAAATCCCTGCCGGCACTCGCAAAAAATTGTTACAGCCATTTTCGGATTATATGGAGATTAATAACCAGTATTGGGAAACAGAAGATGATGGAACGCTAATTGAACCCAATATTGGTATAGAAATTATATATAGAAATTATGCTTGGATTGAAAACGAACTTATGAAAACGGTAGTGAATTTCCAGGCTCAAGTCGGTTACACTACATGCTTATGGAGTAATTATTTAAATTCAAAAATACTATATGATCAAAATGGTCAATTAAAGAAGCTGCAGGATAAAATTAACGTAGCCTTTCCAAAAGAATTAAAAGAGAATATCCTCAATAAAAATTACCCTTTATTACGAGACAGTGTTGCATCCTACTATTGTCAAATCGAGAAAGCCCTAAAAAGAAAAGACTACATAAGTGTCAATCATAGGGTTGCTGCGTTACTTGCAAGTTACTTTGATATCTTATTTGCGATTAACGAGCTGCCGCACCCTGGAGAAAAGAAGTTAATGAAAATCGCTCAAAAAACATGCAAATATCTTCCAGACAAGATGGAAGAAAACATAATCATGATTCTTAGCAACAATACCATAACACTATTAAGCGATATAAATGATCTGGTTGATAATTTAGATGATTTGTTAAAAAAGAATAACTCATAACCTTATCCAGCTGAAGTTCCAGTCCTTAAATAATCAATACAAAGAAAAAAACCTGGCTGTTAAAACCGAGAATCGATTGAGTTTAAAGGCAGCTAATAGAAGCTTCATAGTTATTCCATTATCGGAGGCGATTGCTTAACGAAGTGTCGCCTCTTCTTATTAAGGTAAAAGGGCAGGATTGTGGAACAATCTTTTGAACGAAGGGGATGAAATTAATGAAAGAAGAATTATATAAAGCAATTGAATTACGAAAAAGTGGAAAGAACAAAGAATCTAACCAATTACTACTAAAACTTGCACAAGATTTTCCCGAAGAAGCTTCAATTAACTATCAATGTGCGTGGAGTTTTGATTTATTAGGTGAAGAATCAAAAGCAGTTCCATTTTATGAAAAGGCAATCAATTTAGGATTGTCTTCCAAAGAGTTAGAAGGAGCATTACTAGGGTTGGGAAGTACATATAGAACGTTAGGAGAATATGAAAAGTCAAAGAATACATTTCAGAGGGGAATTGAAGCATTTCCAAATAATAGAGCGATCCAAGTGTTCTATTCAATGACCTTATATAATTTAAACAAGCATAATGATGCAATGGAAATACTCTTAAAATGCTTGATAGATACGACATCAGACAATGAAATATTAAATTACAAAAGAGCAATCGAATTCTATTCCAATAAATTAGAAAAAGTTTGGGGATAAATGGTTCTAAGCAAACGGAAGCATTTATTCAATATAAAGACATAAAAGATGGGAGAGAGCAATATGTTTTGCACTCTTCACTATGTGATGTAGGCATTTACTAAACAATCGGTGGCGATTGCAGCACAGTGTGAACACTCTTTCTTTAAGGTTTGGGAGCAGTCTACATAGTACGAAATTAAACCTTAAAGAATATCTCGAACGGTGGGAATATGATGAATACAAGTATCAGTTAGATAAGTTATTCATTGGAAAGATCGTCAATCGCTTGAACAGCTAGTTCCAATGCTTTAATTCTTCTTTCTAAAAGCGTTCTTTGAGGACTACCTGCCTTTGACTTAGCATAAACGTTCTCAATTGATGGGAATAAACCGGTAAGAACATTGCTGGCTTCTGCTAAATCTTCCTGGGTGTAATGATGGGGTCTTTGATTCCAAACGTTTTCTAGCATGGCTAAGCCAATGTAAAGAGCTTTGAGCCGTTTCTTTAATAAGGCAGTATTTGCGCCTTTCTGAGTCATCTGAGCCAAGGCCTTTTCGGATTTACTGATTGTCGATTGGAAGGATTTTATTGATTCCAATTTATCTGCATTTGATACGTTTTCCATGTTCATGCTGTCCTCTCTTCGTCTCTGAATTATTTTGCTTGATACTTGATAAAATCGTTAAGAACCTGATTTCACTCGCTCTGTAACCCCTCAATCATGAATATCATTTTATGTTACTTAGAAGGATTGACCAGGTTTTTATCCGCTGTCAAAAAGAAAAAAATCACTAGTGCACACCTAGGATTAGCATTTCTCTCTCAAACGTGCTGGGTCTGGCGTCATAATCCTATCTCTAATTTTGGACTATCAAACTAACTTACACACTTTATTTGACAATCCCCACTAAAAAGTCAGTTTTACCACAACATTTATTATAAAATGTTGTGGTATTAAAGAGTATTTAGCATTCTACCTAAATTACAAAAAGGGATAGATTTCTATCCCCTTTGTATACAAGTATAAATGTTTAACATCATATAGAAAACTCAACTGTATTGCTCATAGAGCGAATATCAGATGGAATTACATTTATGAAATCATAAAGCTTTTTACTGATTCTTTTTTTCTTCAACCACCTGATCCACATAATCCACGATCAGTTCATCTTCATCTGTCTCCCTAACACGAAAGGCAATGGCTTTGCTTTTCTTTTGATCATCCTGATCATAATAGGCGCGGAAGACATAAAAGCTTTCTTCCTTTATCTCAAAATCTTCGAGTTCCAGGTTATCTATCTTCCATTCTTTTTTTAAGGAGATCAGCTCTTGCGGTGAGTGGTAGGCTCCTTCTAAGTAAATGCCTCTCATATCTCTTTTATCTTCCTCAAGAATTGCCTCAAGCATATCTTCTACCACAACGAGTCTCCTGTCTCTCCCCTCGTCTTCATCCTTGCATGCAGACAGGAAAAGAGAAAAAAGACAGAGAATGAAAATCTTATGTATGTTTTTCACTGGTTTCCCCCCGTACAAACTGAAACCGGCCCAGTTTCGGCCGGCTGATCAGCTGGATAATTTATTTGAACCTCTCATGTCATCAGGAGGAACAAAAGTAACTTTTTGCCCCTGTTCATTCCATTCAATTTTCAATTTTTCTCCCACATCAATTTCGCATATATTTCTTATTTCACTCGGTATCGTTATAGTTCCCTTGCTGCTTAAGGTTGTTTCGTTTTCAAAGGCATTGTTATCATCCACGATCAAATCGATCGTTTTCCCATCGGTTTGAACGACGACCCGCTCACCTGTTTGTATGTTTAGTTTTTTTCGAATGTAGGAAGGAATCATCACTTGACCATTTGACCAGATTTTCACGAAAAATGGACCTTTTTTCAAAGATATCACTCCATTCCTTCTAAAGATACCTTCTATTATATCATGAAAGGCGGGAATTTCATTGTTAGACGCATTAATAAGGCCATTTGGCAAACAGTGCAAAAATCAAAAAAACAATCAGAGCATTCTGATTGCTTTCATGCCTCCATCTTTTTGGACGCGCTGGTCGATTTTCTTAGGACAAGCTCTGTCGGCAGAATGTAATCCTTCCCTTCAATCCCTTCATTTAAAGCCTGATAGATCAGGTGAGCTGCAAGAGATCCGATTTCATAATTCGATTGCTTTACCGTCGAGAGCGGAGGCGAAATATATTGGGATATTTCAATATCGTCAAATCCGATGATGGAAAGATCATTCGGGATATGCAAACCGGATTCTTTAAAGGCTTTTAAAGCCCCTACAGCCATTTCATCATTTGCACAAAAGACAGCAGACGGCGCATTTCCCTGCATCATGAGGATTTTAGCAGCGGAATAGCCGCCTTCCCTCGTATATTGCCCCTGGAGGATCCAGCTTGGATGCAGTGTAATTCCGGAATCCTTAAGGGCCTGTTTATACCCTTCAAATCGAAGCTGATTATCCCGATTGTGAGAGGGGCCTCCAATGTATGCGAGCTCCTTGTGGCCAAGGTCAATTAAATGCTGTGTTGCCTGATAGCCTCCCGAGAAGTTATCGACAAGCACATGGATAATCGAATCGCTGTCAAGCTTTCGGTCAAGGACGATGATCGGAAAATCCTCTCTTACTGATTGAAGAATCAATTCATCCGGAAGGCTTTCAGCTAATATAATGACGCCATCAACACGGCGTTCCTGCAAAAACTTTGAAGCTGTTGTCACATTGCCTCCAATGGAACTGCAGGCGATAAGGCCATATTGATGAGTGAGCAGGGTATCCTGAACACCGCGCATCAATTCAGAATAAAAAGGGCCGGAAAGATCCTGAACGATAATCCCGATTGTTTCGGTTTTGCTTCGTTTTAAGTCTCTCGCAATTCCGTTCTTTTGGTAGTTTAACGTTTTTGCAGCTTCTAATACACGCTTAGCGGTTTCTGCATTCACTCTTGATTTATGATTTAACGCATAGGATGCTGTTGAAACAGCTACCCCTGCCAATTTTGCAACATCTTTGATTGTGGCCATACGATTCTCCACCTTACTTTCATTGCTTCATTCTGGTTGATGAGATGACATAACGGGGGATCTTCCCGGGGAGTATAGTTTGTGGGAAACGGTCTATTGCCATTCAAACCGGCCGGTAAATAGCCGGTTTGAATGTAAAATAGAACCGATCTTACCTTATATTGCAGCTTAAGCCCACCACATATTCGTCGGCTGTTCTTTAATTAAGACACTTTTTAAGTTTGTAACCGCACGCTGAAAACCTTCTTCAACCGACATGATCGGATCTTCATGCTCAATGCTTACAACATAATCATAGCCGTACGTTCTGAGTGCGCTGATCATATCAGACCATTCCTGCATGCTGTGTCCGCAGCCGACAGATCGGAAATTCCATGCTCTTGATTGGATTTCGCCGTAAGGCTGCATGTCTGTTAAGCCGTACATGTTAATGTTGTCCTGATCCAGATAAGTATCCTTTGCATGGAAATGATGAATGGCACCCGCTTTACCAAGGATTTTAATCGCTCCGACAGGATCAATTCCCTGCCACCACAAGTGACTTGGATCAAGGTTTGCTCCAATTGCATCACATGTTTCTTCTCTTAGCTTCAATAAAGTATAAGGAGTATGAACAAGGAATCCGCCGTGAAGCTCTAAACCTATTTTTACGTTTAGGCTTTGTGCCAGCTCGCCGACTTCTTTCCAGTAAGGTATCAGTTTTTGCTCCCACTGCCATTTTAAAACGTCATTGTATTCATTAGGCCATGGTGCTACCGGCCAGTTTGGATATTTTGCATCCTCATGGTCGCCGGCAGTTCCGGAGAAGCAGTTCACAACAGGAACGTTCATTTCATTGGCAAGCTTAATCGTGCTGACCAGCGTTTCATGAGATTCAGCAGCAAAAGCAGCATCCGGTGAAATCGGATTTCCATGGCAGCTGAACGCGCTTATTGTGAGTCCGCGTGAAGCGACTTTTTCCAAAAACTCATTTTGCTTTTCTTTATTGCCTAATAATTCTTCTAAAGAACAATGTGCATTTCCAGGATAGCAGCCTGTTCCAATTTCAACAGCTTCAACACCTGATGCTTTTACGTAATCTAACATCTCATCGAGATTTTTATCTGAAAATAAAACAGTAAATACTCCAAGTTTCATCTTAATCTTCCTTTCTATGCTTTTAATAGTTCGTCCATTTTTTTCGAGTTAAGCGCAACTGCTTCCATCAAATCACCTTCAAAGTGCTCTTGTTCAACTATAAACCATGGAAGCTCAAGCTCTTTTCCAAGATTCAGCAAGGATTTCATGTCAAGCTGTCCAGTGCCGATGACTGTACTCTGCTTCTCGCCATTTGTTTCTTTCATATCTTTAATATGAAGCGTAACTACACGTTCCCGCTGCTCTTTGATCAGCGCCAATGGATCAAGACCCGCATAGGAAACCCAATAGCAGTCGAGTTCGAACTTTACAAGCTTTTCATCCGTTTCGTTAAGCAGAACATCAAAAGGTGTCTGCTCTCCGAATGTATGAAATTCGAAATCATGATTGTGGTAAGCAAGCTGCATGCCTTCCTGCTTAATGACTGCGCCTGCTTTGTTCAGTTCTTCTGCAATGCGCTTATAGTCATCAAGACCTGTTCTTTGCTCTTCTGTCAAATAAGGCATGATAATCAGATCATTCCCGATTTCCTGATTATAAGAAATGACTTGTTTAAGCCCATCCCCTGTAATTTGGTCATATGGTACATGACTCCCTGCTGCCTTCAGTCCATACTCTTTTAATGCTTGATTCAGACGATCTGCAGGCGTGTCAAAATAGCCTGCAAACTGTACCCCTTCGTACCCAAGATCCGCCACTTTTTTCAAAGTGCCGAGAAAATCCTTTTCGAGCAGCGTTCTGATTGTATAGAGCTGAAGTCCTTTTTTCGTCATGATTTTTCCCCCTTATGAAAGTTTTACGATTGTTTTGCTTTCATTTGACTCTAATGCGCCAAGAACAATTTTCAGAGATTTGTAGCCTTCTTCACCGGAAACAGCCGGCTCTGTATTGCCGATAATGCTGTCTATGAATTTATCAATGACTTTTGAAGAAGTTTGTCCGCCTTCATCGTTTGATTGAATTTTGCCTAATTCATAGTTTACAACTTCACCTGTTTTATATTGAGCAATTAATGAGTACTCTGGATGATCTTCTAAACGAAGAACCCCTTTTTCACCGTAAATGACTGTTGCGTTATCTTCTTTGTTGTAAGACCAGCTTGCTGCAAGGGATCCCATAATGCCGCTTTCTGTTCTTAAAACGCATACTGCATTGTCATCTACATCTGCGCCTTCTTTAGCAACTGTATCAACGAATGCTGCAACTTCAGTCACTTCTTCGCCAAGGATGTAGCGCATTAAGTCCGCTTTATGAACACCAAGGTCTCCCATTGCTCCGATAAATGCGTCTTCTTTCTTGAAGAACCAGCTGTCGCGTCCGTCAGCACTCCAGCCTTCAGGACCGCCATGGCCAAATGCTGTGCGGAAAGAAAATACCTTGCCGATTTCTCCATTTTTAATAAGCTCTCTAGCTTTTTCATGTGATGGCACAAAACGCTGGTTATGACCGATCATCAGCTTGCGGTTATTTTCTTTTGCAGCTGCGATCATCGCTTCTGCTTCTTCTTTTGAAGTTGCCATTGGCTTTTCGCAAAGAACATGCTTGCCTGCATTTAAAGCATCAATTGAAATTGGGGCATGAAGCGCATTTGGAGTACAAACGCTTACAGCGTCGATCTCTTCAAGTGCAAGAAGCTCTCTGTAGTCTGTGAATGCTTTAGCTTTGTATTGCTGTGCAGTGAGGTTCGCACGGTCTTCATTAATATCGCAGACTGCTGCTATTTCCACATACTTGTTGCCTGCATATTCTGGTAAATGTCTGTGCTTTGAAATGCTTCCGCAGCCGATAACGCCGATTTTTAAAGTTTTCATGATTTTTTTCCTCCTGAGGATTAAGTTATGAAATCGATTCCTGCATCAAAAATCTACTCTTTTTTTTCAAAATAAACAGGTTCGCCTGTTTCTGACGATTTATAAATCGCTTCCAAAATTTCGGTTACGATAAGGGCTTGTTCAGGTTTTACAACCGGATCTATATCTTCAATAATTGCTTCAATCCAAAGTCTTGCTTCAATATCTGCTTCACTTTCAAGCTTGCCGTCTTCGACAGATGCACCTGATTCGTCTAAATCCACCATTGTCGTATAAAGCTTGCCGTGCCGCTCGCCATTGATGCGCAGGCCATTTTCCATATCAGCTCCGCCTTCTGTTCCCATCAGGGTGCATTTGCTTTCCCCGACGTTCAAAGAATTCAGCGCCCAGCTTGATTCAAGGAAGATTGTTGCACCGTTTTGCATGGTAATGTAGGCAAACGCGGAATCTTCGACTTTAAATTTTTCAGGATCCCAAGGGCCCCAGATGTTTGCTGCATTTTCTCTTGTGCCAAGTTTATGAAAAGCGGTTCCGACAACCATTTTCGGCTCATAATTATTCATCATCCATAACGTCAGATCAAGTGCATGAGTGCCGATGTCGATCAATGGACCTCCGCCCTGCTTTTCTTTATCCAAAAACACCCCCCAAGTCGGGACTGCACGTCTTCTGATGGCATGAGCTTTTGCAAAATAGATATCACCAAGCTCGCCTTCTTCGCAAAGTGATTTTAGATGCAGGCTGTCCGCCCGGTAGCGGTTCTGGTAAGCAACTGATAATTTCTTCCCCGTGCGCTTTGCCGTCTCAAGCATTTTTCGAGCTTCAGCAGCAGAAGTAGCCATCGGCTTTTCGCACATCACGTGCTTCCCTGCCTCCAATGCTGCTATTGAAATGTCTGAATGCGAATCATTCGGCGTACAAACGTGGACAACATCCACTCCCGGATTTGCAAGCAATTCTTTAAAGTCCGTATAATGTTCGGCCATCTCTGATCCATATTGCATTTTCGCTTCAATGGCTCTTTCTTCCACAAGATCAAAGAAAGCCACCATCTGAACATTCTTAAGTCGTGCGAGAGCAGGCATATGCTTTCCGGTCGCTATTCCCCCGCACCCGATAATTCCAACTCGAACAATCGTACTCATTGTCCACCTCCGAGTTATTTCCGATTTATGAATGAAACGTTTCACATCAAATTAAAAAATATGTAATAATTCCTTTATTTAATAAGCGGAATTCAATGTGAAACGTTTCGACAAATTCATTCTATCATGAAAGCGCTTTTAATTAAATAAAAATTTAAAAATATTATTCAATAAATTTATTTTTCATGTAATCTGAAAAAAGTTACATGTTTTTAAAACTTTTTTGGAAGATTGAAGTCTAATGATTAGAGGCAGCAAATGCCGTTTTTAATAGCGGGAATTAAACTTTTTCTGATACTTTTTCAATTTTCATTGCCGATTATAACAGGCAATCGGATTCTGCTACCCGAATTTTTATAGAAAAAAAGACAAGAATTCAAATAAAATGAGAAAATGCCCGCTGACTGTCAGCGGGCATTTAATATTAGTTCCGGCGCAGCTTGGCAAGCAGGCGGAGAATCTCAAGATACAGCCAGACTAGTGTGACAAGAAGGGCAAATCCCGCATACCATTCCATATGCTTTGGAAGCCCTGCCTTCGAACCATTTTCAATAAAGTCGAAGTCCAGAACCAGATTCAGTGCCGCAACGATCACGATGGCAACTGAAATTAAAATGCCAATCGGAGAGGCATCATGCAAAAATGGAACCGTTACTCCGAAGAAGCCAAGTACAAAAGACAGCAAATACATGATCAGAATTCCGCCTGTAGCAGCGACAACCCCTAATCTGAAATTGCGTGTTACTTTGATTAACCTTGAACGGTAAGCAAGCAGCAAGGCAAGGAAAACACTTGCTGTAAGAAGCACGGCCTGCATGACGATTCCTTCATACAGGGATGAATAGTAAGCCGATATTCCTCCAACAAACATCCCCTCAAGCACTGCGTAAACAGGTGCCAGCACAGGTGCCGTTTTAGGAACAAAGCTGACAATCAGCGCTACGATAAATCCTCCAATCGCCCCTCCAATCATAATGGCCGTCACATCCTGGCCCTGTGCACTGTAATACCAGGCTGCACCGGCAGCAGTGATTAAAATAAACAGCAGCAAAAATGATTTATTAATCGCTCCCATCAGCGTCATCGGCTTGCTGGAGTAGGACCCTTCCCGTTTTGTAAAAGCTTTTAAAGCTGGATTTGAAGTTCTCAAGCAGTATCTTCCTCTCTTTTGAGTTTGAATGTAATACGTTCTATCGGCCAAAAGGTTTCATGAACGAAATAGTTTACTAGTTTTAGTATATCTCATTTCTTCGCAGGATATGAAAATCTTCTTAGCTGACATTAAAAAGAGAAATATAGTATGAGTATCAGAAGTATGAATCTTTTTCTTTTTTCATTCTTTTTAAATTCTTTCTATATAATCTTTCTATATTTGAGGCACTTTTTCTGCTCCATTCACCTGTTTTGACGCACTTCTTTCTACAGTGAGGCACTTTTTCTGTTCCATTCACCTGTTTTGACGCACTTCTTTCTACAGTTAGACGATTTTTCTGCTCCATTCACCTGCTTTGACGCACTTCTTTCTACAGTGAGGCACTTTTTCTGCTCCATTCACCTGTTTTGACGCACTTCTTTCTACAGTTAGACGATTTTTCTGTTCCATTCACCTGTTTTGACGCACTTCTTTCTAGAGTTAGACGATTTTTCTGCTCCATTCACCTGTTTTGACGCACTTCTTTCTAGAGTTAGACGATTTTTCTGCTCCATTCACCTGCTTTGACGCACTTCTTTCTACAGTGAGTCGATTTTTCTGCTCCATTCACCTGCTTTGACGCACTTCTTTCTACAGTGAGGTACTTTTTCTGCTCCATTCACCTGTTTTGACGCACTTCTTTCTAGAGTTAGACGATTTTTCTGCTCCATTCACCTGCTTTGACGCACTTCTTTCTACAGTGAGTCGATTTTTCTGCTCCATTCACCTGCTTTGACGCACTTCTTTCTACAGTGAGGTACTTTTTCTGCTCCATACACCTTTTTTTGACGCACTTCTTTCTAGTGTTAGACGATTTTTCTGCTCCATTCTCCTGCTTTGACGCACTTCTTTCTAGAGTGAGACGATTTTTCTGCTTCATTCACCTGCTTTGACGCACTTCTTTCTACAGTGAGACGATTTTTCTGCTCCATTCACCTGCTTTGACGCACTTCTTTCTACAGTTAGACGATTTTTCTGTTCCATTCACCTGTTTTGACGCACTTCTTTCTACAGTTAGACGATTTTTCTGCTCCATTCACCTGCTTTGACGCACTTCTTTCTACAGTTAGACGATTTTTCTGCTCCATTCACCTGCTTTGACGCACTTCTTTCTACAGTTAGACGATTTTTCTGTTCCATTCACCTGTTTTGACGCACTTCTTTCTAGAGTTTGACGATTTTTCTGCTCCATTCACCTGCTTTGACGCACGTTTTACACGGCATAGCCATTTGGTTACGGCAAGCAACAAAAAAAAGACCGCCATACAGCGGTCTCCATCTAAACAGCTTTATTTTTAATGTAATAAAAGCTTCCTGTAAAAAAACAGACAAACCCGCAGGCTATGGAAAGATAGAAGGATATTTCCGTGATAAAGAATCCCTCGTTCTGGGGCATCATTGCCAAAAACGGCTGCGCCCATGGATAATATGGACCGATTTTTTCTGAGTTGATGATCATTATGTTTGGAAGTGTAAACATCACATTGAGCGCCAATGGGGCGGCAAAACTAGTCCATGCCATGGATACCCAAAGAAATAGTGCGGCAAGAGGCAGGGTAGCCAGAAAACCGCCTGTCAGCAGTTTGATAAAAATATCGGCTGGGAACGGATCCGAATATCCTTTAACAGCTCCAACCAGAATCCATGCTGTCATAAACAAAAGCTGATTGATCAATATCAGGAGCGTAATCATCAGCCATTTAGACATAAAAACACTGACCCTGCTTACAGGCAGACTGAGAAGCTGCTTCCATCCGCCTTGCAGATGTTCATATCTGCAGAGAAAGCTTGTTAAAATCCCAATCATCAGCGGGAGTAAAATCAGAGCATGCGCCGGCACCATAATCAGCAAAGGCGAGAGCCATTCATTTGAAATACCCTCAATCTGGCCTAACTTAAATCCAAGCACTCCTGCAAAAAGCGGACTCACGAACAACAAGCTGAGAACCTTGGTTTTCCGAAGCTTCAGCAGCTCTGCCGACAGCAGCTGCATCATCATGTCAGCACCTCTCTTCTGACAAAATCCATCAGTCCTGCGATCAAGATAACGGACCCTGTAATCATTCCTGCCACAGCGTACCAAATTGGATCATGCTCTCCGACAAGCAATGGCCATTTCCACGGAATCCAGTCCGGTGCAGCAAATGCTGCCGTCATTGAAAAGACGGCACCAAAGACGCCTGCAGCGAGCGGAAATGCCTGATTCTGCATCACAACAGACAGCCATACTTGCAGACATAAAATAGGAATTCCCGCAAAAAAAGGATAATAGCTATTTTTAATAACTGCAAGGAATGGAATATCCAATCCGAAGTGTAATCCTATACCAAAAAACACAGTTCCAATAAACAACAAGGTAGAGGAAATAAAAATCATGATCGCTGCAACCGCTAATTTTGACAGAAACACATACCCTCTTTGAACTGGCAGGCTGAGCAGCTGCTTCCAGGAACTTTGCTGATGTTCGATTGCGGCAATCTGCGAAGCGAGAATGGTCATTCCCAGCAGAAGCGCTGGCGCAACAAACATGTTAATATTATCAAGAAGTCCCGCCCAAACATCCGGCTCCTGCTGCATCAAGTAGTCATAGCGAACCCCGTAATTCACCAGCTGGAGGGCAATGACACCAAAAGGTCCCAGAAAAACCAAGAGCCAGAACCATTTTCGTTTCACTTTAAGAAGATCGGCTTTTAGAATGGACATCATGAACGTTCCCTCCTTCGCCTGTTAAATCCAAAAAGATCTCTTCCAGCGATTTCCGTTTCTCTTCGACCCTGTAGACCTCAATTCCTGACTTAACTAATAAGGCAATCACTTGGGCGATTCTGCTATCTGTCATATCACGCAAAATAACAGATTTTCCGCTTTGCTCTGCCGTTTGCCCATTTGAAAGCAGCAAAGATGCTGCCTTGACCGAATTTCCCGTCCTGATGATCACCTGTTCCTTCGCTTTGCTTTTCAGCTTGCTGATCGAATCCTGAAAAATCATCTTTCCTTTAGAAATAATTCCTACTTTTGTTGCCATTTGATCGATTTCACTTAGTAAATGACTGGAGATTAAAACGGTCATTCCGTATTCTCTCGGCAGCCTCTTAATAAGATCCCGCATTTCATGAATACCTGAAGGATCCAGACCGTTTGTCGGTTCATCCAAAATAAGAAGCTCAGGATTTCCAAGGATGGCGGACGCAATTCCAAGACGCTGCTTCATCCCTAAAGAAAACCCTTTTACTGGTCGATTACTGTCATTCGTCAATCTGACTATGGACAGCACTTCATCGATTCGGCTTTTTTGCACCTGCAGAATTTTCCTGATTGTCTCTAAATTCTCACGTGCGGTTAAATGTCCGTAATAAGAAGGGGACTCAACGAGAGACCCCATTTTCCGCAACGATTCAAGCTGATGGTCAGCTGCATTCTTTCCAAAAAGCTCGATTGTTCCTCCAGTTGGTTTCATAAGTCCAAGAAGCATTTTAATAGTTGTAGTTTTTCCCGCTCCATTCGGCCCTAAGAAGCCATATATCTCCCCTTTTTCAATCTTCATATCCAAACTGTCCACAATGGTTTTTTTCTTAATAACCTTTGTTAGATTTGTGGTTAAAATCATCAATTCCGCCATTTATTATCACCTCTTCATCAGATTAAAAGATGAGAGTTAAAACGCGGTGATGATTCGGGTTAAATTTTGTTTAAAATTAAGAAAATCGGAACCGGCTGTTCAGCACCGGCAAAAAGAAAAGAACTCCATTCAAAATAAGGGGTGATTGCTTAAAAAATTAAGTTAAAACCTGAAGTTATACTCGCTGGTCACAAAAAAAAAACGCCTGAACGACGTTTATGTTTCTTTCAATATGGAGATAACAGTTCCGCTGCTGTCCGAATCAATTCTGAATGTGAGATTCATTTTTTTTGTCATCATCTCAACGATTGTCAGTCCGATGCCCGCTCCTTTATTGCCGCTGTCCTGACGGAAGCCATTTCCCCTGTCTCGAATCATAATATACTGTCCGAATTCCGTTTGGCGGACAGTTATGCCTACATACTTGCCTTCATCTGCATGGCGAATGATGTTCTGGAGCAGATTATCCAGGATTCTCTCAAGCCATTCAGGATCTGCAAACCAGATGATTGTATCCGGCTCAAGATCGATCTCCGCCTCAAACCTATGTTGTTCAAAGACAGGGTACCACTCCGCTGCCTTTTTTCGAACAAACCGGCTGAGATTAATTTCTTTAGGATGATAGTGATACTTTCCGGATGACAGAAGCGTATAAGAAAATAGATTATCAATCAGCGCACTGATAAAATCTATTTTTTCATCGATTGCCCGGGCAGCCTCCAATCCTGCTTCTGTGACAGACTCTTTTTTGACACTAAAAAGATGAGCACGCATAGTGGTTAGCGGCGTTCTAAGATCATGAGAGAGACTTGCCATTAAGTCCTTGCGTATTTTCTCTTCCCTCTTCTCGCGTTCTCTGCTTTCCTCGAGTTCTTTTATCATGTTATTAAAACTTTCTTCAAGCTCTCCAATTTCATCCTTATTTGATAGTGCAATAGGGAGAGGAAGCCCAGAATGATCTTTTCTCTTCATAGCTTCTTTAAGACGAAGAATCCGTTTATGGAGCCGTTTGAAAAATAGCCATGATAGAAATAAAAAAGCGAGCATAAGCACGGCGAGCACGGTAAAATAAATCGCGTCATATTGATACCCCAATCTTTGAATCGGAGGCTCGAGCATCATGCGGTCCACTCTGATCACCATAAACCCTTTATCTTTATCGTCTCCTATAAAAGCGACAACTGTAAATGGATCAGCATCAAAGCTGTTTTTCATATAGGAGATTGTATAACTTGGCGTCCAGATATCAGGGAGCTCCTCTTTATATGAGAAACTCTCTCTTGTTCTGCCTTCTTTATCTACCCAAAACAGCTGAGAGCCTGGATATTTTTTATGAAGAGATTGGAGCTTTTCTGCAACTTCTATATCATTTGCAGCTTTAAGCTGACCTGCCTCTTTATGCCACATCTCGGTGAGTTCATTATAGCCCTCATAAGGATGCACCGTTTCTTTTTCAAGAAAAACTCCAGGGACATAAACCAAGGCGGAAGCAAGAGAAAAAGAAATGGGGATACAGAGCACAGCTGCAAGAATAATAGAAAGGTATTTAAATTGCAGCGATCTGCGCCATTTCATCCCCTCACCCTGTAGCCGACTCCTCTGACCGTTTCAATGATTTCAGGTTCAGAAGGATTCTTTTCAATTTTTTCGCGCAAATAGCGGATATGCACCATCAATGTCTTGTCTCCGTCTAAAAATGGCTCGCCCCATACATGCTCAAACAGCTGCTCTTTTGTCAGAATTTGATTTAAATGCTGCAGGAAACATGTAAAAATATGATATTGCTTTCCTGTTAAGATAATTTCTTCTCCGGTCTCGGCATTCCGAATAAATCGGTTCGCCTGATCGATTTCAAGATGCTTGAGAATCATTTTTTCAGACTCCAGTTTATGATATCTTCTCAGCTGCACCTCAACCCTTTTAACAAGTTCCTCGGGGTGGAAAGGCTTAGTCAGATAATCATCTGCGAACTCAAGCCCCTCAAGCTTATCATCGATCGATGTTCTTGCAGACAGCATCAGAATTGGCGTATCCGGGTTTTTCTTTTTAAATCTTCTTCCTAACGAAAACCCGTCAAGCCCTGGAAGCATAACATCCAGGATGAGCAAATCATACCTTTTGCCATCCTGTAATGACAGCCCGGTGGTTATCCATTCCACGGAATATCCCTTTTGCAGAAGCTCACTTTTCACCCAGCTTCCGATTTCCAGATCATCTTCTATGTATAAAATATTCAAGTTGCTTTCATCTCCTCACCTTTAATGTTACAAAATATGGATGATCTTGAAAAGAGAGAATAAAAATTTGTATGATTGCAGAAAAATAGTGTATTTTGTCGCATTTTCGCGTGTTCTATCTATACAGGGGACAAACAGCTTCCTATTTAGCAAATAAAAAGGCGGCAATCTATCCAGTTATCTACAACACTCATAATAAGACATATATGTGGACACCAACGATTGCTAATATTAAAGTAGAGCCTGTTGAGAAAAGAACAAAGAGAGACTCTGGAATTCCCGGCAAATATAAAACGTGGTACATTAGAAACCCAAAATGGGATTGGACAGCACATCAAATACACCATGAGTTACCACTGAGATTTGGTGGTAACAATACGATGGGCAACCTGTTCCCATTACCGACAACAATGCATCTAAAAACAGTGAGTCCTTGGTGGACTTCTTATTAATAAAGTTGAGGAGGATAAACTGAATTGAGTCATTCCGTACAAAATACCCTAACTGGTCTCAAAAAATTACTGGATGATAAGGGGCAGTTAAAAGTTTCTTATGAAGGTCAAGTTTATACTGTCGTTTGTACTTTCAACTCTCCAACCAACTTAAATGAAGTGGATATCTTTGAAAAAGAGAACAACATCAAACTACCTGAAGACTACAAGGCATTCTTATCACTTCATAATGGTGCAAGAATTTTTCAGCTTACTGATGAAAAAGGAGAAAAAATAGGTGGCGGTCTTACTATCTATACTTTTGACGAAATAAGGAAATTACAAGAAATTGAGATGTTTAATGAATTGGGGATTCCCATTGCAAACCTATTGGAAGATTGCTATTTGTATTTAGATATAGATAAGATAAAAGCAGGAGATCCAAATTACCTTAACATCTTGGAGTTTATAGACCTTTCACCTTTAAATCTTAGTTTCGAAGCCTTCTTAGAACGATACATTAAATCAAGAGGTAATCAATTTTGGTGATAGCACATTTACACCGCTACACCAGAAGATAACCAAATCAAAACAAGAGCGACTGCCAATTAGATGCAGTCGCTCTTTTCTTATTTATTTCCTATGGTTGTAAGTACATCTATAAAATCTTGAAATCGATAAGTAATATAAGCCACACTTACAGCTAAAACAACTAAAGAGATCGTGTTGATTTTTTCAATTGTGGATTTATCAAGTTTCATATTTGCACTTCCTTTTAAAGGGGGGACTATATTACCGGAAAGATTTCATCAGTAAACGATTTAAACAACCACATACATCCTTCATGAAAAACCTATGGAGTCTAATCTCGCTTAGTATATGACAGAGTTCGTTTCCGGGAAAAATAAAAGCACAGACAACCTGCTGCTTCACCGGATGAAAAGTCTGCGATACCAGCAAAAAACCGGTATTAGAATACCGGTTTTTTGCTCATCTTTTTAAATTTAAAACCTGTCCCAGATTAAACATCAGGTTCTCTACATAAAGAGGGCCTCTATTCAGCGCCTCTTCCAATGATACAATTCCAGGCACGATGGAAAACACAGAACTGATTCCCTCTTCATGCACTTTTTCATAGCCATCCCCTATCGACCCGGCAATCGCAATGACTGGAATATTCAGCTTCTTGGCTGTTTTAGATACACCGACAGGCGTTTTGCCGTGAATGGTTTGTCCGTCAATTCTGCCTTCGCCCGTTATGACGAGATCAGCTTCCGCCATATGCTGCTCAAGCTTTACAGTTTCAATGACAATATCGACACCGCGCTTTAGATTGGCATTCAAAAAGGCTAGCAGTCCCGCTCCCAGTCCTCCTGCTGCACCCGATCCTTCTATTTTTTCAACATCCCTTCCTGTCTCTTTTAGAATAAGAGAGGCATAATGTGAGAGATTTCGGTCTAATACGGCAACTGTTTCATCTGTTGCTCCTTTTTGCGGACCAAATATGGCAGAAGCACCAGTCGGACCTGTCAATGGATTATCAACATCACAGGCAACATCTATGGTTACACCTGATAATTCTTTCATCATTTTAGAAGCATCAATCTTTGCAAGCTTTGATAAAGCACCGCCGCCATACGATAATTCTGCCCCCTCTGAATCAAGGAATTTCACTCCCAGTGCCTGAGCCATACCCATGCCGCCGTCATTCGTTGCACTTCCGCCAATTCCGATGATTATATGCTTCGCACCTTTTTGCACAGCATCTTTTATTAGCTCGCCAGTCCCCGCAGTTGTCGTCATTAATGGATTTCTTCTTTCGGGAGGGACTAGATGAAGCCCTGAAGCGGACGCCATTTCAATGACAGCAGTCAACTGATCTCCAAGCCACCCGTATTCAGCTTCTACAGGAAGCCCTAATGGTCCTGTTACAGTCAAAGAAGTAAACGTTCCATTTGTAGCATCGACCAATGCCTGCACCGTTCCTTCTCCGCCGTCAGCCATAGGAATTTTCACCGTCTGAACTTCAGGAAGTGAACGTCTTAACCCGCGTTCTGCCGCTTCGCAAACCTCAAGCGCCGTCATGCTTTCTTTAAATGAATCCGGTGCTATAACAATCTTCAAATCTCTCAGCTCCTATACTAATAGTTTAAATACGCCAAATATTAAGGTAGAGATTACCGCAAGCGTGAATCCTACTAAAGATTCATAGGGGATCAGCTTCATTCTTTCTTTCATCCCCATAAAAACACTGCCTCCTGTTGCATGAAAGAAGCTTCCGTGCGGGAGATGGTCAAGTACGGTAGCCCCCGCATGAACCATGGCTGCTCCTGCCAGTCCGGAGATGCCTATTTCCAAAATAGCAGGAGCAAAGACACTGCTCGCTACTGCTGTACCCGCTGTTGTCGAGGCAGTTGCCATCGACATTAAGATACCTGATGCCGGAGCCAGAATATATGCTGGCAGGCCAGATGCACTCAGACCTGATACAATAACATCCTTAAGACCTGAATTCGCAATAATTCCGGCAAGAGTCCCTGTTCCGATGAGCATGATCGCAACACCTGACATTTTCAAAAGGCCAGACGATGCAAAATCTGTCAGCCGGAGGAAGTTCTTAGTCGCAATCGCTCCGACAATACCGCCAAGGGGCAAAGCAATAATGGGATCGATGGCAATGTCAAATACCGGTCTGAGTGAAAGCAAGAGGATGGCCGCTGCTGGTCCGCTGATTGCTGCTGCAAACGGAGGCAGATTGGCTCCATCTTGAGCCGTAATTTCTTCTGCGCTCACCTGTTCACCTTTTAAAACCATTCTTTTAGCCAAAATATATGTCACTATCACTCCAAAGACGGCAGGAATCAAACCTGCTGCCATCACGGATGTAAGCGGCACGTCAAATGCATCTGCTGCAGCAATCGTATTTGGATTAGGCGACATGATGTTTCCCGCCTTCCCTCCTCCGATCATCGCAAGCAAAATAGCGGGCTTTGAGAGCTTGGCTCTTTTTGCAATGGCAAGTGCAATTGGCGCAATCGTAATAACAGCTACATCAACAAAGACACCAACCATTGTTAAAAGCATCGTCGCAATGACAAGTGCAAGGAGTGAGCGCTTCTCGCTGATTTTCTTAATGATTGTATCTGCTATCACAGAAGCAGAACCTGATTCAATCAGCACGCCTGCAAGAACTCCTGCTGCTAAAATTCTAAGAACAGCCGGTGTGATATCCTTGGCGCCGGTGATCATCAATTCAATGGTCTCCGTCAGATTGACTCCGCCAAGCAGGCCCCCTGCCAGCGCCCCTGCCATCATGCCGTATGCTGGAGGAACTTTCTTTAAGATGAGAAAGATGGCAACAATCAATGCGCACACCGCTCCGAAAGCACTCACTTGGATATCCAATGGTTTTCCCCCTTATAAGTAATCTAACGCTATAATTGTAACCGCTTACCACAAGAGGAATCATTGTTCCAGCTGACAAAAAAAGAAAGCAAGTACCGGCCACACTTGTGCAAATGCACAACCTAAGTGACCAGCATTGCCGCATAAAGGGTCATCAAATCCAGCGTCTTCCTCGGATTATACGAAGTTATCTCCTCTATTTTATCAAGTCGGTACCTGAGTGTATTTCTGTGGATAAAAAGCTCCTCAGCTGTTTTATTCATGTCCCCGTCAAATTGAATGAATGCTCTTAAGGTATGGAGCAGCTCCCCGTTTCGGTCTGACTGCTGAAGAATATCCATAGTCTGTTTAAACAGCGCATGTTTTTTTTGATCTTTTTTATCTCGGAGCAAAACGGAAAGAGCCCAGTCCGTATATTTATAGAAAAAATCCGGGGCGGATTGTTTTTTTGCTGCATCCAAGGTTTCTTTTGCGCTCTCATAAGACATGGATACACCATAAAATCCGTCATACTGATAACCGAGAGCACCGTAAATGCCAAGCTCCATTCGTGTCAGCATGTCATTCATTTCTTCCGGAAAAACAGATTGTTGTAGGGTTTTGGTTTCTTTTAACCATACAATTTCAGCAGCCGAAGTCGATACGATTAAATCATTCGCGCCTGATTTATGCTCCAATTCTCTTATAAATAGCTGTCTTTGTTTTAAAGAGATTTGTTCGGGAAGGTGAAAAAGAACAGCCTGCCGTTCAACAAAGAGGTTTAGATTCAACCGACCTGCCCGTTCTGTAAACTCCTTTGTTTGCTGCTTTTCTCCTTTGAGGAGCTGAATCAGCGTTTCCTGCTTCAATGTTTCATTCCATCGCATCTGATCCGATAAATAGGCTTGTTCGATTGTGAGCTCAGCTGCCATTTTTACAAGCTCGCCAAACGGAGCCACAACTTCTGGATCTCCTGTTATGCCTATGACGCCGATTAATTCCTGATGAAAAAAGATCGGCAAATTGACTCCCTGCTTTGTTCTTGGATAATTCCTGCTGTCCTCCTCTGTAAACACTACTTTTTCACCTGTCTGCAGAACCGCAAGCGCCCCATGATGTTCATCCCCAAGCCTCGTATGATCACCTGAGCCTATTAAGATTCCGTCCTTATCCATTACATTGACGTTGTAAGGAATAATGGACATCGTTCTTGCTACAATTTCTTTTGCGAGTTTTTCATTCATTGCTGATTTCACCTGCCGGCCGTTTTCTTAAATTCTATCATTGAAAAAAGAAATGGCAATTATTCAATTTTTCCAAAAAGATGAAACTTTACGCCTATTAGGTCGTATAAGTAAGAGGGACCCAATTCAAGGAAAATTTTCCAAAAAAGAAAAAGATAGAGGGTGATACTCATGTTTGGTTACCCGATTGAGACGATTTATTTATTCGGACTAATCATTGCCGGAAGCTTGACCTTGCTGTTTGTTTTTTTTGGAGATGCAGTAGAAGGCATCACCGGGGGTATTCCGTTTTTAAGTCCGACACTTGTCCTCGCATTTATGACCTTCTTTTTTGCATGCGGATACATTCTTGAAATGACTGCTCTGTTTTCAGCGTTTCTTTCCGTATTCATTTCCATTTTCAGCTCAGCAATTTTAGTTACCCTGCTTCACATCTTTGTATTAGTGCCGCTATCCTCAGCGGAAGAATCCCTTTCTTATCATGAATCGGAACTCAAGGGACGCGTAGGCCATGTTATTACGTCCATTCCTGTGAATGGATTCGGGGAAGTGCTGCTCTCAAGCAGTGTCGGCTCTATTTCTAAAATTGCCGCAAGCTTTGATAACACCCCTATCCCAAGCGGAACAAAGATTTTAGTCATTGAAAGCAAAAACAGCGTCGTATCTGTTACATCGTATCAGCCATTCGAAGAATCACTTAAGGGGGACACACTATGACCATGCCAATCATTATTGTTTTAGGTATCGTATTTTTTATTCTAATTGCTTTAATTGCTGTATTTGTGACGAAATACCGGACAGCAGGACCAGACGAAGCACTCATTGTAACGGGAAGCTATCTGGGAAGCAAAAACGTTCATACAGATGAAAACAGCAACAAAATTAAAATTGTCCGCGGCGGCGGAACCTTCGTATTGCCTGTCTTTCAGCAAGCAGAACCTTTGAGCCTGCTTTCAAGCAAGCTTGACGTTTCCACACCTGAGGTCTATACCGAGCAGGGTGTTCCAGTCATGGCAGATGGTACGGCAATTATTAAAATTGGGGGTTCCATCGGGGAGATTGCAACAGCTGCCGAACAGTTTCTCGGGAAATCAAAAACAGACCGAGAGCAGGAAGCCCGTGAGGTTTTAGAAGGTCATCTCCGTTCTATTCTAGGCTCGATGACTGTTGAGGAAATCTACAAAAACCGCGAAAAATTTTCTCAGGAAGTACAGCGAGTGGCCTCTCAGGATCTCGCGAAAATGGGTCTTGTCATCGTTTCATTTACCATTAAGGATGTCCGTGATAAAAATGGATACCTCGATTCTTTAGGAAAGCCTAGAATAGCACAAGTGAAGCGCGATGCTGACATTGCAACAGCAGAGGCAGAAAAAGAAACCCGCATTAAAAAGGCAGAAGCAGCAAAAGAAGCGAAAAAATCCGAACTTGAACGGGCAACGGAAATTGCTGAAGCGGAGAAGCTTAATCAGCTTAAAATGGCTGAGTACCGCAGAGATCAGGATACGGCAAAAGCGAGTGCCGATCAGGCCTATGACCTTGAAACCGCAAAAGCAAGGCAGCAAGTAACCGAGCAGGAAATGCAGGTTAAAATCATCGAGCGAGAGAAGCAAATTGAACTTGAAGAAAGAGAAATTCTGCGCCGCGAGCTTCAGTATGATTCAGAAGTTAAGAAAAAAGCAGACGCAGACCGATATTCCGTCGAACAGGCTGCGGCTGCTGAAAAAGCAAAACAGCTTGCAGATGCAGATGCCAACCAGTACCGGATTGAGACACTCGCAAGGGCTGAAGCAGAACGAATCCGCATGGATGGATTAGCCAAAGCTGAAGCACAGCGCGCTCAGGGGGAAACAGAAGCTGAAGTGATTCGCCTGAAAGGGATCGCTGAAGCTGTCGCAAAAGAAAAAATTGCAGAGGCCTTTGAGCAATACGGTCAGGCTGCGATTTTGGACATGATTGTGAAAATGCTGCCAGAATATGCGAAGCAAGTAGCAGCTCCGCTGTCCAATATTGATAAAATCACGGTCGTTGACACTGGGGGCAGCGGTGAAAACAGCGGCGCCAACAAAGTCACAAGTTATGCAACAAATCTGATGAGCTCCCTTCAGGAAAGCCTTAAAGCATCCTCTGGCATTGATATGAAAGAGCTGATTGAAAATTACTCAGGTAAAGGGAATATTAAACAAAGCATCGATCAGCTTGCAGTTAGTCAGCAAAAAGAAATGGATAAAAAAGAATAGACTTTCTGACTAGTTCTTAAACGCCTGGACGTCACCCAGGCGTTTCATTCATTCAGACTGAATGAAACTGTATTTTGACTATGACAGTATATTTTCTGCAATTTTTCGGCAATAAAAGATCGCATGCTGATTCAGCATGCGCAAGCAGGAAGAGGTGTCTTACAAACATGAGGCTTATGAGAAAAGCATCTTTCTCATAAGACATTCTATTCACATTCTATTATTTCGTATGATTGTTTTGTCCAAGCTGCGCACATTTTGTCAAAAATCAACAAGTGCCCTAATGAGTATCTAATAAGTTTTATGTAAAAAGGAGCCGCTGATTTATCATCAGCAGCTCCCTGCCATTATTAGTAGCCGCCGTTACCGCCGTAGAATGAAGTTCCTACGATGATCAAAAGAATAAATAATACGACAATTAGCGCGAAGCTATTGTTGTATCCACCAGACATTGCTCTTCCTCCCTTTCATCTTTTAGTCACTTTCTTTATCAAAATATGTAGAATACTAGGAATTGACATAGGACAAGAGTGGAGTTTCATAAAAAACCCTCAAATGCCCTAAGTACATTTGAGGGTTTATGCTGTTATTCTTCATCTTCCCATTCTATTTTCAGAACCTTCCCGGTTTATGCTATTAATCTTCATCTTCCCATTCTGTTTTCACAACGTTCCCGGTTTCTGCCGAAATTTCAACTTCTGCTTCTTTGCCGTTTTCACTCTTTATTTCAAAGCTGTAAACAGCCTCTCCGTCTTCATCCTCAAGTTCAGCTTCTTCAACCGTTCCTTTTGCTTCATTTAAAGCAATTTTCGTTGCTTCTTCCAAACTGATTTTCACTTGTTTTGAATCAACGTTTGAATCGTCCCTGTCGTCATCCTGCCGGTCATCGTCCTGTTTCTTTTTCGTGATTTCTCCTGAGTCTGCATTTACGCGGAAATCATAATCTGTTCCTTCCGACTTAACTTCGATGTCATATACCCAGGCACCTGATTCACGCTCAAGCTCCATTTCTGAAATGCTGCCTTTTTGTTCTTTCAGTACGATTTCTTTTGCCTGCTCATAGCTGATTTTAAGATTTTGCTCTTCTGCCTTTTTTTCTGCCTGGACACGGTCATTCGGTCCGATAAACTGTGATCCTGCGCCAATTCCTCCTATGACAAGTGCTCCTGTTAATAATGCCGTTGTTAATTTCATGTTTTATTCCTCCTTGTTTTTCTCTACATCCTTATCTTAGCCCTCTAAAATGATAAAAAAGAGATAGAAACATTAGAAAACGATGAGAAAATCATGAATTTCTTATCATTTAGCGAATCCTAACCTGCCAGAATTTAAAAAAACACCTTTTGACAGCATCAAAAGGTGTTTTTTAATCTTCTTCATTTTCAATGGCTACTGATAAAATCTTACCTGTAAACGCGTCAACTTGGATGGTTGCTTCCTGCTGTCCCGAATCAATTTCGACTTCATAGAAAACACTGTCATCCTCTTCTTCTAGATCAATATCTTCTATTTCCCCGTTCACTTCAGCCAATGCGATTTTTTTTGCCTGCTCTTCTGTCAGTTTTACCTGCTTTGTGTTTTTCTCAATGCTGCTTTTGTCCTCTGATGTAATCTTACCGCTGTCAGCATTCATTTCAAGTTTAATTTCTTCTGTTTTTGTCAGAACTGTTATGCTGTAGATCTTATCTTTCAAAGTAAGGCCCTGAACGTTCCCGCTGTAGATTTCCTCTGCAAGCTTTTTAGCTTCTGCTTCTGAGAGTGCAGGTTTTTCCTCCCTTTCAGGGTATTCCTTCTTCACCTGCTGCAGGTTTTGAATGTTCCCTGTCCCTGCATCAACTTCGAGAGTGTATAGTCCCGTCTTTTCTTCTAATCGCACGTGATAGACGTCTTTGCCATTTGATTTGGTTAACGATATTTTCTTAATCGTTCCCGTATAGTGCGCCTCAATAAGATTCCGCGCCTCTGCTTCGGTTACCTTCACGTCACCCTTCATGGCAGAAGCAATCCCGATGATTCCAATGACCCCAATGATCACAAACACGCTGATAATAACCCATTTTCTTTTCATCGTTTCCTCCTTTTTTGACTCCATGAATAAATCTTAATCGTTCAAGATTAAAACTTCATGAGAAGGATTCACTTTGTAAATAAAGATGAACAGTTGTCCCTTTCCCCTCTGTGCTTTCAATTAATATCTCGCCTCCATGGGCATGAACAATTTTTCGGGCAATAGAAAGACCAAGTCCTGTCCCTCCTGTTTCTCTGTTTCGTGCTTTATCTACTCTGAAAAAGCGGTCGAAAACATGCTGAAGATCCTCCTCCGGAATACCGATGCCCTGATCGGCAATCGAAAGATGTACCCGCTCATTCTTCTGTTCAGCCTTACATGTGATGCTCTTCGAACTGTATTTCATCGCATTATCGAACAAAATAAACAGCAGCTGTTTCATTTTAAGCTCGTCTGCTGAGATGAACAGTTCTTTTTGATCAAAATGAAAGTCGACATGCCGGCTGTAAACCTGTTCGATGGTTCGTCCTGCCTGATGACAAAGCAAAACAAGATCCATCTTTTCCAAGTTGAGCTGCATGCGGGTATCATTTTCAGCAAGCTGAAGAAGCTGCGCAGTCATTTCTTTCATCCTCACCGCTTCTGAGTAAATGGCTTCAACAGATTCTTCCATGACTTCAGGTTTTGTTGTCCCCCATCGTTTCAGTAATTTTGCATAGCTTTCGATAATGGTTAAAGGTGTTTTCAATTCATGTGAAGCATCGGAAATGAACTGCTGCTGCTTTTCAAAATTCGTTTGAAGAAGATCGATCATATTATTGAACGTGTTTGTCATCTGCTGCAGTTCATCCTTAGAATGTCCGCTGACTTCGATTTTCTTAAAGGTTTCTTTTTTCTCAATTTCCTCCATCGTGCCAATTAATGAGTTGATTGGTTTTAAGATCATTCTGCTCAGCATTCTTCCTGCAAAGAAGGAAGGCAGCAAAACCAGGAGCGAGGCGATGACCAGAACGATTTTCAAGACATCCATATTTTCATTCACGTTCTCAAGGTTTTCGGTTACCTCAAGCTGAACAACTTCCCCATCGATCCAAATAACGGGAACAGCAGCCTTCGCAAAAGAACGGCCTTCAGCCTTGACGACTTCGCTGCTTTCCGATGAACGAAATGCCGGAGAAAGGATGTTTCGATAATCTGCATTTTTTGATACAGCTAAAATCTCTTTTGATTGATCATCAATAATCCGGATCATGCCATCAGCAGGCAAATAAGCTCTTAAAAGGTCTGATGAGTTCACAGGCTGCTTTTCATCCTGTCTGATGGCTCCTGCGATCGCTTCGGCCTGAAGCTTTAAACGATCAAGCTCGCTGTTTTGGGCAATCGTTAAAAACAGAAAATAGATGGCAGCATTGATTGCAAGAACAATAATCAGCATCCATACAGTTGAAAAAAGCTGAATTTTATGGTTGATTTTCATGAAGCTGGCTCCTTGATCGAATATCCAACACCTCTGACTGTATGGATAAGCGCAAAGTCAAACTCGCTGTCTATTTTTTTCCGTAAATACCGGATATACACGTCAACGACATTTGTATCGCCATAATAGTCGAATCCCCACACTCCGTTCAGGATCTGCTCCCGGTTCATCACCTGATTTTTATGGCTTAGTAAATAAACAAGCAAATCAAATTCCCGCGGCGTTAATTCGATTTCTGCTTCCCCGCGCCTTACTTCTCTTGTTTTTTCATTCACAGTAAGATCGGCAGCCTTCAATACACCTTCTTCAGCTGCTAAACGCATTGGTTTGCTCGTCCGCAGACAAACCCTGATTCTTGCAAGCAGTTCTTCTATTTGAAATGGTTTTGTTATGTAATCATTAGCTCCCTGATCAAGGCCGCTCACTTTATCAGGAATCGAATCGCGGGCTGTCAAAAGAATGACAGGCGTTTCCTGATCATTTGCACGGAGCCTCCTAAGCACCTCTATGCCTGTCAAACCAGGGAGCATCACATCTAGAAGAATTAAATTCCAGGAAGAGGATCGAATCTGTTCAAGCGCATCGAGACCATCATGAACGGAATGGACCAAATACCCTTCAAATTCCAGTTCAAGCTTCAGTACTCTGGCAATTTTCACTTCATCTTCTACAATCAAGATTTTTTCTTTCTCCATAACTGCCTCCCCTGACAACGTTTTTACTGAAGTATATCACAGAATAAGTATGATTCTACCTTCCTGTTGGCAATGATTCATAAACTGGGGTACTATGAAAAGACAAGCTGACCGGGGGTGTATATCTATGGAAACCATCATCATTGTCATCGTCCTTTGTTTATTGATAACTGTTTATATAATTAGAAGAGCAGCCCCTCACCCTCAAAAAGGAGCAGCACGCTCTATGCTGACTGTTGCTCATAGAGGGGCCTCAGGCTATGCACCGGAAAATACGATTGCATCCTGCGATAAAGCAGTCGAGATGAAAGCAGATTTTATAGAAATTGACCTGCAATTGAGCAAAGATGGCCGTATAATGGTCATCCATGATGACTCAGTAGAAAGAACAACAAATGGAAAAGGAAACGTACGGGATCTAACGTTTCAGCAGCTTCGCAATCTCGATGCCGGAAGCTGGTTTCACGATTCGTTTGCAGGACAAAAAATCCCGACTTTTGACGAGGTGCTCGACCGCTATATTGAGAAATGCGGGCTGCTCATTGAATTGAAGAGTCCAGCATTGTATCCTGGTATCGAACAGAAAGTCTTTGATGCTTTAGCAAGCAGAGGTCTGATTGAAAATCGGCAGACGAAAGTCATTGTCCAATCATTCGATACCCATTCAATGAAACGATTTCATGAAATCGCTCCAGCCATTCCGATTGGTGTACTCGTAAAATTCACGCCAAAAGGAATATCAAACGCACAGCTCGACGAATACAAAACCTATGCAAACTATGTAAATCCAAACAAAAGGCTGGTCTCAAAAAAACTAATAGCGCGCATTCATGAGCGCGATATGAAAATCATTCCCTACACCATTCGAGACCGCAAAACAGCAAAAGCCTTTCTGCAGCTTGATTTAGACGGGATTACAACGGATTTTCCGGATTATATTAAAGCTTAAAAAGCATGAAGTGAACCTTCATGCTTTTTCTTTTTATTATGAAGTTCATGATTCATTCCGGTTCAGTGTAAAACCAATGCGGTGCAGGATTTCCTCCAGATTCCCGCCAATCATCACATTCGACAGATTTAAATTAAGCTGCACAGCTTTCATCGCTAGGTCCGGCCGTATACCTGTCAGAGCCGGAGTTACACCTATAAGCTTAAGCATCTGGACAAGGTTTAACAAATGGAAGCTTACGTCGTCGTTCATTTGGAGAATACCTGATAAATCAATAACTAAGTATTGCAGAGATAATTCCGTGCTTTGTGAAAGGGCAGTATGAATGATTTTTTCAGCACGGTATTCGCTGATATCGCCAATGATCGGCAGAATTGCCACACCCTGCGTAATCGGAACAATTGGGGCTGATAGATGAATAATTTCTTTGTTGGCATTATCAAGCTCCAGAACGTACGACAGCAAGGATGCCATCGTTTCGAACAGCTCAACATGCTTGTCTGTAAATGCAAAAGGCAACGTATCAAGACCGCAAATCGTTCCGTAGTTTTCACCATTTTCATAGAAAATCGGAATTCCGATGAAACAGCCCCCGCCAAGTTTCTTTGTTACATCCAGATCTTTTGCCAATTCATTGCCGGTTAAATCAGAAATGATCAGTACCTCTCTTCCCTTCTCAACACTCAATTTACAGAACGTTTCGTTAAATGGAAGTTCGGAGCCTTCTTCCAAAAGAGTCAATTCCTGATTCAGAACCTTCACAATCTCATTTTTATGTTTATCATTTTTTGCAATAAACAATGTATTTATTTCAATAAACTGGCTCATCATCTTAAGAATGCTTTCAGACGCTTCATCAAAATTACGATACTTTTTAATCGGGGTACTCAAATCTAAAGGCATTTCTGTCATCTATCTTTTCCAGCCTTTCTGATGAACTTAGATTGTCTTAACTTGTTCATTTAAACTTTACTCTATACCCAATCTGCCGAATAGATAAACTAAAACCGTCCAAGATTAAAAAGTTTTTTCTCCATTAAAGGTCATTGACAATTGGTTATGATCCTGTGGGATTTAGACATACTTCCCCGTTGAAACACATCAAATTTTTTTAGAAGCTGTATAAAATGAACTCCCTTACAAAGCAAATGTCGGCATACTGAGGAAAACCCTTCTATCCAACTGGATTTGCTTTGTAGAATACCAAAAAATGAAAGGGTTTCCAACTAATTTTCATAACATTTCCATTTTTCAATAACAAAAGAATACCTAAATTCTTCATGTATAATGAGCATATCAACTACAGAAGGAGTCGTCCGGAAACATGCAAAATGTAATTCGTTGGGTCAGCATCTTAATAGGCTGTTTTGCCGTGTCTCTCGGCGTTCACTTGCTATCATCATCAGAATTGGTGATTGGCGGAACGGCCGGTCTTGGCATCGTAGCTCAGCATCTGACAGCCTATTCATTCGGAACCCTGTTTTTTGTTATCAATCTGCCATTCTATGCTCTCGCTGTTACCCAGCTAGGCATCGCCTTTGCCCTTCGGACGTTTATCAGCGTCAGCATCTTGTCCATTACCTCAGAATTTCTGCAGCAAACTTTCATTGTCCATTTTCCACATCCGGTCATCGCAGCCATCCTTGGAGGAATCTCCATCGGCATCGGACTGATCTTCCTGTTCAGAAACGGATCATCCTTAGGAGGGATGAACATTCTCTGCATTTTCCTTGAGAAAAAATTCGGATTTAACCCAGGCAAAACGATGCTCATCACCGACCTCATGATCGTCGGCTCAGCACTCCTTGTCTTCGGGCCGCTGCAAATTGCATATTCAGCTGTGGCGATCTTTGTGATGACCGCCATTCTTGGAAGATATCATAAAAAAGCTCCGCTTGAGCGTGAGAGTCAGGCAGCAGATTCTGAAGAGGATCGGGTTTCGGCTACGGCTTAAGCATAAAAAAACACAAGCCTCAGGCTTGTGTTTTTTCGTGTTGAATTTTTTTACTGAACAGTCTTAAGTTGACGAATAGATGCAAGGGAGACAGGCTGTCCGGTTTTGGCAGATTGATAGATAGCTGCTATGATTTCCAGTGGTTTAATGCCTTCCAAACCATTTACTAAAGGCTCACGATCCTCTTTAATAGCTGAAATCATATCAAGCATTTGCTCACGATGAGAGTTTCCAGAAATAGCACCTGGATCATTCGCCCCTGTTCCTTGTTCTTCATCAGAACTTTTTACAAGGTTTTGTACTTCAACACCATAATGGTCTGTCAAATTTTCAGCCGCCTCTTTTAAGTAAAAATGAGTAAGTTTATCATTGTCAATGACAGCTGTACCTGATGTGCCGAATACTTCAAGCCTTGCTGAAAGACCTGGAAATGCACTTGTCGTGCCAACGATTGTACCTAATGCACCGCTTTGAAACTTAACCGTTGCAACAGCCACATCCTCTACCTCAATCCGTTCATGAGCAAGTGTAGCTGCGTGTGCAAATACACTCTCAACAGGACCCATTAAATATTGCAGAAGATCAATTGTATGAATGGACTGATTCATTAATGCGCCTCCACCATCCATTTTCCAAGTGCCTCTCCAATCACCGCTGTCATAATATTCTTGTGATCTGTACCAATTTACCGCAGCCTGACCGAGGATCATCTTTCCAAACTTGTCTTCATCTATTGCCTTTTTCACTTCAATAGTAGATGAATCAAAACGGTGCTGTGAAATGATGGATAATTTCACATTTGCTTTTTTACAGGCATCTATCATTTCATAAGCTTTTTCAAGAGTGGTATCTATAGGTTTTTCACAGATGACATGCTTTCCGGCTTTTGCAGCATCTAAGGTAATCGATTTATGGGAACCGCTTGGAGTTAAAATGCAAACAACGTCTATGTCTTCCCGCTTCAGCAATTCTCTATAATCAACATACCAGTCAGCGTCAGCCCGGTCCGCAAGTGCTTTAGCTTTGTCCGGGTTTTCATCTGCAACAGCAACAAGTACAGCTTCCTCAATATCCCTTATTTGTGATTGATGCGTATCGCTAATTACACCGCATCCAATAATTCCAAATCGTATCTTCTCAGTCATCCGATTTCATCCTCTCCTGAATACTTACTTCCACTTTGATTCTGTTTCTTGCAGCAAATCCTTTAAAGCTTTTGCAGCAACTTTAAATAAGTCTGGCCCGCTAAATCCTGAGAATGTTTCTGCAGCAGCCAAATGCGGCTCCAGCGAAAGAAATCCATCGTATCCGCTTGTTTTAAGCGTTTGCAGCAGTTCTCTTACTTCTCCATCCCCTTTACCTGCCGGCACAACCTTTCCGCTTTCAAACAATGCATCTTTTATGTGGACATATTCAACATATGATTTTAATAGAGGATAAGCTTCAGAATAGGGCTTTACACCGCATTGTACAAAATTTGCAGGATCAAAGGCCATTCTAAGATAAGGTGAATTGATCGTTTCCAGAATATCTAAGCAGCGAATCGCATTGTCTCCGTATATTTCTTTTTCATTCTCATGCAAAAGGACAATCCCTGATTGCTCTGCTTTTTTCACAAGAACCGATAATCTGCTGATTACTTCGTCTCTATATGCATCAGGGTTATGTCCATCAGGAATAAAAAAAGAGAAGATGCGAATATATTTTGCATGAAAATAATCAGCTGCAAACAAAGCCCGGTCAAATTGAATCAAATGTTCATCGAAATCATCAAGAATATTGATTTTTCCTATTGGAGAACCAATAGAAGATAGTTGTATTTCTTTTCTCAACAATTCTTCTTTTAGGCTGCTTAACTCTTGATCAGATAATTGCAGAACATTTTTCCCCCATACTCCCCTAAGTTCAATAAATCGAATATCTTCAGACTCCAGCACTTCAATTTGAACATGCAAGTCTGGTGAAATTTCATCAGCAAAGCCTGTTAATGTCAGCATTCTAATTCCTCCTTGGATTTTATCTCAATTTTGAACAGCCTGGGACTGATTAAGAACACGCATTGATCTATACATACACCAAAGTCCCAGAACACTGCTTCCACACAAAGCAATTAAACCTGGCACTAGATACAGCACACAGCATAAAGACAGCAATCCAAGTAAAGTCAAAATCGTATTTAAAGGATGTTTAATAGCAAGTTTGATAGATGTTTTAATTACAACAAAATAGCTCATTTGAAAATGCGTATAAAATGAAAAGCTATATAGGCAAATCACTATAAATACCACAATCAATTGCGCTGTGAAAAATCTTCCCAAGATAAAAAGATGTGTATGGCCAGACATAAAAAAGGCAAGATCAATGATCAATAAGCTTCCAGTAAATAGAATAAATCCATTTGCTTTTTGACTATTCATAAATTCTTTTCTATAAGTCTTCCAGAAAAATTGAAGAGTATTAAATGGCTGTTCACTGATCATCCATTTTCTAAGTATGGTTTGAGCTGCAATTGAAGCCGGCGCCCAGCCAAAAAGAACAAGGCCAAGAAGGGTAAAGGCTATCCACAATAAATTAAGGTAAATTAAACGCATGATCCAATCGGATAAGTGATAAAGGGTTTCGCGCAAATTTTGATTGTTCATATTTCTAAACTCCTTATCAATCTAAGAATAGCTTAAGTATTTCCTCTCCTTCCGCTTGCTTTTTGCTGAAAGCAGGAAGAATGGCGACCAATGGTTCATTTACTGGAATCTCATTTTTCTCAAACAGGTTTATATGTTTGTTTATTGGCAACCCATATAAGTGCCTTTCACCGTTCTGATTTTTTGTCATGAATGGATAGAAATCTTCTATATCATTTCTTGAATGAATTAATTGATCCAAAGGCTTCAATCCATTTTTGTTTAATAGCTGTGATAGATGTTCGTGAGTGGAAATGAAAACATCTCCTTCTCTCTTAGAGAGCATCACTGCCAGTTTTTCTCGTGATGAAGGGTATAGTTTCACGTTAATTTTATGCCTGTGTTTTGTCATTATTAATAGCTCAGCTTCAATAGCAGCTTCATGTATGGGTGATATTTTAGAAAAAATCAATACATTTACTTCAGGTGTTGATTTCTCACATCCAGTTAATAGTACAAGGATTAATAAAGATTTTAAAAAGAGGTATCTTGTCATATCATGCCTCCTTTTAAAGACTGAGAATGAACAGTGTCCCAAGGATTTTTTTCCGTGGGGACACCAGCAGCAATTAATTATTAACGGTTTCTGCAAACTTAGCCTTTATTTCTTCGTATGCCTCTTCTGGAGAAATCTTTTCGAAAATCAATTCTTCCCCTACTTGCGTATAATCATTTTGTATATAGTTCCCCCACCCTTTAGGGCCGCCGTTAAATGGCTGCGCATCCGGGGCAGTTTCATTGATCATATTTAATTGAGCTTTATCAGAGTCTGTAAAACTTGAATTTAATTCGTCCAAGACGATGCTTGATACTGGAAGTCCTCTTGTATTACCCAGAATGGCGGTTGCCTCTGGATCGTTAATAAAGAAATCAATAAACTTTTTCGCCTCATCTTTTTGAGATGAGTGTTCACTGACAGACCAGAACATAGATGGCTTTAAGTATCCTCCAGCTTCCTTATCTCTTGGGGCCTTGAGGAGTGCAAAATTGCCCGGAATCACACTGTCAAAGCTCGGAAATTGTGCTGCGAAGCCCTGTTTGAACAATATCGTGCCATTTAAAAGCAAATCCCTTTTAGGGTCATATTCTTGCTCAGATACAGCTACCTCGGCAGGAGTCACAACACCTTTTTTACGCAAGTCTTTGAAAATGTTGATCCACTGCATCCAAGTTTCTTTGTCGATATTGAATTTTCCATCTTCTGTTGTCAGATGTCCTTTTCCCTTGCTTAATTGGTACATCTCATAAACGCCTGCATCGTAAGAAAAATCTCTGACAACATATTTTCCCTTTTCCAATTTTGGCTGGATTTGTTCAGCAAGTTCAAAAAACTCATCCCATGTCCAGCCGGCCTTTGGCGCCTCAATTCCTAATTTCTCGAGAGCTGCCTTATTATAAATCATGCCATATGCATTATTTCCAAGCGGAATTGCCTTCAATTGATCTTCATATTCACCTGAATTTAACAGATTTTCATCGATATCCTTTGTTACTATTCCATCCGTTAAATCTGCGAGCTGATTTCTAGAAGCATATTCCTGTAAATATTGTGCATCCATCTGAATAATATCAGGTGCATTTTTTGCTGCTGATTGAGTTGCCAGCTTGTCCCAATATCCATCCCATCCAGAGAATTCGGTTTCAAAAGAAACATCGGGATTCTTTTCTTTATAAAGCTCGATAACCTTTAATGTTGCATCATGTCTTTCTTGAGATCCCCACCAAACAATCCTGAGCTTTGTTTTTTCAGATTTTTTCCCGGATGAATCTTGACCGTTAGAAGATTGTGCACTGCATGCAGATACACTGATTGCTAATAGAGATGCAATGATTAATAGCAGCAGCTTTCTTACTTTCCTGTTCATTCTGATTCCCCCTCGAATTAAAGAAAATAATAACTGATTTCTTTTATTATAAAGCGCTTACATAGTCGGTTTATATAAGACAGATGCACAATAACTTTCAATTTTGAACAAGGAATTAAGAAGATTGCTATAAAAGCAATGTCATATTATTGTTTTAATAAATCGGTCGGGTTTAATCCTGTGTATTTTTTAAATAGGGAACTAAAGTAAGGCGTATTTTTATATCCGACCTCTTCAGCAACTTCATAGATTAACAATTTGCCTTCTAATATTAGATTTTTCGCTTTTTCCATTCTTATTTTATTTACATAATGATTAAAAGAGAGACCTGTTGCTTTTTTGAAGATTTGGCTTAAATAGTTTCTGGAAATATAAATTTGTTCAGATAGATCTTGAAGTGTTATGTTTTTGCTGTAGTGCTCTTGAACATACTGCATCATATATTCGACCGCCTGCTTATGCCGAATATTTTCTTTCTCATTAAGTTTTTGATGCTCACAAACTGCAGTCAGCGCATCTTTTAACCAAACACTAAAGGGCTTTAAGCCAGTTATATAGTCAATACAATGATAAATGCGTTTCCCTTCAGATAGTTCATCAATATTTAATCCGTTCTCATAAAGAGAATATGTAAGAACTGCCCATAATTCTTTGCAAATTAATTTAAGATGAGAGAGTAAATAACGATTGTTTTCTTCACACTCTTTTACAAATTGATCGATTACTTTCAAACCATGTTCTTTATGGTAAATTTTAAACGCCTCTGCTAATTCACGGTAAAACGGCACTGGACGATGGAAATCTATTTTTTTGTCAGGTTCTCCGTTTATCAGCTTTTCATATTGTACAATTTCATATGGGGAAGCCTTTGATAAAGCACTTAATGCCTCTTTTGTCGAAATCGAAATATGCTGCCAATCATCTTTTATACTGCCTGCCCCCATTTGAAAAGGGATAGTCAGGATTTGACGAACATCCTCTAAAATCAGCTTTGCAAGTTTCAGCGTGTCACAAATGACTGTCTCTGAGGCAATTTCGTCACTGAACGAAAGGAAAATAGCAGAATCATGGTAATCAAGCTCAATCCATTCTGCATTCACAAAATGGGGAAAAGATAATTTCCTTTCATTAAATGACTTTATAAATTTCGGCCATGCAGGATTCGATTGTAGGCCCGGAGACTTTTCCATTTGTATGCAAAGTACGATGTGCTTTAAGTTTGTCACTTTTAATTTCTCATTGTTTAAGAGTGTAAATTGCTGATCCTGTAATCCGATGACAACAGATTTCAGCCATGAATTAAGCAGCATAGACTGATAATATTCAAGAGTATCTTTTGTCTCTCTTTGCTGCTTTTTAGCTAACGAGTCTTTTTCAAGCTGAGTTATCACTCCTTGCAAGACTTCAGTGATTGTTTGAATCGTAACAGGCTTTGATAAATAATCATGTACATCCAATTGCAATGCTTTTCTGGCATATTCAAAGTCTGCATAGCCGCTCAATATAATGGCTTTTCCGTTAAAATCGTGTTCTCTCAGCCTCTGAAGCATTTCAAGACCTGTCATTACAGGCATATAGATATCTGTCATAACGATATCCGGTCTCGTCTTCATAATTACATCATAGCCTGAAGCCCCATCTGTACCTTCCCCGACGCATACTGCTCCGATTGTTTCCCAGGGTATTGCTTTTCTCATTCCAGCTAATACATGGCGGTCATCATCCACAATTACGACTCTCCACATTGCTATCACCATCCCCTAAGATCACTTGTTTTGGAATTTTAATTAAAGCTGTCGTGCCAATATTCTCCTCGCCATAGAGCGTAACAGTATATGATGGCCCAAAATAAGCAAACAGCCTGTCTCTGACATTTCTTATCCCATATCCGCCTGTGTTTACTTTTTTAATAGGATGATTCTTTTTAAGACCAGCTCCATTATCCTTGATTGTTATCAGTAAATTATTTTGAACCTCGTAAACTTTAATAATAATGAATCCTGAATCTTTATTATGAAGACCATGTATAAGAGCATTTTCAACAAATGGCTGCAGCGTCATCTTTGGGATATAACATTGAAGGAATGAGTCGGGAATATCAATCCGATAATCAAAACGATGATCTAAGCGAATTTGCTGAATTTGAAGATAGGATTCCAGATGAATTAATTCATCTTTTAAATGGATGAAATTTTCACCATTAGATAAACCCACCCGAAACATCTTTCCCATTAGTTCAAGAACGCGGCTTATTTGCACCTGTCCTTCTGCAATAGCCATCCAATTCAATTGATCGAGAGTATTATATAAAAAGTGCGGGTTGATATTAGCTTGAAGAGCAGCAACTTCTGCCCTTCTTTTCTCGTTGAACTCCACTTCGAGATCTTCGTATAACTTCTTTATCCTCAGGATCATTTTTTTATATCCTGTAAATAAAGTGCCAAATTCATTTTGATAGTCGTTTGGCAGCTGAAGCTCTTTTTCACTTATCGAAAATTCATCCATGTTTTCAAGGAGGGCTTTAAACGGTTTCGTAAATTGTTTTGTTAGATAAAACGTTAACAGAACAACAAGCAGGATAGCGATTAATCCTATCAGAAAAAGAATGCCTGCCAGTTCTAAACTGTTTTTTGCGATTTCCTTCCAAGGAGTTATTTCTACTAAAAGCCAATCATTATTAAATAGTTTTGACCACACTACAAACTTATCTTCATAACGCATAAACCCATCCGAATTAAGGTCAGCGTCTTCATTCTTTTCAATATCGCCAATTGTGCCGAGGGCATCCTCAATGTCGATTTTGCCAATGGAAGCAATGGGCAGCTGTGAGGAGTCAACCAAAATGCGATTCACTTTTCCATTTTCATCTTCGAGCATTTTTCCAAAACTGGACGATTTGATGTTCACTACTAATACGCCTTCTGCCTTTCCATTTAATGAATATACTTTCCTTGCAAAACTGATGACGGATATTGTCCCTTGCGGAGATTGAATTCTATGTTTTTCAAGCCATGAAAAATCAGCATGATCAAGGCGGTTCAGCCAGCCGGTCCGGCTGTATTGATCAATGGAATAATAACGGATAGGACCTTCTTGATCTCTTAAAGGAGGGTCTTTTAAATACAGATGAATCGAATCAATCATAGGCATACTAAAAACAAGATCAAAAAATGAAGCATTGATGCTCGAAATGCTTTTGTAAGAAGAATAATTATCTTTTTTTCCTTGGAGATATTCCTGTAAATCACTGTTTCTCGTCATGGCCAAGGAAACTTGTTCGATTGCTTTTTTTTGAATACTGATTTGTTCATTCATTTCTCTTAATAGCTTCTGCTGATAATGCGAGGTATTATTTTGCATTTGTGAAATAGATACTTGATAGCTGACAATCACGATCGTAACTAAAAGGAGCGTAACAAATCCTGCAAAAGCAAGAAAGAATACATTTCGAATGGGATAGCGTTTAAATGGACTTTTCATGTAGGGACTCCCTCTTTTAATGTATGGATAAAATGGCAAAAAGGCTGTTTAAACAGCCTCATTTTAATCCTATGACTTCATCCTTTTAAACCAGATGTAGCTACCCCGTCTACGATATGCCTCTGGGCAAAGAAGAAGATAAGGATTGCAGGTACAACGGATAGAAGCGACATTGCAAATAACTGACCCCAGGGTACGGATGTATTGGTGTCAACAAACATTTTGAGTGCCAGGCCGACAGTATATTTATCAACCGAGTTGATATAGATCAGCTGTCCTAAAAAATCGTCCCAATTCCATAAGAAGCAGTAAATGGCAACTGTAACTAGAGGCGGCTTCATGAGAGGCAATATGATTCTAAAATAAATGCCAAACCACGAGCAGCCGTCTATTTTTGCAGCCTCATCCAATTCTTTTGGAATTCCCCTTATAAACTGAACCAGTAAAAAGATGAAAAAGGATCCCCCTATTCCACCGGCCAGCGTATGGGGCACGATGAACGGCAAGTATGTATTGACCCATCCGAAAGCGTTAAACATATCATATTGGGGAACCAGCGTAATCTGACTCGGCAGCATTAACGTGACCAAAACAATTGAAAACCAAAATTTCTTCAATGGAAAATCAAGACGGGCAAAAGCAAAAGCAACAAGACTGCATGAAATTAATGTAGTAAATAATACGCCTGCAATTAATTCAAATGTATTCAAATAGAATTGAGTGAAGGTAAACCCAGGGATGGCATACCAGCCATCAATAAAATTTGAGAATGTCGGGTTTATCGGAAAGAAATGAATGGAATCAATTTCTTCATTTGATTTAAAGGCAGCACCGAACCACCATACGATCGGATAGATCATAAAAAGACATACAAGCAAAAGAGTGATATGAGAAACCCATTTCTTTTTCATCAATCTCATCCTTTCTCCGATTCGTAAAATACCCAATAGCGGGAGGAAATAAAAATAAGGGCAGTGACGATTCCAATAATAACCAGAAGAATCCAGGCCAGTGCTGAAGCATATCCCATTTCAAATCTTGCAAAGGCTCTTTCGTATAAGTAAAGGGCAAACATATAGGTAGATTGAATAGGACCGCCTTTTGTAATCACAAACGCCTGTGTAAACATTTGAAATGAACCGATGGTTTGAAGCACGAGATTAAACAAAATGACTGGTGAAAGCATTGGAAGAGTAATAAGGAAGAACTGCCTGATTTTTGTTGCTCCATCAACAGCCGAAGCTTCATATAATTCAGGTGAGATCTGTTTTAATCCTGCCAGGAAAATAACCATTGAAGAACCAAATTGCCAAACAACCAGCAAAATTAATGTACCAAGTGCAGTATCAGGACTGCCAATCCAGCTGCGCCCAGATATTCCGAATAACGAAAGAGCTCCATTTACAATACCGTCTGAACCAAAGATATTGCTCCAAAGGATGGCTACTGCTACACTTGTACCAATCAAAGACGGCAAATAGACAAGCGTTCTATAAATAGAGATTCCTTTTAGCTTCTGGTTTAAAAACATGGCCATAAGAAGTGCAGTTATTAGTTTGAGAGGTACTGACAGAATGACAAAAAATAGAGTAATGGATAACGATTTATAGAAAAGTTTATCCTCTAAAAATATCTTCTGATAATTTTCTATTCCGACCCAATTTGGGGCTTCGAGCAATGAATAATCTGTAAAAGAAAAATACAGCGACTGAAGCATCGGATAGAGAGTAAGCAAAAAAAGTCCAAGAAGCCAAGGTGATATAAACAAGTAGCCCGTTAATGGCGCATCCCACTTTTTCTGTCTTTTTACACGTACTTTAGGTTGATTGATAACATTTGTGATTACGCTTTCATTTATCGGTTTCATAAATCCTCCTTTTATCTTCTTTTTTTAAGTATAGGCGAGGATTAAATGAGGATAAATGATACAAATGCACAAAATATTATAAAAAATCAATAAACTTTCGCAGTTGTTCAGTGTTTGATTGAATGTTCTTCATCTCTACTAAACCAATTTATTGATTAATTCTATCTAGATGAAACAGAAGTTACAATCTATTTTTTAATTTTTTGTCTTATCAAGTGATGATCTTTGTAATCCGCTATCCTTGTATTTATTTGTACATTCTGCCGAATTTCCAGCTATTAAACAGAGCCGGCTGACTGCAGGAACTGATGGCAGCTTTCAAATAAAAAAAAGGATGAAATCGGCATGATTTCATCCTTTGATAACCTATTACTTATAAATCAAATACTCTTTTCGAACCTTTTTAAATTCATCCTGCTCAACCTGGTATTCATTCATAATTTCAGCTACGGATGCTCCTTCAAGGATCATTGGTCTGACCCAGTCGTTTCCGATCAATTTATCGAAGAAGTTGTTAGATAGAAATTGGAAGTCATTTGGATACATGTCATGAATCGTTTTGATGATGTGAAGACCTGTTGGAATTGCATCAAATTCTTCGCGGTCAGTTACATAAATCTCTACGCCATGACTAAGTTTCCCGGCATGTTTTGAGAATGTCGGTGTAAAGGATGCAGCTCTGAATTTCACGCCTGGAAGACTGAGGGAGTTCAGTTCTGCTGCAAGGTCTGTGCTGTTGATATATGGTGCTCCGATTAGTTCAAACGGCTTGGTTGTTCCGCGTCCTTCCGACATGTTTGTTCCTTCAATCAGACCAGTTGCCGGGTAAACAATTGTTGTTGAAACAGTTGGCATGTTAGGAGACGGCAGGACAAATGGAAGTCCAGTGTCGTCGTAATCCATGGAGCGCTTCCACCCTTTCATTTTGACAACTGTCAGGTCTGCTCCAATTTCAAACTCTTCATTAAAGAAATTGGCAAGCTCGCCTATTGTCATTCCATGCTTTGTTGGAATTGGATAAAGCCCGATAAAAGATGCGGCCTCAGGCTCCAGAACGGGTCCGTCAACTGAAAGTCCGCCTTGCGGATTCGGACGGTCAAGCACGACAATCGGAATGTTATTCTCTTTTGCCGCTTCCATGGCATAAGCCATTGTATAAATGTACGTATAGTGCCGGGTTCCTACATCCTGGATATCAAAAAGAAGGACTTCAACATTTTCAAGCATTTCAGGTGTTGGTTTTTTTGTCTGTCCATAAAGGCTGTAGACAGGCAAGCCAGTTTTTTCATCAATATAGAATTCGACGTAAGATCCAGCTTGAGCATCCCCGCGCACCCCATGCTCCGGACCGAATAAGGCTGTCAGTTCAATATCCGGATCATTGTGCAGCAAGTCCACAATGCTGTTCAGTTTTGAGTCAATGCCTGTCGGATTCGTAATTAAGCCGACTTTTTTGCCTTTCAAGAGCTCTTTTTGATCATCTAAAAGGACCTCAACGCCAGGAGTAACTTTATTCTTTTTCTTTTCCTTATGGGCAGCAACATCTTTTGCTGCAGGCAAAGCACTTAGCGCAAGCATCAGAATCGTTATCAGCACAAGAATTCGTTTCAATGAAACCTCTCCCTTTCAAATCGGATTATTTAAGCTGCTTGCCTGAACGAATATCGAGTCCATGGCCAAACGGATAAAGAATTTCATCTGGTTGAGTAACGGATGGAATATCTACAGGCAATTTACCTTTTGGCTTTGATTCGCCAAAGATCGTTTTAATGCCCGCCGGAATATTCGGCTGTCTGTAAGCTCCATTTGAATAGCCTTTAAATCCATAAACCGCAAGCACAGCTTTAGCTTCTTCAAAATTCGCTGCATCATAAGGGTTGCGCAAACTCATTAATACAAATTCTTTTTTCTTGGCTTCTGCATCTTTCATAACCGCTCTCGGGAAAGCCGTTGCCCATTTACTGGAGTCCTGAACACTGTCATCGATTACGCCATCATTTACAGCAGGATCATTTTTAACAACATAAGAGCCGGTAATTACATAGTCCGCTTCATCAATCATCGCAGCTACTTCATCATTAAATGATTTATTTGAGAAGGCATAGCCTGTCACTTCAACATTTTTCTTCTTGCCCTTTAATTCTTTTATGCTTCTTGTCATCGCTTCTACTTGATCAGCAAAAGGAGCGAGCACAAGGATTTTATCATTTTTCTTTGGTTTGAAAGGAAGGGTTTTGTCTTCATTTTTCAAAAGAGTTACAGCATCCTCCGCCATTTTCTTTTCTTTATTCAAATGATCCTGATTTCCAACAACGTTCAGAGCATTTTCAACTTTTTCGTCGATCGGCGTGTGATCAGGAGTTAAAATACCGCGTTTGACTTTAAGTTCAAGGATTCTCTCAACTGAAGCATTTACCTGTTCAATCGGAAGGTCACCTGTTTCAATGGCCTCTTTTACTGCGTTAAATACAGAGGCTAAATTCTTTTCCATTTCAAGCGAGTTGACCTGTGCAGGCATTAACGCAATATCCACACCTGATTTTAAAGCTAAAACAACGGCTTCTTCCTGGCCAAAGTTGTCAGCGATAGCTTTCATGTTCAGCGCATCTGTGACGATGACACCTTCAAAGCCCATTTCCTCGCGGAGCAAGCCTGTCAGCACTTTTTTGGAAAGAGTGGCTGGAACCAAAATTTCCTGGCCGTCTTTTTTGCTGATATACGTTGTATCATCAAATGCAGGGAATTGTACGTGGGCTGTCATGACCATATCCACGCCTTCATCAATCGCTTTCTGGAAAGGCACAAGTTCCACAGAACGCAATCTTTCCTTGTCATGTGTAACTAGCGGAAGACCGTAATGGCTGTCAGTAGCCGTATCGCCATGTCCCGGGAAATGCTTTGTTGTTGCAGCCATGTTTTGGCTTTGGAGTCCTTTAATGGTTTGGATACCTAGCTTAGAAACAAGCTCAGGGTTTGAGCTGTATGAGCGTACTCCGATTACAGGATTTCCAGGGTTGTTGTTTACATCTACAGATGGACCGAAGTTTACATTGACGCCAAGTGACGATAATTCTTTTCCAATGATTTCGCCAGTCTGATAGGCATACTTTTCACTTCTTGCTGCACCGAGAGCCATATTGCCGGGCAGGTTCGTTCCGGTTTGAAGGCGTGTTACGATTCCGCCTTCTTGATCAATGGTAATAAAAAGCGGAAGTTCAGGGCTCGCTTTTTGCAGACCATCTGTCAAGCGGGCTGTTTGCTCCGTTCCCACGACGTTTTCAGCAAATAGAATGACGCCGCCTAAATGATATTTCTGAATGATGCTTCCTACTTCATCATTCATAACTGTAAAGCCAGCAGCTTTACTTTCCCCTTGTTTTTGCCAGTTGCGGAAATCCGGCATAAGCATTTGACCCACTTTTTCTTCAACCGTCATACCTTCAACAATGGCTTTTACATCTGCTTCAGCTGACGCTTCAGCAGGTTTGATGCCGGCTAAAGCGGAAACTGAAAGCACTGCAGCCAAAGCGGCTGCTGCCCATTTCTTTTTAAACATGTTCCCATCCCCTTTTTATTAATTAGATTCTAAAGCTTCGTAAACAGCTGTTACAACACTTCCATAACTTCCTGTTGTGAAAAGATCTCCGAAAAATTGATTGGAGTTAGCAGCAGGATTCACGAGCGGCGAATGCTTTTTATTCGTGAGCAGGACGATTCCCAAATCCTGTTCAGGGTCAATAATTGTCACAGTACCTGTCCATCCTGTATGTCCGTAAGCACTGTTGCTTGCATATTTGCTGAACATCCAGTCCATGCTGTCATTGCCGTTTAATCTCCAGCCGAGACCATAAGTCGCATTCTTTTCAGATGGGGCAACGAATTCTTCAATCGTTTCTTCATCAAACAATTTTTCATTTCCGTAGCCGCCGCCGTTCAGCATCACCTGCAGAAGAACAGCGAGATCACTGGTTGTAGAGAATAAGCCTGCATGACCGGAAACACCCTCCATTGAATAGAACGCTTTTTCATCATGCACTTCCCCTTGAAGCGTATAAGTGCGGATGTTCGGGAAATTAATCACACCGTCACGCGTGTTGCCTAATAGCTCAGTAGCCGCAATCTCCTTAGGCTTGAAGCCTTTTTGCAGCGGATTAAACACCGTATCTTTTAAATTAAGCGGCTTGTACAATTCGTTTTCTACATATTCATCAAGCTTTTGGCCTGTAATTTTTTCCACAATGGTTCCAAGCAGCATATAGTCAACGTCACTGTAGACATTTTGTGTCCCAGGCTCATATGTAAGCGGAGTTTTATTGATGTTTTCAATCGTTTTTTCTCGTTCCTGGGAATAAAGCTCTTTCGACACATTAGGATTGTGGTACTGCGGGTCTGGTTTGAAACCGGCAGTGTGGTGAAGCACATCAATGATCCGCATCGTATCTTTCCCTTTAATCACATCTGCTTCTGAGTCTTTAAATTCAGGTATGTACTCCTGAACTCTTGCATGTATATCAAGCTTTCCCTCACTCGCAAGCTTCTGAAGGGCAAAATTTGCCGCATACATTTTCGTATTGGACGCAAGATCAAACAGGGTGTCGTTTTCCATTTTCAAAAACTTCTTAAGCGGTGTATGTCCGTCAAATTTCTGTTTATAGCCATAGCTCTCATTTTTCACAATTTTCCCGTCTTTTATGACAATCAGTGCCGCTCCCGGAAACCCTGCAGCTACTTCTTTTTCAATCAGCTGATCGACTTTTTCAAGCTTCTCAGAGGAAAATCCGACTTCCTCCGGCTTTTTTGCCTTTGTTAATACAGGATACTGAACATGTGCTTGAGGCGACGCTTTTTCATTTGGCTCTGCAAAAGAAGCAGAAGGTGCAAGTAATGAGATGGCCAGAACAGAAGTTAGTGCACAGCTTGTCCATTTTTTCATTATGTTTCCCCTTTGAAATCGTATTTTAATACCTTATGAAACAACCAGTTTCACTTTTTGACCTGGCATTGCCAGATCAAGCAGCGGCAAATCCTCTGAAGAAACGTGTCCAATGACATTCACCCGTTCGTCTGCCTCCAAATCCCGCCGGCAAATTTGAATTTCACCCTTGTAACGCCCGTAGCCGTCATTATCCATCGTAATCATACCTATTTGACGTCCGATGGTATTCTCGGGCACTACCTCTGAAGTTCTGCGTGTACCCTGAAGGCGGAATACATCTCTTGAAGCATCAGGTCGAAATTGATACGTTCCGCTTTTAAAAGTACTGGAAATAACATTCATTATAAGAATATTCTGATTTTCGTAGATGGAAAGATTTTCGAGCAGCTCATCTTCTGTGCCCGGATCCCCTATGAATACTTCATCCACTTGCTGCAGCATTTCTACGCCGGCTGCATAAGGGTTTATGCCCCTGTGCTTTTCAAGTGTAGGCAGGCCGTCAAAAAGCGGTCCGCGTTTTGTTTCTGTACCCGGAATAAATGCCGCAATTGGGATGCCGTATTTTTTGAACATCTGATTTTGCTTATGAAAAAATACTTCGTCAAGCCCCGTTTCACGCCTTGGATAAAAATTGTGCCAGGCAATGAGACGGTCTGATTTTATTCCGCTGCCAAGGACAGTCAGAAGCTCCTTTTCGGTTAGCGTGCTTGCATTAAGAGAGAGAGAAAACACGTCTGATAAAGATTTGATTGTTTCATAGTTAAACCCGTCATCAAGCCGGATTCCTTTAATTCCATACGATGATAAATCCTCGAATCTGCTGATTTCAAGGTGATCTAGCGTCTTTAAAGAAACATCTGCATGAATCTCCATATTATGGCTCTCTGCTAGCTTTAGAAGCTCAGACATCCTCTGAACGAGACTGCCTTTTTCTTCAGGGATGTGAAGCGAGGTAAACGCCCGCTTCACTCCTGATTTTGCTGCATGAACAATTTGTTTTTCTGCATTTGGATCCTGTAGATAAAATGAAATGCCTATCACTTGAATTCAGCTGCCATTTCATCTTTAAAGCCGAATAGGTAAGTGAAAATAAATCCAGCTGCATAAGAGATTAATAGACCAGCAAGGTAAAGAATAATTTGATTCGTGTGAACTAAGAATGTAAGCGGAAGGCCTGATACGCCAACTGCGATTGTTGCGATATCAAAATGAGCCTGGAATGCTCCCCCTACACCTGCGCCTAAACATGCTGTTAAAAACGGACGGCCAAGCGGAAGGGTCACACCAAAGATTAACGGTTCGCCGATTCCGAGCATTCCTGAAGGAAGCCCGCCGCCGATTGCACGTTTTAAGCTTTTCTTTTTCGTTTTAAAGTAGATGGCAAATGCTGCGCCGACTTGACCCGCTCCGCCCATAGCAAGGATTGGAAGCAATGGATCATCACCAATAGAGTTAATCAGCTCAAGGTGCACTGGTGTTAACCCTTGATGAAGTCCGGTTACAACTAACGGAAGGAACGTTGCGCCAAGAACAAATCCGGCAACAACTCCGCCAAGATCCAGCACATTGAGTAAGCCTTTTGTAATCGTATCAGATACAAATCCGCCGACTGGCATGAATACAATGTAAGTGACGATACCAGTGATTAATAATGCAATAGTAGGTGTAATGATGATGTCAAGGGATTGCGGCACAAATTTTCTTACTTGTTTTTCAACTAAAGCGATGAAGATGGCTGCGAATAAAACCCCTATTAACCCTCCGCGTCCAGGAAGCAGGTTTTCACCAAATAAAGCAATGTCGCCTACAGCAGGGTTGATGACGAGAATTCCGGCCAGTGCTCCAAGCGCTGGGGAACCGCCAAATTCTTTAGCTGCGTTCGTTCCTACTAAAATACCAAGGTAAGCAAACAGCCCAGATCCGATAACGGTTAGAATAATAGCTAATTGTGAATCTGCTGCAAGCCAGCCTGCCTGAACAATCGCTTTTGTAATCCCTGTAATCAAACCTGAAGCTACAAGGGCAGGAATCAGCGGAATGAAGATGCTTGCGATTCTTCTCAAAAAGAGTTTAAAGGGTTTTGCATTCTTTTTATCAATCTCTGATTTGTTTTTGGAAGCTGCATCTTTCAGGTCAAAATCATCAGCAGCTGCAAGCAGTTTTTCAAACTCTGCTGAAACTTTATTTACAGCACCCGGTCCAAGGATGATTTGGATCGTTTCTTCTTCTACAACACCCAGAACCCCTTCTGTTTTCTTGATGGCTTCCATGTTGACCTTTGAACGGTCCTGCGGCGCGACACGAAGTCTTGTCATGCAATGCGTGGTGGTCGCAATGTTAGCCGCTCCGCCAAGATGCTCCAATAGTTTTTCTGCAATCAATAAGTTTCTGTTATTCCCCTTTGCCATCTTAAAGCCCCCTTTAAAAGTGCCTATTTATATTTTTCTGTCATTGATTTGATGGCCGCTCTAGTATTATCTATATATTGAACGGTCTCATCGTACTGCTCTGTAGCCATTCCGAGAAACAAAATGTCGATCATATAAAGCTGTGCCAGCCTGGATGAAGTCGCTGCGCTCCTGAACGGCGCTTCATTAGAAAAAGAAGTGTGAAGCGAAACATCGCACAGGGACGATACGGTCGTCTGCCCAAAGTGAGTAAGCCCGATCGTTTTGACGCCGCGCTCTTTTGCAAGCTTCAGCACGTTGATGATTTCCTGTGTCTCGCCAGAAAAAGAGATGGCGAACAGGACATCTTCCGGATCTGCATTGGCAATCAGGGTTGCAACCAGATGCATGTCTGTAAAAGCCGTTGCTCCTTTATTTATGCGGATCAGTTTTTGCTGAGCATCCTGCGCCACAATATTTGAAGCGCCTACCCCGCAAAAATGAACGTTTTTAGCTTTCAGCAGCATGCCGATAGCTTTCTTCAAATTTTCATGATCGATAATTTCCGCTGTATCACGGATAATCTGAATCGTGTTGCCGGTTGTTTTTTCAACCACTCTGTAAAGGGATTCGGAAGGTTCAATATCACGGTATCCCTGTTCAACAGATTTCATCAGATCACCGGCAATTCTCATTTTCAGATCCTGGAACCCTTTTAAGCCAAGTGATTTGCAGAGCCTGACGACTGCTGCCCCGCTTGTCTCCGCAGACGTGCTTAATTCACTTACTGTGCTGTTCACTACTTCATGCGGATGCTGCAGAATGTAATCTGCAAGTTTTTGCTCTGACTGCGGCAGCTTGTTAAGCATGGTTTGAATGATTGATAATCCGCCTGTTGCCATAGTGCCCGCTCCTTATGATGTATGGAGTGAGATGGCTTTTCGTACATCCCCATCCGCACGATTTAATAGATTTATTGCTTCTTCTACTGAGGTGTTTGCTTTAATCATGACAATCGCTGGTTTGACTTTAAGCTCTGCTTTTTCAAGTGTTTCTTTTGCAAGGTCATATCCAGCGTCCGTCACCGTTTGGATGATGCTGATCGCTCTCTCCTTCAGCTTGTGGTTGCTGACATTCACATCGACCATTAGATTTTCGTAGACTTTGCCGATCTTAATCATCGCTGCTGTTGAAATCATGTTGAGCACCATTTTATGAGCCGTTGCCGCTTTCATCCTGGTTGATCCGGTGACCACTTCAGGACCTACGACAACCTCAATGCCAATATCGGCAGCTTCAGAAATTTTAGCATCCTTATTGCAAGAGAGCGCGATTGCTTTTGCACCTGTCTCTTTAGCATAACGAAGGGCTCCGATCACATAAGGTGTCCGGCCGCTTGCAGCAATTCCAACTACAGTATCATCATCGGACAGATCAATAGCCTTCAAATCAGCTACACCGAATTCTTCTTTATCTTCTGCTCCTTCGACAGCACGGACGAATGCTTTCTCTCCGCCTGCAATCAAGCCGATAACTGTATCAGGTGAAGTGCTGAACGTCGGCGGGCACTCCACCGCATCAAGGACTCCAAGTCTTCCGCTCGTCCCTGCACCGATGTAAATCAATCTTCCTCCCTTCTTTAACGATTCATATGCACATTCAACAGCTGCCCTAATTTCAGGCAAAACCTCCTGCACAGCAATCGCCACTTTCAAATCTTCGTTGTTCATCATTGAAAGAATTTCGAGTGTATTTGCGCTGTCAATATTCATAGTTTGTTCATTTCTCAATTCTGTCGTTAATGAACGCAGTTGTTTTTCCATAAACGGGTGATGCCTCCTAATAATAAAGATTCTCAATTTTCAGTATATTATATCTTAAACATAATTTCAATTTAATCTTTATTTTCTTGAAATTATGTTTCAGATTATACGCTAATGATAGCGCTTTTATGACTAAACAGCAAGAAGAAATGATTTGAATTCGTGAATAAAAACAGAGTTTACAGGTTTCACAATCAGGCATTACGACAAAATAACAAACAGAAATCATGGATAACAATAAGGATTTTTACACTCATCCCCAATTAATAGCTGATATTAGCAGTCAAATAGATTTATTTTTACATTTAATTGAATTGAAATTAGCTGAAATTTAGGTTTCACTGTTCGAGACCCAATCTTGCTTTCCTCCATCTGCCCCTCAGGCAACATAAAAAAACAGCCTGGGATTCACGTCCCAGACTGTATTTCCTCCAATAATACTCTCTTCTCTTTCGCTTCTCTAATCCAATCCGGAAATTCGTTCAGCAAGCGATCGTACAGCTGCTCATCTGTTATCGCATCGATGTCCTGAACATGAAAGAAATTGGCGTTATCAATAAATCTGCCTTCCATTGTATCCAGGTTTTCCAGCACATCGAAATTTGAATTTCCTACACCGACAAATTGCCAGAATATCGGTTTGTCAGAAGATGATACTACCGGCTTTTTGATCGTTCGCTTGCAGCCTCCGTCGTTAATAAACACTATAAAAGCTGGATCTTTACTTGGATCTTCTTTTAAATATTTGTTCATGACGTCGTACATGACAGGCGGTTCATCGTTGCGGCCGAATTTATGTATAGTGTCACTGTTTAAAATCTGCAGGTTGACGTAGTTTTCAAAATCTCTTTCTGTCACAGAAGGCAGTCTTGAAAACTCATTATCGTATACCCACACATCCAGCATGCCGTCATCATCGAACTGACTGGCCACAGCCAGGATGCGTTCTACCACTTTTTGAACAGTTCCATTTTTATAGAGGCTTCTCATAGATCCTGAGATATCAAGTACTAGTCCTACCCGTGCGACAACTCCGGTAAGTTTCTTTTTTTCAAGTACGATTCCTGCGGTTTTTTTCATTAAGTTGATCGAGCTCACTTCTAACAGTCCCCTTTATCGAATCTTAAACGTCTAATCCGTAATTTTTGCAAAGTGCAGCAAGGCCGCCTGAAAAGCCGCTGCCGATTGCGTTGAATTTCCAGTCTTGACCATGCTTGTATAATTCACAGACAACTACTGCTGTTTCAACTGAAAAATCTTCACCCAAATCATAACGGAGCACTTCTTCAGAGTTATCGGCATTTACAACACGAACAAATGCATTGGAAACTTGGCCAAAGTTTTGATGGCGGCCATCCGCATCATGAATCGTTACAGTAATCCCTATTTTTTCTACATGGTCCGGCAGCAGTGAGAAGTCAATGGTCATTTGCTCATCATCGCCATCCCCTTCTCCCGTTCGGTTATCTCCAGTATGTTCAACAGCGCCATTTGGACTTTTTAAGTTGTTGTAAAAAACAAATTCTAAATCGTTCTGAACCTTGCCGCTTCCATCAGCCAGAAAAGCAGAAGCATCCAGATCAAAATCCTTCCCGCCTGAATACTTATTCGTATCCCAGCCAAGACCGATAATGACTTTCGTAAGGCCCGGGTTTGTTTTTGTCAGATCAATACGCTGTCCTTTTGATAAAGAAATTGACATGATATCACCTCGTTAAATATTTTCCAAAAAAGGAAGTCTGCTTCTATTGTACTACGAAACTTGTCCAAAAAAGTTTCAAAAGAAAAGATTGTCCGATTTTTTAGAACAGATAGAAATTGGCCTTGATGTTTGAGGCTCAATAGAGAGTGGAAAACGTTCAGTACAATCTTAAAAGGAGGCTCACTATGCAGCAGCATAAATTGTACATTAACGGTGAATATATAGACTCTGCTTCTGAGGACACAATCGATGTAATCAACCCTGCAACAGAACATGTGATATCCAGAATACCCGCAGGAACAGAAGAGGATGCAAACAAAGCCATTGAAGCGGCCTATGAAGCGCAGAAAAAATGGGAAAAAGTCTCATCTGCAGAAAGAGGTAAAATAGTCCGCGAGCTTGGCGATAAGCTGAAAGAAAGACGAGAAACGTTCATTGAATTGCTCAGCGAGGAACAAGGCAAGCCATATGAGCAAGCAAGCGGAGAAGTTGATACCGCAATCGACTACTTCTATTATATGTCCGAATGGGCACGGCGGATTGAGGGAGAAATTATACCGAGTGACCGTCCGAATGAAAACATCCTGATGTTCAGAAAGCCAATCGGAGTCGCAGCTGGAATTGTCCCATGGAACTTCCCTGTGTTTATTTTGGCAAGAAAAGTGGCTACAGCGCTGATTACCGGCTGTTCAATCGTCTTAAAACCGAGTCAGCAAACGCCAAATACTGCAGCTGAATTCACTAAGATTGTTGATGAAATGAATGACATTCCTGCAGGCGTCTATAATTTCATTACCGGAAAAGGATCAACCATCGGAACGGTGATGGCAGCTCATCCAAAGGTCAGCATCATTACAATGACAGGCAATGTGAAAGCCGGAACGAAAGTAATGGAAGCTGCGGCTAAAAACATGACAAAAGTCAATCTTGAGCTTGGCGGTAAAGCGCCGGCTATTGTAACTAAAAATGCTAATCTAGATACAGCTGTAAAATGCATAAAAACATCACGCATCACAAATTCCGGACAGGCCTGCACAAATGCTGAGAGAGTATACGTCCACGAAGATATCGCAATAGAATTCATTGAAAAAATGACTCAGTCAATGAAAGAAACGAAGCTTGGCATGCCTAATGATAAAGATGCTGAAATGGGCCCGCTCGTTAGTCAGGACCGTTTGGATATTGTTCATGAAATGGTGCAGAATGCCGTTCAAAACGGAGCGAAAGTCTTAACTGGCGGCAAGAGAGCCGAGATGAGCAGCGGTTTCTTCTACGAACCAACTGTTATAACAAATGTACAGCAGGATTCAGAAATCATCCAGGACGAAATTTTCGGACCTGTTCTTCCAATCCTTACTTTTAAAACACTCGATGAAGCGATTGAACTCGCTAACGATTCAGATTATGGACTATCCTCTTCCATCTATACTGACAACGTGCATGAAGCAATGAGAGCAGCCAATGAACTGAAATTCGGCGAAACCTTCATCAACCGTGAAAATTTCGAGGCCATTCAAGGCTATCACGCAGGTCTCCGCAAATCAGGACTCGGCGGAGCGGACGGTAAACATGGAATCGAAGACTTTACTGTAACACACGCAGTGTATATGCAGTATGACGATGAAAAGCAATAATGGGAAAGCGTTCAGACAAATATCTGAACGCTCTTTAAAAAAAGGCCGGTCAATTTATAAGGACCTAAATTGTAAAAAGCCTTAATAATAAAAGAAGAGCACATATTAGTCATGTATAATATGTGCCTTCTTTTATTCAATTAAAGCGCCCTTTTCTTGAATAAACTTTTACATAGTAATAAGTAGTTCTCTATTAACCCTGATTTTTATACATAATATTACAATAATTAAGAATGTAGTTCATACATAGTATCATGTCATTAACCCGTTGCTTCTTAGAATCACAATAACGTAAGCTTAAACCTTCTCGAATACTTATCGCTTCTTTAATAATGTTATGCCATCTTTCTGGCATATAATTGATTGCAAATTTACCCGCATCAACTTTTGAAATGACTTCATGTTCTCTAAGCGTATAGAATTGGCGCAACATTCCAGTAATAGACCATTGTAATTCCCATTCCACAATTTTGTTTGGCAATAGATGTGCTATTCTTCTGAATTTTTTATTTCTATTCATTCGTTTTAACCAATAGGTGTTCATATTATTGAGTACGTAGGCAGCCAAAACACTTTCATCAACATCAAAGTGAAATGAGTTTATCTCGGGACCAATGACGTTTATTCCCTTGTCTTTCAGAATCCACCAAGTAATCGGATTAGTAACATGATTACCCCAATCTACCTTTCCATCGTTTGCATATAACCGTTTTTTTGTTTCAGCTTTCATATTGCCCATGTCCTCCCACAGAAGGTAGCATCCGTCCAATACTGTCTTTTTGTACTTATCTTCTAATTCTTGATGGATTTTAGATAATATTTTTATCTCTGCTACAGTCAAAAGACGGTTTATTATGGCAACGAAATCAATATCGCTAGTGCCATTAATAAAAGCGTTAAGGGCGATAGAACCGTGTAAATATAAGCCTTCAAGAGTATTGGGAATCCGCTCATGAAATAAGGAAATATATTCATGTAGAATGTTTTGAACTGGTATGGGGACTCTTGAATCCATAAAATCACTCCTTTTCTAAAACTCAATCAATCGTATACAACGATAAATAATTACTTTTACCGCTTCCTATGAAGGTAACCCAAAATATTGGATTGTATGGGATAGAGGAAATGAATGAGTTTTATAGAACTTATTATAGATAGTAAAGAGAAAAGGAGTAAATGAGAATTGAGAGATCAAATAATCCCAGCGTTAATTGCTTTTGTAGCTGTTTCAATTTTATCTCCACTATTAATTACTGTTTTGAGAAAACTTAGGCTCATTCAACCGATAAGAAAAGAACTTCCTTCAGATCATCAGTTAAAAAATGGCACTCCGTTAATGTTTGGAATTATTCTTTTTGTAGGAATTATAGTATCAATTCTTTTTTCACCTACTCCATTAATGTATTTCTTGTCAATTACCTACATTCTTTTTAGTTTTGTTGGCTTTTTGGATGATTTTTGGAAAGCTTCTCGTCAAGATCCAGGAGGGGTATCTGGTAAGACCAAACTTATTTTTCAATTTATTTTTACTGGTACTTTGCTTTTTTACGTGATCAACGAACTAGGCGTAGACACCAGCATTGCTATTAATAAAAATATTACCTTGGATCTCCCAATGGTGTTATATGTCATTGTCATCACCTTATTTGTCGTAGGTTCTGCAAATGCCATAAATTTCACGGATGGATTAGACGGTCTTTTAGGAGTTGTTGCAATCCCTACATACTTTTTCTTTTTTATGGTTTCAGAAAGATCAGAGGTGCAAATTTTTTGTTTAATTATGATTGGATGTTTACTCGGCTTTCTCATTTATAATATATATCCAGCCAAAGCTTTTATGGGAGATACGGGATCACTAGCTATAGGGGGATCGCTTTCATTTCTTGCTGTTCTTGAGAAAGTTGAAATTTTAATTCCCATTTTGTTCTTTATATATTTTGCTGAACAACTTTCGGTTATTTTACAAGTTTCGTCATTTAAACTTACTCATAAGCGTATTTTCAAAATGACACCAATTCACTATCACTTTGGCTTAAAATATGGGTGGTCCGAAACTACAATTGTCACAGTTTTTGGGTTCATTTCTTGGTTTTGTGCTTTTATCTGTTTATTTTATTGGAAATTTCTTCTAAACCCATAAATAAGGTAACCAGGCAATGCACAATGCAGAAAAGAAATACCAAGGTCGAATATCTGCCACCGCATAAATTGATGTACTAATCAATTCTCCGATAATTAAATAAACGGTGATGATCTCCATTTTGTCATCGAACTCTTTTTTAATATTATAAAAAGGTGCACTTGTGAGGGTACTACATTTTGGCATAATATTAAGATTTTTTATGTTAAAACGATCTTCGACTTGAAGATCGTTTTAAGTATGTCACGACTCCGGCTGTTCTGATGGAGGCTGCATCCTGATTCACATATCTTGCAATGTATGCCAAATGAAGACGGCCGGCAAATAATTATCCTCATTTTTAAACGTAAACCTGCCGATAAAAATCTGCATTTTGCTAATTGAAACCCCATTTATGCAAATTGAAAAGGCAATTTTGCGAATTGAAACAGGATTTCCGCGAATTGGCTGCTTGAGATCTTGAGTGAGAACCCATTTACTATTTTTTATTGATCGATTTCTTTTATAAATGGCCAAAGGCAGCTGGCAAAAGGCAATTAAAAAGGTATGGCGGCAGATTCAGTTACGATCACACCCCAGATTCAGGGTAGAGCCTGTTTTACTTTCCAAAACCCGACAATTACCTGCCGAAATAGTTCTTTTACTGCCGGAATCAATCAATACTTTCCTTTTTAGTATTTTACTATCTTTTCTCCATCTCCCTCCTAAGTCGAATGCACTGCCTCCTATTTTTATAAGAAAAAAACGCAGGAATCTATGTTCCTGCTCAAGATACTCATCATTTTGTTTTATAAAAAAATCTTGAAACCAAAATACCAACAAAATACAGGGCTTTTCTTCTTATAACTTTCATTACGTAAACTACATTGCGATCCATCAAGACGGCTTTTTTTGCTTAACTAATGAATAAAAACTCCAGTATGAGTACTGGAGTTTTTGAAGGCGGATGCCCGTGATTAGGTCAGCGACAGAAAGTACATGCGCCAATAATGATTAGTAAAATAAACAACACTACTATAATCGCGAAATCATGACATCCATGACGGTGATCTCTATATTCACAAACTGGAGCTGCGTATCCATAAGCAGGAGCTACATATCCGTGAGAAAAAGCAGGTGAGTGAGGAATATTCTCTCCAAGAGTAAATGGTGCGTTTACGTTATTATACATTTTCACATCTTCCCTTCGTTTGTAAAGCCCTGTGATTATCCATTTCATAAAGCTTTGATAAAGTATATGTTCTACGGTCCTTATGGGAAGCTTATTCGCAGCCTAAATTACGATCCGCTAACCACCGATAATCTCTGGTTATGGTAACAATACGAGGTTGAGTACCTTTTGGACGTCCAAGAGGCACTCAACCTCGTTCATTGCCGATAAGAATGATTATTAAATTAGATTTGTATGGAGTATTCATGTAATACACAGTAACGAGGCGCTTTAATCTTTGAATTTCATAAATCCGATACCTTCTTTTCTACAACACTACGATTAAACACAGTCTATTTCTTCACCTTTTCTCCGAGTCAGCTCGGCTCTAAGTTCACTTACTTCTTGCTGCAATTGCATCATTTTTGTTTCCATTTCATCTATTTTTTTCTGAATTCATAAGCCACCACTTCTATCTTCTTAAGTTACATTATATGGAAATTTCACGAAACTGAATAGTTCTCTTGAATTTCGCATTCTTTAGCATTGATCCTCACTTTTTATCATATACCTTAATCATTACAAATAAAGGAGACGGTAAAGTGAAAGGACAAGTTAAACTGCTTCCCCATAAATACGGACCTATCGTGAAAAATGTAAAAACAAATTCTGAAGGAGTGGAAATGATTCGTGCTCCAAAGCTCTGGGAACAGGGGATAAGAGGGAAAGGAATTACAATAGCTGTGTTAGATACAGGCTGTGATGTGAATCATCCTGACCTGCGCGCAAATATTGCCGGCGGGCGAAATTTCACGACGGACGATAATGGAAATCCTGACAGTCTTACTGACTATCACGGCCATGGCACGCACGTATCGGGCACCATTGCGGCGGCGAGGTATGTGGGAGTTGCGCCTCAGGCAAAAATTCTTGTTGTAAAAGTGCTTGCCGGAGACTCCGGAAGCGGAGAATATGCTTGGATTACAAACGGCATCTTGTATGCGATTGAACAAAAAGTTGATGTGATTTCCATGTCGCTTGGAGGTCCTTCAGATCATTCTGAAATGCGAAAGGCTATCAAAAAGGCGGTTTCCAAACAAATCGCAGTTGTTTGCGCTGCTGGCAACGAAGGCGATGATGACAGCAGAACATCTGAGTTTTCTTATCCCGGTTCCTACAATGAGGTCATCTCGGTAGGATCAGTAGGCTTCGGGAAAATTTCCTCGCCATTCTCAAACTCTAATAATGAAGTTGATCTTGTAGCGCCTGGAGAAAAAATCGTCTCGACTATTCCCGGAGGTGAATATGCAGCATTCACCGGAACCTCTATGTCAACACCACATGCGGCAGGCGCGATTGCCTTAATCAAACAGCTTGAACAAAAGGAATTTAACCGAAAATTTACGGAAGCAGAAGTATATGCGCAATTGATCAAGCGGACAATTCCGCACGGCAATCCTAAAACGCAGGAAGGCAATGGTCTGCTATACTTGACTGCTCCGGACCTGCTGAGGGAAAGTGTAGCCGAGAACAAGCTAATATGAAGAATAAAGAAAAAGCCATCACCTGTTAAATAGTGATGGCTTTTATTTTACCTCAGCTGAAAATCTCCAGAGCTGGTCCGTGCTTTTATCGTATATTTCCCTGAACCGATTTTCCCCAGTATCTCATCTTCCGATTTTTCCTCATAGCTCAAGCCATCTAAATCAACTGTTCCTTCGCCAGAGCCTCCTTTAAAATCGACCGAAAGGGAATCTGGCTTCTCATCCAATTCAATGGTAATTTCTCCACTTGAAGCCTCGGCATCAATGTTTCCTCTCAGTTTCTTGTTTTCGATGTGAATGTCTCCCGATGAAGAATCTGCTTTTACAGAACCAGCTGCATTTACAACATTTATATCTCCTGAAGATGTATAAAGAACTGTCTCTTTTGCCTTCTGATCCCGAATCATTAAGTCACCGCTTTCCGATTTCAAATCTAAAGCAGCTGCTGAATTAGAGAGTAACTGAATTTCTCCGCTGGAAGTTTTAAGAACCGTTTTTCCTTCAGAAGCTGAACTGTCCATTCCAACATCCCCGGATTGCGAATTCAGAATGATTTCCTTTGACTTAATACCAGAAGCTTCTATATCACCCGAGGACGTTTTCGCATTGATCCTGTCAAAAACCCGTTCCGGCAAGTAAACATCAACATTCGTATCCACAATATTGATGCCGAAGTTAAATTCGATTCTGTCTTCCCCTGATAGACTAATATCAAGTGTTTTGCCGTTTTCATCTATATCTAATTGAAAGCGGTCGCTGTATTTCTTGTTTGCTTTTCCATTCAGTTCCACCTTAATATCCTCATCAGAAGTTTGGTGAAGAGTAAGATCTGCTGAAGTTAAATCAATCTCAATGTTTTTAATATCCTTATTTGCAATGATCTTTTCATCAAACACTTCTTTTGTGTTAAAAGAAAATCCCCCAGACGCTCCCGCTGTTGCAACTGTGCCCGCTATCCCTGCAGCAAGCAATAAAAGCAAGCCATAAACCAATTTTTTCATACTGCCCTGTCTCCTTTAATCACTTTTAAATTGAATTTAATGTACCTCAGAATTAAATGGTAAAAATATTTTCCTACGTATATCATTCCGATGCTCATTAAGAGACCAAGGCTGACTAAAGTCAGCGAGAAGAAAAAATTGAATGCAAAGTTTTCGATGCTAAATCCCATGAACGATGAAGCCATAATGCCAAATGGTGATAGGGTAAGTAAAATGGCCACCGCACAAAGTGCCAGATACGTTCCAAGAAGCGCTGCAACAGGACCTGCAATAAAAATAATGTTAAAAAAGCTTAAACTGACCGCTGCAAAAATAGCCCGAAACATGTTGGTCGCCGTTTGATCTGATTCTGCCTTGCTGATAAAGTAGTCCGCAAGCAGTTCCCTTGCAATCACATTCGGATCGCCGAGCTCTCCTGCTAATTCCTTTTCGCTTTTCCCATCGCTTGCGCCAATCTCGAAATGCTCCTGGTAGTCATAAAGCATTTCATGCCTTTCTTTTTCCGGTACTCTGCTCAGCAGAGAATCCAGTGTTGATAAAAATTCATTGTTCCTCATCCCCTGTGCCCTCCTCAATAAATTGATTAACTGAAAATGAAAACTGCTTCCACTCTTCAACGAGCATATTCATGTTTTTTCTCCCTTTTTCCGTCAATGAATAATACTTCCTGGGTGGTCCTTCTTTTGATTCGGCAAGGTACGTTGTTAAATATTCTTCTTTCGTCAGCCTTCTCAGAAGTGGATAAAGCGTCCCTTCCGCCACCTCAATCTTGCTCGATATGCTTTGTGCAAGCTCATAACCGTACCGATCCTTCTTGGAAATAAGAATCAGCACACAAATCTCTAGCACCCCTTTTTTAAATTGCACATTCAATCTTGTTCACCTCTTCTGTGCTTAGTACTGAATATAGTATAGTAGTTAGACACCGTGTTTATGTCATTTAATTCCATGTACTAATAATATAATACAGTAGTGATTAATGCAAGGTACTGAACGTTACTTTTTTTACTTATTTTCTTTCATTGTTAGTTCGAATTTTCTTTTACCGCAACACATTCATTTTAGTTGAAGAACTCATCAGCAAGTTCACCTCAATAAAAAACCCTTGCCGATACGTTAATTGTATCGGCAAGGGCTATTATTAAAATAGAGATGGATCATATTAAATAAACAAATCAAGCAGTAAAACCATAGCAAATGCCGAGAAGGATAAGATTGTTTCCATGACAGTCCACGTTTTTAGAGTGTCTGGTACTGACATGTTAAAGAATTCCTTAATCAGCCAAAATCCTGAATCATTTACATGAGAAAGCATAATCGATCCTGCTCCTACTGCCAGTACTAATAGTTCCGGGCTGACGCCTGGAGTTACCAAAGCAATTGGAGCAACAATTCCCGCTGCTGTTGTCATAGCAACTGTTGCAGATCCGACCGCAGCGCGGATCAATCCAGCAATTGCAAAGGCTAAGAAGATTGGAGAAAGGCTTGCGCCAGATGCAAATTCTGCTATGGCATCACCTACACCGCTTGTAACAAGGATTTTATTAAATCCGCCCCCTGCTCCGATGAGAAGGACGATTGACGCGACAGGTCCAAGACAATCATTCGTAAAATGCAGAATTTGTTCTTTATTATATCCGCGTGCAAATCCAAATGAATAGAATGCAAATACAAGCGCAATCAGCAATGCGATGACTGGACTGCCGATAAATTCAACCCAGTATCTAAGCAAACTTGTTTCAGGCAAAGTCAAACCGGCTACTGTAGATATAAGCATTAGAATAACAGGAAGTAAAATGGTAAATAGAGTAATCCCGAATTTTGGAAGTTCTTTATTTTTAGATTTTGTTAATTGATCAGCTAATTCTCCAGTAGGTTCAACCTTTACTCTTTTGGAAATCCATGAACCGTACAAAGGACCGGCAACTGCAGCTGCAGGAAGAGCAACAACCAATGACAGCAAGATTGTTTTTCCAATATCAGCCCCAAAGATGCCGACAGCAAGCATTGCTGCAGGATGCGGAGGTACAAGACTGTGGACTACCGCTAGTCCCGCTACTAGTGAGAGACCTATTTTAAGCAAAGAGGTTCCTGTATGCTTGGCTATTACAAAAACAAGCGGAATTAATAAGACGACCCCGACCTGGAAGAAGACAGGAATCCCGCAGATAACAGCCACAACCATCATCGCCCAGTGGACATTTTTTTCACCGAAAATTTGAATGAGAGTCCGTGCGATCCTTTCAGCACCGCCTGACTCGGCAAGCATTTTACCAAGCATTGTCCCAAGTCCTATCACAATCGCGATAAATCCTAATGTACTGCCGACACCGGCTTCAAATGCTTTTAATATTTCGGGAAGCTTCATTCCTGATATAAGCCCCATAAACACTGCTGAGACAATAAGTGCAATGAACGGGTTGACTTTAAATTTGGCTATTAAAAAAATTAATCCTGCAATTGCGATAATCGCATATAATAGTAAGCTTGCATTATGACTTAAACCAAATACAGAATCCATTGTTAATCCCCCTTTAAGCTCAATGTTTTTATAGAAGTAACCGTTTTCATTCTTTGTCTGACCTATGGCATGTAAACACCTGAGGTCAGAAAGTACGTTCAAAATACATCCTAGTTCAACAGTTCAACAACTTCCCTTAATGAAGTTTTGCTGCCTACGTTTCCCGGAAACACGATATATGGCATTCCTGGAAATTTACTTTCATTCCCAGTCTTCCAGACGGGAATTCCAGGCTGAATTTGGCCGGCTACCACAGCTCTTTTTACTTCAAGGCCATTGGTGCCTACATCGCTTGATGTTATACCGCCTTTGGCTATAAGGTAGTTAGGTCTAATCTTTAATTGTTTGACGATACTTGTCACGGCTTCCGAGATTTTAACAGAAAGCTTTAACTCTTCTTCCTTTCTTTCTTCCCCAAGATCAAGCCGTTCTCTTCTTGTATAAACAGCCACAGTTTCTCCTGAATTCAGAAGGTTTTCACATGTCTCTATGACTCTGCTGATTTCTGAACGGAACTTTTCTGGATCTAATACAAGATGACAGTCAAATTCTATAAACTTGATAGACTCTGCCTTTCTCAGTTCAGCAAGCTGGTCAGTTGTTTTTTGCACATGGGAACCAATAATAATTAATCCCCCATTACCTGACTCTTCTATAATAAGGTCTTCTTTTGATAGAAGCCCTTTATCCTTTATGCCGCCAATAACTTTAGTAAAGGCTGCAGCACTTCGGAACATAAAGTTTTTCCCTGCTCTAATTGCATCAATTAATGCTATGGAAAATATTTTCACATCGACATAATCGACTGCATTCACAATAACCTTGTTAAAATCCTGAACTGAAAGCAGCTGGTTTTTGATGGTTTCAATATCAAGTGCCCTTAAGCTTTCCAAAGAAATATAGACAGCCGATTCAGCCTTGAAATCTCCATTTGATTTTTCCTCAGCCCACTTGCCTAAATGTGAATGGGTATATCCAAATGTCCTGTCCTTGGCGAATTCAGTTTCTCCAGCTGGAATCAGCTCCTCGTTGTCCTGAACATAGTGAACATTGCCGATTGTGAAGCGGCCGCCTTCCTTAAAGAAGGGGATAATCACTTCTCCGTCAAAACGCGAGGCAGAGGCGGCTTCAGTCGTGTCCTTCAATACCTTTGTTTCTAATGGATAATGCCCCCTAAGAGTTGAGTCACCGCGGCTGACAATCATATATTCCTGATTATGTTTCTTTGCAGCTGCCAGGATATTTAAGGCTATCTCTTTATGAGCCCTCTCCGTTTCTTCTGCTGTAAAACCTCTTGAATTTGTTAAAAGAAAAAATATAGAATTTGTTTCTTTAAATCCCTTTTCTATGCTTTCCATTGACCAGTCTGTGTAGACCGAAACACCGTGAACAGTCTGAACTCCAGTAGGATCATCATCCAAAACGATAATTTTTTTATTCAGCTCCAAAAGCCGTGCATCAAGCATTTTAGAAACAGTGCTTTCATTTACTTTCGGAATTCTTTGAAATACCGCTTTACTTATTCTCATGCTCATTTTATTACCCCCTTACTTCGACATTTGCGAGTTTTTCAAAATATTGAACAATGCCCCCGTGGTCTTCAGCTGCTTTTCCATCGACCTTCAAAGTGTGAAATATTTCTAATAATTGACTGGACAGCGGCATTGGTACACCAATTTGATGAGCTGTCTCCATCACATTTGTCATATCTTTCAAGTTGATGTCAATTCTTCCTCCAGCTGCAAAATTCCGTTTCAGGATTAGTGGAACTTTAGCATCAAGGACAGCACTTCCGGCAAGTCCGCCTCTGATTGCCTGATACATTCTTTCAACGTCAATACCTGCTTTTGCCGCAAGCACCAAAGCTTCAGACATGGCTGCAATATTTAAATTAACGATAACTTGATTAGCTAATTTCGCCGTGGTTCCGCTTCCATTTCCGCCTACTAATGTCACTTCAGAGCCCATTGCATATAGAACATCCTTTACCTTTTCAAAAATCTCTTCCTTACCGCCAGCCATAATGGCTAAAGTTCCATCTATTGCTTTAGGTTCTCCTCCGCTTACTGGGGCATCCAGCATTTCAACACCTTTTTCAGCTGCTGCCTCTGCAAGCTCTTTTGATATTACAGGTGAAATGGAACTCATATCTATAATCACAGTACCTGAGTTCGCTCCGCTCAAAACACCATTTTCTCCCAAAATCACTTGCTGTACATGCTGTGAAGCAGGAAGCATTGTAATGATGATTTCACAGCTTTCACTCATTTTTTTTGGAGATTCAGCCCCAATGGCACCTGACTTTACTAATGCTTGCACCGCATCCTTGTTAATATCGTTAACTGTGACTGAATACCCCTTTGATAATAGATTTAATGCCATTGGTTTTCCCATAATGCCCAACCCGATGAAACCGATTTTTTTCAACATCCTATTTCCTCCTAATCTGCTAATCACTTATTTTGATAGGTTTGTAAATCTAAAATCTGAATACGCTTTCATATTTCCTATAATGCGATTGTATACCATTACATTAATTTTGTATACATTTTTTTAATTTTTGTATTCATTATTGATTAAATTGTTTAGCTTATACATTTATTCATCATTTTTTGTTACTATAATTGATAATTGGTTTTTGAATTAGGAGTGAAAGCTATGAGTAAAAACAAAGGAAAATCTCGGCCTGCTTACCATCAAACATATGAAGTGATTCGTGACAGGATTTTAAATGGGGATATTCCGGGAGGAACGAAAATTGTAGAAGAAAAGCTCGCAGCTGAACTAGGCTACAGCCGTACTCCTATCAGAGAATCTCTTCGCCAGCTGGGATATGAGGGTCTCATTGTAAATAAAAAGGTTGTCCAGCCTACTGAGAAGGATTTGCGTGATTTATTCCAGGTTCGCATTCTTTTAGAAGGGTTTTCTGCCCGGTCTGCTGCAACATATTTGCCTGAGGAAGACTTAATATCCCTATCTGAATGCATTAATATTGGAAGAGAAGGAACGACTGATGAAATCATGTCTGCTAATGAACGCTTTCATGAAATTATCGTTCATTCCACTGGTAACTCTATGATGATTGATACCATCAACAGAATGCAGTCAATTATTTATCTATTCCGCAAGACAGTGGTTCTTTACAGCCGCCCTCGTTTAATTGATGAACACGAAGAAATTTATGAAGCAATAAAATCAAGAGACGGGCAAGAAGCCGAGAGCCTGATGAAAAATCATCTTCAATCAGATCTTGAATTTTGTTTACATATTCTTAGCTATAATCAAAATGAAAAAAAAGGAAGCAAATGAGTGTCTTAATTCATCTCATTTGCTTCTTTTTTTCCCTTGAAATGATTACTTGTATTGGGCTCCAAATTTTTAGAAAGGGTAAAACTATTCCTTATTCCTTCCATGATAATAATTTTCTCCAAACAGCAAAAAAACCCCGGTTACCCCGAGGTTTCTCATCCGTCTATTTGGATAACAGCTGCAGAATCATCTCCGCATCTTTTTCTCTCACATTCATTTCATCCGCAAGCTTCGCAGGATTGCCGGCAAGCGACGGACTTTTTTTTAGGGCAGCAAGCGCCTGATAGCAAAGACAGATCGGCGTTTTTTCAATGCGGGTGCTGATAATTCTGCATACCCCGCTCTTCTTCGACTGAATAGCCCCGAACTGCTCGAGCTGATCGAGCTTCTGAATGGCAGATCGCTTTGAAACGCCTAGTTCTTCAGAGAGCTCGCTGATTTGATAGTTCACATTCCCATCCGCATCCCGTTTGACAAGCAAATAACCTAATAGTTTTGAATATAACCTTGATAGATTGACTAATGCTCTGTCATTAATGTTCATATACCGGCCACCTAATCCAATCTGTTGCAAATAAGTATACATATTGTCTTAGGACGAATGTTTCATATAATCATTTTGTAATATAGTTTTCATTGTTTTGTTATAAATTTGTGAGTTATTAGGAGAATCTTAAGCGAAAAATACTGCCAATGACCTAAAAAGAGCAGAAATTTCAGTTAAATCTGAAAATAATGATTGAAGAAAACGAAACATGAGTTATAATTTAATGAATAAAAGCATAAAAGCGTAAAAGTAGAATAAAAAATGGGGGTATTACAATGAACTGGAAAACAAAGCTTGGCATGAGTGCCGCAATCTCAGGAATGATTCTTGCAGCAGGCTGCGGCAGTAAAGATACAGCGGGAAGTGCTGGAAGTGAAAAGACCTATCAAGTCGGGGTTACTCAAATTGTAGAGCACCCTTCACTCGATGCTGCACTTGAAGGATTTAAAAAAGCGCTTGATGAAAAAGGACTGAAGGTTGAATATGATGTTCAAATTGCTGGCGGCGATCAAAACAACAGCCAGACGATCGCAAGCAATTTTGTCGGAGATGACGTTGACCTTATTTTCGCCAACTCAACACCGAGTGCTTTAAGTGCTCTGAATGCAACAAAGGATATACCGATTGTCTTTACATCCGTAACAGATCCTATTGGAGCAGGACTTGTTAAAAGCTTTGAAGAGCCTGGAGCAAATATCACAGGCACAACCGATACTCATCCGGATGCAGTTCCAAGTACGGTCAAATTTATTGATGAAAATGTTGAAGGCAATAAAATTGGGATGATATACAATTCAGGAGAACAAAATTCAGCTGCCCAAATAGATCTTGTTGAAAAAGCGATTAAAGGTACTGATTTAGAAATCGTGGAGTCATCTGTCTCAACTTCCGCGGAAGTCAAACAAGCTGCTGAAGCACTTGTCGGAAAAGTGGATGCTTTCTATATCATAACGGATAACACCGTCGTTTCTGCACTGGAATCGGTTATCTCTGTAGCAGGCGACGAAGATATCCCTCTATTTGTAGGAGAGCTTGATTCAGTGGCGCGCGGAGGATTTGCAGCTTATGGCTTTGACTACAACGACATTGGCTATGAAGCGGGATTAAAAGCTGCCGATATTTTAGCCGGCAATAAGAAAGCAAGCGAAATACCTGTGGAATACCCGCAGAAGCTGAAACTTCAGATCAGCAAAAAAGCTGCTGAAGCGATGAATGTTGAAATTAAAGAAGAATGGGAAGATGCAGAAATTATCGACTAAGGAGGTCTTATCATGTTTACTGCTCTTTTCTCGTCCGTCGAATCCGGACTGATTTACGCTATTATGGCGCTCGGTGTTTATCTTTCATTTCGAATTTTAGATTTTCCCGATTTAACTGTGGACGGCAGCTTTGTAACCGGAGCTGCCATATGTGCAGCAATGATCGTAAACGGCATTAATCCATTTATCGCTACGCTCGCAGCCCTGCTTGCAGGGTTTGCAGCGGGGTGTCTGACGGGCATCCTTCACACGAAAGGAAACATTAACCCGCTGCTTTCCGGTATTTTAATGATGATTGCCCTGTATTCAATCAATCTGCGGATCATGGGACAGTCAAACGTCCCTCTTCTTCAAGAAAGCACAGTCTTTACTGCCTTGCTTGATGGCTGGAACCAGCTTGGTATTGACTCTTTCATGCAATCATTCTTTCTTTCTGTCGGTCTTGAAAACTTTATTCCTAAAACATGGTCCATTCTTATTGCAATGCTGATCCTTATTTCATTTATCAAGTTAGTCTTGGATTATTTCCTGAAAACAGAAGTCGGCATCGCCATTCGTGCAGTCGGCGATAACGAAAAGATGATCGCAAGTTTTTCAGCTAATACCGACATGATGAAGATTATTGGTCTTGGTCTGTCAAACGCTCTTGTAGCTTTTTCAGGAGCATTTATTGCTCAGTATTCCGGATTCAGCGATGTCGGCATGGGAATCGGAATGATCATTATCGGTCTTGCATCCGTGATTATCGGTGAAGCCCTTGTTGGAACGAAAACCATTATCCGGGCAACACTAGCGGTCATTATTGGTGCGATTGTGTACAGGATGATTATTGCACTCGCCCTAAGAGCCGATTTCCTTGAAACGGGAGACATGAAAATGATCACCGCATGTATCGTCATTGCAGCGCTTGTCGTTCCGCAGGTGCTTGCCAAGCGGAAGCGGAAAAAAGGCGGCTTGAGAAAGAGTGGTGTCAAAATTGCTTGAATTAAAACAGATTGAAAAAGTGTTTAATGAGGGATCACCAGATGAAAAAAAGGCTTTAAACGGCCTTTCTCTTTCTCTGCAAAAAGGAGACTTTGTTACTGTCATCGGCAGCAACGGTGCTGGAAAATCGACTCTTTTAAACGTCATTTCCGGGAGAATCTTTCCGGATGAAGGCGATGTAGACATAAACGGAAAAACCGTCAGCTTCGTCCGCGAGCATAAACGCGCGAAGTACATTGGACGTGTTTTTCAGGATCCTATGGCCGGGACTTCTCCAGCTTTGACCATTGAAGAAAACTTGGCCATTGCTTATTCTCGCGTGAAAAAAAGATCACTCAGACCCGGTGTTACCTCCAAACGAAGAGAATACTTTAAAGAACAGCTTGCATCACTTGGCCTGCGGCTTGAAGACAGACTGACCGCAAAAGTAGGTTTGCTGTCTGGCGGAGAAAGGCAGGCCCTCTCCCTGCTGATGGCGACGTTTACAAATCCCGATATTCTTCTCTTGGATGAACATACAGCTGCTCTAGATCCGGCACGTGCTGAGCTGATTACACAGCTCACTAAAAAACTTGTCACAAACGGCAGCCTGACTACCTTGATGATTACTCACAATATGCAGCAGGCAGTTGATCTCGGCAATCGCCTGATCATGATGGACAGCGGACGCATTATCTTTGAAGCAGAAGGCGAGCAGAAGAAAAAACTGACCGTAACAGCTCTCTTAAATGAGTTTGGGAAAATAAAAGGAAATGGATCTCTTTCTGATAAAGTGATGCTTAGTTAGAAAAGGAAGCGCCTCCCTCAGTGGGGACATGGCAGAAAATGATTCGACAGTAACATCCGGGTTGGTCTTTTTGGGAATTGGTTCTGACCAAGATGCTAAATATTCATGCTCCCTAGTACTTACCATAATTCTAGTCATTTCAGGATTAGCTTTCTCTCTTTAGTGGTAAATGCTTACTAAAGCCACTAAAGGAGTTGAACTAAGATGGAACAAGAAAAACGAACTTATTTTGTCGATATTGCCAGCGGAGAAATCCTTGAATACCCGGTCGAATCCAGTCCAAGCTTTAAAATTTTTGCAAATCCATCCGAACTGAATGAATTGAAGTCGTATTACAGTGAAAACAGTGCTGCGGATTTTCAAACGTTTCAGCGCGCACAGGTTCCGTTTCGCGAATACCATCATGATGCCGAAAATAAAGCTTATGATGATTCAATGAGAAAGATTTATGCCATGATCTACATGCTTGGAGACGCGGAAGCGAGACGCCATATTGAAGAGCACGGCATTTTAAAAGACAATCATGCCAACAATCCTGATGAAGTGGAAAATTTCAAATAAAGAAAAGGTCCATTGCAGATAGGCAATGGACCTTTTCTTTATTCAGCTGATCGCTTCAAGCTGTTCATATAACCATTCAATCTGCTTTTCTTTTTCTTCCTTCAGTCTGTTCAGCTCCATCAGCTGCGCAAGATCAGTCAGCGAAAGCATCTGTTCTTCAAGCCGGAATAATTCGTTTTCATGCTGTTCGATCTGTCTTTCAATTTCTGCTGATCCTGGAGCCTGTAAAACATCGTTTGATTTTTTCACCGCAAGCTTTGGAACTTCCCTTGAAGGTACCTCTTTTTCAGCCAAGTGCCCCTTCATCTTTTCCCGTGCCCAGGAGTAGTTACCATCAAATGAATGAAGCCGTTTTTCATAAATCCAAAACGTTTTTGTGAAAAGTTTGTTCAGAAAATACCTGTCATGGGAAACAGCGAGGATGGTACCGTCAAAATGTTCAATTGCTTCCTCAAGCACTTCCCTTGAATCAATGTCCAAATGATTGGTCGGTTCATCCAGAATGAGAAAATTAAGATCCTTCTGCATCAGCTTAGCCAGCTGGATTCTCATTCTTTCTCCCCCGCTTGTGTTTTTCATTTTTTTAAAGACAGCAGACCCGTAAAATAAAAATTTTGCTAATATATGGCGTGCATCGTCCTCTGAGACAGACAAATCTTCCCTGAAATAATCGATGATCGAAACTTCTGCATCTGTGAGAATAAGCTGCTGGGAGAGGTAGCCTATTTTCACGCTGCTGCCAATCCGCACACCTGCATCATCAGGCTCATGCTCTCCCATGACCAGTTTCAGCAGCGTTGACTTGCCTGAACCGTTTTCTCCGACTATTGCCGCCCTGTCCTTATAGGAAAGCTGCATGCTGACATTTTCAAACACCAGTCTTCTTCCAAAGGTTTTTGTTACTTTTTCAAAGGTCAGGACTTTTTTGCCGCTTCGGTCAGACCCTTCAAAATGGAGATCCATTTTCCTGTGATTCAAAATAGGCTTTTTTAATTTCTCCATCCGCTCAAGTGCACGCTCCATATTCCGTGCACGTTTGTGCAGTCCCTCATTTGGAGGATTTGCCTGATTAGCCCATTCTCTCAGTCTTTTAATGGCTTCTCTCATTTTCTTCACTTTCTTTTGCTGATCCTGATAAGCCTGAAATTCAGCCATCAGCCTCTTTTGTTTTTCCGAAATGAAGCCTGAATAATTGTGATGGTATACTGTGACCTCCCCATCTTCTAGGTCGATGATTTTTGCAGCCACTTCATCTAAAAAGGCCCGGTCATGGGAAATGACAACAACCGTCCCTTTATATTCTTTTAAAAAGCCTTCAAGCCACTCTACAGCAGCTATATCAAGATGATTAGTCGGCTCATCAAGTAAAAGGATCTGGGGTGCCTGAAGCAGCATCAGACCAAGGGACACCTTTGTTTTCTCTCCGCCGCTGATTTTGTCAAAATCCGATTTCAGAAGGGGCTGCAGCTGAAGCCCGTTTGCAACGGCGCTGATTTTGGCATCCATCTCATATCCGCCCTGATTTTCATATGTTTCCTGGCAAATGCCATATCGTGCAATTGTTTTTTCCAATTTATCAGGATCCTCTGTTTCAGACATCTCCATTTCAAGCTGTGCAAGCTCGTTCGATAAAAGATTTAACTCGGCAAAAGCTTGTCTCAGAACCTCCTCAACCGTTGTTCCGGCGGGGAACAACGGAATTTGGGCGAGATATCCGACCTTCATCCCTTTTCTGATTGAAATCGTTCCTGCGTCAGGGTGCTCGATTCCTGACAGACATTTAAACAATGTCGTTTTTCCCGTCCCGTTTCGTCCTACAAATCCGATTTTTTCATTTTCATTTATTTCAAAGGATAAATTTTCAAAAATAAGCTGGCTTCCATATGATTTTGCTAATTGGTGAACTGAACATATTGTCATAAGTAACATCTCCTTTTATTTAAAAAGCGGAATTGCCCGTTTAGCTCGGAAGACAGATTTGTTCTGGCCGAGGAGTTGGGCCATGAGCTAGACATCGATGCGCATAGCTCTGTAATTCTTAAAACTAAAAAAAGACCAGAAAGAAACAGTTTCCTGCTTATCCTGGTCTATCGAAAAGCGAAACCGCCTTGCTCAGCGCAGACATGGCAGATAAGGATCCGCCAAAGTCCTGTTTTGACTTTTTTGGCGGAGCGTTTCTGACCGGGGAGCTAGGCGGTGCAGCTAGACATTGATGACATAAAAAAACGGAGAGCTAATAAGCTCTCCGCATCACTTTTAATTGAATGGATAAGAGAATCTTCTTAACGTTTGATTGTGCCTATGCAATTAGTAAAAAAGGGCATACGTATCCCGTTGATCACAATTGCATGAAAAATTGCACGACATAAATAAAGGTATGACAACTCTTTACCGTGCGACACTTTCAAACTCATCATCTCTTATCCACCTCCGTTCTTTAAGTTACTACAAGTATAACCGATGACTGTCAAAATTATCAATTAATTATTTTATATACATTTATTTGTATTTTATGGAAATCATAAAATGGAACTTTCATCAGAGATTATTAAAAAAGTTTACTATTCATAAATACAGGATAATTGTTAAATAAAGGAGGGATCCATTTGAAGAATCAGAATTCAAAGCTGCCTAAATTTCCAGAGCCTTACTGGAGAGATTCTGCCGAGCTGCCATCTTTTCCGAAGCTCTCAAAACATGTGAATGTAGATGTGGCGATTGTTGGCGGAGGAATCACCGGGATTACTTCTGCCTATTTACTTTCAAAAGAGGGACTTTCAGTAGCATTAGTCGATTCAGACGTAGTGTTAAACGGGACAACCGGCCATACCACTGCAAAAATAACCGTGCAGCATGATATTATTTATGATGAGCTTATTCAGCACTTTGGCGCTGATGGAGCAAAACATTATTACGAAGCAAATAAAAGCGGTCTCGAATTTATTCGCAAAATGGTTGATGATAAGAAGATTGACTGCGGGTTCTCTGATGAAGACGCAATTCTTTATGCCGTTTCAGATGACTCACTAAAAAAACTGCAAAAAGAAAAAGAAGCCTATGATACTCTTGGCATTCCATATGAATATACAGATACCATTCCGATTGATATCGAGATCCAGGGTGCGCTGATCGTAAAAAATCAAGCCCAATTCCATCCTTTGAAATACTTACATACCCTGCTTCAGGAAATGTCACAGACTGGTGTTCAAATTTTTGAAAATACAGCGATTATCGATATAAAAGGAACAGAAGATGAACCGAAGCTGATTACGAATGAAGGATTTGAAATCACCTGTCAGCATGTCATTGCAGCATCGCATTTTCCTTTTTATGATGGGAATGGATTTTACTTTGCAAGAATGTATGCAGAGCGCTCGTATGTACTAAGTGCTATGACCGATAAGCCCTATCCAGGTGGAATGTATTTAAGTGTGGACGAACCAAAACGCTCGCTTCGTTCTGCAGCAAACGGCGGAGAGGAGCTTGTCATTATCGGAGGAGAGGGCCATAAAACAGGTCAGGTAAACGATACGCATAAGCTTTATGAAAACCTTGAATCATTCGGAGAAAAAGTTTTCGGCTTAAATGACATCACACATAGATGGTCGGCACAGGATTTATATACTCTTGATAAGGTGCCGTACATCGGAAATCTTACTTCAAACAAAAAAAACATCTATACTGCAACAGGCTTTCATAAATGGGGCATGACAAACGGAACCTTTGCTGCCATTCTGCTGAGGGACTTGATCGTGAAAAAAGAATCCCGCTACCTTGATCTTTTTACACCATCCCGCTTCCAATCCGATCCGAGTGTAAAAGAGTTTCTGAAACAAAATGCGGACGTAGCCAAGCATTTAATCTCAGGCAAGCTCAAACGTCCATCCAAAAAACCTGAAGATCTTAAAGTAAATGAAGGCTGCGCGGTCATGTTTCAGGGTAAAAAAGCCGGCGCTTATAAAGATGAACATGGCGTACTCCATCTCGTTGATATGACATGCACTCATTTAGGCTGCGAAGTAGGATGGAACAGCGGCGACCGTACGTGGGACTGCCCATGCCATGGATCCAGGTTTTCTTACAGCGGAGAGGTGATCGAGGGACCTGCAGATAAGCCTCTGAAAGTACTGGATGCTGAATCTGAATAGACTTAAAAAGGACAAGAGTCATTCTTGTCCTTTTTCAATGCTGCACTTAAACCTTTTTAACAAATTCAGATTTTAACTGCATCGCACCAAAACCGTCGATTTTGCAGTCTATATCATGATCTCCATCCACTAAACGGATACTCTTTACTTTTGTTCCTATTTTTATAACCGATGAGCTTCCTTTTACTTTGAGGTCTTTGATGACGGTAACAGAATCACCATCATTTAAGATATTTCCGTTTGCATCTTTAACAACCTTTTGATCTTCCATACTTTCAGTTTCCGCATCTGCTGTCCACTCATAAGCACATTCCGGGCAGACAAATAGACTGCCGTCTTCATACGTATAAGCGGATTGACACTTTGGGCAATTTGGCAATTCGTGCATATTTCCACCTCCAATTTTTATGCATAAAAAAAGACTCCCGGCATGGGAGTCCTTTCGTTCAATTACTTTTGAACGTTAGCAGCTTGTGGTCCACGAGCGCCTTCAACGATTTCGAAAGTAACTTCTTGGCCTTCTTCTAAGCTTTTGAAGCCTTCGCCTTGAATAGCAGAGAAATGTACGAATACGTCTTCTTGACCTTCTGCTTCGATGAAACCGAAACCTTTTTCTGCGTTAAACCATTTAACTTTACCTTGTAACATGTGTGTATCCTCCTCGTGCGTCATCCGCACAATTGTATTACTATCCCTGCTCTAGATAATATTCTTCAAGACGAATGCCTTTTTAATCATATTACGAACAAAAATAATTACTCTTAGTATAGCAAATTGGGCCTCAGCCCGCAACCGTTTCTCATATTTTTTTAGGCTGCTATCCAATTTTTTGAACAACTTCGAAATGTGTCGCTTTTCTTACAATTTAGCAATCTGCTTCACATTCACTCTCTAAACATATTAAGATGGAAGTTCCAATTAAATGAAAGATTGCAGGTGCAGAACATTTTATATTACCGGACACTTCGGAATCATGAGCAGAAGCCGTGGGTCACGTTTATCCACGGAGCCGGCGGGAGTTCTGCGATATGGTACAAACAAATACGCGAATTTAAAATTCATTTTAATATTTTGCTGATCGATCTGAGAGGTCATGGCAAATCACAAAAAGGAATGTGGAAAAAAGGGGATGATTTCACTGAGATTGCTCAGGAAGTCATTGATGTTCACGATCACCTCAATATCAGCTCTTCCCATTTTGCAGGTATTTCTCTTGGAACGATTGTTATCCAGTCAGCTGCGAGGCTTAGGCCTGCTCTGATTTCTTCTATGCTATTAGGAGGAGCCATCACTAAGCTGAATGCTTTTACCCGTTTTTTGCTCATTCTCGGCAGCCTGGGGAAACGGATATTGCCGTACATGTGGCTGTATGCTTTCTTTGCCTGGATCATCATGCCTTACTCCAATCATAAAGAAGCACGGTCAATGTTTATCTCTCAAGCACAGACAATGTGCCAGAATGAATTTATTCAGTGGTTCTCACTGACACGATTTGTGAATCCATATTTAAAGGAGCTTCAGAAGGATTTCCACGAGATTCCGACACTCTTTGTGATGGGTGATGAAGACCACTTATTTTTGTCTGCCGTTAAGGAAATTGCAGCTTCACATAAAGAAGTCAAAGTTATTTACATAGAAAATTCAGGCCACGTTTGCAATATCGACCAGCCTGAGCAATTTAATGCAGTCGCAATACAGTTTATAAAGGAAAAAAATTCATTAAAGTTTGTTATATAAAAAAAGCTTGGACTAAATAAGTCCGAGCTTTTTTTAGCAATTTCCATCCAAAAGCAGATTCTCTGCACTTCCCTAGAAGAGATTAATTGGAAGAACCTTGTCTCCTTCTTTTTGCCCCATTTCCTGTTTGTACCATAATCAAGCTTACCGAAATGTTCATGTTTAAGACGAAGACAGTAGCCTAATTTTAAATCTTTTGTAAATGACTTAAAACTGTTAAGGAATGATTTCCTCTACTTTTTATCTTTATCGAAAAAATACTGTATCGCCTGTTTCAGTTTCCCTTCAGCCCGTTCTATAGAAACTGCAGCTTGTTCATGTGAAGATTGAGTTACAGTCATAAAGATCGCTTCTTTTAAATTGTAATGTGTTTGATGCATGGCAGATTCAGCTGCCTCAGCATTAATTCCGGTCAAATCCATTAATATATTTTCAGCCCGCTTTTTCAGCTTCAAATTAATGAGTTTCATATCCACCATTTCATTTTGATACACTTTTCCGAGCCGGATCATCACGGCAGTAGATATCATATTAAGCGCTATTTTCTGGGCTGTGCCCGCTTTCAGCCTTGTGGAACCTCTAATGACTTCAGGACCAGTTGACAATTCAACTGAGACATCACTTATTTTGGAAACGTCAGTATGTTTATTGTTGCTGATGGAAATTGTGCATCCTCCAACTTCTTTTGCATAAGACAGACCGCTTTTAACAAACGGTGTGGAACCGCTGGCCGTAAGTCCAATTACACAATCAGATGTGTTTAACTGATAGGATTGAAGCTCATTGCGAATAACGCTTTCATCATCTTCAGTCTCTTCAAGCGGCTGCCACATCGCTTCATTTCCGCCAGATACAATGGCAGTCCATCTGCCGGTTTCTACTGAAAAGGTTGGGCCAAGCTCCACTGCATCAAGCATTCCGACTCTGCCGCTTGTTCCCGCACCAATTACAAAGACTCTTCCTCCCTTATTCCATCGCTTCACGACCGCATCAACAGCTTTTGCAATTTGCGGCAATGCTTCATTTACTGCCGCCGTTATTGCTGAATCTTCTTTGTGCATCATTTCCACAATCTGAAGGGAATCCATTTCATCAATAAGCGAAGTTCTCTCATTTCTCTCTTCGGTTGGTTTACGCACCATTATAATCGCTCCATATCAATTGTGAATTTATAGCGATCTGCGCGATAGACGGACCTGACGAGCTCAAACGGTTTGTTTGTATCAAGCGTGGTTCTCCGTTCAATCAGCAGTACTGGTGCGCCTTCAGCAACTTCAAGCATCTCAGCCTCCGTTTTTCTGGCAATGGAGGCTTCCAGCACTTGTCTTCCATGCTGTATCTTTAATCCAAGCTTATTTTCTACATAATCATAAATGGAGTTCACTGCTATTTCCTTCGTTAGTCCTTGTGCAAGCTCTTTTGATATATATAGCATTTCATACGCCATTGGAAGCTGATCAGCAAGCCTCACACGTTTCAATTCAAAGAGTAGAGCCCCTGCTTCAACCTCAAGCTTGGCAGCAAGATCATGACTGGCTTCAACTTCAGTAAAACTGATGACGCGAGTGCTCGGTTCAAGTCCTCTCGAACGCATATCTTCTGAAAAGCTTGTTAAGCCCTGAAGAGGCTGCTCAATTTTTTGATGGGCAACGAAGGTCCCTTTTCCACGCTGCCGGTATAAATAGCCGTCATTCACCAGATTCGAAAGAGCCTGTCTCACCGTCATCCTGCTTATTCCATACTTTTCAGCGTATTCTCTTTCTGAAGGAATCATTTCACCAGGTATTAATTCTTGTTGTTGAATGGCTTCTTTTATTCCTTCTTCAAGCTGATAATAAATTGGGAGCGGAGAATTCTTTTGAATCATTTGGCAAACATCTTCCTTTCATCTTGATGCAATTTTGACAATGCTTCTTGATCAGCAATGATGATTGTATCCGGATGATTTCTTAAAATCGTTGCCGGTATGGAGCTTGTAACATCTGAATGAAACAGATCATATAAAATAGATGATTTTTGCAATCCTGAAGCGAGAAGCAGCACTTTTTTGCTTTTCATAATTGTAGCGATCCCCATTGTTACTGCATGAGTTGGTACATCTTCAATTGAATCAAAGTAGCGGGCATTTGCCTGGCGGGTTGACTGTTCCAAAGCAACCAAATGAGTATTCGATTCAAAAGAACTTCCCGGTTCGTTAAATCCAATGTGCCCATTTTGACCGATGCCAAGAAGCTGAAGATCGATTCCGCCAAATTCCTCAATTTTTCGATCATAATTCTTACATTCCGCTTCCATATCATGTGCTTCCCCGTTTGGAAGAAAGGTTTGAGAAGAAGGAATATTGACCTCATCAAAAAAGTGTTTCTTCATATATGCATGATAGCTGTTTTCATCTTGTTTTGATAAGCCTGCATATTCATCAAGATTGAACGTTTTAATATGCTGATAGGCTGTTTTGTTTTGCTGATGATCTAAAATCAGCTGCTGATAGGTGCCAAGTACAGTCCCGCCAGTTGCCAAACCAAGCACAGAATCAGGTTTTGACTTGATTTGAGCCAATATAACCCCTGCTGCGAGCATACTCATTTCGTGATAATCTTTTGCTTCAATTAGCTTCATTGTTCAACACTTCCTGTAAAAGAGATTTTGCCTCTGCAAAACGTCATCAGCACTTCATAATTTTCATCGAGTACGACGATGTCAGCATCTTTTCCGATTGATAGACTACCTTTGCGGTCATAAACGCCGATTTGTTTAGCAGGATTAACGGAAGACATTTTTACAATCTCTTCTAGTGAACAGCCTGAATAATTCATCATGTTCACTGCAGCGTCTCTAAATGTCAAAATACTTCCTGCAAGAGTACCATCAGCAAGCGTCGCCCTGTCCGCATCAACCGTTACTTCTTGCCCGCCAAGGTCATATTTGCCTGCTCCAAGACCTTTAGCTCTCATCGCATCTGTAATTAATATAGTTCCCTCACTGCCTTTTACTTTATAAGCAAACTTCACCATTTCAGGGGCAATGTGAATACCATCCACAATCATTTCTGTTTTCACTTCATCCATCATTAGCACAGTACCTGCTACACCTGGTTCCCTGTGGTGAATACCTCTCATTCCATTGAACAGATGTGTGGCATGCTTCACGCCGCTTTCGACAGCCTTTTCAACTTCTGAATAGACGGCATCACTATGGCCAATTGAGGCCGTTATGCCCGCAGATGTTAAATGCCGGGCCAGTTCATATCCATTCTTGCGTTCTGGTGCAAGTGTGACCAGCTTAATATAATTTTCTGCTTCTTCCAGCCATTTATTAAAAAGTTCGAATGATGGTTCAATGATATTGCCTGGAGCCTGGGCACCTGCACGCTTTGGATTCAGAAAAGGACCTTCTAAGTGAATACCAAGCACTTCTGCTCCTTCATTATTTTCATATTTGATATAATCAGCTGCATTCTTCAGGGCATCCGTAATCTCTCCTCGATCTGCAGTCATCGTTGTTGCGAGATAACTCGTTGTCCCTTCTTTCGGAAGAGCTCTGCTCATCGTTAAAATCGCTTCTTTTGTCGCATCCATCACATCTGCACCATCTGCACCGTGGATATGAATGTCAATAAAACCCGGCAAAATGGAAGCACTGCCTCTAAGATTTATCACCTTATCTTTAGGTTTAGGTTCAGTCATTTCAGCTAAGTCCCCAGCTTCAATAATTTTATCGTTTTCAATGAGGATAAAACCGTTCTGGTAAACGACTTCACCTGTATATAATTTTGCGTTTGTTATATAGGTTTTCGGCATGGTTACAGCTCCTTGCATCTATTCTCAGACTTACTATAACACCCATTCAGCTAGTTGTCTATACCAGTATCTTGAGATCACTTGTATTATATGGATTGGAAGTTAAAACTCCCTCCTATGATTTAAGCAAGCAATTGTCATTGGAGGGAGTTTATGTTTAGAGAAAATAATTACACTTTAAAACGAATAGCTTTATTGAATAATATTCAGTTTAAACATCTATTCTCAATTATTTTCTTATTTTTTCCATTTCATCAGCTACAAACTGTACTTGTGTACCCACGATTACCTGAATGCTGTTTTTTCCGACAATATTAATTCCCGGTACACCCGTATCTTTAATCTTTTTCTGATCTACTGCATTCATATCTTTCACTTCAATTCTTAAGCGAGTCACGCAGTTGTCTACAGACGTTACATTTGCGTCTCCGCCCAGGCCATCATAGATCTTGGCAGCCATTACTGCAAACTTAGAGCCTTCTATGTGAGATGAATCACTGCTTACTGTACCTTCATCTGTATCTTCTTCTCTTCCAGGCGTTGCCAAATTGAATTTTGTAATTAAGAATCTGAATAATACATAATAAATGACCGCTACCACAAGTCCTTGCAGAAGCAACATATAAGGCTGATTAGCTAACGGTAATCTTGAACTTAATACAAAGTCAACAAATCCTGCACTAAAACCAAATCCTGCTGTCCAATGGAAAAATGCTGCAACAGCTAATGAAAGACCTGTTAAGGCTGCATGGACAACATAAAGTGCCGGAGCTAAAAACATGAATGCAAATTCAAGCGGTTCTGTTACCCCAGTAAAGAATGAAGCAAAACCTGCAGCTAACATCAACGATGCCGTCTGTTTTTTTCTTTTCGTTTTTGCAGTATGATACATTGCTAACGCTGCGGCTGGTAAACCAAACATCATAATTGGGAAGAACCCAGCTTGATACATTCCTGTAATTCCCTTAGTTCCAGTTCCTGCCCAGAAATTACCAATGTCATTAATTCCAGCGACATCAAACCAGAACACTGAGTTTAAAGCATGATGCAGCCCAGTAGGAATTAAAATTCTATTGAAGAAACCATATAATCCTGCACCAATAAATCCTAATTTACTGATCCATGTTCCAAAAGCAACTAATCCAGTAAAGATTACAGGCCATGCGAAGAACAATACTACTGAAACCAGCAACATAGAAACAGCTGTCATGATAGGAACTAAACGTTTTCCACTAAAGAAAGATAATGCAGCCGGCAATTGTACATGACTAAAACGGTTGTACATAATGGATGCTACGATACCTGAAAGAATCCCAACAAATTGATTTCCGATTTTAGCAAAAGCAGCGTTGACATTTTCCGGGTCAACCCCTTGAAGCATCGCTACTGAGTCTGTTGAAAGCAGCGTTGTGATAACCAAGTAAGCCACCAAACCACTCATAGCGGCAGAACCATCTTTTTCTTTTGACATTCCAAGTGCTACTCCAACTGCAAAAAGAATCGCCATATTGTCAATAATAGAAGATCCGGCTTTTATTAAAAATGCTGCGATCGGATTCCCTGCTCCCCAGCCTGCAGGATCGATCCAATAACCGATTCCCATCAGAATCGCCGCAGCCGGCAATACTGCTACAGGCAGCATCAATGAACGGCCGATTTTCTGTAGATATTTCATCATTTTACATTCCTCCAAAATAAAGTATAGGATAATAAAGGATTTAGATTTACTTGATGAAGACGACTCCTTGTATTCGTTTTCAATTTCACTATACCACGGATTCAACTAGTTATCTATACCAGTTAATCTGTTTTTTTTTTACAATTCAAACCATTTTTGAGCATAAATCAAATGTTATATTTAAAATATGCTAGATTCTTGAAATAATACTACTAGCCGGCAAAGTCTCCGAGTTGCTTTAAATCCTTTAAAATAAAGGATGATCTTACCACGCAATTCCGAAATTATCTACCTCTATTCCCAGACTTATTGATTTTCCAAAACAATTCTGAGACTTTACCCCTTTATTCCGAGACTTTTGAATTTAATTCCGAGACTTTTAGAAATAATTCCCATACATTTCGAATTAATTCCGTAAAATTGTGAACTTCCGCAAAATCCTAAGTTAACTTGAAAACAAAAAAACAGCACCCTCTCCAATAGGGTGCTGCATTCTCTTACTTATCTTTCTTCGTTTTCAGATCAACGCCGATTGCAGCGCCATTTCTGCTTGAGTCGGCTACTCCTTTAAATGTTCCTTTTTCGTTATCAATCAGGATGCTTTGCACGTTGCCAATGACAACAGGGTTTATGCCAAACCGGTGACCCATTTGATTTAAGCGAGCGATGAGGTCTGAAGAGATGCCGTTTTCAAACCGATACGAATTCAGATTATTCGTATAGATCCTAGGTTCTTCAACTGCTGCTTTTAGTTCCATATCATATTCGATAGTGTGAAGAATCGTTTGAAGCACGGATGTGATAATCGTTGGTCCTCCAGGAGATCCGACAGTTAAAACAGGTTTATCATCTTCAAATACAATGGTTGGAGTCATACTGCTGAGGGGACGTTTATTAGGCTGAACTTCATTGGCTCCGCCCGGAACAGCGTCAAAGTCAGTGAGTTCATTGTTCAGCATTAAACCATATCCTGGAACCATTATGCCGGTTCCAAAAACCTGCTCAATGGTTGTTGTATAAGAGACGACATTTCCCCATTTATCTGTCACGCTGAAGTGAGTCGTTTCTCCGTACTTCCTATCATTTGGCTGCACTGTTTGTTCATAGTCGGCAGTACCTTCTTCGTACCTCCACGGATCACCCGCTTGAGGATTTGGATTAACTTTATCAAGACTGATCATCTGCTGTCTTTTGGCAATGTAATCCGGATGGAGCAGTCCATCTACTGGCACATCTACGAATTCAGGATCACCGGCATAGGCTGCACGGTCAGCATAGGCAAGATGCATGGCCTCTGCCAGTAAATGATATTTCTCAGCCGAACGCACGTCATATTGAGACAAATTGAAATCATCGAGGATCTTCAGCATCTGCAGCAAGAAAACTCCGCCTGAGCTTGGAGGCGGCATGCTTGCAATTTTATACCCCTGATACTCACCCCAAATTGGTTCATCAATTGTGACATTATATCGCTTCAAATCATCCGGCGTCATGGAGCCTCCAAAATCCTGTACGGTGCCGGCAAGAGCTTGCCCGATTTCACCTTTGTAGAACGCATCCGTTCCTTTTGAACGAATCAGTTTAAAGGTTTTCGCCAAGTCTTTTTGAACAAGCTTGTCCCCTTCTTTTATCGGTGTACCTTTTGGAAGGAAGACGTCCTTTGCAGCAGTAGCGGATAACGTATCAGCATTGTCTGAAATCGCTGCTGCTAAAACCGAATCAATTTTAAAACCCTTTTCAGCGAGTTGAATCGAAGGACTGATCAGTTCCTTCATTGATCGCGTGCCCCACATGTCCAGAGCCGTTTCCAATCCCTTCAGCGTCCCTGGCACTCCAACTGCAGTTCCGCCTTTGTATCGTTCTGAAAAAGGAATCGGAACTCCGTTTTCATCGAGAAACATATCTGGCGCCGCTCCTGCAGGCGCCCGCTCGCGGCTGTTAATAATCGTTGTTTCTTCTGTTTTGCCGTCATACACCATCATAAAACCGCCGCCGCCAATTCCGGACATCATCGGCTCTGTCACATTCAGCGCATATTGAATCGCAACAGCTGCATCAATCGCATTTCCGCCCTTTTTAAGAACATCAGCTCCAATTTTAGATGCCAGCGGATGGGCCGTTGTCACCATGCCGTCCCGTCCAACATCGACCTGACTGTATTCCTCTTTCTTTTCCGGCTTCTTAGCCTCTGTACTGACCGGAAATCCTCCAGCAAGCAAGATCGCAATCAGGAAAACACTCAACCTTCTTTTCATAACCTTCCTCCTTATAAGCAGAATCTCATCTCTACCATATGTAAAAGAAAATAGAGAATCAAGCAATACGTCAGAATTATCTGAATATTAGTCCGTTCGTCCTATCCTTATTTTTCCTGATTTCACTCTATAGGGAATTTAGTATGGTATGAAAACTAGATAACAATACCTTCAGAAAAAAGGAAAAATGTGCTAAAATAATTCTTGAAAGGGGACTTTATATATGATCTTTCAAGTTAAGAAAAATCCGATTCTTGTTGCCATTGTGCTGTTTCTGATCATTCTGCCATTTTTTCTGCTTTTCCGGTCTGAATCCCTTCCATCCCTGATTATCCCTTTTTTGCTTTCAGCTTTTTTAGCCCATGCATTAATAAAATCCTACTTTGTTATTGAAAATCAAAAATTGATTATCGTCTTCGGATTAATAAAAAAAGAAATACCTCTAAGGGATATTAAGGAAATCCGCTATTCAAATAACCCGCTCTCTTCTCCCGCCTGGACGCTGAAAAGACTTGAGATCATTTTTGCAAAGCCGATTGGACCCAGACCTCAATTCTCCACGAGATTTGCACTTGTCTCACTGCCTAAGGACGAAACTGGCTTTTTCAGAGAACTGACGAAGCAAAATCCCTTCCTTTCAACACCTTAAAAAGTGCCGGCACAACTTTCGTGCGGCACTCTTTCTTTAATATATACCCAACCGGTAAATGGCCTCGCCGTTTTCTACTTTACCTGTATGAATAAAACCGGCTTTTTGATAAAGCCTTATCGCCTGACCATTCTCAGGATTGACTCCAAGTAAAAGAAATGGGCTGACATCATACCGTGATTTCATAAAACTGAGCACAATCTGCAAAGCTGCAAAGCCATACCCTTTTCCTTGATGGGCTTGATCAACCATAAACCGAACCAGCCAGTACACCCCATCTTTAGGATCCTTTCCGATCATCGCAAAGCCGATCATTTTATTTCCCGCATAAAGGCCCAGCGGCAAAAAGGTGGTTTCAAATCTTGATTCTGCCAGGGAATACAGGTTACTCGCAACAAACCTCTCTTGCTCTTTTTGAACCTTAAGCGATATACATGTTTCCCAATTATGCTTCGTTATGGGATGGAGCTGAATCTGCATGGTACGGCACCTTCTGTTCCTTATCAAAGTATGAATCTGATATTCTTAAAACGCTGACTCCGCCAATAAAGTAGACGGATGAGGCAATGAAAAAAAGAAATGTTACAGTAAAGTACTGAGCTAAAAATCCGCCTCCCATGATCGCAGCCGCTGACATAAGCGATGTGAAAAAATGATAGTTTCCAACTTGCATGCCGCGTTTTTCTTCCGTCGTCCACTGCGTCAACAGCATTTTTTCCCCATGCTTCTGCATCGCGCCAAAGATACCCATGATCATTTGACATACATATACTTCTTCAATCGTTCCCATGTGCGGGTAATACAAAAGAATCAAAGCCATTCCGAAAGAAGAAACCGCTAACATCACTTTGTCGCTTATTTTTCCTGACAAACGGCCTAGAAGCGGATGAACAAGCGCTGCTGAGAGACCAAATAATCCATACGATATGCCGAACTGTGAAAAAGAGGACCCTACATTTTTTATAAACAAAATATAGAATGGGAAGATGAAATTGCCCGCAAAAAACAGGGTGCTCTGAGCCGCAACAAATCTTCTGAACGAATCATTTTTCATCGCGGCCATACTCCTCATAAAAGTAATTCATAAAAATTTCCTTTTCGTCATATGTTCGCTTCAGTCCGAAAAACTCATCTGTTCTTGGATACGCACGCTTCATTTGCTCCTTAGTCGGATAAGGCTGATAAGGCAAATAATATGTGCCGCCAAAAGAAAGGGTGACATCAATCATCTTGCGGATCACGTTTCTGGTCTTCTTTATTTCATCATCAGACAAACCCTGATTGATTAATAAAACGAAGGCAAACATTTCATCTCGGCTGTAGGACAAAACAGCATCTTCATTGTGATCTACGTAGCGAATGGTCATATTAAATAGATTCAGCTCTTCCTCAGTCAATGTCTTCCGCAGACTGTCCACATAGTCAGGAAATGCATCAACCGGGACAAAGTATTCCTGAAGAATATCCGTATTTGTTTCATGTTCATACTCCAGAAACTCAGACTCTGACCGCATCACATTATTTCTTGTAATATAGGAATCTTCTTTTTTTAAAAAATATGACTTTTGGGCATTCCAAAAAACATTTTTTCCCCAATCGTAGTTTCTTGATAAACCAAGCAGGAATTTCATGAGCGCAACATTCTTTTCTTCACTTAGTTCATCATATTCTGTACGAGCCCCCTGATCACCTGCAAGCTCATAGTTCGTCACATACATTTCGCTCAAAAAAGTGTCAGGTGCAGTGGATAATCTGGCAAGATGCATCCTGACCTTTTCATTGCCTCTGACTGCCTGTTTAAAATAATCGGCATATTCTTTGTAATCGAGAGCTTTTGTTTTCATTTCATAGAGCTCATCAACCGTTAAACTGATTTCTGCGTCTAAAATCACTCCAAACAATCCGTATCCGCCTATGACAAGCGGGAATAGTTTTTCGTTTTCTGTTCTGCTGACCCGTACAATTTCTCCATCGGCGTTCAGCAATCGAAAGGACTGAATACTGTCAATTAGAGAACCATGGCGGATATCCCGTCCATGTACATTCACGCTCATCGAGCCTCCCACCGTGAAAATATTTTGAGACTGCATGACTTTGACTGCAAGTCCATGCGGATTGACGTAACGCTGAATATCGTCCCAAGTCGCCCCGCTTTGAACAGTTATCGTCTTATTCTCTTTATCAAAGTCCAAAATCTTATTGTAGGAAGTCATATCAAGCACGATTGCATCTTTGTAATAAGTATGTCCTCCCTGACTGTGCTGCTTTCCCGCAATTGAAATTTTCTTATTCGTCTCTCTTGCTTCTTTGATTGCTTTTTTGAATGACTCAATCTCTTTTCCTTTTATGACCTTATCAATTTTTATTGGCATTAAACCGCTGACATCTGTCATGATTAACGGATCATTTTTTTCTTCTTCTGAAGCCGCTTTTAGTGAACATGTAAAAACAATGATAAATCCGAGAGTGAGGAGCATTAAATATCTCTTTTTAATAGTTCCACCGCCAATTAGAAAAATGTGTTATTTAGTTACATTTTACACTTAGTGGCTATTTTTAACAATACGGTTTTTCATGAACTGCTGGCACCTTCCAATGTTTTAATCTGCTAATAAAAAGGAATATATACACTAACACCTACTAAAAGGAGATGTTTCACTTGGATAAGCAGAAATTAAACAAAGAAGTATTAGATATATTGAAAAAGCATAAGGTCGGCACGCTTTCTACTGTAGTGGATAATAAGCCCCATTCCCGCTATATGACATTCTTTAATGATGAATTAATGCTTTATACACCAACAAATAAGAACACTCATAAAGCAGAAGAAATCGGTGAAAATCCCAATGTCCATATCCTGCTCGGTTATGAAGGCGAAGGTTTTGGAGATGAATATATTGAGTTTGAAGGCAAGGCAAGCATCAGCGAAGATCAGCGATTAAAAGAAAAGATCTGGAATGATCAAATGAAAAACTGGTTTGAAGGACCAAATGATCCTGATTATATCGTTCTTGCGATCAAGCCAAATAAAATCAGATTAATGAACAGCGGACAAGAGTCACCGCAAACATTAGAAGTATAGGGAACCAGCAGCCGGCATCAGTCTGCCGGTTCTTTTTGTGCCGATTTCTTGTTTTCAAAAGAGCCTCATGAGAAAATGAATGCAAGAACCAAAACTAGAAGGTGATCAGATGTATTACGTAGTAGTGGATATTGGCTGTTCTGACTGCGGAGAAGCTTCGAATGTTGTCGGGATTTTCACTGAAGAAACTAAAGCACGGACTGCGCTTCGGGAGTATAAAGCAGCAAATAAACTTGATCTGTACGGTGACGACCATCAATTTTTAATTTATAAAATTGAGAAGCTCAACGCCATTAATAATAACAGCTTTGACCATCTTATTTATGATAGTGAAGAAGAATAAAGGTATGGCACCTGCTTGAATGCGGGTGCTTTTTTTCATAAAAATAGACAGATCTGCAACTCTTCCCAATTCGGGCAAAACGGTTGATTCCCTTTTTAAAATCTAGTAAAATTATATACTGTGTTTTGCGTTCGGATCTTATTTAAGGAAGGAGTCAGGTATGTATAATACTGTATTAACACGCAGCGATCAGACATCCATAGACGCTGAAGAACTTCAGTTTCAGCTCTTTAGAATGCAGGATAATCTGAAGGAAATTGCAAAGCGGTGGCAGGTTGTCGGAATTGATCAAACGAAGGAAGATAAATGGGTTGTGGTTTATGCACAAAATGACGGTGATTCATGCAAGGTGATGCTGAATGATTGTGAATCTGCTTATCGGGGCACCTGGGATTTTTCCATTCATGCCACATACAATGACGATAAAGCGATCCACATCGGAGATATTAAAGGCCCTGCAAATAAGGGCTACGGATCCATTTGCATGAATTATTTAAAGGAGTTTGCGAAGGATCAAAACATCCCCTACATCACGGGCGACATTGCCAAGCGAGACTGGGATCACGTTGACCGTCTTGTGCATTTTTATGAAAAACACGACTTCAAAGTAAACATTGACTACGAGAAGCAAGCAGGCGAAATTGAGTGGAATGATATGTATTGAGAAGCAGATATGATCTGCTTCTTTTTTGTTGGGCTAGAAAATGCGGAGGATGCTCTGCCAGCCGAATTTTGATTTTTTACAGCAAAGCCTATTTGGACACACACTACCATATTTCTCCTTTCTTCTGAGGCGATCATAGTTTGATCGCCTTTTCTAAGGAATTATCTCCATTTGAATACTTTTCATAATTTAAGCTGCCATGGTCACGGTGATGATTATAGAATTCAATAAATTCATCTATTCGATAAAAGATTCAAAGGTGAACTTCGTTGATAACACTCCGTTCTAAAATACTGTGAAACGACTCAATGAACGCGTTCAAATTAGGCGATTTAAGTGGAATCCTTTAAATGCGGTTTACAGCACTTAATGTGGGCTTCAACACGAAATAAGTGTTTCATAACCGAATTTGCTGCACTTAATGTGGGCTTCTACACCAGATAAGAGCTTCATAGCCGAATTTGCTGCACTTAATGCGGGCTTCTACACCAGATAAGTGCTTCAAAACTGAATTTGATGCACTTAATGTGGGCTTCACACCAGATAAGTGTTTCATAGCCGAATTTGCTGCACTTACTGCGGGCTTCTACACCAGATAAGTGCTTCAAAACTGAATTTGATGCACTTAATGTGGGCTTCACACCAGATAAGTGTTTCATAGCCGAATTTGCTGCACTTAATATGGGCTCCGAAACGATATAAGTGCTTCAAAACTGAATTTGCTGCACTTACTGCGGGCTTCTACACCAGATAAGTGTTTCATAACCGAATTTGCTGCACTTACTGCGGGCTTCTACACCAGATAAGTGCTTCAAAACTGAATTTGCTGCACTTAATATGGGCTCCGACACTATATAAGTGCTTCAAAACTGAATTTGCTGCACTTACTGCAAGCTCCGACACAAAATAAGTGTTCCAAAACCGAATTTACAGCACTTAATATGGGCTCCGACACAAAATAAGTGTTCCAAAACCGAATTTGCTGCACTTAATATGGGCTCCGACACAAAATAAGTGTTCCAAAACCGAATTTACTGCATTTAATATGGGCTCCGACACGAAATAAGTGCTGCAAAACTGAATTTGCTGCACTTACTGCGGTTTCTACACCAGATAAGTGCTTCATACTGCTTTTCATGAATCAATCCCCTCTCCCACTCGCCCATCATTTCTAATTTTACAAAATGATAGGTTTTCTCTCCTGAAACTTAGGGTATATACAACTAGTGCATTTTTTCCTGTTTACCATAATCGAGCTATTTCAAAAAAAGAAAGGAGCCATGATCCTTCAATGAGAAAAAAAGCATTACTCTTATTCTCTGCCCTTTTTCTTGTCTGCATGCTTAGCGCCTGCGCAGAAAAAGAGAAATTATCAGATGGCGCAGAACTGATTGACAAAGATGAATTTGTATTCGCGGCTTCAGGTGAGTTCAAGCCATTCAGCTATGTTAAGGATGATATGACGATGACCGGGTTTGATGTTGCTGTCGGCGAAGCCATCGCAAAGGAGCTTGGCCTTGAACCTGTTCAAAAGCGGATCAAATTTAAAGGAATCGTTGAAGGTGTGAAAACCGGCCGAGCAGATGCAGCAGTTGCAAGCCATACCATCAACGATCAGCGTGCAAAGCATGTTTCTTTTTCCACTCCCTACTACTACTCGGGTCCTCAGATTTTCACACGTCCTGACAGTGATATTAAAACAGTAGAAGATTTAGAAGGAAAAGAAGTTGCCGTAGCCAAAGGTTCTACATATGCTGCAACCGCAGAAAAATACACGAAGAACATAAAGATGTACGATAGCGATATTACTGCCCTTAAAGCGCTGAGTACAGGCCGGCATGACGCGGTCATAACTGATTTTGTAACAGGAAAAAGTGCAGCTAAAGGCGGATTTGACATAGCCGGACAGCAGCTTATTGAACGAAGCGAGCAGGCCGTTGTCATTCCACAGGATAATCCCCTTCTCTTAAAAAGAGTGAATGAAGCGCTGGAAAAACTCAGACAGGACGGTACCCTGAAGAAAATCAGCATTGACTACTTCGGAGAAGACATTACGACGAAACCTGAATAACCCACCAATTGCACAGAAAGGATGTTGTTCATTTTGCCTAGTTTTTCACATTTTTTCGATTCGTTAGTTGCGAACAAGGGCGTCTTTTTTGATGCGATGCTTATTACCCTGCAGTTAACGGTTGTTTCAATATTAATCGGTATTGTTATTGGCCTCTTTTTTGCCCTTTTAAAAATTTCGAAATTAAAAGTCCTTGGCATTATCTCGGATGCTTACATTTATTTAGTTCGCGGGACGCCTTTGATTGTCCAAATTTTCATCTTGTACTTCGGCTTTAGCGGACTTTTTCTAATTCCTGATTTCTGGGCTGCATCACTGGCACTTGCCTTTCATAATGGAGCCTATATTGCCGAAATATTTCGCGGAACCATTCAGTCCATTGATAAAGGACAGATGGAAGCAGGCCGCTCTCTTGGTATGACAAGAGGCCTTACATTGAGACGGATCATTATGCCCCAGGCTTTCAGACGCGCTCTTCCGCCGCTTGGAAACCAGATGATTATCGGGCTGAAGGATTCATCACTTGCAGCCTTTATTTCTATAAACGAGCTCTTTAATGTGGCGACCACACTCGGTTCAAATAACTTTGATGAAATGACATTCTTATTAATTGTTGCCGTTTATTACTTAATTTTAGTGGCCATTTTAACCCTTATTGTTAATGGTCTGGAAAAGAAAATGTCAATCAGCGACCGCTAAGGAGGTAATGATTTTTGGAAACGAAAGAAATGATTAAGGTTGAAAAGCTGAATAAATCATTCGGTGATCTGCACGTATTAAAAGATATTGATTTGAAAGTAAATGAGAGCGATGTTGTTTGTCTGATCGGCTCCAGCGGATCTGGAAAAAGCACCCTGCTCAGATGTCTGAACTTTCTTGAGAAAAAAGACAATGGGAAAATCATCATTAATGGCGAGGAAATTACTCAAGCGACACATGACATCAATGAGGTTCGCCAAAAAGTCGGAATGGTGTTTCAGCATTTTCAATTATTTCCGCACAAAACAGTCATTGAAAATATTATGGAAGCACCTTTAATGGTGAAAAAAATGAAGAAAGATCAGGCAGCCTCTGAAGCTCGTGTCCTGCTTGAAAAAGTAGGTCTTTCTGACAAAGCCGATGTGTATCCCAACAAGCTCTCCGGCGGTCAGAAGCAGCGTGTGGCCATTGCCCGCGCCCTTGCGATGAAGCCTGAAATTATGCTTTTTGATGAACCAACTTCAGCTCTTGATCCGGAGCTTGTGGGTGAAGTTTTAGCTACCATGAAGGAACTTGCTGTAGAGGGAATGACGATGGTTGTCGTGACCCATGAAATGCAATTTGCACGTGAGGTGGCCGATTGGATTGTTTATATGAACGAAGGACGCATTGTTGAGAGAGGTCACCCAGATGACTTTTTTACGAATCCCCAAGAAGAGCGTACGAAAGAATTTCTTAAAACGACACAGCTGAATTAATCACAAAAGTTAAAACGCGCCTTGGTTGCCGGGGATCTCGGCGCCGGACATAGCCGCAGCTAATTTTATATTATCCACAACATTTTTGACTTGTATCAATATCTAAATAACCAGACTGGACGAGAGATTTTAGAATCTCTCGTCTTTTTTTTGTTCTCTTTACAATAAATTTCATATTGCTTTTGCAGGCAGAATTGAGTATGATGAAAACGGTTCAAAGAGGTCTGATGACTAACATCCAAATAATTACAATAGATGTCAGCTTGAGAGGGGATTTTTAAGTGAAAGAAAGAGCTTTATTTTTTATTACAGGATTATTGATTTTAACACTGGGTGTAGCATTAATTATAAAATCAGGTTTAGGCGCTTCCTCTTGGGATGCACTGGCTGTAGGTGAATCAAACATGTTTGGCCTGACAGTCGGAACTTGTATTTTCATTAATGGAATCGCTTTAATTTTTATTAATGCATTTTTGCTGAAGAAAAAGCCTGAACTTTTAGCAGCAGCAAGTATTCTTTTAATTGGAGCACTGATTGATTTCTGGCTATTGGTTGTTTTAAAGCATTATTCACCAACTGTTCTGTTTTTCCAGGCTTCAGCTCTTATCGCCGGCATTCTTTCAATGGGCGTCGGAGTAGCCATTTATCTGCAGGCTAAATTTCCTGCAAGCCCGATGGATACATTAATGGTAGCCATTCATACACGTTTTGGCTTGAACTTAAGAAACTCAAGAATCATCAGTGAAGCATTTGCACTGCTTCTTGCTTTTATTTTTCAAGGGGCTATAGGAATCGGGACATTTATCGTCACGCTTACATTAGGGTTTGTTGTTCAGTATTTTTACCCTAAATTTGAAGGTTTATTATTTAAAATGAGTAGCAAACTATCTTATAAATAAAACAAAATTCTTTTTAAATATAGGGTTGATTTGTTCCTATAAATCTATTATAGTTGAATACGTCAGAGGTCAGACATCAGATGACGCTGACTATCTTTTATGGAATTAGATGAAAGCGTATACAGATTTCCTTTTCAAAATGCTTTTAAATATATCTCAGAGGTGAAGAAAATGAAATACCTAATAGCACTGCTCGGTCTTGCAATCGTTCTTGGATTAGCATGGGTTGCAAGCAGCGACCGCAAAAAAATTAAATTCAAACCTGTAGCTCTTATGATTGTGATTCAAATTCTTTTAACGTTCCTGCTGCTGAATACTAAATTTGGTCTTGTCATGATCACAGCTATTGCGAATGGTTTCGGAAAATTATTAGGATATGCAAACGAAGGGATCTCCTTTGTTTTCGGCGGAATTGCCAATGATGGACAAGCTCCGTTCTTCTTGAATGTTTTACTTCCAATCGTCTTTATTTCAGCACTTATTGGCATCTTCCAATACCTTAAAATTCTTCCTTTTATTATGAAAGGAATCGGTCTTGTTCTAAGCAAGATCAATGGAATGGGTAAATTAGAATCTTATAACGCTGTAGCATCTGCCATTGTTGGACAATCTGAAGTATTCATCACCGTAAAAAAACAGCTGGGCCAATTAACATCACAGCGACTTTACACGCTTTGTGCATCCGCTATGTCAACCGTATCCATGTCTATCGTTGGTGCTTACATGACTATGATCGAGCCAAGATATGTTGTAACGGCAATCGTCATCAACCTGTTCGGCGGATTCATTATCGCATCGATTATCAATCCTTATACTGTTACAGATGAAGAAGATATCTTGGTAATTCAAGAAGAAAAGCAATCTTTCTTCGAAATGCTTGGCGAATATATCATGGACGGATTTAAAGTAGCTATTATCGTAGGAGCAATGCTTATCGGCTTCGTTGCCTTAATTGCTGCTGTAAACAATATTTTTGATATGATTTTCGGCATTACATTCCAGGGAATCTTGGGCTACATTTTTGCACCAATTGCGTTCATTATGGGTGTTCCTATGAGTGAAGCAGTTGCTGCCGGCGGAATTATGGCTACTAAATTAGTGACAAACGAATTCGTTGCGATGATGGATTTGGCAAAAATCTCTGAGAACTTCAGCGAACGCACACTTGGAATAATCTCTGTGTTCCTAGTATCTTTTGCGAACTTCTCTTCTATCGGAATCATTGCAGGTGCTGTTAAAGGACTTCATGAAAAACAAGGGAACGTTGTTGCCCGCTTTGGATTGAAACTGCTTTACGGTGCTACACTTGTAAGTATTTTATCTGCGATCATTGTTAGTATCGTACTATAAGAAAAAGCAGCCGGGAATGTTTATCCCGCTGCTTTTTTTGTTTTTTCCCCTTACTTCAGCTTCTTCCCGTTAAGCATAAACCTGTAGACCGGCAGCTCTTTTCCAACTTCAGAAGGAATGTATCCAAATGTGACATAGCTGTCAATCGATTCCGGCTCTAAAGAGAGTGACAGCAAGTTGTTTTCTGGCTGTGCAGATAAGAATACATATGTGCCTTTTGGGAACACGACATCTTTCTTTTCAAGCTCTGTCTGTACTTCTACAAGCTGTTTGCCTTCATACTTCTCCGTGTTCTCTTTGCTCGTTACATCGTAAGCTTCAACTGACAGCTTCATTTGCTTTGGCAGCTGGAACCCTTTCAATCCCTGATTCTGAAGCTTGGCAGCAATTTCTGCCTGTTCAGGCTTCAGCACATAGGCTGTCGGGCGTTCTCTCGTTAACGTCGGTTCTGCTTCTGTTGCGCTGAAATAGTTCACTGGAATATCTTTTACAGTACCTGAAGCGATATCAATCATTTCAAGTGTTTGATTTTCAAGCTCAGCAGCTTCGCTGTTTATGATGATTGGATCTTTATCATTAGGAAGCAGTCCTTTTCTAACAAGCTTTGCCCGTTCTAAGGCAACTGTCGTTTTTACCTTTTTCGCATTCTCTGCGGTCTGCCTTAAAATATGCTCGTGGGTTGCGATTTGAGCGGCAACACGGCGGCCGAAATCTTCTCTCCCAATGGCAATTCCGCGGCTCTCTACTAAAAATGAAAACGATGTCTGCAAGCCAAACGAGTTCCGTCCAATGCGGGGTTCAGTTCCCCCTTCAAGAATGTCGATTTCTCCGTTTGTTACACCAGTTGTATAATAGCGGTCACCTGTAAAGCCCATGTCTTCTAAAGTATTTAAAGTCGGGTCTACATACAGATTGTCGGACATTGCGCGGATTTTTTCAGGAATGTTTAAGTTTCTTCCCGATAATAGGAGGATGTCATGATACTTTAGCAGCCCGTCCTCGCCGAATTGATCAAATGAACTCGTATACGGGGAGTATTCATGCGCATCAATCACAACTTCAGGCGTAAATTTGTTAAATTCATGATGAATAGCCTGTACCTCTGGAGAATCAAGCTTTACATGGTCCCGGTTTCCATCAAGTCCGTTTTGCAGCTGACGTTTAAAATTGTACGAGCCATCCGGATTCACCCGCGGAACGACAATGACGTTAATTTTATCTAATACCTCGTCTCCAAGATCACCTGTCAATCGGTTTGCAATCGCTAAAATCGATTCTCCGCTTGCCGGCTCATTGCCGTGAATCTGACTTTGAATCCACACAGTTGGTTTTTGTGATAAATAACTGGGATTGATTTTTTGATCTTTAGTAAAATAGAGGGCCGGTATTTCAAGGCCATTTTGTGAGGTGCCGATGTTTTTCACCGAAACGTATGGACTCTTCCCTTTCAGCTCTTCTATGTAAGCAAGCATTTCCTCCTGAGTTGTAAATGCTTCTTCATCTTTCACAAATGCAGGTGTTCCATCCGTTGCCTCTACCTCAGGAAAAAGATGCCGTACCTGTTCAGGCTGGCTGTAATCCTTTCCGTAATAAGGAGTTTCTGCACTGACTGCAGGGGCTAATAAAAAACTGGCTGTCAATAATACTGGAATTGAGCTTTTCTTAAGAACCTTTTTCATGGACTGCCTCCTCTTTTTCTTATGAATCTAATGATAGAGGAAAGACTGATTATTTTCAAAAAATTAAGAATAGTTTGTTATACTCATGATATTCGATTCTTACATTCGATTTACGTTAAGCAGGACAAAAGATGCAACGAATATTTCGTAAATCGAAATATTTATAGAAAGAATGTACCATCCACTAGATGATAATTTATAGACACTCACCCTTTAGAAGCATTTTTACAATCCAAAAAAAATCTTAAATATCAAAATGATTTGTTGGCTTTTTTTATTTCCTTTGGTCTAAACTTTATTCTTTTTCTTTCGTAATTCTTTATATTTCTCAAAATTCCAATCTTCTAAAAACGCCTTTGCTGATAAATATCCGGATTCATAAAGAAAATCAATTTCTTCATCTGTCAGCTCAAAATCTGTTGCAGTAATGCCTCCAGTTGGAATTTGAATCGTCCTTCCCTTTGTTTCTTCTGTCAAATGTCTGAGATCATGGGCCTGAAGCATTGTTTTAAAGATATTTTTAAAAAGATGAACAGGTGTCGGAATCACCGCACCCATCTTAATCTCATCCTTTACAAACCGAAAGCCAAACGTCGGAAAACGGGGTTCATCTTTTGAATCAAAAATCCAAATGGGAAAGTTGCTGAGCAGCCCGCCATCTAAAATATAAGATTTATATCTCGATTTTGATTTCCATATGACTGGCCGAAAAAAAAATGGAAGGGATGCACTCATCATGACAGCTGTTGAAATTTTCAAGTCGCTTCGGGTCATGCTGTACTTTGTTAAATCATCTGGCAATATAAGAATTTCACCATTTGATACATCAGAAGCAATAATCTTCAATTTATTTTCAGGCAAATCAGCAAACGTCCTGATGCCTTTTGCGGCAAGAAGCGATTCCACCCATTTTTCCAAGTAATCATTCTTGTAAAATCCTAAATGAATCATAAGCTCAAACAGGCTTCCGACTATCGGAATATAGTTCAGGAATGATTTTCCTCTAAATTTTGAGACATCCATTTCTTTCAGCAAATCACGAATTTCATAGCTCTTATAGCCGCAGGCCAGAAGTGAAGCGATAACGGCTCCTGCCGAGGTCCCGGCAAGCCTTTCCCACTCTACCTGTTCTTCCTCCATCGCCTGGATAGCTCCTGTGAAAGCAATTCCCCTCACCCCACCGCCTTCAAATACGGCATCTGCCTTCATTAGCTGTCACCTCGCATGATAAATTTTCTTTCTCTTACCTTCAAGATTCTATTTGAAAATTCCTGTTCACAATGTTCAAATGATTCATTCCACCCAATATAATAAGATGAATGAGTCGTGAACGAACCATTGCTCTCCAGAATGAAGCCTGACCTCATGGCTGTATATGGGAAAGAATCATGTTTAATCAGCAAAAATCAATTCAGGCTATCGCCATGCATTATTCTCAAAGAATGACAATTGATCATATCCAAATGGACTTAAAGACTAATCGCCACTTTTAATAAGTATTAGAAAAAATCAAATATAGATCTTTCGGGACCCATAAAAAAAGATCTAGTACACGCGGCTAGATCCTCTTTTTAACATCTTCTTTTAATGATTCAATCATATTGTCTGATAAATTTGCAGGAATAGATGTACCATCCTCGAAAACCCAGGAATTAATTATTTCAAGGTCTGCTTTTTTGAAAGTAACACTATATTCTTTATTATTGTGAGTAAAATCAGCTGTCACCGATTCTTCGCCATCAAACTCGTCATCAATAATCATGTTATTTATTTCATATGGATTCACGATGTAATCTCCTTTTAACATTCTTTCTTTATGTATATAGAATTAACTTTAGATTGCTGTTTATTCACTTTTCCCAGCAAATCTGCCTGGATTTTCAAATAGAAAATGCACGATCTGTCAGATAAAAAAATGATTCAATCGACTTTCAAGTGAGCATTTTTCATTGATGCATGATGAAACCTTAAGTGGTGCATATTAATTTTTAGAACAATTGGAAGGGGTAATTACCATGAAAAAGCAAGAAAAGCAAAATGAAAAGGATCATAAAGAAAGCCAATCGGAGCTGCAAACAATTAATGATATTTCTAACAGCGAAAACGGGCAGCCGGTCCCTCAGCCTAAAGATTTCGATGCAATAGAGTATTAAGATAAAAGCAATGCCTGGATAAATGCTTTTAAAACAACGTCTCAGAAGCTTAAGGGAACGCATATGGCCTTCACATATTTCTTGTGAAAGAGATTATGGGTGCCGTGTTTATTTTTAACGTGTTCGGTTGCGGGGTGTTAACATATTAATTAGCAGTATAAATAGCACACAAATTAGCATACCAATTAGCATAGCTTCTGGTATGCTTTTTTAGTGATTTAAAAGGTTTTTATAGGGAAACAATGCTATTTTCAACACATAAATTAGCATAAGAAATAGCAAGCATATGCTGTTCAGCAGAGTGCGTTTATTTGTACTGCTAATTCTAATACCAATTTAAGTGGTAAATAAAAATAAGGAACTCCAGATTTTTATGGAGTTCCTTTTTGTTCTTCCATTATTGCCCACTAGCAGCGTGAGAAATGTATTGACGAAGCGACTGAGTTATGGTAAATATGGAACCTTTTACAACAGATAAAATCAATGAAGTGACAAATAAGATGAACCGACTCAATTTACGTAATATTCCACTTAAACAAAATGTTACCGTTGAAATGATTCAGGAATACGTAAATAAATTAATAAAATGGTGTTCATCTCAAAAGCGAACACTGTCGCTGTTCGCTTTTTTTAAAATTATTTAGCCTTTTTTACTTCTTCCATTAAGTTTCTGACGAAATTATCATCATTTACAAGCCATACTGAATATTTTCTTTTTAAGAACTTTTCTGCTTCTTCAAAACTTGGGTGGGTCTGTTCCGTTATTGTTTTATTTTTTTCAATCCCCCATTCCCCATTTTCTAAAGGATATATAAGATAGATCTCGTCACTTCTGTTTTTATACATGGTACCAAAAGTGGATTCTTTTACATTATATCGATTTCTTTTCGCATCTTCTGGTAACGGTTCAAGATGATAGGTATCAATTGCGAATTGCTTGTAGGCATCTTCTGTTAAGGTGCAGCCGGATGCTTTTGCATGTCCCCCGCCACCGAATTGTGTAGCAACATCAGACACATCAATATGATCGTGAATTGTTCGAAAACCCATTCGTTTGCCGCCAATATTTAATATGGCTATATAATCTAGGTGCGGGTTTTCTTTACCGAGTTCATTCCCGAGTTCTGAGTGATACGATTCCGCATAAACCACACCCGCAAAAAGTCCCCCAACCTCTGTTTGAACGAGCTCCCTTCTTTTCCTGCGAATATATCTGTCAATTTTATTTTCTTCCATATCAAGGATTTTTGTTTCAAATTCATCAAAGTAGAAATGATCACTCGTTTGCAGCCGGGAAATCATTTTTTCTTCAAATTGATCTATTGAGAGAAGAAAAAATAATACATTCAGTCGCTGTGCATGGTGGTTTTCATTTTTCTCCCACTCCCACGTATCGTATTGTCTTACGAGTTCAACAAATTCCGCTGTTGCGTCTGATGGCTCCATTAGTTGATGAGATATGAGGTATTCATATAATAAGGAAGTAGCTGAAGTTAACTTCCCTTCCTCACCCTCCACCACAACGTGCCCCCACTTATAATCATTATAACGGAGAGCCGTTTTATGGTGATCAATCAACTTAACCTTTCCCCCTGCTTGAAAGAATTCTTCCAGTCTTTTTTCATTTTCTTCACTTACGGACAAATCTGTAATAAATAAGAAAGTTTCCTTCCCCTCATTTTCTAAGAACCATTCCACTTCACGATTAAGACCTGAAATAGAATTGTAGCGTACTTTGACCTGCTCGCCAAAAGAAAGTTTTGCTAAAATACCGCAGCCAACTCCATCGAGATCATTATGAGATAACAGTTTATACATATTCTTCACCTCAAAAGATAGTATAGGTTTAACTATTGATTAACATGTAAATAAAAAGCTGACTGAAGGTCCTCCCTTCAAGTCAGCTTTAATGATTTATATAGTTTCTTCACTTTCCCGCCCAATTGTTAATATGGCTTTCCATCAAAATCCCCCTAAATCGATTCTTCACTTATTCCGCAATTGTGCCGATTATTTGAAGAAGGAAAAATCTGGAGGTCACCTGGCTGATCTCCAGGTATCGAGCCCGATACTTTAAACACACACTTTCACAATCTTCAATACATAATAAGAAAGATGGGAATTAATCCTTTTTGCATTGCATTATGGATTAATTATTTCAACTTTACAAACTGGAGTTTGACATCCTACTTTGTTGTAATGTTACGATATACCATCAAATTAATTGCATTTATATATTATGCTGTTTTAATGTTTTGCACCTCTGAACCGAACCTGTTGGTTTATTTCTGCACCTTCCATATGTTAATGGGTTACATTTTCTTTAATGAGGGAAGTAAAATCCTCTGGTGTCACGACCTCTACATCTGAATTGAGCTGTTCCACTACGGTCTTCACATCGGAAAGCGACTTGCTCCATGCATGGACCAATACGAGTGTGTAGCCTTGTTCACTTTCAGGATTTCGCGGTGCTGAATTGATGCTTTCTATGACACTTTTTTCGTCTGCACCGGCAAGTCCGCTCCATAACATTTCTCTGGCAGATATGATCGGCTTATCGTTTGACCAGACAATTTTCCCTTTATGGGTGTCATACCTTGAATATTCAAGGTAAAACAAGGCGTCTATATTCTTCTGCGAGGTATATTTGTTCCAAAGAGATTTATTTTCCAGTGAGTTGAAATCAATAATTTGTGCAATGTGCAGATCAGTTTTACCCATATATTGATTTAGCTTTTTTACATGCTTATTTAATTCTTTCTCTGGATATTGACTCGGATACATATATCCATTGCCGGATGGTCCGACTACAAATTGATCAGAGTGCTCACCGTGTGAAGCGCTTTCATAATACCAGTTCATTACGGAAGGAGCAAGTTCAGAAAGCAGCGGGGATATTCCCCAGCCCATATTGAAAGTGCCTCTTTCTTTGCTCGAATACCACCTGTTGTCTGATTGAAAATCACCGAGAAGCCACTGGACATTATCTCCATCTGTCATCAAAAATGTAACATAATGGGTGTTTTTGTTTGCCGGACGCTTTGTATCGGCTGTTTTCTGCTTAAGAGGTCCGGTTTTAATAGATGATAACATCGATAGATTAGAAGCATGGTCAGAAGGAATCGTAAATACACCGGCTTTTGATGATGGAGATATAAACTGATCCTCCCCTGAGGATGCATCTCCCCATCCAAATGCTGTTGAATCTTTTTTTAGTCCCTCCATTAACTCAGAACGGAAAGGCGAGTTTCCGTCATAAAAAATCATCGACTTTTCTTTCACTGCAAAATCTCTTAATTGAAAGGCAAAATCCTCTTTTTGTTCAACAATTTTATCCTTCTTAAATTGTGGCCAATAATGATCCTTTACCCATTTTTCATCTTTGCCTCTCACATCCATTTTTTCTTTTAAACCATAAAATTCTGCTTTGCCCACAAGACTTTCCTCAACCGCAATTGCTCCTGTCACCCCAGCTAAGCTTGTTGCGGAATTGATCGAATCATCTCCTTTTTTAAAAAGAATATAGTCCTTTATTTTTGATTTCTTCACAAGTTCCCAAGGGTTGTCGGTATAAGAGTACGGGATGCCATAGTTTTCTTCCAAGTCCTTTAACCATGTTTGATACCCGCCATATTCGCGGTCAAGGTAAAGCTGAATTTTTGAGTTTTGCTGAGCCAATAAGCCTTGAAGAGTGGCAATCATTGTCGCTTCTTCAGCCGACATTTCAGACGTTTTGATAACGTAAATATGCTCCGGATCCTGTGCTTTAGCTGTTGTATATAGTGGATGACAAGCCATCAAGATAAGCAGAATGGTCATCCATGATATGATCTTTTTACGATTATTCATATAACACCTCCATTAAGCTTTTTTCCGGTAATCTTTTTTCTTCCAGGCAAGCGAAGCATAAATTTGCACCATAGCTGATTGTTCCAGAAGAGTAACAGGATGTTCACCGTCAAATTTAAATAGTCCGGTTTCAGGGTCTCGATACTGCTCCCAGACCTTGTCTGCATAGGTTTGCATCGCATGGGAATATTCTTTGTTTTTTGTTTCTGCTTCTAGCAATAAAAGGTTCTTAAAGAAAATCGCATTGAATCTCGCTGGCTGTTTATACAGTCGCTCTTCTTCTTCGTAATAGGCTAAAGCTGCATTTGCAATGCTTTCTGATCTTGTTAAATATTTTTTCTCATTCGTAATACGGTATAAAAGAACATTCGCTCCAATCATTACACCCTGGTTGTAGCTCCATTGCGTTTTTTCAATCGTGCCCGCTAAATCAATATGATCCCAAAAAAGCCCGTTAGGTGCGAGCATGTATTCATTTGTCCAATCATACATTTTCTTTGCCCATTGAAAATAATGTGTCTGGCCTGTTATTTCGTACAGATGGAACCCAAGCTCGGCCCCTGGGGCATTTGATACTGTATTTCGATCGCTGCTCCAGGATGCTTGTGTCCAAAAGACGCCGCCAGAAGCAGGATGAGATGGATCATTGTCCCATCCAAAGACAACAAGATTGAATATTTCTTTTGCTCTTTCTAAATATTTCTTGTCATGAGTCATTTTATAGAGCTGAATAAACTCAAGACCAATCCATTCATTATCGTCATAAAAAAAATCTCCCCCATGTCCATACGGAGCAAGGACATAAGAGTCATAGCCTTTTGGCTGTTTTTCTTCGTTCCAATACAGTTCAAGCGCATCTAAACGGTCTTGTACATCATCTTCATAATCTGAACCTATCTTTGGTACTCCTGATAGGTCAATAGTTCCTGCCATCGCTTGAGAAAAAGGCCAAACATAGGAATATGGATTTCCGCTTTGATAGGGAAATTCCTCTAAATACAATTTTGAATCTTCCTTATAAAAGTATTGCTGCAGAGACTCATATGACTGAACGGCTCTTTCTGCATTTTGCGTTTGATGCTGTTTTGCCTGAACACTCATTGGACTAAAGATTGATAAGAAGATGCTCAATGTAATTAGCAGACTAACAATTGATTTCATAAAAACCTCCTAAGTAAATTTAATTGAACTGGCTAACCCTTTTAACCTCCTGTCATTTGATTGGTGTTTTCCCTATGAAGAAAAAACAGCAGATCCGTTCGTTTCTGCTGTTTTCATTCTCTGTTGGTATGTTGTTATATAGATACACATGAAAAATATAACGATATATATCTACATATTGATTATATATAATCTGAATATTTCGTCAAAAAGGAAATAGGTCTAATTTGAAACATGGATAAAAGATCCATTTCTTAAAAAACCTTTATTACTTTTCTCCTATTAGACGACGTGAAAAATACTTAGGGCTATAACTTTAATCATATAATAAGACCCCAAAAACGATTATTCCTATAAAATCAGGTTAATTATCAATAATTAGCTTGAAACCAGATAGTTGATAAAAGAAAGAAAGCTGCCTAAAAGGCAGCTCCGATCTTTACTAACGCAACTCTTTAGTTGAAATAAGGTGATTGGATTAGCGTATTCTGTCCTGCAGCGACCTGCCGCGTTCCCTGTTCTTTGACCATCACGTAAATAGCTAGACTGCCTTGACCATCAGTCGCCGGGTATTGTCGAATATGTGCAACAGTCACATCCGGACACACAAAGAGGATGTTCTCGGCCGAATACCGTGCATATGAGTTAAGGAGTGATCCCGATAATACTGCCTTGTGCGTTTCATTAATTTGCTTCCATCCTGAGATCCGCTCGCCGAACACATCTTATGAAATCGCTTTGAAGATTTAATGTTCTATTAAGTTAGACAAAGGAACCACTTGTTCATTCTGTGGTTCATCAATAGGATAAATTCTAGCTGTTTCATTGTTTTCATCCACATTCTGAATATAGATTGGAGTTTCATTATAGGTTACATTAGCCATAACTGGTGATGCAGCAATCTCTTGTGCACGTTGTTTGTTCATATTAAGACCCCCTCTCTTTTTATAACAATCAAGTCATAATGTTAACTTCAAACAATATAATTATTCTTGTTATTCAACATAATAAAGATTTAATTGTTAAATATAGTTACTCACTAGCCCGGTTGTCCTTGAGCTTAGGAAGAAAATTGAAATCCTTGAACCATTAAAACTGATCGAATAGCTGGTATGGATTGATATACTTGCCTTTTTTATCGCTTATATGCACATTATCAGGCTTTTACAAAATTCAATGGGCGAAAAAAAGATAAAATAACACATACCCTTTACTACTGTCTCCTTAAGACTAAATAGTTCCTTTACTTTAGTTTTGGAAAAGTTTAGATTTATAATTAAATGAAATTTTATTTCAATATTTGGAGGGACTGATAAAATGGAAGTAATAGTAGTATTATCCTTTTTAGGTACGGCAATCTTTCTTACTTTGATGCCTGGTCCAGATATCCTGTTTGTCATTGCCCAAAGTATCTCACAAAATAAAAAAGCTGGTATAACAACAGCATTGGGGCTTTGCTCAGGACTTGTCATACACATATCTGCAGCGACACTTGGCATTTCAGCAGTAATTTATCAATCAGCGCTGGCTTTTGCAATTGTTAAATACGCCGGGGCAGCTTATTTATTGTTTTTAGCTTGGCAGTCTTTTAGAGAAAGAGAATCTGATTTTGCAATTGGCAAACAGAATTCTTTAAACTATAAATCATTGTACAAAAAAGGGATTTTGATGAACATTCTAAATCCTAAAGTATCCTTATTCTTTTTAGCATTATTACCTCAATTCGTTGATAAAACGATGGGGCATGCATCAATCCAAATGCTTATTTTAGGAATTATTTTTATGGTACAGGCTTTAATCATTTTTATAGCAGTTAGTGTATTTTCGGATAAAATACGTAATCTGCTATTAAGAAAAACGTTTATAGCAAAGAGAATGAACGTCATAAAAGGTTCACTGCTGGGCTTTATTGGATTGCAAATCGCGTTTAGTGAAAAATAAGAAAGGACAACTCTTAGAGTTGTCCTTTCTTATTTTTTGTTTCCCATATAAATAGCTCCCTAATAATAAGGAGCAAAGGAACGTGATTGCATCAAAAGAAAATTACCAGGGGTTCAAATATATATTATTAAAGTTTTTTATTCATAATTGTTATAGATCTCCCATTACTTTTTATTGGCCAAGTCATTCCGGTCATCAAATATAGGCGGCTGCTCCATCCAGCCGTTATCTATCATGATGTTTACACCATCTTCAGCGTACTTTGTAACATCCGCTATCAAGAGTAGATACTCTGCTGCCAAATCACGTCTTTGGCTAAGGGAATAAGCTGCGCCATAATATGCAGAAGCAGTTGAAATCAATGATACAATATGAAAAATCAACAGTTTATCTGAAAATGGCGAAACTGTTGAGCTTGTAACTTCATCATCCCATTTTTTGGGGGAGTGAAGATTATCTTCCGATAAAAAAGAACTTAGAATAGTAAATTGCTTATCACAAAGTCCTTTACCTCTTTGGATGTATTCACGGACTTCTTTAGATTCTGCAACTTGACTAAATCCGATTTCCAATACTATTTTTACGACATTCTTTAGCATATTAAAATAAATACCGCTTACCTCTATAGCGTTTAGTGGTCTTTTCCTTCCCAACCAACCCGTTAAATAGCTTTGTTTTTCCACAAATTGAATTTTATCCGGTGCGTTAATAGCTGGTGGTCTGCTTACTATCCCCTTATTTAGCATAGCATCCATTATCATGTTATATAATTCCATCGCTTCCATATTGCATTTAATAAAGTATTTTCTTTGATCTTCGCGAATAGAAGTACCTACTGCTCCAGCGTAGCCTAATAATCCATGTATCGTCATGATATGCAAATAGACAAGCAAAAATGGATCAGAAAATAAAGGAGGTGCCTTGAGGTTAACATCGTCTTCAATTGTAAATCCTTTTGGGATAGGATAATTATCTTGCATAAAAAATTCTTTAATGCTTTCAATATGCGAATGTGATAAGTCTAATGCAAATTCAAGAACAGAACGAATGTCATTATCTTTTACATTTTTCAAATAATAACTAATTACACAAAGCGCCATACTATCATTCACAAACTGACTCCAAAGGTTTGATATTTCAGCTGAGGTTAGACGAGTGTTATGATTAATATCTCCCATATAGATCACCCTTTTTTTGTTACTTAATTATTTCGTTATTATAATTCAAACAATGGATTAATATTCAATATAAATAGTGCAGTCTTGGTTCTATTCTCCCCGCTAGGATGCCTCTTTACCAATGACCGCTTGAATTTTGCAAGATGAACAAGGTCTTGTAATTAAAAAAAGAGCTTGCTATTTGAAATAAATAATAGCAAGCTCTTTTTCTACATACTTCTCTCTGTCGATTAAGATATCAGGTCTATACAATAGCACCCATTATATACTTGAAATAATAAGTTCTGATTTACCTGCAAGCCCGAATTCACCGAATTCACCAGGTAATAAAAAGTGGTCTCCTTTTTTAAAGAAGGAATGATTTCCATTATGGATTAGTTCTCCTTCTCCATGAATGACACTGGCAAGAAGAAAAGGTTTTTGCTGTTTTAAGCTGGCTGTACCGTCTAATTCCCATTTTTGTACTGTGAAGTAAGGACATTCAATGAGTGAATCGATCGTTAAGCCCGCTATTTTTTCAGGTTGAGTATTTAATTTATTTGCTGTGAAAGGAACTTCAGTTACTTCGATGCTTTTTTGAATATGAAGCTCACGGTGATTCCCTTCTGAATCCTTCCGATTATAATCATATACACGGTAAGTAGTGTCAGAGTTTTGCTGCGTCTCTAAAATGATAATACCTTCACCAATCGCATGTATGGTTCCACTGGGCACATAGAAGAAATCACCTGGTTTGACTTTTACTGAACGAAGCAGTTTATCCCATTCCTCATCATTAATCATTCGGATTAATTCTTCTTGTGTTTTTGCATGATGTCCATAAATAATTTCGGCATTTTCTTTACAATCAATAATATACCAGCATTCGGTTTTCCCTAACTCTCCATTCTCATGAATCCTGGCATACTCATCATTAGGGTGAACCTGAACCGATAAGTCTTGATTTGCGTCTAATATTTTAGTAAGAAGAGGAAAACGGTCTCCTGCTGTATTTCCAAATAACTCACGGTGTTTTTCCCATAGTTCACCCAAGGATAACCCTTTATATGCACCATTTTTTACAACACTTTGTCCATTTGAATGTGCTGCAAATGCCCAGCACTCTCCTGTTTGATTAAATGGAATATCATATCCGAAGGAAGTCAGGTTCTTTCCGCCCCAAATTCTTTCTTTAAAAATAGGTTCAAAAAACAATGGCTCAATGGTCAAAACAATTCTCTCCCTTTCATTCTTTTTATTTTTTAAGTATACCTGTCTTTGTCTCTAAGCTGTCATACTGTGCCCTTTGAAACATCTTTTTTCAAAAGGCCCTTTTCCCATTAAAAAAATGAGAAAAGGGCTGACATTCATCCTTTAGTTTGAGGGCTGAACAATCTTGGCAACGAACCTATTCAATCGATTCTAAAAGCTGAAAGGCTTCTTCTTTTGTTTTAACAGCTAATAATTGTTCTCTATAGCTTTCATCCATCAGTTTACGAGAAAGCATTTGAAGGATTTTTAAATGTTCATTCCCTTCACTATCCTTAGGAACAGCAATCATGAAAATCAGCTTTGCATCTGTACCATCAAGGCTTTTCCAGTCTACCCCGTCTTTTTTGAGACCAAAAACAACGCGAGGTTTCTTTACGGCAATTGATTTTCCGTGAGGGATAGCAATGTTCATGCCAATTCCTGTTGAGCTTTCTTGTTCTCGGTTTAATATCGCCTGTTTGAAGTCTGAAGTTGAACTTAATGCTCCTGCATCATCTAACTTTTGTATCATTTCATCAATAACATCATCACGTGTTAATCCGGCTAGATTTACGTCAATTAGCTCCGGACTGGTGATATCTGTTAATTTTTTAATTTCTATATTTGCTGTCTTGATCTCTTTTTGATGTGTTTTTTGCGGTACTTCTTGGGTTTCTTCAGCTTCTTTTGCATCAGGGGTATCTAATGTCTGAACATCTCTTTTCAAGATATTGACCAATAGAGCTGTTACAAACGCACCTGCAATTACGGCGATAAAAAACATCAGAACATTATCAACAGCTCCGAGTACGGCAACGATCGGTCCTCCATGTGCAACTTTATCTCCAACATGTCCAAGCATTGCGATAACTGAACCAATCATAGAACCGGCCATAATACTTGGAATGACACGAAGCGGATCTTGAGCTGCAAACGGAATTGCTCCTTCTGTGATTCCGAATAATCCCATTGTAAATGACGCTTTACCTGCTTCTCTTTCTGCAGGCTGGAATTTTTTCTTTCCTAAGAACGTTGCAAGTCCCATTCCAATAGGCGGTATACAGATTGCAACTGCGATTGGGCCCATGATTTCATAGTTTCCTTCTGCAATCATTGCAGATCCGAAAAGAAACGCAACCTTATTTACAGGACCTCCCATATCAAAGGATATCATTGCACCTAAAATTAATGCCAGCAGGATTGAACTTGTACCTTGCATGCTTGCTAACCATGATGTTAATGATTCGAAAACTTGGGCAACAGGTGCTCCAAGAATATAAACAAATACGAGACCGACAATAAGTGACGCAATGATCGGGATGATGATAATTGGCATAATCGGCTGAATGGCTTTTGGTACTTTTAGTTTTTTAATACCTAAAGCTACATACCCCGCTAAGAAACCAGCGATAATACCGCCGATAAAGCCTGCACCAGCTTCACTTCCGTAAAAACTGCCATTTGCTGCAATATATCCGCCAATCATACCAGGAGCTAAACCAGGTCTATCTGCAATACTAACGGCAATGAATCCTGCCAGAATTGGAATCATGAATGTAAAGGATGCTCCACCGAGCTTTTCGATCGTTTTCCAGAATGAATCATCCGGAATCACAAGGCCTCCAGGAGTCTTTTCTCCTCCGAGAGTTAATGCAATCGCAATTAATAATCCGCCAATTACAATGAATGGAATCATATAAGAAACCCCATTCATTAAATGCCGGTAAAAAGGATTTTGTTTTTCTTCTTTTTTATGATTATTTTCTGCAGCCTTTGATGCTTTGTACACAGGTACGTCGCCGCTTATTTTATTAATTAATTCTTCTGGCTTGCGTATTCCGTCTTGAACACCAGCAACTAACACCTTTTTGCCAATAAACCGATCTTTATTAACTGATTTGTCAGCAGCGATAATAATACCGTCCGCCTCACGAATATCCTTCTCAGTAAATTCATTTTCTACCCCGATTGAGCCCTGGGTTTCAACCTTCATTTGAACGCCTAACTTTTCAGCAGCTTTTTGAAGATTTTCTGCAGCCATATAAGTATGAGCAATCCCGTTTGGACAGGATGTAATCGCTAATATCTTCATTTCTAATCCTCCTAAATTTGTTTCGCAATCGCTTACATTCATACTATAACGCGAAAAAACGAGGGGAAAAGTTTAACTTTTTACCGCAGCTTCCGGAAATATCGGTTTTAATACATGTTAGGATACTATCTTCTAACATGAAAATTAGATAAAAAGTTCATTTTATCTTCTTCTTTAATGAGAGTTTGAATAAAAGCAGGCTGTTCTGTCAGATAGGACAATTCACTAAATAGCTGCTTTGTCTCTTCATGCTCATCATTTTTGACAGCGAGCATAAATACGAGTGTTACTTTTTCTGATCCCCATTTAATCGGTTTTTTTAAAGTAGCAATTGCAATCGCTGACTGCTTGATCAGTTTGGGGCTGCCGTGTGGAATGGCAATGCCTGCACCAATGGTTGTTGATGACATTTTTTCCCTATTAATGGCGTTATGTGCATATTCTTTTTCCACATATCCTTTTTCATACAAGGAGTCAGCAAGCATTTCGATTATTTCATAACGATGTTCTGCATCTTGCTGTAAAAAAACTAAAAAGGGATTCGTATATTTCAACAGCACAGATTCTTCTATTTTATGATGAACAGATTCTTCAAACTGATTGATAAAACTCATTAATTTCTCTTCTTCTGCTGCCGTTAACAAAGGGGAAACTACAAGATGTGGAATCTTTAATTCTGGCAAAGAGACAGTAGATATCACAAGGTCGACATCATATTTTGATACAAATTCTTTTAAGTCTGCCTTGGCTATGCACCCCATGATATGGATGGAATAAAATTTTCTCTCAATTTTTGTTTTTAATAACTGGGACGTACCAATTCCCATATGACAGACAATAACGGCATTTTTCTTTTTTTCTCTGGTGCTTTTAAGCCGTTCAATCGATGCTTGAAAATGCAAAGTAACATAGGCTGCTTCTTCCTCTGGAATTGACAGAGCGAAAGATTGATTAATTTCTTCTAAGACGTTGATGACCATATCAAACATATATGGATACATTTTTTTTATATCATCCAACATTGGATTTGTAACGGAAAGACCGTAATTAAGACGATTTAATGTTGTATACAAATGAACCTTAAGTCCGCTTAACAAGGTTTGATCCTTTGTAAATTCAATCATATTTAACTCGGTCATACGATTTACTAAAAGATGCACCAGCATTAATAGCATAGGGTTATTTTCAGTAAAACCAGCTAGTTTGTCTGTCTCGTTTCTTTGTTGATAACGAATTTTCCCGCCTAATATATGTAAAGCCAAATATGTGATTTCCTCTTCTGGAAAATGCAATGAAAAAACTGGTTCCAGCCTTTTTAAAAATTCAGAAGTCCATTCATATTCTTTCTTATCTCTGAGAAGAGATTTTTCTTTTTCTGAGATGGAAACAGGCTGTTTAAGTTTTATTCGCTTAATCATCAGGAGTGTATGTATGATTAAACTTTCAACAGTTTCATCTGTAAAATATAAGGAATGACGATTTTGCAGCTCTTTCAATTCTATTTTTACTGCTTCTGCTTCATAAGATGAAAATTGTTCTTTTATAAATTGATTACTGGATGTCATATTGTTGGTCAGCTGATAGAATCGGGAAAAAGCGGTTCGTTTATTTTTTTCAGCTCCTATAATCGTCAGGCCGACTCTTTGCTTAGAAATTAATGTTAAGTCCATATCCTTTAGCCATTCATCGATTTTGTCCAAGTCTTTTTTGATAATTGCTTTATTCACAAAATACTGCAAAGCAAAATCCTGAACTGTTACTGGCTTTACGGACATTAGAAGCTGATAAGCTATTTGTAGAACCCTTTCATTAGATTCATAGACTGGATTGTTTGCCAGGTGGAGCTGTTTAAACAGGGCTGTCTTGTCACGCTCTTCAATTTCTAAGTATACGCCTAACCCTGGTTTTCGAATTAAAGAAGCATTTGAATGCTGTTTTATGTATTCTTCAATTGCCTTAAAATCATTGCGTATTGTTTTTTCAGAACAATCCACTTTTTCTGCAATATCCTGCACTAACAAATGCTGATCTGATTGAGTTAATAAAATATGTAGGATTTCTTGCTGTCTTGCATTCATTAGGTTCACCTGCTTATCTTTGGAACAATTCTATATTCATTATATTGTGGATTTAACACCGTTTTTTATACGATACATTTGATGATAGTGTAAATTGACACAATACATCTATAAAAACTTGACGGGAAATTTTGAAAAACCGCAGACATCAAATCTCATCATATATCATTTTTCTTTTATGATAAACAAAGGAATCTATTCAGAAAGCTTAATTTGTATGATTTTCTAACATTTCATAACCAGTTCCCTTGGTCAAATAGCAAAAAGAGAGAATTCCGGTTGGATTCTCCCTTTTTAACTCTATTCTTTCAGCAGGCCATTTTTTTGAAGGTACTCTTTCGCCGCTTCTGAAGCTTGCTTCCCTTCAACATTTACCTGATAATTCATCTCCCGCATTTCATCGTCCGTAATTTTTCCTGCGAGATTATTTAGCGCGTCCTCAATCTCCGGATGCTCTTCTAGCGTTTCTTTTTTCAATAACGGCGCACCCTGATAAGGCGGGAATAAGTTTTTATCATCTTCTAGAACCGTTAAGTTATATTGCTGCAGCTCACTGTCTGTTGAATATGCATCAATTAAATTGATTTCACCGGACTGAATGGCTTCGTAACGCAGCTTTGGCTCCATCGTTTTTATGTTTGAAAAGGTTGTTTCATAAAGCTTTTGAATACCTTTATATCCGTCCTCACGATCAGAAAACTCAAGTGTAAATCCAGCATTCATATTGCCTGCCACTTGTTTTAAATCTGACATTTTTTCAAGGCCAAATTGTTCGGCTGCTTCTTTTGGTACGGCTAAAGTGTACGTGTTATTAAATTTCATCGGCTTTAGGTAGGCCATATCAAATTTTTCCATCATCCCTTTTTTGGCCTGCTCATATACTTCGTTTCGATTGGTGCTTACAGCTTCCTCTTTTAAAAATGTAGTTATGGCGGTACCAGTGAATTCCGGGTAAATATCAATATCTCCTGATTTTAGCGCATTAAAAACAAATGAGGTTTTTCCGAGACCAGGTTTAACTTCCACTTCTAAATCTGTCTCTTGCTCAATCAGCAGCTTATACATATTGATTAAAATTTCAGGCTCAGATCCAAGTTTGCCGGCGATGACGATATCTTTTTTCCCAGTTCCAAAAACAAGCGGAACAGCAACAATTAAGACTGCGGCTAATCCTGCAATACCAACTGCTTTCATTGATTTTCTCGCTGATGTTTTTTCAACTAAACGGAGGAGAACATCAAACAAGATTGCAAGAAGAGCTGCTGGAATTGCTCCAAGTAATATCAGCATGTTATCGTTGCGGTCGATGCCAAGCAGAATCAGTTTCCCTAATCCCCCTGCGCCAATTAGAGCTGCTAGTGTTGTCGTTCCTACGATCAGCACCATCGCTGTCCGGATTCCGGCCATAATTACCGGGAGGGCAAGAGGGAGCTCCACTTTAAACAAACGCTTGGAATTGTTCATTCCCATCGCTCTTGCCGCTTCAATTAAGGAAGGATCAACCTCTTTAATTCCCGTGTATGTATTTCTCAGGATTGGGAGCAGTGCATAAATAACCAATGCAACGATTGCCGGTATGACTCCAATCCCGACAAGCGGAATCAGCAATCCAAGCAAGGCAAGGGAAGGTATGGTTTGTAGCACTGCTGAGATTCCTATGACACCTTCTGCAGCTCTGGCTTTTCTTGTTAAATAAATACCGAGGGGAATAGATATGATAACAGCAAGCAAAAGAGCTATAAACGAAATTTGGATATGTTCAAACAAAGCAGATAATAGCTCGCCTTGCCTTTCTTTAAAAACATCAATGAATGCATTCATACGTTAACCTCTTTCTTCCGTTCGCCCCGATAAAAACTGTACGGCCGACTCTCTTGTAATGGTTCCGATAATCTGTCCATTCCGTTCTACAGGAATCATATCTTCTTCTCCTAATCGAGCCAGGGCCACCTTGATATCTGCAGAATAAGACAACGGAACTTTCAGGGGATCTGTTTCCTGAAGAGGACGAACAAACCCTTCAATCGAACCCTCTAGAACATTTGTCACGGCACGATGGCCGATAAACTCCTTTACGAACTCATTTGCAGGATCCCTAACAATAGCTTCAGGTGTATCAACTTGAATGACCTCTCCATCCTTCATCACACAAATGCGGTCTCCTAAAGCCAGGGCCTCCTGCATATCATGTGTGACAAATACAATCGTTTTATGAATCCGCTTCTGCAGATCAATCATATCCTGCTGCAGTTTTTCTCGGCTGATCGGATCCAGCGCGCTGAATGGCTCGTCCATGAGAATGATATCCGGATCAGCAGCAAGCGCCCTGATGACTCCGATTCTCTGCTGCTGACCGCCGGATAATTCGCTCGGCTTCCGTGTTCGATATGTATCAGGATCAAGACCTACCATTTCAAGCAGCACATCTGTCCGCTTGCGGATTTTCTCAGCGTCCCATTTTCTAAGCTCAGGAACGATCGCGATATTTTCTTCAATCGTCATATGCGGAAACAGAGCAATCTGCTGCAGCACATACCCGATATTCCAGCGGAGCTCATGAATGTCATAGTCATGAACATTTTTTCCGTCTATGAAGACAGATCCAGCCGTTGCATCTATCAGACGGTTAATCATTTTCATTGTTGTTGTTTTTCCGCAGCCTGATGGCCCGATAAAAACAAAAAACTCCCCTTTTTCTATAGTTAAATCCAAGGCATTAACGGCTTTTGTACCATCCTTATATACCTTAGATACGTTCTCAAAGCGGATCATAAGCTCACCTTTTTCTATTGTTATAATGAAAAAATCGTCATACCCTTACCTCTATTACCCGAAATATTCAGAAGTTATTCATCTTTTTAGAAATAACGAAAACTTTCTCTTAAGCAATAGTGGAATTATCTGTATAATACTAGAAAAGAGAGGGTGAAGCCAGTGATGAAGATCATAACAGATTCTGTAATCGGATTTAAGGATGCTAACATTCCATTTACGCTTCTCAGCAAAAATTCCAACACAAAAAGCCTGGCCATTATGCTTCCAGGCTTAGGCTATACAGCGCAGGGACCTCTTTTTCATTACTCAACTGGGGTATTCTTAAATAAGAATGCTGACGTGCTTCATATCAATTATCAATACAATGCTGCATTCTATGAATCTTTTACAAATGAAGAAATCGATGAGGCTTTAAAAAGAGATGTAAGAAACGTAATCGATACTGTCTTAAGCGCACATACTTACAGTGTTTTTTATCTAATAGGAAAATCGCTCGGAACCATCGCATTAGCTTCTGAGCTCGGCAGAACAGCTTTTTTCGATGCGAAAGTAATTTGGTTAACACCGCTATTAAATAGAGAAGATGTTTTTGGATCGATTGTAAAGAGCAAAAAAAGAGGATTGTGCATGATTGGCGATAAAGATCCTTATTATAAGGAAGATAGATTTCAGCAGCTGAAGGATAACCCGATTCTTAACTCTGTCCTTATTCCTGAAGCGAATCATAGTTTAGAATTGGATGGTGATCCTGTGGGTTCCGTGGATATATTAAAAGCAGTGATTGCGAAGATTGAGGCATTTTAAAAGCGCGGCAGCAAGCCGCGCTTCTTTTATACAAACAGCTGATCAATTGCACTTTGAGGAAGACCTATTTCTCCTCCGAGAATGTAATAAACAAATGTTTGTTCCTTATACTTTTGTATAGTAGCTTTAGTTGCGCCGTTTGCAGTCTTTGGATTTGTTAAAACAACCTGGCTGAAGTATTGAGCGGCAAGTGCATACTTTCATTAAAAAAAAGCCCTGATTTGATCAGGACTTTTCATGAAAAACTTATTCAAATAATGAACTTATTGCAGATTCAGGAAGAGCATTTTCTCCGCCAATAATGTAATACTTTTTAGCTGAATCAGCATAAGCCGCAATTGTATCGATCGTTGTTTGCTCAGCTGCTTTTGGATTTGTTAAAATCATAGGATTTCCATGAACTGCTGCTGCAGCAGAACCTGACAATGCATCAGGGTAGTTTGTTCCAGTTGCAATAAACGGACTCGACATATTCAAGTCAGCAGCAAAGTAGCTGATGATGCTGCTGTTTGTTTCATAACGAGTCGCCCCGCTGATGCGTTTATGATTTGGGAAAACTTTAGCAATTTTATCAGGCACAACAGCTGTGCCGCCAATAACAAAGGTTTGCTTCATGCTGCTTGATTTAACGTATTGGCTGACAGAATTCGGTATTGCATTTTTCTTTGTCAGTAATATTGGCATCGTTTTCGATGCAGCGATTGGTGCAATGGATAAGGCGTCTGCAAAGCTTTCGCCAGTAGCAACTACAGCACGATCCGCCGTTCCAATCTGTTTAGCAATATTAACGGATGTCTCATAACGGTCTATGCCGCTGATTCTGGAAATCGATGTTATGCCGGCAGCCTTCAGCTCTTTTTCTACGTTTGCAGTTATGGCAGATTTTCCGCCAACCAGAATAACTTTTTTCGCTCCCAAGCGCTTAAGCTCACCTTTTACCACAGCAGGAAGCGAATTCGTGTCTGTTAATAAAAGAGGGGCCTTGTGTTTATGAGCAAGAGGAGTTGCACTTAATGCATCCGGATAATTTTTGCCTGTTGCAATGACAACTGTTCCGGACCCAGTAAAGCTTTCTTTTGATACTTTTACAGCTGTTTCATAACGGTCTGAACCAGAAATGCGTTCCACCGGAATATTCATTCGATCAAATGCTTTAACAGCGCTGAATAAATCAAGTCGGCCCCAGCCAGATACTGTGTCATAACCTGGAATGACTTCTTCTTCAGGATACGGGTATTCTTCGTCATATGGATATTCTTCCAAGTCATCCATAGGGTTATCTTGTTCATCAAATGCAATGTCAGCAGCAGATTTCGTCAGGATTCGTTCTACTTCACCCGGCGTTAAATCCATATTATGTGAAAGAAGCAGGCCTGCTGCTGCTGCTGCATGAGGTGTTGCCATTGATGTTCCCGTCATATTCGTTACATTGCCATCAGGCATTATGCTAGGAATGTCAGTACCTGGTGCAACTAGATCCAGCCCTTTTCCATAGTTTGAATAATCCGATACTAGATCAATGCGGTTTGTTCCGCCTACTGAGATAACATACTTAGAAGAAGCAGGATAAGAAAGCTCTTCCAAGCCATCATTTCCGCTTGCTGCTACAACTGTTACATCATGATCGTAAGCATATTTTAACGCACTCTCGATGACGCGGCTGTATCCTCCGCCAAGACTCAGGTTGATCACGTCTGCACCTTGATCAACTGCATATCGAATTCCGAATGCAATTTGCTCTGTGTCGCCGCTTCCTGCTGCATCAAGGACTTTTACAGGAAGAATTTTGGCATGAGGATTAATGCCAGCCATTGAATAATGGTTATTTGCTTCAGCAGCAATGATGCCGGAAACATGAGTTCCATGCCCATTGTCATCTATGGCATTTGAGTTTTTCTCAATAAAGTTGTAGCCTTTTTCAGTCAGTACCTTGCTGCTTAGATCTGCAAGAGTATGATCTACTCCGGTGTCAGCTACAGCAATCACTGTTTCACTCAGCTGTCTGCCTTTTAATACTTTTTGAAGCTGTTCAAATTTAATGTCAGCATCAGCAATGCCGCCATCTTTCCCTTCGTTTTTCAGCGACCATTGATATGGATATTGAGTATCAGCAGTAAATGCTTTGTACTGTTGAACAGGTTCCGCAAATTCAACCTCCGGCAGCTTTGCAAGCTGTCCTGCCGCTGTTTTTAAAGAACTCGCTGAAGCTTTATAGCCTGTTGTGCTTCCTTCTACTTCCATCACATACATATCAGGGAAAACAGATTTACTCGCTTTTAGCTGAGAAACCGACTGAATGCCAAATGATTTCGTTTTTGCCTGAATGCTGCTTAATTTCTTTCCTTCTTTTAACTTTACAATGACGCGGTTTTCATAGCTGCTTGCAGCAGGTACTGCATATCCGCCTTTTTGTAAAATAGAAGAAACGGTTTTGTTCGTTACATTTGAAAGACCGATGCTTTTCCCGGTTTTCTCAATTTGATCTTTAAGGAAAGACGGTACTGATTCAAGCGCTGTTTGATATAAACGATTGATCGCATCTTGATCCGCGCGGGTAATTTTATACGTACTGCTGCTTCCTTTTTCTGCAACATCTGTAAATAAGCCTTTTAATTGGACTAAATCCTGATAAACGTTATCGCGGATCGTCTTGCTGAAAACCATTTTCGTGCTTAAAAATGGAGCAATCTTGTAATACATGGAAGATAATTCTTTTCCATTTTCAGTTTTAGCAAGGACATCTTCACGAATGGTTCTCAAGTCCTTTAAAATGTTTTTGCCGTTTTCTCTTTCTTTTGTGCTAAGCTCTGCCGGACACTCTTCCGAACTTACATATTCAGAAGGAGGAAGTGTTATCCCATCATATCCGATCGTATAGGAAGCGGGTGGCTCTGCAGGCTCTTCCTCTTCTTCCTCAATCGTCATCTCTTCTTCTATGACCTCTTCTTCACCCGTGTAATGCTCTACTTTAATATAAAAAGGTCCCGCCCATGCTACCGGGAAATCAATGACTGCCGGCTGATCTGCATAAGAATACCCCATATATCTGTCGAATGCGCGATTATCAATTGCATTTTCAAGACTGGAATATACCGTTACATTCAATTCAGCTTCTGATTGAAGCTTTACGCGCAGGTGCGTGTAATCTTTAATTTCTGCTTCCGTTGGATCTATCGTGTACCACTGTACTTGTTCCGATTCCTCAAACAAACCTTCCACTGGTTCTGAAATGGTTAATTTCGCTTCTTCTTTCGGCACATCTGCTTCTGCTGCCAAAACATCCTTTACAGAAAATTGGCTGAAAAACAGGGCAAAAATCAGAATGACTGCCATGAAACTGCTAAACTTTCTTTTCGTCATTTGAAACCTCCGCTTAATAGATTCATAATATTTACATTTTCTATTAAAACATAGAAATTTCTTTCTTGGAAAACATTTCTATATATTTAAGGTAGATTTAAACAAGGAGCTGCTTCTCGCAGCTCCTTGCTGGTGTTACCCTTTTTTTACAGAACCATAGCAGATTTCACATAGTGATAAAGCAGCTTCGCAGTATTTTCAAGCGAGTCTTTGTGAGTGCGTTCAAACGCGTGTGAGGAGTCGATTCCCGGTCCGATTAATCCATGAACAATATCATGGCCGGAACGGATCGCTGCTGATGCATCAGATCCATAGTAAGGATAAATATCTAATTTAAAGCCAATGTTGTGCTCTTTCGCCAGATTCGTTAAGTTTTTGCGGAGCTCATAATGGTAAGGACCGCTTGCATCTTTCACACAAATTGAAACGGTGTACTCATCCGTTGACTGTCCGTCACCCATCGCACCCATATCTACAGCTAAATATTCGACTGTTTCAGGTGTGATATTAGAATTTCCGCCGTAGCCGATTTCTTCGTTATTTGATATTAAAAAATGAGTTGTATATGGCAGCAGTAATTTTTCTTCCTTGATTTGCTTCATAAGCATAAGCAAAAGCGCAACACTTGCTTTATCATCTAAATGACGGGATTTAATAAAGCCATTATCCGTCACTTCCACACGGGGATCAAACGAGACAAAGTCTCCGACTTCAATGCCGAGTGCCCTTACATCATCGGCATTTTCCACCGTTTCATCAAGGCGGATCTCCATGTTGGCCTGATTCCGTTCTGCTTTTCCTGCATCTTTATAGACATGAACTGAAGTCTGGTGCATCAGGATTGTACCTGTAAACATCTTGCCCGATGAAGATTCGATTTTGCAATATTCACCTTCAATCGAGTTATAGTTAAAACCTCCGATTAAATCAATCGTCAGCCGTCCGCTTGCTTTAATTTCTTTTACGATTGCCCCAAGCGTATCAACGTGCGCTGTCAGCATGCGGTGATGTGAATTGTCTCTTCCCGGAATGGTTGCAAGCAGTCCGCCTTTGCGATTGCGTCTCGTCTCGATTTGACATTCAGCCAAATAGTTTTCTACATATGTAATCACTTCATTTGTATTCCCAGATGGACTCGGTATGGACACGAGCTCTTTGATCAGCTGCATCGTTTCATTCAAATTAGATTCTCTCCTTTTAGTTGCTTTTTCTATATTATAACAGTTTCAAACATCCTTAAAATAGCAAAACCGATACCCCATAATGGGAAATCGGCTGATTGACCTTATTCATATGAGATGATGCTGAGCCCATGAGCATCAAGTGCAAGTGTTGAACTTAAAATCTCTTGACCTGTTAATAGGCATGAAGCCTTCTTTAAATTCTCAGGAAGAGAAACATCAATTGGATGATTTTCCCCGTTTAAAATGAACAGGATTTTCTCATCGTTAAACGTTTTTGTATACATGATATGCTGATCTTCTCGGCCAGCTTCGACAAATTGAATTTTCCCCTTGTTGCCGAAGGCCGGATTGTTTTTGCGAAGCTCAATCATCTGCGTAATAAATTTCAATAATTCCCCGTCCTGTTTTTCCTCATCCCAAATCATGCATTTACGGCAGCCTGGATCCATCACGCCCGTCATGCCTATTTCGTCCCCATAATAAATACACGGTGCGCCCGGTGATGAAAGCAGAAAAGCGAAAAGCTGCTTTACTTTATCTGTATTTTCTCCGCAGACAGTAGCGATACGAGGAGTGTCATGACTTCCAAGCAAGTTAAATGCAACTTCCGACACTTGCTCAGGATACATAAGTAGAGCTTCTGATGTTCGGCTGATAAATTCTGATGCCGTTACTTTTCCGTGAGCAAAATAGTCGATTGCCACACTTGTGTACGGATAATTCATTACTGCATCAAACTGATCACCCTGCAGCCAAGGCATTGCATCATGCCACACCTCTCCTAAAATATAAACCTCAGGATCAATCGTTTTAATTTCTTTGCGGAACTCGCGCCAGAAGTCATGGGAAACCTCATTTGCCACATCGAGTCTCCATCCGTCAATGCCAAATTCCTTCACCCAGTACCGCCCAACTTCAAGCAAATATTCCCGCACTTCAGGATTCCCTGTTCTGAGCTTTGGCATATTTTCCGAGAAACCGAACGTTTCGTAATGAACCTTGCCGTCTTTTTTCAGCGGAAACTGATCAATGTGGAACCAATCTCTATATTTTGACGCTTCTCCGTTTACGACCACATCCTGAAACGGCGGAAACTCATAGCCGCAATGATTAAACACAGCATCAAGCATCACTTTAATGCCATTTTCATGACAGACCTTCATTAACTTTTTAAACGTTTCTTTGTCTCCAAACTGCGGATCAATTTCTAAATAATCAATCGTATCGTACTTGTGATTCGAAAACGCTTTAAAAATAGGGGTGAAATAAATACCCGTAATCCCAAGCTTCACAAGGTAATTAATATTTTGAATGATCCCTTTAAAGTCTCCGCCAAAGCTGTTCGCTGCTGTCGGCTCTGTACTTCCCCAAGGCAAAGCATCTTTAGGGTTCAGGGCTTGGTCTCCATTCGCAAAGCGTTCAGGAAAAATCTGATACCAGACCGTGTCCTTGACCCATGACGGGGCAGCAAAAATATCTTCTTCATTAATATAAGGGAAGGTAAAATAGTAACCGTTATGATCTTGCGGCTTTTTATCCAAAAATCCCTGCTCCGTAAAAATGAGTGTTTGATCTCCCGATAGTATCTCAAACCCATACTTCAAACGTCTATGCGGTGGTTTAAGCGCAGCCGTCCAAATATCGTAAAGCTCCGTTCTTCCAAGCAGAGTCATCCCGATATGCTCTTCAGACTTCCATTTCCAGACTCCTTTGCTTTCCTGCTCCCACGTGAATGGATCTCCCCAGATCAAATTCACCTTTTCAGCATCATTTTTCTTTGTCTGCAGACGGATGTGCAGCGTATCTTTATCATAAGCATATGCAAAATTATTTTTAGGACGGTGGTAAACCGCTTCTTTTAACATCGGATTCAGTTCCCCCAATTCTAGACTTAAACGTTTAAGTAACGGTAGAAAAAAGCAGAAGCTACTCTGCCGGTATATTAGTGTATTTTTCTAAATGCAAACCTCTGTTGTCTTTAATAAGATCGGATAAAACCTTGAATGCAATATTCGCTTTAGAATCCCTGAATAAAACCATTTTTGCTCCCACAGGAAGGATCTCCGGACAATTGGATGTGCAAATCACGGCATCATCTTCAATGTTCCGGAATTTCGATACAGTGGAGGCCAAAAACTCGTTTAGAATAATCGCTGATTGATCAGTGTTCCTTGCTAAAAATTCAGCAAGGACTTTTTCATCCTCCATAAGATGTATGTCACCCTCTGAAAGACCCGACGCCATCTTAATATGCTCAGTAAGTCCAGCATTGTGAAACTTCTCCATAATTAAAACGGCTGATTTTCCTTTCAGCTGTTTTTTTGCAGCTGAAAAAGCTCTCTTGTAATCAAACATGACCTTGTAAAACAATTCATCATCAATTACACTGTCAACGAGTACGAGCGGCACTCCTGCTGGAACGGTGTTTGAGATGCTGTAGAAGAAATCTTCCCGGACATCAATCAGGAAAACGCCATCAAGCTTCCGTTCTGCGATAATCTCAAGATTGGGCTTCTCCACATCAATACTTGAAAGCACAACGTGATACCCCTGTTTTGTCAGCAGCTGCTCAAGCTCAAAAATAAACTCGGCGTGATGCGCGCGTCTCCATACCCCTTCGTGTGCAGAGCGGTTTATAAGAATTCCGATTAACCCTGTCTTCTGCTTAACAAGTGATCTTGCAGCAAGGTTAGGCACATAATTCAATTTCTTTGCAATCTGGAGCACACGTTCCTTTGTCTCTGCTGGAATCGATTGATTTTCTGCATTATTTAAAACGTAGCTCACAGTCGCAACAGAAACATTCGCTTGAGACGCAATATCTTTCATTGTTGCTTTTTTCATCTCTTTCACCATTTTCACTTAATCGTTTAAGTTGAGTATACAGATCATTGACTTAAATGTCCAGGACCAAATATTTAAGTTCCTATTACCGCCATAAAGCGACTCTAATGGTGTGCCAGCTTTCCTTTTAGACATGAGGCTGTATATCTCATTTATGCGTAATTATGTAAGAATAGCCGCGAATTTTCTTTGAAAGAGCCCAATTAATTTGCAATGGCTCCTAACTCCCGAAAGCTAGATTGATTGATTACAGGAAAAGCCGGCTGCTCATTTTAGCAGCCGGCGCTTATACCCTTTATACCGCTCTTAAAATAGGTAATGTACAGCATCTGAAAGAGCCTCCAGATTTGATGATTTCAGTGATATCCACTTCAATCACCTCATACCCTCTGTCTCTGAGCTGTTTGTTTACATTTTTATTAACAGGAAGACTGATGATTTTTCTATCGCCTATCGAAAGGACGTTTGTGCCCATTGTAAACTGTTCGGCTTCCGATACTTCAATTAAGTTGTAGCGCCGCTTAAGCATTTTCAGTTCTTTCTCTTCAAAAGCATATGGAAAGATCAGGGCTTCCGTTTCGGACAGGACATTAAATACACAGTCTAGATGAAGGTATTTTTCATTTATCGGAACAGGTATAACCTCAAAGGCTGGAACAAGCGACTGCAGTTTTTCGATCGCATGCATACACGTTCTGTCACTCACCCCAACGAAAATAGCCGTTCTGTCGATGATCACGTCTCCGCCTTCAATCCGGTGTTCTTTCAGACATTGCTGCGGATAGCCCTGTACATCAAGCCAGCTGCGCAGCACTTCTTCCTCTCCCTGTCTGATGTCCTGGCCCATTTCCGAAACGTAAACGGTTTTGCCTAAAGTGAAGCCGATGTCACGGGTGAATACTTGCTCAGGGTATTTTTCATAAGGTGTGAGCATAATTACTTCTGCCCCATTTTCCTCTAATGTCCGGACAAACTGCTGATGCTGTCTGATTGCGAGCTCTGAATCTATATTTTCATCGGCATAATGCCTCTGTGTTTCATTAATAACTTCGGTGATCCGCATATAGTTTGGCTGACATACCAGCACCCGCTTTAATGAATCATATTCGCTAAAACAGGCTAACGTCTGATCTGGTTTTCGAATGGTCGTCAAAATAAATTCCCCCATTATGATTGCTTTTATGAGATTATTCCCTAAACGGCTTAAATATTAAACTATTTTGTGACATTATCTGACGCCTATTCTTTTAATCACGCTGTTAGTAATTGTCAAACATGTTTAATTGTTATATAGTTTTAAAAGTTGAACTATATTTTTCTCATATGAGGCTGGAAAGAATGAAAATTGATAATGAACTAGAAACATTACGAAAAGAAAATCAGCTTTTAAAAGAACTCATCACACAATGGCCTACTGCATTTACTTATGTAAATCCGGAACTCGAGCTTGCGGTTTGCAAAGAGAAGGCAGACTTGCCTCCATCCATTCAGAAAATGACCAGCGCACAGCTGACGGCTCACACAAATCAGCGCCTCTGCCTATCATCATCAGCTATTGATTCATTTCATCACACAGAAGCTTTTCTATCCGACATCTTCGATTTAGTTGCCCATCATGTTGTTTTTATTGATGAAGCGGGCATTGTTACTTTATGCAATCTTCAAGCAGCAAAGGATCACGGGGTCAACCGGGACGAGATTATCGGCAGGCATTTAAGGGAGCTTGTATGCATTCCAGACGATCAGCTTCTGACACTTGAAACCGCCCGCACCGGGATTGAATTCATTGACCGTGAAGTACTTGATAAAAATTATGGAATCCTGAATACGAAAATCCTCTGGAATAGCGACGGATCCATTAAACGGGTAATCGGCACCTTCTACTTTTTAAACGCTATAAAAGAAGCCGAAAAACAGGCGATCGCCGGCAGAATTGCCGCTGGAATTGCCCATGAAATCAGAAATCCATTAACAACGGTCCGAGGCTTTCTTCAGGTGCTTCAAGCTTCAGCAGATCCTGAAACGAAAAGCTTATTTCAGACAATTTTAATTCCTGAAATCGACCGGGCAAATAAAATCATTTCAGATTTCCTGAGCATCGCAAAACCTGCCGAAATTCGGTCTGAGCATTTTGAAGTGAAAGAATTTCTCCTGAATCATTTAGGAAGAATCTTAGAAAGCGAATCGCTTCTTTACTCCATTGAGTTTCAAGTCAAAATTGACCCCACTGCAGAAGGGATATATATCCTTGGAAATAAGGATGAACTTCTTCAGGTCTTTCTGAATTTGTTTCAAAATTCTTTTCAGGCAAAAAACACAGATCCGCTTAGAATTCACATCTCTTGCACGCGCCAGGAAAATCGGCTGCAAATCAGTTTTTCTGATAATGGAAAAGGCATTATCCCTTCCGCTCTGCATCATATATTCGATCCATTCTTCTCTACAAAAGACAGCGGAACAGGACTCGGTCTCTCTGTTTCGAAAAAAATTGTCGAGAACCATAAGGGTACAATGACGGCAAGCAGTGACGAAAACGGTACTATATTTTATCTGGATTTCCCTGTTTGGGAGGAGCAGCGTTAAAAGTATACAATACCTGAAAATTGCTATGAAATTTCCTTGCAAATTTAGTAAAGAGAAGATCAGGAATACAAAAAAGGCTTAGAGTATTTGCTCTGAGTCTTTTATAATTTAAATGGTTAATTCCATAATAGCCTCCGATTATTGAAGATAATAGTTATTCTATTCATCAAATTCTGGATCGGATATCATAAGCAACCCCTTTAAACAATCATCATATTCTACAATCCTTCCCTTTAACTTAATACCAATTATTTCAAAATAAAGATGAGAATTCAATCATTTATTACATTATTTAACATGATCACTAGCGGTAATTACGCTACAACCCGGATTTCATTAATATAAAGTAAAAGAAAACGTTCTGTCGGACGTGGTCCTTATTGAAGTTATTACCCACCTTGCTTTTTATGCTACAATTCAAGAACTCTAAAAAGAAAACTTTAGTAATGCGGCTGCCGGTTATTAGGGCAGCTTGTTCATTACCTTATACTTTGCAAATAATGAGAGAAGAGGTTAAATTGAATAATATATTAATGCTCGGTGCAAACCGGTCAATTGCAAGGTGAACTGGACCTTGGTGCTGCAAAAGAAACTTATAACTTCCCAATCATTGGGTCTGAGAAAATGTCTCATCTCGAGGATGCAGCAGCTGCTTTTTCTAATACCTGAAGAAATTGCGTTCCTGGAAGAGCCGTATGGCCGCATCCAGTGCTTGGTTTAGATTAAATTGTGGTGCAGCGGCAATTCCCGATATTCCGAGTTTTGCTGACCCTAATCCTAATAAGTAACAGGGTTCCTTTTTTCAGGAGCAGTGTTTAGCACTGCTCTGTTTATTTGTTTGCGGACTGGCAGGATTTACGAATTTTCTAATGGAGGGGATTCATCAAGATGAATAAACAGGAAAGCGGCTATAGATGGGTGGTATTTGGCACCGTACTATTTGCTTACTTCTTAATTGTAAGCCAAAGAACAGCTCCAGGACTTATTACCGATCAATTAATGAAAGATTTTCATGTTTCAGCTTCTACCATTGGTCTTATGATCGGCATTCAATTTTTAGCCTATGCAGGATTACAAATTCCGGTTGGTCTATTAGCAGACCGATATGGTCCCAATCGATTTCTTATTATAGGTACGCTTCTTACTGGGCTGGGAAGCCTTCTCTACAGTCTTGCTCCCAATGAATATGTATTGATTTTTTCCCGATTTTTAGTTGGAACGGGAGATGCAGCCATTTTTGTCAATTTGGTTTTAATCTTAAGTCAATGGTTTAAGGCAAAGGAATTTGTAAGTTTGTTAGGTGTGGTTGCCATGGTTGCGAGCCTTGGTTCATTATCAGCTACCGTGCCTTTTTCCTTGTGGATTTCATTCGCAGGCTGGAGATTGCCATTCCTTAGCATAGGAATTATTTTAGTGGTTTCTGCCTTTCTTCTATTTACTGTTCTTATATCGAGACCAAAACGAATATTTAAAGATGATTCCAAAGCGAGGAAAAGTCCTATTAAAAACCGGGAAAGTGCTTGGATAATATTACGCCGAATGTTTTCTACTCGCCAAGCCTGGGCAACGTTCCTTTGCCACTTTGGAGTGGTCGGCACATATGTAGGATTTATCGGTTCGTGGGGAGTTCCATATGGAATTGATGTGTTTGGATTGTCTCGTTCAGAGGCAAGCCAGCTTATTATGTATGGTCTTTTTGGAGCCATCATTGGAGGTCCTTTAATTAGCTGGATTACAAGCCGGCTAGATTCTATTAAAAAAATCTACACCCTTATTCATCTCATTGTATTGTTTAGTTGGAGCGGGTTGTTTTTGGCAGGTGTGAAACCTCCCTTTATTATGATCGTGGTTTTGCTTTTTATTATAGGTTTTGGAAATGGAGCAAGCTCATTAACTTTTGCAGTGGTACGGGAATCCTTTCCCATGGAACAAGTGGGTGTTGTATCAGGATTTGCCAATATGGGCGGATTCTTAAGTGCAGTTTTATTGCCAAGTGTTTTCGGAAATGTACTGGATCTATATCCTCAAGATTCTATAAATGTTGGCTATCATTATGGATTTATCATTCCTGTCCTATTTTCTTTAATGGGATTGTTCGGTGTCATGTTGATAAAAGAGGGAAAAAAAGAGGAACAAACGTCTTAATGGCTGTTTTCTACCCATTTTCAGGGAAAGAAATTTAGATTGGATTTCGATGTGCAGTATACATAACTCCACAATGTTGCAACAGCTTTAGAAGCAGTCCCCAAAAAGGGGCTGCTTTATCTCGGGACTTGCTGAACTAACCTGCCATAAAAAAACCAGCCCACCTTAGTTGGACTGGTTCTTTTGATATATATTCATTTTGATCCGGAAACCATTGGTTAGAATAAGCTGCATTATCTATTGCGAATTTATCAGCAAATCAATATTCTATTTTTCTCCTTTAAAACAGAACCTTTTATAATTGTCCTTTAAGCTTTTCTTTTTTTAAAAAGTCTTACTTCATAAAACTCCTCGATTGATTAATATATCATTTACAGGATGTAATAGGCTTTGTTAATACACTTGGTCCCAATGTATCGGTTTTCGAGTTAGAAAGTCTAACCTGAACTTCTGCGTTTTTCATCCCTGCCGTAATTAAATCAAATCTTCCTGCCCATGTTGGACTATCTCCTTCAGGAGTAGGATACAGCTTAAAACGCCAACTTATTTCACCAGGTATAAAGGCAAATCCTTCATACCTATCGTAATTCCCATAGGAAGAAGGTTCTGGGAGGTGAACAGCAAGTATACTCACATTCGTGCGAGCGAAACTAGGCGGATTTAGCTGAACTTTATAAATCAAAGCTGTTCCCTTTGCATTTTTCAGATTTTTATCTACTGGCTCTAAAACCATACTGCAAGGCATACTGATTGCATTTGTTTGAGCAGGATTCATAGCAAAAATAGTAATTAAGAATATAGCCAAAACAAATTGTTTCATAAAAACACCTCTTTACATTTGTTTGGCTAGTATCTCCCATTCTGCTTTAATTACAGTTCAATCTATTCAATTATTATCTCTTTATTAGCATTTTATCTAATTCACGCACTTTGTCATATGACTCTAATAGGTGTTCAGATACCAATGTTCTCCCATATTCCCAAGCGTTAGTTTCTATTTCAGACATAAGTTTTTCTTTTTCATCATCGCCGCCATAGATCAGGGTTCTTAAATCATGTTTGTTTTTCTTAAAACTTAAATAATAGCCAATCTCATGATAAAGAATGATTTTCACAAAGTTTTCATCCGACTCTTTAATTCTTACCTTCCCTCTATACCCGTTAATTTGAAGATAATTAAATTTAATTGTATTAGTCGATACGTTAAAACTCATAGGTGCTGGCAGATTATTATCAAATTCATAGTTAATATCTAAATTGTGCTCATGCAGTGTCGTTTTAATTATTTTCTCAATATCCCATATATAAAGCATCTTATCTCTCCCTGCTCTTCAAATTCTCAGTAATAATAAGCTTATTTTCAATTATTTCATAATGTCATACTCTCCATTTGACTATCAACTTTATAGCATTTAGATAAGATTATATTATAGACCTTTAATGAATGAGACGCATTCCTATTTGAGTAATGCAGCCGATTGTTGAAGATTCATTTATTCACATTAATTAATACCGCACTTTTAGAGTTTGAAAACGGATTCCTTAAAAGATTCTTTATGATTGACTAAATACCTCCTTCAACTTTTTTGTCTAGTGAAAAATGACGCCTTCGCTTAAACTCGGATAAGCATGAGACAATAAAAAAACGAGTAATAATCTTTGCGATTTCATACTCGTTTTACTAGTTTTTTTTTTAGTTATTTGAACTGCTTGTCCATAAAAAAATGTGCGTTTTTACATGTCTGTAAGCTCTTCATAAATTAACTTCCCGATTTCACTGATTGTCCTTCTGCCTGCTTCCTTATTCTGAAGCTGATCAATCAGCACGGCGGCATAGGCCGTTCGATTGCCAAAGCGGATGATCGCACAGTCATGCTCAATGCCTGGAAGCTCTCCGGTTTTGTTGCCTGCGTATACCTTTTCCTTATCCATGTGATAGGGAAGCTTGTCTGTGAATTGCTGCTTTTGAAGGATGTCTGCCATCTGTTTTCTGCTTGCTGCAGAGAAGTAACCTTCCCCGCCGATTGCTTTCAGGCACTTCAGGATGTCATCTGCTGCCGTCCAGTTATTCAAACCGTTCTTGATTGCTTCCAAATCCATCATATTCCTGTTCAGTTCAGTCCCTGTGAGATTCAGTTCCTTTATACAGGCGCTTATTGCCGGTCTTCCGGCTTTATGAATCATGTAATTTGTCGCCGCATTATCAGAAACGACAATCATTAATGTAAGCAAATCTAAAATGGTTAAGACAGCATCATCTGAAAAAGACTGCAGGACACCGGCTCCGCCTGTTTTTTCAATATCACACAATTTCACCTTTTCTTCTAAAGTAAGAATGCCGTGCTCTTTTTGATGAAAAGCTGTCAGCAGGATGGGAAGTTTGATCAGACTCGCCGATGAAAAAATTACGCGGCTGTCCCGTTCGAAGATTCTCCCATTTAGATCTATTGACAGTCCTATTCTTCCAGGACAGCGTTCCATCACTTCCTCAAGCCTTTGCTCAAATCCCGTCATTTCGTCGCTGCGATTTGGGAAAAATCCTGGTCGCCCATGATGCTGCGGTCATATAAATGACAGGCAACGAAATGATTTTCCTCTACTTCCTGCCACACGGGCTTTTTAGATGCACAGGCTTCCATCGCATAGGCACAGCGTGTTCTGAATACACAGCCGCTTGGCGGATTCATTGGGCTCGGCAGCTCGCCCTGTAGGATAATGCGCTCCCGCTTATCCTCTATATCCGGATCAGGAATCGGAATTGCTGTCAAAAGTGCCTGAGTATAAGGATGCAGCGGTTTTTTGTAAAGCTCGCTGCTTGCGGTCTGCTCAACAAGGTGGCCTAAGTACATAACACCGATGCGGTCGCTGATTTGCTTCACCATGGACAGATCATGCGCAATAAAAAGGTAGGTGAGTCCTTTTTCCTTTTGCAGGCGTTTCATTAGATTCACAACTTGAGCCTGCACGGAAACATCTAGAGCCGAAATCGGCTCATCTGCGATAATGAATTCCGGATCAAGGGCAAGTGCGCGGGCAATACCGATCCGCTGTCTTTGCCCTCCGCTGAATTCGTGCGGATATCGGTTGGCATGATCACGGTTTAATCCCACATCTTCAAGCAGCTGATGCACTTTTTCCGTCCGGCCCTGCTTATTTTTATACAAGCCGTGAACTTCCATCGGTTCAGAGATGATCTCAAGGACGGTTGACCGCGGATTTAATGATGCATATGGATCCTGAAATATCATTTGCATCTGACGATAGTAGGCAAATTTGTCTTTTCCTTTTAATTCATGGATGTTTTTGCCGTTAAATAATACATCTCCTTCTGTCTGATCGTATAAGCCAAGAATGGTTCTGCCGGCAGTTGATTTTCCGCACCCCGACTCCCCGACGATTCCGAACGTTTCTCCTTTTTTCACCGTGAATGAAATGCCGTCTACTGCTTTTAGAGTTGCCCCTTTACCAAGGTGAAAATGTTTCTTTAAATTTCGTACTTCAAGCAAATTGTCCACTGTTATCCCTCCGTCTTTAGCCAATAGCGTCTAGCTGCACATAATTCCTTTTCATAAATGGTTCCGGCCATATCTAGAATCTCAATCGACTTTCCGGTGTTTGGCGAATGAAGAAGCTTGCCGTCTCCGTAATAAATGCCTACGTGATGAAGGCTTCCTTTCCCTTCTTCGTACGCAAAAAATAATAAATCCCCCGGTTTAATCGCGGTAAGCTCTACTTTTTCCCCTGAAGCAGCCTGATCATGGGCATCTCTAGGAATGATGTATCCATTTGCTTTGCACATTGTGTAACTGAACCCTGAACAATCAAATCCAAAGCTGCTCATTCCGCCCCAAAGATAAGGAAGACCGATAAATCTTTCGCCACAAGCCACAATGTCCTGACCGCTTCCATTTGGAACACTTTCAAAAGCATCATAAATGGAAACATCCGCTGTCTTCAGTTTTCCTTTGCCATATGGTGTTTCTACTTCAATCCACTCTGTTCCTCCTTTTAGAACCGTCAAAATGGTTTGAAAACTTAGATCAAATTGAGGTGTTTCATCTTCTGAATAAAGCATGTTTTTTTTGCTTTGAACAACTGCGATAGGTCCATGCAGTGATTCTGCATTCAGTTCGATTTGGCAAAGAGGCATCCACCCCGGGTACCCTCTTTCATCCTTTGAGGAGGACTGAGCAGGTATAATGACATGTGCATAGCCATCCTGTTCGTCTATGATCAATACTTCTTCTCCAAGCAAAGCCTGAGTCTGGATCCGATTTTCATTACATAGAGCAAGACTCGTTTCATATGTTAGCCCGTTCAGCCATGATTCAATATCAGCCGGATTCACAACTGCTTTTTCATCCAAATCACGCGGGGAATCCTTTGACGTCCATACGGCTGCAACGGATACCGCCACTCTTCCTTTTCGTATTGTCATTTTGCTGCAGCCTCCCCGTCATTTACAAGAACATCTGAGATTCCAAGCCCGATTCCTTCTGAAAATGTTATTTTCCTTCCGTTATACCGGACTCCGCCCTCTACAATTTCTTTTGCAAACATGAGCGGGGCGTCGAAGTCAAAGCGTGTAATATTCTTTTTGGCCGCTGCAAAATGCGCAGCTGCGGTAATGCCGATTCGCGTTTCTATCATGCTTCCGACCATGCATTCAACCCCGCATATTTCCGCAAGCTGATTGATCATGGCTGCCTGATAGATGCCCCCTGCTTTCATTAATTTAATGTTAATCAAATCTGCACTTCTGGTTTTCAGCACTTCAAAGGCCTGTTTCGGAGTAAACACACTTTCATCCGCCATAATCTGCGTCTTCACGGTATCAGTTACTTGCTTTAATCCTTCAATGTCATGGGCTTTTACTGGCTGCTCAACTAATTCAATGTTCAAGCCCAGGTCTTCCATTTTGCCTATTACAGTGACCGCTTCCTTTGGTTTCCATCCTTGGTTGGCATCAAGACGGATTTTAATATCCGGACCGACACGGCTTCTGATTTCCCTGATCCGATCGATATCCAGAGCACTGTCGCCAAGCCCAACCTTCACCTTTAAAACATTAAAACCTTTTTGAATATAGGAAGCCGCATCTTCTCCCATTTCCCGCACGTCGTTTACACTGACGGTAAAATCTGTTTCCATTTTATCTTTATAACCGCCTAAATATTGATAAAGCGGCAGTCTGCTATGCTTGGCAAGACAATCATAAAGGGCCATGTCCACTGCTGCTTTTGCACTTGAATTGCCTGCTAAGACCGATTGTATTCCCTGGAAAATAACTTCATAGTTCAATAGATTTTTTCCGATTAAAAACGGTTTCAGCACTTGATGAATACTGGCTTCTATACTCGAGAGACTTTCACCCGTAATAACAAGTGTCGGCGGCGCTTCGCCCCAGCCGGTAATCCCGCTTTCGCACGTCACTTTTAAGATGACGGATTCTGCTGTCACAACTGTCCGGAGTGCCGTTTTAAAAGGCTTTGTCAGAGGGACAGCCACCCGAAATGTTTCCACTTTTTCGATTTTCATAAAAATCCACCCTTTATTAAAGAATCCCGCTTTCGATTACAACTTTCTTTTCGAATGTATTCATTTCTGCATGTGTTCCAAGCGGAACAGAGATATTAGGACTGCAGTGTCCGATTTTAAACCCTCTTAAAGCGGGTTTGCCTGCAAGTTTTATGTAATGGGCCAGCACTTCATCAAACGGAATTGAATTTTTTCGTTTTTGAGGAACGCAGTTATGAAAATCAGCGACGAGAATACCAGCTGCGTCTGTTAACTTGCCCGACATATAAAGCTGATTCAGCATGCGGTCGACTGCATAAGGCTCTTCATCAATGTCTTCAATTAAAAGCAGTTTCTCTTTCGAATCAATCTCAAAAGCGGTACCGACCGAGCTTGTGATTAATGATAGATTCCCGCCAACAAGCTCACCGCTTGCTTTTCCTTCAATCATGATTTCAAGGGGCGAAAGAGATTCATTATAAGTTAGAGGGCTGTTCTCAAAAAGCTGATGAAAATACTGTTTGGTTATCGGAAGAACACCGGCTTCCTCTCCAAAATCAGAGCTGAGCATAGGTCCGTGAAACGTAACGAGACCGGTCTTCTGTCTGATGGCTGTATGTAAAAAAGTAATATCGCTGTAACCCCAGAAAATCTTCGGGTTCTTTTGAATAAGGTCATAGTCCAATAGAGAGGCCATTCGGGCTGTTCCAAAGCCGCCGCAAGCGCAGATGATGGCTTTTACCTCCTGATCCTGAAACATCGTATGAATATCTTCTGCTCTTTCTTCATCGGTTCCTGCAAGGTATCCGTATTCCCGTTCAATATGTTTGCCGAGCTTAAATTTCAAGCCTGTTTCTTCTAAAAAAGAAAGAGAGCGCTTAAGGTTCTCTTTATTCGGAGGACTTGCCGGGGAAATAATGCCGATCGTATCGCCTTTTTTTAAAGCCTGGGGTTTTATCATGCTACTAGTCTCCTTTATATAGAAAAGGGATGTTCAATCAGCTGAACACCCCTTTTGCCTGGCTTACTTCTTATCTGCCCATTTTAGTTCTAAATATCCGACAGGGTGACGGACGATGCCTGATACATCTTCATTTTGCAAGTAAACCTGGTTGTAGAAATGGATCGGAATGATCGGTGCTTCTTCAAATAAAATCTTTTCTGCTTTGTACAGCATTTCAAAGCGTTTTGCTTCGTCAGATTCATTTTTAGAGTCTTTGATTAATTGATCGTACTCAGCATTTGTCCAGCCAGTGCGGTTCATGGAATGTCCTGTTTGAAAGTTCTCAAGGAAGTTTACAGGATCGGCATAGTCAGCTAAGAATGAACTTCTTGAAAGCTGGAATTTCAATGCTTTTTGATCTTCTGCAAATACGTTCGCTTCAAGGTTCGCAAGTTTAACATCCACGCCTAAATTTTCCTTAAACATTTGCTGAAGCGCTTCCGCAATTTTCTTATGCGTATCATCTGTACTGTAAGTTAATGTTACTTCAGGCAGCTTGTCATACCCTTCTTCTTTCATGCCTTTCTCAAGCAATGCTTTTGCTTCAGCTGCATCTGTTTTCACAAGATCGCCGCTTGCTTCGCGGAAGTCTTTGCCTGATGGATCTTTAAAGCCAGGTGACACGAAGCCGTATGCTGCTGTTTCCTGGTTTTTCGTTACGAAATCAACGATTTGCTTTTGATCAACTGCCATTGCAAATGCTTTGCGGATGTTTACGTTCTGGAACGGTTCAATTGTTACGTTCATGCGGTAGAAGTAATCTCCAGCCTGTTCTTCAACATTTGCTTTTCCTTCTTCAAAAAGAGATTCTGCCAAGTCAGCAGGCACGTCTGATGTATCCAATTCGCCTGTTTGGTAGAGCTGGTATTCTGTATTAGTATCTTCTACGATCGCCCAATGAACGCCATCAAGCTTCACGTTTTTTGCATCCCAGTACTGATCGTTTTTCTTCATTACAAATTCCTTGTCATGCTCCCATGACTCGAGTGAGAAGGGTCCGTTGCCAACAAACGTGTCAGCTTCTGCAAACCAGTCTAGTGTTTCCGCAGCTACTTTTTCATTCACCGGGAAAAATGCCGGGTTCGCAATGACACTTAAGAAATATGCTTGAGGACTGATTAGTGTAACTTCAAATGTCTTTTTGTCAACGGCTTTCACTTTTACATCATCTGCAGAGCCAGTTCCGCTGTTGTAAGCTTCTCCGCCCTCAATGAAGTAGCCTAAAAATGCTGCTCCTGATCCTGTTTCAGGATTTAAAAGGCGTTTCCACGCAAACACGAAATCGCCGGCTGTTAAATCATCGCCGTTTGACCATTTTGCATCTTCGCGAATGTGGAAAGTATACGTTTTGCCATCCTCAGAAACGTCCCATTTCTCAGCCGCTGCTGCTTCAGGCTCATGATCTTTTCCTAAACGGGTAAGACCCTCCATTAAGTTGTTCAGCGCATTCCATGAAACAGCGTCAAATCCAATGACAGGGTCAAATGATGTTGGTTCAGCTCCATTATTAAGGTGCAAAATTTTCTCTTTCTCTTTTTCTTCTTTTTCTGTATCCTTTCCTGCACTCTCATTTGCTGTACATGCTGCAAGTATAAATACTAACAAGGCAGTCAGGAATATAGCCATCCACTTTTTCATTGTTCTCCCCCTCTTATTCTTGATCTATATGTTTATTTCATTGATGCTGCAGCTAATGCGCGGCTGTCCTGCAGCCAGCAGTCCACTTGGTGCTCTTTGCTCAATGCAGACGTAAAAGGATACACACGATCACAAACTTCCATTGCATGCTCACACCTTGCCGCAAACGGGCACCCTTCTGGAGGAGAAAATAAATCAGGAGGTGAACCTGCAATCGGAATCAGCTCTTCTCCTTCAATATCAAGACGCGGGATGGAACGAAGCAGTCCCTTTGTGTACGGATGCTGCGGCTGATAAAAAATTTCTCTTCTTGATCCTGCTTCCACGATTTTACCGGCATACATAACCGCTACCCGGTCAGCTACTTGTGCGACAACTCCCAAATCATGGGTAATCAGAATAATGGAAACGCCTGTTTTCTTCTGAATGTCGCGGAATAAATCGAGAATTTGAGCCTGAATCGTCACATCAAGAGCGGTGGTCGGTTCATCTGCGATTAACACTTCAGGTTCGCAGACAAGAGCCATCGCAATTACAATCCTCTGCCGCATCCCTCCGCTGAATTGATGCGGATACTGCTTTAACCGAGCTTCAGGGCTTGGGATGCCAACAAGATTCATCATCTCAAGTGCTTTTTGTTTTGCCTTTTCTTTCGGCATGCTTTCGTGCTGGATAATGCCTTCCATGATTTGATCACCTATGGTCAGCGTTGGGTTCAGCGCTGTCATCGGATCCTGAAAGATCATCGAAATCTCAGCGCCGCGAAGCTTTCTAAGCTCTTTTTCCTTCATTTTGGTTACGTCTTTTCCTTTAAAAAGGATGGAGCCTGAATCAATTGTTCCCGGCGGTTCAGGAATTAGGCGCATAATGCTTTGGGAAGTCACACTTTTTCCGCAGCCCGACTCTCCTACTATTGCGAGTGTTTCGCCTTTTCGCAAATCAAAGCTTACGCCACGGACCGCTTTTACACGTCCCCCGTATGTTTGAAAAGAAACATGGAGTTCGTTTACTTCCAGTACTTTTTCCATGATGTTACCTCCTTAGCTTCGGATCAAGCGCATCCTGCAGTCCGTCTCCAAGCACGTTAAATGCAAACATCGTCAGAGAGATACAGAGGGCAGGAAAAAAGAGGCGCCACCAGTGTCCTGTTAAGATTGTTGAAAGAGCATCACTTGCCATCACACCCCAGCTTGCAAACGGAGCCTGAATCCCAAGTCCGAGAAAACTCAGAAACGCTTCTGCAAAAATAGCAGAAGGAATCGTAAGTGTTATTTGAACAATAATTGGCCCCATTGTATTGGGCAGGAGGTTTTTCCTGATGATCCTGCTGGTTTTCGTCCCGAATGATTTAGAAGCATGAACAAATTCATAGTTTTTGATTTGAAGAACCTGTCCTCTTACGATCCTCGCCATACCGATCCAGCCTGTGACAGTCAGCGCAACGATAATAGTAAACAAACCTGGCCCCATCACGACCATGAGCAAAATAACGACAAGCAAATAAGGAAGGCCGTACAGGACTTCAACGACACGCATCATATAATGGTCGATTTTCCCTCCTTTATAGCCGGCAATTCCGCCGTAAAGAACCCCAATCGCAAAATCAATTAATGCGGCAATCGCTGCCACTAAAAGCGAAATTCTCGCCCCATACCAAGTTCTTGTAAAAACATCGCGGCCAAGTTCATCTGTACCGAACCAGTATTTAGCGGACGGAGGCAGATTTTGATCAGTCAGAATTTGTGTTCTGACGGAATGCGGTGAAATGATCGGCCCGAAAATGGCCATAAAGGCAATAAAAATCAAGAAGAGCAAGCCTGTCATGGCAAGCTTATTTTTACGCAGTCTTCTCCAGGCATCATGCCAGTAGGAAAGACTCGGTCTGACGACGGCTTCTGCATCCTGCTTGTCCCTGATTTTTGGAACAAACCAATCATCAGGGATATCCCGGGAAAGGTGAGGATCATGCTGTTTTCTAAGCTCCATTATCTTCCCTCCCTTTTATTTAATTGAATTCTCGGATCTAAAATTCCATATGCAACATCTACAAGGAACAGCATCACGATCAAAATTGTACTGTAAAAAACGGTCGTGCCCATTATGACCGGATAGTCGCGGGTTCCAATGCTTTCAATGAAGTATTTTCCCATGCCGGGTATCGCGAAAATTTTCTCAATTACAAATGTTCCTGTTAAAATACTGGCAGCAAGCGTTCCAAGAACGGTTACAACTGGCAGCAGTGCGTTTCTAAGTGCATGCTTGAACACGATTTTGACTGGTGAAAGTCCTTTTGCCCGGGCTGTCCGAATGTAATCCTGAGTAAGCACTTCAAGCATGCTTGACCTTGTCAGACGCGCAATGATCGCCATCGGTCCTGTAGCAAGCGCAAGTGTCGGCAAAATCATGTGCATCGGGCTCGACCAGGTTGCAGCAGGCAGTATTTTTAAATTAACAGCCAGATTTTGAATTAATAGGGTCGCCATAATAAAGTTTGGAACGGATATCCCGAGAACGGCGATTGTCATGGCTAAATAATCAATGAATCCATTGTGGCGGAGCGCTGCAATGATGCCAAGCGCAATTCCTGAAAAGACAGCTACAATAAGCGTGACGATTCCAAGCTCAAAGGAAACCGGAAAGCCGCGGCCAAGCAGTTCATTGACTGTTTGAGAAGACTTTTTGATAGAAGGTCCAAAATCAAACGTAACAAGTGATTTCATGTACATCGCATATTGTACCGGCAGCGGTTCATCTAAATGGTAATAAGCTTCAAGATTTCGCTGAACCGCTTCGCTTGTCCCGCGTTCCTGATTAAAAGGCGAACCGGGAATCGTATGCATCAGAACGAACGTGAGCGTAATGATCAGCCAAAGTGTAAGGACCATGGAAAGCAGACGTTTAAAAAGATATGTATTCATAAATTCTCACTTCCTAACAGAATGTCGTTCTCATCGCAAGCTCCGTCATTACGAGCATTGCCCGGTAAGCCTCAAGAATGTCGCGTGCCTGGTAGCGGACAATCGTGGTGTTTTCTAAGTGCTCTGTTCCCGGCATAAGCGCTGCCCATTCAGCTTGTCCATAGTTGGCAAACTCAATGGCCATAAGCGGACGGTCTGGAGGAGTGAGCGGCATTACGTTTTCTCTGTTTTTAATGGCGAGGGCAGTCTTTTCTATGAGCAGCTCTCCTGCTTTGACAGGTGTCAGTGATTTGACGACAGACCTTGAAATGGTTTCCTTTACGACAGCTGTCGTGATATTCGGTATGAGCGCTTCCGCTTCCATTACTGCCTGATCATCTCCCGCAACCATCAAAACCGGTATGCCGTGATAGCCGGCAACATAAGCATTAAAACCTAATTCTCCAACAGCCGTATCATTTATGTAGATCTCCCTGACCCCAAAAATCATCGTATGTGACATCACGCCTTTTTTTGAAGCGCGTGCATGATACCCGACAAACATCGCACCGTAAAAACTGTCATCAAGTCCCTGCACCATGCTGTATGGTTTTACATCTCCCGTAATCAGCTGTGTTTCCGGATGCAGTCTTTCGATCAGCAAATTGTTCATTTTTGAATGACTGTCATTGACAATGACCTCTTTTGCACCATGGTCAAAGGCAGATTGGATGACATAATTGGCTTCATCCGTCATGATTTGACGGCCCCGTTCGTAATTGTGCTTAGATGAATTCACATGTGTCTCATCAGCGAGTCCAGTGATTCCTTCCATGTCAACTGAGACATATATCTTCACCCAAATTCCCCCTGTTTATATTTCCAATTTTCTTAAAATTATAAATTAAATATCATTACTTTACAATAACATTTACATAAAAATACACAATCCCGAATACATTTACTTCATTTACCATGGATAAAAAGCCCTAATAAATACACATTTTAGTAGAATTAATGTGCAGGAAAACCTATCTTTCAAGTCAATAGATAGAGTAAAAGAATGAATTTTTCAGGAATTTTAAAAGACAATAATTTTAACAGCAAGCACAAAAAACCCTTTATATATAAAGGGTTTGAACGACCTTCCATCCCAGATTCCGTTCCATCCGGCACATACCCGGACAAATATCCCGATCTGCATACTTTCCATTCGGCAGGTTTTATTCCGCCTGCAGGAAAACAGTTATTTAGACTCCCTGCCGAATTTCACATGCATAATCTTCGTCCATCTAAATACTTTCTGATCCTCTGATAACTTTAAACGTTCCTGTTCCCTTGGCCACTATTTTTCCAAATGAATCTTTTATTTCACCCTCCAAAAAAGCAAGCTTATAGCCAAGCTGCAAAACGTTTGCTTCTGCGAAAATGTCACCTTCTGAGATGGCTGCCAAGTATTGCGTGTTCAGGTTTAGTGTTGCACATCTAGTTTTCGTAATGGATCTGAGCAGCATGCCCTGGATAAAATCGAGCATTGTCGCATGAACACCGCCGTGCAGTGTTCCATTTGCATTCAGGACATGTTCTTTGATTGTGAGCTTAATCTTTACGGAATGCTCTTCAAAATGAATGATTTCAATTCCCATATGGTTGAAAAAAGGGCTGCTTTCAAAGCTTTCCCGAATATCCTGAACGAGAATGGCCAAGTGTGTTCATCCTTTCTTATTTGGCTGTGAATTGAGGTTTTCTTTTTTCTAAGAAGGCAGACGTTCCCTCATTTTTATCATCAGTTGAAAAAAGAACAGCCTGCGCTAGCTTTTCAATCACAAGTCCTGTTTTTTGATCGGCATCAAATCCTGCATGCACAGCAAGCTTCGCAAGTTTTACCGCAAGAGGGCCTTTTGAAAGAATTTGTCCCGCTGTTACCTCAGTTTTTTCCTGCAGCTCTTCGATGCTTGCAATCTCTGACACTAACCCTATTCGGTACGCTTCCTTCGCATCAATGATTTTCCCTCTTAGAATCATATCCATTGCTGCACCTTTTCCAACAAGTCTTGCAAGCCGCTGTGTTCCGCCGGCACTTGGTATGATGGATAAATTCAGCTCAGGCAGTCCGAACTTGGCATTTTCTGAAGCAATCCGGATATCACATGCCATCGCAAGCTCGCAGCCTCCGCCAAGTGCATACCCATTCACCATGGCGATTGTTGGTTTATCGTAGGCTTCTATGTAATCATAAACCTGCTGCATGCCTCCGCGGTTAAAGACATCAAGTGCTGTTCTTGACTTCAGCTGGCGGATATCAGCCCCTGCAGCAAATGATTTTTCGCCGCTTCCGGTAAACACCACACATCCGGTCTCATCATCTGCTGCAAGGATTTCTAATGCTTCCATCATTTCATTTAACGTTTCTTTATTTAAGGCATTTCGAAGCTCAGGTCTATTGATGACAAGATAAGCAAGTCCATCTGATTTTCTGATCTCAATATTTGCAAAAGTGTTCATCTTTCTTCAGCTCCTTTTTTTCAGCAGTTTAAAATCTGCCTGGCTTTTCGCAATCAGGGTCTTGTATTCGTCGAAGACCCAGCCTTCAGCAGATGCCATGCCCTCAAAACAGTGAGTCACTTTAGCCCTGCATAATAACGACGACTTGACGGATGAATCAAAAATGGTTGTTGTTAAGGCAATTGTTGCAGAAGGAACACCTCCCGCTTTAGATGCAGCTGTTCCCATAGCAATATCAAGCATCGTGTAAAAAATCCCGCTCCCAATCGTTTCGGAATCTGCTAGATGCTCCTTTTCAATCACAGCGGAAATGATAATTTCTTCTCCTTGATTCTGCTCCCTCCGAAGGGACAAATGGTCAAAAAAAGAAGAATGCATAATGTCCAGCATCTGCCCCGCTCCTTTCGGCTCTTATATGAGTTCAATCATCATGGCCATTCCCTGGCCTCCTCCAACACAGAGCGTCGCCACACCAAGCCTGTGATCTCTCCGTTTCATCTCATGAACCAGCGTCGTCACAATTCTTGCACCTGTCGCGCCGAGTGGATGGCCGAGTGCAATTGCCCCGCCATTTACGTTGACTTTTTTTCTATCAAGCTCTAACTCTCTGATTACAGCAAGGGCTTGAGAAGCAAATGCTTCATTCAGTTCAAACACATCAATATCGCCGATGCTTTTATTGGTTCTTTCTAAAAGCTTCCGCACAGCCGGTACCGGACCAATGCCCATAATTTCAGGGGAAACACCTGCCGCCGCCCAATCTGCTACTCTCGCAATCGGCTTTATATTGAGCTCCTTTGCTTTGCTTTCTGCCATCAGGACTAAAGCGGCTGCCCCGTCATTGCGTCCGCATGCATTTCCAGCGGTCACTGTCCCAGATTTTCTGAATGCAGGCTTTAATTGTGATAACTTTTCATAGGTTGTTTCAGGGCGCGGATGTTCATCTGTATTAAATAAAGCAGACCCTTTCTTATGAGGAACATCAATCGGCACTATTTCATCCTGAAAGAGCAGATTTCGATTTGCCTTCTCCGCTCTCTTTTGACTTTCAAGGGCAAAGGCATCCTGATCTTCTCTGGAAATTTGATATTTCTCGGCAACATTTTCAGCTGTAATGCCCATTCCGAGATGCTCCCCAAACGTTTCCTTTGGCTGCTGCCCGTTCTCTTTATTTGAATCAACCAAATGAGCAGCATCTCCGCCAAAACGGGAGCCTCGAAGATAAATCGGCGCCTGGCTCATATTCTCCGTGCCGCCGGCAACAACGATTTCAGCCTGCCCTGACTGAATTTGCTGTACGGCTGAGGCTATGGCCTGCATACCTGAAGCGCAAAGCCGGTTAATTGAAAATGCAGGAGCTGTTTCCGGAATACCAGCCCGAAGAGCTGCAACTCTCGCAACATTAGAGGCAAGGGTGGTTTGTCTGACTTCCCCTAAAATGACTTCATCGACCTGTTCTGCAGAAACTCCTGCTCTACTAAGTGCCTCCTTTATCGCATAGGAAGCCAAAAAACTGGCCCCAACATCTTTTAGCGCTCCTCCGTACCGGCCAATTGGTGTTCGCACGGCACTTGCAATTACAATGGTTTCCATGGTTTCGCTGCTCCTTCCTTTATTGATATTGCTTTTTCAATTGACCTGCAATGATGTTTTTCTGAATTTCGGAAGTGCCTTCATAGATTCTCGTAATCCGTGCATCCCGGAAAAATCGCTCGATGGGGTAATCAGCAATATAGCCGATTCCGCCATGTACCTGAACGGCTTTATCTGCCACACGGTTATACACTTCAGATCCGAACAGCTTCAGCATCGCCGCTTCTTTAATCACCTTCATGCCTTCGTCCACCATCCAGGCGACCCGGTAGGTAAACGACCGCAGGGCTTCAATTTCCATCGCCATCTCTGCAATCATATGGGAAACTGCCTGATGTTCAAAAATAGGAACATCAAATTGCACTCTTTCCTGGGAATACGTCATCGATAGGTCAAGCAGCTTTTGACACGATCCCAGATTTCGGGCCGCAAGACCTGCACGTCCATTTGCGAGGATTTTAAGAGCATTCACATACCCATGGCCCTCTTCACCAAGTATATTTTCAGCGGGAACCTCACAATCTTCTAAAATGATCTCAGCTGAATGTGAACCGCGGAGCCCCATTTTCTTTTCAACAGCTCCTACTTGGAATCCCGGAAAATCTTTTTCTATGATAAAAGACGTGATGCCCTTTGCACCTTTTGAAGAGTCCGTTACGGCCATCACAGTAAATACATCTGCCTCAGTCGCATTTGTGATGTAATGCTTCGTGCCGTTAAGAATATATTTATCTCCCTTTTTCACAGCAGACGTTTTAAGATTTGTCGCATTAGAGCCGGCACTCGGCTCTGTTAAGGCAAAGGCGCCGATTTTCTCGCCGCTCGCCATGGCAGGCAGGTACTTCTGCTTTTGCTGTTCATTTCCCATCTCGACAATTCCGACTGTTCCAATGCCTGTATGAGCACCGATTAACGTCGTATATCCGTTATGAGTTGCACCGATTTCTTCATACAAAGCACATTTTCCAACCATTCCGATGCCTAGACCTCCGTATTGCTCCGGAATGCTTAATCCGAAAAGCCCCAGTTCCTTTGACATCGAAATGATCCGTTCAGGTATCGCATTTGATTCCTCAATTTCCATCGCAACAGCTTCAACTTCTGTTTGAACAAAATCACGGACGCTCCGTTTTAAAAATTGAATGTCCTCATCAAATTGAAAGTTCATGAGCTTGCCCCCTGGCTGTATTTATAAAATCCCCGGCCGCTTTTTTTCCCTAGCCAGCCTGCCTTTACATATTTCACAAGGATCGGACACGGACGGAATTTTTCGCCAAGCGTTTTATAAAGATATTCCATATTCCTGAGCCTCGTATCGAGCCCGACTAAGTCAGCAAGTTCAAGCGGTCCCATTGGATGATTTAAGCCCAGCTTCATCGCCTTATCGATATCCTGAACAGAACCGACTCCCTCCATCACCATTGTCATCGCCTCATTTCCGATCAGACAATTCATGCGGCTGACAGCAAAACCGGGAAACTCATTAATCTTTACGCATTCTTTTCCAAGTGCTTCTCCAAATTGAAAGCACGCATCGATTGTGTCTTCGGACGTTTCCAGGCCGCAAATGACTTCGATCAGCTTCATTTTTGGCACAGGATTGAAAAAGTGAAGCGCAATGCACTGCTTGGGGCGGCTTGTTTGGGCACCGATTTCAGTCGGGCTCAAAGTTGATGTATTGGTTGCCATAATCGCTGAAGGTTTAGCATAGCGGTCAAGCTCTTTAAACACGCTGATTTTCAGTTCCATCACTTCAAGCACTGCTTCAATAATGAGATCTGCGTCTTCTGCTGCCTGCTTTAGTTCAGTAGTGTAGATCATGTTGGCCTCTGCATCTGTCTTGCCTATTTTTTCGAATTGCTTTGACACATAGGCGCGGCAAGTATTCAGCGATTGTTCATGAATATCCTGAACAACAACTGAAAACCCTGCAGCCGCACATGCAAAGGCAATCCCCCGGCCCATCGTTCCTGCACCAATTACACTGACTTTTTGCACAGAATCCCCCCTATTTCACTGCTGCCTTTTTGTTGTCATATGTGTAAAAACCTTTGCCGGTTTTTCTGCCCAGCTCCCCTTTTTCCACCTTTTCCTGAACGATCTTGGCAGGCTTATCACGCTCATTTCCGCTTTCCTCATAGCGCTGCATTCTGACAAAATAGTTGACATCAATGCCGGTCAGATCCATTAAGGCGAACGGGCCAATCGGATGATTCAGCGCTTTTGTACAAACGAGGTCGATTTCTTCAAAGGCTGCATAGCCGTTTTCAAAAAGGTACACCGCTTCATCCATCAGTTTTCCTAAAATGCGGTTGGCAATAAATCCTGAGATTTCTTTATTCAATAAAACTGGCAGCTTATTAATCTTTTTCACAAAGTCCATTGACGTTTGAGCAGTTTCATCAGAGGTGTGCGGTCCTTTCACAACTTCCACAAGCTCCATTACTAATGCAGGGTTGAAGAAGTGAATGTTGCAGACCTTATCGGGACGGCCAGTTACATCCGCTATTTTTGAGCTGACGATTGTTGAGCTGTTTGTGGCCAAAATGGCATGCGGCGGTGTGATCTCATCCAGCTTCTTAAATAGCGCTCTTTTTACATCCAGTTTTTCAACGATCGCTTCAATAACAAGATCTGCTTCCCTTAATTCATCAAGAGACGCGGTAAACGAAATCCGGCTGAACGCAGTTTCAACTTCCTCTGCGGTAAACCTTCCCTTTTTCACTCGCTTCTCCATTTGTACACCTAAAAACTGCTTTGCTTTTTCAAGGTTTTCCCCGCTTACATCCTGCAATGTAACCGGATATCCTGCAAGTGAGCAGACCATCGCGATTTGCGATCCCATTGTCCCTGCTCCAATCACAGCTGCTTTTTCAATTGATTCAATTCCCATTCAGGTTGTCCCCTCTCTCTGATTCTTCTTTTATCAGCAGCCGTTTTAACAGTTTTCCAACCGTATTCCGCGGCAGACTGTCTCGCACATCAAACTGCTTTGGAACTTTATAGGGTGTCAGTTTTGTATAGCAATAGCCTCTCAGCTCTTCTTTATCAATTGTCTTCCCATCCTTTGGCACAACATACGCTTTCACTCTTTCTCCGTGCTCTTCATCAGGCAATCCTACAACAGCCGCTTCCTTCACATCCGGGTGCTCATAGAGGACACCTTCGATTTCCTGCGGATAAATATTAAAACCGCCCAAAATGATCATTTCTTTTTTGCGGCCGACAATATAAAAGTAACCTTCATCATCCATCGTCGCCAGATCCCCGGTGTACAGCCAGCCATTTTGCAGCGCTGCGTGTGTTTCAGCTGCATTGTTCCAGTAGCCCTTCATAATTTGCGGACCCTTGATCAAAAGCTCCCCGACACTTTTTGCCCCTAGCTCCCGGTTGTCCTTATCCACAATCATGCAGTCTGTTTCTGGAACCGGAATACCGATGCTGCCGATTTTTCTTTTGCCAAACGGCGGATTGCGGTGTGTGGAAGGCGAAGCTTCTGACAATCCGAATCCTTCCCCAATCCGCGTTCCCGTCAAGCGTTCGAAACGCTGAATGATTTCAACCGGAAGCGGAGCAGATCCTGACGAACATAACTTTAGACAACTCAGCTTTGCCTCTTCAATCTCAGGATGATTGACAAAAGCGATGTACATCTTCGGTACGCCCGGAAAAAAAGTAGGCCTATGCTTTTTGATTTTCGCAAGCACATCATCAATCTCGAACTTTCTGAATAAAAGCAGTCTGCCTCCAATGAAGATCCCCAAATTCATGCCGCTTGTCATGGCGTACACATGATAGAGCGGTGTTGCGATCAGCACCGTTTCTTTTCCCTGAACCATTGATTCCCCGTACATTAGGCAGCTCTGATAGACGTTGGCTGTCAGATTAAAATGTGTCAGCATCGCGCCCTTCATTTTCCCTGTAGTTCCTCCTGTGTACTGAATGACTGCCACATCTTCCTTCGCATTGATTTCAGCAGGACTTTTTAAAGGAATTCCAAAGGCTATTAACTCTTCAAGCTTCAGATAACGGCCGTCTGATTCTGACAGCTGAGAAGCCATCATATATCTGAAGGAATACAGGCCGCTGACTTCATTAATTGTTTTCCTGCCCGAGGCATCTGCCACGATCGAAGTCACTTCAGCATCTGTTATGATTTGAAGCAGCTCTCTTGCTGTGTACATCGGATTAATCTGCACCACAATCAGCCCCAGTGCATGAGCAGCATAATATGAAATGACGTAATCGGGGTGATTGGCAAGCATTAATCCAATGCGCTCACCCTTTTTGAACCCCATTTCGTTCCATTTGCCTGCCAGCAAATCGACTTTGCTCTTAAGCTCAAGATATGACAGGTCTTCCTCTTCGAAAATAATCGCGGTTTGCCCGCCATAGCGTTCAGCCGTTTTCTTAAGCATCGTATAAACAGACTGTTCCGGAATATGAACCTCCCCGTGCTGATAAAAAGAATGCCAGGGACGCTGAATCGTACGTTCCACATTACCCCTCCTTACTTTCCGATTGCGGCATGATTATCTGATGCAAGGTCCACTTTCGAATTAGGTCTTACAAAAACAGTGAACAAAATCCCAAATAACGTAATCAGACCTGCCATGAAAATGATGGACAAATCAAAGCCGGCCGCACTGTTATTACCGGATGATCCTACGATATAACCTGTAATTAAAGGTCCAACAATGCCTGCCAGGTTGCCTGATGAAGTTAAAATACTCGTCATCAGCCCGCCCCGCTCCGGAAGCAGATGGATGATGATGGTTGGTCCTATCGTTAAAATTCCATATGTAAGACCTTTTGCAAGGCACATGGCAATAATGACCCAGACGGCATTTGTAAAAAAAGCCGTTGAAGCGAGCAGCAGCGCACCGATGATCATGGCCAGTCCAACTACATACACCCTGGAAATCTGCCAGTCCTTATTCCGTTTAAACATTCTGTCAGATAAAACGGAAACGCCGATATAAACTCCGACTGAAACAACGCCAATGCCTGATACCGCATAGCCCATCTCAATGTTTGACATGTTGACGATTTTTACTAAGTAAACAGGCAGCCATACGGCAAACCAGACAACAAGCAGGTAGGTTGAAAAATATGCAAGCGTCGTGAACAAGGCTGATGGCCTAGACAGCAGGATTAAAAAAGCTTTTATATCAAGCTTTTCAAGCTGCTTCTTCTTCGGTTTTTCGTCTTCTTCCAGTTCTTCAGCTCTCGGAACGTCACGCGTGAATTGAAACGCGGCAAACCAGACAATACTTGCCACTCCTAAAAAGGCGAAGGCAATGCGCCATCCGAAAATATGGATAAGCGCCACAAGAATGGGCGCCGCAACCATCGCACCTAACGTAGCTCCTGAAACAACGACAGAATTAGCAAGACCGCGAAGCTTCGGAGGAAACCAAGTATTTGCATGGTTATATGCAATCGGGCTGAACGGACCTTCAAAAGCACCCAGTAAAAAACGGTAAAGCAGCAGCAATGGCAGACCTGCAATGGCAAGCACACCTATCTGCAAGACTGCCCATGTCAGCATCAGAAAGCCGAGCACTTTTTTTGCTCCGATCCGGTCGGCCCATGCTGCTCCGAAAATCCCTGTTACCGGGTACAGCCAATAATAACTGCTTCCGACAAGACCCCAATCGGCATAGGAAAGATTAAATTCCTTCATAATCGGTACAGCTGCAAGACCCGTAATCGATTTATCCGCAAAGTTAATGAACATCCCAAAGAACAGTAAAACAAGCACAGTCCAGCGCATCTAACTCCCCCTATCCGCTCTTGCTCAATTTTCTTCCAGTACACGTCTTGCGATGATCAGACGCTGAATTTCGTTTGTTCCCTCATAAATTTTCGTAATCCGGGCATCACGGTAAAAACGCTCTACTGGATAATCCGAAACATAGCCCATTCCCCCGTGAATCTGTACCGCTTTGTCCGCTACCCGGTTGAAAACATCTGAAGCAAACAGCTTTGCCATCGATGCTTCCTTAATGACCTTTTTTCCTTCATCAATCATAGAAGCAGCCATGTATGTCAGTGTTCTGGCAGCTTCCGTTTCCGTCGCCATATCGGCAAGCATCCATTGAATCGCCTGATTATCAGCAATCGGTTTTCCGAATTGAACCCGTTCTTTTGCGTATGAAGCTGAAAGCGCTATCAACTTATCGCACGATCCAACTGCTCTTGCTGCAAGCCCCACACGTCCTTCGCTTAATATTTTCAGCGCTGACATATATCCCATGCCGACTTCCCCGATTACATTTTCCTCAGGCACCACGCAATCTTCAAAAATCAATTGTGCGGTATGAGATCCGCGCAGCCCCATTTTCTTATCTTTTTTTCCGAGCATGAATCCCGGAAAATCTTTTTCAATCAAAAATGCGGTAATTCCCCCTTTTGCTCCTTTTTCTTTATCTGTTAGCGCGAAGACTGTAAAAACATCAGCAACCGGCGCATTCGTAATGAAATGCTTTGTCCCGTTCAATATCCACTGATTTCCCCGTTTTTCTGCACGAGTTGCAAGGTTCGTAGCATCGGAACCAGCACCGGGCTCTGACAAAGCAAACGCGGCGATTTTCTTGCCGGCTGCCATATCAGGCAAATATTTTTGCTTCAGCTGTTCGGAAGCAAGCTTCACTAAACCTGTGCTTCCGATTCCTGTATGTGCACTGATTAAGCTGACAAAACCATTATGCGTATGTCCGAGCTGTTCAAGCACCACTGCTTTTCCAACCGCATTCAGCCCGATCCCGCCGTACTCTTCTGGAATGCTGATGCCGAAAAGACCAAGGTCCTTCGCCTGCTCTACTAAATGATCCGGAATCTTGTCTTCATCTTCAATCTGCTGTGCGTATGGTTCAACCTCATTATCTACAAAGCTCTTCACCATTTTCTTCATTTGTTCAATTTCCTGAGTAACCGTTGCCTGCATCTATATATCCCCCTTTTAGATTCTTAGTTTTATAGATGCAAGAAGTGTGCCAACTGTGGAAATGCTGAGGTAATGTGAGTGTCAGGTGCAGAAGATTCATTTTTGAATCACACATGTCGATATAGGAGGGTTTTGGTGATTCATTTTTGAATGAGAGGATTCAGGATTGAATTATTTGAAAAACCGGTCTATTGCACTCTCGATTAAAACGATTTTTTCTTTTTCTAAGCCGTGCGGATTAAAATTTTCGTCACTACACGTTCTGAAGTATTCCGGACATATAAAAAAACCGATTTATAATCAGCTCTTTAAATGCTTCTTCATTACCTTTGATTGCTTTCTCTACTGTATGTACATGACTCACGTTTTCATATCCTTTCACATGTTAGAGGGACATGATATAAGAAAAGTAAGTGATGAAATCTACGTCATCATACAAAAATATGTAAAATAGTGGTATCATTTTTAATAAAGAGAGGGGATGAAATCATGACAGTGTTACCCCGCAGCACAATGCTTAAAGCGATGCTATCTGCTGACAAAACGTTTGATGGCGTATTCTACACCGGCGTAAAAACCACTAAAATCTATTGTTTACCCTCCTGTTATGCAAAAAAACCGCTTCCTGAGAATGTTATTTTTTTCCAATCGGCAGCCGATGCTGAAAACCAGCAGTTCCGCTCATGCAAAAAATGTTTTCCTGATTTTCTGCAAAGTAAATGGATTGATCATAAGAGTTACATAGAATTAATCCCTCCAAATGATTTTGCCTTCAGTGAATGTCTTGCGTTTCTCGGAAGATCCTCTGCTGAAGTTCTTCACCATGTCGAAGAGGGGTTCCTGCTCAAATGGATCGAAATCGATGGTAATAGGGTCATGATGAAGGTGTCATTGAAGCAAGATAGACTAGTCATTGAATTCCCTGATCTTACACCTGACAAGTTCACCCGTGTACAAGCAGCCAAATACATCTGGACTCTATTTGATTTAGACAGGGACATGCAGCCTTTTTACGAGCTTGCTGAAAAGGATGAACTATTAAGAAACGTCGTCACTAAGCATTACGGACTGCGGATCATTGGCATTCCCGATTTGTTTGAAGCCTTGACCTGGGCAATCATTGGCCAGCAAATTAATCTTAATTTTGCCTATACGCTAAAAAGAAGATTAATCGAACAGTTCAGTGAGTGCCATTATTTTGAAGGAAGACAGCTGTGGCTTTTTCCAAAAGCTGAAGTGATTGCTTCACTTGAGATATCAGATCTTCAAAACCTTCAATTCACAAAGAGAAAAGCAGAATATATTCTTGGCATTGCGAGGGAGATTTCGAACGGCGATCTTTCTAAAGAAAAGCTGCTTCGATTAGAAACAGATGAAGCACGGTCTCTTCTGCTAAGCATTCGCGGTGTAGGTGCATGGACAGCAGATTATGTCATGATGAAATGTTTAATGGAGACAGCTGCTTTTCCTGCTGCAGACGTCGGTCTGCATCATGCTATAAAAGCTCAGCTGGGTTTAGAGAGGAAGCCTTCTATGGATGAACTAGTAGAACTCTCTGAAGGCTGGCAGGGATGGGAAGCGTATGCAGTATTTTATTTATGGAGGTCGTTGTATCAATAATAAAAAAACGGGTTATTCTTCCTTGCACTTTGATTGCAGCGCTGCTCATTTGCTTGTCATCAGACTTTGGGGCTGGAAGAAAATCGATCAGATGGGGACGGGATAGATTTTCAAAAGCATTCTCCATACACTATCGATGCAGCCACTGAATACGTTAGGTTCGGATTTAAAGCAGACATGGCTTTTAAATATGCTGTAGATTTTGGGATTGATGGCTTGTATTCTATTCATGAATTACAAAAAGATTTTAAATTTAAATTGCTTAAATAAGTGTTATTCCTTCCAAAAATGGAAATAAATAATATTGTCACATATTACAAGTTTTTGAAATACATAGTAAAATTATTCTGTTACTATGTGACACTATTATTGGGGAGGAATTGGAATGGAACAAAGAATCATTGCATTAAAGAGCCAGCTTGAGAACGTAGAACTAAAAGAGGATTCAAAAGATTTTCTAGCAAATGTCCTTGAAATACTTTCTCAGATGAATGAAGAGTTTGGAGCAGCTAAGAAAGATGAAATTATTGGCCGTATAAATGAGTACTATGAAAAAAGAATGGCTGAGATCAGAGAGGGTAATACACATATTAAATTTGATGATATGTCCCACACTTTCACGATGTTCATATTGCCTTTAGATGGATTTGCAAATAAGAACTATGAAACACAATATGACCTGCAAAAAATCAATTTATCACAAAATCAAGTTAAATTTAAGCCTATCTATGCAAGTGAATGGACTCCTGGAACTAACTCTGAAGGCTTAATTACTAGCAATAAACATTCTTATACCCAGATATACAGAAACGGTGTAGTTGAAGTTGTGGATAAAGGCATCCTAAGTAGAAGTCAAATTCCATCTCAAGGTCTTGAAAACAAAATTGTGGAGCACGTGAGAGAGATATTTGAACTGTTGAGTCTTGCTGAGGTTAAAGGGGATTTTATAATTAAAATCCAAATAATGGACGTTGATAGAGTCACATTGGCCACAAATCCGGAAAGATATTGGGGAAGATCAAAAGAAGTTTCAGGTGACATAAGCTTACCTGATGCATGGATAACAATCGAAGATGACATATTGCAAAGTTTGAAAATTCAATTTGATGCTTTATATAACAAATTTGGTTTTAACAGGCATTAAAGTCTTTAATTGTAGTGAGGGCACATCCTTCACTACAATTAATCAGTTTGACACATGCCCTTCAAGCTAAGATATATTTGTATCCCCTTAACGAAAAAATTCTTTTTTTCTATTGATTTTACAGAAAAAGTAGCCCTTTTTGCGTTTTGGTGTGTTTTTTATTTTTATCTTGATGGCTATGCATCAGTACCCCGTTAAGCAATAAAAACTTTGGTGATGCTAATTTTATTAAATTGAATGTCCTTTTATTATTAGTCACATACTAAAAAAAAGAGGAAGGATGAAATCGAATGGGAAAAATGAATAAAGAAGCTGCTCCTAACAACAACTTGTCTTCAAAAGAAATTCGGTCCTCAAAATTAGTTTCATCTAAACATGAAAATGATTATGAATTCTCAGAAGAACTTGCTGATGGTGGAGAACGAAATGAAATCATTACAAGACAAGAAGATCATTAAGAAACATGATAAACATCCTTCGGGGTGTTTTTTACATTTTAATACTATGGCCACGACTACTTAACGACGAAGTACTATTAAAAAGCTACGTTAAGACGTTTCTTGTGGGTTATGTGGTGGTATCCTGGGCTTTGACAACGTACGAGAAAATGGGAAGAAACTGGACGTCATTTCCCAGACTGATTATCTATTTATTGAAAAAAATGAATAAAAAAAGCTCAGCGCAAGCTGAGCTCTTTTTCAATAATACGGTGAGATCATCAAGTAAACAATGACACCCGTAAAGCTTACATATAACCAGATCGGCATACTCCAGCGTACAATCCTGCGGTGCTTTGTAAGCTGGCCTGTCCAGCCCCAGACAAGTGAGAACAGGGCAAGCGGAACAATGATTGCAGCAAGGAAGCTGTGTGTAATCAGAATGAAGAAATAGACATTTCGAATGAAACCTTCTCCGCCAAAACGCGTTGTTTCACCTGACATGTAGTGATACGTCAGATAAGACACACAGAAAAGCAATGTCGTAGTAAAAGCGGCTAAAATAAAGCCTTTATGCAGCTTCACATTTTTCTTAATAATGGAGACAAGCGCTATGACTAGAAAAACAAACGTAAAGCTGTTCAGTACGGCATTTATCCGCGGAAAAATATGAATATCAAATTTAACTTCGCCGCCATAGCCGATCGGCAAAAAGAACAAACCAAGAATAATCGCATTTACGACAAGGGAAAGTGTGACGATAATCGCTGTATAATTCTTGCCTGTGCGAGCTGTTTCTTCCATAAGTATTCTCTCCTCATGATTCAATATGTTTTATTGTACCACGAGATTATATGCTAATATTCGACAATTGTATGAAGGATTCTCCTGCAGACTGCCCGGGTTCGGGAGGCGTTTTATTGGACAGGCTGTTCGAAACACAATCCATACTTCTTCATCTTTCTCACAATCGTAGGCTGGCTGCTGTCTAGAGCTTCAGCAATTTCATAGGTCGTTTTGTACTTTTTAACCGCAAGCGACAAGATCTTCTCCTCAGCAAGCTCTGCCGCTTCCTTCAATGTGACAATTTTAGAAATATGAATGGGTCCTTCCTGCCGCTTATACTCTGAAGGAAGATGCCGGGTCTTTAATAAATCCTCTTCGCTGATTAAGACGAGTCTTTCAATTAAATTCGCAAGCTCCCGTACATTTCCAGGCCAGCTGTATGTATAAAAAAAATCTTTAAGAGCCGTATCCATCCGTTTCTTCTTCTCATACCTTTTGTTGGCTTTTTCCAAAAAAAGCTCCGTCAGCGGCAGGATATCGCTTTTTCGGTCCCTTAGCGAAGGAATGAGAATCGGGACAACATTTAAACGGTAGAATAAATCCTCACGGAACTCTCCGTTTTGAACCATGTCCTTAAGATCTTTATTTGTGGCGGCAAGGATTCTGACATCCACTTTTTTGGGTGAAGTTCCGCCTACGCGCTGAATTTCTTTTTCCTGTATGACACGCAGCAGCTTTACCTGAAGACTTAGCGGCATCTCGCCGATTTCATCCAAAAACACGACACCCTTGTGCGCCATTTCAAACATGCCTGGTTTCCCATGTTTATTCGCTCCCGTAAAAGCGCCTGCTTCATAGCCAAACAGCTCCGATTCAAGCAAATCAGCAGGGATCGCCCCGCAATTCACTTTAATGAACTCACCCTTTCCTGCACGGGCACTTTTGCTGTAAATGTAGCGGGCAAGCACGTCCTTGCCGACTCCGGTTTCCCCTAGGATTAAAATTGTTGCATCTACATCCACAACTCTGTCAGCCGTTTCATAAATGGAGACCAATTCTTCGCTTTTAATGACGACATCTCCGTTCAAATCTTTTTTTCCTTTTAACCTCTCAATTTCTTTTTTATAGCTGTCATTCAATTTCGTAGCTTTCCGCAATGCACTTTGAAGTTCGTTAAGCTCTGAGAGATCACGGATATTTGTCACGATGCTCTCGATTTCGCCTTTATCGTTAAATACCGGATTGCCGGTGAGGAGCGTTTCTTTCCCTGCCCGGTTCAGCTGAACGACGGAAACACTCCGTTTTTTGTCCAATACTTTATGAGTGACTGAATTTTCAAGAATGCCGCGGTTAATAAGGGCATTCACATTTTTCCCGATATAGTAATCTTTCGGAATGCCGGTTATCCGCTCAATCGCTGAATTCGTCTTTAACGTAATTCCCTCTTTATCTGTAATATAAATGCCGTCATATGAATTTTCGATAATTGCATCAAGTTCCCGATTGACCCTCTTCGACTCCTTAAGCTCATTTATCAAGGAAATCAGCTCAGTGGAAACGGTTCCAATATAGAGCTTGTCAGAAGAATCGGCAAGCTTTGTCTTCATAAAAATACAGCTTGAGCCATTGCTGCTCGCATGGATCAGTTTCCCGCCTTCGAGTTCTTCCCACACATCAAATAACTCGCTGACTTTCATATTTTGAACGCCAATGCGCTTGGTAAATTTCAGGACAACTTCATTGCTGTGTAAAATGATATGGCTGTTTGACGTCACAATACATGGAAAAGGAATATGTTCAATGATCTTCGCATTCATCCCTGTCACCTCTCTAATTTCAGCTGCTGATACTGAAAATGAAGGTCTGATAGAGCGGCAACAATCGCATGAATGGCTTTCCCGCAGTAGTTTTCTTTTACATGCTGAACAACTTCATCCACACCATGCAAAAGACTGTAGCCGCGAAGCAGGCGTCCGACGAAATCTCTCCCGTGTTCTGTCGCAAGTGTACAGGACGCTTCCAAAATCACCGCATACCTTTTATCAATTTCAACCGTAATGGTCAGCATATCATATACATTTTTTGCAGCCATTCCTGCTGGCAAACGTGCATGGCCGGCAATAAACATCGTCTGTGAATGCATCGTGCAGCCCGTCCTTTCGACAAAAACCCCAATTTGATACTGACTTACTTCTTTATTTATCGGGGGAATCCTGCTTTCTTTTGAGGGTTCCCGTTATGAAATAAAGTGATTGCGACTTGTGTTCTGGATTATTTTGGAGCGGCGGAAGTAATTCCGGTACTTTTCGAAATAATTCCGAGACTTTATATCTTAATTCCGAGACTTTTAACTTAATTCCGAGACTGTCCAATTTAATTCCGAGACTGTCCAATTTAATTCCGAGACTTTCTAACTTAATTCCAAGACTTTTCAACTTAATTCCGAGACTTTTCAACTTAATTCCGAGACTTTATATCTTAATTCCAAGACTTTTCAAATTAATTCCAAGACTTTTCAACTTAATTCCGTATAAATGTGAACAAAAGTGAATTTCCTAAAAAGTCCTAACGATCCAATACCCCTGCCGCACAAAGAGGAACCTAATAAAATTTGAACATATTAACAAAACCCGCAGCTATCCGCCGCGGGCTTCCACATTTACCTTTTTACTTTTTCCTTAGCCTCTTCAAACGGCCAGCTGGGCAGCATACTCGAAAGTGCTTTATCTTCACGGTATCCTAAAACGTATTCCGCCTGCATGATCGTGTGGATCTCTCTTGTTCCCTCATAAATGACTGGTGCTTTTGAATTTCTCAAGAAGCGTTCGACTGGATATTCGTTGGAATATCCATATGCCCCGTGAATTTGCACGGCATCGTTAGCTGCTTCGTTTGCGAAATCACAGGACTGCCATTTTGCAAGCGACGTTTCTCTCGTATTGCGCTTGCCTTCGTTTTTCAGGCAGCCTGCACGGAATACCAGCAGCCGCGACATTTGATAGCCAGCTTCCATTTTTGCGATCATTTGCTGAACGAGCTGATGCTTTCCAATTTCTTTTCCGAACGTTTTCCGTTCGTGACAGTAGTTCACGCTTTCTTCAATACATGCCTTAATGAGCCCGCATGCTCCTGCTGCAACTGTGAAACGCCCGTTATCAAGTGCGGACATCGCAATTTTAAAGCCGTCTCCAACTTGCCCAAGCAGATTTTCTTTCGGAACTTTAATATGATCAAAGAAAATTTCTCCTGTGTTGCCTGCGCGGATCCCAAGCTTGCCTTTGATTGCTTTTGAATTAAAGCCCGGCATTGTGCGTTCGACAATAAATGCTGAGATGCCATGATGTTTTTTGCTTTTATCCGTATAGGCAAACACGAGGAAATGATCCGCATAATCACATAAAGAAATCCACGTCTTCTGACCGTTCAGTATGTAATAATCACCTTCTAAAACTGCAGTCGTTTGAAGCGCAGCCACATCAGATCCCGCATTCGGCTCTGTTAATCCAAACGCCCCAACCTTTTCGCCTTTCGCTTGCGGTACTAAGTATTTCTGCTTTTGTTCTTCATTTCCCCATTGCAGCAGCGTCAGGCTGTTCAAACCCGTATGAACCGAAACAGCTGTACGGTAAGCTGTATCGCCGCGCTCAAGCTCCTCGCATACAATTGCAAGTGTATTGTAGTCCATGGCGCTGCCGCCGTATTCTTCCGGAATACAAATTCCCATAAGTCCAAGCTCTGCAAGCTTTTTCAATATGGCAGGCTCGAAATGCCCAGCTGAATCCCACTCTGCAATATTCGGATTAATTTCTTTATCTACGAAATCACGGACCATTTTCCTTACTGCATTTTGTTCTTCTGATAAGTTAAAGTTCATCATTTACCTCATCCCCTTTATTGTAAATATAAAAAAGCCAGCTGCACACTAAAGGCAGCTGGCTTTTGTCAACGTTAATAAGCTCTTCCAAAGACAATTCAGCAGATTATAAAAATCCTATTCAAGCTGGTTATAAACTAGATCACGGAACACAAGAGGGCTAACTCTTTAGGCGTGAAATACGTTTAGTTAAGAGGATTATACACATAACCGGAAAAAATTGCAATATTTTAATTGAAAATTCTATCTATTTTCTCCTCTTCTTCTTTTGATAAAAATAGTGTAATAGATTGACTGCTTTAGTCCAATCTTTTACACTTGAGGAACTGAAAAAGAAGCAGGTGAATCTATGGAATTCAACATTAACTATCTCTCTTTTTACCTTATCCAAGTGGATGGCAAAGAGGAGAATGCCAATAAACAATACAAGCATTTTCAAACATTAACAACAGAAGAATACGAAGGAAACGCACTGAAAGACTTTTTGGACGGCGAATTGAAGAAAATCGTCAAGCGCAAAGTCGAGAAGCATCCGCGCAGCGAACAGGTTCCGACGAAGCTTGGCCACTTTGTCGTTGAGCCAGGCTATGAGCTGGATTCTAATCCGAACTACAACCTTTTCCACAAAGCGCTGACTGCTGATACAAAAGAATCGTTTAAAGAAGCCAGCGAACGATTTGTCGGGGCTTATTTAGATGCAAGCGCAGTTCGCGGCGGGGCATTTCTAGTTCTTTCCGCCACTCCAGAAAAGTACTTTGAAGATACTTTTTTGTTCATCTTAAAATGTGATTTTGAACCAAAAGTTGCTTCAATCTCTGATGAATCCACGCTCATCCGCAACGTGCAAATGGCGATCACAACAAAAAACATGAAATCAATCCAGTACCCGCATATGCCTGAGGAAGGTATGACAGAGCCGGGCGAGCTGAAAATTCATCAGGCCTCACACGCCCGCTACTTTGAAGACTTCTTAAAATTCGTCGAATACGGAGAATCCATGCCCGAAATCATGAAAACCCAAGTGATGAGCATGGTCCAGGAGCATGTCCTCGAAACCTACGAGGAAAACAGCCAGGAGCGCCAGCAGTTCGAACATGACATGGAAATTTGGGAAGCAAGCGAAAAGCGCGAAATTCAAGAGCGATTAGACACGCACCAAGTGATTGAAGCTGCAGCTCAGATTGTTGAACACACTCCTGAAGCTGAGCTGAAAATGAAGCTTGGTGAAACGTCTATTAAAGGATTGCTTGCCGACTTTGGGGAGAACATTCACCTAGGTAAGATCAATGGACGGTATGTGCTGCTGGTTGAAGCGGATACGATTCAGTTTGAGAAAGGTGTCTCGCCGATTGAGTTTCACCGGCCGGATGAGCTTGGGGAGATCATTGAGAGGATTGCTAATAAAACGGAATCTATTTAAAACTATCTCTTTTCAAATTTTGTTTTTTTGGGGTGCTCATAGAAATTGTTTGATGACCCCAATTTCTTTTTTTACTTCTTTAGGTACTCATAGAGGATGAATAAGACCCCATTTTCTTATCCTCACCTATTTGAGTACTCATAGAAGCCTTTTGATTCCCTCATTTTCTTATTCTCACCTATTTGAGTACTCATAGAAGCCTTTTGATTCCCTCATTTTCTTATCCTCACCTATTTGAGTACTCATAGAAGCCTTTTGATTCCCTCATTTTCTTATTCTCACCTTTTTGAGTACTCATAGAAGCCTTTTGATTCCCTCATTTTCTTATTCTCACCTTTTTGAGTACTCATAGAAGCCTTTTGATTCCCTCATTTTCTTATTCTCACCTCTTTGGGTACTCATAGAAGCCTTTTGATTCCCTCATTTTCTTATTCTCACCTCTTTGAGTACTCATAGAAGCCTTTTGATTCCCTCATTTTCTTATTCTCACCTCTTTTGGTACTCATAGTAGCCTTTTGATTCCCTCATTTTCTTATTCTCACCTCTTTGGGTACTCATAGAAGCCTTTTGATTCCCTCATTTTCTTATTCTCACCTCTTTGAGTACTCATAGAAGCCTTTTGATTCCCTCATTTTCTTATTCTCACCTCTTTTGGTACTCATAGTAGCCTTTTGATTCCCTCATTTTCTTATTCTCACCTATTTGAGTACTCATAGAAGCCTTTTGATTCCCTCATTTTCTTACTCCCACCTCTTTGGGTACTCATATATGAACAGCATTCAATTTTGGGACAAGCTATGTATTTTTTTAATTCCTCGTTCGCCTCCTGTCTTTTCACTCAAGAATCTTTTATACTTAACCTATCTGAGTTTCAAAAGGAGAAATAGTACTTAATGAAGGAAGAGCTGCATTATATCGGTCATAAAATACAGGAAAACGCATGGCAGATAACGCTGAATATACCAAAGGTTCAAGATTCACAGCATACACAGCAGCTGGAAGAATCCGGTTTTCCATTAGAAGAACGCATCGCATTACGTGAAGAACTGATTGGATATTTAGGGCAGGCTTTATGCGGAGAAAAAGAGTCTGTAAAAAATGATAATGTGAAGAATTGGAGCATGAAACTTTCTATGCGGGCGATCCATTTTGATGTTCCGTTAAGCCAATGTCTGCGTGCAATTGCTGCTTACCGTACTGCATTATGGGATACTCTCACTGAGGAGCTCCATAAAAACAATTTTTCAGCCATTACGATGCTTGATGTATCAAAAATAATCGATCCCCTCCTTGATAAGGCGTGCAGTGTAATCAGCAATGTTTATGAAAATCATACCAATGAATTAATGGCGATCGCTTATTCGGCACTTGAAGAATTATCTGTTCCTGTTGTGCCGATTGCCGATGGCATCGCCGTTATCCCGCTTGTTGGCGCAATCGATACTCGCCGTGCTTCCTTAATTATGAAAGTTGCGCTCCATGAAGGAGCCCGTCTGAATTTAGAGCATGTGATTCTGGATGTATCAGGAGTTCCGATTATCGATACAATGGTTGCTGATCAACTTTTCAAAATCGTTAATGCTTTAAAGCTTAGTGGCATTGAGACAGTACTGACAGGCATTCGTCCTGAAATTGCCCAGACCATTATGAGTCTTGGACTTGATTTTCATGCAGTTACGACTAAATTCAATATGAAACACGCTCTGCATGATTTAGGATTTCGAAAACGTTAAAAGCTGCAGCCATTTGAGTTGGCTGCAGCTTTTTTTAATTCTGTCCTTTGCTTGCTTCTACAATATCTTACTGAGAAAACTCTTTGTTCGTTCATGCTGCGTATTTTCAAATAACTCCTTAGGAGTGTTCTCTTCGATGATCATTCCCTCATCCATAAAGATAACACGATCCCCTACTTCGCGGGCAAAACCCATTTCATGCGTGACAATCATCATTGTCATTCCTTCTTTAGCCAGCTGCTTCATAACTTCGAGCACTTCTCCAACCATTTCTGGATCCAGTGCTGAGGTTGGCTCGTCAAATAACATGATTTTCGGTTCCATCGCGAGTGCCCGCGCAATCGCCACACGCTGCTTTTGTCCGCCTGATAAAGAATCAGGATAAACATTTACTTTTTCAGAAAGCCCCACTTTTTGCAGCAGCTCACGTGCTTTAGCTTCTGCTTTTTCCTTGCTCCATTTTCGTACAATGATTGGAGAGACCGTCAGATTTTCAAGGACTGTCTTGTGCGGAAACAAGTTAAAATGCTGAAAGACCATTCCCACATCTTTTCTTATAGCATTGATATCTGTCGATCGGGCGGTCAAATCAGCACCTTCGATGTACACATGCCCGTCTGAAATGGTTTCCAATAAATTCAAACATCTCAGAAACGTTGATTTTCCTGAGCCTGAAGGCCCAATAACGACGACAACTTCCTGCGGCTGTACTTCCAATGATATCCCTTTGAGTACTTCATTTTTGCCAAAAGATTTTTTCAGTGCTTTTACCGAGATCATTCTGTGTCTAACCTTCTTTCAACATAATTTAGCAAATAGGTTAGGCTTAATGTGAGCACTAAATAAACGAAAGCGACTGTTAAGTAAGGTTCCCAAATCCGGTAATATTGACCGGTAGCGGCCTTGCCCCAATACATTAATTCCGGCACTGAAATTAACGAAATCAGCGAAGAATCTTTAAGCAGCACGATAAATTCATTTCCAAGCGGAGGAATCATCCGTTTCACTGCCTGCGGCAAAATCACTTCCTTCATTGCTTGCATATGATTCATTCCAAGTGATCGTGCAGCTTCCATCTGTCCCCTGTCGATTGACTTAATGCCGGCTCTGAAAATTTCCGCTATGTAAGCAGCAGCATTTAAGGCTAAGGAGACAACTCCTGATATGATGGGATTCACAGTAGTCATAAACAACGGCATAACGCCGAAATGGATTATGAATATTTGAACAAGCAGCGGTGTTCCTCTGAAAAAATTGATATACCAGACAAAAGGCAGTTTTGCCAGCGGGTTTTTCATCATTTTACCGATTCCGATAAAAAGACCTAAAATTGCGCCAAGCAGCACGCCCATAATAGTGATGGCGATTGTCCATAGTGTTCCTTCTATAAAAAGCGGCAGATAATCTGCTATAATATCAAAACGGAAATCCATAGCTGTCTCCTTTATGTTTAAATCGAATGAAAAGCCCGGTATTTATTCAGCTTTTAATAGAGTGTCTACACTCGGCTCTTTTCCAAACCACTTTTCATAGATTTCTGCGTACTTCCCGCTTTCAATGACCGCTTTAATTGCTTCATCAAATTCTGCTTTTAACTTGCTGTCTTTCGGAAACATTAAGCCGTAAAATTCAGATTCAAAGCTGTCTTTATCTTCTATCGCTTTGACTTTGCTGTTTGGATTATTCTTTGTATATTCACTTGCCACAACATTATCTGTCACAACCACTTCAACATCATTATTTTCAAGTGCCATAAATGCAACAGCGGTATTTTCATATTTTGATATATTGTTATTTGCGCCGACTACTTTTTCTGCAGCAAGCTGTCCGGTTGTACCGTTTTGCACGCCGATTTTCTTCCCTTTAAGATCTTCAGCGCTTTTAATGTCTGTACCTTCTTTAAAAACAATCATATGTGTGGATTCAAAATAAGGAATTGAAAAATCATAGGTTTGTTTGCGATCGTCATTGATTGTAATACCTGAGATAGCCAAATCGATTTGTTTCCCTTGTACGGATGCAAATAATGGATCCCACCCGATGTTGTCGAGTTTATGCTTATAGCCTGCCTCTTCCATAACTGCAGCCAGAAAATCGACATCAAAGCCAACAATTTTCCCTTTATCCATGTATTCAAACGGCGCGAATGCCGCATCGGTTCCAACTTTAAGGACTTTCTTCTCATCTGGCTCTGCACTATTGCTTGCTTTTTCACTGCTGCCGCATCCTGATAGCATGAGAATAATGGCAAATAACAGGACACCTATAAGCTTATTGCTGTTTTTCATTGAATTTTTCCCCTTTTCTAATGGTTTTCTTTTTGTTCAAGTAACTTAGCTTTTCACCTCCTTTTTTCCTAAAAAATAACAAAATGTTACCTTTTATTACATGAGTGCATTTTTTATTATCATATTGGTTGTCGAATCTTTTTTCAATAAAAATTTTTTTAATAGTTTGAAAATACACAAAAAAAAGAATGCTTCCAGCATTCTCTCATGACTTGGTAATACTCGATTGATAGGTTTGTAAAAAAAAAACGACTGCAAAGCGTACCGAAATGATTGGAATAGCTTCTGGATATATTTAAAGAAAAAGGGTTTCTTTTTTCAAGCCGGGAGGGTATGGAAGAATATCTGACCTTTCAAATGAGAGTTCACGCGCTTCATGTGCTAAAATAAAGGCAAACCTACTAAATAGGAGGAAAAAAGATGAAGTATACTGGCTATATTGGTACTTATACAAAAGGCGACAGCAAAGGTATTTACTCTTTTACACTTGATACAGCTGCTAAAAAACTTGGTGAAGTCAGCGTTGCTGCAGCACTTGATAACCCTACATACTTAAACCTCAGCAAGGACAACCGCTTTGTTTATGCTGTTGCTAAAGAAGGAGAGGCAGGCGGCGTAGTTGCTTACTCAAGAAATACGGAAACAGGCGAATTAAAGGAATTGAACCGCCAGCTTCTGCGGGGCGCCTCTCCATGTCATGTCAGTGTGAATGACGAAAATCAATTTGTTGTTTCGGCCAATTATCATAACGGCACGATTGAATCGTATGAAATGAATACTGAAAGCGAAACTCTTTATCCTTCTCTCTCTATTAAAAAGCATGTAGGAGATGGACCCAATAAAGACAGACAAGATGGACCACATGCCCATTATGCAGGCTTTACTCCTGACCAGAAATATGTGGCTGCCATCGACTTAGGAACAGATAAACTGTATACCTACGAATTAAACAAAGGTGAATTAAACGAAATACACAGCCTTCATTTACATGCGGGAAGCGGCCCAAGACATATGACGTTCCATCCGAACGGAAAAATCGCTTATTTAATGACCGAACTGAGCAATGAAGTTGTCGTTCTTGCTTACAGCCAAGAAGATGGCAGCTTTACAGAATTACAGTACATCTCAACAATTCCCGATGATTTCACTGAAAATAATCAAGGCAGCGCGATCCACATTTCTTCTGACGGAAGGTTCGTTTATGCAGCCAACCGCGGACATGACAGCATTGCCGTATTCAGCACAAACAGCGACAGCGGCGAGCTGACATTTGTTGAACGCACATCTACAGAAGGTAACTGGCCGCGTGACTTCGCACTTGATCCGACAGAAAAATTTCTGATTGCCTCAAACCAGGAAAGCAGCAGCCTTGTTTTATTTGAAAGAGATCAGGAAACAGGCAAACTTACTTTGCTTCAATCTGATATAACGGTTCCGGATCCGGTTTGTGTGAAATTTCTGAATCAGTAAAGTAAAAAACCCACCCTTATTGCATTTGGCATAAGGGTGGGTTTTCTATTTATTCAACTTCTTTAAGCATGTTTTCGATGTTAGTTAAACGTCTATTTAATTCCTGACTGGCTTTCAGTTGATTTTTTTGAAAAGAAATTTGCTCTCGATCTAATTTTAGTCTTTCTTCAGCTCGTGCTTCCATTCTCCGAAATAATCGAATGATCACGAATAATGGAACAGATACCATTAAAATCATGATTATAATTGGTCCTAAAGTAGTCAAAATCTCCACTTCTCCAACCCCCGTTTCCGTTATTAAATAGAAAAATCCTTCACTCCTTTTTCTTCTTTATCGTCACACTTTCAGCCACACTGGCAATCATAGATTCATCGATTGGAAGACAGAAAGGGATAAGCTCAAAATATTTCATCGCTTTTCCAACTTCAGAGATTTCATGATGACCTTTGATTAATTCGGCATCTTCGAGTTTTTGAAGGTGCAAATAAAGCAGCGGCCTGCTTATGCCGAGCTGCCTTGCAAGCTGGCTGACGTACTGCCTCTCCTTATATAGGACAGCCAAAATCTTTAGACGGTAAGGATTAGAAAGAGCCTCTAAAACCTTTAATAATTGGTCTCCATTTAATTGTTGTTTCATATGTAATAATTATATGACAGGTGTAAGCGGTAAGCAATAAAATCTGGAATATTTTCATTAAATTTCCATCTTTGAATGGAAGAAGGAGGATTCTCTTTATAGACTAAAGAAATATATATTTACGGATAACCAAACGGAGGTGTCCAAATGGAAATCTTCTTTCTCGCTGTCATTCTTGGTTTCATTACTTTTTCTCTCTATAAAATCATCAAGAAAAACCGCAAGCTGCCAAGCAATGAATATACACCTGCAAACGATATTGACAATGGTCTTGTCCGCACTTATTCGAATGAAACACCAATGAGTGAGACAAAAAACGAAGCTCCGTATGAAGAAAAGGAACCTAAAAAAGCAAAATAAAAGCAGCGGATTCCCGCTGCTTTCCTCTACTTCACCTTTTCAGGCTTCCCGTAATCCTCGCCAAATGTATCGACGGTAACGGTTTTCATTTTTTGATCTTTAACTGGCTTTTCTCCATTTGTTTCTGCGCTTACGATTTCATCTACTGCATCCATGCCTTCTGTTACTTTTCCGAAAGCGGCATATTCGCCGTCTAAGCTTGGGTAGTCAGCAACCATGATGAAAAATTGGGAGCCTGCACTGTCAGGGGACTGCGAACGGGCCATTGAGATGACTCCGCGTTCATGCTTGAGCGGATTTTCAAATCCGTTTGAACTGAATTCCCCTTTAATAGCGTAGTCCGGGCCACCTGTTCCAGTTCCTTCAGGATCACCGCCCTGGATCATGAATTCAGGTATGACACGGTGGAAAATCAAACCGTCATAAAATTTATCGTTGATAAGCGAAATAAAGTTAGCCACCGTGTTGGGGGCAATCTCCGGATACAGCTCAACTTTGATTTGCTTATCGTTTTCCATTGTAATTGTGACAACTGGATTTTTTTCAACCTTCTTTGCCGGTTTATCAGAACCTTGATCATCTGCTTCATTGCCGCATGCTGCCATTAATAGTAAAAGCAGCGTCATTAGTACAAATCCTAATTTCTTCATTTCATCATCTCTCCCATTTCATTTGCAATTAATTCATAAGATTTGAGACGGTCATCGTAGCTATGGATAATCGTAACAATCATCAGCTCGTCCGCACCGTACTTTCTTGCGATGTCCAAAAGCTGCTTCCGAACTTCAGACGGATTTCCGATCACCATCTTTTTTTCCGCTGCCTCAATCATTTCCCGTTCTTCAGGTTTGTATTTGTAAGCTTTTGCCTCGTCTATTGATGGAATGCCGGATGTTATCCCTTGGAACTGCTGAATTCTCCAAAGATGAGCACTCAATGCCATTTCTTTTGCTTTTTCTGTTGTTTCTGCACAAACGGCATTTACGGTCAGAATGGATTTGGGCTGCTTTAGTTCATATTTCGGCTGAAAGTGGGTACGGTAACCTTTCAGAATTTCCGCCCCGTCCTTATCACTCATAAACTGGCCGAATGCGTATGCTATTCCTGTCTGAGCAGCAAGCTTTCCGCTTTTTTCACTTGTCCCGAGAAGCCAAACTTCAGGAGGCTCTGCTGGAATGGGCGATGCCTTAATTTTCGAGAACATATTCTCATCTGGAAAATCACTATGTAAAAAGCGGAGCAGCTCCTTCAATTTTTGCGGCATTGTCCTTACGTTTTCAAGGAAATTATCAGACAGCGCCATCGTTGCTTCAGCTGATCCGCCAGGGGCCCGTCCAATTCCCAGATCGATTCTTCCCGGAAAAAGAGAGGCAAGCAAATGAAACGTTTCCACCACTTTGTACGGTTTGTAATGCGGCAATAAGATCGCACCAGCCCCGATCCGGATTGTGCTTGTCCCCGCACCAATATAGCTCAGCATCACTTCCGGCGCAGGACATGCCAGCCCGGGCATATCATGATGCTCGGCTATCCAATAACGAGTATAACCTGTTTTTTCGGCGAGCTGTGCAAGCTTCAATGATTCCTGCAGCGCGTTCTGCGGGGTTGCACCGCTTGCAATCGGCGCCTGATCTAGAATACTCAGCTTCAAAGCTTCCACTTCTTTCTGGATTTTGATGCTTCTATTATACACGCTTGACTGCTTTAAATTGAAGCTTTCTTGCTCCTGCTTTCCTGCTTTTACAATAAGAAAAGAAGTTTTGTGCTTTTCATTACAGGTTTGGCAGCTGCTTTATTTTATTTTATCATGAATGCTTGCATTATTTTCCACCAACTCTAAAAAGAATGGATCACACCTGACTTGCAAAAGCTAATGGACAGAGGTGATAAGCATGACACAGGTTACGCTTTTATTCATATTCTTTTTATGGCTGCCATTATTAATTGTGCTCTTTTATCTTCATGTAAGTTCTGACCCAGCTATCTTTCTGAATCAATATCAGAAATGTGAAAACAGGATGCAGCGAAGGCTTTATGATACGCTCCGCAACAATGGCTATTATGTAAGGGTTAAAGAAAAATGCGGACCGTATACACTGGATTTAGTTCTCCCATATTATCGGATTGCTCTGCGCTGCGTCTGTGAAACCGACAAAATTGAGGATTTTAAAAAAAGGAAGTACCTCGATAAACAAGGGTGGCGTGTGATACCCGTCAAAGAAAAAGACCTGAACGGAAAAATAACAACGATTTTAGCTAAAATTGAAACTGCGGCAGTTGAATACAAAAAATAAGAGCGAAGATTTTCTCTTCGCTCTTACATAAAACGATTTTATTTTTCTTGTTCTATAGTCTGCTTCTTGATTTCTTCATCCGTCATTAGAATTTCGTGAGACCTCAATAATGATTCCTTAAGCGAGTCAGGCACTCTGTCTGCATCATAGGCACACACTGAGATTAGTTCCAATGAAGATACTGCTTTATTTGCCTTATTTTCAAAATCTCCGATTAGATCCGTTATTTCTCCTGTATTTCCCCATTCTACATGTGCCCAAGTCCGGACAGAAATATTTTTTGTAAGATATGGATCTAAAATAGAAGAAAAATAATCTATTATTGTTTCAGAATGGAAATCACCATTCAAACAGTAGAAATCAAAATTATTTATATAATGGATCATAGTAAGCTGTTCTTCTGTCAAAAGACTTTGCATTTTCTTGTATACAGAAGGAAATATTCTTTCATTTTCAATAATAAGAACACAATCCCCTTGTTCAATGCCAGCATGAATATAGGAAACCGTATTTTCAATATATTTTTGTTCATCATGAAAATAATAAAAGATATGACCGCCGGATGATAGCTGTAATTCTTTTGTAAGCTGCAAAATTTTTTGATTCAACATTCATTACCCCTTAATGGGCCTATATCAATAGAAAGACACCACAACACACTTCGTTGATAGGATACATTTTATGGCCATAAATCTGTAAACCTGAACACCAATATTATTTATCAGGCTTAGAAGCAAGAGCTTGAGATAACGTTGATTTAATTGAAATATTGTCAAATGAAAGACCAAGCTGCATGGAAGTAAGCGCAATTTCAGGGCGAATGCCTGATAAGGTTGTCTTAATCCCAATAAGATTCAACGCATCAATCAATTGAAAAATTTGATGCGCTACCATTGTATCAATCATAACCACTCCTGATAGATCAATAAACAAATGAGAAACCCTTTTTTCGGAACATTGTTTTAATGTATTTTCTAGGACCATTTTAGCCCGTGCTGTGTCAATATCTCCAACAAGCGGAAGCAAGGCAGTATCATCTTGAAGTTTGATAACAGGCGAACTGAGCTCATAAATCATTTCCTGTTGAGCTTTTAATTGACGGTCAGCTGTTTTTTGTGTTTCATCAACGTAATGAAAAATGACTCTGTCATGTGCTCTGACGATTAAATCCTTCCAGGCATTAATCTGCTCTTGTGAGTATTCATCCGGATACAGACCTGCAAATGTACATACTTCATCTAAATACTGACTTCTCGTTCTCATAAATTCTTTAATAATAAACTGGATCGGAGTATTTAAATGCTCACCGTCCTTAGCGATTTTCTCGATCCATTCTTCAAAAAGCTCCATAAAATTAATGTCTTCCTCGGCAAATACCTGAATAAATCTCTTATGAAATTCCTGGTTTTGCGCCTTCAGCTCTTTAATGACTTCAGGATCATTCGATGTGTACACTCCGCCTGTTTTCGATTTATCGAGGGACTCATACCACTCTTCTGTTAAATGATGCGCCCGCTGCTGCAAATAATTATAGAATTTCTGGTTTCTGTGCACGATGTTTTTCCTCCTGATTTCTTCTCCACTCTTGTCTGTCCTCTATTTTACTCCATAAACCAAAAAAGAACCAAACGAATTGATTCTTTTTTGGTGGCAAATTATATGCTAATATCTCTTTTCTGGAAATAAATGAACGTCACCGTCATGAATACCGCATAATAGATGGCCAAAATCAGCAAGGAGATTGGCAGCGTAATTGTCTCAAGGATTTTATCCTGATATGCATATACGGTCAAATCCATGTGCGGAAAAATTAAAAATTTCGTCCATGTGTATTTTTCAGCTACGAAAAGAATGACGCTTCCGATTGTCGATGAGAAAAAGAGGACAAAGATCCCGATGCCGACGGCAAGCGCCTGACTTTTAAATAAAGTCGACAGCATAAAAGCAATCGCCGTCACGATGAATAAACTTGGCAGGAAATAAAGCAGCTTCAGCACAGTTTGATCGCCTACAGCGACGATATTTTCAGGATTCATTTGACCTTCCATCGAAATCTCAAACATTCTTTCACTAAAGTCGCCTGCTCCAAACAAGATTAGACCTGCTAAATAACCGGCAGTCAGCAGCACGAGCAAAAGAAGAAGCGAATAAAGCGTCGCTGCGATATATTTTGAAAGCAATACCTTCCATCTTCTATGCGGCCTGATCAGAAGCTGTTTAATGGTGCCGTCCGAAAATTCAGAAGCAACGTTGGCGCTGCACACAATAACGGCAAACAATGTGACGACAGAAGTGATCATAAAGACGATATTATTCAGAAAATGCCACGTGCTCTTGGCACTTGGATTTATATCTTCCTGCAAATACAACTGCTTTTCGTCGATTTGCATTTGCTGCCATTCCCGTTCTTCTTCAGGCAGCTCTTTCATTCCCTTTTGCAGCTGAGTGATGTCTGCTTGAACATCCTGACGCCAGTCTTCGCTTGGCTTTTCTGTAAACTTATAATCAATAAAAGCAGCGCCGGATACGATAATTACTATTAATATAAGATATATCCAGCTGGACACTTTCGAAAAGATTTTCATCCATTCATTTTGTATTAGTCCAATCATTGCATTTGCTCCTTTTTCTCTTTGTTCGTCAGCTCTAAAAAGCGGTCTTCAAGTGTTGCTTTATGGCTTACGATTCCGTATACGCCGACTCCGTTTTGAACGAGCAGCTGATTGATGACCATCGTCTTTTCCTTATCCAAATGAAGCTTAAGCTGCTCACCATTTGCCTCAATTACACCTTCATATAAGCCTTTTTCTTTAATAAGAATGGCCGCCTCAGAGCTGTCGCTTACTTCAAAAATAACCTCACGCGTCATTTCTTTGCTTTCTTCCATTGAATCATGCATGGATGAGATATGAATCAATTTTCCTTTTTCAATAATCGCAAACCGGTCGCACATCAGCTGCATCTCAGAAAGCAGATGAGAAGATACAAGTACAGAGATCCCATCGTCTGCAAGTTTGCGCAAGTAATCTCTGAACTCTCTGATTCCCTGCGGATCAAGGCCATTTGTGGGCTCGTCAAAAATTAAAACAGAGGGATTATGTAATAATGACTGCGCAACTCCAAGACGCTGGCGCATACCAAGAGAATATGTTTTTACCTTTTGATGCATCGCATGCTGAAGTCCCACAAGTTCAATGACTTCGTTTCTGCGTTTTTCTGAAATATCTTTTACAGCCATTCGTTCATAATGACGGATGTTTTTTAATCCGCTCATATATTTGTAAAATTCCGGGTTCTCAACGATTGCGCCAATCTCGCTCATCGCTTCCTTAAAGGAATCATCGAGATTATGGCCATTGATGATGACATTCCCGCCAGTGCGGTTAATCAGACTGACAATCATTCGGATGATTGTTGTTTTTCCGGCTCCATTAGGGCCAAGCAGTCCAAAGATCTCTCCCTTTTCTACTTGAAAGCTGACATCATCCACGATTGTTTTTTTGCCGATCTTCTTTGTCAGAGACTGCACTTCAAGTGCATACTGCGTCATGATTTAAAACCTCTTTTCTTTCTGTCGATTTATGTATTCAATTGTAATACGAACCATCAGGGAAAAAGTTTCCATTATCATAAAATAATTTCATTTGGACACGCTTTCCTTTGTTATAATGACAGAGGTTTGGATTTTTTATGATTTATTTTACATATTTTTGAAACTAATCGTAATATGAGACGTCAATTCAGTATGGAAAAAGGGTGGGAAGATTGGAAACAGTGAATGTTGAAAAGCTGATTGAAGCGCACCGTCCAAGAATGGAGAAAACCATCAGGAAGTTAATCAAGAATTCTTCTCTAGTCGACGACATCCTTCAAGATGCTTCAATTAAAATCTTTCGGTACTTTTCAGACAAAGAGAAAGAATATCCTGAAAATATCGAAGCTTGGGTTACGATTTTGTCAAAAAACACAACCTATGACCATTTACGAAAAATGAAACGAAATCAGGACACTGTACAGCATGTGAGTGAAGAATACAAGCACAACATCAGCATCAACACCGAAACACCTGAACGGGCATTTCTGTCGAAAGAAATGATCGGCGAGGTTAAAGAAGTTTTTCAGACACTAGATCAAGAAACAAAGAATATTCTCATCTTAAGAAATCAAGGCCGTTCATACGAAGAAATAGCCGCAAGCCTTAAAATTTCACTTGCAAAAGTAAAGACAAGAGTATTTAGGGGCCGCAAGAAATTAATGGACGCTCTTAAAAGTAAGGGGGTGCTATAAATGAACTGCGAAAAATGCCAGGAAAAAATTCTTATCTTTGATCAGCTGTCAGAGCCGGAACAGGATGCCCTGCTTGAGCACATTGAAGAATGCGAAGAATGCTCAGAATCCTTTGAACAATTTCTGCAGCTTGAAGAAGCTTTGGACATCATTCTCGAAGATAAAGAGGTCATGCTTCCTCAAAAGAAAAAGCAACAGCCAATTCCATATAAATACTTAAAACGCGCAGCACTCATTTGTGCATCCCTCTTCATCCTGTGTCTTGCAGCCTGGAACACACCTCCTGTCAAAGCAGCGATAGAAAGAGCGCTCAATGAGTTAATCAGAGACAAGTTTTTAGAAATGGACAAACCATTGGAGCATAAGGATGAGGATAAAAAGAAGAAGGAAACAGAGCTGATTATTTATATTGTTTTTGATGACAGGAGTAAGCAGTACGTTTCAGGAAGAAAAGAAAGACGGGAATATGAGAACGGGAATGTGACAGTTGTAAATGGAAAGTTCCAGAAAAGTTACGATAAAAAAGAGAACACATTTACTATTACTGAACTGCTTTTAACAGCTTCTCAATATACACAAGACATTCTAAATGAATTAGATCCTGATCAGATAAAGAGTTTAGGGGAAACGACGATCGCTGGACGAAAGGCTGACCGTTATCAAATTACCTATAGTGCTGATAGGACCGTTGAGTTCTGGTTTGATAAAGAAACAGGATATGTGGTGAAAGAAATGCTTGTGGCTGAGGGGAAAGCAATCGATGATCAGCCTAAAGTCATCCAGTTTGAAGTAAAGGAATATGAAAAAAATCATGGATTATTTAAACTTGAACCGCCTGTAGGTGCAGAAATCATTGAAGAGTTCAATAGTCCGATTGAGGAAACAGATGAAGGAAGCGAGCAGTAAAGATTAATAATATCTCGGGTTCAAACCTGTTCAAAAGGCTGAATCAAAAGGCCGTTTTAAAAACGACACTTTTGATTCAGCTTTTTTCTTTGCATGATTTAAGTGGTTTTGGTTTGTATGATAGTTATTTCTATCACAGCTGAGGTAAGCTGCCAGTCTGCCAGGGTGACCAAAAGTTAGACTTTTGGAACACTCTCATTTAATTTTGCACGTTTAAAATCCGCTTGAATTCCTCCTCAAGCTCCGTTAAAGTCAGCTCAAATAAATGTAAATCATTCTTCTTATAAATACCGTTGCTAAGCAGTTTGCCGATGAGATGTTTTTTTCTTTTTTCAATAGCCTGACGAATCATGTTTCCCAATTCAGACACCCCTTTTTCTTAATATAAGGGGGAATAAATAATACCCCCTTCTGATTACAAAGAAGAGGGTTCATTTAAAATGAACGTGCCCCTTCTCATCTTCCAAGCACTGAAGCTTGATGGATTTAGCACAGTCTTCACACGTAGAAGCTGCTGCTGAGACTTCATCGGGCCATTCCCTCCGCCTCTCTTGATAAGAAGAATTTCTATTAGACCATAGTGTCCCCACAAAAATAACCCATACCTATTGGTATGAGCTTTCGGTCGACCGATCAGCGATTTTTCTGATTTTATTTTAATACTAATTAATCATATGTGTCAAGTTGGTTTTAATGCATAATTAGACTACGCTGTCATGATTTTTTTCAATTCACAGGATATGGAGGTCCATGAGCGTTTCGAGAAAAAAACAGGAATCGCCTTCTCCTGAGCCTTTCTTTTTACAATCGTGGAGAGATTGTGATTGATGTAATCGGTGAGTATGAGTACCACCTCCACTTTGCATGGAATTTCTTTGACGGTCATCTTGGGTTTTCTTCCGTCCAGATGAGAAATCACCTTTACCCCTTCCTGCGCAAGTCTCGCCACGATGGGCTCGATGCGATCCCCGCCTGCAATCAGCAAATACTTCATAACAGCATCCTCCTTTTGTATAGACGAAGAGGCTTTCATTCTGTGAGAAAAATAAACAGGAACGAAAGCCTCCAGCAGTCTGGTCGACGTTTTCAGTTATTGTTATTATTTTACTCCGAATATTCTGATTTATCAATGTGATTTGAAAATAAATCACACTTGACAAATCGGAATAGTAAGTATTAACATGGATATATATTCATACATAAGCCGATCTGTCAACCGAAGGCCCTGTCTAGCAGCATCTTTATGCTGTTAGATAGGGCCTTTCCTGTTTCAGCGGAGAAAAGGAAGTGAAAATGAGTTACTATTTCAACATATCTTCTAGGGGGATGAATATGAAAAGAACGAATCGTTTTACTGGGTACTTGATTTTCTTTATGCTGCTCACCCTTCTTTCTGGGTGCGGGTCTAAATCAGCTGGTTCAATAGAGAACAGCGAATCAAAGAAAGAGGGTATAACGGTCAATATCGGTATTCAGCAAAGCATCTGGCCTATTTTGCTTGCAAAGCATAAAGGCTGGTTTGAGGAAGAATTCAATAAGGCTGGCGCAAAAGTTAAATGGGTCGAATTTCAAAGCGGCCCCTCCTATTTTGAAGCCATTGCATCAGGAAGGATTGATTTTGGGAGGGTCGGCAATATTCCGGTCCTATCCGGCCAGGGTGCTGATATTCCGTTTAAAGAAATCGCATCAGCAAGCACCGGAGAAAAAGGGGATGCTATTCTTGTCCATAAAGATAGCCCTATTCAAAAACCAGAGGATTTAAAGGGAAAAAAAGTAGCGGTTGCCAAAGGAAGCAGCGCATTTGGATTGCTGTACCGCTTCCTTGAAAAGGAAGGCATGGATCCATCTGAAATACAGATCATTCAGCTTCAGCCTGATGAAGCGCAGGCTGCTTTTGAAACGAATAAAGTAGACGCCTGGGCGATTTGGGAGCCTTATCAGTCCATCCAAGTTGTAAAAAATGAAGCAAGAGTTCTCTCGAACGGAAAAGCGATCGGCACCTTCAGCCCTGGCTTTCAAATCGTACGCACTCAATTTGCTGATGAACATCCTGAACTTGTTGAGCTTTATCTGAAAGTTTCAGAAAAAGCAACGAGATGGCAAAATGAAAACCAAGAAGAAGCAATTGCGATTTATTCTGAACTTAAGAAAACGGATAAAGTAGTGATCCGAAAAGTTCTTGAAAACTCCGTGCCTGCAAACTCACCGATCGATGAGAGCATCATAAATGAACAGCAAAGCACTGCTGATCTTCTGCTCGAACTCGGAGGACTGAAAAAAGAACTGAACGTCTCGGAAGTAGTGGATAATTCATTCATTGAAAAAGTATTAAAGGAATATGAGTAAGCCTATATGAAAAATGAAACCCTCCTTTAACTTCAAGGAGGGCCTTTATCTGCTTTCTTCTATAATAATTGTTTCATGAAAACGGCTAATCAGACGCATGATCTTTTCCGGAATGTCTTCATTCTCCTCTGCAGGTGAAAACACAGGCATCAGCAGCTTTCCTTTAAAAATCTCAGCAGGTAAAGCTTCAAGGATGGATTGCATCGCATAAAAAGAAGGCAGGAACTGTTTTGGAACCGCGAGTATGACGACTCTTGAGGAGTTTATTCCATCTATTAAATGACGGAATTTCGGATGACCGTACTGGGGGTTAAAAAGAACATCCGGGTGAAAATCACAAAGATAAACTGATTTTGCCCTGCATCCTTTTTCAGCCAAATTGGTCCAGAACGATTTCATCTTCCGCTCACCTATCAAAGGGCCAATAACAAACAAAAGATCCTTCATTTGTTTCCCTCCATTTATATAGAAAAAAGAGGATGCTGATAAAAGCATACTCTCATTTCCCGCATTCATCTTATTTCAAGGCTTCTTCAATGTAGCGATTCTCTATGACTTCAGAGGTATCAAGTTTTTTATGAATACCTCCCGCTTCAAAAAGAAAATCAGCTTGATCCTGGTGCGCTTTTTTAAATTCATCTGTTGCAGGAGATAGGATAGGTTCAGAATTTTTCAGGACAGTTGAAATAATGTCTACGTCCACTCCTTCTGCATCTGCTATTTCCTGCGATACTTCATCTAGATTTTCAGTAAAGTGCTTTCTGACCTCTTCATATGTTTTCAGAAAGAGAACAGTCAGTTCCGGATGCTCTTCCGTAAAACCTGTACGTGCAATCAGAAAGCCTGGGGCATTGATATTTAAGTCTGCCCCACTGACGAGGACATCCGCTCCTGTTTGAAATACGGCCGTCGTCACGTATGGCTCCCATGTAGACCATGCATCAATTGAGCCATTATCGAGCGCTGGCCGCGCTTCATCCGGCTGAAGCTGAACCAGTTTAATGTCTTCATCTTTTAATCCTGCCCGCTCAAGCGCCATATATAAGAAATTGTAGGCACTGCTACCTTTTGCTACTGCAATCTTCTTCCCTTTTAAATCCTTTAGTTCATTAACAGCACTTCCTTTTGGAACAACGATTGAGTTTCCTTTTTTACCGTCTGTTGTTACCGCTATGGCTTTAAAATCAACACCTCCTGATTGTCCTGCTATCAGCGGTGTCCCTCCAGTTGCCCCAAAATCCAGTCTTCCTGAAGCAAGTGCTTCAAAATGCGGCGGGCCGCTTGCAAATTCATGCCACTCTACTGCTGCCCCTGCTTTTTCAAAAGCCTTTTCAAACGATTTTTTTTCCCGTGCATATGGCAAAATCCCTGTACTTCCCTGAACTCCAATGTGAACCACCGTTTTTTGACCGGCAGAAGGGGCTTTTTCTTCTTCAGCAGAGCTCGTTTCTGAGCCGCACCCTGTAAGAAAAAGCTGGATGACCATTAGTAAACTTAAAAAAATTCCCCATTTTCCAAGGCTGGCTGCAGATTTCATGAATACATGCTCCTCTCTAATGAACAACTAATAGTTTCGTATTTTTTGTTGTTTTTCCGGAAACGAAAGACCCAGATTCCCCCGCAATGTATGGCTTTCATATTCCGTTCTGAAAAGACTTCTTCGCTGAAGCTCCGGTACAACAAACTGAATAAAGTCATCAAAACCTTCACTCATCAGCTGCGGCATGATGTTAAAGCCATCTGCTGCACCATTTTCAAACCACAATTCCAGTTCATCTGCGATCTGCTCTGCCGTTCCTGCTATCGTGAAGTGACCGCGCCCTCCTGCAAGACGAAGCAGCAGCTCTCTAATTGTCAGCTTCTCTTTTTCTGCTAAACTCACAATTAGCTGTGTCCTGCTTTTATGGCCCTGAATATCACTGATGTCAGGCAGCCGAGGAAGAGGTCCGTCAAGCGGATAGCCTGTCAAATCAATCCCAATTCGGTTTGAAAGCTGAATCAGGCTGTACTCTGGATTCGTTAATTCATGCAGCTTTGCTTCCTTTTCCTTCGCTTCTGCTTCTGTTCTGCCGATAATCGGGCAAATTCCGGGAAGGATAATGATTTCATTCTGGGACCGACCATATTCCAGAGCCTTTGCTTTTATGGCTTGATAAAATCCTTTAGCCTCTGTCAGCGACTGCTGGGCAGTAAAAACGGCTTCCGCATATTGTGCCGCAAAATCAATTCCATTCTTTGAGGAACCGGCCTGTACGATGACGGGCTGACCCTGAGGAGAACGGGAACTGTTCAAAGGGCCTTTCACCGAGAAATAATTGCCTCTGTGTTGAATTTCATGCACTTTTTCATGATCTGCATAAATGCCTGAATCTTTATCTTTTAAAAGTGCTCCTTCTTCCCAGCTGCCCCACAGCTTGATGGCCACATCCATAAATTCTTTTGCACGCCTGTACCTTTCTGCATGAGGCGGAATGCGGTCAAAATTGAAATTGACCGCCTCCTCATCTGTGCCTGAAGTAATCACATTCCACCCGGCTCTTCCTTTGCTGATGTGATCAAGAGAAGAAAACCTTCTTGCTACGTTAAAAGGTTCATTGAAAGAGGTGGATACGGTGGCAATCAGGCCGATTTTTTCTGTCACGGCCGCGAGAGCCGATAAGAGAGTAAGAGGTTCCAGGCCCCCGCCTCCAAGCTCCCCAAATTTAACCGCTTGTTTAGAAACAGAATACCTGTCTGCCAGAAAAATAGAATCAAGCTTGGCTGCTTCTGCCTTTTGGACAATCTCGCGATAATAGCCGATATCATGAATCCGTCCTATCTCAGAGGACGGATGCCTCCACGCTGCCTCATGATGACCCATGCTTGTCAGAAACAAATTCAAATGCATTTTCCGCTTTTTTCGCTCCGCCATTATTATCCCCCTTAAGTATTAGCCTTTATAGCTGTCCCGCCATTTAAGCAGTCTTCTCTCAAAGAACCTGACAAAAGAATCCGAAGCCTTTCCAAAAACGGCAAAAATGATTATTCCCACGAAAACGACCGTTGTTTGAGAAAATTGTCTGGCATCTGTAATCAGATAGCCGATTCCTTCACTCGAGCCCATCAGTTCCGCAGCTACCAAAGCGAGCCAGGCTGCACCGAGAGCAAGACGCAAGCCAAGCAGAATATTAGGGAGAGCTGATGGCAGCACCAAATTTTTAATTTGTTTCCATCTGCTGAATTCCAATACCTTGGCCACTTCAAACATTTTTGTATCTACACTCCGGATCCCTAGAAAAGTATTTACATAGAGCGGAAAAAAAGCACCTTTGGCAATTAAAAGCAGCTTGGAAACTTCCCCGAACCCGAACCACAAGATAAACAGAGGGATCACAGCAAGTGTTGGAATGGTTCTCAGCATCTGCATGGTCGGATCCAATGTCTGTTCTGTTTTACTTGAAAAGCCAACTAGAAGACCGGCAAGAAGCCCGAGTGTTCCTCCAATCAGAAATCCCCCCAAAGCACGGAGTAAACTGACCTGAAAATGATAGATCAGATTGCCTGTTGTCAGCAGATCAATAAATGAAACAAAAATGTCCGTTGGCCTCGGCAGCAAAGTTTGAGAAATGACTCCCAGATAACCTGCAAGCTCCCATATGACGAGTATGGCAGCGGGAAACAATAATCCCCTCATAAAAGAACTGGTTTGAGCCTTTTTCTTCTTTTGTTTTGTTAAGAAGCCTTTATTCCCCTGCTTGGAGGCTGGTGTAAATATCCATAAAGCTTTTTGACTCATCTCCTATTCACCTCACTAGATACCTGCACTGTTCAGCAGCTCAAGCTCTTCCGTTTTTTCAAACTCATTTAAAATAAGCTGGCGGTATTCCTGAAACGGGCGGCTTGTTTTTTTTCTTGGATGCGGCAGATCAATCGTCACCGTTTTTCGGATGGAACCCGGTCTTGCGTTCATAATGACGACCCTGTCGCCGAGATAGATAGCTTCATCGATATCATGTGTCACAAAGAGCATCGTTGTCCGGTTCTTTTGCCATATATCAAGAAGCACTTCCTGCATATGGGATCTTGTAAAAGCGTCAAGCGCTCCAAACGGCTCATCGAGCAAAAGCACTTTTGGATTTCTAAGCAGGGCCCTTGCAATCGCAGCACGCTGTGCCATTCCGCCTGACAGCTCCTTAGGATAGGCTTTTTCAAACCCATCCAGCTTTACAAGCTGAATCAGCTCCTTTACTTTTTTCCACGTCTCTCTTTCATGAAGCGAGTAATTGGCTGCTATGTTTTTCTCAACCGTGTACCATGGAAAAAGTCTCGGTTCCTGAAAGATAAACCCTTTGTCAATACTCGGTCCTTTTACTTCTTCCCCCTCGATCTGAACACTGCCCGACAGATCCGTATCAAGTCCGGCAATAATTTTCAGCATGGTGCTTTTGCCGCATCCGCTTGGTCCGATGATCGTAATAAACTCACCGTCATTAACAGATAGCGTTATATCTTTCAGCGCATGAGTATGTCCTTTTTCACTTTCAAACCGTTTGTTTAAATCATTCATTTCAAGTAAAGCCATAACCTTCTCCTTTCTTTACGCTTTTACTTTCAGCTTTTCTTTGACAAGCGGCAAAAGCAGTTTCCCGGTAATCTCTGCTTCCTCCAGATTAGGATATCCGGATAAAATAAAGGAAGAAATGCCGAGATCTGCATATTCAAGTATGCGGTCAGACACTTGTTCCGGAGTGCCAACAAGCAGCAGTGAGCCCCCGCCTCTGACTGAAGAAAGACCGGTCCATAAATTAGGCCCTGCAAAATAATCCTGATCAGCCGATTGCACTCTCAGCTGATTCTGTCTCTTCTGATTCGTTGCATCTGTTCTCGTGAAGCGCTGATTGGATTGATCAACTGCGCGCTGGTCCACTTTGCTGATAATTTCCCATGCAGCTCGGTACGCCTCCTCCTCCGTTTCCCTAACCAGAACCTGAGCCCTAAGTCCATACCGAAGCCGGCGGTTCAAGCCTTTTTCTTCATTCACCTTTTTCACCAGACTTTCTGCCTCATCTATTTGCTCCTTGATCCAATCAAGGGGTTCGGCCCACATGAGGTATACATCAGCTGTTTCAGCAGCAGTCCGTTTTCCTGCAGGCGAGCTTCCTCCAAAATAAATAGGAGGATGCGGTTTCTGAATGGGTGCAGGCTGACTTTCACCATTTTCAATCGCATAATAGTCTCCTTTGAAAAATAGACCCTTCTCACTGCTTTTGGCATGCGCTGCTAAAAATTCATTACCTTCTGCAGCTATTTGGTTATTCCAGAGTCCTTTTATAACCTGCAAAAATTCAAGTGTTCTGTCGTAGCGTTTGTCATGATGATTGGCCAACGGGTCTCCTGTTGCTTTTAAGTCGTCTGGAGACCCGCCAGTTACGATGTTTATTAAAGCCCTCCCATTGGATAAAACGTCCAGAGTTGCCGCCATCCTTGCTGCAGGCACCGGCTCAATCAATCCCGGACGCATAGCTACTAAAGGTTTTAGAATGCTGGTATGGGAGGCAATCATGGAACCTACAATCCAAGCATCCAGGCATGAGCCTCCCGTTGGAATCAGAGCAAACGTAAAACCCGCCGTTTCTGCTTTTTGTGCAACCTCAATCATGTACTCAGCCGTTGATTCTTTCTCAGGCTTCACGCCAATGTATTTCCCGTCGCCAGTTGTAGGTATAAACCATCCAAATTCAACCTCTTTTCCTGTATCACTCACACTCATTCATCCCTTTCGATTCTTTTTTTCAATAAAAAAAGACACGCTCTACAAGTAGAATTCGTGTCTTCTCCGGATGACCGGTCGAATGACTGTCAGGCAATTTTCAGCTTTTAACAGGTTTAGTCTTTGAGAATCTGCTCTTTTCCGTGCTGTCAAGCTGCGTAATTTCACCATCGTGAATGGTAATGAGTACAGAGCCGTAATTGATTTTTTTCAGAGCGGTTATTATTTGCTGAACCTTTGTCTCGTTAATAGTAGCCATCCGCTTTTCCTCCCTGTTCTTTTTTACTTCAATTCAGCAGAGCTTCTTAAGTTTGAAACAATTTCTATAAACTGTTTAAATTGAACGGTTACTTTCGACTGAACCTCTTCATCTTTAATTGGGTTTCTGGGGTCAGACTTATCCACAAACTTATCTAAGACATAGACGCCTTTTAATATGGTCTGGGCACTTAAAGCGGCCAGCAGAGGCTTCAATGAATAATCAATCGCAAGCAAATGCGCCCCGCTTCCTCCAACCATCAGAGGAAACACAGGTTTATCCTTTAAAACATCCTGGGGAAGAAGATCCAGCAGGGTTTTTAAAGCCCCAGAATAAGCAGCCTTATAAACGGGCGATACGATAATGACACCGCTTGCCCCCTTTAGTTCCTGTGTAACCTGCAGAATGGACGGATGATCGTAAATGCCGCGGATCAGAACATCAGGCTCAAAATCAAGAACTGAGATTTCTTTTATTTGAATTCCATTCTGCTCAGCTTCCCTCTTCAAGTAGTTTGTCAGAATGGAAGATCTGGATTCTGACGACGGACTTCCCGAAATAGCAACAATATAACTCATGTTTTAACATCCTTTCCTTGATAAGCATAAAGGCTCCAATTCTTGCTTTGAAGCAAGACCTGGAGCCTTCGGTTTTCCGATTAGCAAATCAATTATTTTTTTAATTGTCTGTATTTTATAATACATTAATCCGATAAGTCAACTAGGTTTTTATATTTTTTTTATAAATTTATCCAATAAAAAACGCGTTATCCTTCACAGTGAAGGATAACACGCTTTTTTAGTATCTGGCAGTTGATAAGCAATAATATGTATCCTTGCCCACAATTCCGTCAGCAGCAAGGCCTTTGTCAGCCTGAAAGTCCTTCACTGCCCGTTCTGTCCCGCTTCCGAAGATCCCATCAGCAGCGCCCGGTGAATAGCCAAGGCATGCAAGCGTTCTTTGAATGCTTGCAACATAAGATGATTTGTTGCCTGAATAGCCATTCTTAACGATAAAGGAAGTGCTGAAATCAATAATAGTGTTGCTCAGGACTACTCCGCAAATGGATACCCCAGATTTGACATAGCCTTTGTCCGAGGTATTGATTATCCATTGATACCCTTCTGTTTCCGTTCGTGAACTTCCTGACCATGAACTTCTTCCATTGCATGAATACGCTTTTGCATCTAAAGACATTCTTATTTCCCCCTGAAAAATCGATCATTCAATTCTGCCGACCCGACTTCACATGTCTGATTCCACTATGTATGAGTCCAAGTTTTTAGAACTGTACTATAGGTACGAGTCACTAGACAAGAAGTTTCACTTTTTTCAGGAAAAATGAACCAATTCTTAAAAATCCAAATAAAAAAGCAGAAACTACAGCTGAACGGTTAGTTAAACAAAAAAAAGCGATTCTTATTTAACCCACTTCATCAGTAAATTATATTAATTATTTAGGTATCTTCATTACTTTGCTATTTCCGTAAGGACATATTTACTGCTTCAAGAGCATGTATATAAGTTGTATCAAACAGAGGAACTTCAGAATCCTCCGGTTTTATCAATAATCCAATTTCTGTACAGCCTAATATAATACCTTCAGCGCCAGTTTCGATTAAACCTCGGATAACCTTTTTATAATAATCCCTTGATTTTTGTTGAACCTTCCCTAAACATAACTCTTCATAAATAACTTTGTTTACGATCTCTCTTTCATTATCATTTGGTACCATAACCTTTATACGATTAGAATCTAAGCGTGATTTGTAAAAGTCTTGCTCCATCGTATATTTTGTGCCAAGTAACCCTACGGAATTAATTCCTTGCTTTTTAATTTGATTAGCTGCTGCATCTGCAATATGCAAAATAGGTATGCTGATTTTTTTCTGTATGTCACCAATAACCTTGTGCATGGTATTGGTACAAATTACGATAAAGTCTGCTCCCCCTTTTTCCAAAGAACGTGCAACATCACCCAATGTTTCACCAGCCTTTTTCCAGTCGCCCTCTGACTGATAACGCTCAATTTCTTCAAAATCAACACTGTATAAAAGGCATCTTGCAGAATGTAACCCTCCTAATCTTCTTTTCACTTCTTCGTTAATAATCCGATAATACTCAACAGATGATTCCCAACTCATTCCGCCAATAAGTCCAATAACCTTCATGTTAAATCCCCCACCATTTTTTTGTTATTCTTCCCTTTGTTCAGCATCAAGCAAGTTTTCTTGTTCAAATAAGCGTCATAACATCTTCTGATAAACTTCGATTTACTAACGTATAACCCCTTCTCTTATTCCTTAAAAATGGCCCAATACATGAAAAAGACGCGTTCCTAAATAAACGCGCCAAATTGCAGATATATTGAAATATGTGAAAGAGCTGTAAAAATGTATGAGTAAAGAGTTGCGTTTAATTATTTATAAAGTAAGTCTCATACAGCAAAAGTTGGAAGCAAGTTCATCCATTTGACTGTTAAGATAAGTTTTATCTCCCTTTATAATTGGGATAAATCGTAATATTAACCAAAAAATGGACTGAATGCTGATAAGGTTTCTCTAAAGAACCAGTTATTTACTTAACACAAAGAAAGTATAGAAAGTCCGCATTATAGAAAGAAACCAACAATTCCCAATAACAATAGGAGGAGGAATGTTAATGTCTGACAAACCCGAAGTTTACAATTCAGAGGATCGGCAGGAAGAAATAAACGCCATCCGGCAAACCATCATCGAGATTGAGGCTGCATTTAATCAACATAATGCAGACGAATTAGATCGTCACTTCACTCAAAACGCCATATGGGTCAATGTGGTCGGTGTGCAGCTATCTGGTTGGAAGCAAATCAATGAAACGCACAAAGTAATCTTGGCAGGACCACTCCGTAACGCATATGCTCGTTATACGGTCGATAGCATTATTTTTGTACGTCCAGATGTGGCTACTGTACACATTCGGCAATATCCGACAACCTCAGAAGGGAAAATAATAGAAAATGGGCAAGGCAGTCTCGCCATTTACGTGATGGTCAAAGAACAGGGAACGTGGATGGTCGCTGCTGGACAGAATACATTAGTCCAAGAAATCCCTCGTTAGCGGGGAGTAAGATATTATCACTAAAAAGAGGAGTGTAACCAATGAAACTAAACCATCTCAATCTCACGGTCACTGACGTTAACGCAGCTCGAGAATTCTTGGAGAAATATTTCGACCTGCAAACCAAGAGCACGCATGGCGATTCATTCGCTGTACTGACCGACGACAACGGGTTATTGCTCGCCTTAATGAAAGGTACTCAGGTCAGCTACCCTAAGAGCTTTCATATAGGCTTTTCGCTGGAGGGCGAAGAGCAGGTGAACGAGATCAATCAACGCTTGAAGGATGATGGGTTTGATGTGAAACCCCCGCAAAGGCTGCATGGCTGGACATTCTATGTTAAAGCACCGGGTGGATTTACTGTCGAGGTTCTCTGTAGAATGAGGCACATTCAATAAACCATCTTCCCGAACGTATTTTATCGTATACTGTTCACCTTGATTCAATTGTGAACAAAAGGTCTCAGCTTTGGTTATATCACTATTTTCCTAGATGAAATCCATTTCCGGATAGTCGTCTTTCTAAACACAATGGAAATAGAACTAGACCCTACACCAAAGGAAATAAAAGAGGATGAACTCCCATGAGTTTTCATCCTCTTTTACAGCGCAGCCTTCAATTCCTTTCGCGCTCTATGTATTTTTGTTTTAACAGTCGATAGGTTCAAAGAAAGATACTCTGCAATCTCCTGATCTTTCATTTCCAAAAAAAGTTTTAGGGTCATAATTTCCCTGTAATCGGATTTAAGCGCAGAAACCAGAAGCTTCGTCTTCTCTTTTAACAGCGTATAGTCAATCGTATCCTCTATCTGTTCCCTGCCGTCCGCTATGAGCTGCTCCTCAATCGAGATCTCGTTTCTCTTCTTTCTTAAAAACAAATCAATCGCCGTTCTCCTCGCAATGGCTGAGAGCCAATTTTTCAGCTTCCCGTTTTCAAATATCGTATCCATCTTCAAAAAAGCCTTAAGAAAGGTTTCCTGTGCAATATCCTCAGCTAAATGAGGATCCTTTGTCATCCGCAGTGCAATCCGGTAAATCACCGTATAATAAGTTTGATAAATATCATTAAAAGCAGTCTGTTCCCTTACTATAGCTGCTGGGGGCATGAATGACTCACCCGACTTTCTAGTATTCTCGTTAAATTAACTTTCCATGTCATGATTATATGTCAGCTTATCGCATGTTGAAAGGAAACTTTTTCTTAAGATTTTTTAAAGAAATATTAAGATTTGCCTATAGGCTGCTTTTTTAAGTCGAAAAAGAAATAAACCGCTCTCCTGATGGAGTCGGCAAAGGGAAACGGTTCTACGCTTTTGACTTACTATATAAAAATAATGGTCTAAAAGGTCACAAGTCGCTGGGGGCAGTCAAAACAATGCATTAGATCTATCTGAGCCACCGATTCTGGCCTTTTTCTTATAGGGTCATGATTTTTCTTGGATCAAAATCGGCGATTCCTAGTACACATTTTAAAAGGATTTAATCAGTATCCTTTTTCAACATCATTTACCTGCAAATCGGTTATAGTACCTTGATGGAAAAACAATTGCCACCTGCCGTCGATCAATTTCCAGATTGAGCTGCGAAGTGTATTTCGCTTTCTGGTTTTATCGTTTATAAAATAGGTGGATAATACAACATCCGAAGCTAAAGGATAAATTTCGTAATTATGTAAAGTCATCTCTGTCAACATTACTCCGCTTTCCAGACATTCTTTTTTATCAAACATATAACCAGAACTGCCTATTTCAAAGAAATCATCCGCAAGTATCTTGTTCAGTTTTTCACGGCTTTTCCGCACTTCTAGACTTGTATGGCTTTTCTCTAATTCTTTTAAATGTTCTTTTAGATGTGAGTTCATTATTCTTCCTCCTTTTTATTAAAATGAATCATGATCCGATCGGGGGTATTACATTAAGGTGAGTGTAAACGTCTGCAAGGAAAAAGAATGAGATGTTTGACAAACATTCACCAAAACAAGGAATTATACATATAAGCAATTGTAATGTTTAGTGTGTTGAAAACCTCATATCATTTTCTTCATACAAATGCTGTTTTCCATTCCTATATAAGGTCCGTAATTTGGGATTTCAGAATATCCGGCATTTATATATAAATGAATGGCCTCATGCTGCTTGGTTCCCGTTTCAAGCACGGCGTATGAATACCCTTTTTCATCTCCTGCTTTTTCCAGCTCCCTGATGATTAATTTTGATAACCCTTGTCTTCTATTCTCTTTTCCTACGAAAATACGTTTTAATTCAATCGTTTCACGATCGTATTCTTTGAAGGCGCCGCAGGCCACAGGAACATCGTTTTTGTAAATGACGATTACATCATGGATATGATCCAGTTTATTGTGCTGATCGTATTCCTGCTGCAGGTCGCCATACCTTTCGTTGAGGTCGGAATCTAATTGGTTGACCAGCATTCTAAAATCTTGATTCTTGCCATTTGTTTTTACTATTTTTAACATCATTTAATCTCCTCCATAAAATGAATTTATCTTTAATTTACAATTGGCAATCGTAAAGTTCAATATATTCAAAAAAAAAGATACATGATCGCCCCATAGGCAGTCATGTATCTCTCTTCTTATCTCGAAACAATTATCTCATCAATAATCCCGTATTCTTTCGCTTCAGCAGCACTCATGTAATAATCACGGTCAGAATCTCTTGCTACTTTTTCAACGGACTGACCTGTGCGTTCAGCGATGATCTTATTGATGTGCTCACGAAGCTTCAGGATGCGGCGGGCGGATATTTCAATTTCAGTGGCCTGGCCGCGTGCACCTCCAAGCGGCTGATGGATCATGATTTCGCTGTTTGGGAGCGCAAACCGCTTTCCTTTGGTTCCAGCTAACAGCAGCATCGCTCCGAATGAAGCGGCCATGCCTGTGCAGATGGTCCTGACATCCGGCTTGATATATTGCATGGTGTCAAAAATTGCGAACCCCGCCGTAATTGATCCACCAGGACTGTTTATATAAATGGATATGTCTTTTTCGTTATCTTCTGCCGCCAAAAACAGGAGCTGGGCGACAACTACGTTTGCTACATGATCATTAATTTCATCACCGATCATGATAATGCGGTCCTTCAATAGGCGCGAGTAAATATCATAGGAACGCTCTCCGCGCCCTGACTGTTCAATGACATATGGAATCGTACTCATTGGAGTTCCTCCTCTTTTCGATTTAGCAGGCTATGCAGCCATGCACAGAGAGGCCGAAGAAGAGAAGCTCGGTAAAGGGCGCACACTTGCAAGTGTGAGCGCAGGGCTGTCAGTACCATCAAATGTAAGAATTTCCGGCAATGCCTGAAGCAAAGGAGATGGGTCCTGAAACTGCAGGGAGGTATACATCAAATCAGAAAGCAGCTCGCGTTCTTCCTCGTCCCAGTAAGAATCAGCCTCATCCTTATCCTTCGCTAACCGTTTCTTTGCACGGAACAAAGCGGATTTAATCGAAGTCTCGGACGTCTCAAGCATTTCTGCAAGCTCTTTGGCCTGATATTGAAATCCTTCTTTCAGGAGAAAAAGAACGGCTTGCTTTGGAGTACACTTCTCCACTAAATGATCAATCATTTCTGAAAGTTCATTCAATCGTGCTGCATGATCCCTTGCACTCAGCTCAGGAAGCTCGCCAAGAGATTCTTTTTTCCTTTTTCGAATCAAATCGACCCAGTGATTGTACGCCATTTTATTCAAAAGGGCAGAACTTATTTTCTCTTGCTCGTATTTAAGAATCGCTTTTAGCATAACATCCTGGGCTACATCTTCCCCGTCATGTTTATTTTGGGTCAGAAACTGGCAATATTGCTGTAATTTTGGGTAGTGCTCAAGTATTTCAAACGCTTGCCAATCCTGTTTTTTTATGTCTGACAGCCTGTTACCGTGCATGATCTCACTCCTTTTAAACCTCTCTGCTTTATAAACGAATGAAGGGGGATGAAAAGATACGGGTTCGGTTATATATTTTTATTTTATACAATTTCATTTGGTTTTGACCACTTAGATGAAAAAAACCGGCTCTGTTTTAGTAAGGGGTTCCGTATAAGGAGAGAAAACAGTAAATAGCATTATAAATAGCAGGGTAATTCGCATATGTATTCCATTAAAGGACAGGGTTGTGGAGGATTCGATATAATTATGTGGTGTGAGATTGTGAAGAAATGTACTTAAACTAAAGGGACAGGTTTTCTCTATAAGAAAAGTGGAAGGTAAATCCAATTAATAGTATAGTCATATGTACTAGATCCTTTTTGTGATCTATTTCTTGATCAAAGAAAAATTCAAGCTGGGGGTATTGCACCAAATAATTTACATTGCTATTATTTTTCGAGAAAATAAAGGAACAATTAATACTTATATAGTTTATTGATGAAAAAAGATAATGAGGTAGGAAAAAAATGATTGCAAAAACAGAAGAAGATTTTAATGGTTTGAAGGAAATTGGCAAAATTATTGCCTCCATTAGAGATGAATTGGTACAAAGAACAATTCCTGGCATAACGACCAAAGAACTTGATGAAATAGCCGGAGAACTTTTAGAAAAAGCAGGTGCAGTTTCAGCTCCAAAAGGTGAATATGATTTTCCTGGCTATACTTGCATTAGTCTTAATGAAGAAGTTGCACATGGTATTCCGGGTCATCGGGTTATTCATGAAGGGGATCTAGTAAATATAGATGTATCTGCTTCAAAGAACGGTTATTTCGCAGATACAGGAATCTCATTTGTAGTAGGAGAAGGAGAAGAAGTATTAACGAAAATATGCGACGTTGCTAAAAAGGCATTTGAAGCAGGTCTTAAGAAAGCAAAACCCGGTTCCAAAAAAAGCAGAATCGGAAAAGCAGTATTCGAAACAGCGAGACAGCATGGATTCACTGTTATCAAAAACCTTACAGGACATGGTGTTGGACGTAGAATACACGAAGCACCTGACCATATTTGTAATTATAATGATCCATGGGATAATGAACTATTAAAGGAAGGGATGGTTATCGCATTCGAACCATTTATCTCAACCTTTGAAGAAGAAGTATTCCAAAAAGAAGACGGTTGGACCTATGCTACAGAAAAAAGCTATGTAGCTCAATTGGAACATACGATTATCCTTACTAAAAATGGTCCGATTATTGTCACACTTTAATTCAAGCATAGACGGAAAAGACTCGTATTAATATAAGTAGTTCGCTTACCGTGCAGGAAACTTAAATGGAGTAACATATAAATTCGTAACAGTTTTAAAGAATGTTACTCGCATCTATAAAAAGAAGGATTCGATTGGTGTATTCCACATCAACCCACTTAAATAAGGGAGTTGCTTTGGCAGCTCTTTTTCTTATGGAGCTAAAGGGGCAGATTAGTTCAATAACGAAAGTTAATTTTTGGTTGTAGATGCGCATTTAAATTTATGTTTCGTTTTACTATACAACTGACAATACACTAGTGGAAAATTGAAGCTAAAAAAGCACTACTCAAAAAGCAGCTCCCTTTGTAACTATTTTTGTTGTTCGAAAAGAAATGCACCATAGTCTGTATTGCAGCCAGTAAATCCAAGTTGTCTTAACATAGCCGTTATATTTCCTCTGTGATAAGTTCCATGATTGACAATGTGCGTAATCATATCATGGTACGAACAATCCAATTGACCAAAAAAGATGGATTCAATTTGATCAAAGTCATTGATTTCATTGAAAGCTTGTCTAAATTCTAAATATAAATCGTCATATAATTTTTGCAAACCAGTAATATCTTGTTTTTGAGCTGATTCTGCTAAAACTATCACTCTTTCCTTCATCTCATCAATATCGGAACTTTCATCCCTTAATATAGTAGAAAGCCATCCGTGATCAACAACGTACATATGAACCAAAGTATCTTTTATTGATGCGAATACGCTAGTAACTTCTTCGGTTGTAACGTTTTGAGGCAATGTTTGCAAATGAGCAAAAACTTTATTATTTGCCCAAATATGATAATCGTAGAATTTTAATGAACTGTTTTTCATTAAATGAAACCTCTCTCTTCATTTATTAAAAGAAGAAGTCACAGTTTTTGGATCAGTAGGTGATTCTTCCCCTGATTAAATATGTTTCAACCCAGTTCTGTAATTTGTCATAATAAACGCCTCCGATTCGATAATCATAGTACTGGAATCCAATACGCTATGCAAGAAGAGGTTAATTTGCTTTTTATAGTTGGCGTGCATGTTAAACGATTTCTACTGTTTTTCAGCAAACGGGAGAGAATAAGATTGTGTAGGATTGTACTTTAACTAACGGGTAGCGTTAGTTAAAGAAGAATTGTAAGTTGAACAATTTTAGGACTGTGGGCATATTGTAGTTATTCCATTAAAGGGGACGTTAGTTGAATAAAGCAGTGAAATAAAGGAAATACTTCCGTCTGTACTTGCAGCTAAAAAATGCAACTACGAACCTTATAAACCCAGCTGGAGCAGAGCAAACAACGAAAGATACACTTGCTTCGTATACTGACTCAGCTGAAATGTATTACATCATCGGCGGTGAAACTACTTTACCGGAAGACTCAATCCTTTCATTATCTGAATAGGACCAGCACATGCAGGCCCTGACTTTTGTCAGGGCTTTGTTTATGTCAAAAAAAGTCGAAATAAATAGAGTTATGTATTACCATAAAATAGTAAACAACTATTACATTTGAATGGATTAGGAGTTATAATCTAGTAGATTTAATACATATATTCAGGGGGATACTATGAAAAAAGAATTATTGTTAGCCTGCGGACTCTTTCTTGCACTACCTGTGGGGCAGGGTTTTGCAGAGGGAAAAACAGCATTGGCAGAAAAATGGTCAGCTTTGCAGCAGCATCAGACACATGAAATGAAACTATTTGGATTTAATGAAGATGAAGGAACTTATTATGAAGATGAGCCAAACGATACTTTCGCAAAAGCCACTCCTGTAGAGACTGGGTATTTTTTGTCTGGAAGCAGTCACAACCAGTCTGTTAATAATGGAAAGGATATTGATCTTTATAAATTCACATTAAAAGATGAAGAAGATTATTCTCTCGTTGCATATACTCAGAATCAAAGAGAACAAACACTTAAAATACGTGTACTTTCATCAGATGGAGAAGAAGTAGCAAAGAGCACTTTGTTCAGTGAGGATGGATATGATCTGCAAAGCATTGAGAGCGTTCTTACACCTGGAACCTACTATTTGGAAGTCACGAATTCCTATTCAACTGTTCTTAATGAAAATTATGCAATCTTTCATGATGTTTACGGGTATGGACAATCATTTGAAAGACTCGCCGGCGAAGACCGCTATGAAACATCAGTCAAAATCTCACAGGACGGGTGGTTGGACGGAGAAGCTGAAACGGCTGTCTTAGCGACTGGAGCAAACTTTCCTGATGCCCTCAGTGCAACTCCGCTTGCATACCGCTACGGTGCACCATTGCTGCTGACAAGGCAAGCATCCCTGCCAGCAGTTGTTAAAAATGAGCTTGTTCGTTTAGGCGTATCCAAAGTATTCATCGTTGGAGGCACAAGTGCTGTTTCAGCAGATGTTGAAAAACAGGTTATGAATATGGGGATTAAAGTAACTAGACTAAGCGGTACTGACAGGTATTCGACTTCTGTGAAAATTGCAGATGAAATTGGAGCAGGTGCGGTTGTAGTTGCAACAGGAGGCAACTTCGCTGATGCTTTATCAATAGCTCCGATTGCTGCTCAATTGGAAATGCCAATTCTTCTTTCTAGGAAAGATTCAGTACCAGGCGCAGTTTCAACCTTTATTAATAATTGGGATGTAGAAAGAAGCTATGTTATCGGAGGAGTTAATGCTATTTCAGATGCGGCTGCGAAAAAACTGCCCGGAGTAAAACGAATCAGCGGTGCAGACCGTTACGCGACAAACAGTAAAATCATTGATACGTTTATTGAAGACATTGATACGTTTTTCACTTATTTCGCAACTGGCACTAATTATCCTGATGCATTAGCAGGATCTGCTCTTGCAGCTCAATATTCCAGTCCTGTCATTTTGACAAATCCGGCTAAAGCGAACATAGCTACCAAAACGACAGTAGAAAAATATATGGACCAAATGTACGTCTACTATATCCTTGGAGGAGAGACAGCTCTTCCACAAAGTGCAATCGATCAATTATTTGCAGAATAGATGGAAAGCGTGGCCTATTGCCACGCTTTTTAAAATGCGTTAATTTTTATCAGCACATCCTTCAATACAACCACTTACCCGACAGCATTCTCTGAATATTCCAGACTGTCTGTGGGCTTACGTTAAAAATCCCAAAAGGTATGATGGAATGCAATATTCAGCAATCGGGGGCATTAGCTGAAGAGTGGAGCTGTCTTTAAGGCGGCATTTTTTAGGACAGAGGCCATATTATTCCATTATAGGGGGGCTATAATGGAATAACTTATTAACTCAGTTCAACAATGAGCTGAGTTTTATTATGCAAAAAAAACACCGCTAAAAGCGGTGCGAATTGGAATTCTAATGCTATTCCAGGTGCTAAATACCGTGTGATTTCAGGTTCCCCCCCATTTTTTTGGGGGTTTCCTGAATAAAATTAAACATTAAGAGTCTTGTCTGATTCGAACGTATCCACACGATCTTCGTACCGGGAAATTTTCCTGGTATCTGGTGCAAAGATACATAAGACAAGGGAGATAGCTATCCCCGACATCATGAATCCGCCAAAAACCCACGGTGATGGCCCGTATGATTCTGCCATTGATGTCCAAATCATAGGTCCAAACCCTACAATAGCAGCTGCAATCTGATACCCAACTGACAAACCGGTGTATCGAACTTTTGCAGGGAATAACTCAGAGAAAAAGGTTCCTTGAGTTGAAAAAATCGCCGCCCAGATGATGCCGAGCATTGCTGCCTGGAAATAGTACAGCCAGATGGCACCTTCCCCGATCATTGTAAAGTATGGAACCGCAAAGAGGAACATTAGAATTAATCCGCCAATATAGATAACTTTACGGCCTATAAAGTCAGATAGGTACCCAACAGCAGGAATGGTGATAATCATTGTTGCACAGCCTATTGTCAGGGCGGTCAGGGCAATATCGCGTGAGTAACCCAAATAGGACGTTGCAAAGACAAGAACATAGGACATAAGAAATACATTAAAAAATCCGTCACCCAATTTAAGTCCAATCACATGAAAAACGCTTTTCCAGTTGTTGCGGAAGGTCTCTATAATAGGCACCTTTGACAGTTCTCCACTCTCTTTTTGCTGCTGAAAAGCCGGAGTCTCATCTATACCGCTCCTGATCCAAAGTGCCAGAACAATGAGCACAGCGCTGAACAGGAAGGGAATACGCCATCCCCATGCTAAAAATTGAGCATCGGTTGTCATTGAACTTATAAACGTAAGACTGAAGGACCCTGCAACCAAACCTAATGGAACACCTAATTGGGGAATGGAACCGTATAATCCGCGAACCCCTTTAGGAGCATACTCTGTTGCTAAAAGGACTGCTCCACCCCATTCACCGCCAAGGGCAATCCCTTGAAAAATCCTCAGGATCACCAGCAGGATAGGGGCGAGCAACCCGACCTGGGCATAGGTTGGAAGTAAACCAATTAGAAAGGAACTCCCTCCCATACCGATAAGTGTCAGCATAAGTGTAGCCTTTCGCCCAATCTTATCACCCATGTGTCCAAAAATGATACTTCCTATCGGGCGTGCAGCATATCCAGCTCCAAAGGTAGCAAAAGCGATAAGGAGTGATATCGCGGGATCCTGATTTGGAAAAAAGAGAGTTGAAAATACTAATCCAGTTGCCGTACCATATAAATAGAAGTCATACCACTCTATAACCGAACCAGCAAGGCTGGCAAAAAGAACACGGCTTTTTTTCATGCTAATTCCCCCTTATGACATTTACTTAGTCAGATCAAAAACGTTTACATTCGGATAATTTAAAAGCTTTTATAAGAAAACATTTATAAGTGTGCCTTCCCGCTTTCTTTATGTCTCTGCCTTAAAATATGCTTTTGCACTTTTCCAACTGCTGTCCTCGGAAATTCCTCGATAAACTCTATTGAATCTGGAACTTTGAATTTTGCTAAACGTTCACGGCAGTAAGATAGTAACTCTTGCTCAGATCCTGCATAATTTTCTTTTAAAATAACATATGCTTTTATTGCTTCATCACGAATGTCATCGGGTATGCCTATTACTGCAGCCTCGTATACACTTTGATGTTCAGCTAAAATACTTTCAACCTCATTGGCCGCAACATTTTCACCGGCCCGTTTAATCATATCTTTTTTCCTGTCAACAAAATAAAAATAACCGTCCTCTTCAACCCTTGCATTATCCCCTGTGTATAACCAGCCATCCCGCAGTGTTTCTGCAGTTGCCTCAGGATTCTTAAAATACCCTTTCATCAGCGTGCGACCTGAAATTCCTTTAACAATGATTTGACCTGTCTCCTTTATATGTACATCATTTCCATCATCATCCACCACTTTCACCTCATACCCGATCGTCGGTTTACCCATACTCATGTTTTTACGTATTCCATCGATTGGATTCATTAATGGAACGCCTACTGTTTCCGTCATTCCATACATCTGTAACAATGGAACCTTATATTTTTCTTCAAATTTCTTTAATTGTTCCTCCGAGACCATTTGAGCAAACCAGATTATTCTTAATGAATGATTTATGTCATTTGGATCGTAATTTTGTGCAAGAATCATCCTGATTGGTGCAGCAAACAGCGAACCAACTGTCACATTGAGCCTTCTTGCTTGTTTGAAATAACCAGAAGCGCTAAATCGCTCGGTAATGGCGATACTTGCGCCTACCACCAAAGCTGACATTGTCGAATAGTATTGCGCATTTCCGTGAAACAAAGGCAGAACAATGAATTGTCTATCATTCGGAGATAAACGAATTGACTTTGACATCATTTCACCTGTAAAGATGTAATTTGCGTGAGTAACCTGAACCCCTTTAGGTTTAGAAGTCGTTCCAGATGTGTATAACATTGCTGCTGGATCTTCTGAATCTATTTTGAAAGTTTTATAATTTGGTTTAGCGTTCTCTATTAACCTATTTAAATTTTGACCTTCAAAATCCTCCCCTTCATAACGGGCTAACAATATTTCTTTAAGTTTCGGCAAGTTTTTACGAATACAATTAATTTTATCCAAGTGTTCCTTCTCAGTAATAATTAGGACTGATTCTGAATGTTCTAAGATATATTCCATTTCGTTTGAAGTGGATAAAGGATTTGTTGGAACCATGATGGCTCCAATGCTGGCCAAAGCAAACCATGAAGTCATGAAATCCATACTATTAGGAAGGTGCAATGCCACATGATTCCCTTTTTCTACACCAAAATCGTTGAATACTTGACTCAATCGGTTTACACGCTCAGCAAATTCCCCATAAGTAAAGCCATATTTTCGTTCCTCTTTATCTTCAAAAATAAGAAACGTTTTATCACGATGTGCGGCAACTTTCTCATTTAATAAATCCCGCAAGTTTTTATCCCCGACAATATCCATACAAACCCCCTCCTGGTTAAACGCTTTCATTTTATCCGATTTAACAAACCATAGTCAGAAACTATAGTCTTTCATTTATTGTAGAGCAGCTTCCATCTATCGTCAATTGTGTTTTCTGAATTTTTAGAAATATAAATATGTTATGATTTGGGCAAGGTAACATCTAATCAGATTCTAGTTTTTAATGGTAAAATATCTATTAATATTTCTTTTTATTTACCTTTTTTATTACCTTGTTAGCTAAAGGAGAATTATTATGTCACGGTTGACTCCGAGAAAACTGAAAGCACTGCAAACAAAACAAAGAATTTTAGAAACAGCACTGGAGCTTTTTAGTAAAAAGGGATTTGATCATGTAACTGTTGATGAAATAGTCAGTAAAAGCCAAACCTCTAAAGGCGCTTTTTATGTGCATTTTAATTCTAAATACGAAATCTTCCTTGAAAAATTCAAGGAAATCGATGACTTTTATGCGTCTTTTATTCAATCTCTTCCGAGCGGAATATCCTCTCATGAAAAATTACTTCTCTTTACACAATCCCAAATGATTTATCTAAGGGATTCTTTAGGTAAAGATATTATGAGAACAGTTTATATGAGCGGTTTAATTCCGGCACAAGTCAATTACTTCTCCAATACGGATAGAAATCTTTATAAGATTGTCTTTACTTTAGTGAAAGAAGGACAGGAAGCTGGTGAAATCAAAACAGATCTTTCACCAAATGAAATAACGATGTTAATAACGCGGTGCATGCGAGGAACACTATACGATTGGCTATTGTTTGAAGAGAATTACGATCTATTAGATGAAAGCCAAAAATTCATAAGAACGATTTTAGGCGGAATTCAAAAGTGAATGATACTTATAGGAAAATCTTTAAAATGTCTCAGGCTTAACTTTATCCGCTAAGTTCCTTTGTAAGAGGCCGGCTCTTGCAGTTTGGTCCGGCCTCTGAATAAATAGAAACACTTCTCAAATCGTTACATAGCTCTACGAATAAAACTGTTATTCCGCAATGAAAAAAAGATACCCCTCTGGATATCTATCACACATCATAGCTTTAGCATACTTTCTCTTCTCGCAATCAATTTATCAAATTCCACTTGATCCGCTGCAAAAGCTCCAATTTCAGATTGTGTATCACTATAAAAACCGTGAAAATCGGATCCTCCGGTTTGAATCAAGTTAAAGCGCTCTGCTAAATGTCCAGCTTTTATTCTGTCTGTTTGATTATGCAGCGGATGGTTGACTTCAATTCCCTCTAAGCCAAGCTGTACCCATTCTTCGACTGCATCAAAGTTGTGAAATTGGCCTGGGTGTGCAAGGACAGGTATTCCGCCTGCCCTTCGAATGGCTTTAATCGCATCTTCTGCTGATACATATTCAATAGGAATATACGCCATTCCTCTCTCTTTTTCATTACGTCCTTTTGAAAACAGCTTTTTGTAAAGCGTGCCATAAATGGAATTTGTGTAGCCCTTTTTCAATAATGCATGCATAATATGCTGTTTATAGACACCTGTTCCGCCTGCAGCAAGCTCCTCGACTTCATCCCACGACAGGTCATAGCCAGCTTCAATTAAAATCCTGACCATCATTTGGGATGCTTTGTTTCTTTGTTCGATTAAAGGCTGACAGAGTTCACTTATTGCTTCATGTCCAGGTGTCACATACAGTCCTAATATGTGGGCGCGATTTCCCCGTGTGAAATCAAATGCCGAAATTTCTATGCCTGGAATAATGGAAACGCCAAGTGCCATTCCGATTTCTGCTGCTTCACTGAGCCCTGAAGTTGTGTCATGATTTGTGATAGCCAAATGCGTAACACCTTTTTGTTCAGCCATTGAAATCACTTCTTCTGTTGTAAATGAACAGTCCGATATCTTTGTATGACAATGCAAATCGATCATTTTTTCTGTCAGCTCCATTCTTAAACGGTCATTTCATCCTTTAATACACCTTGCGTTAAGCTGTATTCACGATCCACCACTGTCTCCATGAAATCAAGATCGTGGAAAATGCCAATCATGCTCGTTCCCTCTGTTTTCAGCTGGAGAATCATTTCCTTAACCGAAATCTTAGATGCATCATCAAGGGAGGCAGTCGGTTCATCGAGCAGCAATAATTTAGGGCGTTTAACCATGGCCTGTGCCAAATTCAGCCGCAGTTTTTCTCCGCCGCTGAATGTGCGGGGGTAAGAATCCCATAAGGAAGATGGAAGGTTGAAATGAGCCAATATGGATTTTGCCTCTGCCGCTGCATGTTCGCTTCCTTTTCCCATTTCCATCAATGCTTCTGCAACAACCTCAATGGCTGTAATCCTTGGCATAACATTTAAAAATTGAGATACATATCCTATCTCATGTTTTCGGATGGCAATCATTTCACGATCGGTCGCTTTCACTAAATCAATGGGTCCAAACTGCTCCGATTTGTAATGGATCGAACCGCCTGTCGGTGCATACGTCCGGTAAATGCTTTTTAGTACAGTTGACTTTCCTGATCCGCTTTTGCCTGTTATTCCGATAAATTCCCCTTCGTTAAGTAAAAAACTGATGCCATTGCAGCCTATAATCTGTTTTTCATTAAATTCATGCATATTAAACGTTTTTTGCAAGTTTTCTACTTTCAATAATTCGTTCATTGTTTTCCTCCTTCTAAGGCGGAGATTACTTGCCATATTTCCGGATAAACCGTTCGACATCATTTAATTCTTCAAAGCGTTCTTCCAATGTAGGGCGATCCCAATTCCACCATGCAATCTCCAGCAGTTTTTCCGCGATTTCTTTTGGAAAGCGTTCTTTAATAGGCTTCGCCGGCACTCCAGCTGCAATCATATAAGGAGGGACATCTTTGGTCACAACAGCCCCAGAACCGATGACTGCACCTGTGCCAATTGATACACCCGGCATGATAATGGCACCATGGCCGATCCATACATCATGGCCAATCGTTACTTTATGGTCTTTTCTCCATTCGAAAAACTCCGTGTCGTCAGATTCACCTAAGTCATATAAAACTCTGCGGTAGGTCATGTGATGCTGTGTGACTCTCCACATTGGGTGATTAACCGGATGAATTCTCACATGGGAGGCAATTGAACAATACTTCCCGACCTCTGAATACGTAATTTGAGCATCTCCGGCAGTATAGGTGTAATCACCAATGATAGATTCTTCTATAACAGAGTTTGCTCCTATTTCTGTCCAGGCGCCAAGTGTACTGTCAAGAACCTTTGCACCCTCATGAATGGTTGGTTTTTCTGATAATTTCATTCTTTTTCATCCTTCACATTGGAATTGGGACTGCCGCATGGTGGTGATAATTCATTTGACAGACAACCTGGCCATTTACCATCACCATTTCAAGAACCGGACGCACACCTTCTTCACTGATAAAAATGAGATCGGCAAGCTTTCCTTCTTCAATTGAACCTATTTCCGCATCAATACCCAGCGCTTTCGCTGGATTTAAAGACACCATATTAAAAGCTTGATAGATTGGCATTCCTCCTTTATACAATTTAAAAGCTGCATGCAATAAAGAGGATGGATAATAGTCAGAGCATAGAATATCAACCGCACCAGTCTGAACAGCTTCCAGGGCAGAAACATTATTGCTGTGTGATTTTCCAAGCAGGGCATTTGGTGCACCCATGACAACATAAAGTCCTTCTTCCTTCGCCTTCACAGCTACATCAAGCTCAATCGGAAACTCACTGATGACAGCGTTCCATGATTTAACCAATTCAATTTTCTCAAGTGTATCGTCATCATGAGAAGCAAGGGGGATGTCATATTCTGCTGCAAGCTCTGACAGCTTCGTTAAGATTTCACCGTCTAATTTCGGCAGCAGCTTGCTGTCTTCAATGACCTGCTTTGCTTCTTCCTCTGTAAAATGACGGTGCTCCATTAACAATCGTTTATGAACCTCTAAATCACGAAATTGACCTTGTCCAGGCGTGTGATCCATAAAAGATAACTGATCAATTTTCCCGTCCTTCATCATTCTTTTCACATCTTCAACTGCGACTGTGTTTGTTATTTCATATCTTAAGTGTGTTTTGTGGCGGATCAGCTGTTTTCCGGCAGACAGCCGTTTAATATCATCAATTACCTGAAGCACCGTATCATTTTGACGAATCCATTTTTTTGCATTTTCCTCCATAAGCGATAAAGAATGATAGATTGTCGTAATACCTTCTCCTGCAAGCTTTTTTTCCAGTTCAAAAAATGAGATTTCTATTGGAAAAGTACTGCTTGGACGAGGTTCCAGCTCTAATTCAATTGCATCGCTGTGGGAATCAACCAAACCTGGGAGAACCCATCTTCCTGCTGCATCAATATCCTCAAGTCCAATCGCTCCCGGTTCTCCTTCAGTAATAGAAGCGATTTTTCCTTCAAGAATTTCAATCGTCCCATTCTCGATGACGTTTTCGGGCGTTACGATTTTTGCATGATAGATTTTCATAGGTCACCTCATCTAATTTTTATAAAAGAGAATGCACAAGCAATTGAGTATAAGGGTGCTCTGGATCTTCTAAGATTTGGTCGGTTAATCCCTGTTCGACAACTCTTCCGCTTTTCATCACAAGCGTCCGGTCAGCAAGCATGCGAATCACGCCAAGATCATGGGATACAACAATCATTGATACGCCAAACTCACGCTGAATGCTGCGGATAAGATCCAAAACTTTTGCCTGTACCGATAAATCCAGGCCAGTTGTCACTTCATCAAGCAAAAGAATGGGAGGATTATTCGCCATCGCTTTTGAAATCTGCACGCGCTGCTGCATGCCGCCGCTGAAATTCTTCGGAAGCTCATCCATCCGGCCGACCGGAATTTCAACATGCAGAAGCAGTTCTGATGCGCGTTCACGAATGTTTCCGACATGGTAGGTCCCTGATGCGATTAATTTTTCTGCAATGTTTCCCCCGCTTGAAAACGACATTTTAAGACCGAGCCATGGATTTTGATAAACCATTCCCATCATGTAATTGCGGATGTACCGTTTCTGCTGGGCAGAGACTGAAAAAATGTTAGCTTTTCCGTCATGGTATGTGGAGATTGTTGCTTCTCCTGAAGTGACAGCATCATCAAAATAGAGGCTCTTAACCAAGGAGCTCTTCCCTGAACCGCTTTCGCCGACGATCCCTAAAATTTCGCCTTGATACAAATCCACATTAACATCTATGCACGCCCAGACACTGCCGCATTTTGGACAGCGGTTGTCATTGTTTTTCAGATCATTCGGTGAATGACAATGAGTGCAGCCTTTCCCAAATCGTTTATTCAGGTTTCTTACTTTTAATAGAGGGGTGTCCCCCGATGGCTGGATCATACCTCTAACCCCCTTTCTCCCTGAACCTTTGCACAATGGCCGGTATCTGAACATTGATGCATTTTCTCTCCTGTTTCGCTGTTGTATATTTCATCAAGGAACGTGTCTTTGCTGCCGCATATATAACATGAAAGACCTTCAAAGCGTTCTGTTTCAAAAGGATAATCCTCAAATTCAAGCGGAGCGACATTCGTATAAGGAGGAATGGCATAAATCTTCTTTTCCCTTCCTGCTCCGAAAAGATAGAGGCCATCTGCCTGATGAAGCTTCAGCAAATCATAGCGCGGGATTGGACTTGGATTAAAAATGTAGCGGCCATTCACCAAGCTTGGGTAATCAGCGCCTATCGTAATTTTTCCATAGTGCACAATATCTTCATATAATCTTAGCCACATTGAGCTGTAGTCCATTTCAGCATGCAGCTTTTTCGTTTCCTGCTCCTTTGCTTCTACTCTTCTCAGCGGTTCAGGAAGCGGCACCTGCAAAACTAATATTTGATCTTCGCGCAGTGGTGTTTCAGGTACTCTGTGTCTGGTTTGAATAATCGTGGCTTCCTCAGAGTCATTGGTAGTTATGACGTTTGAGCAAGATTCAATTAACTTTTTTATGCTGACCGCATTCACGCTGTCATCATGACCTTGATCGATAACCTTCACACAGTCCCTCTCTCCGATTAATGATAATGTAAGCTGCAGTCCGCCTGTTCCCCAGCCTCTGCCGATTGGCAGCTCTCTTGATGCAAAAGGGACCTGATAGCCTGGGATAGCAATGGCTTTCAGTGTGGAACGGCGAATTTCCATTTTTGATCCTTCGTCTAAAAAAGCATAATTGTATGCTTGCTTTAGCTGCTGTTTCATGATTAACACTCCTTTCCCTCCAGAATTATGTATGACTGAACGATCCTTCGCTTTCAAATTGGGCTGTTTTAGAAGCTGTTTCTGCTTGAGCCTGCCTGATTCGATCCAAAGTGGATTGAAAGGTAATATAATGAGGCAATTTCAAATGGGAGACAAAGCCATTTGATTCAATGCTGTCTATATGCAGCAGCACAAACTCCTCATCCTGTGCAGGGGATGTCCCCTTGGTCTCCAAGCTTCTTTCCAAAATGGCCATAGCGATCGCCTTTACTTCGTTTTGACCAAATGTCAGTCCGTAACCCAGCATAAACTCAACTTCTCCCTCATTGTTCTGTGTAAAAGAGTTGATGGTTTCAACTTCAGTCATCAGGACTTCTCCAATATAGAGACTGTCATCCTCATCTCCGAACGGGTATGGGATATGAACATCTGTGTGTCCAACCCGTAATTCTCCAATCGTCGGATGAACGACTCCATACCCTCTCATACTGCTGTAAGCCATCGCCGTCATGGCTCCAGTTTCACCCCTAGCAAGAGATTGAAGCCTGGCAGATCGTGAAGCCGGAAACGTTATTTTTTCCCGGGTAATATCAAAAGGCTCCTCTTCTTTCTTCTCCCGGTTTGAAAGAAAACCCTGATCTCTCAACAAGTCTGCAACCTTTTGAAAGGTGTGTTCAAACTTGATGTCTTCTGCATCGAGATTCATAGATTCCAAAAATGATTGAATTTCTTGTTCATCTTCATTTCTTAAATGAAAATTTAATAAGCGATGGGTATAATCATAGGTTGGGCCAAGCAGCTGTCCGCCAGGGATATCTTTAAATGAAGAGGAAATTCTTCTGACCACTCTCATATCCCCCGGTTCGGCGGTAAGAGAATAATAGTTTCTTGGAAGAGTCGAGCGATAGGCTCTTAATAAAAATGCCGCTTCAGCAGGATCTCCTTCTGATTGCTTGAGGGCAAGAGCTGCATATTCAGGTGCATATAAGCCGCCTTCTCCCATTACCCGGTCGATCAAAAGGCGCATTTGACCTTCAATTTGATTCGTTTTTAAGGTTTCTCCCCTATCCTTTAAACGAAAATAATCAACTAGACGACTTGCATGCTCAATCGCTTTTTGTCCTCCAGTTACTGCCACATATCCCATTCAGATCTCCTCCTTTTCAATTAATGCAGTACGGGGAATCGCCATGATTTCACCAGAAGAGGTTGTCAGAATCATGTCAACCCCGAGCGGAAATTCACTGTTTACTTTCTTTCTCTCGGCTATCCAGGCAGAAGGCATTCCATCTGCATATACCTCTCTCGTGCCTTGAATGCCGGGGCCAGTTAACTTTAGCTTCATGCCATCTCCAGGAATATCAGTCAGTGTATTCACTTGAATCAGAATCGTTGCGCTTAAATGAGGATCTTCCAGAGTTCCGGCTTTTACTTCATTCATTACACTTTGAATCTCTGAATCACTCAGCTGCTTCCCGATAAAAACATAATGGGCTTCATGCAGCTCGGCAGCTCGGCTGAAAGTCTGCCAATATATATATTGTTCAGCCTTTTCTTTAAGATCAGATATCACGTGAAAACTCACTTCCCGATCGACAAGCGTATAAGCAAGACTAAGCAGGGGCTTGGAAAATAAATTCTCATAATCTTCTTGGACTAAATAAGGCTCAATGGAATTCACTTTACCCGGTCTTGCCATGCAATCCAGAAGCTTGCGGTAAATTTGCTGTGTATGGTTCACAGCATCAAACGGCTCAACTTTTGTCATTGTAATCCTCCATTGTGTCAAAACTTACTTGTGAACGAGCAAGTTTTGACATTTCTTTTTGCTTTAGCTTTGCTATGTTCCTTTCTTCCTCTTCAAGTTCATGAAGCCATAACCCGGCAATCGGGAGCTTTGCATTAAAGGCGGCATCAACAACGGCAAGCGAATATGCCCGTTCAGGCTCTTCGCCCATCAGCACACCTAATCCTTGTGAGCCATGGACTTCAACGGTGCAGTCTGTAATGAGAACTTCACCCATATAAAATGGCTGCCTGGAAACCGAATCACGCGTTTTCATCATGACAAGACCAGTACTTGGTGAACGGTTCACTTTAACTGTGTGAGTTTCCTCAACTTGGGCTGAAAATTTCTTAAGCAGATTTGGATTTCCTTCTATTAAAATCTTTGATAATCTTGATTTTTTCATTGGTTCTCCTCTCATAAACAGTCTGTATGAAGATGAAAGAGCGTTTCATCTTTTCCTTACTTACAATCTAACTTGTCGCCAAGTTTCAAAGGTTAAGTGAATGTAAAAAAAGGTAAAGAATGAGTAAAGAAAGACTATATATCTCTGGTTCGTTTTGTTCACATTTATACGGAATTCATTCGGAAAGTCTCGGAATTATTTTTGAAAGTCTCGGAATTATTTTTGAAAGTCTCGGAATTATTTTTGAAAGTCTCGGAATTATTTTTGAAAGTCTCGGAATTAAATGAAAAAGTCTCGGAAAAATGGCTGAAAGTCTCGGAATTAAGTAAGAAGGGCACCATTTCACGTAACACTAAAAAAAACGCCGAATAATTCGGCGTCCCGCTATCTTGCACGCAGATTTGATTTAATCCGGATAGCTAAAAGTTCGAGCAAAATAGCAAACGTTAAAATGAAATAGGTGATCATTCCAACTTCTCTCAAGTCAAAATAGAATCCGCTTGCCATAAACAAATCAAACCCGATTCCGCCCGCACCTGCAGCCGCACCCATTGCAACAGCTACCCCAAAGTTTATTTCAAATCGCAGAAACGTCCATGAAATCAAATAGGTAATCGTTGAAGGTATGACTGCCTGAAACACAATATGCCAAAAGCTTGCCCCGCTTCCCCGCAGGGCTTCAATGACTCCTTCATCCATCTCCTCAAAGGATTCTGAGTAAGCTTTAATTAAGTATCCGACAGAGTGAAATGTCATTCCGATTACGGCGGCTACGCTGCCAAGTCCGGCAGCAACAGCAAAAATTAATACCCAGAGCACCGTAGGAACAGCTCGAATAAAGGCAACTGCTCCTTTGATTACAGCTGAAACCTTATCATTCGATAAGTTCCGCGCTGCAAACAGCCCAAGAAATAAGGCGATGACAGCTCCAAACAATGTCGTAAGAGCTGCAAGGCCGATTGTAATTAAAACCTGATAAACCGCTTCCGCAAAAGTGAAATGAACAAAATGAGCCTCTGTGAACATTATCTTGAAATTTTCAAAAGCAGCAGCAAGTCCGCCTAATAAAGTAACATCCTTATAATCAAAGCTTATAAACCCATAAACCGTCAAAACTGCAAGAGCAGCCATCGTAAGCTGGATGATGAATGACTGTTTATTAAAGGGCTTTACTTGAATCCGCTTTCCTGCAGCATTCGGAGGTATGGAAAATCCATCTGATCTCATTATAAAATCACCCTCCTTACATAATTTGAGACCGCTTCAATCAGCAAAATGGACACTACTATCAAAAGAACGACTAAGCTCGCAGAAGAGTAATTAAGACTTTTATAATATAAGTCAAAAGAAAATCCAATGCCTGTCCCAGTCAGAATTCCTACGAGCGTCGCACTTCTGATATTCGTCTCAATCATAAACAGCACCCAGCTGATCATTTGCGGTAGACTCGCCGGAATGACGGAGTGAATAATCACCGTAAAATAACCGGCGCCTGTTGCCTGCAATGCTTCAACCGCGCCATGACCGACTTCATCAATCGTTTCCATGAATGCTCTGGTCAAAAAACCAAAGGACACAAAAAATAAAGCAAAGTACCCTGTCAGCGAGCTTTGTCCAAAGGAAAAAAGCAAAATCATGGCCCAGGCAGCAACATCGATATTCCTGAATAGGGTAGCAATACCTCTGCTCACGCCTGCAAACAAACCGTTTACTTTGGTTGTTTTCGAACCTGCAATAGCAAAGAATACGGCAAGCACGGATGCCACAGATGCTGCTGCAATGGAAATGAGCAACGTTTCAATTAACTTATCAAAGATAGAAGGAAGATTTTCTAATGATTCACTTGTTGGATAAAAATTTGAAAATCCCCATATAATCGCTTTTGGAATGGAGGATAACCCATCTTGCAAATTAAACTGCGTAATCATCATCGCCCCGTATGTGACTGATAAAAGGACAGCCAGGATCATTGCAGATTGAATTCGTTTTTTCAAAAAGAAGTTACCCTGCATTGCGTCCACCTGCATCCATAATCAATTCTCCCGCTTCTGAGCCATAAATACTGTGTATTTGTTCATTCGTGATATTTTTCGGAGGGCCATCGTATACAACCTTTCCCTTGCTGACGCCAATGATGCGATCGGAATAGGCTAAAGCCACATCTACCTGATGCAAATTGACAAGGACCGTAATTCCCATTGATGTTGAGATTGTTTTCAAATGATCCATAATAATTTTAGATGCATTTGGATCCAGGGACGCTATCGGTTCATCACAAAGCAGCAGTCTCGGATCCTGAATCAAGGCTCTTGCAATGCCGACACGCTGTTTCTGCCCTCCGCTCAGCTGATCACATCTCTTATAAATTTGATCGCCAAGTCCCAATGCTTGAAGAATTTTTAATGCTTCCTTCTTTTCATCTTCCTTGTATACGCCAAACATCCCTGCTAAAACAGATTTATATCCAAGTCGTCCATGCAAAACATTTTCAATCACACTTAAACGGTTCACAAGATTATAATGCTGAAAAATCATACCCATTTTCGTTCTCGCTTTTCGTAAATCCCGCTTTCCTAAAGAATTCAAATTTGTTTGATCAAATAGTATTTCTCCTTCTGTTGCATCAATCATTCTGTTGATGCAGCGAAGGAGCGTCGATTTCCCCGCCCCGGATGGACCGATAATGGAAACAAACTCTCCTTCGTTTACAGAGAAGGTAACATCTGATAACGCCTTCGTATCTTTCCCATACTGCTTAGATACTCCGTTTAACTGAAGCAACGCTTTCATTGTTATCTCCCTCTTCTTCATGATTTATTTAGATAATTCACGGATCGGATCAAACCATGCATCTTCTACTTCAAGGAACCTTTCTTTGTCCGTTTTGTAGAATAAGCCTGAAGTCTCTGAATCTTCCGGAACGAAAATGTTCTCATTGCTTGCCATTTCATCAGAGGTAAAGGTTTCTTTAAGAGATTTGATATCTTCTTCACTGACTGTTTCTGTATTGACTGTAAATGGTGCATTCAATACCGGTGTGACAGAAATCAATGTGAACTCTTTACCAGGGACTGTATTAAATGGCTCCGCTGCATCCTCTTTGACTTTGTAAACCGATCCTGCAGTATTCTCATCACCTTCAGACAGCTCTACATAGTTTTGAACACAAGTATCACAAAAAGCTGCTGCATCTGATTTTCCTGTCAGTAAATTCACTGCAGACCCTTGATGGGAACCGCCATATTGAACCTCGCTGAAAAACTTTCCGCCTTCTAGCAGGTCTTCTGCTTTAAGATCTTTGTACTCGTCCATTTTGCTGAAGTAGGAAACAATGCCGTCTGAAGGTACTTTAAAACCAGAAGTAGAGCTGTTTGAGACAAATGAAAACTTTTTATCTTTGATTTCATCAATCTTGAATTCTCCGCCGTCTTTATATGACTCTGCCTTTTCTTTTTGTACAGCCAGCCAGCTGTGATAAACAGCATCGTCGATTGTGCCTGATGCACCGCTTGGAACAACCAGCGGCTGTACTTTATCGTTTTTAGCATTAGCTTCGATGTAGCCTTGCGCTCCCATAAATGCGATATCTGCATTTCCATTTGCAATCGATTCAATTGCAATAATGTAATCTGTCGTCGTTTTGTGCTCAACTTTTTTGCCGGTTGCTTCTTCAACCACTTTACCGATTTCCTCGCGTGCACCTTTTAAATCAGCCCCGGATTCATTAGGATACCAGGCAATCGTCAGCGTATCATCACTGCCGCCGCTTCCGCTTTGTGCGTCAGCCGAGCAGGCAGACAAAATTGCCGCAAAACTAAACAGGAACATAAGAACAAACCATTTTTTCATTGAAGATTCTCCTTTTAACTTGTTTTAGTTTGGTGGATAACGAATTCAGAAAACGCAAAGCTTTAAGAAATGCAGACAACACCCCCTTAAAATTCGATCAGACATCTATGCATGTCGCTTCGGACTCTTGCAACGCTGTATTCAAGCGGTGAACCGCCTGGATGGTTCATCAGACTTTCAATTTGCACGATTGGCACGCTTTCAGGAATGCGCAGTACTTTTGCATCTTTCAAAAATGGAAGACTCGCATGAAAGATGGATTTGCTTCGCACTGGCCGAAACTGATAGTATGTTTCAAGCAGCCCGTACAAAGAATGAAATCCTTCAAAATAGTTTTCAAGTCCAGGAACTTCTGCTTCTGGAAACACAGTCGTCGTTACGGACATTGGTGTGTCATCTACATATCTCAAGATTTCTAAACGATAGACAGTTTCATTTTTTTTCAGCTGTAAATGGGTGCGCTCCTCTTCTGAAGGCAATCCTGCCTCCCAATGAAGAAGCTTGCTTTTATGCGGAACGCCTTGATTTGACATATTTTCAGAGAATCTGGTTTGAGAGGACAGAACATATTGAACAGGTTTCATGATTCGATTAATATAGCAGCCCTTTCCCTGCACAGGCGTCACCCACCCAAGATTAGTCATTCTCGCAATCGCCTGCCTCACCACATGACGATTCACATGAAATTGACGGCAAAGCTCATTTTCAGAAGGGATTTTTTCGCTTTCCCTATACTCCCCGCTGCGTATTTTTTCAATAATCGACTCCGCAATCTGCAAGTGCAAAATCGCCTCATCCTGAACCTTCATTCTGCTGCCCCCTTTCCTTTTCACTCACTGTATTAAATGTAACTTATCAACAAGTTGGGATGGTTAAGGCAGTGTAAAAGAGTTTTAGTTTTATGTAAAGTTTCATCGAAATTTGTTATTATGTTCATACTATTTTTACATTCAGGCTGAAATACCGGCAAAAATAAAGAAAAAGCCCCTCCCTTATATGGGAGAGACTTACTAGTTTGATAGTTTCCAAAAAGCTCTTAATGTGAATTGCAATTATCTGGCACCCGCTTCAGATGGAAATACTTGATTAAGAATGGTTTGTGAAAATTCTTCTAGAGCTTCATCCGTATTTTTCGTATAACCGCACTCTAACCCTACAAAACCATTGTATCCCGTTTCTTTAATGGCCTTAAGAATATTGACATAATTCAGTTCTCCAGAACCAGGCTGATTCCGCCCAGGATTATCAGCAATATGGTAATGGCTGATTCGCTCCGCATATTTCGTAGCGTTTCGAATGACATTCCCCTCTGTAATCTGCTGATGGTACACATCAAATACTAATTTAACATTCGGACTGTCGACTTTATCAATAATTGACACAGCTTCATCTGAATATTGGAGGAAATGTCCCTGATGATCAACAAGTCCATTCAAAGGTTCAACTTCAAGAATGACATCTGCATCCTCACACATAACAGCACACTGTTTTAATGTTTCAATCATTGCCTGCTGCTGTACTTCCCGGGATACACCATCCTGAACATTGCCGGTTTGAGTAATAATAGATTGAGTTCCAAGAATTTTACATGCTTCAATGGTTTCTTTCAAACCTGCTAAATATTCAGCACGCCTGCTTGAATCAACTAAATTAAAATAGCGTGTGCAAGTAGCAATAATGCCTGCACCAATCCGTTCCTGTTCTTTTGAGATCTTTTCCAGATCAAGGTCCCACCAGCTGTAATACTCCAAACCGTGAAAACCATGTTCTTTAATTTTCTCTAAATGGTAAATAGCATCCTTCCCTTGATAAGCACCTATACATAGAGAAAACTTCATATTCTTGACAACTCCTTAAGTGAAACCGGTTTTCCGGATTCAGCCGATTCATTCGCTGCCAATGTTACCTTGTGCGTTTTTAGAGCATCTCTATAATCTGATAAAATACTGGATGGATCACCTGTTTGTACAGCCTGAATAAAAGCTTCATCTTCCGAAAGATAAGGGTTCTTCCTATCATGATAGTCAAAAGTACGGCCTGGAGAAACCTCTTTCAGTCCTGATCCGGTAATTTCCAAAACTCCCTGTTCTGTATAAATGTCAAGGCCAACCTTATGTCCAACAGGAGACATGCATGTGTTGGATATTGTTGCAACCATTCCATTATGGAGAGTCAATGTAACTGTCCCTACATCAGCAACGGTAGTACCTTTTACTTTTTCATGCATCACACGTTTACCGTAGGAGGCATAAACCTCTTTCACCTCTCCGCAAAGGTAGCGCAATAAATCAACGATATGGGTTGTTTGTTCAACAAATTGCCCTCCTGAACCTTCCTGAAGTCTCCACCAAGGTACCATAGGCATACCTCCCATCCAGTAGCCTAGAGCCATACCCGCCTTACGTTCAGTGAGCATAGAAAGTGCTCTTTGAACTCCTTCCTGATAGCGCCAATGATACCCTACAGATGTAATCAATTTATTTGCTTCTACAAGCTTTAAAATATCTTCCGGCTGTTTATGATCAATGCCAAGCGGCTTCTCCACAAGAAAAGGAATACCTCTCTCAATAACAGCTTTTTCTGCTTCACCATGCACCATAGGAGGAACACATATGTAAACGGCGTCTAAATTCCGATCGTCAAGCATATCGTTTACATTTGCATATGCCTTTGCATCAGGCCATTGCTGTGCTTCGGCCTGCGCTCTTTCCACTTGAACATCGCATAAGGCTGATACTTGTACATCTTTTATCTTGGCAAGATTATTGATATGGAATTTTGCAATACCGCCTGTACCTATAAATCCAATTTTCAACGTCATAAAAATAGCCTCCCTATTAATTGGTTTCATCCTCTACTGGAGCTTCCAAATAATCATTCAGTGAAGGCCCCACCTCCTTTAAAGCAATTCTATTAATCTTTTATGGCACCAGCTGTTATGCCGGAGATAAATTGACGGCTTACGAAAATGAAGAAGATGATTAATGGGAGAGTGGCCATTAATGTACCTGCCATAATCATCCCGTAATCTGTTGTGTATATCCCATTTAACTGCGATAAAGCAACTTGCAGCGTGAATTTCTCAGGATCATTTAAAGCCACAAGCGGCCATAAATAGTCATTCCAGCTGCCAATAAAAGAGAAAATACCCAGAAATGCAAGCGCCGGTCTCAAAATTGGCAGAGCAATGTGCCAATACAGCCTGAAGGGACTGCAGCCATCGAGTCTTCCCGCATCAAGCAAACTATCGTGGATAGCTTCCTCAGCAAACTGCTTGATCCAAAAGATCCCAAAAGCACTGGCGATGCCCGGGATGATCAGCGCTTTAAACGTACTGGCCCAGCCTATTTCCGCTACCATAAGAAAAGATGGAATAAATGAAAGCTGCGAAGGAATCATCATTGTGACCAGCAGGCCCCCGAACAATATTCTTTTTCCGGGAAACACGAACTTTGCGAACGTAAATCCTGCAAGTGAACAAAAGAATAAAATGCCAGCTGTTGAAGCTCCAGCCACAAATAAAGTGTTTAAAAAAGCCTGAAAGAAGTCCACATTCTCGATGACCTTACTGATATTTGCAAAAAGCTCATCGCCAAGTGTCAGCTTAGGAGGAAACGCAAGAATGTCACCCGTTTTATTTGATGCCATCACGACAAGCCAGTAAAAAGGAAAGATAGAAATGAAAACACCTATTAATAAGATAAGATGCAGGATCATTTTATTTAACCGTGCCTTCATCCGGTTCATTAGATTAATTCTCCCTTCTAGGATTTCACGCCAGTCCTCTGTACAACTTTCCAGTTGAATAATGAAAAAAGAGCAATGATTAGAAAGAGTGCCCATGAAATGGCTGCTGCATATCCAAACTCATGCTTGATAAACCCTTGCTGATACATGTACAAAGCAATTGTTAAGCCCGACTCTCCAACGCCCCCAGAATCTCCAAGCAAAACCTGCGGTTCAGTGAACAGCTGCATGGATCCTATTGTTGTCATTAAAACTGTAAACAGGATAATAGGCCGAAGCATGGGAATCGTGATATGAAAAAACATTTGATATGAATTCGCACCATCTATTTTTGCAGCTTCGTAAAGTGTATTTGGAATACTTTGAAGGCCTGCAAGGTAGATAATGGCGTTATAACCGGCCCATCGCCAGACAACCATGGAAGCAATCACAATTTTGACTAGAATGCCAGAGTTCATCCATTGAACAGGCTCAAGACCGATCACGGTTAAAATATAATTGAGGAGTCCATACTGATTTCCAAATATAGATTTAAAGATAATGGTAACCGCTACGATAGACGTAACATTAGTTAAGAAAAAAGCGGTTCTGTAGAATCCTTTGAATCTGAGACTGGGTACATTCAGCAAAAACGCAATGCACAATGCACCAAACAGCATGGGAATGGTTGATAAAAACCAAATAATAAAGGTATTTCCAATTGCCTTCCAAAAAACAGGATCCGTTATTAAATACTGGAATTGGACTAGCCCGACAAACTCCATTTCTCCAATTCCGGCCCAGCTTTGAAATGAAAGAAATAAAGAAAAGATTACAGGAAACAAACCAAATGCTAAAAAGAGAAGATAAAATGGCGATATAAAGAGATACAATACTTTATTTTTATAAATATCATGCCAGATGCCGCTTTTAGGTAACGGAACGGCTGGGTGTGCAAGTGCTTCCGTTTTTTCAATTTTCATGGGGCCATCCACCTTTCTAATCCCTCCTTTAATCTGCTGAAGAAGCCTTCAGTCCATTGCATGAAGAATGCTAAATAGGTCCAGCCAGATCATTAATGTGAAAGTTCCCTTTTTATTTTTTCTAATGCATCTTTCCATGCTTTGCCGGGATCTTTATTTTGTCTTGCTATCAATAACAATTGTTCATCGAAAGCGGCTCTGGCTGTAGAATGCTCAGGGCCATAGTATGCTACTGGAACATCTCGGGCTGCTTCGCTAAAGACCTCCACCGTTTTTTGGCCTCCAAAAAACGATTCTTCCTCAATCATTTCCGGTTGATCATATATGCTGGGTGTTGAAGGGAATAAATCCATTTTCAAATAGGATTGAAGCTGATTTTCAGGATTCATCAGCCACTTGATGACCTCATATGCCTCTTTAGGATGCTTTGAGCTTTTTAATACTCCTATAAATGAACCTCCATTGTTCCCGCCGCCGCCTGGACCCCTTGCAACCCGCCACTTTCCTGCGGTATCAGGAGCAGCATCCTGAAGAATTAATTTTTCCCAGGAAGCGCCCACAAATGAAGCCACTTTTCCATTGTTCATGCCGGCGCTCCATTCAGGTCCATTTTCTAAGTTTGCGCTTAATCCTTTTTTATGGATTTCCACGCCATATTCCCAATCTTCTTTAATAGATGGCCCATCCCCTATAAACTGATCAGATTTATTGAAGAATATATCTTTCCTTTGACTTGTGAGCTGGGTGAACACTCTGTTGATCGTATCAAACATGTAGACTCCGGTTTTGGCTTTCATTTGTTCTCCAGCTTTTATATAATCATCCCAAGTTGAAAGGTGTGCAGATACATCAGCCGGGTCGGTTGGAAGCCCAGCTTCTTTAAATAAATCTTCCCTATAGAATAAAACGGTTGGACCAATGTCCATCGGCAGAGCAATTAAATGCTTTTTATCTGGTGTTAACGCCTGATTCCACTTCCAGTCCAGATATTGATCTTTTATCTTTTCACCTTCTAAATCTAATAGATTTACAAACTCATCATGATATGGCAAAAACTCAGAAACCCAATCGTTCATTGCAACAATATCCGGTGCTCCATTTTTTGCAATCAATGTAGTTTGAAGTTTTGTTTTGTATGTGGCACTGTCAATTTTTTGGGTTTTCAATCTAACATGAGGGAACTGCTCCTGAACTCTTGCCAAAAGTTCATCATCGATCGATCGATTGTAATACCATATTGTAAGCTGAACCTTGCTATCAGCGTCTGTATCTTCCGTACTTACAGGCTTTGTACATCCGATCACAGCGCAAAACATAAAAAGGATCATGACGATTCCTGAAACCTTCCTTGACTTCATTGCAATCATTCCTTTTGAAATAGTCATAATTACACTTCTTACATGAACTGAAAAGGATCAAACAGCACTTTTTAAAGCGCTTTCATTTTACTGCAAACAAGCTGAGACTCTTCAGCTATTTTCTTAAAGGCACACATGAAAAAGGTTTCAATTGTTCCTTCAGTTGTACATGTTCCTCCCTTCTGTAACGGCAGATCATAGGCACATTGACTGAATCGGCAACTTCTCATTGACATCTTTTTAATTATTTAAATATTTATAATCTTTAGTTATATTTATCATAATGGAATATTTCACAAATCTATAGGACAAAACAAACGAATAAATAGGATATTTTGAACATACGGAGGAGGAGGGCCATGCTGCCAATTCATTTTCTTAATACAAGAGGGGAAAACAAAGGAATACCGTTGACTTTGTATTCAATTGGATGGGAGCATCAGGTATACATGAACAGGCCCGTCGGATTTCCCGTGAATCAAGTCTTCTTGACTAAAAAGGGCACGGGGGTATTTCGAATTTTTGGGCTTGGCGAGCTTGAATTAAAGGCGGGGCATGTCCTTGTTTTACCTGCCGGAGTGGCGCATGAGTATTTCCCATTAACCAAGTCGCCCTGGCAATTAGGGTTTATTGGGTTTGAGGGAAATTCGGTAAATCCAATCCTTGAGAATATAGGACTTAAACAGCCGAAAGTGATGACTGTAAAATCATTTTCATCTCTTTGGTCTTATGTTGAAAAGCTGTGGCAAATTGCAAAGAAAAATGAGAATGATGCCGTAATGAATGCATCCGTCAGTCTTTACTCTTTCCTGCTGGAACTGAGAAAGCTGGAAGAAACGAACAGCGAAAGCCATATAAACAGCGCAGAACATTCACCTCACGAAAACATTCGCAAAATCGTAAATCTTCTTCACGAACATTACGACGAACCTCTGGAAATGACAAGCTTATCAAGTCTTGCCGGCTTTACACCACAGCATTTCACAAGAATTTTCCGCAAAATGTACGGTCTGACACCTTATCAATATTTAAATAAAATACGTTTTGAGAAAGCCATTTTTTTGCTGAAAGAAGAACCAGAATGGCATGTTCATGAAATAGCTGAAAGACTGGGGATGGAAACAAACTATTTTATTAGAGCTTTTAAAAAGAAATATGGTGTTACACCAGGTGTCTATAGAGCAAAGTAGAGCAGAAAGCAGAAAAAACAGCGACAGAAGAGCAAGTTTGTTTAATTTTTAATACAACCGAATTAAAAATTCCAAGTGTTTTTTCCTTAATATAAATAGTTTATTTAACCGATTTTAAAAAGAAATTACAAGGAGCACTAACCCCAAGAAGATAACAGTGCACCAATATGAGATGTCGGCATCGCTTTTAGTATCACATCCTGGACTACATCTTCCCCGTCATGTTTATTTTGGGTCAGAAACTGGCAACTTTGCTGTAACTTTGGGTAGTGCTCAAGTATTTCAAACGCATGCCATTCCTGTTTTTTTATGTCTGACAGCCTGTTACCGTGCATGATCTCACTCCTTATTAACCTCTCTGCATTTTAAAGGAATGAAGGGGGATGAAAATACGGGTTCGGTTATATATTTTTATTTTATGAAATTTTAATTGGTTTTGACTATTCAGATGAAAAACCAGCTCTGTTTTTGAGCCGGCATTTTTTCGAGGATTTCCTGAATTAAGTCATTTTGTTCATACTTTTTTAAACAATCCCGCTGAAAATACAGTAAAAAAAATAAAAAGCCCCTCCTTGTTATGAGAGAGACTTACTAGAGTTATATTCAATAAAGAATGACTTTCATTTCACCAAATCCTCTTTTTAGATATCTTTTTCTCTGCTGACCTTTATTGAGGGATCTTTCTTTTCCATCCATAAAAAAGGAATGCCAGCCAATGCCAGGACAGTCGTTAGCTGGAACATCGTCTCTGCTGCAAAATGATTCAGAACCCAGCCGCCCAAAAGATTGCCAGTCACTCCCCCCAATCCCAGGGTCACAGCCGTATAAAGAGTTTGCCCGGTAGCCCGGTAATTTTGCGGCGTCAATACATCTACATAGGCTACAGATGCAAAATAGTGAATACTAAAAGAAAAACTAAGCAATATCTGAGTCCAAATCAGCACTTGCAAATTATCACTGAAACCCAGGACACTCCACCTGCATGCATAAATAAAAGCAGCAAATGACAAAAGCATAGGATAAGAAAATCTCTTCATCAGCTTGCCTGAAACCGCGAAAAAAGGTATTTCCCAAATTGATTTTAATAGCAGGGTAAAGCCTACTATTGTAATGCTGGCTCCAAGGGACTGCATATGAATTCCATAAAACGAGTTATTCGCATTGATCGTCAGCTGCAGCAAAAAATTAAAAAACAAGAACAGTACAAATGCTTGGTTTTTAAGGAGACCAGCCGCTTCTTTTATAAGAAAATGCTTCTTCTCGCCTTTTTGAATCGGCAGTCTTAATAATACAAGCAATGTTATAAGCAGCACTCCGCTGTGAAGCAAGAACATAAATTCTAACCCGATAAAATCAAGAATTCTCCCAATACTGATAACACCGATTGCATACCCTAATGAGCCCCACAAACGAATTTTGCCAAAATCATTGCGATCTACCAGCAAAGCTAGAGCTGTACTATCGGCAATTGGGTTAATAGAGCTTTGAAAAAACCAATAAAAAAGATTTAAAATCACGAAATGATGAAAATCATATGCAAAAGGAAAAAAGGCGGCTGTACAAGCTGAACCAAGGAGAGCCAAAAGCAGCGTTGCCTTGGGACGGTCCCATAAATCAGTCAGCACACCCCATACAGGCTGAGCCACAATCATCACAAGCGGTCCGATTGCAAACAGCATGCCAATCTGCCCTTTTGCAAGCCCAATCTCTCCATAATATAAATTAAGAAATTGAAGGGAACCTACGCTTAAGCTGAAACAAAAGTAGAAGGTTTTTAAAATGAAAATCATTTTTTAGTATTCACCTTAACTTTCTGAAGCAAGATGCTTTTTCATTTCCCAGTCCATATACCTAAAGATTCGTAATGAATACCACATGATCAGAAGCGAGATACCGCTTATTCCAAAGAAAAGAAAGAGACCTGACAGCATCATTGTGACATAGAATGAGAGTACAGAGGCCAGCACCAGCAAAATGGTCTGAAAAGGATTTACGATAGCAATAAAGAAAGCTTGCCGAAAGTATAAGAGTGTCCTCATCTCATAATGAACATATACAGGAAAAATGTAGATCAGAGTAAAGACGAACAAAATAATCATCAAACTAAAAATGCTTGTTAAAAAGATAAATGCGGCCCCCTGCAAAGTTTGTACAAACTTCAAATCAACATAGAGGATGCAGGCTGCTAGTCCAAAAAGAAGGCAAAGCCTATTAGAATGAAAGAATTCCTTCCGGTAGGATTGCAAGAACGTACGGACAAGCGGTACATCTTTTTCTCCTCTTAACCATTTCCTTATGACAGTAAATACGGCTGTCGTGGATGGAAAGATGCCAAATAGAATGAATCCGGCCAGAGTAAACGCAAGCCATAATAAATTTAAGAAAGCGAGCCTGTAAAACCAATCGCATAGTCTGTAGAGATTTCCAGTAACCCAGCCGGTACTCATTAGACGATTCTCCTCCTTTCCATACACACAATCAGATTCTATTACACTTCAACACTCTGTCCGAACTGTATTTCCGTACCTTTTTCACTAGATTCATAGATCGCACAAAGTATTTTCATCATTTCAATTCCATCCTCTACCGGACTCAACGTTTCTTTTTCTCTTTTACATGCAGCAATAAAGTGATCAATTTCATTTTGGAAAGCCTGTACAACATCAAAAGACAGATTATTAATCTGAGGCGTTGCATTCAAAATAATATCATGCTGTTCAGTTACGATGGATAATTCAGGCTCCAGCTCAAATCCTCCCTTATCTCCATACAATTGCACTGTTAATTCATCTTTTTTCCCATGAATGGTAAAGCTGACATCCACCATCAATGAAGCGCCATTTTCAAATCGGATAATGGCGTTAGCCAGATCTTCCACTGTGTTCTTATCAGGATCATAATCGGCTGCTTGATAAAACGATAAATGCTTAACATTAGAGCGATTTCCGAGCTTTGAATACGTATTGCCGCTGACCGATTTCACTTTCGGTTTCCCCATTAGGTACCAGCAAATGTCTATGACATGGACTCCAAGATCGATAAGAGGTCCTCCTCCTGATCTTTCTTTATCCGAAAACCAGCCTCCAGGATTCCCTAAACGGCGCAAGCAAGAGGCTTTTGCGTAGTAGATTTCGCCAAAATGATTTTGATTCACGAATTTTTGAATGATTTCAGTATTTGATGCGTAACGTCTGACAAAACCAACTTGCAGGAGCTTGCCGCTTCGTTTAACTGCTTCTTCAATTTTCAATGCATCAGCTACTGTTGTGCAAAGTGGTTTTTCAACTAATACATGTTTGCCTGCATCGAGTGCAGCAATGGCAATTTCGGCATGAGAGTTATTCCAAGTACATATGCTGACAGCATCAATCACCTGATCAGCAAGAAGCGATTCATAATCATAATAAACCTTTGACGCATTGTACTTTTTTGCTTTTTCATGTGCTCTTTCTTCATTCATATCACAGATCGCATACAATTCTGCAAAATCATTATTTTCATAGGATTGCATATGCATCTCTGAAATAGAACCAGCACCAATGACTCCGATCTTTAGTTTACTCATCGCTTGATCCTCCCATTTCCCACATTAATTTAAACTTCTTCCCACATTCTGCGCACATTTTCCATACTGATTCTCGAGCCTGTTTTACACTCTTCCATTCCTTCAAATTCTACTGACAAATACCCGTCATATCCTGAGTGTTTAATCACTTTTAAAACTTCCCGCATCGCTATATCCCCATGACCAATAATTGCTCCCCGCAAATAGTTTCCAGATGCTGTCGGGAACCAGCCCTTTCCAGGATTGAAATGCGACGGCCGCATGTAAAAATCTTTAATATGAACTATGGAAGCAATCGGTATATTCTTTTTTACCGCTGATACAGATTCCTCATCCACACACATAAAATTCCCCACATCAAGCGTTGTTTTAAAATTAGGCCGATTCACATGATCCACAACTGTTTGAACACGGTCACTCGCCTGAACAAAATACCCATGATTTTCAATACTTGTTGTAATTCCATGCTCAGCAGCATAATCAGCAATCCTGCGGGAAGCCTCAACAATCTTCGGCAGATCTTTTTCAAATTGCTGAATGGAAGCCTCTTGCGGTGGCCTTGAGGCAACATCATGGCGCATCAGCTTAACTCCTAATTGTGAGGCAATATCAACTTGTCCCTTAACACGATCGATTTCTTTCTCAAATTCTTCACTTGTTAATGAAATAAAATTAGCTCCAATTGCATAATTAGATATCTCGATGCCGGTGCTCTCGGCCCTTTGGCGAATTGCTTCGATTAAATCAGGGTTGTGATCGAGTGTAAATCCGAAGGGAACAATTTCAATGTGCTCTCCTCCTTGTTCCGCGATCCAGCTGATCGCTTCTAAAATATCAATTTCTTTTGATTTCAGCGCTGAAACCAGACTATACGAACTTAATCCAATTTTCATATTTAATCACCTCTTAATTGAGTCGTTTCATCACGCTCATATCTTTTCTATTGTCTTGCAGACCAGCTCTCAGCTCGTTTTTGCAGATCATCCAGAAACGTTTGAATATCAGGTGCCTGTTTATTTGCTGCTTTACTGATAAATCCATTAATAGCCGGAGCTATTTCACTGCTGAAAAACGGATTTGCCTCATCCATTAGCGTCGATTTCGAAATATCCGCTACCTCCATTGCCCGTTTCATATATTTGTCATTTTTACTCACAAAGTCAGTTTCTTTTAAAGTTGGCGTAAATTTGTAGTTATCATAGTTGTGCTTTTGAGTTTCATAGCCAGTTAAAAATTTCATGACCTCCCATGAAGCCTCAACATTTTTTGCATCTTTTGCCATAACAAAAGGATCTGCAGCCACCCAGCCTTCGCCGTTTGGTCCAAGATTTAAGCTTGTATCAAATCGCTCTAAAAGCTTTTCATCTTTATTTGCCTGAAATTCTCCCATTGTGCCTGCTCCAGAATGATCTAAAGCAATGGCAATTCGATTTTTTTCCAGTCCGAAGTTTTCTGCTCCCTGATTATTAATAAATGCTTTCGGAGGATACTTTGCAGCTTTTTCAAGCCATTCAAGAACCTTTACCATTTCTGGAGTATTAAGCATCCATTTAATATTAGCAGTATCATCCAAGCTTCCTTCTGCCCCTTTAGCACCATAAGCATGAGCCAATGCAACAAAAGTAGAAGCATTTAATGCATTCCCATTCCACCATAACCCGTAGTTTTGCTTGCCTGTTTTCGGATTTTTACCTGTCATTTCTTTCGCTTTATCTAAGATCTCTTCAGGAGTAGGATTTTCAGATAAATAATCTACGCCCCATTCATCGAAAATTTTTTTATCGTAGATGGTTATCCTTCTTCCAAGGACTGCAGGAAGACCGTATCTCTCTCCTTTAAACGATTTTGTACTGTACGAATTCTCCCAAATACCATCTAAATAGATGCTTGAATCAAATGCTGCATCCTTTTCCATTAAATCGTCGATTCCACGGAGCAATCCCTTTTCCATCCACTGTGAAGCGAATGCGCCTCCAGTATAAAGAACATCAACATCTTTTGACTGCAGCAGAGCAGTCTGTTTCGCCTGAGCATTTTCCCATGGAACTTGATACAGTTCTAATTTAATGTTGGGATATCTCGGTTTGAATTCTTTTTCAACATATTCATTTAATCCCGTTGCCAGAGTGCCTGTGATTGGATCAAGTCCATTCTCTAGCTGCCACCCTGCAAGGGCCACCCTTACCGTTCCTTTTACCTCCGAGACCACCTTGATATTTTTGTTTTCACTTGTACTGCTGGATTCTGAAGAGCAAGCGATCAGCGAAAAAAACATTAGAAATGCCAGAAACATGATCATAAGTTTTTTCATTCTGGTTCCCCTCTTTTCTTTTTTATGCAATTTATCCCGACTTAACAGGACAATTATTGCTTAATTCCTGATAAAGCAATGCTTTCCACTATATATTTTTGCAGAAATAAATAAACAGCAACGATAGGCACAAGACTTACGCTTGTTGCCGCCAATATAATAGAAGGCAAAGGAATATCTTTGTTGTACGTAAACATGGCAAGCCCTAATTGAATGGTATATTTATCGGGACTTTTCAGTGCGAGCAGCGGCCATAATAGATCATTCCAGACACCCAAAAATTGAAGAATGACCATCGTTGCAAGGATCGGAATGCACAATGGGAGGTAAATTCTCAAAAAAACGGTGAATTCATTCGCTCCATCTATGATTGCAGCTTCCCGCAGACTCCCCGGAAGCTGATCAATAAATGCCTTTGCCAAAAAAGTTCCGAATGCATAATTTAATGCGGGAAGATAAAAGGCCCAGTAAGTATCAAGAAGCTGCAGTTTATCGAAAAGCAAATATTGAGGAATCATTGTCATCTCAAATGGAATCATCATCGTACTGAGTGCAAGTACCATAATAATCCCTGCTCCTTTAAATTTAAGCTTGGAAATGGCATATCCGGAAAATAAGGCTGACATTAAACTGATTAAAATTACTCCTATTGCTACAATAAGCGAATTAATCATGTATTTGATCATTGGGACATTTGTAAATGCTGCCTCATAAGGCAAAAGCGAAGCCTCCTCTGGCCAAAATCTTGGTGGAAAAGGAATATTCAGCCTGGCTCCCCAGTCAAAGCTTGTTGTAACCATCCAGATAAAGGGGACAATCATGATGAGAGAGCCCAAAAACAAAATTCCAGTTAACAGATGTCCTCCAAATCGAATCTTTTTTTTGGGGGCCTTTTCTTTAAGAATTAATCTGCCTGAATGTTTCTGATGAATTTGATCAGGTACAATTTTCATGGTATTCCTCCTTTAATCCAGATTATTTTTTTTATTTGAATACAGCATGATAATGGTGAGGATAAGAATTATCATAAAAAGAATATAGGATGCCGCTGTAGCAATTCCCATTTGAGAAGCCAAAAAGGCATTCCTATAAATATAAAGGACAGCTGTCATCAAAGATCCTGCAGGATTTCCGGCGGTTCCCCCGATCAGCCAAACATCCGTAAAACGTTTCATTGCATTAATCGTGCCAATAATGACCATAAAAATAATAATTGGCTTTAAATATGGAACAGTGATATAAAGCCACTTCTGAAACCAGTTCGCTCCGTCCACTTCAGCTGCTTCATATAAATCCCTTGGAACGCTAGTCAAAGCAGCAATAAAAATAATCGTATTATAGCCGAGCATTCCCCAAAGCGTCATCAAAACAATACTAAAACGAGAATAAGAGGGATCAGTAAACCACCCAATCGGCTTCATTCCCAACAAGCCGAGAACGTAATTTAGAAGCCCTTCTTCTCCAGGACTGAAAAGAAAAGAGAATAAGATACTTGTTGCAACCAGCGAAACAACATTGGGAAGAAAGTATACACCTTTAAAGAAATTTCTCCATTTGGAGGAAGCGACATTATGAATCAAACTTGCCAGAATAAAAGAAGAAGAAACTCCCAATATAACCGTAAAAGCCCCCATATAGAGAGTGTTGTAGATCGATTTCCAAAACATGGAATCCGTTAGAACATATTTGTAATTGCTAAAGCCTGTCCAGCTTCCTTCAAATGAGCTTGAAGATTTTTTAAAACTCAAGATAAGTGCACCAATCATTGGATAAATAGCAAATCCAAAGATTCCTAATAATAGAGGTACTGAAAAAAGATATCCGGCAGCATCACGCTTTGTAAAAATTTTCTTACGTCTTTTTAGAACCAGTTTGCTAGAGTTTCCTGGAGATGTTTGAGTTGTAGTTTGCACATAATCCCCCCATTTCCCTATAAATAACCAACTTTAAATTCATCTAATATCTTTTAGTATTCTAAACGCATCGAATGCGGTTCCTGCTAAACCCCACTCAACGTAATTCCTTCTATTAAATACTTCTGCAGGAAAAGGAACAGCAGTTCCAATAATCGCTGAAATTTCACAGTCGTTTAATTTAGACCATGCTTCAAGGTGCAGCTTCCCCATAATTCCCTACCCACCAACCGCTACTTCCCTCATTTTCTCGCCTCATTTTGGTGAGATTGTATTTAGTGAACCCCCGCAGCAGCAGACATAAATTCTTTTAAATGAATAGCCTTTCCCGATTTGTTTGATTCATTGGCGGCAAGCGTTACACCCAATGTTTTATACGCTTCTTCATATGGTGCAAGAATTAAGGCTTTATTCTTTAATCGAATCGCTTCAATAAATGCCCGATCCTGCTCAGCATAGAAATCAATGCTCGATTTGTAAGTGACCGTTTTGTTTTTTTCAATAATGTGAAGGGTTGTGTTATCAATAACTACTCTGAAGTCACGCCCATAAAGCGCAACTCCTGAACTGTGATCGGCCTGGATAAACGAACTGGCAAGATGGCCTACTGCGCCTGTTTCAAGCGTAAAGCTGACAGAAGTTACATCCGGAATATCAATTTCCGGGATATCATTCATCACCTGCAGCGACATGTTTGCATAAACCGTGCTTACATCTCCAGCCAAGTAACGGATGAGATCCAGGGTATGTGTTGATTGCTCGACTAATTGTCCGCCGGATTTATTTATGCTTCGATACCATGGCGTTAAAACAAAAGAAGTCAGATAATGTCCTCGCACCATTGCAATTTCCTTATCCTGCAAATATTCCCTTGCCTTTTGCACAGTGTCCAGATAGCGCAAACAATAGCCGGTTGCGCAGATAATCCCTGCTTGCTCAATCGCTTTTGCTTTCGCGGCAACACCTTCCAGCTCAAGTCCCAGCGGTTTTTCAACCATCAAATGTATCCCCTTTGCTGCTGCTTTCTCTTCAATAAACCCGTGTGCGAATGGAGGAACACAAATAAACAGCGCATCCAGTGTTTCCTTTTCAAGCATTAAATCTATATCTGTATATCCTTTTGCTCCATACAATCGGCTTGCCTCTTTTACTCTCTCTGCTGATAGATCACATACGGACGCAATCTCGGCATATTCATTCAAACTCAAATTCTTTAAATGCACCGATGCAATGCCGCCTACTCCAATAAACCCAACCTTGACCTTTGTCATCTTTTATTCCCTCCTATACTTTTTGTGTGATTGTACAGCTTGATAAAATAACATCCATTTGTCGAGCTGTGTCATTTGCAAGCTCTTGTGGAGCAATCAAATATGGTGATAGTTCTGCTGTTAATACATCGTCATACTTAATTTCCTTCAGAGCCTTCATCACTGCAGCCCAATTTACATCTCCTGCCAACAATGAGACAAAACCGGTTATATTTCCTATGCTTGTCCGAAAATCTTTCACATGCACTTTTCGAATCCTGTCATTCAAGATCCGGATCCATTGTTCAGGGTAACCGAATTGAAGGACATTCCCGACGTCAAAATAAGCTCCTGCATATTGAGATTCAATCTCATCAATGTATCTTGCCATTTCCAGGGGGCTTAACAGGAATTTATTCCAGACATTTTCGATCCCAATATGCACTTTTTTTTCTTCAGCAAAAGCAGCCAGCTTGCGAAGTTCTATCTGACTTCGCTCATAACACTCTGCATAAGAGGTTTCTTCATTGACAACCCCAGGAACAACCAAGACCGTACCGATTCCCATGGCTTCAGCAAGCTCGATTTGTTTTTTCACAATGCTCCTGCCTTTTTCTCTTACATTCTCATCAGGTGAGGATAGAGGTGCTTTCCATAATAATCCCGTCGAAAGACTCGGCAGCTTCAGGCCATATTTCTCTGCCATTTTTACAATAGCGGCCGCTTCCTGAGCAGCCGTTTCCATTGTCAGCCCTATTCCTCCTTCTTCATAAACATTCAGTTCTACTGCTTCAAAGCCAGCTTCATAACTATATTCAAAAATCTTTTCAAGTGATGTTCCATCCGGATAACACCATTGATTAATACCTTTCAGCATTTTGAGCCCTCCTGTTTTTTAAATATTCAGAAATCTAATCAGCTAAAAAAACCCGGTGAACGAAACTTTTCCTGTAAAAGCACAGCAGCAGCACCCATCATTTCAAATTCAGGCCCGAGTGTCGTTGGGAGAATACGAATATCATCCTTTAAGGATGGGATGACGTGTCTTGACACCTCCTCTTGAATAGCTTCTATAAACAATGGATTATCTTGGAACATATTGCCTCCAAGTATAATAACTTCCGGATTAAATAAATGGATATAATTAACGATGCCTGCAGATAAATAAGAGACGACTTCATCCATAATTTTTAAGCAGATCAAGTCTCCCATGTTTATTGCTTTTATGAAAATTTCTGGAGTTATTTGGCTGAGCTCCTCAGGCACAAGCTCTTGGATTTTCGTCTGCTGGCCTCTTGTCAGAATTGCGGTGAGAATTTTCGAATATATCGCAGGCCAATTCACATAGCTTTCCAAGCATCCGATATTGCCGCATTCACATTTTACTCCGCTTCCTCTATTGACGGTTGTATGTCCAAGCTCACCGGAACTTCCCCTATACCCACGGTGAATGGAACCATTGATCATTAGGCCCGATCCAACGCCATCCCCGACCGTAATATAAATCACGTCTTTATAATGGCTGTAAGAACCAAAATGCTTTTCGGCAAGAACAAAGGAATTCGTGTCATTGTCCAAATAGGTCTTTAGACCAAATTGCTGCTCGATTAATTTCTTCAGGGGAACATGATTTAAATTTAATTTTGTGTTATATGAGATGATGCCTTTATCCGCATCGACGATTCCCGGTGTAATAACTGAAATGCCAACACATCTCTCCATGTTATCTGTATTTTGAAGGAACTGTTTAATAATCTCTAAAATATGATCAATCACAGCTTGCCCGAAATGCAGATTTGTAGAGTAAACTGCCTTGCGCCGTATTTCCGCTTCCAAATTCATCTCAGCAACCTTTATATAGGAATTTGAAATGGAAACACCTATAATAAAATGACTATTTGGATCAAACCTCAGCAAAACAGGTTTTCTCCCTCCATTCGAAACACCAATGCCATCCTCCCTGACAAATCCTTCATTCATCAACTCGTTTACAGCAGAGGTCACAGTTGTTGGACTAATATTAATTCGTTTGGCGATTTCACTCCTGGAGATTGGAGCTTCTTTACGGATCATGTCAAGAATAATAGAGCGATTGAGTTCTTGAATTAGTTTCAAATCCCCAGTTCTTCGCATTTAGGCAAACACCCCCAATAAACAACTTACTTTTTCCAATGACTTTAATAAGATTGTGAGGATGATAACTAAGTTAATAATTATCGATAATAATGGTATATTATGTGAAAGTTCTTGGTTGAATTTGTGATGAAAACTCATGGTGAATAGATGCAGGATTGTTAGTTCCAATCTTGGTGGATTGATGAAGGATCGATAGTTCCTATCTTGGTGAATAGACGCAGGATTGTTAGTTCCTATCTTGGTGAATAGACGCAGGATGGATAGTTCCTATCTTGGTGAATAGACGCAGGATGGATAGCCTATCTTGGTGAATAGACGCAGGATGATAGTTCCTATCTTGGTGAGGGAAATGAAACAATTTGACACTTACTTTTTCCAATGCTTTTATTAAGTTAAATTCAACTACATTATCACATGAAGCAATGATTTATTAAATGGCTAATTGTTACTATTTTCTAAATTTTCTAATATTTATAATTGGGTCTTATTTCCTTTTTTTCTCTATAAGTATTTACTATTTTAATAGGCTCACATCCATAATATTTATTGATTGATTTAAATCAACCAAATGGTAATTTCATGAATAATTACGAATAACTGAAAAGATTTACGAAATATGTTAAGCTTTCCCTATGTCAGGAAGAAGGAGTTTTATACATGATGCTTCAAGCGTTGTTGATCTTTTTACTGCAGCTGATTTTTGTTCCGGTCCTCACGATGAGAACCATCCTTCTTGTAAAAAATCAAACAAAATCAGCAGCTGGTGTCGGGTTATTGGAAGCGATTATCTACATCATCAGCTTAGGGATTGTTTTTCAGGATCTTTCAAATTTTTATAACATTATCGCTTACGTCGTTGGATTCAGTATTGGTTTGCTCCTCGGCGGATTATTGGAGAAGAAGCTGGCCATTGGCTATATAACGTATCAAGTAAATATTCCGGAGAGAAATTCGGAGCTTGTGAATGATTTAAGAAATGCAGGTTTCGGCGTTACTTCGTTTGAAGGACAGGGCATCAATTCCACCCGCTATCGTTTAGACATCGTTTCAAAGCGGTCACGCGAAGAGGAATTGCTCGAAATTATTCAGGAAAGAGAACCGGCTGCTTTCATGATGTCCTATGAAATCCGTTCGTTTAAAGGCGGTTATTTGACGAAGTCGATGAAAAAAAGACAGAGTATGTTTAACAAGAAAAAAATAAAAGGACATGCTGAGTCCTATACTGAAAAAGGCTGATGTGAATCCACATCAGCATATTTTTTATAGATAAGAAAGGATAAAATTTTGTGCATTGATGTTTTGCGCTTTTCTTATTCCTTTCCGCCTAAATCCCATTCTCTAAATCCAAATTCTCGATAAAATCCACAAACGCCTTCACAATATTCAGCTGCAGAGATTCCTCGTGAAAAAACATCCATGTTTTACGCATGATAGGCTTTCCATCAACTGTTTCGATCACAATTTTGTGCAGGTCATCAACATCACTTAAGATCATACTCGGCAAGATGGCATAGCCTAATCCGTTTACAACCATTTTTTTGCACGTATCGGCTTTATCCACTTCTATACTTATTAATGGTGGCTGAGTGAAATGTTCAGACCACCAATGATCGACAGCTGTTTTCAGAAGAGGATCTGTATGATAATCAATTCTCGGCAGTTCAGGGAGTTTCGAGATATCTATTTCTTCTTTTGAAGCAATGCACAAGGTTTCTTCAAACAACGGACGCTTTTGCCCTTTCCAGCTGTAATCTCCCCTGACAAACCCGATGTGAACATCCCCGCCGTAAATTAAATGGGCAATTTCGCTGCTGAATGCGGTCGTTACCTTGAATTCCACTTTCGGATACTGCTCTTTAAATAATTTTAATAGATTGGGAAGCTTGTAATCTGTGAAAAAGTTAGATACGCCAAGCCTTAAAGTTCCAACTGTGTTATCCTCCATATTCAGGACATTTTCTTTTATTTTTTGAATGGCTGACAGCATATCATGTGCACATTTCGCCAAATATTCTCCTTGTGGAGTAAATTGAACGCCGCGCCTTCCTCTGTGCACAATGGTCACACCGAATTCCTTTTCCAGCTGCTGCAGGCGATTCGTCAATGCCGGCTGTGAAATATATAAATGCTGCGCAGCCTTTGTGATGTTTTTTTCGCTGTAAAGCGTTTGTAAAACCAGCCAATCCCGTTCATCCACCCTCATTTCCTCCCTATTGAACATCAATTTTATTTATGGATAAGAATAAAAATTTAATATTTTATTTATATCTAAAAGTATACTATATTTGGGTTAATAAGTTGGTGATGTATCCGTTCACAGCTTTAAATCATGGAAAGAAGGAGCTTGAATGAAAGAAAACAGCGTTTTTTTTCAATGTGTCTTCTTTATGGCAGTTTGCGGGGCTTGTGGATTTCTTATTTCTCTTACAGGCGTTCCAGTCGGCTGGATGATTGGAACACTGCTGATGGCTGCTTTCCTCTCCATCATGAGTCCGAAATGGCTGAAAATGCCCCAAACAGGTATTCCGGTGCACTGGCTATTAATTGGGCAAGGTATTTTAGGGATTGAACTGGGCATGAAATTAAATGATTCTGTTTTTTATATTTTTAAAGAGAATTGGCTGACTGTCATGATGATGCTGCTTCTTTCTCTTTTCTTTGCCTTGCTCTCAGGCCTAATTTTATGGAAATACAGCAGACTTGATATGCTTACCAGTTTTTTCGCCTCTGCGCCCGGGGGCTTGTCCGCCATGCCGGGTATGGCAGAAGAAGCAGGCGCGAATACAGGAATGGTAAGCATCATTCAGACCATGCGCATATTCATTGTCGTTCTCTCCATCCCAATTCTGCTCTTTATGTGGATAGGCAACCCGGTTGAGCACACGGTTTCTCCTGCTGTATCAACTTTTGAATTCAAAGAGTTGTCAGGGACTGTTATCTTAGTACTGGCCGCATGGTTCGGCTCTTACTTATTTAAATTATTGAAATTTCCTGCTCCATGGCTGATCGGGACAATGATATGCGTTGCCATGGCAAAGTCTTTCAGTTTTACAGCCGGGTATGATCTCACAGCCTGGTGGCCGCCTGAATTCATAATTCTTTCGCAAATCTTTATCGGGGCAAGCATCGGCTCCCGTTTTCATAAGAAAATGTTCATCGGGTTGAAGGAAACCTTGTTTGTTTCATTCTTAAGTACAACTGGGCTTGTGCTCTCTATGTTTTTATGTGCTTATCTTGTTTCAGCTGCAACCGATTTGCCATTCATCACCTCGGTGCTTGCATTTGCCCCGGGCGGCATTGCAGAAATGACAACGGCTGCAGTCGTGTTTCATGCCGACTCTGCCTTTGTCGCCGCGGTTCAAGTGCTGAGGGTAGTAGCTGTCTGTATGATTCTCCCTCCTTTCTTTCGATTCTTACATGTTTTAGAATGTAAGAAGAAGAAGCAATCGCGGGCTTCTGCATAATGTTCAGGTTATAATGAACAGAGCCGATTGGGGGGACAACAGTGAATCTATTTTATAATGAAATGACAGAAGAACCTGCTTTTTATGTTAAGTCCAAGAGTAAAACAGAAGAAAAAGAAATTGAATGTGCAGCCCTGAAATTAAATGAAATTTTCCAGCATGCTGAACGGGAGAATCAGGAGATTGTATTCTTATGCATTGGTTCAGACCGTTATGTCGGCGATTCATTAGGACCATTAGTCGGAACAATGCTGTTGGAACATGAAATACCCTATCGTGTATACGGAACTTTGGAAGAACCGGTTCATGCGTTTAATTTGAAAGGAATCCTTAAAAAGATTCAAAAACCAAAGAAACCTCTCATCATCAGCATGGATGCATGCCTCGGCGATCAGGATCAAGTCGGTTCTGTTAGTTTTAATAAGGGCCCCCTTGCGCCGGGAAAAGCTCTTGAAAAAATGCTTCCGGAGGTAGGGGACTACCATTTCAAAGGGTTCGTGAATTATATCGATCCGCTGCCGGCTTCACAATTTTTAAATGATACACGTCTTTATACAATCATGAACCTGGCGAAGATCATTGTCAGGATCATTTCAGTCGCCGCGCAAAAAGAAACGGAGCCTGGTATTTAGCAGGCTCCTCCCCTATTAAGAAATAGCACCTGTTATAAAAGCAGCAATAATGATGACAAGTGAGCATAGAAGAGTCCACTTAAAGGCATAGCGCTGAAATTCGCCAAGATCGGTTTTGACCATACCAACTAGCAAAAGTGTTGAAGCAACAAGCGGACTCAGAAAATGTACGGGCTGGCCTAAAACAGAAGCTCTCGCAATCTCCAAAGGACTTACTCCATAAGCAGCTCCTGCTTCAGCAAGAATCGGCAATACACCAAAGTAATAAGCATCATTTGAAAGCACGAATGTAAACGGCATACTTGTCAGCGCCACAACCAGCGGGAAAAATGAACCAACAGATTCCGGAATGATGGCTACCAATGAATTTGAAATGGCATCGACCATTTTTGTTCCCGAAAAAATCCCTGAAAAGATACCCGCCGCGAATACAAGGATGACAACTGTTAAAGCATTTCCTGCATGTGAAATAATTCGTTCCTTCTGCTGCTCTAAATTCGGATAGTTAATCATTGCGGCAAGCACTGTACCGATTAAAAACAGAATTGGAACCGGGAGAATGCCCATGACCAGGATCACCATCACCGTGAGAGTTAATACCAGGTTTACCCATCTTAGTTTTGGCCGTTTGATATCATCCTGCATCGTATAAGCGGCTGCAGCCTCACTCAGCGCCATTGACTCCTTCGACACTTCTTCCATTTGAATAATTCCTATTCGCGCCCTCTCCTTTTTCCCAAGAACAAAGGCGATAAATAGAATACATCCCATCCCTGAAAGCATTGTCGGAAGCATAGGCAGAAAGAATTCATTTGCATCCAAGCCTAAAGAAGCAACTGCTCTTGTCGCAGGCCCTCCCCACGGCGTCATGCCGCTCATGATACTGACAGACAGCATCGAAATCGTAGCGAGAATAAGTGTATTCATGCCTATTCGGAGGTAGAGCGCAAGCATAGCCGAAATGGTAATCATGTGTGTCGTAGTTCCGTCTCCATCAAGCGCAACAATCATCGCGATCACAGCGGTTCCTATCGCTATTTTCACTGGATCGCCTTTAACCAATTTCATCATTTTATGGATAAGGGGATCAAACAATCCCGCGTCTATTAAGATACCAAAAAACAAGATTGCAAACAGGAGTAAAGCTGCTGAAGGGGCTACTACCTTCAAGCCTTCCATCATCATCTCCCCAAGCTCTAACCCGAAACCGCCAATCATTGCAAAAACAATTGGCACAATGACCAGGGCCGTAACAGGAGATAACCGCTTTGCCATAATCAAATAGGTAAAGACCGCCACCATTGAAATTCCTAAAAAAGTAAGTATCTTCATCCCCTCCTTGTAGTAAGTAACCGCTTTCAAATAACTCTTATTATCATTCGCAATATTGCATATTTTAAGATTATTAGAAACAAGGAAATAAGTAAAATATATATTTTTTTAAGTATTCTTTAAAAAAATCTTATAATGAGAAAAACGGATACAATCGTTTAGTTCCTGCAGACAGATAAGAATCCGGCAGAAAAGACAGGTTTTTATTTTGAGGGAGTTGGGATGGAGCTAGACCTTAATGCGCAACTCTTTATATTTTTTATCTCAGTAAGAAAGAGGAAAGTTCTCCTTTCCTCAAATATCAGGATGATTATTTAAAAAGTCAACAAAATGCTTAACAGTAGACAGCTGCAAGGAATCCTGATTATACATAAGCCATGTATTTCTTAAGACAGGTTCCCCTTTTTTATAGGACAAACCATATGTATATAGATTATCAGATGGCTGCAGGCAAATTTCAGGCAGAATGGCAATTCCTAAATCATTTTTCACCATCTCCTTGCACGTTTCCTGCCTGTCTGTTTCCATCGTCACAAATGGCGGCTCTGAAAAACGGTCATTCCACCACCCGTTTATTAGATTTTTAAGGGAACTATCTGTTTTATATTGAATAAACGGCAGCTGTGGCAGCCGGTCCATATTGATTTCTTTTTTCGAAATCAGACACAGCCTTTCCTTATGGAGAAGCGTTTTCGTCCCATACCAATCATAATTTCCGCGCAAAATGCCCAGCTGAACACTTGAAGAATCCAGAAGGCTCATAATCTCCGTACTCCATCCAGTGTTCACGCTGAATTGCACATGAGGATGCTCGGTAGAAAAGCCTTTTAATAGTTTGGGAAGCTTATATTGTGCAAAGTTGCTTGAAACACCAAGCCTGAGAGTTCCCCTTACTTCATTTTGCATGTTCAGCATGTAATCTTTCGTTTTCTGCAGATTTTTGATCATTTCTTCAGCGTACGCTGCTAAGTGCAGTCCTTCTGATGTGAACTCTATTCCCCCTTTAATTTTAAAAAACAAACGAGTTCCGAATTCTTCTTCCAGGTTTTTCAGTCTATATGTCAGCGCAGGCTGAGAAATATACAGACGTTCTGATGCCCGGCTGATATTTTTTTCTTCGCTTAAAATCCGTAAAGCGATCCAGTCTTTTTCATCCATTCCATTCAGCTCCGATCTTTGATTATAAGTTTTTTTATATATTCTACTAATAAATTATCTATTTTACTTATGATTATCTCTATCATACTATATTTTTAAAAGCACCGGTACTTTTTGAAAATGAATAGGAAAAGGTGGTTATGCGGGATGAAAGTGCCTGTTGTCCTGATGCGCGGAGGAACAAGTAAAGGAGTTTTTCTGAACTTTGAAGATATGCCGGCTGATCAATTGCTTTGGGATGAGTTTTTACTCGACATTATGGGAAGCCCTGACCGCAGGCAAATTGACGGACTTGGGGGAGCAAATTCATTAACCAGTAAAGCGGCAATCATCAAAAAGGCAAATTTAGAAGAGATTGATGTAGAATACACCTTTGCCCAAATCAGCATTGAAAATCAATTGGTTGATTTTAAAGGAAATTGCGGAAACATTTCATCGGCAGTTGGTCCTTACGCGATTGAGCAGGGACTTGTACCAGCAATCGAACCAATTACCAGGGTGAGAATTTTCAATACCAATACTCAAAAAATCATCATCGCGGAGGTAGAGGTAGAAAATGGCCGGGTAAAAACAGAGGGAATGTGCTCCATTCCAGGTGTGCCGGGAACTGGTTCCCCTATTTATCTTTCTTTCACAAATGCAGATGGCGCTGTAACTGGAAAGCTTTTTCCGACTGGAAACGAAAAAGATGTTATTCAAACACCGAGAGGTCCAATTGAGGTTTCAATAGTTGATGTGGCCAATCCGCTCGTTTTCGTAAATGCTAAAGATGTGGGTCTTAACGGAACTGAGCTTCCCCACGAATTTACACCGGAGAATTTGGCAGAACTTGAGGAAATCAGAGCAGCGGCAGCTGAGTTATGCGGTTTTGCAAACAAAGAAACGGCAACAAAACAATCTCCTGCGGTGCCAAAAATGACCCTTATTGCTCCCCCATTGGATTACATCGATGTAACTGGAACGCCAAGATCAGCTTCTGAAATGGATTGCACAATCAGAATGATGTCGATGCAGAAGCCGCATCAGGCCCTTGCCATTACCGGAGCCATTTGTACAACCTCTTGCGCATATCTGAAAGATACGATCTTATCAGATTTTATAACTGTCCAAAATGAAGTTTTTCGCCTAGGTCACCCGGCAGGAATTATGCAGACAAAGACAGATATAATCGCTGGCCATATCCGTGCCATCAAAGTTGTTCGAACAGCAAGAATTATCTTGGATGGGTACGTGTACACAAAGAAAAACTATGCTGTTACCGGAATGCTTGCCTGACCACATGTCGATTTTTAGTCATAATATGTCCATCTCGAAATAGGTTTTAATAAGAAGACTAAATCGGCTGAACAAGGAGGAGATATCATGTGGGTGATCACGCTCTTTTTAAAGGGATCGATTAAAATGTACGAATTCAGCACAGAAAAAGAAGCCAGAGATGCTTTCAAAAAGTTAAAAGGCAGCAAGTTTCTATCTGAAATTGTTTACTTTAATGATCCTTGTTTTGCTTGAACTGTATTGAATAGCCGTAGAAATCACTAATAAAACGCTTAGAAGTTATTCTAAGGGGTACCGTTTTGGGAGGGAAAACCTGAAATCACACGGTATTTAGCACCGGGAATAGCATTAGGATTAGTACACTAAATTCGCACCGCTTTTAGCGGTGTTTTTTTGCATAATAAAACTCAGTTCATTGTTGAACTGAGTTAATAAGTTATTCCATATATCCGGACCTAGTACCATTGCTCCTGCACCCCCACTCCTTGATCATAAGTTATTCTTTAATAAATTAAATATTAAAATATTTTATTTCCATCTAAAATGCTTAACAAATCAATAATGTCTATTCAGGAGAAGGCCCAGCTATATATTTATTCATACAGCATAGTTACGACTCCAGCATATTCTGACAAATTTTCTTTGGAAATATCCAATGTCTTAACTTCGGTTGTTCGTTGTCCGGAAAGCTGAAGAAACTTATCTACCTTTGAAAACATCAAGCCAACTACCGACAATGCCTTTGTTCTATAATGCATAGGAATTGTTATAGTAGGTTTCAATTGGCGCATTACTTGAGTAGCTTCTAGTGCATTAATCGTAAATGTACCTCCTACGGGAATGATGAGAATATCAACTTTTCCAATTTCATTTACTTGTTCACCTGAAATTAGATGCCCTAAATCTCCACAATGACAGATAGTTAGACTATCCATTTGAAAACGATATAAAATATTGAGGCCTCTTTTCTCACCATTAACCTTGTCGTGAAATGTCTTAAATCCACTAATTCTTACATCATCGCCGATGTATTCCTTCGGCTCATTAACAAGCAAGTAATCACCTGTTGCAGCTTGAATTCTACTGTGATCAAAATGGTTATGTGTAACGGCAACTATATCTGATTCAACAATCGGCATACGGTAGCGGATGAAGCGAAAATATGGATCAATGAGAATCCTAGTTCCTCCTTCAGATGTCAGTAAAAAAGCAGAATGACCAAACCATTTTATTTTCATACTAAAAAATTCTCCTTACTTTGCAATTAATTTAAAATTAATAAATCAAGCAACTTTATAGGAACCTCGGACTACAGTTCAATAATAGTCCATATTTTATTAATAACTAACCTACGTCGTTCTTTTACCCCAACAAGAAAAGGCGACACTAATTCAGCAATCGCCCCCTTTAATGGAATAACTACAAAATGGACTCAGTTCTAAAATTGCTTACTCAACTTACAATTCTTCTTAAACTAACGTACCCTATAGTTTAAGTACATAATTTCACAAACTTTATACAGAACAAGGTGCTATAGATATCACAAAGAAGGAACACTCGGTTTTAGTTACCGGTTATGATGAAAACTATATCTCCTTTAACAACCCTATGACTGTTGAAGTGAAAAAAACACCAATAAACGATTTTCGCGAGGCATGGATACAGATGGGGAAACAAGCAATTACAGTTACAAAAAAGAGGACATGGATTTAGAACTATGGCAATAACTTTATTCGTTCGGATAAAGATTCTGATATGTTTCTACTGTATGTTTAATTAAATCCTTTAAAACATTGGTATCGATATCAGTCAATTTATTAACATAAATACAAGCCTTACTCTTCGTGTGTTTACCAAAGCTTTCTAATAATTTTTCTCTTTCCTCACTTTCATAGGACAAATAAAGACTAATTTTCGCCTTTCTTGGTGAAAACCCCACTAAAGGCGCATCCCCTTCATGTCCTGATGCATACTTATAGTGATAGCTACCAAAGCCTATAATACTGGGACCCCACATTTTTGCGTCGTAACCAGTTACCTCTTCAAAAATTTCTAATAACTGATAGGCATCTGCCTTCTTCTTCTCATTTTCCACACTTTCAATAAATTCAATTACACTATTGTCGGTTTCTTTCATCTTCGGTTCATTCATATATGCGCTCTCCTATTCTCTGAGTAAATACTTGTTTAATTATTGTCATCATTATTACATTCTAGAATACAAGTCCAATTTCCGGCAAAAAAGAATAATCTCTAAATAACCAATTATCCTACAAATACTTTTGAGAACTTTATAACTTCCCCTTATAGAAAACATTTTCTACCAAAGTTCCAGTTTTTTTGATATTTTGCTATCTATTTTTACTCAAATATGTTGCAGGAAATCTAAAAGTCTTTGTTTACTGAAAACACATGCCAATCGTATTCATAATCAATTGCGACAAATTGCGAAATATGAACAACATATTTCTTTGTCTGCCTATTTTACTTAAAGCTTCTTATAGGAAGTTTCAACTATATTCTTTTCCAATTTTTACTGGTATAATATGGTTGATTTTGTTAATGAGAGGGGAGAAAAAGATGGATCAACTTGTATTTAAGCAATTTGAGATGACAAGAGAATACTTCATTAAGATTGTAGAGTCCGTTTCTAAGGAACAAACTGATGTGCAGCCAGATGGTTTTAATAACACAATTCATTGGCATACAGGTCACGTTTTGACAATTACTGAACAAACTATGTTTGGTTTCCCTAATGTAACAACTCACCTTCCCACGAATTATATGGAATTGTTTGGAAATGGCACAAAACCAGCTGATTGGACAGGGAATATACCTGCTATGGATCAGCTTATTGTACAGTTGAAAGATCAATTAACTCGTTTAAAGCAAATTCCTACTAAACAGCTAGATCAAGATTTGGATACACCATTCTTTGGGTGTAAGACTGTTGGAGAACTTGCAGGTTTAACATTAATGCATGAAGCTGCTCATATGGGGCAAATTCAGGCAATGAAGCGTATGATTGAACAAGTAAGTGTTAAAAACTGAATTTAACAAAGTGTTACATTGAGATAAAAAAACCAGTCTAATAAAACAGGTCTTTTCTTTTGTATATTTTATACATTCTTAGTTAACATAAACATAATTGATTGTTATCGGTATGAAAAAAAGGATCTTCGATTGATATTATCCCCTTATAGTAGACAGTAAAAAGAAAGGTTTGTACTGTTTATTTTGGAGGGGATTTTATCATGGGGAAAATTAGAAAGACTTATACAAAAGAGATTAAATTAAAAGCAATTAATTTGTACATAAATGATATGGGGATTAGATCAATTTCTAAAGAGTTGGGTATAGGATATACAACTATCCAAAGATGGATATCTCATTATAAAAGTGAAGGAGTCCAAGGCTTAGAGGAAAAAAGAGGAACATCACGTAGCCAGTTTAAAGGTAGACCTAATAAAGATTATGAAAGTGAGGCAGAAAAAATAAATCGATTAGAAGCAGAAAATGCCTTTCTAAAAAAGCTCTTAGCTGCGAAAAGGGGGATGTTAAAAGAAAAGAAAAATCGTTAGTATATAAAATAATCCATGAACTTAAAAAACAATTTAGTATCATCACCTTATGTAAAATAGCAGGTGTTTCAAAGAGTGGTTATTATAAATGGTTTAAACGCCAAAATAACCCTTCAAAAAAAGAGCTGGAAGATCAATCAATTGTAACAAAAATTATTAAATGCCAACAAGATCCTGATATTAATTGGAGTTATGGTTATCCAAGAATCAAAACTTGGTTAAAAAAGACCTACGGTCTAAGAGTTAATCATAAAAGAATTTATCGTTTAATGAAGAGATATGGAATTCAAGCAAAGATACGAAAAAAGAAGTGGAGGCACTTTGGACGTAAAGAAAAATGTGTCGTCTCTGATAACTATTTAAACAGAGAATTTTCAGCTACACGCCCAAATGAAAAATGGGTGACAGATATAACCTGTCTCAAATTTAATGGAAAGAAAATCTATTTATCTACAATATTGGACCTTTACAATAATGAGGTTGTTTCGTATAAGATAAGTGAAAGAAATGATCTTAAACTAGTAACTGACACTTTAAAATCAGCCATAAAAAAAAGAGATGTCAAAGGACTCCTATTGCATAGCGATCAAGGATTTCAGTACACCTCAATAAGATATAACCAACTATTAAAAAGAAGCAATATAAACGTAAGTATGTCCCGAAAGGGAAATTGTTTTGATAATGCTTGTATAGAGAGTTTTTTTAGCCACTTTAAAACAGAATGTTTTTACCGTTCTCGATTCAAGACTTCAAAAGAAGTAACAACAGCAGTAAGAAAATATATCAAGTTTTATAATAATAAACGTTTTCAAAAGAAATTAAACAACCTCAGCCCTACTGAATTTAGGGCTACGGCTGCTTAATTAGTATACCCTTTTTTTCATTGTCTACTTGACGGGGGTAAGACCAATCGAAGATCCTTTTTGCTGCTTGTTAAATTAACGCGCCTGATTGCGGAAGATCTATTGTATTATAAAAACTTGTTAAACCAGTCTTATGTGTAGAGATAATAAAGTTATTTAATTTGAGAGCCGAATATTAGCGTTTAGGCCCCAATTATAAAATGAATTTTCCACCATGATAACAATAGTAATTTTCAGCTTTAAGATTTTTAATTTTATTCAAAGACTGTTCTGCTTTCTCAACATTTAAACAAAAGTGTGGATTAGCAATAACTAATTCATGATTTTCATTAACAGCTGCATCGCCTGTAATTACACTTTTTAAACTTGGAAAATATAATGAAATATGCCCTGAGGTATGCCCTGGTGTTGCTACTACTCTACATTTGTTATCTAAAATCATATCACCATCATGTACCTTTTCATCAATTGAAACATGCTTCAAATTCTTTAATTGCTGTATAAACCATTTACCAAATTCCATTTCTTCATTTGGCATATTTTCTAGCATTTCTTCGGCTTGAACCAATCTTTCTGACTTTATTTCACCACAAATATATTTTGATTCAATTTCACTAGCTATAATGTTAATCCAAGGATACTTTTCTTTAAAATCATATAAGGAACCTATATGATCAACATCATAATGAGTAATGATTATATTCTTTAAATTCTTCATTTCATATCCATTTTTAAAAATTTCTTTTTCGATTAAAGTTAAAAAATTTATATAGCCTGTATCGACCAAGGTTAGTTCATTATTCAATATAATTAAGCTAGGATAAATATAATTTTTTTGTCCATTAAATTCAAATTCAATTGGTAGTTCTATTATCTTCATTTTTCTTCCTCCATATTAGTTCAAGAATAAATCTGTTAAAACGACTCCCCAGTAAAGAAAACTCATAGTAAAAAAAACAAACACAAATGTCGTTAAGGCTTTTGGTAATTTACCATAAAAGTATATTAGTGCTAATCCAATTAGTATGTGAATGAAAGCAAAAAGAACAAGACCCATGCACCTCACCTCTTATCTAATTAGCACCATTTTTCCACTACTCTGCACCGTGAGTTCAATTAGCCTTACTCCAGAATATGGCCCGATTGTTGATCAAACTCTTGAAACCACTCTTCAACTATACTGCCCTTTACTACAATAAGAAGAGGCGACACTTTGTTAAGCAATCGCCCCCGGTTGTTGAATATCATCTATGTTGTCTTATAGAAGAAAAGCGCCCTTTAACGGAACATGGAAACGATTCGAGTAATGAGGGTCATATGGGAATAGTGATCCCCAGTCTAATCACTCAACAAGCTGATCCTCAATAAAACGCAACCACTTAATTATTTCTCCTTCCTTACTTTTATCATAAACATTGTATTCTTTTTGTGGTTCAGCATCTGACCAAATGATCGATGCAATGAGATCATGCTTATGATGTTCCATCCGATCCGTATTCATGTAACTTTCATCAGGCTGCCAGTCTCTTGGCAAATCGTCACTTTCCCTGTAGAAGGACATATAAAAAATCCTGTTTTTTCCTTCTATTACTTTCATGTCTTCTTCAACTGGATGATTCTTAATGTATTTTTCAACTAATTCTTTTAAATCTATTAAATCTGTTGGTGGATTCAGAATCATATAATGCTTTCTAAGAGTCACCTCTTCTTCATCCTTTTTACCAACGATCTGTTCTGTATTGGCAATTTCGAAAATCTTTGTTTCCCCGCTTGATTCCTCATTCTTTGTACATCCAATTACGTTTAATGGAATTAAAACTATACCAATCATTAAAACGATAATTTTTACATTAATTTTAATCACTCAATTTCCCCTCAAATGGTATATCCATTTCCATTACAGAAACAAAGGGCTTATATTTCCCATTATATTCATCATAATGCTGTAAGACAAACCAGGCACGAAATCCTGCTAAGTTGACATACTCCTTCTCCACATCTGGCTGATCTAACCCAAAATGATCATATAAACGAACATGCATAACACCTTTAAAGTGATTGTTCTCTACTGAAAAGTCTTTGACGGATACGGTATTCCCCCAAGTATCATTTACTGAAATTGTAAGTCCGCCTATTCTATCGTCCCAAGTGCTAAACGTCGGGTAAACAGCATTATCCTGTATATATTGATAAAATTTATCTGTATCCTTTGTACTTTTATCAAACTGAAGTGCTGACAAATTACCTCCATTTTTCTTTAACTCATCAACTAAAGCGTTTTTGAGGAATTCAATATAGGCTTTTGTTGTCTCATGCTCCCTCGCTTTTTTCGTTAAAGTCTGATTGCGATAATCAGTACCATTTCCTTCCTCAAAGTGATCAATCATATCTAAAATAACATCTTCCATTTCTCCCGTAGAAAATAAGCTTGTTGACATCCACTCGAACTCATCAAAGAGAATATCTGGCCAATCAGATTCCCATAATTGGAAGTTGAACATCCAGCTAATGTCAGTCATTTCATCTCCAGTATAATCATTTGTTTTCATATCATTCGCTACATTTCCATTTTCATCATAGCCTTCTGGTCTATCTGATTGATAAATTACTAAATTGGATAAATCAGCGTACAACAACGGTCTTTCATCCTCTTTATCAAAAATTCCATCTCCATCACTATCTTTTTGGTCAGGAAAACTGGTTGGAAAGAAACCTTCAAAATGAATAGTAATTCCAAAAAATTCCACCGTGAATGTTTTGAATGGACCCATTTCTTGCCCATCGGTTAATCCATCTCCGTCACTATCTTTCTTGTTAGGATCTGAGTAGATGATACCGTATGGTGTTTTCATTCCTTCAGTTTCATAGGTATCGTATAAGCCATCCCCATCTGAATCTTTTGGATCTGTCTCTCCACCACTTGAATCATCGCTACTAGATACTATATTCTTATCTCTGCTTAAGTAGTCTATTTCCTTACTCCAAAGCTCCAACCATTTTTTCTTATCAACAACCATATATTCACTAAGCTGAGTCGTTTCCACACTTATTGTATTCTTACTTGTATCTAACACAGCGTTAAGGCTTTCAAACATTTCTTCCTCTTCATTATACCAAACGATGGCTAGATCATCTTCCAACGTGTCTCCTAGCTTTGATTCATCATAAGTAAATGTAATGCTTGCTTTCTCAAATTCTGATTGCGTATTGATCCTAATAGGAGAACCAATAATACCGTGTAAATTAGTTGTTTTCATATTGCCTTTGTTTGTGCTAATTCTAGTCGTTTTATTAATATTATCCTTTGCACTAAAACTAACTTCTACACTTGTAATTTCTGATTTACCAGACGGTTTCAATGATTGACGAATAGATTGTTGATGGAGTTCTTGTGAATCCGTGGTCTCGTCATTATCACTGTCTGCAGCATTCGGGTTTGTCTTTAAAGCATGTTCATCTCCATCACTTAATCCATCGCTATCTGTATCATCCTTATTAGGTAATGAATCAAACTGTTGAACTTCAAATCCGTCAGTTAAACCATCTTGGTCTGAATCTTTCTTCATCAAATTTGTTTGATAAGCCTGCTCATCATTATTTTTCAGGCCGTCTTCATCGCTATCTTCATCTGCATCACTTATGCCATTATCATCTGTATCATATTTTATAGGGGAAATAGAGGATTTCATCTCATATTCAATATTGTCCTTTAATCCATCACCATCTGTATCCTTTTCAAATGGATTCATTCCCTCTAGGAATTCTATTCCATCGGTTATCGTGTCACCATCCGTGTCAGAAGTAGATTCAAAGAATTCTGTGTTAAATTGATAGCCTGCTTTTTCAAGTCCGAATAATACTTGTTTATATACATTTTGATAGGATTTTGATGCAGGGATAGCTAGATCTTTTTCTAGAAACCCATTCGCTTTTTCAGACATTTTCACAGCGTTATTCAAATGAGCTTTTATTTTATTTCCTTTGTGATCCGTTTGATCAGAGATATCCTTTAAAATGCCGATAGCATTTTTATTGACAATTTTATCCGATAAATAAAAATTAAAGAGTATATCTGAAATTAATACTTCAGTTGGTTCATTAAAATCGTTTTCTTTTACATACCCCCATAGACCTATGGTTAACTTATGTTTGATTTTCAAGAGCCGATCACTTTTAAGAACCACCTCTTTTATGTATTCCTCTTCAACAGCTTGTTCATATTCGTTAATCAATTGTTGAAGTACATCAGGTTCATTTATCTCTTTTTGTTTAAAGTCTCCAGTTTCATCCATTTCCGCTAGCAGTTTAGAATCAAACTTCGCATTCGTTTCTTTTATGACTGTGGCAAAACGCTTTAATTCTTTTATTGCAATCTGATCATAGATTTTTGCAATTCTTGTGTCCTCATAGAATTCATATTCACTTAACCACTGTTTTACATTTTGCTCACTAGAAATCTTATTTTTTCCTTGATTAGCTTGGTTATTGCTCTTGGCAACGACCGCTTGCCCAAATCCGCTAAAAATCATTGCAAAGATCAATAAAAAACTCAACATCCTTTTTAATTTTTTTCCCACCGTGATAATCTCCTCTATTAAAATATTTATTTAACCTATTGACGTTATCGTGGTTCCCAACCGAAGAAATATTGTCAAAATCCTTGAAATCATGTCATTAGATCAACTCCCTTACAAGTATTATTTTTTAATAGAACTTGTTGTCTTTATCAAAAGATATTTGAATTTTACAAAAATTTTCGAGCCAGAATGACACTTAAATTTACCGAACATCAATAAATCTTTGCCCCAATCTATTTTCGAACTGTAAACCAATGAATGGACCCCGTTTCGCTCCCCACCGTTTATATAAAATGTTCAAGGGATGATGCTTTTTGGTCCTTAGACTGTGGCGAAAATACAAAAGCATTTAAGAGCATAAAAAAACAGTAACAGCTCTTATCATTCCTTGAGGAATAAATTCATTTTTCTCCTTTCCCTCACTAAAAAATTTATTTATCAACTCAGTATCAGTTTACACAGGAGAAATATGGAATATAAGGTAAAAAACTCCTGAATATTTTTATCAGACTTATGAATCATTGATCTTTCTTTAGAGATTGAACCTACCAATTTTTTTAAAAACTTTTGTTCAAGAAAATGGCCCGATTGTTGATCAAACTCTTGAAACCACTCTTCAACAATCCTGCCCTTTAATGGAATAACATACATTTCGAGATGAACCACCTAATTGTCTTTTTTCACTCCAGAATATGGCCCGATTGCGGAACAACTCTATTGTCACTCAACAATTCCCTAATCCACTTTTATGTTGGTTTTGAATAAAGTTTGATTAAAAATTTTCTGTAAACCCACAAGCTATGGCTAATAAAAGGAAACCATTTTGAAAAAAGATTAATCAAAATGGTTTCCTTTCTTTTTGAATGGACTCTCCGTTTTCTAAAAAAGTTTAATCAAAACTCATTTAGAAATCTTTGATTGAAAAGATAAAGTATCACAACTTTATTCAAAACTTCGCATCTTTCTTACAAACATCGCAATTAATTACCAATGGCGGATTCCTAAGAAGATTAATAATAAAATCCAAGTAAAAATTTAAGAAAAATTTAATATTTATCCCACTTTTTATTTTAAAAGTTTTTCCTATCCTATAAACAAGTTACATCAAGGAGGAGACTAAAAATGAAAAAGTGGGGATTTTTATTGGTTTTTGCATTATTTCTAGTTTTTATTTTTAATATATTACCGATATCCCAAGATAAAGTAGAGGATCAAATATATGAACAAAATGATAATATAGCTACTGAAAATACCCAAAAGATTGAGATTACAGAAGAGCAGATCTATCAAGGGAATCTGCTTTTAGTTAACAGTGAATATGCTGTTCAACAAGCTGGTATAAAATCGGATATCATAAATTTATTTACACATAAAGAATTAACAACCGGATACCAGTTACTTAATAGTGAAATAAAATGATCAGAAGAAATAGCTGAAAATTTTTCGGAGATGATAGCATAGTGTAAAGTCGGATAAAAGCTTAGATTATAAGTTTGAAAAAGAATTAGAAATTGAGGATTTATATGGAAAAATCAAAAAATAATCAAAATAAAATAACTGCTGGCTTGTTGGCCGTATATTTATTTGCATTAACATGGATTATAGTCTTTAAAATGCAATTTTCATTTCAAGGCTTGCCGGATTTTAGGGAAATCAATTTAATCCCTTTTGCTGGTTCAGCTAATGTTAATAATCAAATAGATTTTAATGAAATAATCTATAATGTACTTGCATTTATCCCATTTGGAATTTATATCAGTATGCTAAAACCAAATTGGTCTTTCTTGAAAAAGATTGCAGTAATAGCAGGAGTTAGTTTGTTATTTGAAGTATTGCAATTCATCTTTGCTATAGGAGCTAGCGATATAACTGACTTCATGGGAAATACATTAGGTGGAATTATTGGAGTTGGATTTTATATTGTATTTTGTAAGCTGTTTAGTACAAAAGCAAATAAAATCCTTAATGTTTTAACTTCAATCGGAGTGATATTCCTTGTTGCATTAGTGCTGTTATTAATTAGTGGTGTTATTAGGTTTAAATTTTAGTAATTGGAGAATTGCTGTTCATGAAAATTAACAGAGGGTATACCATCAATGACTTTGATACAGCAGGTTTATTTATAAAACAAGAATGACAAATATCACAAGCCACCTATTTTGAGGGTGGCTTTTTTATATCCAGTAAACAAAGTAATGTGTATCCTATACATTTCCAGTTAACACAATCACTTAATTTAGGAAGATGCCCAAAACGCCAAACCCATACAGTTAAAGGGTTTGGCATCTGTTCGTTTTTTATCATTTATGCATGATTTTATACAACTTTTTTACATCAACGTTTTTGGCTTCTGAAGAAGCCTGGTTGCTGCATAAAAATGTGGAGTTTTATGTAACCTCTTATTCAACATTATGGCCCTTATGTGGAATAACTTCTGAATCCGCTTACTCCGTTAAACTGCCCTTTACTTCAATAATAAGATGCGACACTTTGTAAAGCAATCGCCCCCCTTTAATGGAATAATAACAACTTGGATTCAGTCCTAAAATTGTTCACTCAATTCACTATTCTTCTTAAACAAACGCTACCCGCTGGAAATTTATTCAGTTGAATCATACTCCTTTGATATTGCATCAAAGGTTATGCTCCACAAAATTCTTAATTATATTTAATGTGTAAAATCTTTAAAGCAAATAATTTAAAAAGCGCTCCTTCTTCTTGGAGAAACGCACCCGATTGCTGAATAAAGCAGTAAAGGCTTTTTATAAAACGTCACAGACTTATTTGTTACCGAGTTGTTCCGCCAAACCGATTAGAAGTCCTTCGGTTCCGCGAATGTAGCAGAGCCGATACGAGTCCTCGTACTGAACCACTTCGCCAACGAGCTGAGCACCATACTTAGTGAGTCTGGATACCATTTCGTCAATGTCTTCAACGGTGAACATGACGCGTAGATAACCGAGGGCGTTTACAGGAGCAGTCCGGTGATCTGATATAGTAGGTGGGGTGAGAAATCGCGAAAGTTCAAGTCGGCTGTGGCCATCTGGGGTAACCATCATAGCAATCTCTGCGCACTGAGAACCCAATCCGGTTACGCGACCAGCCCATTCACCTTCGACAGTGGCTCGCCCTTCGAGGTTCAAGCCAATCTCCTCGAAGAAAGAGATTGCGTCATCAAGGGATTCTACAACGATGCCGACATTGTCCATTCTTAGTAATTTGTTTTTTGCCATAGTTTTATCTCCTTATGTGTAAAAATTTATTATCTGATTATCTTAATAATTATGCTATTAAAAAGTTACAAATCCCTTCCAAACAAAAACACCTTGTCACAGTATAGGAAAATGTGAAATTGGGTTTTCGAGTATGTCATATAACATCTTGTTAACGAACAACACTTCGTAAACCCTCTACTATTTGAATATTCGCGAACCTTATTTCGTGAATGCCACCATGTTCAATAGTTTCAAAAATTCGATACCGTAGTTGCTATTCGATAAAACAACTTCGACTTCCCCACAAAATATTCCTGCCCTCTACTCCATTAAATGGCCCTTATGTAGAATAACTTTAGAATCCGCTTACTCCGTTAAACTGCCCTATTGCTTAATACCAATTATTTCAAAATCAAGCAATTTACTCAATACTTTATTCCATTAAATAAGGCGCCATCCTTGTACTGGATAAGCGCCCGATTCTTGAATAACTAAAAAATGACTTAGTACACGATTTTTTCTAACAACGTACGGTTACCCCGAGAATGCAGCTATTCTACTTTGCGGGTAATAGGTTCGCAGGTCCTCCTTATAGAAAAAATATTTTTATGACTGATTTGACGCTCACCTTTATGTAAGTACCTGTACTAAAAGTGCATACTTACATATTTGCAGTTTGCACTTTATTATCAAGATATAAATAATACTTTAGGAGGACAATTCTTTGAAAACTCTTGTTATCGTAACACATCCCAGCATAGAAACATCCGTTATTAATAAGCGATGGGTAGAAGAACTGAAAAAGTATCCGGAAAAGTTTACTGTTCACGAATTGACTAAAGTTTACCCTGATGGAAACATAGACGTGGAAAAAGAACAAAAATTGGTTGAATCACATGGTAATCTTGTTTTGCAGTTCCCTATATATTGGTTTAATTGTCCGCCTCTCCTTAAAAAATGGTTTGACGATGTTTTAGCTTATGGATGGGCTTATGGTTCAAATGGCGGAGATAAATTAAAGAATCGTAAAATTGCTTTAGGTGTATCTGCAGGAATCAAAAAAGAGGATTATAGTAAAAATGGAAGATATCAGTATACACTTGAACAACTATTAGTTCCATTTGAAACGACCTTCCTATATTGCAGTGCAGATTATCGTTCGTTCTTTGCGTTTTATGGCAAAGAAAATGAGCCGGGTGGAAACGAACAAGAAGAAAATGAGTCGGGTGCAAGCGAATTGGAAAAAAGCGCTCAGGATTATTTGAATTTTGTTGACAACCTGTAATAGGCAGCTTAATTAAAGCTATAAAAAAGAAGTATTTTTATTGAGGAAATACTTCTTTTGATTTAAACAAAATAGCTACGCCTACCTCTGTACATCCTCCAGAATTGGCAAACGGTTTTTCTCTCCCCATTCGCACATCATATTTAACAATGGAACGAGAGAAAGACCACGGTCAGATAATGAATATTCAACTTTTGGAGGCACTTGGGGAAATTCCTTGCGTATGATAAGACCATCTGCCTCAAGCTCTTTTAACATGATGCTTAGCGTTTTAAAAGAAATGATACCGATACTTCGCTTCAGCTCATTATGCCGCATAACCTTATTTTCAGACAGCCAATATATAATGATCATTTTATATTTACCGCCTATTAAGGACAACGTATATCCAAAACCAGTGTCTTTTCGTTCAACGCCAGTCGGAACACAGGTTTTGCGTCGCATAAGTTACACTCTCCTTTAGGTAAGTATATGAAATAGGCATCCTTTACAATAGATCATTATGCAATCTTATTGCAAAGGATGTATTGTAAAATCGCTATAAAATTTTGCTATATCTTTAATTCCAGTAAATTTTAACAAAACAACCCTTAGATTGACTGTTAAAAAACTTCTTCTTTATTCAATTAATTGGCCATTATACAGAAGAACTTCTGAATCCGCTTACTCCGTTAAACTGCCCTTTCCTTCAATAAGAAGAGACGACACTTTGTTAAGCAATCGCCCCCGATTGGTTGAAGATTACTATTTAAGCTGGTTAGCTCAATAAGCCTATTAAGTTAAATAGCTAGATTTTCTTCTGGATTCTTTGTCAATAACCTGAGATTCCATTCATTAAATGAGTGCAATTATTAAATTAATAAGTAAATTCCTTCTTACTAAATCCTGAAAGGCAGCTTCACATTCTGATTTCTTATTCCAAATCCTAAAGCAATTGCAGCGCCAATACAGCTAAATAGGCAACCAGCAAATAAATACACTGATGGATCTGACTCACCGATAAAAACAGAGGCCACTCCACCAATAGCTGGGAAAAGAGCGACCATATAGCCGCTTTGAGCTCCTCCAATTCTTTCTACAAGCTTCAAATAAAATAACCATGCCGCAAATGAAGCAACCAGAGTTAAATATAACAACGCAGATAAGTATGAAACAGATCTTGGAATTATAAATTCTTGACCTTGGAACAATACAATTGCCCCCATCAATATACTGCCCACTGTAAATCCAATTGCATTTGCATAAATTGGATCAACCTTTCGATTAGCATTTCTTGCCGAGCTGGCGTCACCAACTGACGTCAGAAGTGTACCTAGGAAAGCAATCATAATTCCTTTTATGTCATTGAACCCTTGAAAATTTTCCAAAGTCGGATAGATAAGAATACATACGCCCAATACACCTAGAGTTCCCCCAATTAAAACCCGTGAATGTAATTTTTCTTTTAAAAAAATTCGGAGAGCTATCGGAGTCAAAATCACTTTTAACGAAAAAACCAGTGTTACGATTGCTGCCGTACTCAAAATTGTGGCGTAATAAAGGCACAAATAGCTTAATGCAAAGTTACATATACCAAACACCATTACAAATGGAATATCTTTTCTTGTTGGTCTCCCCTTTGGGCGAAGGAACCAAACAAGAACCAAAAATAAAAAGGATGTTATAACTAAACGATAAGTTAAGGATAATTCCAAGCTTACTGGTGTTCCTTGAATTTTTACCGCAATAAAATTAAGTCCCCATACAATCAAACAAAATATGTACATGAATCTTACCATGGTATTACCTCTTCCTGGTGTCTGACTAACAATGTTAATGAATGATTACTTTATTTATTTTAACAAATTCTTTAAAAGGAAAGAGATATTAATTCCGGACTATCTGGATTTTCTTATTCGACAATATGGCCCTTTAACAAAAGTAGAAAGAAAATTGAATCCTCCACAATCCTGCCCTTTCATATTATAAGGGTGCTGATTATGTAACTATTTCTACTCAAAAACGGTTGAAATCCTTGTTATATCAACAAAAACAGCAGGTCTAATTCATATGCGAATTACCCTGCTGTTTTAATGCTATTTACTGTTTTCTCTCCTTAAACGGAACCCCTTAAAGTTATTCTGAGCATTTTATGTTTCTCCTTAAGTAATACCTCGTCCTCATTTGAATAAAAGTAAAGCTATTTCTTTAATAAAAAGTGGTACATGCCTATCCTTAGGAATATGCTTACATATAAAAATAATTTGGAGGGCACCGCTTTGAACATTTTCTTAACCTATATGATCCTTGGTATTTCTCTGGCAGCACCTATTGGTCCTGTAAATGCAGCTCAGCTTAATCGCGGTATAAAAAAGGGATTTTTTCATGCATGGATTTTTGGGATAGGAGCGCTGCTCGCTGATCTTCTTTATATGATGCTTGTATATTTTGGTGTGATTCACTTTATTGACTCTTCATTTATGAAAACGTTTCTTTGGATTTTTGGTTTCTTTGTCCTTATTTACTCAGGGATCGAAAGTCTTTTGAGCATAAGAGAAATACATATCAGGAATGATGCTTCTATGAAAAATTCGGGCTTAAGCTCATTTTTATCAGGATTTGTCATGTCTGTTTCAAATCCGCTGACTATTATGTTCTGGTTAGGCATTTATGGATCAGTTTTAGCTAAAACTGTTTCCAGTTCCAGTGTCAATCAGCTTCTATTATACAGTACTGCTATCATCTGCGGAATTTTAATCTGGGATTTTACAATGGCCGCAGTCTCAAGCTATGCAAGAAAGTTCCTTCACTCTAAAATATTGATCGCAATCTCATTCCTCTCATCATTATCGATGATTGGATTTGGAATCTATTTTGGCTATCATGCATGGGTGATTTTATTTTAAAACTCAAAGATTATTCTTATTTTTCTTAGACTCAGAGTTTATGTCATTTTTCCCATAGCCTGAGAATGGACAGGACTTGGGTGATGAATGATCATCCCGCAGGAAATACTGCTTCCATTCATAATTATCTTCTTTCCCATACTGATTCAAATCCGGATGAGGGGAAATTGTATCATATTGATTTAATCTTCTCCTTATCTCTTTTTTCACTTTGCTGCTGAGGATTTTATTCTTTTCGAATTCATTTAACACCCAGCGTGGTGTAATTGCTAACATGAGATAAGGAAAAAAACGGCTATTTCTGTGACGATGACTGGGGGTTGCACAATACATAAAGTACTTTTCCCCAGCGAAACAGTACTCCCAGAGTTTATTTTCCGGATCTGTTGGTATGTCTATTGGCCATTGCTCCTCATCGAACTGCTTTATGCTTGATAATATCTTCCAAAAAAGAGCCTCATAATTCTCCGGCGTATATCTTTCAGTTTCAGGTATGTTTTTAAAGAAAACAATAAGTGAAGAGTATGTTCCAGTCGTTTTAGAGATTTCGGAATAATAGGTGAACTTGCCGGCAAAATCAGAGAGAGAGTTCATGTCAAGCGGATCATCTATGAACGCATATCTAAAGTGATTCATAGCAAACCCTTGTGTCGCTGGTATGCAAGGAAATTTAAGCTCCTTGTTTTGTATTTTTTCTGAGAATAAATGAAATGCTTTTCTTTCCCAGTCGCCAAGTATAGCTTCGTTTTTATCAAGGCTGATTTTATCATATATGAGCTTCACGTATTATCCCTCCTCCACCCAATTTATTTTTGGGAACGGGAAAGGGTGCGCGTATAAGATGAGAAAGCTAAAAGGAAGGTGAAAATCTTATGATAATTGGTAATGTGAAAGAAATAATAAGGTATCCGGTAAAATCATTCACGGGGAAAAAATTAATCAAGTAAATGTATTGGGACATGGATTATATGGAGATCGAAGTCACGGATTCAAGACTGGGGACGGGAAATATTTAACTCAAACACAACTGCCTGAGATGACAACTTTTAAAGCACGTTTTAAAGGTGATGAAAAACCAGAAAACTATCCGCCTGTGGAAGTTATTTCAGCAGAGGGAACAGTATTTGCTTTTGAGGATACAGCCCTCCTTGAAAGGCTTGAGAAATTATCTAAAAAGAGGCTAACCCGCATAAAACATCATCCCGCTTATACACCCTTTGGTGCAATCGAAGTTGAAAACATTCTTCTGGTGACTGATGCCTCAATAAAATACATCTCTCACGTCTTAGACAATGAAGTAAATCACCTCCGTTTTCGGCCAAATATCGTCATAGATTTATATAATAAAAAACCTTTTTCAGAGCAAACCTGGGCTGGTAAACGATTGAAAATTGGGGATGTGGAAGTTGTTATTAAAAAAGGCTGTGAACGCTGTTCCATCATTAATATTGATCCTTCCTCCGGCATCATTGATCGAACGGTGCTAAAAACGGTCTTTAAAGAAAATCATAATATTTTTGGTGTGTATGCTGCTGTATTAAAAGAAGGATCTGTCAAAACCGGTGACATGATCACATTACATGATGGCTGATTACGACAAAATGCGATAGAAATGAAAGCTTTTATAAACCAGCTATGAAAGCATGATTTAATCTTGAGTGGAAAATTTGCCCTTAACACAGACCAAAGTTTATCTTAACAGGGATTTCATTTATCTGTATGAGTCTTATGTTACCTGAGCACAATATAAAGAAAACGTGCTGCAAGCAAAAGCCCCAGCAGAAAATCATGCATTCAATCACCTTATCAATTTGAAGCAGTTAAACTAGTTCAACGATAATCTGGTTTTATGAAAGTGAAAAACAAAATTATGATCATGCGTCTCTTGGAGGAAAGATAATGGAACATACTGATTTTGATGAAATGCTCGAGCTTGTAGAACAAGCAAGAAATGCGGTGATTCACGCCCAAATGAATTTTAACTCCGATGAATACCAAAGAGCCTTAAGAGCTTTAAAGTTAGCTAAAGACCAATTAAGCACTGTTATGCACCAGGAGTTGCAAAATGAAGAACAGGCAACGATGGTTCATCATGCTAAAGAACATTTAATGCATTTAAATGAAACACTAGTTGCCCTGCAGAGCATCAATTAAAACAATTTGGAGGATAATGGAATGCATCAAGAAGATAAATCAGAAGTAAGCTGCTTTTCCGAATATGATTCTTTAAAGAATGTAATCCTGTGCGAACCAAGATTTATGAGGATCAGTCAGGTCATTAATGAGACTCAAAGAAGATATCATAAAGAAAATATTCAAGTGGAAAAAGCAATCATTCAACATCAATCTTTTGTTAATGCTCTTAAAAATAACGGAATCGAGACTCATATCCTTCCTTCAAAAGAAAAATATCCAGAACAGGTTTTTACTAGAGATATCGGATTTGCTGTAGGAGAGGTTTTATTTATTTCAGATATGAAAATGCCAATCAGACAGGGAGAAGAAGGAATTCTAAAAGAATGGCTTAATACCATTGGAATAAAGTACATAGACCTTGTCGAAGATCAGACTGAAGGCGGCGATGTTATTATTGACCGTAAAACAGTCTATATTGGTTTAAGTGAAAGGACAACAGCCGGTGCCATTGAGAAAATCCAATCACATCTAATAGATTATACGGTCATTCCTATCCCTATAAAAAAAGAAATTTTACATTTAGATTGTATCTTCAATATTATTTCAGATACAGAGGCCCTTATTTATAAAGATGGCCTCAATGAAAGTGAATATAACCTTTTAGCCAATCGATTTGATTTAATTGAGGTTTCTAAAGAAGAACAGTTTTCTATGGGTGTTAACGTACTTTCAATAGGAAATAGAAAAATCATCAGTTTGCCTCAAAACGCAGAAGTCAATCAGCAATTAAGCAAGCGCGGGTATGATGTGATTAAAATTGATTTTAGTGAAATTATAAAGTCAGGCGGATCATTCCGCTGCTGCACGCTGCCAATTAAACGAATTCCGTAATTCACTCTCAAAAAAGTTTAGATACATAGGAGGATTTTTGTTTTGATGACTAGTGAAAAGCTTTCAATATTTGCACTTGGCGGATTAAATGAAATCGGTAAAAACATGTATGCCTTACAGTACGATAATGAAATAGTAGTCATTGACTGCGGATCAAAATTTCCCGATGAAAGTCTATTGGGAATTGATTTGATCATTCCTGATATTGCTTACCTGCAGGAGAACAAAGACAAAATCAAAGGTTTAGTGGTTACTCATGGACATGAAGATCACATCGGCGGTATCCCCTATCTTTTAAAACAGCTGAACCTCCCAATTTATGCGAGTAGGCTTACTTTAGGATTAATCGAGATTAAGTTAAAAGAACATAACCTTTTGGCTGAAACACAACTGATAAGAATTGACTCAGAATCAAAAATTGATTTTGAATTTCTAAAATTAAGTTTCTTTAAAACAAATCACAGCATCCCTGATTGTCTTGGCGTAGTTTTTAATACCCCTGAAGGAACTGTTGTCCATACCGGGGATTTTAAATTTGATTTGACCCCGGTAAATAATCAGCATACTGACATACATAAAATGGCCAAAATAGGCAGTGAAGGCGTTTTGATGCTCTTATCAGAAAGCACAAATGCTGAAAGGCCAGGATTTACTCCTTCCGAACAAATCGTAGGAGAACATATAGAAGAAGCTTTCATAAAAGCTAATCGAAAAATTTTCATCTCTACTTTTGCTTCAAATGTAAATCGTGTTCAGCAGATCGTGAATGCTGCAAAAATAACGAATCGAAAATTAGCCTTACTCGGACGAAGTATGGTTAATGTGGTATCCGTGGCTATCGATCAAGGATACCTTCAAATACCCGATGGCATGCTGATTGAAGCACATGAAATCAATCAATTGCCTCCTGAGCGGGTAGCGATCCTTTGTACTGGAAGTCAAGGTGAACCAATGGCTGCTCTCGCCAGACTTTCAAACTCCAGTTATCGGAATGTCGAAGTATTGCCTGAAGATACGGTGATTTTTTCAGCTTCCCCAATCCCAGGTAATGAAAGAAATGTCTCCCGTATTATAGATAACTTGTTTAACTTAGGAGCAACTGTCATATACGGGTCTGGCAGTTCAACTGGAATGCATGTTTCAGGCCATGCCTATCAGGAAGAACTCAAGCTGATGCTGACTTTGATGAAACCTAAATATTTCATCCCTATTCATGGAGAATACAGAATGCTCCACCATCACTGTTTACTGGCTGAATCCGTGGGTGTCGCAGCTGACAATATGTTTGTTATGAAAAATGGGGATATTGTAGACATTTCGAATCAGACAGCCGTTCAAACTCGTTCAATACAAGCAGGCAATGTATATGTTGATGGTTTAGGTATTGGCGATATTGGCAATATCGTTTTAAGAGACAGGAAACAGCTTTCAGAAGATGGGATGCTTGTTATCGTAATCACTTTAAGCAAAACGGAAGCAAAAATCATTTCCGGTCCAGATGCTATATCTCGAGGTTTTGTTTATGCACGTGATTCTGAAGCGCTGTTGCGAGAGGTTAATCAGCTTACAAAAACAACTGTAAATTCACTATTAACAAAGAAAAACCACCAATGGAACGCAATCAAAAAAGAGATAAAAGAAAAACTTGGGCATTTTTTATTTGTTCAAACTAAGAGAAGACCTATGATCCTTCCCATCATTATCGAAGTTTAATAAAACAGGAATGATCTGCTCTTTTTAAATGCCCTGGTTTAACAGAAATGAACAAAAGTACATCTACCTTTTTTAAAAAGACTTCTATCTTTACGATAGAAGTCTTTTTAAATGTTAAGAAAATCAGGTTTGAGAAAGTTGTTTTTATTTAGAAGAACAATTAATTTAAAAAAAGGTTTTTATTAAATGTTCATCTCTCTCACATGCAGAACAAAGATAATTTATTTCTAAAGCATCTTCAGTTATTGTGTGGAGTGTTTCTTTTTTGCAGTTTTCACAATATCTTGTTGAATTTGTTTCAATCAATTCCTCACCTGCTTTTAGATTATTTACGAATATTTTTCCACACAAAAACGGCCTTATCCATATAAAGTATGCCACTTTTAAAGTCAGGTAAAACTCATTTTCACTTTATACTCCCTCTTTTACCTAATTGACCAGAAGTATGACTGCTGGTTAATTCATCTTTTTACTCTTCCAACGTTTTGTAAAAGAATTACCGGGTATGTAGATATTGTAAATATAATCAATATATTAGGAGGAGAAATTTAAATGTTCCGACATCAGAAAAATTTGCAATTTGAAGTGAAAGTAGACAACCCTGACCCAATGCTGGCCCGTCAAATTCAAGAAGTATTAGGTGGACAGTTTGGAGAAATGACCGTTATGATGCAGTACCTCTTTCAAGGATTTAACTGCCGCGGTGAAGAGAAATATAAAGACATGCTGATGGATATTGGAACAGAAGAAATCGGTCATGTAGAAATGCTTTGCTCATTGATAAGTCAATTATTGGATGGTGCCTCCCCTGAAGATCAGGCAAAAGCAGCCGAGGATCCTGCAATGGCTGCCATCATGGGAGGAATAAATCCGCAGCATCTGCTTGTAAGCGGTCTTGGCGGCTTGCCGTCAAACTCTAATGGTGTACCATGGAACGGGTCATATATAGTGGCAAGCGGAAATCTCTTGGCTGATATGCGATCTAACTTGCATGCTGAGACTCAAGGCAGACTTCAAGTATCCAGGTTATACCACATGACAAAAGATGAAGGTGTACGTGCAACATTCCGTAAAATGCTTGCCCGTGATCGGTATCATCAATATCAGTGGATGGCCGCCATTCAGGAACTAGAAGAAAAGAATGGTGTCGTCGTACCTGCTTCGTTCCCTCCTGAAGCAGAATTAGAGTCCCAGGAAGAAGCATACAAATTCTGGAGCTTATCAGAAGGAGAAGAATCAGGCAAGGGCCCATGGGCTAATGGCAGCGCTCCCGATGGAACCGGTGATTTTGTGTATGTTTCCGATCCTGAACCTAAAGGACAAGTGCCGAAACCTAAAATACCTGCCGATCATTTGCATCATGATTTAGGAAAACACCTAGTAAAAAATTAATAATAAGACACTTTTATTTTTCCTTCCTTAACAAGCCAGAATTCTGGCTTGTTTTAATTTGTAAAAGAACTAAAAGCTCGCTTAAGCTTAACGGAAAAAATACATATATCCCTTCCAAATTAAAATACATATTCAATGACTTTAAATCGAACAATAAAACTGTGAAGGAGGGGTTACATGAGCAGCTGCACTCCAGGCAGTTCTAATAAAAGCAGCTCAAGCAGCGGAGATTTAAAATGGTGGCAGTTATCTTTAATCGGAGTCGGCTGCACCATTGGAACCGGATATTTCCTTGGATCAAGCATTGGAATTATGATTACTGGTCCCTCCATTGTCATTTCTTTTTTCCTGGCATCAATAGGTACATATATTGTCTTTAATGTTCTGGCAAAAATGACAGCAAAAGACCCGCAGGAAGGATCCTTCTGTTATTATGCAGGGAAAGCATTCGGCAAATGGGCAGGATTCAGCTGCGGGTGGAATTACTGGGCCTCCAATATCTTAATTATGGGCAGTCAGCTTATTGCCCTGTCTATACTCTCTCAATTTTGGTTCCCAAATATAGCTTTATGGATTTTTGCCGTTTGCTATGCGATTCTTTCCATCCTGGTTGTTATTACAGGCACCAAAGGGTTCGATAAGACAGAAAACCTTCTTGCCATATTAAAGTTTGCTGCGATAATCATGTTTATTATTCTGGCAGTTCTGGCACTTATGGGATTCATAAAAGGCCCCCAAAAACCGGAAGTGTTTGCTGGAGCATTTGATCTTTTCAAGGATGGATGGAAAGGATTTTGGGCTTCATTGACATATGCTTTTTATGCCTATGGAGGAATTGAAGTAATTGGTCTTATGGCCATACAGCTTAAAAAGAAGGAAGATGCGCCAAAGGCTGGAAAGGTGATGCTCTTCTGTCTGACCGCCGTTTATGTCATTTCTTTGGCACTTGCAGTATTGTTGGTGTCCTCTGATTCTTTTCATGAAAAAGAAAGCCCATTTGTAACGGCATTAACTGGATATAACCTTGTGTTTTTTCCACATGTATTTAATGCAGCGATTATTATCGCTGGATTTTCTACTATGACTGCTTCCCTTTTCGGTGTAACGAACCTTCTTGTTACGTTGTCCAAAGATGGAGATGCTCCAGCCCTTTTTTCTAAAAAAAGCAAGAGATTCAAACAGCTTCCTGTCCCTTCCCTTGCATTAGCATCAATAGGTCTTGTTGCATCCATCATAACAGCCTTAATTCTGCCTGGAAAAATATACGAGTATATAACCACTGCAGCAGGAATACTTCTTCTGTACAATTGGTTTTTCATTATTATATCTTCCTTAAAACTGCTGAAAACGAAGTGGATCACTAAACTATCTTCATATCTTGGAATTGTATTGATTTTTGCTGCTGTAAGCGGAACGTTAATGGACAAGGCCGTCAGACCAGGTTTTTACATTAGTCTGTTATTTGTGCTCATTATCTTTTTAATTTGCTTAAAGATGAAAAAATATTGGAAACAAGAAAAAATAAAAATTAGATATTATTAAGGAGTGACTAAAATGGGGAATTCAAAAAAAGAACAGACTCCTACAGAAGATGCAGTCTTGCTGATGTTCCTGTCCCTTGCCGAAAATGACGGCATAGAAGTAGCGATTACCCTGAACATTCAGGGAGCCATCGTTACAGGCATATTAATTGGTTCCAGAGCTTATTATGACGGGATTACGGAATCCTCCCTTCATTTAAAAGACGATACAATGTCCAAGATTATTGCCAAACGATTTGGTGACTTAAGAGATGAATACTTAAAACAAAAGCAGGAACAAGGGGATAAAAAAGACGATGAGGAAGCTGCCGCAACCTATATTCACCTGAAAAACGCAAAATATAATCAGCCGGCAATGACTGCTTCTGCGTCCTGGTGGAGAGGAAAAATTTCATCCATTGACTCGTTTTCATTTGATTCACTGATTTAAGTGCAGAAAGAACTCTATTTCGAGTTCTTTCTTTTTTACTTGAAAATAAATTGCATCCGGCATTTAACCAGATGCAAGTCAAAAGTAAATCATTTTCCTTTTTTCAGGCTTTGCTTTGAAATTTTTTATCACCAACCACAACAGGAGAATGCCTGTAATACCAGCTGTTATAAAACTCAGGTTCAAATAATTTTTTGTCACCGCAGTCATAATTGGCGGTCCTAAGGCAACACCGATGAACCTTGCAGAACTGTAAAATGAGGTAATCGTGCCCCGTTCTTCCTTCTCGATATTTTCTGTTACAATTGCATCCAAGGTAGGAAGCATGGCCCCAATAGCCATACCAATGATACTGGTAACAAAAAAAAGCCAAAAAAAATCATTTTTAACGTAGCCTATAAACGGAACACTTAAAGATAAAATTAAAAGGCAGAAAATCGTGATGATTCTCATTATTTTCATATCACCCTTTATACATTTACCTGTTATAAATGCTGAAGTGCATAAAACCATAAGGGGAATGGCTAACAAAAATCCTTTTTTGATTCCTTTTAGTAAATATACTTTTTCAAGATGGTTTGATAAGAAGAATAATACAGCGAATAAAATAAGCATAACAAATGCTCCAAGGGCGAACAAAAGGTAGAGCCATTTTCCCTCTTGATGAAAGGTCTTTTTTGTTTTTGAAAGAAATTCTTTAAAAGCAGCCGGTTTTTCTTTCCTTTTAGGAACCTTTATAAAAAAGAAAACAAGAAGAATGGAAATTAAACTAAAAAAAGAAATGGAAAAAAACGGAACAAACCATAGTATGGAAGCGAATAATGATCCGATAATTGGACTGAGCACTTTTCCAAATGTATTGGATGTTTCCACTACACCCAGGCATGAACTTGCCTTTTCATCATCGTTTTTATACAAATCCCCAACTAAAGGCAGGATGATGGGAGAGGCACCTGCTGCTCCTATCCCCTGAAGAATACGCCCAAGAATGATCATTGTATATGGATCACTTAACTTCCAAGAAGCAAATCCTGCCACTAATCCGCCGATGAGAGCAATAAACAGACTGGGTAATATCACTGCTTTTCTTCCAATTCGATCAGATAAGTATCCTGCAAATGGGATAAGGATAATGGACGCAATCGAATAACTGGTAATTACCATACTTGACTGAAAAGGAGTAATCCCAACCTCTTTTTCAAAAATCGGCAAAACAGGGATAAGCATTGAATTGCCGAGTGTCATAACGAGTGGAATAGAAGCCATACTTACTATGCACCACTTGCTTAGTTTGTTCTCCTCACTGACCATGGATGCACCCAAATCTTTGACCTCCTGCTTGTTAGGATTAGATCAGACCTTTCTTAGTATTTTCCTCGTACTCTTAAGTATGTACAAACCGGCTATTTTAATGATTTGGAATGTTTTACTGACATAAGAGCATTCTATAAATAAATACACATGAATGAGGTGCATGAATGATGAAAAAGAAAAACACACAATCATCAGAAATTGCAGGAAAACAATTTGATGTTTCTAATTATGAAGGTGAAACACAATTGGAAAAAGGACTGGCCGAGACTCATGAGCAAGTCAGTGATGATTATTACGAGGGAACCATTGACCAGCAAGTTAAAGGGGATGAATAAATAAAAAGGCCAAATGGCTTGGCCATTTGGTCTTTTATTATCTTATATATATCTTAGCAAGCCACCAAGCCGATCGTAGCATCTACGCGGTTAACGGCAAGATGGATGTTTAGGGCCAACCGGTTTTTTATTGCTTACTTTTATGACAACCGTCGTTAAAGGTTCGATTGTAATGGAATTTTTTTTCAGCTTAAATCCGGATGCTTTTTTAACTTTTTTTGCGCCTGCTTCGTCATTATCGACTACAATTACGCCTTTTCTTAAATCCTCGGAAAGAGTAAGCGTTCTTGCTTTCGTATCTGCATTTACAAATACAGAGTAAGCTTCTTTTCCATTGGAAGATACGTTTTTATAGCCGATGACTAAATCTGAATCATTCATTTCAGGAGCATCAATCATCGTAACATTGGAATCAACTAACTCCTTGCTTCCTAACCTGAAAGCATCTGTTGATTTTCTCAGTTCAATTAGACCTGCCGTGTATTCGCGAGTCGTGTTATTGATTGGATACGCCCTATCATCTGTGGCCTTTTTCCAGTCGAATTTATTGATGGCATCTGATGAATCGTATGAATCGTGAATGAAATAGCCAAACACTTTTCCAGAATCATCTTGAAGAGCGTGGAATTTCTGTTCAGGCACTCCTTCTCCAAGCCACTGTTTTGTTCTTCCATATTCCTGGCCAGCATGCAGGAAGGCTGTGCCCTGCGAAGTGAGAATCATGGAGTTTCCTAAACGGATTCTGTCATGAATTTCTTCATTGTTTGCAGGAATGGCCGGATCTTTCTTGATTGATTGAGCGATGACATCATACAATGGCAGGTTGTCATGCGCTTCAATATACTGAACCATATCACCAGAATCATCTGCGGCAGTATTGGTAGGCTGCCCTTTAATATTTTTCATAATAAGATCAAGGCTTCTTGCTCCGCCTGTCAGGAATCGCGGTTCTCCTTCTGATCCGAAACCAGACTTCAGTTCATTGCGGATTTCATCTGAGAAAACTCCGACATCATCTGTTTTGTTCATCCAGTCCTGATCGGCACCCTTGCCTGCAAGAGATGGATCTGAAAGATGGCCGCCGAACGTTCTCCAGCCTTCGCCGATGAATAAGGCATTTTCATTAATTTCTGCAGCAGCATTGTAGGCATTCTGAATGGAATCATACGTAGCATCACCCATCATATCAAAACGCATGCCGTCAATTTTGTATTCTTCAAACCAATATTTAACGGAATCAACCATCAGCTTTTCAGCCATAACGTGGTTTGTTGCAAGGTTGTTTCCGAATCCGCCGATAAAGTTTCCATTAGCATCCTGGAAAGCATAGTAGTTCGGGACAATATCATTCAGCATGCTTGATTTTGCCATATGGGTATACACAACATCAAGCACAACACCCATTCCTGAATCATGCACCGCATCAATGAGCCCCTTTAATTCTTTGATTCTAAGCTCAGGATCTTTCGGATTCATTGAATAAGCTCCGTCGGGTGAAAAATAACTGTGAGGATCATAGCCCCAGTTATATTCATTGTTTGCCGCAGAATACTCAAGCTCGCGTTCTCTCATATTCGTTTCATCGCCATAATACCAGGCCATCACCGGCAACAATTGAACGTGAGTCACACCAAGAGATTTGATATATTCAAGCTTATCTTTAAACGCGTCATACGTACCCCAGTCAGATTTTAAATCTTCTTTAATGGAAGGATCTGATGTAAAATCTCTGACGTGCACTTCCCAGATTACAGCATCCTCTCTTTTTTCATAGCCGTCAATCTTCGCAAAATCAAGTCCCTTCGGATTTGTTTTTGCAAGGTCAACAATGGCTGCTTTCCCCACCATATCACCATCTGGACCTGCTTCACCTTTTGTATTTACAGTGAAAGGAGCCATAGATTTTGCATAAGGGTCGAGAACTTTCTTTGTTTCCCCGCCATTTGTTACTTCGTATTGATAATAGTATCCTTTTAAATCAGAGATTCCAAGATTCTTTGGCTTCGCTTCAACTGACCAGACTCCTTTTTCTCCCATAGCTAAATTGAGCCTGCCAATCTCTTTTGCTGCATTCTTTTTATCATAAAAAACCGCTGTAACCTTGCTTGCTTTAGGTGCCCATAGTTTCAGCACTGCTTTGCCAGATTGATAGACAGCTCCCAGATCATCGCCATCATACGAATAAAGCTCATCAATCATTCTCCAGCCTTTAGTTGCCGTAATTGATTTACCGCCGTATGTAACGGTGTAAGAATCATTCGTCAGTTCAGCAGAAGTACTTACTTCCACTGTAGAACCGGATATTATTTTCACACTTTCAACTGGAATATCTGTGCCGTTTTCATCCTGAATTTTTATAGAAGAAAACAGTTCCTCTTCCGTTAACCCTTCTGTTCTTGTCAATCCAATCAGAAGCTTTTGTTTTGAAACAATTTCTGCACTGACTATACCAATCGGATTTTCCCATTCAGATGATGTGTAAACCGTGTCATCTGCATTTTTAATCCAGAGGTGATTGTAGTCCTCAAGCATCGTGAAAACTTTGTCTCCGCCTGTTTTCTCGCCAGTCACGCGATTGACAACAAGGAAACCAAGTTTCTTCGCGCCTTCTTTCACTTTCACATCGATGTAGCGTCCATGCTCGTCGGTTTGCTCTTCAGTAAACGGCACAGCATCTTTAGGCCACTCTTTTGGCGCTTCCGCTACATCCTCCCATAACCACAATCCAAGATCTTTGTAGTTTTTATCGTCCTTAACATAGTGAATTCTGACCGTATTTTCAGGCAGATCAGGGTCCTTTTCAGCTGCGTTTGCTTCTGGCAGCTGTAATGCTGGAATTACCATTGAAATAAATAAAATAAAAACAAGTGCACTTTTCAATAATCTTGGCATCTTTCAACCTCCCTATTATTAGCTTGTACTAAATGAAACTTTGAAACTGGTAAGAAAGTGTGTACGCGGATAGTTCTTGCACGGTGTGCAAACGATTTCATAAAGCGTTTACATTTATAATTAAAAGGAAAAATATGCTTTGTGTCAATAATAATTTTGAAAATTCTACAAAATATATATTAAGGGAGAACCCGGCTGTTGGCCTGGTTCTCCCTTTTGAACGCCACTTTAAATTCTGCTATTTGCAAGTAGGCAGGCTATTTCTAGCGCGGCAACTCTCAAATTAGCGCCCGTTTACTGTATAAAGTGATCTTTTTCTAGAAAAAGACTATTTCTCCTGGACACCAGAATGAGCATTTCTATTAATTCCGAGACTTTCAACCTTTATTCCAAGACTTTTTGAATGAATTCCTAGACTTTGCGGGTTTTTTCCGAGACTTTAGTAAATAATTCCGTATAAATGTGAACGCCCATCAAAAATTGGCTAATCGAAAGCATGTAGGCTATTTTTAGCGTGGTCCCCTCTTCAATTGGTGCTTATTTACTGTTTAAAGTGATCTTTTCTAGAAAAAGACTATTTCTCCTCGACACTAGAGTGACCATTTCTTTTAATTCCAAGACTTTGAACCTTTTTTCCAAGACTTTTTGAAAGAATTCCTAGACTTTGCGGTTTTTTTCCGAGACTTTTGAAAATAATTCCGTATAAATGTGAACGGCACATCAAAAATTGGCTAATCGAAAGCATGTAGGCTATTTTTAGCGCAGTCCCCTCTCCAATTGGTGCTCATTTACTGTTTAAAGTGATCTTTTCTAGAAAAAGACTATTCCTCCTCGACACTAGAGTGACCATTTCTTTTAATTCCGAGACTTTGAACCTTTTTTCCAAGACTTTTTGAAGGAATTCCTAGACTTTGCGGTTTTTTCCCGAGACTTTTGAAAATAATTCCGTTTAATTGTAAACAGCTTCTCTACATGCCTACAACAAACCATCCCTGTATCGTTCAATCAGCGAGGTCAAATGATATCGTCTTCCCTTGGTTTCTCCGGAGTGATCAATATTCAAGATTCTTAATAAGTTTAAAGCAGATGTATCTGAAGAGATTTGTAAAAATTCTCGCATCTGTTTATTAGAAATGTCTGAAGAAATCAAAAGAGCATAATCAATTAATGAATGGACGTACGCTTTGCGTGAGGTACCGCTGCACTTTGGACAAACCCACGAGTAATGGACTCTACTTATGGGCAGCTGCATGCATTTCGTACAATAAACTCCCTTAATAAGATCAGATTCTTTAATCTTGAATTTGGTCAAAATTTCTCTGATCAAAAGAATATTTTTCTTCATAAGAATACTGGAAAGCTTTTTCAATTCCTTATCAGATAGTATGGGAGTTTGATGATTGGTCTCGAGGTTTTTCAATTCAAGCGGAAGCGCAGCACTATGAATAATTTTGGTGCCATTTCTAATCATTTTGGACGTGGGTTTAATAATAGTTGATGGATTGCTGATGACAATGAAACCTTTAATTGGAGCGCACGTGATTTTATGCTGGAGGATGAAATTTTTCAGAAGGGCTTCTTGACGGCCGACTTGCAAATAAGGGTCTGCAAAACCTGTTTCTTCGCCGTTTTTTGTCCGAATGAGCTGACTGAATTTTTCATCAAAATAGAGGGTGCCGGAAAGGTTTTTAACTTCTAATACAATGAAAAGATTCTTTGAGGCAATCAGTGAATCAATCTGAAAATTGCGGTCTTCGGAGGAAAGACGGAGATCGTGGAATATGTGATACTTTTTTTGATCAATACTTGATAATTGATAATCCAAAGACTTCTCTCCGTTGAAACCTGCCTTGCTTTTTGCCAATTCCTCAAGGATGTGAGGACGCTTGGGATGATTTGCGGGAATTCTCCTAAGCAAAGCTTCATATTGGAGAATAATTATGGGGAGTTTTCTTTCTTTTTTTATCATATACAGCTCCTTTCTGGATGATTATACCATTCCTTACTTATAGATGAGAACAAGGAATTTAAGGACTAAAATTGGGAATAGAAAAAAGACATGAGCTTCATCATGTCTTTTCAAAAAATAACCCCCAATCCGGCAAAAGCCAAATCCTCACACTCTACTTTCTGAACATAACTGTCTTTTTCAAAAGTATGTGTATACCGGCTCAGTTTAACCATGCCTACATCGTTCTTCGTGTAGAAGACAACAGTCGGCCTTTCATTTTCATAGAAAAAAACCGGTCTGAGTGAAGGAGGAATGGTTTTAAATTCATTCCAATCACCTAGTGTATACAAGTAATCTACTACGCTGTTTGCCACTCTGTATTCGGCCTCATCTATAGGCAAAATATCGCCTGCACTCCAATAGCACCCGTGCCACAGCGCGCCAAATTCCCCGATTTCATGATAAGCAATGGCTGCCTGCAAGTAGGATAGCGGAGAATAATCCCCGTCCACTGCCTTCATGAAGTGATCATACGCAAAATCCGGTTTCGGATGCTCCAAGCTATGCTCGTCTGAATACATGCATTCTTCAGGCGAAGGCAGCTCCCGATCATGAGGAATAGCCCACACGGCTGAATTTCCGTTTCCGCCAGCCGTATATTGATAGGCTCTTAATTTGTAATTCTTTCGTATTCGCAGCTGTGAAAAACTTTCAATGACACGTTCAGGATTATCTCTTGAAACCGCCCATCCTTCATTTTCATGATAATAAGAAGTAAAAGGACCAAGATAAAGATTAGGTCGAGTGGCAGCGACCGTAAATTCAATGATATCTGATAGATCTTGTGGATTAACATTTTGCACATACAAGTGCCTGAGCTCTTCGACCATTGCATGCTTTTTTGTCATTAGGAGCGGGCAAACGTGATAATAATCTCCATTTTGATTTTTCTTGCCGAATGAAGGAATGCCTGCCAGTTCTATTTGCTCCAGCCAGTGGCTTTTCAGCTGCTTTAAAAATGTGTATGTACTCTTATTGTTTACTCCCCACCCGATGCAAATCCATGGATTCTTTTTCAGCTCACTCACGGGCACTTGCATATCGGATGGAAGTACCATCCCTCTCCCGCCCAAATATTCGTTATAGGCAATGGCCTCACTGTCCTTCGGGTTCTGCAGCGTGAACAAATTATACAAATGAATTCTTCCATTTAGAGGCTCAAGATGGTAGAATGCTTCAACCAATTTCACCACTTGCTTCATCGTGGGATCCAGGGAAACCTGTGCGAAAACACTTTCCCCATCCTGCAAATCCCTTACAGCATCGTGACTTGCACTTCCAGGGTTCAGCAGCAGAAAACTGCCGATCGATTTTTCACTCACTCCCCATTGAAGGTAAGCTGACTGGCGGAAAATGTGATTCTTCTTTTTTAGAAACGTTCCGAATGCTTTTGGCAGGTACATCTCATTCACCCCTATATTGATGTGTCCTATCTTTTATGAGTTCAGATTGCGTTAATATTAACAAGTAAACTTATCTAATAAGCAGTTACCTAAAAAATCTTCGGCACAAAAAGAAAATGCCTTCATACTAAGCAGATCTCATTTCACTGAATACCACCGGTCATCAAACGTCTTACTATCTAATTGACAGACTCCCTGATCCACCAATTGATCCAGCACCATTGCCACATAGACAAACGACTTCGGTTTTCCAGAATCATAAAATCCTTTAAAAGGATGATTGAACTGATTAATCTCGCTGCACACCTCCAGCACACTTGTCGTTCCGGTGTTTTCAATTAAACGAATGATTGCTTGATGAATTTCCACCCCTAAAGGAGAACTTACCTTAGGAATCACGTTTAACTTCTTTGGAGCAGCTCTTGTAATCGCCTTTGCGGCTTCAGGCTGACGCAGTGCCTTACGGCGAGCACCTTTCTCCTTTTGAACCATTCGATAAAGTCTATTAATCTGTCGATTTAACAAAGGCAGGTCGAGCTTAATGAGTTCCTGAATCTCTTCAGGAAGTTCAATATTAACCGCTTTAGCCTCCGTAAGAACTTTCCTGTCCCAGCCATTCATCACTTTATAAAGCATTTCATCCAGTTCAAAATCAATCTGGGTAAACCCTTTAATGATATCCTTCACAACGGATGCCGGAATCCCGGTGTGAAATTCAAAATGATCTTTTCCAAATTTCTTGATTTCGCCTGTCTCTGTATTCTTCACAATATACTGATACCTAAGCGGCATGCCGCACTCACAGCGAAACGGGCGATTTCCAAGACCGCCATCAAGCAGCTCAATAAACTCCCAGTCGTTAATTTCCCGGTCAAGCTCCTGATCTGAACCACTATAAGTCCCCTTGCTTCTCGCCAGTTCATTTGAAAAAAGAGTCCGTTTTCCGCGCTTTAACCGTTCAAGTAAATACGACCGCTGATCAACTGTTAAATCCTCAAGAATCTCAGACCGTTCCTCCGCCTCAAAATAAAAATCCATGGATGCCGCCTCCACTACGTACTATTCTTCCTTACCAAACGTTTTCCTTGTTAAGATTCATTAAATATTCCATTTATAAATGAAAAAGTAAGGACATATCATTCGTTTTTCTTTTCCAAATCATATGATCACTCTCTTCTCCCCAATAATCTTTAAGCAAATAATCAGGATCACCAAACTTCTTCCGCCATACCTTTTGTGCATTTTTATATCCACTATCCAGACAAAACTCGTTGATTCCTCTATTCTGCAGAGTAAGAAGCATTAAATTCAAAAGCAGCGAACCTAAACCCCGTCTTTGATAATCCGGATGAACAAAAACGGTTCCTACCTCGACTCCTTCTCTCAACACGCCCTCTGTGCATGTAACAATCAACTCACTAACAGGACCATATTCAATTGAACCGACAATCTCATTTTCATCTAAAGCGATTAAAAAATATCGTTTCTCCCCATTGCTTTCCAAGTCGGTTTTCAAATATCGTTTCTTACTTTCAATTTCCTCTTTCATATCATCAAGCAGTTCCGATATACCTTCTTTATTAAATGTATCCCTAATGACTATACTGAAAAATTGATTCAGCTCTTCCATATCTTCCATTCTTGGTCTTCTTATCTCAAGACTTATGACCATCACTCCCTGACTATTAAAACAATTCCATCCACTATATTCCATCTACTATCTTGTTTATCCTTTTAAATTCGGTACAATTAAGAGAGAGGGGATGATTTGATGTTAAAAAATGAAACCATACATATAAGACCTTTTACAGTGGAGGATGCAGAAGCAAGACTTCAGCTTCAGCTCAATAACCGCGAGTTCTTTGAACAATTCTCCATGATCCGCACACCAGATTTCTACACCCTGGAAACTCAGCGCACCATGATCCAAGAATACGAACAAAAAAGCAAAGAAGACACCGAGTATCAATTCGGCATCTTCCTGAATGAGGACAATCGTTTACTCGGCACCATCAGCCTCTTCCAAGTCATGCGGAGTTCACTCCAAAATGCTGTCCTAGGCTATTTTCTGGACAAGGCTCACAACGGAAAAGGCTACACAACCCATGCAGTCAAACTGATTATTAAGTATGCCTTTGAAGAACTCAAACTGCACCGTATAGAAGCCGGCGTTATGCCTCACAACATCGGTTCTATTCGAGTACTCGAGAAAGCAGGCTTTCATAAAGAAGGACTTGCGAGAAAGAATGTGAAGATTAATGGGAAGTGGGAGGATCATGAGGTTTTGGCGATTTTGAATCCGGATGATTGATAATTGGGAAGAGACTGTTTCGTACTTATAAGCAGTCTCTTTTTCCTATTCAAAACAAACAGGCGGGATTACTTAATAGTGAATACTTCTACCCCCTGATATTGTGTGGAAATATGATTGTATTATTCAATTTCACCATCCTATCTTTTTGTACAAATTTCATTTTTCTAATGACTTCATAGACTCTTCAATTATTTTTCTTAAATTTTCTTCATTAAAATTCTTAATATTAATCCATCCTCTTTTATCTACTAAATAAGAATGAACATCTGAAAGATACTTTCCACATACATAACCATTTCCTGTTTTAGTAGAAAATTCAGAGATTACAGTTTTCTGACGTTTTGTAGCAGTGGGATGTTTGTATGAGAGCCTAATGTTATCTTTGTGTTTTCTTTCAATTAGTAATGAATAACTTTTAAAGATTGATAGTTTTTCTGAGACTGAAAGCATTATAAACCCCTTTCATTTTTGAAACTACTTATCACTAATTTAATAGTAACTGGAAATTTCATTAATAGCTATTTGAAATAAAAAGACCGTCCAAATATGAACGGTATATATTGTTTCCTATATAATGCTCTTACTGTAATGGTTATATTGAAATACATAACACTTCATATTTAGGCACAAGCAATTTTCAGCTTCAGTTATTACTTCATTGGTATCTTGTAAGATAAAATTATCAGTAACATAAGGATTATAATAAATTTGTTTAGAATGACGAATAGGATCATAGTGAAGACCTTTAAACTCCCCTACAATAAAGGCATGTACATTTTTATTTCCGGTTTTCAGTGTCAATTCTCTACCGCTTTTTCTGACAACCATTTTTACATTAGATACTAGAATACCTTCTCCATATCCAATTACCTTATTTAATTTAATGTCTTGTATTGAAAAAATATTTTTATGTAAATTCCTATATATTCTTATCTTTTGTCCAGGAACTAATGAGAAACCTGCTTTTAAATTTAACATTTATAACACCTTCATCTTTTTTAGCTTGTCCACATATTCTGTCCAATTAATGAAAGTATTATTTATTTCTGTTATAAACAAAAAACTACTTTTAGAATAATTCTAAAAGTAGTCTTTTGACTCTAAATCAAAGCTTTTATGAAAATGAACATACACAAGGAACAGTTTCATCTTGGGTTTTTAAAAATTTATCTACACCTTCAGCATCCATTTGAAGTCTGTATTGTTTCAATGTAAAGGGACCACCCTCTTTTTTAAGTATTGAAACATTCTTTTCAAAGTGCTTACGAAAGTTTTCTTCCATCTCTTCTTGTAAAGCATATCTATCAGGCCATATTTTGTATAACTGAGCGTAATGCTGAAATCCGCCTCTCACGCATCTGCCACCACAATTAGCATGTGAAAAACCTAATTCATACATCCTTGGAAGTTTAATACCCCATTCATTCTGTATTATTGCTTTTGCATCAATGTCTTCTCTAAATGTTTCGATCATAGGAAATCTAGTTTCAATTGGCTCTACAGGTCTATGTAGATAAAACTCCTTTAAATTGTCAGACCTGTGTGTTTCATGAGGACCTATTCCAAAATAAAGAATTGGTTCTAAGTTGTGAACGTCTCTTAATTCTTCTAAAAATACAATTGTTTGATACACTTTAAGTTCTTCTGAACATTTGGCTAAACGAGAATTTCCCAGAAAACGATAGTCATAAAACACTTCTTCAGGGGTACGACCATCTACTCTCTCGGTAATCTCTAACCCTATATAATCTGCGACTTCATCCATAAATCTATAGTTATCTTCATCTTCCCACATTGTGTTTGTGAAAAATAAAATACAGTTCTCTTTTCCATGAGTTTGCACCATTTGATATGCAACATAAGCACTCGCTGCTCCACCACTAAACATTGCTACATGTACTTGTTTTCTTTCCATAAGAAAACACCGCCTTACTCTACAAAATCTTCCATTAATTTATATATCATATATTCAACTTCTTCTTTAGGTACATTTCTTCCAGCATTATTTATCATTCTTGAAACATTATTGTAAATAGTCTGGGACTTTGTTGATAGTTCAACTGTATTAATATATTTTACATTACCATTATATATAATTTGGATATTTTTATCATTTATTTGATCTGTTTGCTTAATAGAATCGAATTCTACTTTTAATTGCCTTTTAAACATTTCTGTAGTTGTGTCTGACCACGCTTCAATTTCAATGCCTAAAAAACTTATTGCAAAAGCATCTATCCATTTATGTTTATCATTTATTTTTATAATTGAATTGGCTAGTTTATTTTTCTTTTTTATTTCTGGAGTTTGCTCTTTAACCCGTTTATAAAGTTCTTCAAAACTATTCACATTAAATAAAGTTAAAATGAATTTCTTCAAATCTAATTTAAACTCATTAAAATAACTTTCTAATTGTAGTCTATGATTTTTTAATTCTGACAAATTATTAGAGTATCTTGAGTAAAGTTCAGTTAAGCTTTCCTGCGGATTAATTTCACTTTTCTTAATGTTATTTTTTAACCAGAGCAAATCACTATTTAGGTTGTCTGTGATTTGAGTTACTCTAGGTAAATTCCTTAACCAAGTCAAGATAGCATTATTAATTCTAATTATTCTAGGTTTATTTTTCACTAAACCATTTTCAAACTCATTAAACATTCTTTCTATTCCGACAAAAAATTCTTCAAATTCTTCTTTGAAATTATAATAAACAAATGAATATTCACTAGCTTCTTCAACCATTTTGTATAGTTTCTCGCCATTAATTCCAGATACGTACATATCGTTTCTATAAAACATTAGTTGATCCCACTTGTCTCTTAAAAGAGACACTAAAAAGATTGGAATTAGTGGTTCTCTTATCCCAAAAGGCTCATTACTCATAATCTTTACAAAGTCTATTAAATTTCCTGAGTTGTTTTGCTCTAAGTAATTTATTAGTTCTTTTCTTAACTTTTTTATATCATCAGATTGAATTTTATCTAATGAGTTTGGATAAAACTTATTATTCTTAAAAATCGTTGCATAGATAAGATAATCAGGACCTTGCCCTTCAATACCAATGTCTTGTTTTGAGTAATCATTAATAATATGATCTAATACTTTATATCCAGCATTTCTCTGAGTATTGTTGATTTTTCTTCTATTAAAAGAATCATTCCTTACTTCAATTGTATTAGGGTATTTTTCAAACATAGTTTGACTTAAAATCTTTTCTAATCCAATTTCACTTTCTATGTTAATAACTCTATTTTTATAAAGCCAAGTAGTTTTATTATCATAAGAATAATATGTGTTTAAGAAATCATTAAAAATAAAAACTAAATCCTCTTTCTTTAAATTCAACTCATCTTTTAAGTTCTTATCCTGGCTCATTAATTCTTGATCTAGTAATAGATTTTCAATCGCTAAATATTCAAGTGTTTGGAGTTCTATTGACGTGAATAAATTATTTGATATACAAAACAGACAATAATCATTATTCATTAGGTGTGGGTTACTTAATAATTTTTCATAGTCTTGTTGAGACTCTAATAATATATAGAATACAATCATATCTGAGTTTTTACTATTTCGTAATTCTTCATAATCGATAGTAGTATCTAATATCTCAGAGCTAAATATGAATTGAACTTCTGCATATCTAGTCATGCTTTTAGTGTCATTATAATCATTTGACAAGTAAAACTTTTTAGCTAGACATTTATCTAATACAACAATTTTATTGCGATTGTTATATGAAATAGTAGGAAGTTTATCTTTTATTAATTCATCAAGGAAGAATGAACTCCCCTCCATTAATTCCCAATATCCCAAAACACGATTATATCTAATTGCTTTAATCATAGATAAATCTAGTAATAGTTGTCCTAATACTTTATTACGTATTCCTAATGAAAATTCAAGAAACTCAGAATCAAGTTTAAACTTAGAATTTAAACCTGCTAACTGCCAGAGAGTAATTAATTTTAATATTGAAGATTTCTCCTTATCATTATTTATTTCTGGAGTTTTATTTATTATCTTCTTATAAATTTTCAACTCTCTAAAATCTTCATTACTAGTATCAATATTGTGAATAGCAGGAAAAAAATACTCAAATAATTCGGAGGGAAGATAGTATTTACCTGTTTTATTCATATGATTTTGAAGCCCACTTGTCTCGTTACTTTCTAAGAATGTAAAAAGTGTTCTCTGATTTTGCCCAAATGCGCTTGATAAATATGGCAACAAAAAAAGAGTTACTGGATGAATTGGATAAGTTCCTTCAATTACGATTTTTTCTATTTCCTGCTGGTTTAATTCAGGAAACAAAGGGTATTTACGCAAACTATTTACAATTTTCTCGATACCATTATTCACTACTTTTGTTGGATAGCCATCCTGAATAAAGCTTTCTGCAATCCTTAAAAAAGTTGAACTATCACTTTCTACATAGTAACTTCTAAATCTTTTTTCTATACGATTAAATTCTTTCTTATACTCATCATTTAACAGGTTAAAATATTGAGACAGATTTTTATGAGTAATTAATAAAAAATGCAGATTAAGTGATGTGTGATCAATTAACTCAGCCATATCCTGTATGTCTTGCATTGTTTCATGTACTTGTAGAGAATCTAATGTTTGAAGCATTCTTCCGAATTCATCATATACAATGAAAAGTCCAATATTTAGTTTTTTTAATTCTTGTAAGACAAATGACAGCTGTCCTATAAAATCTTCCTTAAAGTCAATGAAAAATTCAGCACCTGCTGAAAGAGTTGGATATACCTGCATAAACCATTCTATTTCATCTTTATTTCTATTTAGTATTTCTAATCTCCAAAGTTGCAAATCTTTCTTTTCTTCTTTTAATTTCTTTTTAAATTCTCTATAGGTTTGAGGAAATTCCTGTTTCCATAAATCAATCGTTTGTATGATCTTACCGTATTGGCCTGGTAAAATTATATCTACTTTATTTTCATTTAATGTACGAATTATTGAATCTAAGATTGCATATCTAAAACGACCTTCATTCCCATTTAAAGCAACAGTTAAATACGTTATATCATTATCTTTTATTTTATTTAGTTCTGTATAGATACCTTCATGAACTTTTTCATACTTTCTCACTAAGACATTGAAAGTAGAGTTATCGATTTTCTTAGAGACGAGGCCTCCTACTATTGTTGCTATAAGAGACTTTCCGGTTCCATATGGGCCTATGATCATATGTGATTTTAAAGATTTTTTAGAGTTAAATCCTTGTAATAAACCAAGCAGTGATTCCGCATGGGATGGTGTAGGCAGGTACCTCTTTACGAATTCTTTTTTACCTAAGTCAAACTTAACATTTACACTTGTTTTAAAATTACTATCTAAAACCTTCATCTATTTAACCCCATTTTTTAAAAGATACTCATACTCTAAAAACTCTAATGGAGAAACATCAGGAATTCTAATTAAATCCAAATTATTAGTTCTAATGAATTTTAAAGGAAATTTATTATGGTTATTTAATTTGTTTAAAGCATTTACTATTGATGTTCTACTCATATTAAATACTTTTCCCCAAAGCCCGCTTTTTTGTACTAGATCATCAACGCTAATATTTTCTGTATCAAATTTACTTTTAAAATCTAAAAGAATATACATGAGTGCCGATAAACCTATATCATCCTCGGATAAGCTTCGTTTAATTATTAAGCCTCTTTTTTCTTCCAATAATCCTAATTTATTTAGAGGACTTTGTATTACTTCCTCAGGGTCATTAGAATTTTGTCCAGCTGTATACAACTTTATTAAACAATCTATATCTCTTTTTAATGAACGATCAGAGATACCTTTATTTTCATTTTTACTAACCCATTCAATTAATTCGTCTTGAAGATTATCTCTACTGATTAATGTTTCGTTTAAAATATTGAAAAACCAAAACCAAGAAGTGCTCGGCTCTCTTTTATTAACCATTTCATAGTGTAAAATTGAAGCCGTATCATTATATTTCAAGAACTTGTCATATTTAAAAATTAGTTGCCCTAGTGGTGTTATATGATGTATTTTTTTTCTTTCAATATTTAGTTTCTCATGAACTACACCTGTAGCAACTACCCAATATCGTAGAGATTGAACCATATTTTTACCTAATCCCATTTCCTCAAAAGCATCTTTGTCATAAAATAATCTTTCATTATCTTTTAAATGTTTTATTGCCTTATTGAGCCATCTATCTCTTAGATAGAAACTTTGATGTTGACCGTATCCCATAGGTAATTACACCCTTCTATTTCTACTGGTAGTTTATATCCAGTGAAAAATTAATTGCAAAAGAAGGCATCTAGACAAATTCTAGATGCAATATCATATATGATGCTAATTTTGATGTGAATGTTGTTCAACTTTTTTAAAATAATTTAATAAAGCTCTTCTAACTTGAGTGGTAAGAAATGGACTTTTTCCTCTATCAATGTTGCCGTGTATTTTAGCAAGGAAATCTCCTTTTCCTGCCAAATTTTCTGCTCCTGATTCATCTAGTATAATATTAGAAGCATTAGCATCTGCTGCTCTTAAAGCCAAGCGTGCTCCTAAATTATTTCTAATGTTTGTATTTATTATGTCCGCACGAGGATTTTGTGTACAAATAATCAAATGGATACCAGCTGCTCGAGCTTTTTGACCTAATCTTAAGATTGAATTTTCCACTTGTTTTTTCATGTCCCCATCTTGAGTCATAAAATCTGCAAATTCATCAAATACTAGTACTAACCTAGGCAATTGTATTTTTACTTCTGTAATATATTCTTCTAGATTAGTCACCCCTTCTTTTGCGAATTTTGTATATCTTGATTCCATCTCATTTACTAATTCATTTAAAATATTCACTGATTCATTTAGTTCTGTAATAACATTCATTGTATGTTTTTTTTCTTGATATATAGTAAATTCTACCTTTTTAGGATCTATAAAGATAAATTGTAATTGCTCAGGTGAATATAAGCACATCATACCTAAAATAATTGAATTTAACGTTACACTTTTACCGCTTCCAGTAGTACCTCCAGTTAATAGATGAGGTGACATTGAACTTGAAAAATCCATATATATCACGTTATTTAGAGGGTCTAGACCTAGTGGAGCTATTAAATTTACATTAGAAACTTCATTTTGAATTTGGTTTCTAGTTAATTGCATGAACTTTTCAAAATAAATAGTTTCTGGTGTCTCTCGAATGATGTCAATATTCATACCTTGTTTATTAATAAAAATATGCGGTTCTGAATTAAGACCTAACCATAATTGTATATCCTTAGTTTTAGATAATATTTTATTTGCGGATAAGTCATGCGGTAAAGAAATTATTAATCGGATTACACTTGATCCTATTATTGAATCTTTGATAGAAATATGTATACCATTTTGATTAAAACTATATTTTAATTTTCTAATATACATATCTTTCAGCTCTTCACTATTACCTTGTATATCTTCGTAATTGAAGCTTAAACCTGCAAGAGCGATTGCTTCTGGGAAATCCATATTATTTTCTTCAAGTGTATAAAGTTCACCTATATTCTCTTCATTAGATTTACTAACTACATTGTCAAAATCACCAATATTCTTAGAATCTTCAATATTATTTATCTCTGAAAAATCATCGGTACTTATTTTCTGTTCATTAGAAAAATCTACTGCCTTATCAACTTCTTCTGTTTCAGTTTCATCATTTCTTGAGATAGTTCCTATAGATTGTTTAAGAGATTCTTGTAATGAGTATAAAGTGTCAACATCTTCATAATTCGGGATTACTGCCTCATCTGTTTGTAATTCCTTAAGAATGTAAGACCTTGCATACATATAATTGTTTATACTAGGTTCTAGTTCTTCTTTAAATATTCCATCGTCTACTTTTTCAAAATTATAGTTTGTTAAATTAGAAGTATAACAATAAGCATCAACACTGCCGCTAATTGTAACTTCAATATTCTCCAGATCTGTATGTTGCAAATCTTTGATTAAATGAACATGATTTGGAGGATATGCACTTCTTTCAACAAGATATTGAACTAGTTCAGATCTCCAATAATTTGTGTCAAGTTGTGTCTTTGATAAAGAAAACAATTTATTATATAGATTTAATCCACTCTTAACTTGTTTTAATGCGTCGAATCTTTCTTTATCAAAAATATTGTGGTTAATAAATTTCAATTCAATCAATTCAAAATTTATTTTTATATTATTTTGCTCTTTGCAAATCGTGGTTAATACCAAATCAGGGCGTCTTTTATTATTTGCAAACCAAGGTAAATCATCACAAATAGACCAAATTTGCAATTTATCGACTGATTGATTGGATCTTTTTATTGTTGATAAGTATGTTGCTAACATCTCATGTGCATATTTCCCTCTACCTATTACCTTTAACACTAATGAACCTGAAATATCTTTTACTTTATTTACAGAATCAATAACAATATCTCTAGAAATATTCTCATTCTTTAAAATAGATACTAATTTCCGATGAAGTCGATCATAATATGCAAAATCTGAAGTTTTCTCACTGATTTTTTTAATATATTTCGATGAAGAAACAATTAATTTAAACTCACTATTTTGGCCAGCAGCTTTAGGTTTATATTGAATAATATTAGCCTCTGAAGAAGTTTTAGTTAAAAGGGTCTTGTCTAAATACCTATCTAAGATCATTACCCAATTAAATTTCCTGTGCATAAAATCAATTAAAGAACTATGATTAATATTTGTAATAGAAATAATGTTTTTAAGCACGTTAATTTCATCTTTATCTGGCATTGCATTAGTTTGAACTATATATTGCATTTGATAATATAATTGCAAAACTTTAGGTAAGTGTTCACTAACATAACTAATTCTTTTTACAGCTTCGTCATCTTTAAGTGGTTCTTTATATAAAGTCTCAAACCAATTTAAAGATAGTTTAGGTTTTATTCGTTCAAAGTTATATCTTATCTGATTACTTTGTCCAAAGTAGTCTGCTAAAATAACTAAATCAGAGTCAGACATTTTTTTATCTATCTGGGTAAATATCTCACTTGCACTACGGCCCGATATTACACCGATTTCCAATTTAGGGAACTTACTTCCGATATCAGGTTTGGTGTACTCTTCCTTTTGTTGCAGCCACTTATTTAGTTGATTGTGTAATTTAGCTGCAGATTCACTGTGTACTGTCAATCTCAACTTCTTAATCTTAGTTTTGGAGAATAAGGAGTCTACACATTTAATAATTACATCACTGCTATGGCAATGAAGAAGAAGAATATCCATCCCATCTTTTGCGTAAGGATAAACTTCTAAATAATTTTTTGTAGTTTTAACTAGTTCTTCAGATAATTCATTCGAAATGTAATCTGTATTATTAGCCGGTTTAGTATTTAAAATAAATGAGCCTTCACCTAAAACTTCAGATTTTTCAATTAAGAAAGATTCATCTCCGTAGCTTGAAAAGTATCTAGGAGCTAAATGTTTTGATTTTCCTAACATAAATTCAAGGTACTCATCTAGTTTTTCTACTTCTAATATGTTCTTACTAGCATTTATTAGCCATTCATCAATAATTAAAGAGATTTCTTCATATCTTTTAATATAAGCTAATAACCTTATAGGATTTAAAATTGTTAAGATTCTGGAAACTGGTATTCCAGATTCTCCTTTTTTATTATCATAGAAATCTGTAGCCCCAATTAAATTTATACATTGTAAGATTTGTTGTGAAACAATAGATGATGAATATAAATTTTCCAGGATTTTTTCTAAGATTATTTCTAAGCTTTTATAATCAATGGAAAAGACTCCGTTTTCAAATATAGAGTGTAGTATTTCAGTGTACTGCTCTAAAAAAAGTTTGAATTTATCTAAATTCTCTTTTATATTAGGTGTACCTGAACTTAAATAATGCTTAACTCTATCTTGAACATTTGTCATGATATCTATTAACTCTATTTCATTTTCAGCATAATTAACTAAGTATGGTACTTTATTATCTTTTACTAACTGGCTGAAGGAATATAAGTTCAAGTTGTTAAAAGTTGTAACCTTAAATTTCTTATTTGATACATCGGCATCTTCAATCTTATGCGTTAATTTAAAATTCACATCAGTATCCTTTACTGAATTATCAACTTCAGGTAACGAATCAATAATAAAGTTTATTCTTGGTATAACGCTTTTTATATTCGTTAAATAAACTTTCAGTATACTTACAACGTTCTCTGGTGATTTCGGGGTAACAATTTCTAATTCAAAGGTTGAATCAGAAATCTTTGAGTTATTGCTCTCTTCTTCGATAAGAGAAAAAACCTCTCTCATTAAAGCGTGATTAATATCTTCATAAATTGATGGATTTCTTAGTTTTTCAATTAAACGATTAAGTTTTTTTACCAAACCTTTTTTCTGATTTAATAAATCTTCAAATTCTTCAACGAAATCTTGTATTGCTTCAGGGTTATTTCCACAAACTACTTCATTTAGCCCTTCCTCAAACTCACGCTTACCATTTTCATCAAATGTAGACTGGTTATTAATATATACCTCTTCAATCTCACTTTTTATTGTAGATGGTCCATTTTTAAATTCTGTAATCTTCTGAACAAAATCAAAATCGTTAAATAAAAAAGAAGTAGAATTTTGATTTAAGAATCCTATTATTTCATTAGTTAACTCATCAACTGATTTTGTTTGCCATATCTCATCAGGCCATTGATTTAACTCTTCCTTATCAATAAATGAATATAAGTTATTTTGTATTTTTTCTTGATCTGAATCTTTTATTTGTAAATTAGCTAATAGATAATTCCTTTTCAAACGAGAACTTTCCAATATATTAATTTTTAGTTTACTGTCTGAAAACAAGTTCAAATAAGGAAGATTTTTTTGAATTTTTTCTACTACAGAAGGTCCCTGATCATTTAATATATGAGTAATAAAATTTAGAATACTCATTAATTGCGGTTCAGAAATACTTTTATACATCTCCATAAAAGTTTCAATATGCTCAATTTCATCCGCTGCAACTTTGCTGCTTTCAGATAGTACATTATATAATGAACTTAATCCTAACCCTGTTAATAAGGAAGACTCATCAATAGTAAAAAGATTTTCAAGACTCTGACCTTCCGGTGTAAGATCATTAATTATTAGGATAAAAGCTTGGTTATATTTAGTGTTATTTCTTAACCAAGTACTTGTTTCATAGTCTCTAAAAGAGAATTCTTCAAAACCCTCTATATTTTTAACAGTTCTTATAATGGGATCGTAATATTCCTTAAAAGTTGTCATATTTTTTCTTGTTTGAATGAGTAGTTCTTCTATATTATTATTTGTTAAGCCTGTAATTTTAATAAATAGTTTTTCAGTAAAATCTTTTTTCTGAGCTTTAAAATGATCAACTATTAATCTGTTAATCCATAAAGCTAAAAGTTTATCACTTTTCATACTATAGCCACACCTTCCGCTAAATCGTATGGATTATGAATCATTGCAGTCGCGTCTGAATATTCTACTAACAAACCATTTTTCCTAAGTTTTTCTCTAAGTGCTAGCTCATTTTTTTGATAATAACTAATGTTTAACTTAGATTCCTTATAAAGCCCACTTTTTCGTGCTTGAACTTCCCCTATTACAAACCCATAACTATTATATAATCGTGAAATAAAATCACTAAATTCTATTGATTCATTAGGCCTAACATTTATAAATACTAGAGTTTGTAGAAAATCATCTGTCATAATGTAACGATAATTAGATCCGGACTTAAAATTACCTATTCCCCCATCTCTCGCTAAAGTTCGTATTATAGATAATTGATGACGTTTTAGAGAATCTGATATCACTTCGTTTACTACGTTAAATAGTTTTGATGTTACATCTTCATAAGTATTACATTTTGCTAAAGTATTAATTACTCTTTTTTTCCTTGATTGGAGCTTTTGTAAATTCATTATATTAACGAACTCTTCTGGATTTTCTTTCCACATAGAAAGATTTGTTTTTACATTTTTCTCATTTCCAATGAGTTCATGGAATTGCTCATTAAAGTAATGTTCAAATTTATTTTTTACTAATAACTCATTGTTTTTAAATGTTTTTGATGATAGTTTTTGAATTTGTTCGTTTTTACCATCTAAGCAATCGAAAAAGTATTGAATTTGATAACTTTCTTCAATTTTAGATTGTTCGTACATATATCTCATTAATTGAAAACAAGTTAAACTAATAAGTAATTTAAACATGTCATACGTATCAATATCTAGTGATAAAACATCATTAAGTTCTATTGCAAATGAGTCAAAAAGATCAGATTCTGTCAGTGGAAGGTGGGGGTATTCTTTGCTATTTATTGATTGTTTTAATGGATATGTAACATCAGTATTTTTTGAATCGCCTAACGCACTTTGAATAGAATCAACTATTTTCCCAATTGAGTTATTCTTTGTTAATAATTCTTTGAAACGACTTTCAATTTCATTTCTTAATTTTGGATTTTTTTCAGTTCCATATGAAATCATTAAGTAATATAGTTCTCCACCTCGTGCAAAGAAATTTCTTTCATAAGATGCCGGACTACCACTTTTCACACGTAATTCAAAAAATAATAAGCTTTCGTGTAATGGGTATAGTGAACGAGCATACCAAGAACGATCTGCTTCCTTACCTCTACCGTCTACTAATGGTACTTCTAAATTCCTAAAGAATTCTCTTATAACTTCTACCTTATTCTCGTTGGAAATTTTTTCATATAATATCCTTTTTTGTTCATCTTTTAATTTAGCAGTGTCTCTCTTGCTACCTTCTTTAACTCCTTCAAAAATAAACTTTCTTAAATTTTCCGCCTTATTTCTGTTATAACCATCTGCATCTAAAGCATAGTTAGTACCAAATAGCACATTTAGAAACTCTAAAACATACTCAGGACCACGTTGACCGTCTTTAAAACGATGTCCCCATATTTTAGCAGAAAGTTTTGAAGAAAAATCATCCAAATTTTTCACTTTATTCCTCTCCCTCAATCAAAGATTTCAATCTCATCTTGGACATATAATCCTCTGTCTTTATCTGCACGCAAAACGTTAAGAATATATTGGTCTGGTTTACTAGTCTTTATTATTTCATTTTTAAAAGTATCTAATAATATTTCAACATCTTCCCTTAAAATATTATGAGTATCACCAGAACTTAAACGCTTTAAATATTCAAATACATGTAAATCCATAGGTAATACATTATTGTCATTCACAATTAGACTGAATTTTGATGGTATATGATCTACGTCTTCTCTGTTTTTATCTTCAATTAATTTCACTTGATTTGCTGAATAAGATGAATGAATCATTAAATTTTCTGATGTTGCATAAAGAGGAGAGTTCGCTAATACTAGCCTTTTGGAAAATGCTCGATTAAGACCATTTATTAGATCTTTTTTAACTTGGGCTTGTTTTAAACCACTTTCAAATAGTAAGCTATACTCTTCAAAATATTGAAAAGGAATTAAACTTTTTCTATTAAACAAATCTTCTTGAGGAAATTCGAAATAAAATTTCCTTCTAAGCTTTGATATCCACTCTTCAATTAATTTGTCATTACTTTCTTTGTTATGGTCTCTATAAATTTCCAAACGTTTTTTGAAGTAACCTAAGTAAAGATCAAGATCATTATTGAAAAGATTTAAATGATATTCTTCAAGTATTTCGTTCCCACTAATATCACCATTAAGTATAAAATCATCAATATTTGAATTCGAGTTTGATCCAGGATCTAATTCTCTGAAAAGTTTTAATGCTCTCATCTCTGAAAATGCTTCGTGTTCAATCTCATGTCCGTAAAAATTTTGGTAATACGGTTTGTTAATTTGAAGTTTCAGTTCATTATAATTTCCATTGATTATATCAGTACACTTATAGCCGCCTGTTAGAATATAGCTGATATGAATCAACATTTCACGCATTGTTATATGTGTACTTAAAAAATCTAACAATCTATATTGTTCAACTAGTCTATTTTTGACATCAATTTTAGAAGTTTTTTTATGGTTTAAATTAATAATACATGTATTTATTTTAGGACAAGAATTACATGGCACCCAATTCTTTTCTTTATTCCACTCTTCGAGGACCTTTTCTACATAAATTGAAGAAGTGACATCAATAAGGTTAATGATATTAAATACATTATTGTTATTAATACTATCTTTAAAACGTAATTTAACTTGTTCTTTTAGGTGTGATAATTCACTTTTTTGCGATAAAAACTTTGTTAGCTTTCCCTCGTTTGCAGCAATTAAATAATAAACGCGATCTTTATGATCATTCATAATATACTCTTGTAGTCTTAACAATTCCTCAAAGATCTTATCCTCTTTTAGTTCAGAAAGGTCTTTCACAATTCTCAATGTGCCATGTTCCGTTGAAACCTCGCGAATACCTGAATTAGGCCAATTTTTTAAATCTTCACTACTAAAGTAATTAAAAATAGATCGACATAGGCGGGTCTTTCCATCGCCTGCATTACCAGTTAAAATAAAACTTTGTCCAGATTTTTTTAGAATATTAATTAAATAATCTTCTACTTTTGTTTCAATTTTAAAAGTATATGATTTTTCACCTTTATCATATGAGTATTCATCATAAATCTTTGAATGATTAGGAGACAATACGTTAAATTGATCTAAATAGTCTACAAATGGATTACCGTTCAAAAGCTAACTCTCCTTTATACGTTTTTTTAGATATGCATATATAATGTTTAGCTCCTCGTGAATATTAGACTCTTCATAAAATACTTTTGAAAATTGCCCATATTCTTTACTACCAATCTTTGTAATCTGAACTATTTTATGCTCTATAAGTTTAATCAAAATTACGTTGAATCTTTCAATTGGATTGTCCAATTTCTTTGAAACACTTAACCTGAATCTTGAGCGCATAACGTTAATTGAAAAAAGACCTTCATAATTAATTGCATTCATAATTTCTCTAAAAAACAAAATACCAAATGAGTCATTTGATAACTCATTTTCGAAGATAACCCTCAGCTGTAAAGCGCTTTCATTAGGTATTTTCTTAGTATTATCCATATAGACACTTACTAAAGAAGCTATTAATTTTCCTCTAGTTTCAAAAGTATTGAAGTAATAGTAATAATCAGCCTGTATGTTATTGGCAATTTTTATGTAATTACTTCTATTTAATATATTTTGTTCCAATGATAAAGGAATGATTATATATTGCAAGTATTGCTCTAATTTTTTTTGGATACTCTCACTTACACTGGAGCAAACTATGTTTGAAATATCTCTATTATCAAGATTTACATTAATAAATAATTCCGAGAATTTATATTGAAAAATTTCATGTAATATTTCTTTATTTTCATTGATAAAATTGTTTATTTTATTAAATGAGCCTTCCCAAAATAATTCAATAATTTTCTGTTCAAAATAATTATTTAAATTATTTAAAATCTGATCTTGAAATAGTAAGTAAGATTCAAGAAATAATGAATAAATATTATTGTAATCCTGGAGATAACTCATATTCACTTCCGAATAATTGAATTTAACTGAAATAAATTCTTTATTCACTAATATATGGTCATTATTTGGATATATCGATTTAAATAATAATAATAATTCAGGACTATATAAAATTTCGTTGCAATTTGAATCATACTTTAAGCAGACAATTTTTCTTGTTTTTTCAAAATAATAGAGTTCACATTTATTTTCATCTAATATAAAAAAAGGGTTATCTTTACTATGTGAAAGATTATTAAGATTACTTAACAAACGTTCAATAAACAAAGTATATTGTGATTTAATTTCTTTATTTTGTTTCAATTAAATCACCTTTAAGTATTTCTGCTAAAGAGTTACTTTTAAGTAAATTATTTATTATTGAGTTTTTATTAATAAGTTGGTTAACTTGTTCAGTTTTTTCATTAACATCTAAAATGTTTTCTTCAGCTTCAAAGATTTCAATTAATTTGAGCTTATTTTCTTGTTGAACTTTTTCTAGTACATTTACTAGATTATTAATTTTATTATATATTTCATCAATTTTACTTTCTGTAGAACTTAATAGTTCGTCTAAAAAGAAGTTCTCATTTATAAAGGAGAATGGTGTTTCAGCCTTATCCTCAATTTTTATGCTAACAGTCTCTTTATCATTGCTAAGTATGAACCTTTTATCATATTCTAGTAAAAAGACTTTATTTAAACCTACTGAATTATTGCAGATCTCATTATATATATAATCTAAATGTAAATAAGAGATTTCATTTTCTTCTAATAATTGATATACATCATCATTAACAATTTCCCATTCTGACAATATTATACTTTTATTACCACTTAACATTAAAAATCTACTATCCCTTTGAATGAGGTTCAATAGGGATATTTTGTTACCATCATAAAATGATGTGGCATTTGAAATAGGATAACTATCTTTATTATTTTTTAATTCATTATACAAATTATCTAAATCGGAAATACTTTGGTATTTCATATATAATAATGAACTAGTTTTCTCAATGTAACCTTTTTTAAGGTACTTATTAAGGAGGTTCTTGAAAATATTCTGATTAATTTCAATATTCATTTCTATTTTAAAAAACTTATTTAAATCTGAAATTGTTAGTGATCTCGAAGATAGATAAAATGCAATTTTAAGTAAATCAATAAACCTTAATTCTAATCCCTTAAATTTCATCATCTTAAATAAGAGCTCCATTCATCTTTTAGATTTTTCAAGTTGTTTATTGATGTACAAATTGGAGTAATATTATTATGAATCACTTCCATTTTTTCTGTATTGCATTCTTTAAAATTATCGATCACTTTTTTTTCAACTTCTTTTTTTAAATCAATCTCTACTTTTAAAAGATTATCAATATCAGAAAAGATATTTTCTATATCTTGAAATATTTTCTCCACTCTAAAACCCGCCTTTCTGCAATAAGTATTATAGCATAAGATAATGGTATTATATTCTATTTTATTTGAATAATTTTCTTTTAGTTAATCATTAAAAACTATAAATTAATTACTGAATCAGGAGTAAATAATCAAAAGTCTTATTAGAATTTAGGTCTAAGTGCTTATTACCAACTTAAATCTATACTTCATTTTTATATAATCATTAAAATTAAGTATAATGATAATAAAATAAATAAGTTAAGGGAGGATTCCACCTTGAAAAAATCACTAAAAGTTGTCGCATCAATCATCGAAAACGATCAAAACGAAATCCTCTGCGCTTTAAGGTCTCCAGAGATGGCCATTCCGAACTTGTGGGAGTTTCCTGGTGGAAAGGTAGAGAAGGATGAAGATATCCATTCTGCTTTGATTCGAGAGATTGATGAAGAATTGGGATGTACGATTGTTACTGATGGTTTATTTCATGAACACACTCATGAATATGACACGTTTAACATTACGCTTCTGTGTATCAAGGCTAAGATTACGGATGGAGCTCCTGCTCCAAGTGAGCATTCTAAACTGATTTGGCTCAAGCGTGAAAATCTTGCTTCATTGAAGTGGGCTCCAGCCGATATTCCAGCAGTTGAAGCGTTAATAAATGAAAAAATAGTCTTCTCAAGTTGAGAAGACTATACTTTTACTACGAATTCAGTATAAAGAGGTCCTGGTAGTTTGTGTTCTAATTCTATTTGAACGGTTATTGGTTTTTCCCCCTCGTATTCAAATACGTCTCCCTTGCCTATATAAATATAGGGTTCTACTTTTCCATCGATTTCTTTATATTTTCTCAAGAACAAATGAAGGTTAATGCCCCTCGACGCATTGAATATGATATTCTTCCCACGTTCAGAGCTTTGGCTCGTACTGTTTGGTGTCTGCCACTGGAATGTTTTTCGTTTATTAGTTTGTCCTGATAATTGATGCTTTCTTTGATATTATCTTCTTTATGCAAGTCGATAAAGAGAAAATAATCGTTTCCGTTTGTCAATAATCCAGATCCTCTAAATGAACTGTGGATCTTTCGATAATTGGATAAGAGAGCTGCATCTATCATTTGATACTGTTCGTATAACTTAAAATGTGGAATCCCGTAATCCGTGTTCTTAAATTCCTTTTCATATCGAAAAAGGCCATAATTTACGATATCCTCAATAAATCTTCTGTACTCAGGATTATTTAGCACTTTTGAAAAACTTGTTGTTTTACGAAGGATCCCATGTTCTAAATCAACCAGTTTCAACTTACTCTTTTTTTGAACGCTGTCAAAATACGCATGATTTAAGCTTTCAAACGCATGAAAAACACTATCTTCATAAACTTCAGACACATATTTCAAGATTTCTATCTTTGCACGATCTAAAGATATCGTTTCATTTTCCATTAAATCTTTTATTATTACAAATTCGTATATTCTCTTTAATGGAAGCATTATAGCAGTGTAGCTTTGTCGGGAGCGAATTCCATTGACGAGCGCTCCTATTTCATGAAACGATTAGAAATCGACGAAGATGAGTTAGAAGTTATTTTCACCGTGGATATTTTTAATGAGGGTGTCGATATTCCATTATAAAATACAGGAGGGTTATCAATGGAATATGCCATAATCATCGTGATTCTGCTTTTCATCTACATGGTCACTTCCAGCAGAATTAAAGCACTTGAAAATCAGATTAAAAGTATGAAAGTTAAGATTGATCAGCTTTCCATAAACGGAGATGTACAGGTCAATCCAGTAGATGATGACATACGCAAGCTATTGCATGAAGGGAAAGATGTTCGTGCAGTGAAAGCGGTACGTGACGCTTTGGGCTTGTCTTTGCTTGATGCAAAACAATATGTGGATGCAATTAAGAAAGAAATGGATGAAAAAAAGTAAGGAACTTATAAAGGTTTAAAGGAGATGATGACTTGGAAACAGTACAAAAAGGAATAGTAGATGCTATACAAAAGCACTCCACCATCATCATCCACCGCCACATCAACCCCGATCTCGACGCCATGGGATCCCAGGCAGGATTGCAGAGAACGCTTCAACTTTCTTTCCCTGACAAAAACATTTACGCAGCCGGCAACGATGAGAAAAGTCTTCTCTTCATCAATACGATGGACTTCATCCCAGATGAAGTATATAAAGAAGCTTTAGTTATTGTCTGTGACACGGCTGATACGTCTCGTATTTGTGACCAGCGATTTTCAAAAGGAGCCATGCTGATAAAAATCGATCATCATCCTGACCATGAACCATACGGTGATCTCTCATGGGTAGATCCTTCATACAGCTCGGCCAGTGAGATGCTTATTGATTTGTTTTTGGAGTATCCTGAAGTTTTTAGTATGAATAAAGAAGTAGCCGGAGCTTTGTATACCGGGATTATTGGGGATACTGGCCGTTTGCTGAATGGCACTGCTTCACCGCGTACTTTGATGGCTGTAAAGGCATTGAGGAAGTTTCATTTTCAGCCTGAACGGATTCATAATCATTTGAATAAGAAAAGCAGCGGTGTTTCTCGTCTTCGCGAGGCGATTTTAATGACTTTTAAGGTGACGGATCATGGAGTTGCCTATATTTATTTAACGGATGAAAAATTGGCTGCTTATGGGGTGGACCGTGCGGAAGCGGCTAATCTTGTGAATGTCCTGTCTTCGATGGCACGAGTGAGAATCTGGGTCTTGTTTATTGAATATCCGAATGAAATTCGTGTAAGAATCCGTTCAAGGAATATTCCGATTGATGACATCGCCCGTACGTTTGGCGGCGGCGGTCACTCTTTCGCAGCAGGAGCATCGATTGATTCCTGGAAAAAAGCGGATGAAGTGATTGAAGCTTTGAATGGTAAAACTTAAACCGAATATTGGAACTATTTTTGGTTTTTACATAGAACCTGTGGTTTGTGGTAGTGTAGTACTAATACACTTAAAATAGACACGCTGCAATTCAGCGTTCAATCATAATGGAGTGATAGTATGGGTAAAGCTAAAGCTAAAACGAAGAGCAGTAAAGGCGGGACAGGCGGAGGAACAGGCAAAAAGGGCTGGAACCGCTGGCAGGCAAGCGCCAATAAAAAGAAGAGCTTTAAGCCCTATACGAGTAAGGGCACGAAACAGCAGGACGATGGAAAAGGCTCAAAAGAATAAAATGAATAACAGCGCATGGATCCTTTTTGGGTCTTTTTTTATTTACTGCAGTCTTAAAGAGATGCCGAATAAAAAAGAATAGAGCCGGGATGCCACCACAATAAAAAAAGACCGATCCCATTAAAGGTCCGATCTTTTTTTTCATCGGTAACTGCTTCCCTTCACAATTAAAACTAAAATCACTGCCAGCAGCAATCCGCCAATGATAAACGGACCGAGGCCCGAGCTGTATACGAGATAGACTCTTACATGTTTCATTGTATTGACAATCACATAAACGAAAAAAATCAGACTCAATCCTGCAATCAGCGGAACATAAGGATTTCGCTTCAAGTTGATCAGCCCTTTTTAGAAGCTTTTACTTAACCCTATGCCTATGGTAATTTGTATCATGCTAAAAAGGCCTGCTTTCTTATGAGAAAAGCAAACCGTTTTTCATTTACATGTCTCTTCCCCTATACGGTTCTTTTTTCGGGAATAAGGTGTAGCTGAAGCTGATGAGAAAATCAAGTCCAAGGACTAGGGTCCAAAGCTGAAGAGTTTTAAGCAGCTGTTCTGTCTGCTGTCCGTTGTTGATGTAGAGAATAATTGCCCCGAGAAAAGTTGCACCAATTATCCAGGCAAGGAGATGGCGGAACCATCCTTCTCTTTCACGTCGTGCATGCTCGGTTCCGTATTTGATTTTCTTCGGCGGTTTCTCTCCATTTGCAAACCGGTAGGCAAAATGCTGATCTGCCCAGTTGATCATCCCATGGCCGAAAGCAATACTGATTCCAATATAAATGGCTGCAATTCCATGTACCATTGTCGCAGTCGCCCCGTTTTTTAAATCAAGCACGGTTGCTGCCAGCAGCACCAAATCAACTACTGGTGTACAGATCAGCAGAAACGCTCCAAGCTTCTTCTTTTTCAATAGATACCTTGCGACTAAACCCGCTAGAACAAAGACCCAAAATCCAATTTCACACCCTATAATTAACAAGCCAATCACTTCGGCACCCCCTTACCAGCCAGTAAAAACAAAGAAAAGTGAGATGTTGACTGTTCTTTGTTTTTCTAAATAGTTTTTCATTCAGCCAAAACAGCTTTTCCGCTCCTCGGCCGCTTCACAAGCTCTCCCCCGCAATTTGGGCAGACAAATTCCATTTCTTCCGTACATGTATGGCAGAATGTGCATTCATATGTACAGATGTAAGCATCTGATTTGTTATGAAGATTTGCAGAACATTTTTCACATACTGATCTCATTTCCAGTGCCATTTTGAAAACCCTCTCCTATTAGAATTAGAAAATCCTTCTTTTCCCAATTATATACCATATTTTCTTTTTTAGGTAAAAAACAGAGGGCAGACCTAAAAGTCTGCACCTCTGTGTTCTTATATTTCTTAAACCCCAATATCCTCTGCAACATCTTTATTCTTCTTCTTTCTTCTCCCCATTTTCGCCAGCAGTTCATACATAACCGGCACAACTACCAATGTTAGGGCAGTGGATACGATTAGTCCCCCAATTACAACTACTGCTAAGCTTCTTGAGACCATGCTGGCAGCTTCTGTTGCACTGAAAATCATTGGTGTTAAGGCTACGATTGTTGTTACGGCCGTCATGATAATCGGGCGCAGCCTAGTGGATCCCGCTTCTAACAGTGCTTCTCTGGCGTCGAGTCCTTTTTCGCGGTTTTGCTGGACGCGTTCGATTAAGACGATGGCGTTTGTTACCACGATGCCAATCAGCATTAAAGCTCCGAGCAAGGCATTGATGTCAACTGGTGTCTGTGAGACGACGAGTCCCAGAATACCTCCCACTGCAGCAAGCGGCAGCGAGAACAGAATCGCAAATGGCGCTCTTGCCTGGCCGAAGGTGACGACCATGATGAGGTACACGACTAATACAGCGATTCCCATCATTTTAAAGAGATCAGTGAAATCGTCCTGCATCGATTCAGTAGCGCCTGAAATGGAGACGGATGCACCTTCCGGGAGGTCGATTTCTTTTGTCATTTGATCGATTTTCATTCCTGCCGCTTTTAAGTCGTCGGCACTGATTTCACCTGAAATTTGAATCGTTTCTTTTCCATCCTGATGATACACCTGTGTTTTAATTTCCCGTTCTTCAATCTCAGCTACTTGTTTGAGTTGTACAGGTCCGGCAATAGGTGAAGTGACGTACGTATCGAGGACTTGTTTAGTTGTCGAAAAGGTTATATCATCGTATTCGATCACAGCTTGGAGCTGCTCTTCGCCGACTTTTATTTGGCCAAGCGGCGTTTTATTCAGCATGGCGCGGACCTGCTGGCCGATTTGTACTGGACTTAAGCCCAGTGCAGACGCTTTTTCCTGGTTCACATTGACAATCCATTCGTTTTTCAATTCTTCGTAGTTGCTTTTGACTTTTTCGATTCCCTCGATCTTCGCAAGTTCTGCTGCAGCAAGCTTTCCTGCTTCTGCAAGGTCATCCTCATTTGATGCCGTCACGTTCAGCTGAATGCCATTTCCTCCGCCAAAGCTGCCAAATGAGAACTGAGTTCCTTCAATTTTGCCTGGAGCATACTCTTCATTTTTTTCCTTGATCATTTCTAAAAATGCTTCAACATCTTTTCCTTTTTCAAAAATCACAGAATAATTCGCTTGTTTTTCAGATAAAACCTGACCGTATTTTGCATCTTCTGCTGTAGAGCCCATCTGGAAAAATAAATCCTTGAGCTTATCTTCTTTTAATAATTCCTGCTCAAATTCCCCTGCTTTTTCTTTGGCATCTTCTAAATCAAAATCTGCCGGGTAAGTTAAGGAGACATTTACGAACGATTCAGACTGACTGTTAACACTGGCCTGCGGAATCGAATTGAAGGTGAAAATGGATCCAACAAAAATGATCAACGCGGCACCTAAAACAATCCATTTATGATTCAATGACCATTTCAAAATAGATATATACTTAGCAGACGGCTGATGCTCCTTCTGCTTCACCTTCTTTAAAAGGACAAAGCTTAACAGCGGTACTACTGTTAATGCGACAAGCAAGGATGCAAGGATCGAATAGACGACTGACAAGATCAGCGGAGTCATGATTTCTCCAATCGAACCGCCAACAAGACCAATCGGCAGGAAGACTGCGATTGTCGTAAGCGTTGAAGACGTAATCGCAGTAGAAACCTCTTTCGTTCCACTTAGAATGACTTCTTTTGACAAGCCTTCAGTCTGAATGCGGCGGTAAATATTTTCAATAACAACAATGCTGTCATCGACTAATCGTCCGACCGCAACGGCTAATCCGCCAAGGGTTAAAATATTTAGCGTAATGTTTGATTGATCAAGTAAGAACAGTGTAATTAGAATCGACAGCGGAATACTGACGACCGCAATTAAGGTTGTTCGGATGTTTCTTAAAAACAGCAGAATGATAAGCGTTGCAGCGATTGCCCCAATCGCCACTTCCTTTGCCATGCCAAGCACGGCGCCTTCAACATCCTCTGCTGTATTTTGAACCGTGCGGATGGAGAAATCATCTTTATAGATATCGTTTAATTCTTCGGCTTTCCGGTCGACTTCTTTTCCAATTTCAACAGCGTTTTTGCTTGCTTCTTTAAAAATAACCAAAACCAGTGCTTCTTTACCATTTAACCTTGCATCTGCTTCGTAAAACTGACGAATGGAAACATCCGCAATATCTTTTATTTTTGTATCTTGTGCAAGTATCGCATTCTCTATTTGTGTTTTGTCTGTTACTTCCCCGAGCACCCTGACGGCATTTGATTTACCGTCCACTGCAATTTCTCCAGCAGGAATCGATGCATTTTGAGATTGCAGAGCCATCATCAGCTGTTCGGCAGACACTTTCTTTTCTTTCATTTTTTCCGGATCGATTTTAACAGAAAGCTCCGAAATGGACTTTCCGTAAAACGTGACGCTGGATACACCATCTATGTCTTCAAATTTCGTTTTTATTTCTTCTTCAATCCGATCTTCATCTGCTTTCGAAAATCCCTCTTCAGATTCAAGTGCCACCTGAGCAAGCGGAATCATCGAGAAGTTAAGCTGAGACACAACCGGCTTTCCTGTGTTCTGCGGCAGCTGAACTTGATTGATCAGCTTTTCAGCCTCTGAAGCAGCCTCTTTCATGTCGGCTTCTGACGTGTAATTAAGCGTAATCATGGAGATTCCTTCACTTGTTGAAGAAGTCATGCTGTCAAGATACGTACCATTTTTCAATTGACGTTCAAGCGGTTCCGTTATCTCTTCGGTAACCGTCTCGGCATCCATTCCCTCACCAAACGTGGTGACCGTAATCATCGGTGCATCCACGCTCGGCAGCAGCTCCATCGGCAGACGGGAACCCGAATACACACCGAGTACTGTTACCAGAAACACCATGATAACAATCGCTGCCCGATTTTTTAACGAGAACTTGGTTAAAATAGACATTTGCTTATCCCCCAACAATATGAAATAGACATACTCCATAAATATACAACAGAATTTGGAAATTAGGTGTAAATTTTTGTTAATGATTAGTAAAAATTACTTATTCGCACCCTTTACAATTTATCTATAAATAACGGGGGATACTATCAGTAAAATAAAATCTAAAATTATTTTCAAATTAGGGGTAGACGGTTTAATTAAACTTGTTATAATAGGTGGAAGTTAAAGCACATTATGAAAAAAAAGGCGGGACGAAATGAAAAATAATTCGTGCAGATATATCATTAACGCGAGCGGTAAAGGCGGAGAAACGTATATGACCCACTGCCAGGATAAGCATGAATTAAATCAATGGATAGCTGAACGTAAAGATAAACTCCTGATGGATGAAATTAAAATAACAGACAAAAAGAAAAATCCATTCTTTAAATGGTTTTCTTTTATGAAATAGACGCCATGTCTTGTATATGGCGTTTTTATTATTTTCTTTAATTAATCGTGAGACTAGTCACCGTTCATACTGTTCTGTATAAGACGCACACTCTCAGCGATTAAGGAAAGCTCTATTCTTCATTCGTTTTTTAGCTTTCTTCACAGAAATCCATTATAATGAGGGAAAATAAAAAAAGGGTGATTACTTGAAAAGCAAAATGAACCAGTTGTTTTATGACCAAAGGAATATTCATGTACTGTATTCCTATAGTGGAACGAAGAATTACATAGATCAGGCAGTGAGTTATATCCAAGATGGCATTTTGGCGGGAGATTACGTTATTCTTATTGAAAATGAACGTGTTTACCGTGCGATTCACAAAGAACTGAGCACTCGGTTAACAACAAAGCAAATGGAATTCGTTCACTTTGTAAACAACTTCGATTTCTATTATTCAAGCGGCAGTTATCATCCTCCTGCAATCGTTGAATACTTTAATAAAACCGTTCAGCTATATGTGGAAAATAAAATTTCTTTCCGATCTTGGGCACATGTAGAGTGGGCCACTATGGGAGATCCGCTGCATCTAATAAGTGATTTAGAGAAAGCAGTAGACGAAGCTGTAAACCAGCTTTCGTTTCCGTTAATTTGTGCATACGAAGCTGAGAGAATGCCAGACTATCTCAATACGATTTTAATGGAAACACATCCATATGTGTTAATGGAAGATGATATCATCCTCTCCGAGCAATACCAGCCAAAGATTGATGTAAAATAAATAACGCTATTAGTAAAACCGGTTACGGGGTCTTCTTGGTATCCAAGAAGCAGTAAAAAGCAGCTAAAGCCGAATTTCTTGTTGAAACAATGAGAAATTCGGCTTTCGTTGCTCTTACTGGCTCCCTTTTGCCTGAATACCTTGGGAAATGTCTTTTATTAACTTAGTATCACCTTAGCCGGTAATTTCCTGCTAAGAGTATCAAAAACAGCCGCTATGGGTTATCCATGGGGGCTATTTTTATTATTTTTCGCCCTCTGTGTAAATTTGAAACGTTACACCGAACTTGTCCGTTACGATCCCATAAGCAGGGCTAAAAAAAGCTTCCTGCAGCGGCATTTTCACTTCTCCGTCTTGCTTTAGCGATTCAAAGATTTGTTTGGATTTTTCGATGTCGTTCGTTGAAAGACAGATCGTAACCTGATCTCCAATTTGACTGGTTTGACCTGGAAACATATCTGAAAACATTAGGTCCGTTTCGCCAACTTTTACCATTGCATGTGACACCAGTTCCTTTGCTTCTTCAGGTAAAGGGAATTCTGGATTTGCTGGCATTTCTCCAAAAGTCTGGTTGAAGAGGACTTTCCCGTCCAATGCTTTTTCGTAAAATTGAATCGCTTCCTTTGCATTTCCGTTCATCATTAAATAGGGGGACATTCGCAATGTCATAATTAAGCAGCTCCTTGGCTTAAATTTTAATACAAATGCTTGAGTAACCTACAAACCTCCGTTTGAATTGTCAATGGCTGTAACCACTTTCACATTATTACCCATAAATGCATTTTACAATACAGAACAAATGTTCGTCAATAAAAACTTAATTGAAGATTAACAATATTCCCCTTAATACTCTTTACCCAGTCGATAACCAAGTTCTTTAGTAAATTCCTTTTGAGAAGTTACTGTTAATTGAATAACAATAACAGATGATTGAATGTACCATTTTCAAAAAGAATAAAGATACCTAATCCGATTAAAACAAAAGGAACAAGAAAGTGACCGTAACGCTCCAAAGTCTGAGCAATTAACGGATGGCGAACTAATACATAACCTGCGTAACACCATAAAGCTAAAAGAGTTAAGAAAATAAAAACAATCAGAATAATGTTCCCTGTGCTATAGGCTGCAAAAAAAGGAATGTAGACACCAATATTATCACCGCCGTTCACAAATGTGACCGTAGCCACTTTTAAGACATCAGGGTTTAAAAGTTTCTTTAACCAACCTGGTAGATTAAATGTTTCATTTTCTACTTTGTCAATCTTTGGCTTCCTCTCACCGACGGAATGCAGAACTCCTTCAACCTTTACAGCAGAAATGCTTTCCTTCCTCTCTTGATATTGCTCGACCAATGATTTTATCCCAAGATATATAGGAACCAACCCAAGCAATCCTATCCACGCCATGGAAATGAGCAAAACTCCAAAAGCTCCAATTAAACTTAACGTGATCAGGAGAATAAATCCAAGGTATTGTCCTGCAACAATATAACGTCTTTTTTCCCTAGTTGTATTTGCTTGAGAGAACCAAGTCATTAAGAGAAATATATCGTCAATATTAGTTGCTGCGAAAAAAACAATGCTCGAAAAAATTAAAGTTAACATACTCGACATACCTTCCTTTCTTTTTTGAAAGGTACACTTATCATTTTAACTTCAATATATATACTGGATTTTAAAATCTCTTATGCAACTAAACTGCATTCGGCAGTTCAATAAAAAAGAGCTGTAATCAAGGAGGCCAGATTGTTGTGGAACGTTTTCTTTAGAGCAGGAATTGTGAAGGTTTGCACTTAAACTAACGTTTTTTTTGTTTTACATCAATTCCTCTTAAGGATACATAACAATTTCTAGATATTGTTAAAAGTACATAATACAAATAGCCATTAGGTTTAATACGAAGAACAAGGTTATTTTCATTTACTTTTGTAGTAAATGTTTTTTAAATTATAAGATTTTATTGTTTTATTACTATTATTCAATGATGATTCTTATTCTCTCTCAATAACAGTAAGAATCCAGTAATATCGTCCATTTACCCTAATGGTATTCGCATAAAAAACAAATTAAGGGAGGTTCTACATAGAGTCGTCAAAAAAGAAAATCAGTACCATATTTCGTTTCCGAAATTAAACGAACACATATTCGCATATAATAATTTAAGAAATAGATAAGGAGGTGCATGGCATACTTCGTGATCGAAGAATATCAATTGGCAAGGCATGTTTTTACCAGAACAAGTGAAGCTTCTTCGAGAACATCTAAAGCTCTTTTCTCACTGTTACATACTTATTAATCTTTCCTTACAAGTAGTGGACAAGCACTCCATGTGTGACAAAGGGGAGTTTAAAATAAATTACCAGTATTTTTAATATTCACTTCTATTGAAGGAATGATTTCGACATTTTGATATGCTTCCTCCCAATTAAGCCCCTTATAGAATGAGGGCTTTTTACTTTCTACCGTTCTTCCAATACCTATAGGGTCACTATTTGCTTCAATTAATAAATCAGTTATTTCATTAGCTTGACTTGATAGCTTTTTTGATATGGTCTTATACCAGTTCTTTTTCTAATAAGTCTTCGGTGTGAGACAAGTATTCTTTGATTAAACACAAATTTTCTTTCAAATTATCAGTTAGATTGGTAATTTCATCATTCTTCTTATTTTCAAAGAACTCCATTGTTTTTCTCCTTATTAATAAATTCAATGATAATATCCCCATTTAGATATGTAATATTCTATTTGTACTAGCAAAAAGGTTTCTTTTTACACTAAAAAAAGCGCTTCTTCCTATAGAAGAAACGCTACTCAATATAATTTTATTTTACCGATCTCTTCGGAAGTTACCTTTTTATCCGCTATATAATTTCACTGCAGCTCAGCCATTAAAAGAAGAATGCCAATCTTACAGCATTCCTCTTCATATTTTCTCTATTTATTTATTTTCTCGGCTATCAAAAAAGCCATCATTTGAGAACCTTGTTCATTAAGATGTATCCCATCAGGAGCAAAATACTCTTCTTGATAGGCACTTGCCGAATACCAGTCCACAATTTCCGCATTTGGGTGGCCCGATTCCACATTATTCAATATCGAGTTCACGACAGCCTCCCAAGGTCTCGGAACCCTTACATTAACTAAAATAATATCCCGTTTGCTGCCAATCAGCTCAATTAGAGACGACAAATGTTCTTCAGAAAAACTGCCATTGGTACCTAGTTCAATTATTACACAACTACCCAATTCATTGGATTTTTTAAGTACCTTGACAATATTCGCTGCTTCTTGCATTTGTCTGCCAACCTTGGCATCAATCATGATATTCGGAAATTCTTTCTTAAGATATGGAGCGACATCAATCAAAACTGAATCTCCAATAGCAGTTATAGTAGAATTTCTATTACACTTATTAGAAGACTGCGTATGTGATTTTAAATCAACAATGTCATTGGCTTTATCCTTATTTTCAATAACAGAATCTGTTTGTTTTTTTTCATCTTTAACAAGTACCGAATCATTTTTTGACATTTCTGCAGCTGTCTCACTATAAAGAGCAGTAACTTTAGATATAGCTGTTACCAAAATAAGAAGTAAACAGAAGATAAAAAGAGATTGTCTAAGAAATCTCATTTTTTCCTTTCTCTCTCCAAACAGCATCATATTCCAAACCTTTTTATATATTCCATTTCGTATAGGATTCTCAATGAGTTCCCATGACAGAGAAGCAAGACCAATGATTAATGCAAGCTGGAATATGATTCTGAAAATATTTGGTTCACCAACATCAATTTGTGGGCTAGTTAACACGATCACAGGGTAGTGCCAAAGATAAATCCCATAGGAACGCACGCCTATCCAACTAAGAGGTTTAAAACTCAACCATTTATTTAGATTGCTGGCAGGGTGTGCAAGCACCGCAACCAGTAATGCAGCAGCGATAGATAGAAGGATCATACCCCCACGGTAAAGAAAGCCTTCATACTCATTAATATTCCATATCATGAAAAGAATGATAAAAAGGCCTGCTCCGCCAACTGAATCCATTATATAACGAAGCAATGCCGGTAACTCTTTAGAAAGTCTTCTGTTTGGCCATAAGAAAGCAAGCCCTGCTCCAATAAGAAGGGAAAAAGCCCTTGTATCAGTTCCATAGTATATTCTGCTGGGATCAGAACCCGGCTGATACATTAGTGCCATTGCAAGTGCTGAAACAATTGCAAAAAATATAGTTAACCAAAAGAGGAGTTTAGTTTTAAGTCTAAAATGAAACCAAAGACAAATTAACAATGGCCAGATTATATAGAACTGCTCTTCAACAGCCAATGACCAAAAATGAGTAAGAAGAGATGGAATTTCCAATTTTTCAAAATAAGATAAGTCTTGAAAAATATACCACCAATTACTTATATATAATAGTGCGTATAATGTATCTCCCCAAAACTTCATCAGTAAAGAATGATTAAAAAGCATGATCCATACCATAACCACCACTAGCATAGCTAACATACCAGGAAGCAGCCTCTTTGCTCGTCGAATCCAAAAATGCTTCAAATCAATTTTCCCATTATTGTTCCATTCTAAAATTAAGAGATCTGTGATCAGATAACCAGAAAGTACAAAAAAAACAGTTACTCCCAAAAGACCTCCTGATGCCCATTTGAAATTTAGATGATAGGCAATTACTGATAGAACGGATATGGCTCTTAAACCGTCCAACCCTTTTATATAACGGTTCTTTCCCTTTTTTTTTGGTTTTTGACTTCTCTTTACTTCCTGTGATTTGATAGCATTTTTCAATATTATTTCAACACTGTTATTCCTTATGGAATTCATATCTATATATTCCTTTCTGGGATTCTATTTATGAACTAACCTTTCCGTCCACGAATACATAATTGTTCTTCTTTAGCCATCAAAGATAGAAACTAGAAAAAATAAATCACTGATTGATGTATAAACGTGCTAATCCGAGATTAAAACTATCTAGTACTCTTAACTGTTCTATTTTTTTTAGCCATAATCCTTATCTTTAGTTAATTTAAAAAGAACAAACCCCTGATAGGTCTGTCCTCAGTTTGATTTATATTCGTTCAGATAATCTTGTCCATACACATAAAAATCTGTTGCAGGTCTCTCGCGATTTTCTTTACGACCAAGAACGGAGCCTTTTCCAGTAAGGGTTGCCACTATAAAGGGCAATTGCACTTCAGGGGAAGAGTTTAAAAAAGTGTAAGGAACTGACCTGTTATCGGATTCACGCTCCAGCTCCATATGGAAACCGCGGTAGATCTTCTGCTCCTGCAAAATTCGCATTCAGAACATTTACTTGCTTCGTTTCATTTATCACAGTCCCAATTTCTGAAATTGTCTTCATCATAATGTTTCAATCTTACTGATTTCTTACAGAATGCTATTTTTACGTTAACTAAAATAAAAAAGACTGTCTTATCTATATAAGTCAGTCCCTGCTGATTCTGAATGCACTAAATCTCACTCCTATTTGCAGGAAGGGCAACGCTACTCCATTAAGAGCATTCTTGTATTCTCTATTTATTATAGCTTCTATAAAATCTCTGGTTTGACTACCTAGCTAAAATCTAACTAGTATATTAGTTTAAGTGACAGCGGTTCTGAATGGTGTTGATAAAATTCAGAAAAATTATAAAAGAAATAAATCTTTATATAATGCAAACTTTAATCTATTTTTTAGGTATAATCTTTATACATCTTTAGAAAGGAACTTTCTATCCTATATGCAAAGAATTTTAGAACATAAAATTAAAATACCCAGCCCACATAATTACTTTGTTCGTAAAAGACTATATTCGTACCTAGATAAACATTCTTCTGCCTCCCTTTTCTTAATAAACTGTGATGCAGGATATGGAAAAACTTCTTTAGTTTCAGGATATGTGCGGCATAAAAAAGTGCCGGCCGTCTGGTACCATTTGGACGCGGATGATCAGGAAGCTCATATTTTTCTTAGTTATCTCAAAACTGCTATTTTAAGAATAACTTCAAATAATGAAATGAATTTAATTGTTAATCGTGAAGAGATCGAAAGTGAATTCCAGGATCTTCTTTCCATCCTAACAAATTGGTCTGATCTCCTATTTATTGTTATAGACAACTGCCAGCACATAGAAAGCAATAACAAAATACACCAAATGCTAGATCAACTTCTTCAATATTCTTCTTCTTCCATAACATTTATTTTAATAGGACAAACTAGAATTAAACGAATCCCAGTACAATTAAAATTAAATCGCAGAGTTATAGAGATAAATAAGGAACATTTATCTTTTACGAAAACAGAAACTGAACAATATCTTAGACATTTGCACGGCATTCAACAAAATCATGAAATTACTGCTGTCCATGAAAAAACAGATGGGTGGATAACAGGTATACAATTCTATCTTCAATCTATTCAAGATATGGAGGATAGAACTCACAGTGATGCCATTATGAATTTTCCCGGTATTCATGACATTCATGATTATTTTACTTTTCATGTAATGGCTAGACTGCCAGAAGATTTGAAAATCTTTCTCTATAAAACCTCTTTGCTTACAGAACTTGACCTATCTGTTATTAATCAGTTCCTGGCAATTCCTAACTCTGAGAAAATAATAGATGGTCTATTAACAAGAGGGGTCTTCCTTTCCAAAGATGAACAAGGGGTTCTATGTTATCATCCTATGTTTCAGTCTTATTTATATGAAGAGTTTCAGGATATACTGAAAGATTCTGATCAAGATATTAGCGATCACCATATAAAGATCGCAAAAGTCTACAAAGATAAATGTATGTTTTTCCCTTCGTTTGTGCATTATGTTGCAGGTGAGGATTACTATCAAGCCGCTCAATTAGTAAGAAATATGGAGCTAAGATATAATCCTGACAAATTTTTGATCCTTATTCTTAACTGGTTAGATGGGATTTACGCTCACGACAAGATGCCATTTGACAGCGTTTTCCTTTTTCGTTGCATTCCCCTAGCCATATTAGATCAGCTGATCCTTCCAATTGAAAAGTATATGAAAATCTTAGAAGAAAAAGAAAACCTTCTACAGTTATGTCATCTTCAATATTGTTTGGCTACAATATACAGACACAAAGGTGAGTTCGAAAAGGCAAAATGTTTTTACCTTACTTCATTAGATTACAGTGAAAAATGGAACATTCACTCCTCTACTGTGTTGAATCTTGTTGGACTTTCAGAAGTCTATCTCAATTCTGGTCTTTTTCATGAAGCAGAAAAGAAAGCAAGGCAAGCGTTATTTTTATCAGAAAGATACCAGATTACTCATTGTCAAATATACGCACTTTGGTTCTTGGCTGAAATTCATCTACAACAAAATAAGGCCGATACTGCTTTACCTTTTTTAGAACAATTGAAAACGTTATTGGATCATGCTATAGAATATGACGCTCGAAGTGTTTATCTTTATTATTCTTTGAGTCGGTTAAAGGCATTGCAAAAGGATTATGCTCAATCACTGGAATTTGCAGAAAAAGGGATGCGTGATGCTAATAAATTTGGGAATGACCTTGACCTCGGCGGATCATACTTTCAATTAGGGCAAACCTATATACAAATGAAAAATTGGGATAAAGCAGAAGAATACTTAAACTTAGCAGTGAAGGAACTTGAATATTTTACGTTTTATCGTTGTCTAGCAAAAAGCAAGCTTGTAAATCTATTCGAATTAAAAGGTGATTATAAGGCTGCCAATGAAATGAGGAATGATTTATTAAATATCTGCCGGATAAATCAATATCATTATTTAGCTGAACAAATCAACCTAACCCAGAGATGTATCGTAATAAGTAATATTCCAATGGTCCAGCCATTATCCATTAAGGTTTTAGGGGATTTTAAGGTAACTCTTGATGGGAAACCTGTCATCATAAAACGTAAATCGAGCCTAAAAATGCTTCAGCTATTAATCGTAAATAGACAAAAAAAATTACAAAAAGACTACATGCTTGATACTCTTTTTCCCGAAGTTACTTTTGAATCCATAAACAACCACTTTTATGTTTCATTATCGACTTTACGAAAAGTGCTCGAACCTGAACTAAATTCAGGAAGAAATTCACGTTATATCAGTCAAATTGATGATCATTATATACTCAAATCTGAACATCTTTATTTAGACGTGGATGAATTTCTTTCTCTATCGGATAATAATTCAAATTCTTTATCAAAAATTCCAATAGAGAAACTATTAAAGGCGGAGTCTTTATATAAAGGAAACTTGTTTGAAGAATATCCTTACGAGCCTTTCATTGAGCAAGAACGTGAGAGAATACGGGCAAAACACCTTACTATTTTAAGAACGTTGGCTCATTATAATTGGAGTATAAATGATTTTACTAATGGAATTGAATACTTTGAAAAAATACTGGCCATAGATCCTTATCAGGAATTAATTTATCTTGAATATATTAAGAAGCTGCTGGAAAATAACTTGTTTATACAGGCAAAAAATGTAGCTGAACGTAATATTAAGTTTGTAGAGAAAGAGCTTGGAATTAATGTAAGCACTAAAATAAATGAAATATTTCATCCTTACTCTTTCTCGATGTAAAATTACTTAAAAAATAAAATAATAACTTTACTAGATATATTTATTAATTTATAGCGTTAAGCAAAGCACAAGGGAGGCTATACTCCTCTTTGTGCTTTTTTTATCGATTTAATGACCATTACGTTTAATCCCATACAATTACTCCAGACATAGTACTGCAAATGCGAAAAAGCACACCATTTTTTTAAAAAAATGGTGTGCCAAAATAGAATGTTATATAATGCTTTTACGCCACTGAACTAATCCATTAATGAGGACTCTAATTAAAAATCAAAATTGTCAGGATCAGGGCCAACTCGTTCATTTTTATTCAGTCCATCAATAAGAGCCATGTCCCCGTCTGTTAACTCAAAATCAAAGATCGCTGCATTCTGGATGATGCGTTCCTCTTTTGTTGATTTTGGAATCGTGATCACTCCGTTTTGAAGGTCCCACCGCAGAATGATTTGAGCAATTGATTTCTTGTATTTATTTGCAATTTCCTGCAGCTGCGGATGATTCAATAATTGGCCCTGCATCAAAGGAGACCATGCTTCAAGCTGAATACCATGTTCCCTGCAAAACGATAGAAGAGTTTTTTGAGTCAGACGCGGATGGAATTCCACTTGGTTAATCATTGGTTTGATTTCCGCATCTTCCATCAGACTTTCCAAATGATGAGTTTGGAAATTGCTTACGCCTATCGCTTTAATTTTTCCACTCTTATAAAGAGTTTCAAGCGCTCTCCATGCTTCCTTATATTTGCCTTCTACCGGCCAGTGAATCAGGTATAAATCCAAGTAGTCTAAACCAAGTTTAGTTAAGCTCGTTTCATAAGCTGCGAGCGTTTGATCGTAACCTAAATCCGCGTTCCAGACCTTCGATGTGACAAATAGATCTTCTCTGCGGATACCAGCTTCAGCTATCCCTTCACGTATTCCTTGTCCAACGCCTTCTTCGTTTCCATAAATAGCCGCCGTATCAATACTGCGGTATCCATGTTTAATGGCTGCTTTTACGGCATTTACAAGCTCTGGTCCTTCTTCTACTTTAAACACGCCAAGCCCGAACCATGGCATTTTCACACCGTTATGCAGAGTTGTTGTACTTTGTAAGTTGTTCATCATTTTCATATTCCTCCTATAATTTCAATAAGTTATCCAGCTAGTTTTTGTCCTTGCATTTTCTGATCTTTATTTTCTAGCGCGCGGCTCCAGCCCGTAAGAATAACAGCGCCCAAAACCATGAATCCTCCGATCCAGGCAGTGTGAATCAGGCCAATTGAATCCGTAATGATTCCTCCCAAGAATGCGCCAATCGCAATTCCTGCATTAAACGCAGCAATATTGATCGCAGATGCCACATCAACGGCACTTGGCACAAAACGTTCCGCAAGCATGACGACATAAACCTGAAGCCCAGGCACGTTCATGAAAGCAAATAGTCCCATCAATAAAATCGTCAGCAAACCTGCAATTTTGAATGGAGCGGTAAAGCTTAACACGAAGAGTACGATAGCCTGCACAATAAACATATAAAATAATGCCTTAATCGGATTTTTATTCGATAGCTTTCCGCCAATCATATTTCCGATGGCGATCGCAATTCCATAAACAAGTAAAATCATTGCTACTGTTCCTTCTTTAAAACCTGTTACATTTTGAAGCAGCGGTGACAGGTACGTAAAGACAACGAATGTTCCACCGTATCCAAGAGCTGTAATCATAAAGACAAGCAGCAGACGGCCGTTCTTTACTAGTTTCAGCTGATCGGCAAATGTTGTGCGATTGCCTTTTTTCAAATCAGACGGCACTAAAATGCTGTTGGCAATAAGTGCAGCCAGCCCAATAATAATAATCACAATAAATGCAAGTCTCCAGCCAAATTGCTGGCCAATAAATGTTCCAAACGGAACTCCTGTTACAGTTGCTACTGTCAGACCAGTAAACATGATGGAAATTGCACTTGCCCGGCGGTTTTCTGGTACAAGGTCAGCTGCAATCGTTGAACCGATCGACATAAACACACCGTGTGAAAGTGCTGCGATAATACGTCCGCCTAATAAAACTCCAATGCTTGTAGCTCCGGCAGAAAGACTATTGCCGATAAGAAAAACAATCATAATCCAAAGCAATAACGTTTTGCGTGACATGTTTGATGTGAGCGATGTCAGAATCGGTGCCCCGAACATGACCCCCACTGCATATAAAGAAACGGTTAATCCTGCAGTTGTAACAGGTATGGCTAAATCCTCAGAAATCATCGGAAGCAAACCGACGCTGATGAATTCAGTTGTACCAATGGCAAAAGCACTGACTGCTAATGCGAGCAGCGCGAGCGTACTTCTCTTTTTATCTAAAGTCATCTTTTCTCCTCCTAAAAAATTGAATATTTATTAAAAATAAGTGTATGGTAAAGATCAGCCGGCAAATGTTATTATGAAACATATCGGACATCATGAAAAGTACGTACTTTTAAGTGCTGTAGGAACTTTTAAGTTCGGTAGGCACTTTTTGGTGCCTATAATATAGGAGGGATTTCATGCAAAAAAAATACAATATACCTGTTGAAGCAACACTTGAAATCATTGGCGGCAAGTGGAAATGCGTGATTCTCTGTCACTTGACTCACGGCAAAAAACGGACAAACGAATTGAAGCGCCTGATGCCAAACATCACGCAAAAAATGCTGACACAGCAATTGCGGGAGCTTGAAGATGATGGCGTCATTAACCGGATTGTCCATCAGCAGATTCCTCCCAAAGTTGAATATGAGCTCAGCGAATACGGCTGGAGTCTGCAGACGATTTTAGATTCACTCTGTGCCTGGGGAGAAGGCCATATTACGAAGGTGTATGGGGATAAATCGGCGGTTCTTGAGGAAAGTATTCTGAATAAGTAAATGAAAAAATCGAAATTCCTTCTTGGGATTTCGATTTTTTTGAGTATGTGAAAAATATTATTAATAGATAATCTGAAAATGATATACTATATCAGTTGCCTTCATATATAGAGTTTGAGAGGAGGAAATTATATGCAATGGTACCTGCATGTGTTAAAAAATTATGCCGTTTTTAAAGGCCGTGCAAGACGGAAGGAATACTGGATGTTTTTTTTGATGAATATGATTGTCACCCTTATTTTAACTGTCGTTGAGTCAATCACCGGTCTGACTGACATCCTGGTTGGAATTTATTCTCTTATCGTTCTTTTACCTTCATTGGCAGTAGGAGTCCGCAGATTACATGATACCGGCAGAACTGGATGGTGGCTTTTAATCAACCTTATCCCGATCATTGGAACAATTGTGATTATTGTGTTCAGTTGTCAAGATAGTCAGCCGAATGCAAATAAATATGGACCAAATCCTAAGATGTAATAGATCAAGTAAACCGCCTATTTTAATAGAGCGGTTTTTTTCTGTATTTTCCGAGCCAAATATCAACAGCATACTTTTATGTTTTCCATGAATTAGGTATTTGGAAGCTATTTTCCAAAACCTGTAAAAAAAGAGGCATTTTACATAAGGAAAAAGGATACAGATTAGAAATACCATCAAATACGAGGAGGCTTTGCGGTGGCGTTAAAGGTCTTGCTGTTTGGAGATATCGGCATTGATGACATTGTTGCCCTAATATATGGAGCGCTGCATGAGGAGATCGAAATCGTTGGGGTTGTAGCTGATTACGGGAACATTCCAAGAAAAAATGCAATGGCCAGCGTCCAGTATTTGCACGATTTATTTAACCAATCTGATCAAATTCCTATTTTTGAAGGGGCAGAGCTTCCGATGACAGGAGAAAATCCGACCTATTATCCTGAAATCCACGGGGAATACGGGATGGGCCCTATCATTCCTGAGCAGGAGTATTCCGGCAAGGGCGATAACTTTCTGGAAATAATAAAGCTTATTGAAGCCCATGGACAAGATCTGACCATTATCAGCATCGGCAGGCTCACATCACTTGCTACCATGTTTATTCACTATAGAACGTTAATGAACAGCGTCAAAGCATATTATGTCATGGGAGGAGCTTTTTGGGTGCCTGGAAATGTGACACCTGTGTCAGAGGCTAATTTCCATGCAGATCCTGTTGCAGCCAAAGTGGTTCTGACTCACGCAAGCAATCTGACGATTATCCCATTGAATGTAACCGAACGAGCCATTGTCAGCCAGGAAATGGTCGATTACATTGCAAGCATAGGGAAAGCCAAAATTCTAAAGCCTCTGCTTGACTACTATTTTGCTTTTTACAAAAAAAGAAATCCGGCTGCACCAGGCAGTCCTGTTCATGATGCCTTAACAATTATGGCTCCGCTTCATCCGGAAATGCTGAGCTACAGATCATTGCCCGTTTATGTTGTCCAATCAAAGGATGGGATAGAAAGAGGCCACAGTATTGCAGATATCAGACCCTATGTGAAAATCGGGGAAAACGAGAAAAAACACCGTATCGCATTTGAACTCAATTACAGTCTGTTCTTTTCTAAATTCATGTCAACCATGACGGGGGAACGATTTTAATAAATAAAAAAAGAGAGCTGCAACACTAGGCAGCTCTCTTTTTTTATTATATTTTCTGTGCACCGATTACACCATTAATCGAATACCCAACTGATATTTCCGCATTCAGCGATTGCGAAACAGAACAATATTTGTCCTTCGACAGCTGAATCGCCCTTATCACTTTTTCTTCTGGCAGATCTCCTTCTAATATATAGTGAATGTGGACCGCTGTGAAGCGTTTCGGATGATCTTCTGCACGTGTACCGTTTACTTCCATGTGAAAAGAGGAAGGATTCAGCCTCATTTTTTGCAGGATAGAAATGATGTCAATTCCAGTACAGCCTGCAACTGCATGTAAAAGCAGCTCCGTTGGCCTTGCACCTGTATTTTCTCCGCCGAATTCTTCTGCGGCATCCATTTTCACTTCATGTCCTGAAGGCGTTGTGCCGGAGAAACTCATTTTTCCGTTCCATTTGATTGATGTGTTCAATTTGTTCAGCCCTTCCTGAATTGATGTTGTTAGCTATTCCCTGATCTGTCCATTTCCATAAATGAAATGTTTGCTTGATGTCAGCGCAGGCAGCCCCATCGGTCCCCTTGCATGCAGTTTTTGTGTGCTGATGCCGATCTCTGCTCCATAGCCAAATTCAAAGCCATCCGTAAATCGGGTTGATGCATTATGATAAACAGCTGCAGCGTCTACCCTTGTCTGAAACTGTGATGCGTTTCCTTCATTCGTTGTAAGTATGGCTTCTGAATGCTTTGTCCCATATTTATTGATATGATGGATGGCTTCCTCCAGATCCTTCACTGACTTTACGCTGACGGTCAGTGCTAAATATTCTGTGCTCCAATCTTCTTCAGCTGCTGGTTTTGCTTTTGGAAAAATAGAGCGGATTTGCTCATCACCATAGATTTCAACTGATTGATCGTGAAGCTGCTGCAATAGCTTTTCCCCGCTCGTTTGAAGCCACTTTTCATGAATCAAAATCGTTTCAATGGCATTGCACACGGATGGACGCTGTGTTTTTCCGTTTAAGACGATCCGTTCAGACATTGTTGGATCTGCTGATTCATCAATGTATATATGGCAGTTGCCTGCGCCTGTTTCAAGGACTGGAACAGTGGATTCTCTAACGACTGTATCGATCAGTTTTTTTCCGCCCCGCGGGATCAAAACATCGAGGTATTCATTTAGGGTGAATAACTCTTTCGCTGTTTCCCTGCTCGTGTCTTCGATGAGCTGCACGGCCTCCTGCGGAATTGCCGTTTGTTCAAGAGCGCGGTGGATGACGGATACAAGCGCTTTGTTTGAATGGATGGAGGATGAGCTGCCTCGCAAGATGACGGCATTTCCTGTTTTCAATGAAAGTGTTGCGGCGTCGATGGTGACGTTTGGCCTTGCTTCATAAATCATGCCGATCACTCCAAGAGGAACACGCTTTTTCTGGATAAGAAGGCCGTTTTCTTTTTCGATGGTTTCAAGTGTTTCTCCGATTGGATCTTTCAGTTTGATCAGGAGACGGATGGCGTGTGCCATGTCTTCAATGCGCTTTTTGTTCAGCAGCATACGGTCAAGGATGGAGTCAGATAATCCATTAGATCTTCCAAAATCAAGGTCCTTTTGATTTTCGGTGACAAGATAGTCTTGTTCCCTTTCTAATTGCTGGGCAATTTTTTCTAATGCGGTATTTTTTTCTTCAGTCGTTTTTCCAATTAAATGATAGCTGACAGCTTTGGCTGCCTTGCCTTTTCTTAGTACTTCGCTCATGTTTTCCCCTCCGTTTCAGGCTTTGACCCAGCGGTCGCGGTGAATCACTTCGATAGAGATAATTTCATCTGTCAATTCGTGGCTTCGTTTCCCCATTACTTGTTTCAGACTTTCTGATGAATAGAGTACTTCTCCTTTCCCGAGCAGACCGTTTGTCCCGAAAACTTCTACGACGTCCCCTGCTTCAAACGTGCCGGTAATGTCATAAATGCCCGCCGGCAAAAGACTTCTTCCGTTTGCAGTCAATGCAAGCTCAGCGCCTTGATCTACATAGATTTTTCCTCTGACGAGTGAATGCAGGGCGATCCATTGCTTGCTGCTGTTGACGTAGAAACGGCTGTCTCCGCCTATGTACGTTCCATCGCCTTTTCCGTCAAGGATTTCGATTAATTTCCCTGACCCCGCTCCGGCGCCGATAAAAATTTTCACGCCTAGAGATAAAGCCGTTTTTGCTGCGATGAGCTTGGACTTCATGCCGCCTGTTCCAACAAGTGAACCTGCCCCTTCAGCTCCCTGCATCATTTGATCTGTGATTTCGAAAAGCTGATCGAACTTTTTGGCAGCTGGATTTTCACGCGGATTAGAATCATACAATCCGTTGATGTCGGTCAAAATAATCAGCTGATCTGCTTGTACGAGTCCGCTGACGAGAGCCGAAAGCATGTCATTGTCGCCAAAGGTTAACTCTTCTACTGAAACCGTATCGTTTTCATTGATGATTGGCAGGATGCCCCGGTCAAGGAGCTCACGGATTGTGGCATAGGCATTTTTATAGCGTTCCTTTTTCGAAAAATCATTGCGGGTGAGCAAAATTTGAGCAGGAATGATGCCAAAACTGCCAAGCTGCTCCATATACGATTGAATCAGGAGACTTTGTCCAACCGCTGCTGCTGCCTGCTTTCCTTTCAGGGTGAGAGGTCTCGCTGGATAGCCCAATTTTCTGAAGCCTGCAGCTACTGCTCCTGATGAGACGAGCAAAACCTCGTGACCAGCTTGTCTAAGGGCGGCGATTGCAGCAATGTGATCCGTAAACTTCTCCTGATCGATTTCTCCTTTGCGGTTCGTTAAGGAGCTGCTGCCAATTTTGACGACAATTCGTTTTTTCATGGGATGGAACCTCCTATTTTGATACAATATGGACGGCCTGCAATTTCTTTTTAGCGAAAACCAGAAATTTAATAGCGAAAACTACATTTTTTCAAGCCGATTTTGAAGATTTATTAACGGAAATTGGGAAACATTTAGCCGAACCGTATGATGGGCCGTCCGGGCAAATAATTTTATATCCAGTACCTCATAAAAAAAAGCCCTTCTCATCCTTATAGAAAGGACGAAAAGGGCTTGGCTTTTCCGTGGTACCACCTTAGTTGGATGCACACAGCATCCCGCTTTGCCTGATAACGCCAGGTTTATGGCGCCTATGTTTTTGACATAGGACTCTGAGGGCAGGTTCTGCGGCTTTGCTGCGGCAGGGTCTTCCAGCTGATAAACCCCGCTCTCTGTCACATAAAGACCCGCATACTAGTCCCTCTTCAACGTTCATTGATTTTTATATATTATGCGGAGTAAACGTCTTTATGTCAAGAACTTCCCATCTTATTTTTTCCACTCAAAACCGTGTGAAACACATCCGATGCTTACAATTAAAACCAGGACATACAGCGTGTTGTTCAGCCATTTTGGCATGATGCATCATCCTTTATTTTATTTTTGCTTCGTCATAAAACCTTGCAAGCTCAATGATCATGGCACCCATTCTTTCAAGCTCAGGTGCAAGCGGATTTTTGACGCCTTCTTCCATCAATGCCTCTGCCGTTATTTTCCCAACAGCTGCCGGCAAAACATGAGTCTCAAATGCGTGAAGGATTTGCGGCAGACACTTCTTTTTTTTCACATAAGCAAATAACTCGCGCACCTGCACTGCGGTTGTAAAACAAACAGCATCTACTTTATGGCTCAGCATTTCCTCACAAAGGAGGCTGACTGCCGCTTCATCTGGAGCAATATGCTGATAAGGCAAAACCTGCAGAACAGTGGCGCCTTTTTCTTCAAGAAATCGGATCAAAGCCGGAGCCGTTTCCCCATGAAGCTGAACCATGATCTTCTTA